>NZ_JAENIM010000041.1:216512-361796 GCF_016595495.1 Persicirhabdus sediminis
AAATACAAAGAGCGTTTTTGTAACTTAGAAAAATTCGTTAAAGAACTCAAAGAGCGCTACAGCCGATGGTATAACAAAACTCACGGTAGACGCGGCGCGCTATGGATGGGCCGTTACAAAAGCGTACTGGTTGAGTCGACTAACAAAGCCGAAGAATACGAAACTGGTGAAGATTTCACCGCGCTGCACGCCATCTCTGCCTACATCGATCTGAACCCAGTTAGAGCGTGCATCGTTAGCGATCCAAAAGACTACCGCTGGTGTGGTTACGCCGCCGCGCTAGCTGGCAGCAAACGCTGTCGCTACGGGCTCTGCGAGGTGATGCGCGTAGCGCAAACTAGCTGGAAGAAAAACGCCCATCGATACCGACTCTGGCTGATAGGAGACGCAGCTGTCACTGATGAAAATGCCAAATCCCAGCTAGAAAATGAACGTGCTAGAGAGGGCAAAATCTCACCCGCCGAGCTGCTACGACACAAAATAAAATACTTCACCGACGGCGTCGCCATCGGCGGCAAAGCCTTTATCAACAATCAATTCAGAACTCACCGCAAAAAATTTGGCAAGAAACGCAAGCAAGGCGCAAAGCCTATCACCTCAGCTGGCCAGCCAGCTGAAAGTCCTAGCAAACTCTACAGTCTGCGCGGATTCCATGGCTCGAGTTAGATATGAAAAAAGAACTAGCTTAAAGCTTCAAGAAAATGAACTCGCTGGATAAGGCGAATGACGCCAATTTCCCAGCGAGCTAAATAGGATGGGGTTTCTCGCCCGCATTAATGTACGAGCGGGTTGCTTCAGCTGATTGTTTATTTGCTCTGCGTAAACTTCACGCAGGCGCCGCCGCCAGGAGCAAGTTTGAGCTCTAGAGTATCCTCAGCGCTGACTTGTAAAGTTTTGCTTTGGTAGGCCTCTTTGTTGGATTCAAAATGAGCGTCAGCTGCGTCTTGGAAGATGGTGGCTGTCCATTGGCCAGCTTTTAAGAATTTGAGATCAACATTGAGCTCGCGAGCTTGTTCGTTAGTTGTAGCAGCTAGCAGAATGTTATCTTTATTGCGGCGCATCATCACTGCGTATTCGCCGATTTCACCAGCTAGCGTGCGGCTCTCTAACCATGGTTGTGATTGGTTAGCGATGAAGTCAAACAGCTCTGGGTGCTCGGCGTAAGATTCAGGCGCATCGAGAATGATACTTTGTCCGCTGAATACGATCAATGTACGAGCGCATTCACCAACGATAGTTGATGGGATCGGCTGGAAAACGCGCGGTCTATCAGTATGTGCATCTGTGAGGCCAAACATGCCGTTGTTCATATCGATTGGCCCACCGAGCATGTTGACAAAGATTGAGGTGTGGAAAGTCGTTGGGCTAAATGAGCGCTTGCCGTCAGCCTGTGCGTGACAGTACTCGCGAGTGGTGCAGTTAGGCCAGGTGCGGTAATCGCCGCTAGGCATTACTGGGTTGTCGTGGAAGTTACACATCAGCTTGTACTTCGCACAAAGCTGGATGATTTGGTTAGTTTTGTTGACCTTGTCCTGACGGCCTTTGCCGCGCATGAATCCATATTTGATTCCAGCTGCGCCCCACTCTTGGTAGGTTTTCAGCGTATTTTCGAAGTCGTAGTTGATGCGAGCTTTGTCGTTAATGTAGAGGAAGATGCCGACGTTTTTCTCATTACCATATTTGATCAATGCTGGGATATCGATAGGGTCTTTCCAGTCAGCTGGGGCATCCTTGCGCTCGATGTGGCCATTGTCACTCTGGAAGACTAGGTGGTCACGGCTCGTTGTTGGATCTGATTTTGGGTCAAACTCTTTACCGTACCAGTTAGCGTCTAGCAGTAGGTAGGGGACGTTAGTGGCACTGGCGTAGTCGATGAATCTTTTCCATGATTTCATATCGAGCCCGTACTCGAAGCCGTCGTCAGTTTTGTACCCCCATGTCCTCCAGTCCCAGAAGGTGACGCCAGGTTTCACCCATTCGAACTCACCGTTAGGTGCGGGAGGGTTGAGGTTTTCTACCAGTGAGGCATCTATCAATCCACCTGGAGTATCGCTGGTGAGGAGGACTCGCCATGGTGTGCTAAATGGTAGAGTTACTGTGGAAGGCTCTATTTTACAGTAGAAATGCGTGCTGTTGGATTTGCTAAAGATGTCCATCCAGCTGAAATTTACCAGCTGTGCTTCAGTGATAGAAAAGTAACCTTGCTCAGATTTGACGGTGGTGGGCAGCCGGCGGGTACCGTCGATTTCGCTAAATGTCTCAGGGCCTACATTTGGGCGCTCGCCATTATACGACCAGCTAGTGCCATCGATAGCAAAATGAAATTCGCTCAAGTCTTGGGTGATAGATAGTTCGCTATTTGGGTTTTCACCATCGATAGAGGTGAGGTGATAGCGGTAGGCTATGCCTTCATCGTAGACACGGAAAATAACTGTGAGATCTACTTTGCCGCCGTCAGCTGGGTTGAGGTTGATCTGCAGCTCCTGATAGTCGTCGACAATATTTTCCCGTTTGCCAAACACTGGCTGCCAAGTGGCATTGTGGTGGCTGGTATTCATCGACTCGACTTTCCATACTGGCGCGATATCACCCCACTGGAGACCAAGGGTACTTTTGGCTAGAATCGCTTTGCCATCGCGCTCCAGTTGATAGTAAATCTCGCCATTTTCCTCAAATACGCTCAGCGCATTGCGGCGGTCTGGGGAAAAGTGCTGGTTATCATCTGCTGAGATCAACGCGTTTGAACACAGGATAAGGAAGGCAGAAGTTTTGAGTGTTTTAGTCATCAGAGAGCCAAAAGTAGTTCTTTTGGTGATGATGAACAAAATTTAGCCGCCTTGCAATGCACTCTTTTAGATTTGGTAGATATATTTTCTAACTCATTAGAAAATGATAACTATCTCACCCTGATCTAGCTGGTGATTTGTAAACTAGCTGAGCCTAACTTAAACGATCCACTAGAGAGGATTTTACACCTCAGTCCACCATTACCTTTGAGGATTTCCTCTGTGCCCTCGCAGCCAGTAGCGCTATCCATCCAGTAGCACGGTCGGCACTCCTCGGTGGCGAGGAAACGGATGCCGTTGATGGTAAACTCTTTACTGATTAGGCAGTTAAGGTCGACGCCCGTGGTGATCACATTGCGGCGAAAGGTGCTGGCGGGTAGCTCTGGCTGCTTGGTAAAATCGCGAACTTGCGCAACGATAGCTGAGTTGAAAAAGGTGATTTGTCCTTTGTAGTCGTCTTTCCAGTCAAAGAAACGATCGTCAACGATGCCGCGGCCAGCTATCAGTTCGATTTCATTTTGTTCGATGATAGGGCTGGTTCCAGCTGGTTTGCCGTGGTGGCCAAAGTAGTTGTGCGCTTTGGAAGTGAAAAGGTGATCGATATTAATGAGCATGATGTTAGCCTCCTAGATAGGACATCTCGGGTTTGGTGTGGGTTGCCGACGAGCGGATCTGTGAGTAGCGGTCGTTGCGGAAATGCCAGATTTCAGCCAGCCTAGCAGCTAGCTGCTTATCATCCATGTCTGAGCGCAGTAATGATTTGATGTCGTGACCGTTAGCAGCAAAGAGACAGGTGAATAAATGACCGTCAGCTGACAGGCGGGCTCGTGTGCAGTCACCGCAGAATGGCTTGGTGACAGAGGAAATAAAACCTAGCTCGGCGTCGCCAGCTTTGAACCTTAGAGCGGTTTCTCCCAGCTGGCTGGGTGGCAGTTCTTCCAGCTGGTAGTGTTTGGACAGTTCCTTTTGAATCTCGGCGGATGGCATGACTTGGTCTAACTTCCACCCGTTAGTGTTGCCGGTGTCCATGAATTCAATGAATCGCAGGGTAAGCCCGTGAGCCATAGCGTATTGGCTTAGGGGAATGATTTCCCTCTCGTTGACACCTTTTTGGATTACCGCATTCACCTTGACGCCAAGTCCGGCGTCTTGCGCGGCTTCGATGCCCATCATGATGCTTTCCACGGATGATTTATCGCCATTCATTGAGCGGAAGATGCTAGCAGAAATGGCATCTAGCGAAACAGTAACGCGGTGCAAGCCTGCATCTTTGAGTAGCTGTGCTTTTTGCGCTAACATGGATCCGTTAGTGGTCATTGCAATGTCGCGGATTCCTTCTAGCTGGCTGAGCTGAGCGATGAGGATGTGGAGGTCTTTGCGCAGCATTGGTTCGCCGCCAGTGATGCGGATTTTTTCCACGCCGAGCTGGCTGGCTAGACGGGCGGTACGGGTGACTTCCTCGAAGCTGAGGATTTCAGCATGTGGTAGAAATTGATAGTTTTCCCCAAAGATCTCAGCAGGCATGCAGTAGCGGCAGCGAAAGTTGCAGCGATCCGTTACTGAAATTCGTAAGTCGCGCAATGGGCGCGTTAGTTGATCTAGGGTCTGCATGCTTAGAAGTTGTGCTGGATACGAGTGATACGAAATGCGCCCTGTGGTGCCTGCATGATGGTATCCCACCACTGGGATCCTTCGTGCTGGTAGCGTATTTGTAGCCCTCGCAGTTGCCCCGCAATAAGCATGGCGGCAGCCTCATGCAACTCCAGATTCTGCTGATCATTGACATATTCTTGAGCGGCAAACTTCGGCAAGACCTCTATCAGCTCCGTACACTTGTTGATGTCGTCAATTAAGTTGTGGATGAATGAGGCGTCGATATCTGCTTGGTGTAGATCTTGGGTGATTGTAGGTGATTCTTCAGACATGGTTAGGGTGATTTGCTAGTTGGATAGCATTTTGGGGAGCTGGGCAACGGTCGATACACTGGCCGCAGCCAGTGCAATGATCGGCGACGATCGTGGGTTTACCATAAGTTCTAGCAATCGCACCTGGCTCAGGGCAATGCTCAACACAAGTAGAACAAAATGAACCCTGCCATGCGAGGCATTTAGCTGTATTGATAATGGCACACTGTGCGCCAGCTGGGTTTTCTATATCATCATCCAGCTGGTGGGATGTCTCTGTTGGAGCTTGGGTATAGGCGACTAGTTGGTCATCATTAGCGGCATGTTCATCTGGCTCAGGGCGAATGATTTGGCGAAACCTGAGAAATAAATCACGGCGCGAGACGACTTTAGGGCGATGCTCAGACATTTTAGCGATCAATGGAAACCATTATTCTGATAGAGGTATGGGCGACAATGGCATGGAATGGTTTTCCCTATTATCAAACAGGTCGTTAGGCGCGTGGCATTGCAGACAGTTTTGGCGATATGGGTGCGGGGAAGAAATAGCATGCGGTTGCTCAGGTCCGTGGCAGGAGTTGCAGTTTTGTCTCATCCATACTGGGTGGGGGACTGTAGGTGGCGCTCCGGGATAGGCTCTAGAGCCAGCACCCGGACGCAGAGTGCCGACAAAGTCGCTAGAAATTTTGAGACCTGTCGGGCCTGCGTATCTAGCAAATCCAGCGCGATCACCACTGACGTGGCATTGCGTGCAACTGCTCATGTATGGGTGGGAAATCTCAGGTGCTCTTCTGCCAGCTATAATCCAGTTAGAACCAATGGCGTGGCAAACGATACACGACTCATTGTCGCGCGAGTTGATAGCATGTGGAATCACTGGTGGCGCACCGTCAAAGGCACGGCGAGCAAACCGTTCGATGAGGATTTGGTCGCGCTGAGCTGGAGTGAGAGCTACCGTTTCCGCCATGGATGGTGGTTTTTGTGGCAGTTTGGTAAGCACGTTATTCCAGTTATTGTTAGCCTGCCACGTGGCATCGGGAATGTCGATGTAGCGTGGCGCTACTGGATAGTGCACCTGATCGCTAGTGCTGGCTTGAGCACCAGCTAGCCATGGTGACTCAGCCTCATCGTCTAGCTTGTTTTGGCGCAGTCCCATAAAAAATCCTGAGACAGAAATCATGCCCACAATCATAAGCACGACCATGAGGATGTCTCGGTGTTTGGCAAAATACCCTTGGTTTTGGTCCGAATTCATAAGTGAGCTGGATTTTCAGTTAGGATTTTTATGGTAGCGGTTGTTCTGGCTGAGCGTCTGGATGGAATTTCTCCACTCTAACGGCGCATTTTTTGTAATCCGGTTCTTTAGAAACTGGGCAATGGGCGTCGATGGTGACGTCATTGATGAGTTTGGTTTCATCAAAGAAAGGAACAAATACAGTGCCCTCTGGTGGGCTGGCGCGGCCGTTGATCCACACGGGAAGAATCATTTCTCCGCGGCGGGAAATCACGCGGGCTTGATCGCCATTGTTGAGTCCTTGTTTTTCTGCGTCCTGAGGGTTCATCTCCACGTAGGCTCCGGGCATGGCATTGCGCAGTTGTTCTACGCGCATGGTCATTGAGCCACTGTGCCAGTGCTCGAGCACGCGACCGGTACACAGCCATGTTGGAAATTCTTCGTCGGGTGATTCTTCAGGATCTTCGTACGGGCAGAACCAAATGAGCGCTTTGTCGTCCTTGGTGACGGAGTGATAGAATTGAATACCTTTGCCTTTTTCGACAAATGGATCGTCAAATTCAGAGAAGCGGAAGCGGGTTTCACGGAAGGTGCCATCTTTCTGCTCAACCACAGGCCAGCGCAGTCCTTGTGATTTCACCAGCACATCGTATGGGGCCACGTGTTTGTGTTTCATGTGGCTGAATGGGCGGTATTCTTCGTAGAGTGCTTTGTCGGTATTGATGTCGTGGTAATGATCGTAGTCCCAGATAGGCACGACTTCACCTTGTTCGTCTTTGACGGTGAATAGGAAGTCGCCGTTTTT
Organism: Persicirhabdus sediminis; assembly: GCF_016595495.1. Lineage (GTDB taxonomy): Bacteria > Verrucomicrobiota > Verrucomicrobiia > Verrucomicrobiales > Akkermansiaceae > Persicirhabdus > Persicirhabdus sediminis. The sequence goes on from NZ_JAENIM010000041.1 coordinate 223,242, forward strand.
GTCTTTCATGCCAGGGTGACCCATTTCGAAGAGTTTTCTAGCAATGGCAATGGTCATCCATGCGTCTTCGCGTGCTTGCCCTGGCGGTTCGACTTGTTTGAACCATTGCTGAGTTCTGCGCTCTGAGTTGCCGTAAATACCGCCTTTTTCTACCCAAAGAGCAGCTGGGAGAACGAGGTCAGCTAGCTTGGTTGTAGCTGTTGGATAGACTTCGGAAACGATGAGGAATTTGTCATCAAGACCTTCCTTGGCGGTGAAAAGTTTGGCTAAGTTAGGCAGCGTGTGGCCAGGGTTAGTGACCTGTACAAAGATGGTGGAAATGTCGCCACCTTTATCTGCTGGTGTGCAGAATTTTTCCCACATTTTCACTGTGTGGTAGCCAATCTGCGGGTTGATGCGCCCACGTTCCACGTTCCACCTATCTTCGCAGTCGCTTCTATCTGATTCTTTGGCGATGAGGCGGCCACCGGGCAAGGTGTGACATAAGGTGCCTACTTCGCGAGCTGTGCCGCATGCTGATGGTTGTCCTGTCAAGCTGGTTGGGGCATTGCCGGGAGTGCCAAAGTGGCCCGAGAGCAAATGAATGCCGTGGACGAGTCGGTTGATGGCGGTGCCGCGGAAATGCTGGTTCATGCCCATGCACCAGAGCGAGGTGATTTTCAGCTCTTTGTCGGCAAAGGTTTCAGCTAGGATTTTCAGCTGTTCTTCAGGGATGCCCGATAGCTCACTCGTATACTCAAATGTGTAGGTTTTGAGGTTTTCTTTGTATTCTTCAAAGGTGGACGGGCGGCCCATGAGGTCGCGAGTTTCGTCATCGACATCGATGCGGAAGTTGCAGTGTTTGGAAACAAACTCTTTGTCGTAGAGGTCGTTTTCTACCAGATAGTGAGCGATGCAGTTAGCAATGGCTAGGTCTGTCTGGGGTTTGAAATTCATGTAGTGATCGGCGAATTCGGTAGAGCGGGTTCTGCGCGTGCCGATGTCGATGATGGTGACTTTTTCGCCGCGTGACCTGCGGTCAACGATACGCGAGAATAATACGGGGTGCATTTCAGCTGGATTGTTACCCCAGAGGATAATCACATCGGCTTCGTCGAGGTCGTCATAACAGCCAGCTGGCTCATCAACGCCGTAGGTGGAGATGAAGCCGGTAACTGCTGAGGCCATGCATAAGCGGGCATTGGGTTCGAGGTGGTTGTTTGATAGACCTGCTCGCATGAATTTCTGCGCTGCATATCCTTCTGGAATGGTCCACTGGCCTGAGCCGTAGATGGCAAATTCTTTGGGTTTTTCGTAGATTCTTTTGGCAATGACTTCGATGGCTTCGTCCCAGCTGATGGGCTCGAGTTTGCCATTTTTCCGCAGCATTGGCTCCGTCAACCTGTCTTCGCCGTAGAGGATGCCGCCGACATGATAACCTTTCACACAGAGCAGCCCTTTGTTTACTTCTGCGTCTTCGTGGCCAGCGATGGCAACAACTTTACCGTCTTTGGTGCCTACTTTGACATGGCAGCCTGTACCGCAGAACCGGCAGGGAGCTTTGTCCCAGTGGATACCTTGGATGGTTTGGCCATGTTGTGTTGGCGCCACACCGGCCTTTGCTTTGGCAATGGAGGTGGCGGCTGCCATGGCCGATATTTTTAGGAAATCACGACGCTCGATGGATGACATAAGGATAGATGGTTGGTTGATTGATTAGTGGGAGTTAGGAAACGCTAGCGAAAACGATATCGACAAAATTGACGCCTGGTAGTTGTTCAATCCACTCGTGGAGCTCGTGTGAATTTTTGGTATTGTTGCTCTCCGCGACTACTGGCAGCCAGCGATCTTCCAGCTGGCCAACTTCAATTTGGCTATGGTTAGAAAGCTGCTCTAGCGCAGACTTTCGTTGTTCTAACGAGTCGTTTAAAGTGAGCAATAGGGCATTAACAGGCATAGTTATGAAATTTACTGTATTAGGAATATTTAACCATTGATTCAGGTAATGACAATCTCGAATAAAATATATTTCTTTGATAGCCAAAGAGATAGAAGTGAGTTAAATGTATGAATGAATTGCGTTTTTGTACGCATCTTCCAACAAGTCTATGGCCAATAAACAAAATGCAGGCAGGTTAGTTATCGCCATCGCGATCTTGATGATCGGAGGCATTATTACCGTCCTTTTCACCAGTTACATCATTGATGAACAGGAGCGGGAAGAATACGAAATTTACGAAGATGGGATTCAGACAACATGGACGCCAGGTGAAGCCCAATTTGAGGTAGAAATTAACAGACCAACAGGCGTGCCTATGGTCGACTCGGGTAAGAAAAACTACGACGGTGAAGCGGTGATGGTGCGCTGCAATACCTGTCACGATAGCAAAGAGATGAATTTGTTAGTGACGAGCTCCAGCCAGCTTAAGGATTTCCACCAAGGTTTGGTATTTAATCACGGCGAGCTCAGCTGCTTGAGCTGCCACAATGCGGATAACTACGAAACATTGCGCCGTTCAGATGGCCAAGTGATCGCCTTCCAGAATGTGATGGAGCTGTGTGGCCAATGTCATGGTCCACGCATGCGAGATTACAAGAGTGGATTGCACGGCGGCATGGTTGGCCACTGGGACCTGCAGCGTGGTGGCCGCAAGCGTAACAATTGCATCGATTGTCACGACCCGCACGCGCCAGCGTATCCGCAAGTTATGCCCGTATTCCCGCCAAAAGTTCGTGCGGGAAAAACCGTTAAAACTGAAACTAATCATTAAACAGATCATATATGAGTGAAACGAACCAAGGTGGTTGTGGAGGAGATTGTTCATGCAGTGGTGGTGGATCCGGTGGATTCGACCGCAGAACCGTGCTGAAAGGTGTGGGGGCTACTCTGGGTGTGGCTGCATTTGCTAAAGCGATGGCTCCTCTAACGGAGTGGAAAGACAGCACCTCGGTTGATGAGTTTTTACAAATGCACTACCGCGAGCTGGATAAAGATCAGCTGGCGGCTGTGATGAAACGGCTAGAAGATGAGACGAAGGCAGACTACGGCGCCGATGTTTCTATTTCTGACGTAAAAGCACAGAAGGGTGTTAAGTTTGGTTACGCCTTGAATCTATCTGTTTGTGTTGGTTGTCGCCGTTGTGCGAAAGCTTGTCATGAAGAAAATAACCATGATAGAGCGTCAGGGAATTCATACATTAGAGTGCTGGAAATGACGAAAGGGTCGATGGATATGGAGCACGGCAATGCCGACTATAACCATGCGGTTCCCAAGTCCGATAAGTTTTATATGCCGGTGCAATGCCAGCAGTGTGAGAATCCACCCTGTGTAGATGTTTGTCCGGTAGAAGCCACTTGGAAAGAAGATGATGGCATTGTGGTAGTCGACTACAACTGGTGCATTGGCTGCCGCTATTGTGAGGCAGCATGTCCATACCACGCACGTCGCTTTAACTGGAACAAACCAGAGATTCCCAAGGAGGAAATCAACCCAGATCAATCCTATCTGAGTAACCGCATTCGCCCTCAGGGGGTGATGGAAAAGTGCACCTTTTGTTTGCACCGAACTCGCAAAGGAAAAATGCCAGCCTGTTTAGAAGTCTGCCCAACAGGCGCTCGGGTATTTGGTAACTTGTTGGATCCGAATTCAGAAATTCGCAAAGTATTGGCTCAGAAACGAGTCTTTGTACTTAAAGAGGAATTGGGCACTCGCCCTAACTTCTTTTACTTCTTCGATTAAGATAACGCCCAGCTACTACGATATATGAGTAATCACTCAGAGGATAATATGAAACCTGATCAGCCGCATAGCGCGTCGTTTCACGCCACTAGTTATGGCAAGTTTCTGCGCATTGCCTTCAGGCTAGCTACTACTGGAAGTTGGACATTTTACGTGTGGATGATTTTCCTAACCTGTGTGGCTCTTGTTGGAGCTAACGCATGGGCTATCCAAGTTAGGGATGGCATGATACGCACTGCGATGACTGACCACGTATCGTGGGGATTGTATATTGCCAACTTCACCTTTTTGGTAGGACTGGCGGCGGGGGGTGTGATGATGGTCATTCCCGCGTATATCTACAAAGATGAGGATATGCATGATACGGTGATTATTGGTGAGCTGTTAGCTATCGCCTCCATTGTTATGTGTCTGATGTTTGTTATCGCTGACTTGGGCCGACCAGATCGATTCTGGCATATGTTGCCCTTAGTGGGGAAATTTAACTGGCCGATATCGATGCTTACCTGGGATGTGATTGTGCTTAACGGTTATCTGTTATTGAACCTGCATATCTGTGGCTACCTGCTTTACAAAAGGTTCATCGGTGAGAAACCTAACCCAAAATGGTATGTGCCATTTGTTTTCATCAGTATTGCGTGGGCTATTTCTATCCACACGGTGACTGCGTTTTTGTACTGTGGTTTGGGCGGTCGACCATTTTGGAATAGTGCCTTGTTAGCGCCGCGATTTTTAGCCACGGCATTTTGCGCAGGCCCAGCATTTATTATCTTGGTGCTGCAATTGATCCAGCGACTAACTTCAATGCACGTCGGCAAAGGCGCGGTGAAAACCTTAGTGAGCATCATGCGGATCACGATTTTGATTAACCTGTTGATGTTAGTTTCCGAGCTATTTACTGAGTTCTACACGGGTGGCGCTCACGCTGAAGCCGCGATTTATATGTATTTTGGTCACAATGGCATGAATGCGTTAGTTCCATGGGTTTGGACCTCAGCCATCTTTGTTGTTATAGCTACAGTTTTGTTACTGCGGCCTAATGTTTACCAGCATACAAAGACGCTAACAGTCGCGTGTATTTTGATATTTATCGGTGTTTGGATAGAAAAAGGCATGGGTCTAATCATCCCTGGATTTATCCCTTCAACACTGCACGAATGGGTTGAGTACGTGCCTAGTGCGATAGAGTGGAAGGTCTCCGCGGGCATCTGGGCAGCGGGTCTATTAGTTTACACTGTATTGTTAAAGGTTGCGATTCCTATATTTACAGATAGAGTCCGTGGCGACTCCTAATGAATGTATGAATTGTGGATATGGAAAAATGTCTCGTTGTGCCGTTGCGGCGGTGAGTTATCTAGCTGAATGTTATCCTAGTGGCCATAGAGCCAATTCTAGGGAAATAGCTGAGAATCGTAATTTGTCCCAAGCATTGGTGGCAAAGATTCTCACTGTGCTTTCGCGCGAGAAGATTGTTAATGGCACGCCTGGCCCAGGTGGTGGATATCTGCTGAACGTGGCTCCTGAGAAGTTGAGCCTAGCAGACATTGTACTTATCTTTGAAGATCCAGAGAGCACAGACATGTGTCCTTACGGCCCTGATTGGTGCGGGTCTGAATCTCCTTGTCCTATGCATGACATGCTTGTGGAAATGCAGGAGTCTAGCGTGCAGAAAATGCGCGATACTCCATTTAGCATTTTCATCGGCAACTCGGCTAAAATTTAGTCGAAATCAAGAAATTTAGTTAGTTGTAATTCAAGTTAGACAACTAAGGAGACACAAAAAAAGCGGTATGAATTGCGAATGTCGCAATTCCCACCGCTTGTGTTAGCTAGCAAGTCCTGCGACTATGCTTGGTTTGTTTGATTAGCAGCCGCTTCTAATACGGAGCTAGGGATATCGTCGCTGTGACGGATATCTTCTGATGAAGCCGCAAAGACAACTTCTTCAGCGATGTCGATTGCTAGCTCGCCAATACGCTCGAGCCATCGGCAGATGAATAGAATGTTGAGGTACTCGCGGTACTCTGGGCATTCGTTTTCTACTTCGCGTGAGAACTTGCGAGAGATCTTTTTGTGCATTTTGTGCACTTCCTCTTCTTGGTTGATGAGGGCGATGGCTTGGTTGAGATCAAGGTCGCTGTAGGCAGTAACCGCATTTTTGAGCATGGTGCTGACTAGCTCATAGAGTGGCTCGATGGCAGTAACACGTGGGATCTCTTGGCCTTTGATGATTTTGCGTGAGCGCTTGGCAATGCTTACAGCTAGGTCAGATGCGCTTTCAAAGTTAGAAGAAATCTTCATGGTGGCGATGACCAAGCGAAGGTCTGAGGCTACCGGACGGTATTTCAGCATGATGGCCATGCCTTGGCGGTCGACTTCGAGCTCGAGTAGATCTTCGTCGTCATCAGCTGCGATGGCTTGGTTGCATAAGGTTTTATCGCGCTCGATCAATCCGCGAATGGAGTTGTCGAGGTTGCGCAGCGCTGCTGAGCCCATCATCAATGTTGTGGACTTGAACTCGGTGAGTGAGTCGTTGAATGAATCTAGAATGTGTCCTCCAGTGTGCATATAAATTGTTTCTAGTTAAAGTTAGTAATCGGGGTGTGATTCTTAGCCGAAACGGCCACTGATGTAGGCCTCTGTACGTTGCTCAGCTGGGTTGGTGAAGATTTTGTTAGTTTCATCGTATTCGATGAGTTCGCCAAGGTAGAAGAAGGCGGTTCTATCTGAAACACGGCTAGCTTGCTGCATGCTGTGCGTAACGATGACGATGGTGAAGTCTTGGCGCAGATCCATGATCAGCTGCTCAACTTTAGCGGTGGCGATAGGATCGAGTGCGGAGCACGGTTCATCCATGAGGATGACCTTTGGCTGAACGGCAATCGTTCTGGCGATGCAGAGACGTTGCTGCTGACCACCGGAGAGCCCGAGCGCGCTGGTTTTGAGACGGTCTTTGACCTCGTCCCAGAGAGCGGCTCCACGCAGGCTTTTCTCCACAGCTTCATCGAGCTTGGATTTATTTTTGATGCCTTGAATGCGAAGTCCGTAGGCGACGTTATCGTAGATGCTTTTTGGGAATGGATTGTATTTCTGGAATACCATGCCGACTTGCTTGCGCAGCTCGATGGCTGATACATCCTTGGCGTGAATGTCTTGGCCCATGATGCGGATTTCACCGTGGCTGATCATGGATGTTTCCACCAGATCGTTCATGCGGTTGAGACAGCGAAGAAGGGTCGATTTACCACAGCCTGATGGGCCAATAAATGCGGTCACCTGCTTAGGCGCAATATCGAGTGAAATGTCTCTGAGTGTATTGGTTTTGCCATTATCGTAGCTGAAAGAAACATTATCGATTTCAATCACTGGTTTGGTCTCAGTGGCTGATGGTGTTGATGCGGCGGAAGATGGCTGTGTGTGCTGGTCCATGGTCTTAGGCGTGGTAGACGGCGTGTCAGAAATTGTTGCCTTGGCGGCGGGCTCTTTGACGAGAGTATCCATATTAAATAATTTGTCGATTGTGGAGGGGGTTACCATTTGATCTTGTTACGAATGCGAATGCGCAGGTAAACTGAGACGCCAGCCAATGACATGACGAGCATGAGGAATACGAGTACGGATCCGTACTGCATAGGCTCAGTGTATTGTGATTGTGGGATACGTCCGGCGACGGTGTAAATGTGGTAGGGCATGGCCTGCACTGATTGCTGGAGGAATTCTAAGAAGGCACCAAATCCATGTGATTGAAGTCCTTCCCAAGGCAGCAGCGAGCGCTCGGCGACGGCGGCTGTGAACATGATAGGGGCGGTCTCACCGGCGACTCGAGTAATGCCGAGCACCGAGGCTGTGAGAATACCAGGGAATGCGTATGGCAATACCGCAGTGCGGATGGATTGCCACTTGCTGGCTCCCAGCGCGAGTGAGGCTTCGCGGAAGCCCATCGGCACCGCTTGCAGTGATTCCTCACAGGCGGTAATGATGACGGGGAGAACCATGATCGCGAGAGTGAATCCACCAGCGAGCATACATGTTCCCCAGCCTTGGAAGCTGAGATATGTCCAGCCATTGTAGAAGCGAGCCTTGCCATTGGCTGAGGCGGCGGCAACTACGTCTGATGTCTTATGATGGCTTTCGGCCATGAAGATGCTGTTATTTTCAATGTCGCGCAGGTTTGGTTCGCTGGCGATTTTGGCTAGAGGCACACGCAGAACAACGTTGTTACTAGATGATGGTGTATCTGTGATCTGTGGGGCGATGAGCACAAAGAGGCCCAGGCCAAAGAGACCAAATACGATGGATGGCACACCAGCTAGGTTGAGCATGGCAAGGCGAACGGTTTTGAGAAATCTTCCTTTGCGAGCGTACTCGTTGAGGTAGATAGCGCTGGCAATACCTGTGATCAGAGCAACAGTCATGCAGATGATGACGAGCAGGGCGGTACCAATGATTGGGCCAAGAATACCACCACCTGAGTAGGAGTGTGAGTGTTCGTCGAGAATGTTCAGCGCTCCAGAACCTGCATTTTCACCTTTGAGTTCTAGCTGAACTTCATTTGGCGCGAGAATTTGAGCGTCTTTGCTGAGGTCAAATCGCACAAATGGCTTTTTCACTTCGTAGTTGCTCACATTGCTGATTTTGAAATCAGGGTTGTCGCGTACGACTTGCTCAAAGGCGGCTGTAGGCAAGCTAAGAGTAACAGCTTCTTTGAGGTCTAGCTCGACGGCTCCACGCTCAGTATTGTGCAGACTGACAAAGCTGGCATTTGGGTTGGCTAATTTGAGAATATCCAGGACTTTTGAAGCCAGTTCGTATTGGCCAGCTGGCATGGAGAATTGCAGGAAGTCTTGCACACTTACTTGCGGTTCTACTTTGCTGAATGGCAGACCACCTTCTTCAGCGAGACAGGCTGCGTACTGAGCTTGGCTAAGTGTGACGACTTGGCTGTTGGGGATCTTGGTGGACCTGATTTGATTGCGTTCGTCATCGTTGAATGACTGCAGCATGATGTAAATCAGAGTCGTTGGGTTGAGCGCGTCGTAGGTGGCTTTGTTAATCTCATAGTCGCCTTTTTCTACGCGGACGCGGAAGTAGTTGGTCTCTTCTGAAACAGGAGTCAGCTCACCAGCTACGATTTCAGGGTCGACTTTTTTGATTTCTTCCAGCTGCTCGCTGGTGACGCGGAACTCGGAGTCAGCGCTGAGATTGAAGCCAACTTGGGCATCTCTAGAGCGTGACAAGAAACCAACGCGGAAGTCGTGGTTATTGTTTTCGATTAGCTGCAGGTAGCCGTCACCGATGATGGTACCTGGCTGCAGATCGAAGCGAGTGTGCGGGTAGCTTTTTTCAAACTCCTCACTGTTTTCAACAGGAAGCTTCTTGTTGTCACCTACGATTCTTTCAAATCCATCAGCTGAGATTTCTAGGCCTTCCGTGGCGGCAACATCAAGTACAGTGAGTGTTTGAGGTTTCTCCGTGAGGAAGCTGAATCCTTTGTCCCAGAGAACTGGTGCGCCATTTTTGATGATGGTGCCAAAGACGACTAAGGCACTGATGAGGATGGAATAAGTGGCAATGAGAAGAACTGAGCGCTGGATGCGTTCGATGGTTCTCAAACGGCTTTTGCCTTGCTTAAATGGGTTCAAGCTAGTGGCAATAGCGTCTTTTTTATCAGGTAAAGAGCTCATGATAAGAAGTGTGTAAAGTGATTAACGATCGCTGTAACGACGCAGAATGGTCTGAGCGGTAAAGTTGAGACTGAGAGAAACAATAAAGAGAACGAGGCCGACCATAAACAGGGCTCCCCAGTGGAGTGAGCCTTGTACGACTTCGCCAATTTCTTGCGCGAGAATACCGGTCATCGAGTGAGCTGGATCAGTGAAAGCCGTTGGGATTTTAATCCGTCCACCCATGACGAGTAGAACGACCATGGTTTCACCGACGATGCGGCCAAAACCAAGCAGAACAGCGGCGATGATGCCTGATAGGCAGCTAGGAAGAATAACCTTGAGCACCGTCTGCAGATTAGTTGCGCCGAGTGCAAGTGAGGCTTCCTTGTAGGATTTTGGCACGTTATTCAGCGCATCTTCGGCGAGAGTGAAGATGGTTGGGGTAGCCATAAATGCGAGCAGGATGCCGGCGTTGAGCATGGTGAGGCGACCTTCAATAGGGAAACCAGGAATCCAGGAAAGCGCTGGGTTTTGGCCAATATCAAAGAGGAACTGACCGAGCACAACCACACCAAAGAAGGCGAGTACGATTGACGGAATGGCCTGAATAAACTCGATGACAGGTTTGACGATGTTTTGCTCAACTGGTGAGGCAAGGCGGTTGACGTAAATGGCTCCGCCTACGGCAAATGGTACGGCGAGTACAACCGCAATGATAGCGGCTCCGAGTGAACCGGTGAACAGTGGGAGAATCCCGTAGAAATCTTGCCAGCTGGAGTTAGTGATCCACTCCGTGCCAAAGAAGAAGCCGGTAACTGCTTGGCTCATTGGGTAGGCTTTGGTGTGGTCCCAAACTTCCATTTTCGCGCGGTTCTCGGCGAAGAGGTCGTAAATGCCACTCTTGATAGATGCGATCTCCTTCAAGCGCTTTTTCGCAGCTCCTGATTCAAATCCATCAGCTGATGGGATTTTTTCTAATGCCGCACGTGTGCTTGCTTCTAGCTGGGCCTGTAGCTCAGCGTGTTTGTCGAGCGAGTTGTAGAGCGGCTGGTTGAGTTTGGTGTAGTCTGGCTGGATTGTTAGGATGCGCTTGGCCTCAATGGCAAGTCGCTCTTTATCTTCATCAGAGCTGGCCAGTGCCGCACCTGACTCCAGAGCTAGACGTCTAGCTGACGAACTTTGATATTGCTGAGCTTGTTGTTTGGTAGAGATGGTTATTTTACGCAACTTGCTAACAAACTGGTCAAAATCTCTCTGCGGCTCACGCAGTAATGTATTGGCTTCAGCAAGGTCGAGCAGGTTTTGGTCCTTACTGATTTCGATAGATTTTTCAGCTAGAGATTTTTCGATTCTCTCGATGAATGCTGATTTTTCTCCAGTGACCAGACGGGTGACAGCTGCCTGTCTGAGGTCGTCGAGATATTTAGGAGATGTCTCTAGCGTCTTGTCGGAAAGGTCGTTGTAGTTGATCGTTAGGGAGGCTTCTTCGGCTGCTTTTTTCAGCTGCTCTTGGGCTGTAGCTACACGCTGATGGCGGGCTTGTTTTTCAGACTCCTCAAGGTTCGGGTAGAAATCAATTTCTTCTACTTGTTCCTCAGCGCGCTTCAGTTCTGTGATCTCGCTGTTCACTTTATTGCGCAGCATGTTGCGGATGGCACTATTGAGGCTTGGGATGTCGCCTTCTACGCCTTGGCGGTATTTGATTTCATAGCTGCGTGCCTCGGTAGCTAGTGAGGCGAGACGCTTCTGGGCAACAATCTGCGCCATTGGGTAGTCGGCAAATTCTTGTCCTGAAAGTCGGTATAACGAGAGGTTCTTGCGATAGTCAGGGAAGAAGAAAAAGGCTTCTTTTACCAAGAATAGGCAGATCAAAAAAATGACAATAATGGCGATAATGGCGTTGCCTCCAAAGAAGTATTTTATCGCTTCTTGTTTACCAATGCCCATGATGCGGAAGCCTCCTTTTTTGGTTAGAAGGTGCTCATTAGTTGATGATTTTTTTGCTCTCATTTTTTAGGCTACTGCGTTGAGTTCGAGTTGGTAGCTAAAGGGGGGAAAAGCCGTACTCGATGATGGGACTCGAGTACGGCTATATGTGAATTAGTTCAATTTAAATTCTTAATTATTCGCGAATTAAGCATATGATCGGCATTATTAGCCAGTCTAATTAGCTCAATTGTAGTTTGTTAAGGAAATTATTTTTTAGGGGCGATGAAGCCAACCTTTTGGATAACTTTACCAGCGATTGGGTTTGTAGTTGCCCAGTCGATGAACTTTTTAGCTTCGCCTGTTGGCTGGCCGTCTGAGTAGTAGTAAAGGTTACGCGCGTATGCGTACTTGTCAGCATTTTCAGCAGTTGGAGCAACGCCGTCGATAGTTACAGGAATGAGGCCGTCACGGTCTGAGTATGCGAGACCAACATAACCGATGCCGCGAACGTTTTTAGCAACTTCAGCTGCGATTTGCTCGTTACCAGCCATTTTCTGAGTGTCTGTACCGTAGTCTTTTTTGTTCAGCGCGAGCTTCTGGAAAGTAGCGTATGTGCCTGATGATGTATTACGTGTGAATACAGCGATTTTACCTGGAGTACCACCAACTTCAGCCCAGTCAGTGATGGCGCCTGTGAAGATGCCTTCGATCTGCTCTTTGTTGAGTTCTTTAACTGGGTTTGCTTCGTTAGCAACCACAGCAATCATGTCTACGCCAGCTACGATTTCTACCAGCTCTTTGCCAGCAGCAGTGAAGTTGTTCTTCTCTTGGTCTTTAGCTGCACGTGATGACATGCCGAAATCAGCTGTGCCAGCGAGCAGGTTAGTGAAGCAAGTTGAAGAACCTTCAGCTGCGATTTCAAAGTTAACGTTGTTGCCTTGTGCTTTGTACACCTCAGCAAGTTGAGGAACCATCTTCGCGCCGAGGGTGTCAGATCCCTTAACAACGAGGTTAGTCTGAGCTGAAAGGCTAACTGTTGCAGCTGCGAAGATACCGGCTAGTGTGTGTGTCAGTTTCATGATATGAATTGAATATAGATTTGCTCGTAACCCGTGATGGGCTCGACACCGCAGTATTTCGCACTTTGACATGAAATCGGCAAAAGCTTCTTTGTCACAAAAGTGTGACATTCACATTGTTCTGGTCGGAATTTCCCATGGTATATAGGGTGCGGGTGACCGAAACCCGTTTAATTAATGAAAGTTTTAATAGTAGAAGACGAAGTGGATATTGCAGATTTGATTAGCTTCAATCTCAAGCGGAAGGACTATGAAACCTTCATGGCCCACGACGGCATTAGGGGCTTGGAAATGGCTCAAGAGATACAGCCTGATATTGTTATCTTAGATCTTATGATGCCGGGAATGGATGGGCGCGATGTATTCAAGCAAATGAAACGTGATGCGCGGACAATGAATATCCCGGTGATTATGCTTACCGCTCTCGGCCAGACTGAAGATAGAATTAAGGGATTGGAACTTGGCGCGGATGACTATTTAACAAAGCCGTTTAGTACTAAAGAATTGGTCTTGCGGGTGGAAGCAATACTCAAACGTACCACTCAAAAAACGGGTTCCACTAAGTTTAAGTTAGGGCCATTCAACTTCGATAAAAACACACTGTCATTCTATATTCACAGCGAAAGAGTGGATCTAACGTCTACTGAGTTTAAGCTCATGCTTTACTTGTGTGAGCGTGGTAGCGCCGTGCAAGACAGACACCAAATCCTGCGTGAAGTGTGGGGCTACAGTGACGATGTGCATACACGTACCTTAGATACGCACATGAAGCGCTTGCGCAACAAGCTAGGCGAACATGCTCATCTGTTGGAAACCGTGCGAGGCAAAGGTTACCGTATTAACGCTGAGTGATAGTTAATTTCGCCAATTAATTCAATGGATGCTTTTTTCATAATCTTGTTCGCCTTCACCACGATCATCGTATCTTGGAGGTGGTTTCTGGCTCATCAGCAAAGCCTTCATTTGGAGACTAGGTTGAGTCAGTTAGGGGCAGCTAATCCCGCCCGAAAAGGGGTGGTTCTTAGCCGAGATCAATTAATAGACGACTTAGATGATGCCATTCTAATCATCACGAAAGATGGATTGATAGAGTTTGCCAATAAACAGGCGAGCCGTCTTTGTGGCGATCGCCAGCTGAATGGCAGAACATTGATAGAAGCATTTATCGATGACCGCCTAGCCCAATCAATCTTGGATTGTGTTGCAAAAGGTGGCGAGCAGAGTGATTCGATTGTTCTTCCTGGTTTTTCTAGCCCATTAAACCGCGACCTTGGACGCAGTGATAGTGCGTGGTCGCTTTGTGTTTCCCCATATAAAGATTCCAGTGGTGTGGAGCACGGCTGGTATAGGGTAATTATGCGAGATGCCACAGAGAGTTATAATACTGACCAAGTGAGAAGAGATTTTGTGGCTAACGCATCGCACGAACTGAGAACTCCTTTGGCTATCATCAGCGGTTATTTAGAAAACTTGCTAGACGATGACCTTGTCGAAGATACTGAGCTGGCTCGCCGCTTCATGGGAAAGATGCGCAAGCACAGCGATCGTATGGCGCGGCTAGTTGATGAAATGCTCATGCTCTCACGCATGGAATCTGGCATTGCGCAAAACATCAGTGCTGAAGAGTTTTATTTGATAGAGTGCATCGATGATGTCCGCGAACGGCTTTCTTCGATTATCGTCGAGCAGAAAGCTAAACTCAAAGTTGAGGTGGCTGATGACTTGTTAATTATAGCTGATAGATTTTATCTAACTCAGGTGCTGTTCAACCTTATTGAAAATGCTCTCAAACAAAACCGCAATGAAAAGGTGCGTGTTGTAGTTAGCGCCGGATATGATAACGGCTCAGTAGCGATTAAAGTAACTGATAATGGTATAGGAATTCCAGCTAACGATATTCCATTTATTTTCCGCCGATTCTATCGTGTTGAGAAACATCACAACAGAGATCAGGTAGCTGGCACTGGGCTGGGCCTATCAATTGTGAAACGAGCTGTGGAAGCTCACGGTGGCGAAATCTCTGTGAACTCTCAACCTGGCTTGGAGACCTGCTTCACGATGCGCCTGCCATGGGTGCAGAAATCTGCTGAAAAATCAGACTAGCTGAGCCATCGCCTGAGCTGACGATCATACAATAAAAAACGAGAGAGGTGAGTCCTCTCTCGTTTTTGATGAAATTGTTAGTTCGGCTATTCAACAGGTGTAGTTAGGACTTAGTCTCCGCGTTCTCTTGAACTGGAGCATTTACCTCAGCTACCTTTTTAGTGGCTCTTTTTTTAGCGACTTTCTTTTTGGCGGTCTTCTTACTCACCTTTTTTACAGCCGCTTTCTTAGTCACCTTCTTTGTTGAAGTCTTCTTCGCGGTCTTCTTGGTGACCTTTTTCTTTGCCGCTTTTTTAGCGACCTTCTTTTTAACCACCTTCTTAGCTACCTTTTTCTTGGCAGCTTTTTTAGTGACCTTCTTTTTGACTGCCTTCTTAGCTACCTTTTTCTTGGCAGCTTTTTTAGTGACCTTCTTTTTGACCGCCTTCTTAGCTACCTTTTTCTTAGCAGCTTTTTTAGTGACCTTCTTTTTGACCGCCTTCTTAGCTACCTTTTTCTTAGCCGCTTTTTTTGCGACCTTCTTCGTCACCTTTTTGCTAGAGGTTTTCTTAACCGTCTTTTTAGCCACTTTTTTACTCAGCTTCTTTTTAGCTACTTTCTTGCTAGGTTTCTTTGCAGCAGGTTTTTTTGCTAGCTTTTCAGCGGCCTTGTTGGAGGATTTTTTTGCAGCCTTCCGGCCAGCTTTCTTCTTGAGCGTTGACTTTTTCTTTGCTGCCATAATCTAGTTAGTTAGGTGATCTAGCTTAAATATAGATGCTATAAGTTAGGTATGGGGGAAATGAACATGTGAGTCAAGAGCCTAATTTATAGCTGTCTGGGTATTTGGCAGCAGGCCAAAAATATGATTAGAGGTTAATGGTGTTAGCTTTTGAGGAGATTGCTTTCTATTAGCTTGTTAGTGATTGTGGCCTTGATGAGGCTGGGCATTGGGTCTTTGCAACTCAGGAGCTATGAGTTTGACCGTATTCCAAAAATTAGGATCGCTAGGAGCGCCATTGAAGAGAACTTTGCCTTCGGGTGTTAGTAAGCATACTGTTGGAGTATCTCTTACCCGCAATGTTCCGGAGAGAGAATTGTTCTTGGTATCCTGCAGCCAGAAGTAGGGAAGGTCTTTATTGTGTAATTTGTAGATGTACTGGCCCTCGCCTCTGCCCTCGATCGTGATGTCTATCAGGGTGTGAAGAATCGCGATGTTGTGTTTATTGAGTTCTCTAGCAGTGAGGATAAAATCAGCCATGCTAGCTTCACTTGCTTCACTCCACGGAGACCAGAAATGGATTAGAGCTGCGGATTTACCTTTTAGAGTTTCTTTAAGGGCAATGCCATCATCGACATTGAGTTGCAGAACTCGTTGCTCAAGGTCTAGCGTGAGCTGCTTCATGGCTTCGGCGGTTTTGGTTTTCTCTATGATAGGCGTATAGGCTGAAGCTTGTTGAGGGCTTAACCAAAAGGCTTCGGTGATGTTCTTTTTGAAGCCCTCGATATTGCCTTGTTCTAACTCCGCTAGAGATTTGGTGAATGAGATGATTGCTAACCAGTCATCTTCGAGGCTGAAGATTTCCGAGTCATTAAGGCTGAACGTATCTTTCTTGGCTTCCAGTTCATCTGCCATTGCCGCTAATGCGCGGTGATCTTGTTTGTCGATTAAGAATAGAAATCTGGCTTCAGTTAGAGATTGTTCACTAAATCCAGCTTTGCGCGCTTCGTCGATTGCTTGCTGCAGCGCCGCTTCGCTTCGAGCGCTGAACAATCGCTCAAGAGTTTCTTGGCGGCTGTCGTAGCGAGGAATCTCCTGAGCATTGCTAGGTAGGGCAAATGCGGTGAGTAAGGCGATACTAAGAGATAGTTTGATGCGTTTCATAATAGCGGATACAACTGTAGCTGGGCTGCGGTGGAAATATGCCATTGCTATGAGCAGCCGTCAATCTCGCTAGCACCCCTTATCGGGCTAATGATATATGCTAGCTGGCATTGATGATGAGGCAAAAAAAGCGCCCAGTCGAGGTCGACTTGAGCGCTTTGTTAGTTTGTTTGAAATTTTTCGATTCAGCTACTTATGGAGCAGGAATGCGAAGTGTTTCGCCTACTCTGATAGTTGTTGTTGTAAGGTTGTTAGCTGATTGGATAGCTTCTACTGTTGTGTTGTATTTTCTGGAGAGAGCCCAAAGACTATCACCTGGAACCACTGAGTGAGTGCTTGCGATAGCTGCTGGTTCAGGGCTCGGCGCTGGAGCACTGGTTTGTGGCGCTGAGTCCGCTACACCTGGTAGAGATTGGTAAGGTGCCTGTGAAGCATCGTCAGGAACTCCGTATGGGTTGCCGCCTGCGTCAGCTGCTGGAGCTCCGTACGGGTTATCGTCGTAGTTGTCTGTTGGAGTACAGGAAGTGAAGGCTGCAAAGGCAATAATAGATGGAAAAATTAATAATGATTTCATTTGAATAGAAGATATCACTTTGGATTTGATAAGTAAAATGGATCTTTGGCAAATTTATGCACTAGGGTTTTGTTATATTCATTACGCTAACTTAAAGAACTCTTTAGCACATTTTTCGCTATGTTCTGCAAATGATTCTAATGACTCACCTCGAGCTTTGGCGATGTGTTCAGCTGTATGTTGGGTGTAGCTAGGTTCATTGCGTTTGCCGCGGTGTGGCACTGGCGCTAAGTATGGCGCGTCGGTTTCTACCATGATGGCTCCAGCTGGTGTTTGCACCGCTGCATCTAGCACGTCGGTGGATTTTTTGAAGGTTGCAATCCCTGTGTAGGATAAGACTCCGCCGAGCTCAACGACCGCTTCGCCGCGCTGCCATGGGCCTAGGAAGCAATGGAAGACAGCTCTAACTTTGTGGGCATAGAGCCGATAGATGGCCAGCGCATCTCTGAATGATTGGTCTCCTGATTTGTCACGAGTGTGGATGACGATGTTTAATCCGAGCTCTGCGGCGAGTTCAAAATGTGATGTTAGGAAGTCACGCTGGCGTTGGTGATAGTCGGCTTCTGTCCAGCCATCTGGAGCTGGGTGGAAATAGTCGAGGCCTGTTTCACCAATGGCAACACACTTGGCATGTTGCGCATGGACTTTCAGTTCTGCTAGGTAACTGTCGGGAGTTTCATGAACGTCACACGGGTGAATGCCGAGGCAGCAGTAGATAGAATCGTATTGTTCAGCCAGCTGGAGGTTAGATGGAAAATCTTCTAAGCTGGTAGCTAGGGTGATCATACGGTGGACGCCGGCTTCTTGGGCGCGATCTATCAGCTGGGGGATTTCGTCAGCTGGAAATTTATGAGATGCTAGATGGCAGTGAGTATCGGTGATCATATCCTATTTTTGGAGAATCGTCTTTTCTGGGTAGAGTCTAGCTACGGGTACGTAAAGAATGGCTGTAGCTAGCATGATGCCTGTGAAAAACCAAAAGTAGTCGGCTCCTTCAAGCTTATCTTGGCCACCGGCATAAAAGTTCAAATGTTTACCGCCCAGTTGTTCGGGCGCAATGTAGTTGAGCTCAAGGCTGCGTCTCTCCAGCCAGCTAGGTTTATTTTCACTTAGAGTGTCATCAGTGGTTGTGAAATCGACGCTTTCTATGAGGCCGACGTCCCACTGAGTGGTCGGCAATTTATCAGGTCCATTAGATTGTATTCTGTAGGTGAGCTTGTTGAGGCGTTGGTAACTAATTGGCTCAGACCATGAATCTAGCATTCCAGCTATGAGTTCATTGCCTTGCTCGGTGGTTGGCAGTGATTGATTGTCCTGGCTCCAGTCGCTAATGATTGTGTTAGCTAGGGTGAGTTGTTGCTGTGATGGTACTTCTAGCTGGCTGATTTGATCATCATTGAAATGTACGATGATGTCGTCAGCGGTATTCAATTTTTGGTCAAAACCAGCATAGCTGATAGAATCAGTAGGTGTTGGCAATTTTCGGAAATCGTCGAGCGCAGAAGCAATTGGGCTAGGGGTTTGGATGAACCTATTGACTTGAGCGGTGATAAAGTTGCCCATGGCCACACTGAGGAAAAACAATGCCATGATGATAGACTTCATTGCCTTGGGTGCTTGGGTGTAGGCGAACTCAATACATACAACCGAAACCATCACTTCTGAAGCGGTGAGCAATAGATAGGCAAATAGCTGCCAGAGAATTGTTGGGCTTTTACCGGAGTCGATAGCAGCCTGCACGAGAGCTACGGTTGAAAAGGCGGCGACCATTAAGAAGAGCCCTGCGCCGATTTTTCTGAGTGGCGTTAGAGGGATGATTTTATTGACTGTTGGATAGATGAAGAAGGTGAACAACGGGATGAGGAGCAGAATGAGAAACGGGTTCGCTGCTTGAATCTGCGAGGGGAGAATTTCAATGCCAAAGAGCTGCCTATCCATATCGACAGCTTGAAAAACCATAGACGAGCCGGTTTGCTCAAACAGCGCCCAGAAGAAGGGGATGAAAAGAAAGATGATGCAGGGTTTTAAGGCTGATAGAAATTCTAGCGGAGATTTCATTTCGCGCAGAAAGCCTAGGCCGGCTGCTGGCACGTGGATGAATTTGTTGCGGCCAAACCAGAATGCTAGAGTAGCCAGCGCCATGAGCACGCCGGGGATGCCAAATGCCCAGTGAGGGCCATACCATTTTAGAATCCATGGAATGCAGAGGTTGGAAATGACTGCACCAAAGTTGATAGAAAGGTAGAAATAGTTATAGGCAATGCTGAGCCTGTGTTGGTTATTTTTCCCAAACTGGTCACCAAGGTGAGCTGAGACGCAGGGTTTGATGCCACCCGAACCTATGGCAATTAGTCCTAATCCAGCCAATAGCCAGAGCGCTGGTGGCCCACTAATACCCACCATTGCTAGAGCTGCGTGGCCAAAGCAATAAACCACTGAGAGCACAATGATGGTTTTGTATTTTCCCCAGCAAACATCTGAGATGATAGCACCTAATAATGGTGTGAGGTACACACACATGACAAAGTAGTGGACGTATTCGTTAGCCTTGCTGTTGGAGACGGGCATGTCCACCTGTGGCCCCATGAGGTGGAGGTATTGGGTGATGAAAATCGCCAAGGCGGCTTTCATGCCATAGAAGCTAAAGCGCTCGGCAGCTTCGTTGAAGATGATGTAGGGCAGACCGGATGGGTAGTCCGAGCTGTTGGATGGTTGGGTGCGGTAGCTCATAGGGAATTTATAGTCCCAGATACTGAGCTAGCTGGGCCACTGAATCAACGAGATTATCTGGTTGTTCATCGATAAGGCGCTGACGGTCATGGTATCCCCAGGTTACAGCTAGATTTGCCATGCCGGCATTTTTAGCCGTTTGGATATCGATGGTAGAATCGCCGATGAACAAGCATTCCGCTGGATCGATGTCTAGCTGGTCTGCCACTAACTGGGCAAGTTCAGCTGAAGGTTTGATTGCTAAGTGCTCTAGAGCTCCAGTGTAGGCGGCAAATGTACCAGCTGGAAAAAGCGTCTCAATGATAGCTGAAGTAAAGGCGTGAGGTTTGTTGGAGACGACGGCGAGTTGCAGATCAGTTGCTTGAAGTTTTTTTAGTAATTCAGCAATGCCCGCATACATCGGGCTGCCATCTTGCCAACATGAGGCGTAGTGAGTTTGGAAAGCGGTGACGCCAGCTGTAGTTAGGTCGACTGGAGCACGGTGGGCAATGAGAGCTCTCTCAACTAACATTCTAGCTCCGTCGCCAATGAACGATCTCACCGAAGTGTCTGAATGAGCTGGCAGGCCAAGGTCTGCTAGAGCGAGATTGAGCGCTTTGCCAATGCCTGGCAGCGAGTCGATGAGAGTTCCGTCGAGATCAAATAAGAGAGCCGTGTTCACGCCCATGTAGTGACTGGGAACATGCTTTTCGCCAAGTGGAATTATTTCAGCCAATAGCAAATCATGATGGTAGCGGCGCTGAAGAAACATGTGGTGATGAGGAAGACCGGGATCATGAAGTCGGCCTTAGTTGGGTCACTGAAGGGCGCTAGCCACGCTGGAATTTCTTTTGCTAGCCAGCTGACTTTGTTTGCCTTAAGCTCTCTTCGCGTTGCTTGGATGTATTCTATCTCGTGTTTAATATAGCTGTTCACGTGAACTACTATACCGCTTAGGGTGGGACAAATTTGGGGGGAGGGCTAAATTTGTTATTTTTTTTCAATATTTTTCAGCTTAACTGATGGTAATGAGCGATGAACGTAGGAAATCTGGTGGGCGACAAACGATGGCACGGGTGTATTATATTCATGAAGCTGTTCGCTCAGGAGGCTATCCCAATTGTTCACAAATCGCTGAGCATTTTGCAGTGTCGCGTAAGACGATTCAACGGGATGTCGACTTCATGCGCGATGAGTTGAGGTTGCCGCTAGAATATGAATCTAGCCAGCACGGTTACTATTATGGATCGCCGGTTGATGACTTTCCGATCTTTGATTTTACCTCATCAGATCTAGCGGCTCTGTTTTTGACCAAGCAGGCACTGAGTCAAGTTAGGGGAACGTCATTGGCCAAATCATTAGGTGAATCGATGAACAAGTTGAGCCAGGTGCTAGACGGCAAGGTCTCCCTATCTTGGTCTGAGCTGGATGAGGCATTTTCTGTCAAACAGAGTGGTGTGGTGGATGCCGACCTCAAACTGTTTGGCATGATTGCTGAGGCGGTTTTGCAGCAGCGCGAGATTAGATTTAGCTACCGAAAAATGGGAGCCAAACAATTAGAGAAGCGCCAGCTTCACCCCTATCATGTGGGCGAGATTGAAGGTGGCTGGTATGTGATTGGTTATGATCCGATGCGTGAGGGGATACGTACTTTTGCCCTTCAGCGTATGGTTGGCGCTCGGGCATTGAAGAAATCCTTTGAGCGACCTGCTGATTTTCATATTGGTGAATACCTGAGCGGCAGCTTGGGAATTTGGTCGACTCAAAATCAACAACCTCAGTTAGGCGCAGAGGAAGTTGTCATCCACTGCCGCGATTGGGTGGCTAGAGTGGTGCAAGAACGCCGCTGGCATCCGACGCAAAAAACAAAAGTGCTAGATGATCATGGAGATTTGGTGGAGCTGCGAATGCGTCTGGATTCGCTGCAAGATGTGATGCGCTTAGTTTTGAGCTGGGGGAGAAATGCGAAGGTGAAGGCGCCGAGAAAGCTGCAGATGATGGTGACGCGTGAGCTGAAGGCGATGCAGCAAAAATGGTAGTTAGTTTGGCAGGTCTGTCTTCTAGCTGGGAGTCATTTTGCTAGAAATCTTGGGCAATGAAGTTGACTTAACTATCTCATTGGTGGTCAATAAGTAGTGAATTGTTGGTTTTGTTGTCCGACTACTCGGATGTGTAGAAAAAAATATTTATGTTAGTCATTTACCCTCAAAGCCGCATGGTTGTTGAGTTGAAATTGTTTGCATAAAGTGAAATGACTAAACCGAGAAAATTAAACGGTTGTTTTTCCTTGTCCATAACACTTTCTGATGCTAATTTCATTTCAGTGTTAGTGTGTGATAATAAAGACACCCCTTCTAGCTGGTAGGCCTGAGGGGGTGTTTTATTTTTGTCCTGAAATTGATATAATTTTCGCGCTATCGTTAGCCAATCATTAGACCTTAGTCTTGGTAAACACTTTGCTTGAGCACGCCAATAAACGGCAGATTTCTGTAGCGGCCGTTGTAGTCTAACCCGTAGCCAACAACAAATTCATTAGCGATATCAAATCCGCTGTAGTTAGCCTCTTTAAAATCTTCACGCGGGATGTCCTTGGTGAGCAGGACACAAGTTTTAATCATCGAGGCGCCATTGTCGGATAACTTCTCGGCGACAGCTTCGAGTGTTCTGCCTGTGTCTAGAATGTCGTCGATGATGAGCACATTCTTGTTGGCGACATCGGGTAATTTTTTATCCAGGAAGGAAACGATGCCGGTGCTGGAGGTTCCTTTATAGCTAGCTACATTGAGGCATTCAATTTCTAGATGAATTGGCAGCCGGCGCAGTAGGTCTGCGGTGAAAACCATGGCGCCCTTTAATAAGACGATGGCGACGAGTGGTTTTCCTTCAAAGTCGGCGCGGATCTTTTCTGCTATATGATCTAATCTCTTGAGGATGATATCTTCGTCAATGAGAACGCGGTCGATGTCTTTGTGCATGGGCATTCCTCAGAATATCATGATTTGCTGAATCATCAATTCGCGAAAGTGAGCGTGCTAGCTGGTTTCTTATCGGTGAGAAATGGGCAAATAATTCACTGGCTGACAGGTGATTTAGCTCTAGCTAGATTTTTTTTAATGGCGAAGTTTGTTTATGGAATACGTTGATAGTGAGTGGGCACAATGCTTTTAGTGTTAATGTTGGCCTGTTTTATGCAAAAATTTATCTTAAAGGTACTGTAAATTAGCGATTTATAGTCGATTGGTCCTAATGGAATGATACGCTTGTATGTTAAATATAAGAGAACACACAAATTAAGAAATTATGGCCTTACATGCAAATCTTACACCTGAAGCCCAGCAAGCTTTATTAAAGCAGCGGCGCAATACAGCGATCAGTAGTACTTTGATTGCTGTTTTGACGATCGTTTTAGCCTCCGTTGTCCTAGCTATCTTTTTTGTGGCGAACATAGAAAAGGATAACGTGCAGATTGTATCCTACCAGGGACGCCCTGAGGCCCCTATTGACCAGATGCAAAAGCGCAAGGTTACTAGGCAGGTTGAGCGCACACCGAGTTCACCATCATCCAGCATGGCGCGAGTGATTGCGGCGAATACGGTATCTAATGTGGCAGTACCTGTGCCCGAGCAGGTCAGTTTGGAAATCTCGGAGGATTTTGGTGACGGCAATGACTTTGGCGACGGCTGGGGTGATGGCGGTGGCATCGGTGGCGGTGGTGGACCAACATTCTTTGGTCAAAAGGTGAGCGGTGGCAATATTGTGTTTGTCATTGATTACTCAAAATCAATGGGCGGTCGCCGCGAAGAGCTGATGCGTAAGGAGCTGTCAAAATCTATTGGCGAGCTGGCTCCAGAAACTAATTACCAGCTGATCTTTTTTGCCGGGCCAGCATGGGTAGCTGGTGATGAAGTTATTGGCAAATGCTCTGGCACCTCAAAAGGCTGTGAGGTGAAACATGAGCGCAAGACCTATGAATATACCAACTCAGGTGGCTTTCACGGTTGGGAATTCAAGGACAAGATTATCAAACCGGACTGGATTAAAGTCAGTGACCGCAATCTGAAGAAGAGCATCGAAATCGTCAATACACAGAAGCTTGTTACAGGCACGGTATGGAAGCTGCCGCTACATCTTGCGATTGAGGAAATGGATCCTAAGCCAGATACCGTTATTTTCATGACTGATGGTGTGGCTGGGCATGATTCTTTAGAAGTAGCTGAGGAGTTTGCTGACATTGCGCGGAAGAAAAAGATCACAGTAAATGCCATCGCATTGATGGAACCAAAAGCTTACGAGGCGATGAAGGCTCTAGCTGAGGGAACTGGCGGAACCTTTGCTCTAATTAATTCTGAAGGAGAGAAAGAAGAGCTCAACGACCGTGATATCCGCAAGAAAGAGAAAGAGAAGAAAAAGGAGAAAGAAAAGAACAAAGACAAAGATGATGAATAGCTAGAATGCTGGCCACGGTCTGGCTAGCAGTTCAGTAAGGTCTTAATTTACAATCAATGGCTCGCTCCCACCAGTTTGGGGTGAGGCCATTGATTTTTTTTGTGCATTCAGCTCGGGCTTGAACTCTGTGGCAGCGAGATTGTGGTAGCTTATAGAGTTTTAACAGTGGGCAGGGTGTTGCGCTGGTGAATTTGCTTCAAAGTCCATGTATAGCCAGCTGACAACTGTGGGGATAACAGCGGCGCGGTTAAATTAATGGGTTTAATGTTAAATTGCTACGGCCAAATAGTCGGTTTTGTAGCCCTTTGGTGGGGAATTTGTGGCTAGAGGTCTAAATGGGCTAATAAAACCGTATCTATAGGTGTTAATAGGGCGAAACCTTACAATTAGAAAAACACTATGGCACTTCACGCAACACTTACACCCGAAGCTAAGCAGGCTTTAGAAAAACAGCGTCGCAATACAGCGATCAGTAGTACTCTCATCGCTATTCTCGCGGTGGTTTTGGCAGCCGTTCTGTTGGCGATCTTCTTTGTCGCTAATATTGAAAAAGAAAATGTGCAGATTGTTTCTTATCAAGGCAGCCCTGATGCGGCGCAAGAAACGACACAAAAGCGCAAGATTAACCGTCAAGTTGAGCGTACCCCGAGTTCACCTTCCTCAAATATGTCACGCGTGATTGCGGCGAATACAGTATCTAACGTAGCTGTTCCAGTGCCTGATCAAGTAAGCTTGGAGATTGCCGAGGACTTTGGTGACGGCAACGACTTCGGTGACGGCTGGGGCGAAGGTGGCGGATTTGGCGGCGGTGGCGGCCCAACTTTCTTTGGTCAAAAAGTGAGCGGTGGCAACATTGTGTTTGTGATCGATTACTCAAAATCAATGAGCGGTCGTCGTGAAGAGCTGATGCGCAAAGAACTTTCCAAGTCTGTGGGTGAGCTTCCTCCTGAGACAAACTACCAGCTGATCTTCTTCGCTGGCCCAGCTTGGGTTGCTGGTGACGAGGTGATTGGTAGTACATCCGGCAGCTCAAAAGGATGCGAAGTGAAACACGGAACTCGCAAATATGATTACGTTAACTCAGGTGGCTTTAACGGCTGGGATTTCGAAGATTATGATAAGATCATTAAACCTGAGTGGATTAAAGTGAGTGATCGTAATTTGAAGAATAGTATCAAAATTATCAACGAGCAAAAGCTCGTGCTTGGTACTGTATGGAAAATTCCACTTCATATGGCCATCGAAGGAATGGATCCTAAGCCGGAGACCATTATTTTCATGACTGATGGTTCTGCTGGTAATGATTCCGTAGAAGTTGCTACGGAGTATGCTAAACGTGCTAAGAAAAATAACATCACCATCAATGCCATCGCCCTGATGGAGCCAAAGGCATACGAGGGCATGAAAGCTCTGGCTGAAGGAACTGGCGGTACATTTGCCTTGATCAACGAGCAGGGTGAAAAAGAAGAGCTTAAAGATCGCGATATGCGCAAGAGCCAGAAAGAAAAAGCCAAGAATAAGGGCAAAGACAAAGATAAGGACAAAGATAAGGAAGAGACCAAAGACAAGGAAGAGACCAAAGACAAGGAAGAGACCAAATAGACCTTCTCTGATACTTAGCTTATAGCGGCAGGCGATTGCCAATGCTCGCTAGCTATCGGTCCTTCTTAGACCTGATGAATTTATAAAATGGCTGCCACCTTTGATGAGGTGAGCAGCCATTTTTTTGTGATGCGATGAATTTCACGGTCGCCAGCTGGAGAGGGAGTCAGCCGAGCGGCTGGTTAACTTGCAGCGCTGGCGGTTTCTCTGATACCAGAATAGGGGACCAGCTGGGGTGAGTTTGGTCAGCTTGAGCGAATGAGAGCGATTAACTTTGCTCTACCGTTTGTGGAGTGATGGGATCAGCTGCACGCTGAGATTTCCAGCCAAGTACGGCTTCGGCGATCATCCACAGCTCGAGGGCGATGGCAGATAGGCCAATAGAAACGAGCAGCCATTGTTGTTTGTCGATCCAGCTCTGGTTTGAGCCAATGGCGGCGACAAAGATTTGGTAGCCCATTGCCCAGATAGGTAAAATCAGCATGAAAATGGCGGGTGGAACGACAAACCAGATCGGCATCTTCTGCTGGCGCATCCAGAATAGGATCACCAAAAAGGCTAAGCCACCGAGCAGCTGGTTGGTGGCGCCAAAAAGTGGCCAAAGAATGAGCCCGCCGGTGCCAGCTGGTTTTCCCGGAGCAGCGGGTAGCGAGGCCATCCACCAGGCGATGGCGATGGCAAAAAGCGTGGCGCCATGTTTGTGGCACAGCCAGCTGATGGGATTGGCGGTGATTTTGATGCCGGTATGTGGCGCTGTAGTTGGCTGGTGGCGTACCATGGTGGCTGCAATTTCCTGGATCACATAGCGCTGGAGTCGGCAGGCACTATCCAGTGTGGTGGCAGCAAATGAGGCGACAAACACGCCCATCAAAGTAGTGGCAAATGTGGCGCTGATGCCGAGCGCTTTGAGAAAGTTGGCGGATCCATCAACAAAGGCGGAAACTTTGGCCGCCAGCCCTTGCGTGCTTCCCCAGTCGGCGTAGCGCGTCTGCCATGCCTCAGCTCCCAATAAGGTGCCTCCTTGGCTGGAAACTCCGAGCCCAAGGCCAGCGACACAGGCGAGGATGACTAAAACCGCGAGGAATCCTTCGGTGAGCATGGAGCCAAACCCCACCATCTTGGCGTCAGTTTCGCAGCGCAGTTGCTTGGATGAGGTGCCTGAGGAGACTAAACAATGGAAACCAGAGACCGCTCCGCAGGCGATGGTGACAAAGAGAAATGGGAAGATCAGTGGCAGGTTTTTGGCGGTGAAGTTGCTCTCCACTGCAGGAGCGGCAATTTCCAGCGGCGGGCGGATGCCGGACACTGGCGCGCCACCAAAAAATCCAGCTACCACGAGGCCGACGAGTAGTAGCGCCAATGCGCTGAGCAGTTGCAGTGAATTAATGTAATCGCGTGGCTGCAGCAATGTCCACACGGGCAAGACCGAGGCGACGTAGGAATAAACCAGTAGGGCTGAGACCCAAGTCATGATGCTCTGGCTAGCCAGTGTGGTATTAAATTGATGCAAAAATGGGGTATCGGCAAAGGTAACGGACAAGTACATCAGCCCCAGCGCGATTAATGAAGGGATGAGAATTTTCCCGCCCTTGCGGTGGATGAGTAGGCCAATCACGGCGGCTAGAGGAATTTGGATCAGGCATGGAGTGACCGCTTGTGGGTATTGCTTGAAAACGGCGGCGATGACGAGGCCAAAGATGGCGAGTACAATCGTCAGCGCGAGCGCGAGAATGAGCAAAAATAACATGCGCACACGCGGCGTGATCACGCGTCCGGCGATGTCGCCGACTGTTTGTCCGCGGTTGCGCATCGAGATGATCAGTGAGCCAAAGTCGTGCAAGGCGCCAATGAAGATAGAACCAAACAGCACCCAAAGCAGCGCAGGCAACCATCCCCACATCACCGCAAGCGCCGGACCAACGATGGGGCCAGTGCCTGCAATTGAGGTAAAGTGGTGACCAAAGACAATATTCTTGTGAGTGGGCACATAATCGCTGCCATCTTCCAGCTCAATGGAAGGAACACGGGCCTTGCTATCGAGGCGAAAAACTTTCTCACCCAGCCATTTTCCATAGGTATGGTAGGCCACAAAATAGAGGATAAATGAGCCAAGTGCGATGGCGAGCGTGATCATGACTATGGCATAGCCTGAGGATCATTACTGGGACAAGTGTTTAATTTTTGTAAAGTCGCTGTGCTAGCTGCCGATCTACGGCTGATGAATTTGCTCGGAAATAGCCTGCTAGCTAGCTAATTTGCCTGCATTTGTAGTTTTTTGATATTGAGCGTAAATTTGCTATCTAGTGCCATTTTCCTAGCGTAGATTGTGCTTGCTAATAGGCAATAAGTACATTAAGGCCTCTTGCACAACTCTTCGACACTGCGTGGGGTGGGTTCTAAAGACCCACTCTTTTGTGTCTAAGGATCGAACAATTTAACAACGCCAGCACATGACAAACGATATCGTAGCCCTGATCGATTATTACGAAAGAGAGAAAGGAATTGACCGTGAGAAGGTTGTGGCCTCTCTCCAGTACGCCTTTATCTCGGCTTATCGCAAAATGGTGCCAGGAGCGGATGCCATTGAAACCCTACGCGCAGAAGTAAACCCAAAGAAGGGCATTACTAATGTATACGCAACTTTGGAAGTGGTAGAGGACGAAGAACTTACTGATAAGTACAACCAAGTGCCTCTCAGCCTCGCTCAGAAGAAGACTCCTGAAATCACTCCGGGTGAAACGATCGAGTTCAATGTGACTCCAGCCAACTTTGGCCGCATTGCTACGCAAACAGCGAAGCAAACCATGATGCAGCGTCTGCGTATGGCGGAGAAAGAAATGCTCTACGAAGAGTTCAAGGACCGCGCTGGTGACATCGTCAGCGGTACCGTTCGTCGTTTTGAAAAGAGTGACGTGCTGGTTGATCTCGGCAAATTTGAAGGCCGCATGCCATCACGTGAGCGCGTGGTGACTGAAGATTACAATATCGGCGACCAGATTCGTGTTTACGTTGTCGCTGTAGAAAATGACCAACGTGGACCAGAAATTATCCTTTCTCGTAGCCATCCAAACTTCGTGCGTCGTCTCTTCGAATCAGAAGTGACTGAAATCGCCGACGGTACTGTGCAACTGCGCGGCATCGCTCGTGAAGCTGGCTACCGTACTAAAGTAGCTGTTGATTCTCAGGACGAAAATGTCGACCCTGTAGGAGCCTGTGTTGGCCTCCGCGGTGCTCGTGTGAAAAACATCGTTCGCGAACTCAATAACGAAAAAGTCGACATCATCCCATGGGATGACGATCCTAAGGAATTCATCGTTGAAGCACTTAAGCCTGCTACTTTGAATACCATTAAACTTGATGAAGAGAACAAAGTCGTTCATGTCAGCGTCGATGAGTCCGAGCTTAGCAAAGCAATCGGTCGCCGCGGACAAAACGCACGCCTAAGCGCCAAGCTTCTCGGCTGGGAAGTCAAAGTAAGCAAAGACGATACTGAGCACGAACAATTCGAAGCAAAAGTATCTGACGCTGCAGGTGGACTGGCTGATACTCTGGGTCTCGACCCTGAGCAGGCTGATAAACTTTTCAGAGCTGGTGGCATGACCATCGAGCTCGTCCAACAAATGCCAGCAGACTACATTGCTGCGGCATTAGGGGTATCTGAAGAAGACGCGCAAAGCGTTCTGGACAAGGCAAATCAAGCATCTGCCTAAACCAAAATTCTCATTCTAGATCCCGAAGCAAAATCCCCAAAATCATAACTACTTAATTATTAAGCTGAATACAGATGGCCGACAATAGCGATAGCAACGAAAAAAAGAAAAAGGTCCTCGATCTGCTCTCAGACGAAGCACCGAAGAAAAAACTGTCGCGTCGCGAACGCCAGCGTGAAGAAGCTGAAGCGGTCAAGTCACTCGATGACCAAAAGCGCGAAGCTTTGGACATTTTTGAGGAAGACGGCAAGAAGAAAAACTCTGGTATTCGCAAGACCGTACGTTCTGGCAAGAACGTCGTGCAGAAGATTTCTCGTGGCAATGAAGGCACTGATGGTGCCGACATCGACATGCAAGCCAAAGATGGATCCCCATCAGCAAGCGTCTCTGCCGCTGAAGCCGCTAAAGAAGCAGCTGTGGCTGAAGGCAAACTCATTAGCTTGAAACCACCAATCGTCGTCAGCACACTGGCTGAGATGATGGACCTCAAGCCATTCCAGCTGATGGCTGACCTCATCAAATTGGAAGTATTTGTCGCGCCACATCAAGCCATCGAGCCTGAAATCGCCGAGAAACTTTGCCAACAGCACGGTTTCCAGTTTGAGCGCGAAAAACGCGAAAAAGGTGGTGGTGTTCACAATCCTAAGAAAAAAGTCAAAGAGCCAAAAGCTAAGCACAAAGAGCCAGCTGACAAGCTTGAGCTGCGTGCACCAATCGTGACCATCATGGGCCACGTTGATCACGGCAAAACAACTCTTCTCGACTGCGTTCGTAATGCTCGTGTAGCTGCAAGTGAAGCTGGTGGAATTACCCAGCACATCGGCGCCTACCGCGTTGAGCACAACGGCCGCCCAATTACTTTCATCGATACTCCAGGTCACGCCATCTTCACAGACATGCGTGCTCGCGGAGCTGATGTCACAGACATCGTGGTTATCGTCGTTGCCGCCAATGACGGCCTGATGCCACAAACCAAAGAAGCCATCGAGCACGCTCGTAAGGCTGGTAAAACCATGATCGTTGCTGTCAATAAGTGCGACGTTGAAGGTGCTGATCCAGTTCGCGTTCGTACCCAGCTGATGGAATTCGGTGTCAACCCAGTTGACTTTGGTGGTGATGTTGAATGTTGTGACGTTTCCGCTCTCACTGGTGACGGTATGGACGACCTGCTTGAGCTCATCGCTCTGCAAGCTGAAGTTCTCGAACTCAAAGCCAATCCAAATGCCAATGCGCGCGCTCACATCATTGAAGCTCGTGTACAGGCTGGTAAAGGTGCTACCGCTTCCGTCATCGTTGAAGCAGGTACTCTGAAAGCCGGCATGCCATTCATCTGTGGCCCATACTCTGGTAAGGTGAAATCCATGCTCGACGAATGGGGCAAGCCGCTCAAAGTTGCTGGCCCAGCCACACCTGTTGAAGTTATCGGATTCTGCGAACTGCCAAACGTTGGTGACGAAATGGTGGAAATGAAAAATGAACGCGCCGCTAAGAAGCTCTCTGAAGAGCGTCAGCTGGAGCTTCGTCAATCACGCCTCGCTCGTCCTAAGCGTAGCCGCATGGAAGACATGCTCAGCTTCGTAAGTGAAGGTGACGCGGTACCATGTCTCAACATCGTTCTTAAGACTGACGTGCAAGGATCTGTGCAAGCGATCCAGCAGGCGATTGGTCAAATCGAATCAAACAAAGTAGACGCTAAGTTCATCCACGCTGCGGCGGGGGCGATCACTGAGTCTGACATCCAACGCGCTAGCTCATCTGACGGTGTAGTCATCGGTTTCAATACGAAAGTAGAAGCCAATGCCGTACGCGCTGCCAAATCAGAAGGTGTACAGATCAAGCTGTTCTCAGTCATCTACGAACTCATCGACACCGTTCGCGAATCTCTGCTCGGTCTGCTCGAGCCAGAAACTCGTGAAGCGATCATGGGGCACGCTGAAGTTAAGCAAGTATTCAAAGTACGTCGCGGACGTGCAGCTGGTTGCATAATCACAGATGGTAAGGTGAACCGCAAAGCCCACGCTCGTGTGCTGCGTAAGGGAACACCAGTGTTTGATGGTAAGATGTCTACACTTCGCCGTCACCTCGACGAAGTTGAAGAAGTTAAGGTTGGTATCGAATGTGGTATCCGTCTTGGTGACTTTGACGAGTACGAAGAAGGCGATGTGATCGAGTGTTACAACTTGGAAAAAGTTGACCAAACTCTCTAATCTACAACTGAATTTACCGCTATGTCTTCACAGAGAATTGATAGAGTAAATGCTCTTTTGTTACGCGAAATCAGCACGATTTTGCAGCGTGACTTTGAGTTTAAAGGATCACTTGTGACCGTTAGTGAGGTGGAAACCACACCGGATATGCGTGAAGCCAAAGTCTTCATCTCTGTACTCGGTGGAAACTATAAAATTGCTCTCGAGAAGATCCGCAATAAGCGTGCCTTCATTCAGAGCAAAATTGCCAAGCGTGTAGTTCTGCGCAATACACCAATTCTCGACTTCCGTTACGACGGCAGCGCGAGCCGCGGTGTTTCTATGGTTAACTTGCTAGACGAAGTCGAAGAGTTACCAAAGGCTCCTGTCGAAGATATCGACGATAGCAAAAGCAGCGAAGACTAAAGCTCGACCATCATCATTAGATTATTTCTAGCTGGCGCTCCATCATGGGGCGCCAGCTTTTTTTTAATCATCATCATTCTTTTTGTTGATGTTGTTAGTTGGCTATATTAATTTAGTTCGCGTGAGTATTTTAGGATTAAGAGCCTGTATTTTTATGCTATTGGCTAATGGCAGTCTATCAGCTTTGGCTGGAGATTTTGTTAAGCTTGATGATTTCCAGCAAAAGGACACATCTAAGCTGCCCGATGGTTGGCGATTTACCCGAGGCACAGAGCAGAACGCGGCAAAGCTTATGCTCACCGGCAATGAGGACGACATGGCATTTGGCTGGGGGGTACAACAAAAAGGAAGTATTGCCGGTGTCTATCGTCCCGTTCCAGAGCTCAACAAAGGGTCAACTTATACCTATTATTTTGAATTCAAGCTAGCTGAAGGTGGAGCTAATCATAGCCTTGGTTTTTCGCCTAAGTCAGATCCTAAAAGATTTGATGATTATTCCATCCAGCTGATTCTATCTTCCGGACTCACAGGAGAAACTGACTTGTTAGTTCGTAACAGTTCTGAATTTGACGTGCAAGTGCGTGGTCTATCACATCAGCCTACCTATAGTGTGTGGTTAGTAGCTGATTATTCAGCCAAGACATTTGATGTCTATCTAGCTGAGCAACGCAAGCTAGCGAGTGCTGATTACATGGTGGCTAAGTCAGTGAATTTTCGCGACACAGCTAGTCATGATGTAGTGAAAAGCTTGATGTTAGTTACTCCAAAGAAG
Organism: Persicirhabdus sediminis; assembly: GCF_016595495.1. Lineage (GTDB taxonomy): Bacteria > Verrucomicrobiota > Verrucomicrobiia > Verrucomicrobiales > Akkermansiaceae > Persicirhabdus > Persicirhabdus sediminis. The sequence goes on from NZ_JAENIM010000041.1 coordinate 256,023, forward strand.
AGATACAGCGGTGACTATGCCGTGCGCATTAATAACATTTATTATGCCGATGGGGTGAACTTGAATTGCCCTGTGGTTCAGCCCGCTCGCTGAGTAGTTATTTCATTCTTCCTGTCAGTTAGCTAGATGGCTTTTGCTTAGCGATCTAGCTAGATTTTTATCCATGTTCGAGTAGCCAGCTATACGAATGCCTCAGCCTCGGGCTAGAAGAAAATCCAGTTGGCCATGGCGACGGTTTCGCCGCTCAAATGGCATTAGCTGGTTTAGGCGTGATCGTCGGTGCAAAAAATGCCCACTCCAGCTGGCTGGAGTGGGCATGCTAAAAGTTGATCTAACTCGAGCTAGAGCAGTGGTGCAATCACCAAGCTAACAATAGCCATGACATTGATGAGAATGTTCATGGATGGTCCTGAGGTGTCTTTGAATGGATCACCAACGGTATCTCCAACAACACAGCCTTTGTGAATCTCGGAATTCTTGCCACCGTGGTGACCTTCTTCAACGTACTTCTTCGCGTTGTCCCAAGCTCCGCCTGCATTCGACATCATTAGCGCGAGTAGAATACAGCCGAGTAGTGCGCCACACAGTGTGCCTGTGAGAGCGATCGCTCCTGCTCCGGTAGCCTTGAAACCAAAGCCAACGGCAATAGGTGTACCAACCGCAAGGATAGCTGGCATCATCATGCGCTTGGTAGCTGCTGCAGTAGCAATGTCGACACACTTATCAGAATCTGGCTCAGCCTTACCTTCTAGCAGTCCTGGGATTTCGCGGAACTGACGGCGGATTTCATTGATCATGTCAAAGGCTGCTTTGCCCACGGCATCCATGGTGATAGCACCATTGAGGAAGGGAACCACGCCGCCAATGAATAATCCAACAAAGAAGGTTCGCAGGGTAGATTGATCGGTGAAATCAAAGCTATCAATATGCGCTTTTTGAATGAATGCGGTAATCAGAGCAAGTGCTGCTAGACCAGCGGCGCCAATTGCAAAACCTTTACCAATAGCAGCGGTGGTATTGCCAACGGCGTCGAGCCCGTCAGTGATTTTACGGGTTTCTTCACCCATGTGGGACATCTCAGCGATGCCGCCAGCGTTGTCGGCAATAGGGCCATAAGCATCAATCGCCATGGTGATACCAACTGTTCCAAGCATGCCTACGGCAGCTAGACCAACTCCATATAAGTTAGCAAATTCAAATGAGATGTAGACGGTAGCTGCAATTGTTAGCAGCGGAATGGCTACTGATTTTAGACCCAGTGATAGACCTGAGATCATGATGGTTGCCACTCCTGTTTCCCCTTGAGCCGCTAGATCGCGGATGGGTTTGCCGCCAGTGTAGTACTCGGTAACGGTACCGATGATGATACCACTAACGGCACCGCAGAGGATGCAGTATGCTATGTTGAAGCTAAGTGAAAGCATGGAGCAAACACCAAAGGCTGCAATGATATAGAGGATAGCTGAGCCCATCGTGCCGTAGCGCAGGGCTTTGGCTGGCTCTTTCGCTGCCATCATGTTGACCAACAAAATTCCGAGGATAGAGCAAACGATGCCAACCGTTGTTAGCAGCAGCGGCAAGTACATCAATGTTGGGATGGCCTCTGGGCCGCTAACACCAAATTTCTCAAAAACTTCAGCGCCAGCTCTGGTAGCTAGAGATGCGGCAATGGCGATGGTGGCGATCTGTGCACCGCAGTATGACTCAAAGATATCTGAGCCCATTCCTGCAACGTCTCCAACATTGTCACCAACGTTATCGGCAATTACGCCAGGGTTGCGGGGATCATCTTCGGGAATGCCAGCTTCTACCTTGCCGACTAAGTCTGCTCCAACGTCAGCTGCTTTCGTGAAAATCCCGCCACCTACACGATAGAACAAGGCGACAACGGATGCGCCCATGGCAAAACCTTCCATGATTTCGGCTACGTGGATGTTTTTGTTGAAGGCGTAGAATAGGCCACCGAGACCTATTAGGCCCATGGCGGCAACGGTTAGTCCCATCACAGAGCCACCTGAGAAGGCGATTTTCAGCGCAGCTGCTGTGCCCGAATCTCTTGCGGCAATCGTCGTGCGGATGTTAGCTCGAGTGGCCGTATACATGCCAATGAAGCCAGCGACACTTGAGGCGATGCAACCTAAGAAAAAGGCGATGGTTTGCTGGCCGGCGTATTCAGGCTTTTGGAAAAAGTAAATCAACGCGCCAATGATAACCGAGACTAATGAGATTAACATGAACTCTCGCCTCATGAAAACCATCGCGCCTCGTTGGATCTTTTCGGAGATGCTAACAGGCACGCCCTCTCCCTTGGATTTTTTCAAAATGCCCGCTAGGATTATACCTGCTACGCCAAGGCCTAGGATTCCTATGATTGGGGTAATCGCTGGTGATACCATGTCTTTTTATGTTTGTTTTGAGTATATGTACGAATGTACATATTTAAGCATTAAACACTAGATAGACTTGTGATTGAGGCAATGAAAAAGAGCCATTAGAGGTAAATTATAAATGTAATATATTGAGGTGATCTGTATGATTTAATAGGTAGCGTACGACAGTGGCATGCTGAGTGACGACAGAATTCCGAAATTATCGGTATCGTATTAGCATCTCTAGCTAGCTGTTATGCGACATATTTCTAGCTAGTAGTTAGCTGAGGGGCTTGATTTGCCTCGTCAATTTATCGCCAAGCATGCTTTGCGATTTCATGCAATTCAGCCCAGTCGTGGGCAAAAAAAATCCACTTCATGATGAAGTGGAAAAATGGAGCGGGTAGCGGGAATCGAACCCGCATGATCAGCTTGGAAGGCTGGAGCTTTACCACTAAGCTATACCCGCTTTTGGCGCTTGCGCGACAGAGAAATGCATTAAATCGGTCCCATTGTCAAGAATTCAGCATTACTTTTTTGTAATAATTTCCAGCTAGTGCTCACATAGAAATCCATTTCTTTAGCTAAGTGATTTGCCGCCAATTTGTAAGGTGAATTCAATGAGCTGTTTTGGCTAGCTGTAATCATCTTAGCCAACGAGCATAAGCGGCAATTGATGACTCCTTTGCGAGTTCAGAATTAAAAATTCGCCGGGAATGGGTTGGCGCTGAGCCTCAGTTGAATCTCCTCTGCAGTGTATTCACTAGTCCCAGGGGCATCATAATTTGCTGCCTGCTGGAGACTGTTCAGCGCTACGGCACTGGTGAATAGGCAAAGGCTGAATAGAGCGGTCAGAAACTTGCGTGGTGGTTTGCTAGAGCCAATTGATAGAGCTCGCTGCTGAAGTGATGCGTGACCACTCATCGCAGCTACGAGCTCAGAGTTAGTTTTCTGTTTGGCTAGGGTTAAGTCGCAAAGGGCATTGAGGTAATCGCGCCTGTTGATGCCTTGTTGGATGGCGATCTGATCACAGGCGTACTCACAGGTCTCGTTGTAGAGAGCTTTGATTTTCCAGACAAATGGGTTGAACCAAAGTAGCGCGCACAGCCAGTGGCTGAGTTCTTTCACCCATAGGTCTCGCCTCTGAAAATGCGCGAGTTCATGAAGTAAACAAGCCTCCAGCTGAGAGCTTGACCATTGGCTTGCCTGCGCCGGCAGATAAATAGCTGGCTTAAGCAGACCCGCAATCAGCGGTGCTTGTAGATGTGGGTGGGTGAAACAGGGCACACTTTTGTTGATTTCTAACTTACCGTGGCATTGGACCAATGTTTCATGAATTGCTGAGCTAGGAGATATCGGATTGGAAATTGTCCGCCAGTTAGCTAGTTTGCGGTGGGCTAGCAGGTGCCTAGTGGCGAGCAATACGGTGAGTATTATCCAGCAGACTGCGAGCCATGGTTTGTCTGCTGGTAGGGTGGCATTTGCCGACCAGCTGGAAAGAGGCGAATCTAGCTGGCTAACTGTTAATGGAAGACTCTCAGCTGGCAGCCAATGGAAAAGTGGCAGTAGAGCTAGAATGATTAGACTGCATAGGCTCATCTGACTGCGATGCTGAAACGGGAGCAACAGGCATAAAGAATATGCCAAGCCAGCGAGGAAGATAGATGTGATGGCCAAGATCATGATTCGTCTAATGATTTACGGATCTTTTCGATTTCTTCTTCAGTCAATTGTTGATCTTTTGGGTCTAGCAGCATGGCTACTAGTTGGTCAGCCTTGCCGTCAAAGAATGTGCTCAGTAGGTTTTTGACCGCGCTTTTACGAGCGATTTTTTGCTCCTGAGCTGGTTTATAGATGTATTGTTTGCCCTGCTTTTTGTGGGTAACTTTCTGTTTGTTCAGCAGCGTTGTTAGTAGGGCGCGAACGGCCGAGTACGATGGAGCGTCATCCATTTCTTCCATTACCTGCTTGGCTGATGCTTCGCCTAGCCGGTATAGGATGTCGATGATTTGGCGCTCACGGCGAGATAGTTTACTGGTATCGATTTCGCTCACAACAAATTCATAGTGGCTTAGATCTGTGTGGCAATCAATCATGAAGTGCTAAAAAAACTGCATTTAAACTTGCGTTATTCGGCAAGTGCTGTTTTTTTAGCACTTGTTATGCAGATGCCATTCACAAAAATGAAGAAACCAATCCACTGGCCTGTGGCTGCAGTGAGCTTGCTGAGTCTATTTATATTTAATGCCTGCGCACCACCATCGCCAATGTCGGCACCCTATATAGGTGCTCCTGACGATTCTGATGGGAAAAGTTTTGGATCTCTAGCTGAAAGGCAGCGTCCGGGATTGGGCACTGGCTTTGGCGATGAAATTTCGGCTGAGATGAGCTATGCCTCATTTAGTAGAGCTAGCAAAAATCCAGCTGGCTTAGAGTCTATCTATTACAATGACAAAGAGGGCGTCGATGCGATGAAACAAGCGCTCCATGCTTCAGCTGGCATGCAAAAGGCTGCTAACGGGCTGGTAGAGTGGGGCATTAAAAATGACTGGCGTTATGCCAAAAACTACAATGATTACCGCTTTAATGGTGGTGATAGGAAGTTGTTGAACCGCTATGTAGTTGGCAAAAAAGGCGGTAAATATTCCATCGTTGTTAGGAATCTTTGTAAGTCTCGATTAGAACTTGTTCTGAGTGTTGACGGTTTAGACGTGGTTGATGGTAAAGCGGCGAGTTTGAGCAAGCGTGGATACATCGTAGCTCCAGGCAAGACATTAGAAGTGAAGGGATTCCGCACCAGTGAAGAAGCGGTGGCCGCTTTTGAGTATTCGTCAATGAACCGGTCTTATAGCAATTTGAAGCATGAAACGACACGTAATGTTGGCGTGATAGGAATGGCAGTTTTTACGGAAAAGGGAGTGGATCCGTGGAAATGGACTAGCCAGCGCGTGGAAGCTAGGAAATCAGCTAGAGCATTTGCAGAAGCCCCGCAGGAATTAGCGAACTAACAAAAAAATGAAGTTACATAACATTTTGATATTCGCAGTCACGGCGAGTTTGTCGATTTCCTGTTCTTCACATGAAGTGATGCCAGCTCCTTATATACCAGCTGGACTAGGTGCGAGTTCTCATTCAGCTAGAGTCAAAACTCATTCAGCAAAAATGGCAGTGGAGGTTGATGATACCAATCAGCGAGCGAAAGAGGTCGAGTCAATGGTTAGAAAAAGCTCTGGTATCCTTGTATCAGTTGACCTCAATGATAAGTCATCGAGTTTTGTGAATATGAAAGTTCCAGAGGAGAAGTTAGAACTCATGCTCGATGAAATCGGAACCTTAGGCAAAGTGACTTCTCGGCGAGTTAAAAGTAAAGACATCACCGAGCAGGTCGCGGATGCAGCGGTGAAGTTAGAAAACTTGCGCCAGCTCAGAAGCCGTTACCGAAAGTTATTAGACCGCGCTGAGAAAGTGGATGAAATGCTCAAAATTGAACGTGAGCTCGCACGGGTGCAAACTGAGATTGAACAACTCGAAGCTAGAAATAGAAGCTTATCCCAACAGGTGGCAATGGCTGATGTGGAATTAAAGCTGTCGCAGAAAATAGTCCCTGGCCCAGTGACTCTAGCAGGCAAAGGTGCTTATTGGACATTGAGCAAATTATTTGTACTCAATTAAACGAAAAAATGCGGCTAGTTAGCTCTGAGCTAGCTGGCCGCATTTGGTGATTATAGATGATAGTTATCTACCTGCGACGTCTTAGAAGTGTGCTGATTCCAGCTAGAGCTATCAGGCTGATAGAGCTTGGTTCAGGCACGGGAGTGAACGATGTCTCAAAGGTGAAACTTCCCTCTGCTGCGACTGCGTGGTTAGGTGTATTATTTGTTGGAGTTAGGTCTGAGTGGTCAAAAAAGTACAGGTTGATGCGCTCAACTGGGCTAGCAAAGTAGAGCGTTGCAGTAGCATCAGCAGCCTCTGCAGTTGAGCTGCCTTCGTTATCCCAGCCGTGTGTATCGATATCTCGGTAGACGGTATCTAGGTTGTAGGTGCTAGTATCTAGCATGAGTTCGCTGCCTCCTAAGTTCCAGTTTGCTAGAACATCGCCAGTGCCCAATGTGGGATTAAGCGATTGAGAACTCCAGCCTTCGGCTGCAAGTGTGTCGATCCAGTTTTTTGCGGATCCCTCATCGGAGGAATCAATGTCTAAGATGCTCCACGAAAAGTTGTCGACCGCCTCGCTAAAAGTAATGGTCCAAACTTGATAGTTTTCGATTTGTTTGACTCCTTCAATGGTAGTTGTCTGATGATCAACTGACACGGAGCTGTTACCCATGATAAACCCGTCGCCAGCGTTGTCAGCTGAAGTTGATAGGTTTTTGTCAAGATTGTGGGTGGTAGCTGTACCCGCATAGGTACTGGAGAAGCTTACTGATACTCCGGCGACCGAGCTGGTCCCTGAGCTGTAATTACCATCATAACCATTGCTGTTAGCTGAGCCACCTTCTTGTGAGTGGTCCCATTCGCTAGTTGCTGGTGATCCTGGATATTGGTCTTGGGCGTCGGGGAGGAAGCTGACGTATGCTGTGCCAGCTAGAGCGTGGGGGCTGGCTGCTACTAAGCTAATGAGTAGAGCCAACGGGGATATGTTTTTCATTGGGATATTAGGGCAAGGGGAATTGTTATCTAATAGAGTGTCTATCAGATGTCGGCTAGTTACTAATTGGTTTTAGCTTTGTCGACTTAATATCCAAATATATGTAAGCGTATCTTGCTAGAGTGTATGTAGATGAATTACTTAGAGTGGGCCTGTCTGACGGGTTTTGATCAGAGCGCTAAAGGTGTTGGTGATTCTCTCTGCTGGAGAATTTTTTGCCGATTGATAGCTAGCTAATACTAGCGACGCATACTGGATGCAAAAATGTGAGCCAGCTGGGATCTTGATGCACGAAAATGCTGCACCAACGACACGCTGGCGAGATGGTAGGTGATTTTGCTAGTTAGTTAGGTCTAACTAGCCGTGGACATTCAGCTTATTTCCTTCTAGCGAGTCCTAGCTCTACGAGCTTTCCAGCATCTTTGGTCATGGCTGCGATGAGCTCAGGTGTTGGATCTTGGCCTTCGACGAGGGTCATTTTTACTCGCAGGCTGGAGATGAGAGCGCGCATGGCTTGCATATTTTCTTGTTCAGATATGCGTGGAGCGAGCGTGCCGATAGACGCTTCATAATATTCGGCGATGTCTTCGCGCATGAGGTGTTGGGCTCGGCTGATAGTGAAGCGCTCGTTGACGGCGACTGTGCCAACTTCAAGCGCGCGGATCCAGCCGCCTAGAGAAATGAGGTGGGCTAGGTCTGCGTCGCGCAGGTGAACGAGTTCTACTTCGACATCGCGTTGAGTGGCGGCGAGCTCTTTTTTGAGTTCGTCGATGTTGCCAGCTCTGGCATTTTCTAGCAGGCTAGCGGCGTGGCGGTTGACACGTTCGCCAGCACCGAGTGCGCGTCCGTAGCGGTTGAGGTCGCGCGCTAGCGGTTCGATGTCGTCCATCTGGCCAGTATGCACGGCGAGGAATCCATTGGCGATAAGGAAGCCAATTTCCAGCGCGAGGTCTGTGCGGTCGAGCGGCATTCTCAGCGGGATTTCATGTTTCACCTTATGAAGTGGCAGCGGGCTGACTTCTGCGAGGTCATCGAAGATGCGCTCGATGGATGGCGCGGTGAATTCGTTGATGCCGAGTTCTTCTCTGACGTGTGGGTCGTCGATCAAATCCGCTGGGATTTCAGGTGGAGCTGGCAGGTCGTACCCGTCGTCTTCGGCATGAGCTAGGGATAAACTCAAACAAGTGACAAAGATGATACGTTTTTTCATGAGCATATTTTGACTAGTGGGTGGTAATTTGAAAGTCTGAAATGACCTGATGAGTAGCAAATTAACAGCTTTTACTGATAATGACACAGAAAACTGCTGTCTTGACAATGGTTTCATTTCCTGACACTTCGGGGCAGGCTGAAGCCCAAAATTTCCCCCCAAAAACAATTATTATTTAAACACAAAGATTATGGAAGTTATCTGGTATGTCTCTTACTTTCTCGTTCTGATAGGCTTATCAGGATATGGGTTTCACCGCCTTATGATCTGGTTCCTATACTGGAAGCATTCCCGCCAGCGTCCGGAGCCGAAAAAGCACTTTGATGAGCTACCAGTTGTTACTGTTCAGCTGCCAATGTTCAACGAGATGCACGTGGTGAAGCGCTTGCTGAAGGCTGTTTCTGAGATCGACTATCCGAAGGAGAAGATGCAAATCCAGGTGCTGGATGATTCTACCGACGAGACCATTGAGATCTGTAAAGAGGAAGTGGCTAAGCTAGTTGAGCGTGGCTACGATGCTGAGTACATTCACCGTACTGACCGTACTGGCTTCAAAGCTGGCGCGCTGGAAGAAGGCACTAAGGTGGCTAAAGGTGAGTACCTGTTCATTCTCGATGCTGACTTTGTTCCAAATCCTGATGTTCTGCAGAAGACGATTCATTACTTCTCAGATGATAACATTGGCATGATCCAGACTCGCTGGGGGCACATCAACCGCGAATACAACTTGCTGACTCGCGTTCAGGCGATGTTCTTGGACGGTCACCTTGAGCTCGAGCAAACTGCGCGTAACCGCAGTGGTCGCTTTTTCACTTTCAATGGTACTGCCGGTATGTGGCGTAAGTCATGCATCATTGATGCTGGTGGCTGGGATCACGATACTCTGACTGAAGACATGGACCTGAGCTACCGCGCTCAGCTGAAAGGTTGGAAGTTTATTTTCCTCAACGACGTGGAAACTCCAGCTGAACTTCCAGTGGACATGGATGGCTTTAAAAACCAGCAACACCGCTGGACAAAAGGATCTATTCAGGTTTGTAAGAAAATCTTGGTTCCTATCTGGCGCAGTGATGCTCCGCTTGTTTGTAAGCTGGAAGCGACTGCTCACCTGACATCGAACTTTGCATACTTGCTCTTGTTCCTGCTCTTGTTCCTCATTTCTCCAAAACAATACTTCCGTCCAGATTGGGCGTGGCTGCAGACCCATCCGTGGGCTGAGCATTTGCTTAACGTGCCAATTTTCTTCTTTGGTAGTGTTTCTGTAGCTCTGTTCTACGCGGCTAGCCAGAAGGCGCTTCGTCCTGGTACTTGGAAAAAAGACATCCTCTACCTACCGCTACTACTGGCGCTCGGCATCGGCATGTCTATCAACAATGCTAAGGCAGTGCTCGAGGCTGTGTTTGGTCACGAGACTGGATTTGTTCGCACTCCTAAGTATGGCATCGATAAAGATGAAGAGAAGAAGTCCAACAGCTGGAAATCTAGCCGTTATAAAGGCATCAAATCTCTAATGCCATTCTTTGAGCTGGCCTTCGGTATCTTCTTCCTTGTAATTGTAGTAGAGAACCTGATCACGATGAACTGGGTAACTGCAATTCTGCTGATGCCATTCCCTGTCGGATTCTTCTATACTTCTCTATCCTCAATAGCGCGCGTCATGCCGGAATTATTTGCTTCTAAAGAGCAGAAAAACTAGTGCATGATACGCATCGAATAAACGATGCCTGATTTAAAAACTCTCGATTGTAAAAAAGTCAAACTCCCGCGATGCTTCCAGCTAGCGGGGGCGATGCTGATTACCTTGCTGGCTGTAGCCTGTGGCCCCAGCCATCCCAACAATGTGATCGTTTCTGTGCAGGACCAGCAGCTACTACTTGTTTCTGAGGGCCAGCCAGTCAAAGCATACCCGATCTCGACATCGAAGTTTGGTCTAGGCGACCAGCAGGGGAGCATGCGCACTCCTGTAGGTAAGATGGAAGTGGCCAAAAAAATTGGCAACGGCGCGCCAGCTGGAGCGGTCTTCAAAGGCCGCAGACGTACTGGTGAAGTACTGCGACCAAATGCACCTGGCCGCGATCCTATAGTCACTCGTATTTTGTGGCTGAAAGGGAAGTCAGGAGGCACTCGCAATGCCTACGAGCGCTACATCTACATTCACGGCACACCAGAAGAGCGCACCATCGGCCAGCCAGCTAGTTACGGCTGTATTCGGATGCGCTCCAGTGACATCATCGACCTTTACAAATACCTCGGTGTCGGCTCAGAAGTACGTGTTATTCGCGGCTCACTGGGGAGAACTCACCAAGGTCAGGCGCATATCGCCAATTCAGCTGCTTTAACTCCTGTGGGCAGCGATTCCTAATCATCTAGCCTAGCTAGTTGATATTCAATAAGTCAAAACACTCACGCGGTAACTTGTTACGAATAATTTTCAAATTTGCTAAGCCAATGCTTGACATGATGCGAATTCTGACTAGTTTGCCCGTCCCAAGCAGCAATCTGCAATCCAATTTTCTATTTTAATTCATTATGGCTAACTCAAAATCAGCTCTCAAGCGCGTTCGTCAGATCGCAGTTCGCACTGAACGCAACAAGTCTCTCAAGACTCGTGTAAAAACTCTTCATAACAAGACCGTCGCAGCTGTTGAAGCTGGCGATAAAGAGGCTGCTCAGGCATCACTTAGCGACTACTCATCAGCAGTAGACATTTGCGCCAAGAAAGGCATTTTCCACGCCAACAAGGCTGCAAACCTTAAGAGCAAAGCTGCTAAGCAAGTTAAGGGTTAATTCCTTCTGCCGCAGATTGATCTAATTTTTGAGCGGCTCCGCCATGCGGTGCCGCTTATTTTGTAGAGTGAAAAATAAATCTACAGCTATTGACTCCGCACGCCTAGAGAAGGCTAAGGAAATCGCCAACAACCCCGCAGAATATAAAGTCTGCGAAGGATGCGACTCCATTGTCGGCTCTGCCACGGTCATCTGCCCAAACTGTCACGGCTACCGCTTTGACGGCTCAGCGGATCGCGTCGTCGATCAGGCTGTTTACCTTGGTGTACGTGAGCAAACATCCGTCACTGCCGAGGACATGGTCTAAGTCACATCGGCTCAGAGACAAATTTATTATGCGAGGCCGCTGCCTCGCATTTTTTTTGCCTGGAAATCAGCAAGCGTCCAGCTGGCTGATGATTTCTATTGGTGTTCAAGCCGCTGAAGATCAATCTAGAATCTCCACATCCTTGAACATCTGCGCCATCGTCGATTTCATCATCTGGACAAAATCCACCATGTACGGCTGGCTGGTACTCTCTCGGCGCACCGCGGCGTATAGCTCGCTTGTCAGCCCCGAGCTAGTGATCTTCTTTTCATTGATGTAGCCGGAGTCTAGGTATGTGGCCACCGCCCAGCGCGGCAGCACGCTCACTCCACGCCGGCTAGCTACTAGCTGGAGAATGGCCACAGTGAGCTCAGTACGACGTTGTGAGCGGGGCTGCACACCAGCTGGGCGCAGTACTTTGCGGAAAATATCCATGCGCTCCTCAGGGATTGGATAGGTGATCAGATTCTCCATTTCAAAATCCCGCGCGGTGACATAATCTTTATCATTAAGCGGGTGGTCGTGCGCCAGCAGGAGTGGCATCTCAAATTGGAACAAAGGAAAGTAGTCGGTCATCTTGCGCCGTGATTTCTGCGAAATAATCACCAAATCAGCGCGCCCCTCATCAAGCAAACCACCTGGATCAGCGTGGAAGCCAGAGATCAAATCCATCTCAACCTCAGGCCACGCTTCACGGAATAAATCCATGCTCGGCATCAGCCAGTCGAAACACGAATGACACTCCACCGCAATCCTCAGCTGGCCAGCTACACCTTGTTGAATCTTGCTCATCTCGCGCTCCGCGTCATTTACAGATCTGCGAACGTCATAGGCCAAACCAAGCAGACGCTCGCCTAAGCGTGTCCACTGGATGGGCGAAGTTTTGCGCACAAAAAGCTCACCTCCATAATGGTCTTCTAAGGCCTTCAGCTGGTGCGATAAAGCACTCTGACTCAAGTGAACACGCTTTGATGCGCGGGTAAGGCTGCCCGTTTCAGCTAAAGCAATCATGGTGTCGAGGTGACGCATTTCTAGCAAACTCATACATGTTGGTTAAATCATGAGTTCATTAGTTTCAATAATAATGATTCGCAATAACTTTCAGCAGATTCATGTGGCCATTTGGTTCATAGTCACTGCGTTTATGATTAACTATCAAACACATATCCTCGGCTACCCAAGAATCGGCGCACAACGTGAACTCAAGTGGGCATTAGAAAAATTCTGGCGCGGCGAAATTGACGCCAGCCAGCTAGAACAACAGGGACGTGAGCTGCGTAAGACGCATTGGCGTGAACAAGCGGACGCTGGGCTCGACTTTGTTAGCGTCGGAGATTTCTCATTTTACGATCAGGTGCTAGATACCGCCTGCCAGTTTGGCATCGTGCCCGCACGCTATGGCGTTAACTCAGCTAATCTCAGCCTAACTGAGTATTTCACTCTAGCTAGAGGAAACCAACAGCACGCACCGCTAGCGTTGACCAAGTGGCTAGATACTAACTACCATTACCTCGTTCCCGAGCTAGCTGACGATTGTGAATTTAAGCTGAATACTAACCGGCTGTTAGCTGAGATCAAAGAAGCTCTCAACGAAGGTCACTGTGTTAAGCCCGTGATTCTTGGGCCAGTCACCTTACTCAGCCTCTGCCAGCTGGAGGGAAAATCGACAACCACTCCACTATCTAGGCTCAATGAACTACTGCCTATTTATGTTGAGCTGCTAGAAAATATCCAGCGCCTCGGTGTTAGCTGGGTGCAAATCGATGAACCTATTTTTTGCACAGACCTCGCGCCCGACCAACAACTCGCTCTCAGTAGAGCCTACGAAAATTTGTCAGGCGTGGAGGGAATCAACATCTTGTTAGCTACTTATTTTGGCGAAGTGCGTAACCATCTGAACTTACTTCTCACCTTGCCAGTGGCTGGCATTCATATTGACGCCAGTCAGTGTGATGAAGATGCCATCAGAGCTGCCAAATATTTAGGTAGCCAGAAAGTTCTATCTCTAGGCATTGTTGATGGACGTAATGTTTGGCTTAACGATCTACAGGTTAGCCACCAGCTGGTGGAGAAAATCCGCCACCACGTGGATGATTCACAAATCTGGCTGGCGAGTTCTTGCTCGCTACAGTACGTGCCGCACACCGTGGCTAACGAGTCCAACCTAGAGCCTCAGTTGCGGAGCTGGCTTAGCTTCGCGCGTCAGAAGCTAGACGAAATCGTCCAGCTTGCCCAGCCGCTAGAATCGCTGCTTCCAGCAATTGAAGCCAACCAGTTAGTATTAGCTGAAAAACTACTCACAGCAGGAGTGATAGATTCTGCCGTGAGAGAGAGGTTAGCTGAGGAGTTGCCGAATATTGATAGAAACCGAACTAGCTACCAGCAACGTAAACACAAGCAACAAGCTGCACTCCAGTTGCCATTATTGCCATCCACAACGATTGGTTCATTTCCCCAAACCAAAGAAATCCGCAAGGCAAGGGCGCAATACCTCAGCGGCCAGATCAGCGCAGCGGATTATCAACAATTTCTGCAAGCCGAAACCCGTGAGTGTATTCACAAACAGGAAGAAGCTGGCATTGATGTTCTTGTCCATGGCGAGTTTGAGCGTAACGACATGGTAGAATATTTTGCCAGCCAACTCGCTGGATTTGCCTCAACTTCAGCTGGCTGGGTGCAAAGTTATGGTTCTCGCTGTACCAAACCACCATTGATCTGGGGCGATGTTTCGCGCCTTCAGTCAATGACATTAGATTGGGTGAAGTTTGCTCAGAGTATCACTAACAAACCCGTGAAAGGCATGCTCACGGGAACGACCACCATCCTGCAGTGGAGTTTCCTGCGCAACGATATTCCTCGCCGACATGTATCTCAGCAAATTGCCCTAGCCTTGCGCGATGAGGTGCTAGAACTAGAAGCTAACGGTGTGCAGATCATCCAAGTTGATGAGGCTGCTTTGCGTGAAGGACTACCATTAAGAAATGATAAACAGGCTGACTATTTAGATGAGTCTGTAGATTCATTTTTAATTACAACTTCGGGCGTGCGCGAGGAAACACAAATTCACACGCATATGTGTTATAGCCAGTTTAATGCAATCTACGAATCTATCATCGCGCTGGATGCTGATGTTATCTCAATCGAGGCGACACGAAACCAGATGAAGTTGCTCGATGTATTTAGCCAAAGCGCCTATCCTAATCAGATTGGACCAGGTGTGTGGGATATTCATTCGCCTCGAGTTCCAAGCGTGGCTGAAATCAAATCTCTAATCAAAAAAGCACTATACTACATTCCAGCTGAGCAGCTGTGGATCAATCCTGACTGCGGGCTCAAAACTCGCGGCTGGCTTGAAACCGAGGCGTCGATGAAAAATCTCGTTAGTGCGTGCCGAGAAATCCGAGCTGAGCTGTGTGAATCGGCTATCACTCACTAATAATTGTAGCTACTAATTCCAGCTGGCGCAGAACGTCAGCTGGAGATTATTTTTGATGAATCGTCACTTTGTTGCTAAGTAATAGTGAGTTAGGGATGAGGTGGGTGAGACCATCTGATTCTAGTGTTAGGTAGCGCAAGTTGAGGTCAACTACCTTACCCTTGGTATTGGCTACTTCGATTTGATTGCCCAGCTCGACGGGCTGGTAGATAACAATCATGATTCCTGCAACTAAGTTAGATATGGCGTCTTTGAGAGCAAACCCCAAAGCAAAACCAGTGAGACCAAGGCCGGCGACCAGAGCGGATACGTTGAATCCAAGCTTCGACAGCGCTAGAATGAGACCAATGAAAATCAATACCGTACGCTGTGAATTCGCCAGTAAACGAAAGGCTTCATTGGCGTTAGCATCGTAGTGACGGGCGATTCGTTTCAGTGTGAGATCAATAGCTGTGGATCCTAGCAGAAATAGAATGAAGATCCCCGCCGCTAGCCAGATGTTCGTTTGCATGCACTGTTGATTTCAGAAAACTGGCTGATTTGTCAATCATTCAGTTAGGAAATCATCCGACTCCTAGCACCGAGTAGAGCTAATAAACTACCTAGGGGATTTTATATCCCTCGTACTGCGGCGCTCTTAATTAACGTTTAGCTATGATCACTCCTGCGAACCGAAAAATGCCTCAGCTTCAGCCAGCTTAGTGTCATGGGCGTAATTCCAAACTATTTTAAATATAGCCTCATCCCTCATCCAGTCTTGTTCTTCTATCCTGCCCAAATGGTAGTCGAACAGCTGATTTGCTAATTTTTCTAAGAGCTTCTTTTGATTTGGGTTTAAGTCACCGAGCTGATCAAATTTCAGCTCTGATATAATATCTAAATCCATGAGTCATAGCCTAGCTTATTATAGTGAGCATAGCAACATAGAAGGGGGCGGGGATTATCAGCTAAAGATGCACGGCATTTTTCAAATGCATGTTTCTAATTCTGTGCGATATTAGTGATTATGAAATCTCCAGAACCATTGCAGAATCAACAAAAATCAGCGGAAACGAAGCCGCTGACGCCGCTGCAGCTGGCGGATTGTAAAACGGGTTTTTCTGGTGGCGCGGCGGGCATGATTTGTGCGCCGCCGTCTGGCGGGCATGTGCGCATTGTTGGCGATCATCAGCACTCGTATTGCTACCACGTGATGAGTCGCACGGCGGGCGGCGATTACCTGTTTGGCGACCAAGAAAAAGAAGCGTTTTTGCGCATCATGTGGCGCATGGCGCGCTTCTCAGGCATAAAGATACTGACTTATTGTTTGATGGATAACCATTTTCACTTGCTCGTTCGCGTGCCTAGCAGGGTGAAATTCAATGCCAAATTTGAAGCCTATGAGTCACAAGGTCGGCCAGATGAAAGACCGTCGCAAACCAAGCAGCAAGGGGAAGAGCGGCTGATCGACCACCTGCGAACGCTGTATAGCAAAGCGTACATCCGCCAGCTGCGAGCCGAGTTGGCGCACATGCGCGCCAATGGCATGGAGCGCTATGCTGATGAGCAACTAACTAAATACAAAGAGCGGTTTTGTAATTTAGAAAAATTTGTTAAAGAACTCAAAGAGCGCTACAGCCGGTGGTATAACAAAACTCACGGTAGACGCGGCGCGCTGTGGATGGGCCGTTACAAAAGCGTGTTGATAGAATCTACTAACAAACCAGCCGAATACGAAACTGGTGAAGATTTCACCGCGCTGCATGCCATCGCCGCCTACATCGATCTTAATCCAGTTAGAGCGGGCATCGTTAGCGATCCAAAAGACTACCGATGGTGTGGTTACGCCGCCGCGCTAGCTGGCAGCAAACGCTGTCGCTACGGGCTCTGCGAGGTGATGCGCGTAGCGCAAACCAGCTGGCTCAAAAACGCCCATCGCTACCGACTCTGGCTGATAGAAGACGCTGCCATCACTAATGAAAATGCCAAACCCCAGCTAGAAAATGAACGTGCTAGAGAGGGCAAAATCTCTCCCGCTGAGCTACTGCGGCACAAAATAAAATACTTCACCGACGGCGTCGCCATCGGCGGCAAAGCCTTCATCAACAATCAATTCAGAATTCACCGCAAAAAATTTGGCAAGAAGCGCAAGCAAGGCGCCAAAGCTATGACCTCGGAGAACTCAACCTGTGTAATCTACTCGCTTAGGCGGTTTTCATGATGTGTTGCTCGTAGCTAGATGAGTACCCCTAGTGGGAGAATTGCGAACTCTGATTGATTGTTAGCTCACAGCGCTTTGTTGAGCAGCTTAATTCCTTCACTTGCTAGGTCGACAAATGTGAATGCTTCGTCCAGCTTATGGCTATGGAATTTCCTGCAACGCACGCTAGTTTACATGAATTGTCGAATGGCATGAAAGTCATCTTGGATGTGGATCATTCGGCGCCAGTTATAAGCACCCAGCTGTGGGTGGAGACGGGGAGTATTCATGAAGGAGAGTTTGCTGGCGGTGGAATTTCCCATTTGCTAGAGCACATGGTGTTCAAGGGAACCAAGTCATTTTCCGGCAGTGAACTTTCCGAGGTGGTGCAGGCCGCTGGTGGTGAGTGGAATGCTTACACCACTTTTGCGCGCACGGTTTATTATATCGATGGTCCATGTGAGAGCGCTGAGGTATTTTTGCAATGCCTCACAGAAATGGTCTTTCACCCAGCATTTCCCGAGGATGAATTTGAGAAGGAGAAAGATGTCATTCGTCGCGAGATTGAAATGGGCGAAGACGACCCTGACGATCAAACATCGCGTTTGCTCTACAGCACTGTATTTGGCAATGACCCGCGGAAATATCCAGTGATTGGTTTTGTTGAGCTTTTCAATGAGCTCACCCACGCTGACATGTGTCAATACCACGCCGACCGATATACTCCTGAAAATGCCTTTTTAAGTATTTCGGGGAGTTTTGAAATCGCAGCAATGATCGAGTTGCTAGAAAGCTTGTTAGCTGATGTGCCGCGCCGGTTTACAAAGGCAGCCGAAGTTGTTGGGGAACCCAAACAGCTAGGGGCTCGTGTACGTCGTAAACAGTTTGCGGTACCTAGCAGTAAATTTGCACTGGCATGGCAAACGCCATCTATTGACCATGATGATGCACCTGCACTCGACCTGCTAGCTACGATCTTCGGCGCAGGAAGATCGTCACGACTATATCAAAATCTACGCGAAAAACTGGGACTCTGCCACCACATTGGTGCGTGGTGCTCACAGCCGCCTAAGCTTCCTGGGATGTTTGCCATGAGTGCAGTGGTTGATCACTCCAAACGCGAGCAATTGCGTGAAGCTGTGTTGGATCAAGTGCAGCTGTTATTGAGCGAAAATCTTAGTGGCGAGATTGAAAAGGCTGTGCGCATGGCGTTGTCTAGCCAATTTAGCACACTAACCACAGCTTCGGGTCGCTCTTCAGATCTAGCATCTAACTGGCATGAGGCTCGCAGCCTAGATTTCACTCGTGATTATGTAAAATCTCTATCCGAGGTGACGGCTGGTGACCTGCGCAGAGTCGCTGAGAAATATTTAGTAGCTAGCAATTGCACAGAGGTTTCATTGGATCCACTTGGAGCAGAAGAAAACCTAGGTGCTGATAAAAAAGTGGTCGAACGAGGAGCTATTGAGACAGTTAGCTTAGACAATGGTTTACGTCTCATTTTGTGTCAGGATGCTAGAGTGCCACAAGTTTACATGACCTATGCATGCCAGGCTGGTTTGCTTACCGAGATAGAAGCAAATGCAGGGATCAATGCATTGTTAGCTACAGTGATGACTAAGGGAACGGTAAGCCGATCTGCTGAAGAAATCGCCCTAACGATGGATTCTATGGGAGCGAGCTACAGCATTAGTGCGGGTAATAATACGACAATGGCCTCGGCAAAGTGTCTCAGCCCGGACCTAGGTAAAACTCTAGGTTTGTTAGCTGATATGATAATCAATCCAGCCTTGCCTAGTGCGGCAATCGAGCGGGAAAAAGAAACTCAGTTAGCAGCGCTACGTGAGCAGGCTAACGATCCTATGAGCTCAGCTTTCCGCGAGGCCAGAGCGAAGCTCTTTGGGGCAACTGGTTACGGACTACATAGTTTGGGCACTGAATCATCAATTATTGATTTGGATCGTATGTCTTTAAGCGCTCATCACAGCCTTTATTTCCGCGCAGAGAATTCAGTGATCTCTATTTTTGGAGATATTGATAGAGATGAGGCGATTGCTCAGGTGGTAGAGCATTTTGCAGCGATGCCTAGCGGGAAAATGCCAGAACTCGACCTGCAACCTGTACGCGAAGGTGGCGAAGTTGGTATTACGCTAGATAAACAGCAAGCTGTGTTAGTGATCGCTTATCCTGGCGTAGGCGTAGGCTCTACGCATGCTGATGCTCTTGAGCTGATTCATGAATATTGCAGTGATATGGCTGGGCCATTGTTCACTCGTATTCGTGAGGAGTTAGGTTTGGCCTATTACGTTTCTGCTACTCAATTTCATGGTGTTCACGCTGGTATGTTTGCATTCTATATGGGCACGTCACCAGATCAAATCGAGCTGGCTAGGACTGAGCTTTGTGAGCAAATCAACTTGATTGCAGAGCAGGGGATTCCTGACGATGAGTTGGAAAATGTGAAGACAACATGGTTGGCTTCTAACGCTCTAGCAAATCAGAAAAACTCTAGCATTGGCAGAGGCTGTGCGATTGATTCACTGCTCGGGCTCGGTGTGGATTACCACCAAGAAAAGCCAGCTAGAATCAAGGCGATCACTGCTGAACAAATTCGTCAAACGGCGCAGCATATCTTTGCTGAAACAACTCCAGTAAGTGTCACTGTAATGCCGTAATCACACTTTAATCATCGGCTCCTGCCTGTCGGGAGCCGGTTGGGTTTCTTACTTTTCTAAGGTAAGTGTCTAGCTGGTGCAGCTCTTCTGCGTCAGCTGGAAAACTTCTTACTCAGTTGTTGCTAGGGCAGTTTGAGTTTCAGTGTGATTTGTCAGCCAGCATTTTAAGTAAGCTGGAATTTCACGTAAGATGGCAATGATGTCATTCCAGCCAAAGCAGTGAGCGTGGGCTGATGAAGGTGAATCTATACCGCCTTGTCTGAGAGCAAGTTTACAGCGCGGGACGTGGTAGTACTGGCTAATAACAAAGATGCCGTTGAGGCCAGTATCGTCTAGAATAGCGATAGCATTTTTAATACTAGTCTGGGTGTCTGCGCTACTGTTATCCACGAGGATGACGTGGTTAGGGATACCATTGCTAATGAGGTAGTCCCGCATAATATCGCCTTGTAGCTCGTTATCACCTGTTGATGTCCCACTAACTAGAATGTATTTATAGAGACGCTTTTCATAACCATCAATCGCGCGGTCCAGTCTAGCAGTTAGCCTTTTCTGAGGATGCCCCTCGGTGAAGTGTTTGCTACCAATGACAAGGGCCACATCAGCTGGTTTGAGCTGATCTTTAAGTCCGGAGCGGATGAGAATGACGGAGCCAACAGTTAAAAGTACTAGGCTGATAGCAGTTAATATTAACATGTATCTGATTCCTAGTTTGAGATGTTTACTGGTTGGCATGGATTGTATGGGCGTCGCTGGTAGCGAGTGATAGATGATAGGTGTCGGTTCTGATGAATGATTTTGCAGCTGAGCGATTACAGTTCAGCAGCTATTACCTGAGCTTGAATCAGGTATTCACCATGCTAGCGATCTCAGTGTGAGGTTTTATTCACAAATCGAGAGCATTGGGGAATCACCAGTGTTTATAGAACCCTGACACTAATTACATACGCTTCTGAAGGGGGAAAATATGATGCTGCAGCAATAGTTCGTGGACTTAGAGATGAACGATTGTGCCAGCTAGGATATTTTTCCAATGAGTCGTTTGGTTGATAACTTGTTTATAATCAGTGATCGTGATTCGGTGGAGAATTTTCCAGCTTGTGAAGTCATGGCGACGCAGCACGAAAATTTCTGAGTTATGCTAGCTGGCCAGAAATGCGCAACTGTACGTGTATTGACTCTTGAATAAATCGCGACTTTCTGGGCATGTTTCCGCGCATGCTGTCTGTGCAAAACCTGCGAGTTGAATTTGGCCCACGTGTTCTGTTTAAGGATCTATCTTTTACGGTCCTAGAAAAGGAGCGCATTGCATTTGCTGGCCACAATGGCGCCGGCAAGTCTACGCTGATGAAATGTGTAGCTGGTATTATTGAGCAAAGCGCTGGTAACATCGTCAAACCTAAGCATTGTCAGGTTGGTTATCTGCCGCAGGAAGGAATCCATATCTCAGGCATCACATTGTGGGATGAAACTGAGGGGGCATTTGCCGAGGCCAAGGAGATGCAGAAGCAGATCGATGAATTGTCTGAATCCCTCTACGAGCTAGACCCTCGCTCGGCGCCATACTCTGATTGTTTAGATAAAATTGGTGAGCTGGAATTGCAGATGGATCATTTTGACATTGGCCGCATCAAACCACGTATTGAGTCTGTGCTCACTGGTCTTGGTTTTAAACGCAGTGATTTCGAGCGTGATTGTAGTGAATTTTCAGGTGGCTGGCAGATGCGAATTGCGCTAGCGAAGTTGCTTCTCCAACAGCCAGACGTATTATTGCTCGATGAGCCAACTAACCACCTAGATATCACCTCGCAGCGGTGGATGGAGCAGTATCTAATCAACTATCCAGGCGCGATCTTGATCATTTCCCACGATCTATCATTACTTGATGTGCTGACGACTCGCACCATCGCCTTCCACCACGGACGCGCTGAAGAATACGCTGGAAACTACAGCTTCTACATGAAGGAATCTGTGCTGCGTAAGGAAATTCTAGCTAAGCAATACAAGGCGCAACAGCGTGAGATCGAAAAAGCCGAACAGTTTATTAACCGTTTCCGCGCCACCGCATCTAAGGCGACCCTCGTGCAGTCAAAGATCAAGCAGTTAGCTAAGATTGAGCGCATCGAGCTAGAAGAAGAAGACTCGGTGATGAATTTCAAATTCCCAGAACCTCCACTATCCGGTCATATGGTAGCTCAACTAGAGAAAGTGGATAAATCGTACGGGAAGTTAGAAATTTTCAATGGCTTCGATTTTGAAGTTTGTCGCGGTGAACATATCGCTATCGTTGGCCCTAACGGGGCAGGTAAATCAACTTTCTGTAGAATGATCACTGGGCAAGAAGAGCCAGATGCTGGTGTGCATCAGTTGGGGCATAAGGTCGCGGCGTCATTCTTCTCGCAAAACCACGCAGACGAGTTAGATCCAGATAAGACAGTTGAAGAGACTGTAGCTGAGGTGGCTTCTCGTGAGAATGCTCCTTTTGTCAGAAACCTGCTAGGTTGCTTCCTATTCCGTGGTGATGATGTTTTCAAGCGCGTTGGCGTGCTCTCTGGTGGTGAACGTTCACGAGTTGCTCTAGTGCGCATGTTAGTTCGCCCAGCTAACTTTCTTATTCTCGATGAGCCGACTAACCACTTGGACGTACAGAGTCAGGAAGTTCTGCAAAATGCGCTGAAAGACTATCCAGGAGCAGTATTGATTGTTTCGCACAACCGCGCATTCCTAGATCCTATTTGTAATAAAACACTGGAGTTCAGCCCTGGCCGTGAGCCGCGCTGGTATCCTGGTAATGTGTCTTATTACATCGAAAAGCTTGAGCTGGAAATGGCCCAAGCAAAAGCTGCCGCAGCGGGCGGAACGACGCAGCCAGTAGCCCAACTCAGTGGCATAACAGCAAAAGCCAAAGCGGAGAAAACTGCTACAGCTGCCAATACTGGCTCACGCAAAGAGCAGCGACGCTTGGAAGCGGAGAAACGTCAGAAGCGCAATAAAGTGCTTAAGCCATTACAGAGTGAGTTAGAGTCAGTCGAAGCTAGCATTGCTGAGTTCGAGGCAGCTCAGGCAAAGCTCACTGAGCATATGTCTAGCCCGCAGGTAGCTAATGATTCAGATAAAATGATGGAGGCAACACATGCCTACCAAAACCTTAGTGAGAAGTTAGAAAATGCATTTTCTAGCTGGGGTGAGCTCAGTGATAAGATCGAGCAGCTGGAAGCAGAATTGGATTAGCTAGCGGAATAGTTAGTTGACGCCTGTAAGCTTCTATCCATAATTTAGTTATGGATGAATACCCTGTAAGCCCATTTGTTGATGCCCTTCAATCAGTATTTGGGCGGGTCTTCTTATTGTTTGTATTAGTAGCGGGAGGCTGCGGTATTGGTTCTGCCTATGCTGATGCTAGCTGGGAGATGCTTGGTTACGGCGTGGCCAGTTTTCCATTTATTTTGCTAGGTTCAGTTTTCACCGCAGATGCTTTTTTTGCTCTGCCCGTGATTGTAGTTTTTAGTTTTTTCTTTGTCCGCTTTGAGTGGCATTTGCTCAGTTTGCTAGTGCCATTTTTCCTCGCTACGTATGCCGGTGCGGCGGTGCTGCTGTAGCTTTATTCTGATAGTTCCTCAGCTTCTTGCTGAGGAAACTTGCCAAATAGCCCAAATGGGTGTTAGCTGGTAGTTGGTTTCAATGTATTCATCATGAAGAAATTACCAACTATTCATCGATTGTGGATCGGGCTGTTATTTCTAGCTGTAGCGGCTTCCTTGCCGGCAGCTGTGGAGAGTAATACTAGCCGACCTAACCCAGACGCTGGACCTACGGAGGTAGAAATGCAGTTCCTGTTGCTAGATATTGATAATGTTGATAGTGCCAACCAGACCTTCACAATTAACTTTTTTTATGCCGCAAAGTGGCATGACCCTCGATTAGTTCACGATAACAAAGAGGCCTTGTTAGTCCAGCTGAAGGATATCTGGCATCCTTCATTACAAATCACAAACCAACAGCGCTTGATTAGAACATTGCCTGAGATGGCAGAAGTTCATCCGGATGGCACTGTGAGCATGCGCCAGCGCGTATGGGGAAAGCTAGCTCAGCCATTTGATCTAGAGGACTTTCCTTTTGATCACCAGATTTTCACGATCACGATGATTGCGGTAGGTGAGAAAAAGGGCAGTGTGAAGTTAGTGAAAACCAAAGATGGAATAGCATCGATGTCGAATAAGTTTTCTCTGCCCGATTGGAAAATCATTTCATTAGATTCACAGGTTGAATACCGCTCTTTGTTTGAAGGATTTCCCGAGGCTGACCTGTTTGTCGTGCGCATCGAAGCAAGCCGCTATTATGAATACTATTTAGTGAAGGTGATTTTGCCACTAGTACTGATTGTGATGATGTCGTGGATTGTTTTCTGGATAGACCCTTCTCAGGCTGGTCCACAGATTGGTGTGGCCACAACCTCGATGTTAACATTGATCGCCTATCGATTCGCCATAGCTAAAGATATGCCAGTGGTGCCCTACCTAACTAGAATTGATATTTTCATTCTGGGCTCAACTCTGGCAGTTTTTGTCACCCTTAATGAAGCGGTAATTACAGCCGCGTTGACACATAACAAAAAGTCTCAGCTGGCCCACCGGATTGACTATATTTTCCGCTTCATTATGCCGCCAGTGTTTGTCACTATCATGTATATTGCTCTTGTTAGGTAGTCATCTTGAGTTGACCGTAATCAGCCTCAGCTAGGAAAATAATATTTTTCTTATGTATTTTTAGAAGTTGGCGCGGCCTTTGCTGTAGTGGAGATGATTACACGATCTGAGCAGCAATTGGCAATGTCCCAGCTGAACAATGAGTGGCATCTTGTTGATGGCGAATCTGTCACGCGAGTATGCTGTGTTTTGTTCTCAGCCAATGCTTAGCTCTAAGTGTGTATGAACTTAGTTAGTTGCCCCTTTTGTCGATGCCTATCGACTGAGTTACTAACTAGGGTAAGCACTCAATTTACAACCACTAACAAATATAGCGATGCTCTCTAAAACAGCCAAACTAGCACTTAGGGTAAACGAAGCGAATCCTAATCACCATTTATGGAACAACCGTGGCATCTGGTGGTGTCACATCACTGTACATAAGGCGGATTCTACCTCAGAGAGATTACGTTTCTCTCTGAAGACGAGAGCTTTGGAAAAAGCTCGTGACCGTCGAGACAGAATCATCCGCGATATCTCCATGCATTATAGCGTAGCTGCCTAGCCAGTTAGGTCGCTTAGTGCGATCCAATAAATTCAATTTTTCATAGCTGATAGAATAGCATTCATGCACCCAAGGGTGCATGGATGATGGCTCCTTCTATCTAAAATGAGAGGTGTCTATCAGGGTTCTACTCTGAACACCTTACGGTGAACGGCTCGCAGCCATTCATCACTGCCATAGTCAGGTCCGTGGCCACCTGCATTGACGTAGGATTTCTCACCTACGGCTTTCATCCACTCTGGTGATGCTGGTGCTGGCCCTGTGCCGATAGATGGATTTACACCTGTGAGCAGGCCTACTTGTTGGAACCATTCAGTGGAGCTTAGGCTCGGGATAGCTGGTTTTACTTCGACGACTGGCGGCTGGCTGATTGGTTCAGATGGTGGCTCAACGCAGGCGGTTATCAGGCTACACAGTACAGCTGTGCTAGTGAGTATGGAAAGGCTCGTCGTTTTCATATCATGTGTGGAATAATTTCCATGTTATACTACGAATCTAGATCTACGTTCCTTTCTAGCAATAAAGAAATGCAGGTTAAGTTAGATTCTGCCGCATGCGGGTGAATGTGTCTCGCAAAAAAGCTGCGGCTTGACGAATTGCCCTAGGCAGATGAGTCTACGGCATGGCGCGTGACTACCAAATGAACCGATCCACTCCGCTGGCAAATGCCTCAGGTATCAACTATGCCGCGGAGCTCAACGAGCAACAATTACTGGCTGTGACTTCTCGTCCTGGACCAGCATTGGTCATTGCTGGAGCTGGCTCGGGAAAAACGCGCACGCTGACTCACCGCGTGGCGTATCTGCTCGATCAAGGTGCTCAGCCAGGCAGTATTTTGCTGCTAACATTCACCAATAAAGCCGCCCGCGAGATGATGGAGCGCGTCAGCCAACTGGTTCCACAAGACTTGTCAGCCCTGTGGACGGGCACCTTCCACTCGATAGGTAGTCGTATTCTGCGCCGTCATGCAGATGAGCTTGGGTTTACGCGTTCGTTTTCCATCCTCGATCGCGATGATCAAAAGGCGATGCTGAAAACAGTATTGGCGGATCTAAAGATTGAGGTCAAAGGTAAGGGGTTTCCTAAACCTGATTTGTTGGCGACGATGTTTAGCATGGTGGTGAATACCGAGGTCTCGCTCGATGATATCATTGAGGAGAGTTATGAATACTTTGCCCACAAGCTGGAGGATATTCGGCAGGTGCAGCTTGGCTATGAGGCTAAAAAATTGGCCACCAATTCGATGGATTTTGATGATCTATTGGTGCGAACTTTGAACTTACTTCAGGATAATGAAGAACTTCGTGGTCTCTATCAGCGAAAGTTTAAGCATGTGCTAGTGGATGAGTATCAGGATACCAATAGTGTGCAGAGCAAGTTAATTAACTTGTTAGTTTCTAAGCATAAGAGCCTGATGGTGGTCGGTGATGATGCTCAATCTATCTATTCGTGGCGCGGGGCGGATATGCGCAACATCCTCGCTTTTGAGGAGCATTATCCAGATGCTAAAGTGTACAAAATTGAAACTAATTACCGCTCAGTTCCAGAAATTCTAGAAATATCTAACGCCGCGATTAGAGCGAACACAGAACAGTACGAAAAAGAGCTGCGTGCCGTTCGTGAAGGCGGACAAATGACACCAGCTCTTGTGCCGATTGAGAATACTTCGATGCAGGCGCAGTTTGTTTGCGAGCGCATTCAAGATCTAATCGATGGTGATGGAATTAAACCGAACGAGATTGCCGTTCTTTATCGTGCACACTATCAGAGCATGGAGTTACAGATGGAGCTGGCCCACCGTGGGTTCCAATTTGAAATCACTAGCGGCTTGAGGTTCTTTGAACAAGCGCACGTCAAAGATGTAGCTGCCTATATTCGTTTTGTTTGTAACCTCAAAGATGAAGTTAGTTTTCAGCGCATGGTTCTCATGTTGCCTGGTGTCGGCGCTAAAACTGCTGAGCGGCTATGGCGCGACTGGGCGGCTACCGAATTCGCCGTTCGTGATAAATTACCAGCCTCATTCTCCGAGCTTTTGCTGAAGTTTAAAGTTCCAGCAAAAGCCAAATCTGACTGGGAGCAGATGGCTTACATTTTGGATGAACTCGCACCTGCTGGAAAGTTAGCTAGCCCAAGTCAGATGATCTATGCTGTTTTCGAAGGGAGCTACGACGAATATCTTAAGGCGACATTTGATAATTACGATAGTCGCCGCAAAGACATTGAGACATTGATGGAGTATAGCGAGAAGTTCGAAGACGTTGTCGACTTCCTCTCACAGCTATCTCTGATGTCATCGGTGGATGGTGACCCGGCTCAGCAGAAACAACAAAATCAAAAAGATGAACCAGCGATCTTGCTTTCATCTATCCATCAGGCCAAAGGGCTCGAATGGAAAGTCGTTTTCCTCATTGGGCTAGCTGATGGCATGTTCCCAACTGGGCGCGTGCTCGATGCTGGGGATAATGAAAGTTTTGAAGAGGAAAGGCGGCTATTTTATGTCGCTCTAACGCGTGCTAAAGATCAAATTTACATGGTCTATCCAATGACAAACCCGCGCAGCTACACTGGTGATTACGTGCTTAGTCCTTCACGATTTATTGATGACATTCCCGAAGAGATGTTGGAGGAATGGAATGTCTCGGTTTGGTAAAGATCATCTGCCTAGCTGGATATCACGATGATGATTGCCCTAGCTGGCGGAATTTGCTTTGATGGTATAGTTATGAATGAATTACAAAAGAAGTTAGTCGATCTAGGCCTGAGTGAAGAAATGAGCCAGCAGGCGATTGATACCGTGCTTGGTTATATCAAAACCAAAGTACCTGATAATTTAGAGCCGCTGCTTGATGCCGCAGCTAAAGGGGAAATGCCTGAAGGGGACGACCTGCTAGGCGCTGTGAAAAACCTTTTTGGTTAGCACATAAATACAAGATTCTAAAGATGGGCGGATGATATTCTCATCCGCCCATTTTCTTAGTTAGAATGTGAAGTTAGCACTGAAGCCCACAAATGGATTGACCATGTAGGTTTGCTTTAGTTTGGCTGAGTTACCTGGATAACTGCTCGTATCATATATATTTTGTCCGTCACTTGAAGTCGGGTTATTAAATTCATACATGTCATTTCGAACTCGAATACCTGCTTGGGCTCCGAGCTCAAATCGTTCATTGACCGCGTAGACCACACTCACTTTGTATTCTGCTAGAAATGCAAAATCATAAGTGCTGTCAGTAGTTGTGAAATTTTGCATGGTTCCAGCATCTTCATAACTATTCTGAGACGCCTTCATATCAGCACTGGTATACAAGGCAGCTAGGTTGATCGCCGAGTCAACAGCCCACTTATCATTGATCTCATAGTAATGTTTCCAGTTTAAACTCGGGCCAATTGAGTAACCGTCTAATGACTCATCTAAGGAGCTGCCATAGCCTTGAATTAATTCATGAGAGCCATTGATATTACTAGATAGCTTACTGTCGTAGCTTGATAAATATAGAGATAAGCCCCATTGGTGGTTATTTTCCGCTCTAGCAGATAGGCCAATCTCTCCGTAGAATCGTGAATAATCGGTTGTATATTTATGTGAAATTTCCTGACTTTCTTGATAGAGAATATCAACTGCGTAGCTTGGTGAGGAGCCATCAATAGGTTGAACGGCCACAAATCCCATATAGCCATTTAGTGTACTGTTATCAATTGTCTTTCTTGCACTACCCTTACTTGAAAATGATTGGTAACCAGCATTTACGGTGAGCCAAGCAGGTGTTGTGAAGTAGCTATTATTTAGATTTACGGTCGCGTTGTGAAACTCCATATACACATTACCGTCAAATCCCCATCCTTCGGCTTCGCCTCCATCGTTAGTTGAGCCTAAATAGTTGCCGAGAGAATCGGTTATAGTTGTGCCAAAGTTGTTAGTTATGTTGTAATTGAAATAGCCGCCGCCAATACCCGCCATAATAACGACATCTGGCTTTTCTGCTTGGTTAGTCTTTTCTTGAGCTTGCGCGGCACTGCACGCAGCTATGAGCCCTAGGGTGAAGAGTGTTTTTTGCATTGTGAAATAATGGTTTGCTAGTAACGCAGGCAACACTTAGGAAAGGCAAGACTCCTGATCAAGGTGTCATTTGATAGATGTAGCTAGTTTTTTTAAACGGTTGATTTGTTATCCGTGCAACCTATCAGTTTTGTGATTCATAATTGCTTATGCAAAGATCTCCAAATACCTGGCAGGAAAAAAACAGCAAAGGCCATGCAAATGAGAATGCCAGCGGCACAGATGATACCCATGCTTTTTAGTGCTTCATTAGAAGCTAGGGATAAAGCACCGAACCCAATTGATGTTGTTAGGCTGCAGTAGATTAATGCTTTGCAGGTTCCATGCCACACTTTTTCTGGCTGGTGGCGGTAGCGGCGCAGCGAGAAAATCATGTGAATACTGTAGTCCATGCCCATCCCTAGCAGTAGGGGAACGGCGATAACATTGAGAAAATTCCAGCTGAATGGTGTCAGTTGCATGAATACATTGAGCAGTAAGGGGGGCAGGCATAGGCAGAGCAAAGCTGCTAATACATCGCGCCAATCTCTAAACACAAAAACTAACATTGATATGAGTAATATTCCCATTGGGATGAAGACACGAAGGATGTCACGTTCTATCAAAGGTAGAATTACTGGCCGCAGAACCGTCCATCCAGTTACAGTGCTGTGCTCTGTATTGATGCTTTTCAGTGGAGTTAGATGATGTGGTTGAGCAACTAAAGGGAAATCATTTGGGCTGATTTGAGAAATGGCGGTGAAGGCGCCAGCTGTATCTCTACTGATTTGGTGATTAAGCATCGTTAGCGTTTCAGCCTGGCTCGGGTAATAGGGAGTTTTGCTGTTTGCTAGATTACTGAACTTACTTAGCTGAGAGAAAAATGATCGTGTCAAAACCAGAGCTTGATTGGTAAATCCTATTTCAAGCGCTTCCTCTTCGAGTCGCTTCTGGTTAGTTAGTAGCCACTTAATACTTTGTTGGTTTGTTTGCTGGTTCTCACGGTTGGGCCAAAATGCTAGAGGTGTTGACGATCGGTCAATCAGCCCATTTTCCTCCGCATTGTGTAGTTTTTTCTCGAGCATCTGCAGCTCGCTAACCATGGCCTCGTCGTCTAGACTCTGACTAACAATATTGACGGTTTTGTTGTCCCAATTAGGAAATGATTCACGGATTAAATCCAGCTGGGTTTTGGCTTCACTTTGTGATGGATGTAAGCTGTCTAGGTCGAAGTTGAGTTTTGGAACGCCAAATTGCACTAGTGGCCAGCTAGCTAGAACGAGTAGGATCGCCATGCTACATGTCGCCATACGCGCTGGTAGGAATCTAGATTTTTTCTTGAGCTGAGCAGATTCTTTGGTGGATTTAACCACGATGGGCAAAAACCAACTAAGCATAACTGCTGCTCCGACGAGGATGCCAATGGCTACGAGTATGCCTAACTGGCGGATGCCAGGGAGACTGCTCAAGCTAAGCGCTCCAAAAACAGTAGCTGTTGTGAGAGCCGCCCAGATAATGGCTTTGCGCACGGCTATTTCTAGCTGCTTTCGGTTAGCTCCGGTAACTTGCACTTCTTGGCAAATGACCATGCCGTAGTCTACCGCGAGCCCAATTAGAATGGAGGCGAAACCTACGCTCATCATGCTGATTTCACCGAGCACGAGGCCGCCAATACCAAGGGTTAGAAAAAAGGTGATAGCTAGCATGGCGCCCAACCACATGAGTAGCCGCTTGCGGCGAAGCAAGATCCAAAAAAGGACAGTACATGCAATAATAGTTAGGCCAACCGTACCTCGCATATCGCGCTGGATACCTGCGCCAATTTCTGACGCGAACACTGGTCCGCCAGTCATGCCAATCTCTATCCAGCTTCGGTTGTCTAGCCGCCATAGCTCAGTTTGCTGGCGCACATTTTGTAGCCATTGGTCAGCTTCACGAAAACCTGAAAACTCTACCGCTGGCTTTAGAATTAACAGATGCATCTGACCGTCGGCGCTTTCATAGCCATTGTCGCTAGTATTAGCTGATGCAAAGTATTGCGTGAATGCACTGTGGTTGAATAGGTCAAATGGATCTCGAGAGGTAATCGCGATGTCATAGGCATCCATGTTAGTCGCTAAAGTTTCTAGCGATTTGCTAAGCTGCTTGCTGCTATTTGATGTCGATAATTTCTCCTCTAGCTGCTGGAACTCACCTGCACTTCCATTGACCCAAGCGTAGGCAACTAGCTCGCCAAGGGCTCCGGCTGATTGCTCCCATGCGGGACGATAACGGACTTCGCTAGCTAGCTTTTCGGTTTGATATAGCTCGGCTAGCAGTTCAGCTTGTTCGGCTAGTAACCCAGCATCTTCAGCTGAGCACCTTAGGGTAACAATGAGTTCACCACCGTCTTCTATCACGTCCTGATAGGATCTGAGGGCTTTGATCTCGGGTTCGCTGCTAGGAAAGACACCCAAGATATCAGTATCTAGCTTCAGCTGAGTAATGCCCCAGCTAGCTAGCAGAATAACAAGAATCCAACTAGCTGTGCTAGACAGTGTTTTGCGTGAGTTGGGCATGAGCTCAGAAGATGACTAGCTTAGGCTACCAAGGTGTTTTAATTTTCAGGGCGCGCAGTAGACACCATTTTCTAGCGGCTTCGATAAGGCAGAAGATGCCAGCGAGAAATAATGGTGTGCTAACTGGGTAGAATTCAAAAAAATGATGAACTAAGCCAGCTGAAAGCAGGCAGAGGGTGCCTATAAAGGCGCGGATTTTTTGTCCTCTACGGTCGATGTTGCAGGAAAAGAATGGCATTGTCATTGATTATTAAAAATGTTGGTCGACTTGTCTAGGTTTTGTGGGATAAATTATAAACTGAAGCTGAGTGGATTATTGTATCTATTGAGCTAAAATCAATCTTTATATTGACAAAATATAGACAAGTTGTAGAC
The DNA here is from genome assembly GCF_016595495.1 of Persicirhabdus sediminis. Lineage (GTDB taxonomy): Bacteria > Verrucomicrobiota > Verrucomicrobiia > Verrucomicrobiales > Akkermansiaceae > Persicirhabdus > Persicirhabdus sediminis. Next base: position 287,853 of record NZ_JAENIM010000041.1, read on the forward strand.
GTGTTGTAGTATTTCGCAAAACCATGAGTGCTCTAATGACAAGGAATAAGAAGAAAGCCGCCATCGTTGGTGCTGGTCCAGGCGGCTTAGCTACGGCTATGCTGCTGGCTCAGCGCGGTGTAAAAGTTGATGTATTTGAGCGGGCTGATGTAGTGGGGGGGCGAACTTCCATTCACAGTGGGGCGGGATTCAAATTCGACCTTGGACCAACTTTTTTTATGTATCCACGCGTTCTGCGTGAAATTTTTGATACCTGTGGATTTGATTTAGACAAAGAGCTAGACATGGTCCGGTTAGATCCACAATACCGGATTATCTTTGGAGCCGGTGGTCAGATAGACGCGACATCTAACCTTGAGAAAATGAAGGAAGAAGTCGCTCGTATTAGCCCAACAGATGCAGATGCATTAGAGCATTTCTTCAATGATAATCGCGAAAAGTTAAAGGCGTTTGAGCCAATTCTCCAGCGCCCATTTCACGGCTGGAAAGATCTAATGGATCCGGGTTTGCTTAAGCTGTTGCCACTGCTACGCCCGCAGCTCAGCTTGGATGGTGATCTGGGTCGATTTTTCAAAGATGAACGCATTCGTTTGGCTTTCAGTTTTCAGTCAAAATACCTTGGCATGTCGCCATTTAGATGTCCTAGCTTATTTTCAATCTTGTCATTCTTGGAATATGAATACGGCGTCTATCATCCCATTGGTGGCTGCGGCCAAGTAACTAAGGTGATGGCAAAACTGGCTGAGAAAATGGGGGTTAACATACACCTCAACGACGAAGTTAAGGGGTTTGATTTTGATGGGAAACGCGTAACGAAAGTACGCAGTGCCAGCGGCATGCATGCTACTGATGCTACCGTGTTGAATGCTGACTTTGCACGTAGCATGACACGCTTGGTTCCTGATAGTTTACGCAACCGTTGGTCAGACAAACAGATAGATAAGAAGCAGTTTTCTTGTTCTACCTTCATGCTCTATTTGGGGATTAAGGGGAAATATGATGATCTCAAACATCATACGATTTATATTTCTAAAGACTATAGTGATAACTTGGATCAGATAGAAAATAAGATGACTCTATCAGATGACCCGTCATTTTATGTGCAGAATGCCTGTGTCACGGATCCGAGCTTGTCGCCTGAGGGGATGAGCACTCTCTACATTCTATTGCCTGTTCCTCACCAAACTGAAAAAATCAACTGGGATGAAGAACAAGCTCGTTATCGTGAAATTGCGCTAGATCAACTTAAGAAAATTGGACTCGATGATGTGCGCGAGCGTATCGAGTACGAGTATATGGTGACGCCAAAAAACTGGGACGAAGACTACCAGATTCACCTGGGAGCCACCTTTAATCTGGCGCACACATTCAAGCAGATGTTGCATCTACGTCCACGAAACCGTTTTGAAGACCTCGATGGTGTCTACCTAACTGGAGGAGGAACCCATCCCGGTAGCGGCTTGCCGGTCATCTTTGAATCTGCGCGTATGAGTTCTAAATTAGCCTTAGATGACCTCGGCCTGAGTGAACACTCAGCTGGCTCGAGGATTAAGAATTTGTTGAAGTCTGGCCCAGTGAGAGCATCCGCGCGAACAGCTTAAATTTTCTATTGAATGACGATGTCTAGCGAATTACAACATCAATGTGTTAGTGTGCACCGGCGTGCTATGATGGCTGCTCGATCGTGGCGTAATAACTCGGTGGGCGACCGCCTTGTATTGCTGAAAAAGTTGCGACGTGAAATGGCGTTACGGGCCAGTGATATTGCTGAGTTGATCCAGCGAGAGGACCTAGCTCTCAGTCTCAGTGCTGAGCTACTGCCGACTTTAGATGCAATGAAATTTCTCGAGAATGAAGGTGAGAAATTGCTGCGTCCTCGTAGACTTGGCGTTAGGGGGCGACCACTGTGGATGGGCACGGTGGACTCTGAAGTTCACTATGAACCGCATGGTACGATTCTAATCATTGCTCCTTCTAACTACCCGTTTCTATTGTCAGCCGCATTGGCATTTCAGGCTCTGGTCGCCGGCAATGCGGTGGTGATTAAACCTGCTGAAAATGAATCTGCTAGTCTGGAGCTACTTCTGGAAATTATGGACGAGGTCGGTTTCCCGCCTGATATCATCCAGCTGCTAGCGACTAGTGTTGAGTCTAGCAAAGTGGCTGTTGAGCATGGTTTTGACAAAGTGATATTCACAGGTTCAGCTGAGACGGGGAGGAAGGTGTTAGCCTCGCAGGCGGCAAAGCTGAAACCTAGCGTGGTAGAACTTTCTGGAAATGATGCCGCGGTTATTCTTGAGGGCGCTGACATTGAACGAGTAGCTAAACTCATTGCTTACGGGCTGTGCCTGAATGATGGCTGTACCTGCATTTCTCCTCGTCGTCTTTTTGTCGCTAATTCTGTGCTGCATGATTTTGTCCATGCCCTGTCAGCTGAGCTGATAGGTGCGGAGGAAGTCATGCTGGGCGAGGCTGCAAAGCAGCGAGTTAACTTGACTATCAATCAATCTCTATCAGCTGGAGCAAGTCTAGCTGTTGGAGGTTTCTCTGAAACTGGGGCTTTTTCGCCATGTGTGCTCACTGACATAGAAGTGGCAATGCCATTTTGTTCCGAGGATCTATTTGCTCCAGTATGTGGAGTGATTGGCTACGATGATGTTAGCCAGCTAGCTGAGCTGGTTAATGCGTCACCATATGCATTGGGAGCTAGCGTTTATGGCCCAAATGAGCAAGCTATCAGATTAGCCGGAAAGTTAGATGTTGGCTGCATTACGGTCAACGACCTGATAGTGCCCACAGCTGATCCACGGGTGCCATTTGGTGGTTACAAGCAGAGTGGATTTGGCACTACTCGTGGACGAGAGGGCCTGATGGAAATGGTGCGAGCTAAGACTGTATTGATTCGTCGGGGTAAGTTTTTAGGTCAGCTAGATACACCTATCACCTCACACACTTCACTGATTGGTAATTACATTAAAATGAGCCATTGCTCCAGCTGGGCAGACCGTGTGCGCGCTAGTATGGAATTTATGAAGGCTTGGAAAAATCAAACTAAGAAATAACAAAACGATGAAATCAGAGACTAAAAATGTAGCTGTTATCGGCTCAGGGTTAGGAGGACTAACGGCGGCATGTACAGCTGCTGCGCGTGGCCACAAAGTAGTTGTCTATGACAAGAATTCCTGGGCGGGTGGTAAAGCTGCCGTATTAAATCAAGACGGCTACAGGTTTGATATGGGGCCAACCATCCTTACTTTACCTAAAGTGCTGAAGCGCGTTTTTGATGAAGCTAACAAAGAGATGAGCGACTATCTAGAGATGGTGCCGCTAGACCCTCAGTGGCGATGTTTCTATGAAGACGGCGAAGTTCTCGACCTCGTTAGTGATGTGGCGGCGATGAAAAAAGAGCTGGACCGTTTCTCTAATGAGGCTGGTGAAGCCGAGCGATACGAGGAGTTCATCAAGATTAGTGAGCAACTGCACGAGATCTCGAAGAAATTCTATTTCTGGAAGAGCGTTGGTGGTGTTGGCGATACCATGAACTTGAAAAAAATGGTCGAGGTGAAAGTACTCAAAGATCTGTTTGCCCTACGCATGGGTAAGAGTATGGCTGGTACCGTTAGAAAGTATGCCCACGATGAACGTGTGGCGCAGATGCTAGATCATTTCACCCAGTATGTTGGATCTAGCCCAATGGGCTCGCCAGCTGTGCTCTGCGGTATTGCGCACATGCAAGTAGAGGAAGGCATCTGGTACCCAATGGGGGGAACCAGAGCTGTGCCAGAGGCATTGGTTAAGCTAGCTGGTGATTTAGGTGTAGAATTTAAGCTGAATGCTGAAGTCACCAAAATCAAAGCTAAAAACGGACGCGCTTACGCAGTCGTTAGTGAGGAGCACGGTGAGGAAGCCTACGACTCTATCATATCAAATAGCGATAGTGTGCGTACTTTCAACGAGCTAGTAGATGGTGGATTGAAGAAGCCGTTTGTTGCTGATAGATACGAGCCAGCTTGTAGCGGAGTCGTGCTCTATCTAGGCCTCAATAAACGCTACGAGCACATCCAACATCATAACTTTGTTTTCTCTAGAAATGCTGAGGAAGAATTTGATGCTATCTACAAACAGGGAATTCCTGCGCCTGATCCTACTTGTTATCTTTGTGCTCCAGCAATGACTGAGCCAGCGGTGGCTCCTGATGGTGGAGAGGCGCTGTATGTGCTTGTGCACACTCCTTACTTACACGAGGGGCAAGACTGGAACGAAATGTTACCAGGCTACCGTCAGGTGATCTTGGATAAACTCAAGCGCTGTGCAGGCATGGAGGATATTGAAGAGCGCATTGTTACGGAGGCGCACCTAACTCCTCAAGATATTCACGATCGTTACCGTGTGCTTAATGGCGCGATTTATGGCCTTGCTAGTCATGGCCTGTTTGGCGGCGCATTTAAGCCAGCTAACCAATGTCCGTGGTTAGACGGTCTCTACCTATGTGGTGGAGCTGCTCACCCTGGACCAGGCATGCCAATGGTAATGATGTCAGGATGGATTGCGGCTGATTGCCTCGACAAAGATGCGGCTCCTGCGGTAGCTGCTGTAGTCTAACTCTAATTGTTTGGATTGTTAACAATGGTTCCTTCATCGACAGACTTACCTAGCATCTCTGCATGGAAATGGCGTTTTTTTCAGGTGTATATTCATCGTTACCTGAAAAAAAACTTCCATGCCGTGCGGCTGAGTAAAAAGTCGATGAAGGATTTTATTGATCAACCAGTGGTGATTTTTGCAAACCACCCGTCATGGTGGGATCCACTAGCATCCTTATTTCTAGCGAATAAATTGATGCCAAATCGTGGCCACTATACGCCAATGGATGGCGAAATGCTAGAGCGCTACAGCATCTTCAAAGGCTTGGGGTATTTTGGTCTGACTCATGGTAATCGTCAATCAGCACGCAAATTTCTAAAGATTTCTCATGCGGTGATAGAATCTGGTGGTGTCTTGTGGATGACTCCGCAAGGGCGATTTAGTGATGTGCGCGAGCGTCCAGCAGCTTTTATGTCGGGCATGGCTCATTTAGTAAAGTTACCCCAGGTGATTCGTTTCCAGCCACTGGCGATAGAATACGTTTATTGGAATGAAAAACACGCTGAAGTTTTACTGCATTTTGGCGAGGCAGTCGAACTCGCTGAAGCTCATGAGCTAGCTGAGAATCATGCGCGCATGGAAGCGGCACTCACCAAAGCGCAAGATGAGCTTGCTGTGTTAGCCAAGCAACGGTCAGCTGATCAGTTCGAGAATTTACTGTCGGGGCAAGCTGGCATGGGCGGACTTTATGGACGCTGGATGAAGTGGCGCGGCTATCAAGATGATCATATGATAGACGGCCAAACTGAGGGGAGTCGGTCATGAGTTGGGATACCATAGCTTACGTCTGTCTGGCCTGTGCGGCTTTACCTGCTGTGCAGTGTTTGATTAATAGCTTTGTTTTTCTTCCTCCTCGCGGCGCGGAAAAACCTTTACCCGCTGTTTCAGTATTGATTCCAGCTAGAAATGAGGAGGCTAATATTGCGAAATTGATAGATTCTCTACTTTCTAGCAAACATGATGATTTTGAGCTGATTGTTGGAGATGATGACTCGAGTGATCGTACGGCTGAGATAGTGACACAGTTAGCAGCTGGAGATAGTCGAGTCAGCTTACTGCCTATCGAAGGGAAGCCAGCTGGCTGGGGTGGGAAAATGTATGCCTGTGAACAGTTAGCCAAAAACGCCAGCCACGAATACCTATTGTTTCTGGATGCAGATGTGGTTGTCACAGAAGATGCCTTGGGTGATATGTTAGCGTTTTTGCTACAAGGGAAAGAGCTTGGCATGATTTCTGGAATTCCCAAACAGATCACGGGAAGCTGGCTAGAGCGTCTGCTGATTCCGTTGGTCTATTTTATATTGTTAGGATTTTTATCTATCATGCGCATGCGTTGGTTCAAGACACCAGCTTATGCTGCAGCTTGTGGGCAGGTGATATTTTGCCGCCGCAATGCCTACTTTGAAATTGGCGGGCATGAGGCGATCAAGAGTTCAGTACACGACGGCTTAGATTTACCTCGTCTTATGCGCAGAGCTGGCTGGCGCACGGATCTATGTGATATTTCAAAGTTGTGCAGCTGCCGAATGTACCACAATGCCCGTGAGACTTGGAACGGCTTGGAGAAAAATGCTCATAGGGGAATAGGCAGCCCGATGTTGATAGGTTTCTTTACCGTTCTGCTACTTACTGGGCAGGTTCTACCAGTTTTGCTGCTACCATTTACTGAGCTATTTAGTTTTTACAGCTGGCTGGCGTTGTTCGTATCAGTAGTCATTTCCTATGCTCAGCGGATCTATCAAGTGGTGGCGTTTGGCAATTGTTTAGCTGGAGCCATGCTGCATCCCTTAGGCATCGTGATATTTCTAGCTGTGCAGTGGACGTCTTTAGTTAGACGACTTCTCGGGGTGAAGTCGACTTGGAAGGGTCGTGTCATTGAAGCCTAATTACTTATGAAAGATAAAATCAAAATCTATCTAGCGTTAATTTTGCTAGTATCGTTGGTGCCAGCACGAGCGAGTGATCTAGCGCCATTAGAATCCTGGCTGGCAGCGCAGGCAAATTATAGATCTGTACAGGCTGAGTTTATTCAGACTCGCCAGCTAGCAAGTGTGCGGGATCCGCTGACAGCAAAGGGTGAAATGTGGGCGAAACACCCAGGCTATTTTCTCTGGGATATAGGTAGGCCTAGCAAAGTGCGGGTTGTACGAAATCCAGCGGGTTATACCTATTTTAATCTAGCTGAAATGAAGGCAGTTGTGATGGCCCCTGATAGTCGATATGCCAAACAGTTCGCCTTTCTCAATGCTGAGATGCCAGCTAGCCTAGCAGAGTTGCAGAAGCGCTTTAAGATTGAGAAGACCTCAATGGATGCTCAGAAGATCTTTTCGGTGACGATGTCACCAGTAGCTCGCAGGATGCGCAGCGAGCTACCGTGGGTGATGTTCCAAATTGACAGTCAAAAGAACCAGCTAGTGGCTTTTGAAATTCACCTCAAAGACAAAACAAAAATCCGCACGGTATTTACCAAATACCAATGGAATGTGAAGATTCCGGATAGTCGCTTCCAGCTGTCTACCGCAGGCTTTGAGGTGATTAGAAAATAACAGCTTAGTTTTCGAGCTTAATCAAGTGGCCTTTGGTAAGCCTACAGGTGATATCAGGACCTTTAACTGTTGGGTCCCAGCCCATTTCTGGGCCGTGCTCGATGATGTCTAATACCATGACTTCCTTGAAGAGGCGTGGCACTTTGGCGATGAGCATTTGGCCATCTGGAATTTCGTTGAGTTGGACGTGTACTTCCGAGCCTTGTTTGGTGGTACGAGTCATCCAGCGGTACTGGTGATCTAGATAGCAGACAACGTTGCCTTTGTTTGTTGGAATTGGCATGGTTAGGATAGGTTAGGGGACGACAACGCCTGAGAGAATTTTTTCTACAATAGCGTCTGTAGTGATGTCTTCAGCCTCAGCTTCGTAGCTAGGCAGAATGCGGTGGCGTAGGATGTCTGGCGCAAGGTCCTTGATATCTTGCGGGGTGACGTAGGCTCGACCGAGAGTGAAGGCACGCGCTCTAGCAGCTAGAGCCATGTTGATGGTAGCACGCGGTGAGGCACCTGCACGGACGAGGTTAGCGAGCGCTGGGTCAATCGTCTCTGGCTGGCGAGTGGCCTGCACGATGTCGACGATGTACTTACGCACTGCTGGGTCGATGTAGATTTGGTTTACCAGCTCGATACTACGGATCACTGATTTTGGATCCGCGACTTGTTTGGTTTTGTAGACTGGCGCCGAGGTGGCCATGCGGTCGAGGATGACGAGTTCTTGTTCCGCTGTTGGGTAGTCGAGTGTTACCTTGAACAAGAATCTATCTAGCTGAGCTTCTGGCAGCTGGTAGGTTCCTTCTTGGTCAATTGGGTTCTGGGTAGCGAGAACGAGAAATGGATCTGGCAGTTTGTAGGTTTTTTCGCCGAGTGTAACTTGGCGTTCCTGCATGGCTTCTAGCAGTGCTGATTGAACCTTAGCTGGCGCACGGTTAATTTCGTCAGCTAGGATGATATTGGAAAATACTGGGCCTAGCTTGGATGAGAAATTACCTTCCTGCGGGTTGTAGATCATTGTGCCTATCAGGTCACTTGGCAGTAGATCTGGAGTGAACTGAATACGGGAGAAGTCGACGTGTAGACAGCCAGCCAGCGCATTGATTGTTAGCGTTTTGGCTAGGCCTGGCACACCTTCTAGCAAGATGTGGTGCTTGCACAAGAGGCCGATAATCAGCCTGTCTACAAGTTGAGCTTGGCCGACGAGGACCTTGCCCATTTCTTCCTTAACCGCTGGGATCCAGTTGCTCAGCGCGGTGATTTCTTTTTGCAGTTGCTCCGAGTCCATAATCGTTGTGCAGAATTAGTGAGTGATAGAAATTAATTTACCAACGAATAGCAGTGGCCGCCCAAGTAAATCCAGCTCCAAATACAACTAAGATGATATTGTCGCCACGCTTGAAGGCTCCTTCACGGTGAGCTTCATCCAGAGCAATCGCTACAGCCGCAGCTGAGGTATTGCCGTATTTTTGCAGGTTCACGTAAACGCGATCGTTAGGTACTGAAAGTCGGTTAGCAATGGCATCGATGATGCGTAAGTTAGCTTGGTGTGGGATGATGAGCTGGATGTCATCGGTGTCTAAACCAGCGCGCTCGATGACTTTCTCAGCGGCATTTTTCATGGCATTGACGGCGACTTTGAAAACTTCACGTCCTTGCATTTCCATGCCGTGGAGGTTTTGGTCGACATTTTCAGGAGTGATAGGCAGAGCTGAACCGCCACCAGGAATGCGCAGCAGGCCTGTGTGAGCGCCATCGGATCCCATTTCCGTGGCGAGGATTTCGCCATCATTTTCGCCAGAACGCTTGAGTACGGCGGCTCCGGCGCCATCGCCAAAGAGGATGCAAGTATTACGATCTTTCCAGTTCACAGCGCTGGAAAGTTTTTCGGCGCCGACGATGAGAGCATTTTTATAGGCGCCATCCGAGATCAGTCGTTTGGCTACTTTCATGGCGTAGAGGAAGCCAGAGCATGCGGCTGAGATATCAAAGGCCACGGCGCCTTTTGCCCCGAGCATTTCCTGCACGTAGCAGGCTGTCGCTGGAGTTGGCGTGTCTGGGGTGATAGTGGCGACAATGATGAGCTCGATGTCTTGAGCGGCGATGCCAGATTGTTCTAACGCTTTGAGTGATGCCTTGTAAGCGAGGTGAGAGGTGAACTCGTCTTCAGCCGCGATGCGGCGCTCTTTGATGCCAGTGCGCGAGGCAATCCACTCGTCAGAGGTGTCTACGATCTTTTCCAGATCCGCATTGGTCATGACTCTTTCTGGCACGTAACTACCTGTGCCAGCAATGCATACGGGAGATTCAGTCTTATACTCACTCATGATCTTATCAGAAATTTTCACCCATCGCTGCGACGGGCGAGCACAGACTAGTCATAAAATCAGATTCTGCAACCGCGAAACTCCCGATATCATCAAGCGGCTAAATCAAGTTGGCGGGGGCGAAACATACGCTGTAATTAGCCTAGCTGTAGTTGTTGAGGCTGCCGAGCACGAGCAGCCAACTAGCAGCCTGAATAGGTGCTCTAACTATGGCTAAATATCTATCTAGAAGCGGGCTTTTGTTTTGGGCTCGCCTGCATGTCTTGGGGCATCGCTTTGTCGCGAAGGGCAGTTGTTCGTAGTTTGTTGCCACGTTTGACATCTTGGCGTGGCCAGATGAAGCAGAGCTCACGACATTTTTTGTTTGGGAATAGGCGTGAGTTGAATATCAGCTCTAATTGCTTTTTGTTTTTGACCGCAGCTTTAATTGGTAGGTTGCCTTTGAAATCAGGGGCCATTTTATAGGCCACTGGCTGAGTTGGGTTCGCCGTGATCTTCTTGGTTTTGCCTTCTTGGCCAACAATGAGGAATAGTTTGTCTGAGGTTAGGTTGATGAACTGTACAGTTCCGTTAGGGAACTTGTTGGTTGAATCGTCCAGAGTAATAACGCGGAAGCTTGGGTCGCTATCTTTGGTCTGCTTGATAGGCACAAAGACAAAGAGAAGCTGCGAACTCTTTTGCGGGATTTTTACTGATGCAATTGGGCGAGCATCTGCTGATTTGAGGTCTGTGCCCAGAGCGTAGAAATCTATTTTTTGGGTAGCACGCAGAGCATAGTTTTCAGAGCGATTGTGGCAAGAGGCTTTGATGACCACGCTTTTCTTTAGATCTGAGTTAGCGATGGCTTCGATAGAGCCAGTAACGGTAACGCATTTGAAGTTGAGCTTCTGTGCTGGGGGAGCTGCTAGGGCAAAGCCTAGCTGGGCTAGTATGAGTAGGGGAACGATTAAGAGTTTGATGGGTGACATAATCTATGTGTTCGTTGTGAAGTGAGTGATGTAGCTAGTTAAATCTCGTTTTTATTTAACCAGCGGAAGCTGACCATTTCGAAACGTCTGCCCCATTGGGTTGCCTTTGTATTAGTTAGTTCGTTAGGATCTACTTCCCATGGTTCCTGTGGGTCTGGGTTGATTGGCTGGGTAGTGCGTTGAACTACGGCCTCACACCAAGCGGTAGCGAGTATTTTGCCCTTGCTATCAACCGAGTCGCCATAGGCGCGGATGACAAAGGTATCTGAACGTGCGCTGATAGATGATCCAATGTTCTGCAGGACATCACTCTGCAGGATAAAGCTAGGCGATGAAGCCGCTATGGGAACCTCGAGGTCTGTTGGGCTGGCATCTGCTGAAGCCTCAGTATTGATTTTAATATTTTCATCTAGGCCGTTAAAGTCAGCGATTGTGAATGTGCCATAGCTTTCCAGAGCTTGGTTGATTTCTGATTTGTTAAGCGCGTGCTGGATGGTGCCAGCTAGCTGCATTTCTTTGTCGCCAGCTGGGTCACGGTTTACAAATTCGCCTAAGCCTAAGAATGGGGTGACTTCACCTTTTTTATTCAGTGATTGGGCTCGGCGTCGTTTGATTTCTGTGACGATTTCTTCAGCTAATTTTTCTACCTGTGCGTCGTCGAGTTGGGCGAAGCCGCTCCATGAACTATCAGATGATTCTGACGGTTCTTCGTAGCCTTCTCCAGCTGGGCGCGATGATCTCGAGAGTGTTGATAGGTCTTCGTTGTCAATTTCGGAGCCGGTATTATCTAGCAGTGTTTTGTTGCGGTTTCCAGCTAGCATGGCTTTCCAAGCTTCAACTGACGTTGAGTTAATATTAAAGCCTCCCTTGATAGCCAGATGGGCGGCACTAGTTTTAAAGTCTAGCAGTTCATCTGCTATTGTCTCATTATCCTGTGAAGTAGTTCGTAGGGTGACTCTAGAATTCAATAATGGAACTTCACCTTCCATGAAGTCGCTGACGACCTCATCTAATGAGCTGATAGTCTGACTTTTTGATGAGCTATAGTCACTCTCTTTGGGTGAGATTGAGGAGAAATAATATCGATCCCATAGCTCTGCGTTAGCGTAGTATGAGAGGTCATAGAATGTTTGTTTATTAGGTTTGTGGAAGGTTTTGGAGAAATCGTCTAGATCAAGGCTGGGGAAGGAATTGCCTATAGCGAGAGCTGGCTGAGCTCCAGTCATTGTGATGTTGGCGTGTTGAAATGCACCAATGGAGCTCATTGGTGCTGTTGGCACCTCGACGATACAGGTGAACTCTTCGCCTTCTGAGCCATTATCCCACCCCCAGGTGGAATGATCACCTCCGTTAGCATAAGATGATTCTAATACTGGGAATGAATCGAAGGCGAAATTATAATGGCCGTGCATCATTGGTGACATTAGTGAACGGCCAGCTGTGCCGTTATTTTCACCGTATGCGCGGTTTGAATCTGATGGAGCTAATGGGTTACCTAAAACAAAGGATGGGAAACCTACAGTAGGAGAACCTTCACTGTAGGAGTAATCTGAACTACTATGACGCCGGTGCTTAGAGGGTTTGACATAGAGATCCAATACGGAAATTGGCGTTGGTTCATCATAATAGGAGGGTGGGTGAATATTATCTGGCATGGAATCGAAGGGAGAGCTGCTACCGTGGCCTTCTATCAGCCCTGTTGTTCTTTGGTGTAACTGGCTGATGTCACCAGACCAGAGGAATGACCAATCGGAGTCAGCGGACTCTTTGATGTCTACACAGATTTTAGAGTCATCGTTCCATGTCGTGAAAAACTTAACATTCTCGGAAGCCTCGGTTACGCCAACATCGAATTTATGATCAACCTCGATGCCGAACTCGTTAGGATCAGTCATGTCGGTGATCTGACTCATCGGCATTTGATGGCCCCATGTCAAATTACGCTCAGGAGCGAATACTTTAATTTGTCCTGGTGAGTAGGAAGTTGTATCGACGACAAATTGGGTAAATAAATATTTGTTCTCGGAATATAATTGATCTTTCTCTTCAACATCTTTTAGGTGGTTTATAAGCTTTTCGTCATCCGTTTCGTCATCTACTTCATAATGAAGCATAGCGTTTTTCACAAATAGGGTAACTCGCATTTGTGGAATTTCCATCGCTACATTATATGGGTTATGTATGTGGATAATGGGCAGAATACGCAATTTGAACTTGATGGGGATTGGGCTCTCTGGATCATCTACCTCTTCTGCTGAACCTTTGACTCCTTCGATAATAGAATAGATAGTGATTCTGTTCAGGTAGGGACTGATGTTGTTTCGCAAAGCCCTTGTTGTTGGCCCCATGTGGATGGATTTGCCATTTCTAATTCGCATGGTCTCAGAGGTGGCAATATCAACTCTTCGATATTGGCTAAATGTGAGAGCTGATGGGCAACGGATCCAAGCTCCTTCTGGGTTGTCGATGAACTCCTGAAAGTTTGGTTTATTAGCTAGAGCTGTGAATTTTGGTGAGTCGAGTGAACCGATGTTATTTTTATACATTCGGTAATGATTTCTCAGAACATCGATGGTTGGGCCGTGGATATTATCTTGATGAAATAACAGCCCTTTAGGCTCTGTGGCTTCAGTGCTGACCGGTGTATCTAGATTCACATAAGCTGCGTAATCGGCAGGGGCGATGGCTTCGAACTCAGCGTCGTTCATTTCAAATAACAAGCTGAGGTCGGTTTTTAGCCCGCCGTTTTTTGTATCAGTAGCTAGCGCATACGAGTGGCTAGTGACACTGTGGAAATTCTTTTTGAAGGCATCTTTAGCCACCCCTGGGATGAGTCTGAGCGAGTTGGTGGTGATGGCGGTGTCGAGATTTTCTTCATCTTTGGCGACCTCTTCGAAGCCAGCCATGACTTCGATGGCTGCGCGTTCAGTTTGCTGGCCAGCTAGAGCGAGGTTTTCTTGAGTATTTTCTAGGTTAACGCGCGCTTTGACACCTTCATCGCCGACCCACCATGCGTAGTGACCGCTCGCTTCGTTAGTGGAAAATTCATCAGATTTATCGTAAAGAGGGACTTTTTCTGCGAGTACCGCATTTTTCGGTTCGCTAGTCGTGTCGGCAGATCCAGCACCCACCATGCTAGCCCATGCGGGATCGCTTTCTTCAGGGGCGGGGGTAGAAATTTCGCTATAAAGTAGATTTTTACTCACCGTAGCTGAAGAGGCGAGCCAGCCGAGGAAGTCGCCATCAGCGAGACCGTCGTTATCATTGTCTTGGCTAGACCATACGCCCACCCAGTGGTGTTTGCCGTAGCCTGCTGCCCCTGTGATGTCGGCTTCAGCGGTGACGCGCTGGTCTGCTCCAGCTGATTTTTGCAGCTCACCTAGAGCGATTGCTAGTGCCAAGCGCGCATTGGCTTGGGCTTCTAGTCGGGCATTGTTATGTTTAGCTGCTCTGGTTTCTACTGTGCCGAGGCTAAGCATGGCCAAGGCAACCAGAGCGAGTATTGCCATGATGGTGATGGTGGCTACCAAAGCAAAGCCCTTTTGCTTGCTAGATGGCTGGCGCATGAATGGTGCCGCTTTTCTAAGCAGCGTGTGAGGTGTCATTGGCTGTGGCTTCATAGCGAGAGATCGGGTGAGTGGCTTATTGCAAGCTATCGTACTTAAGCATCCGTTGATATCAATGTGTCGTTTGCTTGATGATTTAGCAGGAGTGATTTAGATTTGTTATTTCAAGGAACTTGTTTCAAATGTGCTATATTCGGGCGCCCGATTTGGATAATTGGACAGTCCCTACATGGGTTTACGTGGCTTGTGGATGACTATTTGCAAGCATAATAATAACAGATAAATAACTCTGTTTTCCCTTCATAGCGTGGATGTCGGTAGTATCTAATTGAGTCTGAATTATTTTAAGCATGTGCTGTGCCTAGTTAATAATATTTCATATTTTTATGTTTAGCGTGTATCAGTCCGCGGCTAAAGTTAAATGCTATCATGCCATTGTTTTTGTGGTGTCGATTAACTTTGTTAATGGTATTTTCTATAAATTTTGCACGGCTAATAAGTTTGCTTGGATGCGTTGAAATCTGAGTGATTTATGTATTTTTTTAGGTGAGAAATTCTGGGCTTTTCATTTGATGATAAAATGTTTCATTAACTGGCGTGTTAGTCATTATTCGTAGAGAATCTGAAGCGGCGGCGATGGTGCGCTGGGGAGTGAGGTTTGCCGTTGGTCGTGGCAGCCGCTTGGATATTTTGTGGATAGAGGAAGGCAAGGGGCAGGCTGATGTAGAATGGCAGTCTTGGGGCAGTGAGCTATTGGAAGCTGAACCGTATTGGAATGTTATCGCCGATGCGCTGGCTGAAGCTGGCTCTACGCAGATTCGTCTGGCGCGCCACAGTGTGGTGCGGCGTAGCAAGGCGGTCTTGCAGACAGTGAAAAAAATCCAGCCGAGTTTGTTAATTGTTGGTCGCCACGACTCAGCTAAGGACGGCAGCCCTTATGGTAAGTTAGCTAGAGATCTGCTGGAGGATGCTGACTGCGCAGTTTTGGTTTTGCGTCTTGGCTCGGAGAGCATGGAAAACCAGAAAATTCTGGTTCCATGTGCAGGTGGTCAGCATTCTAAGTTAGGTTTGAGTTTGGCATCTAGCATAGCTGGTGCTGACGCGGTGGCGCTTTTTATCGAGCCTAACGTGGATGAAGTTTCTCATGATGTTGGGTACGGCCACTTGATACGTTATGTAAATCGCGCTGGATTAAAGACGGAGGATGTTAGCAGCAAAGTGGTAGTTAGTGATTCAGTGAGCGAAGGCATTGCTGGGGAGATTAATTCTGGCGAGTACGGATTGTTATTAATTGGCGCGACTGGAGCAGGGACTATGCGCAAGAGCCTGTTTGGCACCGTGCAAGGGCGCTTGATGACTGGCGAGAGGGCAATGAGCATCGGAGTCGTTAGAGCGGCGCGCCCAGTGGGTCAGCGTGTGCGTTATTACTTTGAAGATTTTCTTAAACTGAGGATTCCTCAGCTGGGGCGAACTGAGAGGATTTCTTTGTTCAACGAAATGGAGAGCAAGTCGCGTTGGTCATTTGATTTTGCGGTATTGATGATCTTGGCGACTTCTATTGCTTCGTTAGGTTTGTTAGCTGATAGTGGCGCGGTGGTAATTGGGGCGATGTTAGTAGCGCCGCTAATGACGCCACTGCTCGGTGGTGGTCTGGCCTTGGTGCAGGGAAATATGCCGCTGTGGCAGAGGTGTCAGAAGGCTGTGGGCTTAGGATTTTTGAGCGCTTTGATCGTTGGTTTTATCTCGGGGTTATTTGCCCGCTTTGTGCAGATTGGTATCACTGGTGAGCTGGAAGCTCGCGGGGCACCAACATTGCTAGATCTTGGTGTCGCATTTATTTCAGGCATTGCGGCATCTTATTGCATGGCGCGACCGAAGCTCACTGGTGCTCTGGCAGGGGTGGCGATAGCCGCGGCTCTTGTACCGCCGATTAGCACGACTGGAATTGGGCTCGCGATGGGTGAGTTTGAGCTGGCTAAGGGGGCGGCGCTGTTATTTGGCACAAACGTGGTGGCGATTGTTTTGGGTTCAGCGTGTAATTTCTATTCAGCTGGTGTGCGCGGTCGTTCAGCTACAGACCATCTATTAAGTCGGCGGATCTTCATTGGCTTCACATTAATTGGTATTGGTTTGATGGTGCCGCTGACATCGATTTTAGCCAGCAAGGTAGCGCAGCCGCTGTCATCATCAACGATGCTGCACGATGTGCTTGATGATCACGGTTATCATTTGGTTTCTGCCCGGCGCACACGTGAAAATGGTGATTTGATGGTGGTCATTGTGGTTGAGGGCGCACAGCCCGTCGATGCCACGGTGCTCAGCCAGCTGAAAGTGATTGCTCAGGAGTATTACAAGCAAGAGGTGAGGCTGAAAGTTTCCACACGTTTGGTTCTTGAGAGTGACGTTTGAATAGCTGGTGCCGGCTGGTCGTTTGTTTTACGGGTATTTTCCCAGCATCAAAGCCCCCTAGCGCCTGTGGCTAGGGGATTTGGTGTCTCTTGAATTATTGATATCTGTCTGTTTGAAGTGATTCGTTTGTGTGACGAGTAAATCAATTTACTGTCTGGTGATAAAAAGTACTATAAATGTAGTATTTAATAAAGGCATCCAGTTTGAGACTGCTTGCCATTGAGTGACCTTGCAAAATGATGACGTTGAAAAAGAACACGGTGAAATGCTTTCTGGTATTGATGAGCATTTGTTTATGGAATTCCAGCTGGGGGCGTGGCCAGTGCGAACTGAGTGATTGGTACGTTGGCGCTGAGGGGAAAGTCACTGATTGGCTGGGTGATTTTGACAAAGCGTCTGAAAATCCTGATTGCTGGCTGGAAACTAAAGGGCAGTTCAACCGGAGCCTACGTTTTACCAATAGAAAACATCCGCAGTTTCTCATCGCCAAGCTCACCGCTGACTCAGATTACCTTCAGGGGCTGAGTGTTCCTACGTACAATACTGAAGTTCGCGTAAATGGTCAGATCATTCCTAAATACCGTGATTCAGGTTTGTTCTATCAGCTGCCGCTAAAAAAGGGCGAGAATACTTTTGAAATCAAAGTGCTGCCGATTCCGAAAAATCAAAAGCGTCCTGCTCATCAGCTGCATATGACGCGCATCGAGCTGGAATTTGTTTATCCAGAATATGAAAAATCATTAGAAGATCTGCAATTATCGATTGTCAATTTGGCCAAAGAATTCCCAAGCTACGATGCTAGCAAGTATAGCGCGCGGTTTAAAAAACTATCCAAAGGTGAAGATTGGGACGCGCTCAAGGCGCTTCGCCACGAGGCCTTAGTAGCGGATAACCCAATGGTGGACTTTGAAGAAATCATCTTCCGCCGCAGTAAGTCGACTCGTATGCCAGCTAACTGGCGTGGCAACTCAGAGTTTCTACACCGTGCGAAGCAGAAGTTTAGCTTCAACTTTAGCGACAGCATTGAAGCGATGAACGTTCGCTCAGGTGATTTGCGTGAGATCTATAAACCTAGCGATACCAAGGAAGCGTTGATGGACATCAACTTGCACTTTGACGCGGGCAAGTTCCTCTACTCAGGCATCAATACGGAGACGCAGACGTCTGAAGTTTATGAAATGAACGTCGACGGATCTGGGAAGCGCCAAATCACTACTCACCGCGATGAAATTGATAACTACAACGCGGTTTATCTACCAAATGGCAAGCTCATCTACTGCTCAACAGCTAGTTTGAACTCCGTGCCATGTGTGGGCGGTAGTGATTATGTAGGCACACTTTTCGAAATGAATGCCGATGGCTCAGGCAAACGCCAGCTGACATTTGACCAAGAAAATGCCTGGTACCCGTGGGTTAAGGAAAATGGTAAAGTGCAATATTCTCGCTGGGAATATACTGACAACTCACACTATTTCACACGCATCTTGATGGAAATGAACCCAGACGGCACCGACAACCGCTCGGTTTATGGTTCTAACTCATACTGGCCAAATACCTTATTCTACGCCAAACAAATCCCGGGCAATAGCTCGCAGTTTAGCGCAATTGTCTCTGGCCACCACGGGCCATCCCGTCAGGGTGAGCTGTGGGTCTTCGATCAATCAAAAGGATCTTTTGAGGGTGACGGCGCGATGTACCGCATCCCTGGCCGCGGTCGTACTTATGAGCCAGAAATTATCGACCAATACGTGGTAGGTAAGTGGCCAATGTTTGTGCACCCTTATCCGCTTGGAGATGGCTATTTCCTCGTCGCTGGTAAAATGACACCTGAAACTCCATGGGCTCTCTACATGGTAGATAAGTTTGATAACATGGTGCAGTTAGGCGAGAGCCGTGACCAGATGTTTGAGCCGATTCCGCTGAAGGCGCGGCCCACACCACGTGTGATTCCTGAACGTCGGAACCTCGAGGCCGATGACGCGAACCTTTACATTCAAAACATCTACGCAGGCCCAGGCCTAGAAGGAATTCCGCAAGGAGAAATCGGTGGACTGAGACTCTTCACTTACGGTTACGCATACCGCGATACTGGTAACCACGATGCGCTCGCTATCGAAGGTGGCTGGGACATGAAGCGTGTATTAGGCACCGTGCCAGTTGAGGAAGACGGCTCTGTGATGGTGAAAATTCCCCACAGCCAACCAATTTCTATCCAGCCATTAGATAAAGATGGCAATGCCATGCAGGTGATGCGTAGCTGGCTAGCAGCTCAGCCGGGCGAGACGGTTTCTTGTGTCGGCTGTCACGAACCTAGCAATACCGCACCGCTGCCAAATGTCACTTTGGCATCCAAAAAATCACCGCAGGAACTCAAGCCGTGGAGCGAGCATCCGATTCATGGATTTGGCTTCAAACGTGAAATCCAGCCAGTGCTCGACCAATACTGCGCAGGCTGTCACGACGGCTCAGACGATAAACCTAACTTTGCTGATATCACTGAGCACAAATTCCGCCGCGCCAGCTTCAGTACTTCTTACATGGCGCTGCATCCATACGTTAGACGTCCGGGGCCCGAGAGTGATTTGCACATCCTCACGCCAATGGACTTCCACGTTTCTACCAGTGAGCTCTTCCAAATCCTTGATAAAGGTCACCACGGTGTGGAACTCAGTGATGAAGCGCGTGAGAAGTTAGTTACTTGGGTAGACCTCAACGTGCCATACCACGCTACGTGGACAGAGTTTGATAGTGATCCACTAACACTGAAGTGGGCCAAGCGTACCGTTGAGTACAAGAAGAAGTTTGTTGGTATCGACGACGACATCGAGTGGATGCCACCACTTCCTACCGAGCGCCCAGAATTTATCAAACCAGCAAAACTAGAGCGCCCAGAGGCAGTGACTCATTCCAGCTGGCCGATTGATTTTAGCAATCACAAGGTGGAGAAGAAAATGATCAAGTTTGGTGAGTCTGTGCTCGAGTTTGTACGCATTCCAGCTGGCGAGTTTGTTATGGGCTCCGTCGACGGCGAGCGCGATGAATTCCCGCAGTCAGTAGTGAAAATCGACCGTCCATTCTGGATGTCTACCACTGAGGTGACCAATGCTCAGATGCGTGAATTTAAGCCAGAGCACCACAGCCGCTTTATCAACCAACAGTGGAAAGATCACATTTTCCCTGGATACCCAGCCAATGATCCACAGATGCCAGCCATCCGTGTGAACTGGAATGATGCGATGGCATTTGCTAGCTGGCTCGGTGAGCAGAGCGGTCAGACCATTAACCTCCCAACTGAAGCACAGTGGGAGTGGGCTGCTAGAGCGGGTAGTGATCAACCATTCTTCTTTGGTACAACTGGTTTCGAAAACTATGCTAACCTAGCTGACACTAACATTGGTGATCTCGCTGTTCGCGGTGTCGATCCTCAGCCAGTGCCAAAACAACATCGCACACCATTGATCGACTTTGTGCCACGCGATGAATCATTCGACGACGGTAGAATGCTGCCAGATGGTACCGGACAATATAAGGCTAACGCATTTGGTCTTCACGACATGATTGGTAACGTGGCCGAGTGGACTCGCACCAGCTACAAACCTTATCCATACAACGAGACTGACGGACGCAATGATCTATCAACAGATGATGCCAAAGTTGTTCGTGGTGGATCATGGCGCGATCGCCCGCATCGTGCGACTTCATCTTACCGCCTCAAATACGCACCATTCCAGCAGGTCTACAATGTTGGTTTCCGCGTGATTATCGAAGATTAAGCGACAGCTCTAAAACAACTGGCCGGTTTGGGTGATTAATTCCCAACCGGCCATTTTTTTGCCCAAGAAAAAATCAGCTAGAACTAACGAGCTGGCTAGATTGATTAGTTAGCCAGCGGGCTAATGATAGCTTGGCCACCTTGTGCGCCCTGTACTTGCCAGGTTCCGTAATAGCTGCCATTGCGGTAATCAGCTTTGACGGATAAGCCGTTAGGAAAGTAAAAGGTGCCACGCGGGCGGCTTTCTGGCTCGGGTGGTAGATAGGAAAAACCGCCGCTGGAATCTTTGCCGGTGGAGGTGAGTAGCCTTTGTCCTTCGAAATAAGGTAGGGCTGCCTGCATATCGATACTGGTGGTAAAACTGCCAGTGATAGGTCGCTCCGGCGACGGGGACTTTTCTCTGAAATGCATGCTGCCTGTGGCGAGCAAACTACCGCGCTCGCCAGCTTGATCGGCGGCGCTGAAAAATTGTGTTGAATATCTAGGGCCTTTGATGGGGGCGTCTGCTAGTTTTTCAGCTGGAGTTCTGGTATCCTCCTTCGGGGTACACGCGAGTAGTAGGCAGCTGGTTAGAAATAGGGTGGTTCGCATAACCTTGTTTATCAGTTTAGTATCTATGATGGCAAGCCTGCAGCATTGTTTGTCCTAGTTGCTAGCTGGATGATATAATATGTGAATTATGATATTTTCATAAATGAATAGATAATTTGGCAGGCTTGTTGGCGCAAATTTTGTCAACTTTGATAAAAAAAGTTTTCAGTACAGTACTAGTCAGCGGGATACACCCAAGCAGTCAAACAATGATTGATAAGATGAAGAGTAATTACGGAAATAAATGTATTAGATTCCTATTCCTGTTGCTGGGAATGTGTCTATTTGAGCCCTGTTGGGGGGATCAAGGGAAATGCGAGCTGAGTGATTGGTATGTTGGAAAAGAAGGGGTGATCACTGATTGGCCTGGGGATTTTGACAAAGCATCCAAATCCTCTAACTACTATTTAGAGCAAAATGGTCAATTTAACCGTGCTTTAAAGATTAAGAACCCAAAAGCGAATCAGTATCTAGTAGCCACATTAACAGCTGATAGAGATTATGATCAAGGCCTGAGCGTACCACAAGGTAATGTCAAACTGCGCCTTAACGGTAAAGTACTAACAAAGTACCAGGGATCAAAGATCTTCTACAAGATGCCTCTTAAGAAAGGTGTTAACACCTTTGAAATGATGGTGCCAGCGATGAAAACCGCGCGTAAGCATCAAGGGGTTTTCATGACTCTGGTAGATCTGGAGTTTATTTATCCAGAATATGAAAAATCATTAGAAGACCTGCGTTTGTCTGTAGCGAATCTAGCGAAAGAGTATCCAGACTATAAGACCAGCAAGTACAGCGCTCGCATGAAGAAGCTGGAGCAAGGTGAAGATTGGGATGGACTTAAAGCTCTTCGTTATGAGGCATTGGTGACAGATAACCCAATGGTTGACTTCGACGAAATCATCTTCCGTCGCAGCCAATCAGATAGACTGCCAGCTAACTGGAGGGGGAACTCAGAGTTCACTCGCCGTGACAAGCAAGTCTATAGCTTTGATTTTGGTGATAGCATTGAGCGCCTGAATCTACGCACTGGTAAGACTAAAGAAGTTTACAAACCTAAGAGCAAAAAAGAATCTCTGATGGACATCAACCTCGATTATGAGGCTGGTAAATTCTTGTATTCTGCAATCAATACGGAGACGACTACTTCTGAGATTTATGAAATGAATATCGACGGGTCAGGTAAGCGCCAGCTCACCACATTCCTCGACGAGGTCGATAACTACAATGCGGTGTATTTGCCGAGCGGCAAAATCATCTATTGCTCCACAGCCAGCTTGAACTCAGTACCATGTGTTCGCGGCAAAGATTATGTGGGCACACTCTTTGAAATGGAAGGCGACGGGTCTAAGCCGCGCATGCTAACATTTGACCAAGAAAACGTCTGGTACCCTTGGGTGAAGGAGAATGGTAAAGTGCAGTATTCTCGCTGGGAGTACACTGATAACTCTCACTACTTCACTCGTATCCTCATGGAAATGAACCCTGACGGTACTGATAACCGCTCAGTTTACGGGTCTAACTCATACTGGCCAAATACTTTATTCTACGCCAAACAGATCCCAGGTAAGACATCACAGTTTAGTGCGATTGTTTCTGGCCACCACGGTGCTGCGCGCCAAGGTGAGCTATGGGTATTTGACCAATCATTAGGTTCATTTGAAGCTGAAGGTGCGATGTACCGTATCCCTGGCCGTGGACGTACCTACGAGCCAAGAATCATCGACAAATACGTTGTTGGTAAGTGGCCAATGTTCCTGCACCCATATCCGCTAGGTGATGGTTACTTTGTGGTATCAGGAAAAATGAACCCAAATGCTAAATGGTCACTCTACTTGGTGGATAAGTTTGATAACATCATTCAGTTAGGCGAGAGCCGCGATCAGATGTTTGAGCCAATTCCTCTGAAGAAGCGCAACAAACCACCAGTGATTCCTAGCAGACGCGATCCAAATGCGGATGATGCTAACTTATACATTCAAAATATCTACGCAGGTCCAGGTCTGGAAGGTATTCCAGAAGGTGAAATCGGTGGACTGAGACTCTTTACTTACGGTTACGCCTACCGCGACACTGGTAATCACGATGCGCTGGCTATCGAAGGTGGCTGGGATATGAAGCGTGTATTAGGTACCGTTCCTGTTGAGAAAGATGGTTCTGTGATGGTGAAAATTCCTCACAGCATGCCAATTTCTATCCAGCCATTAGATAAAGATGGCAATGCTATGCAGGTGATGCGTAGCTGGCTAACTGCTCAACCAGGCGAGACAGTTTCTTGTGTCGGCTGTCACGAGCCAAGCAACACTGCGCCGCAGCCACACGCTACACTGGCATCTAAAAAAGCACCAGTATCGCTCAAACCATGGAGCGATCAGCCAATTCACGGATTTGGCTTCAAACGTGAAATCCAGCCAGTGCTCGACCAATACTGTGTCGGCTGTCACGATGGCTCAAGTGATACTCCTAACTTTGCGGACAATGTAGACCAGAAATTTGGTCGCGCATCATTCAGTGGAGCTTACATGGCGCTGCATCCATACGTTAGACGTCCAGGACCAGAGAGTGATCTGCATATCCTCACTCCAATGGATGTACACACTTCTACCAGTGAGCTCTTCCAGATTCTGGAGAAAGGTCACCACGGTGTGGAACTCAGCGATGAAGCGCTTGAGAAGTTAGTCACATGGGCTGACCTCAACGTGCCATACCACGCTACTTGGACAGAGTTTGATAGTGATCCACTAACACTGAAGTGGGCTAAGCGTACTGTTGAGTATAAGAAGCGATTCGCTAACATTGACGATGACATCGAGTGGGTGCCTGCGCTTCCTACTGAGCGTCCATCATTTGTTAAACCACCAAAACAAGAGCGTCCTGAGGCTTTGACTCATACTAACTGGCCAATCGACTTTGCTAATCACAAGGTTGAGAAGAAGACTATCAAGTTTGGTGACTCAGAGCTCGAGTTAGTTCGTGTACCAGCTGGTGAGTTTGTTATGGGATCCGTTGACGGTGAGCGTGATGAATTCCCGCAGTCTGTAGTGAAAGTGGACCGCGCATTCTGGATGTCTACTACTGAGGTAACTAACGCACAGCTGCGTGAGTTTAACCCAGAGCACAATAGCCGCCATATCAACCAGCAGTGGAAAGATCATATCTTCCCTGGCTATCCAGCTAATGATCCACAGATGCCAGCCATCCGTGTGACTTGGAATGATGCGATGGGATTTGCTAGCTGGCTCGGTGAGCAGAGCGGTCAGACAATCAACCTGCCAACAGAAGCACAGTGGGAGTGGGCTGCTAGAGCTGGTAATGATCAACCATTCTTCTTCGGTACGACTGGTTTTGAAAATTATGCCAACCTAGCTGATACTAACATTGGTGATCTAGCAGTATATGGTATTGATCCACAGCCGCTGCCAAAAGAAAGACGCACACCACTCAATGACTTCGTTCCTCGCGACGAGTCATTTGATGACGGCAGAATGATACCTGACGGTACAGGCCAGTATAAGGCTAACGCCTTTGGTCTCTACGACATGATTGGTAACGTTGCTGAGTGGACACGTACTAGTTACAAGTCGTATCCATACAACGAGGCTGACGGCCGCAACGATCTATCAAAGGGTGACGCTAAAGTTGTTCGTGGTGGTTCATGGCGTGATCGTCCGCACCGCGCGACTTCATCTTACCGTCTGAAATACGCACCATACCAAAAAGTTTATAACGTTGGTTTCCGCGTAATCATCGAAGATTAATTGTCGATTCTATATCGATAGACCAGCGGGGCGCATCGCGCGCCCGCTGGTCACTATCAGCCGCAGGGGTTTCCTGCAGCTGATTTTTTTGTTTGTTAGTTGAGGTTTTTTTTCAGCTAGCTGGCTGGAATGTGGCGCTAGGACCGTTAGTTCCAGCTGAGTTGTGTGGTTTCAGGTACACGGTGGTCCATTCTGCCTTCGGCAGATGATTGTCTGCTGGGGGTGACCACGGGTTGCACTCGCTGGGCTCGTTGACCCGCGGCTAAAGTCTTTAAACCCTTCGGGTTTGGGTCGGCAGGTTTTGTAGCCGGTCTGAATTTGTGCCGGTGTGAATTTGTCTGTCTTGCTATTTACTATTTGTTGCTCTAGCGCCGTTAGTTCCAGCTGAGTTGTGTGGTTTCAGACGTACGGTGGTCCATTCTGCCTTCGGCAGATGGTTGTCTGCTTGGCTTGACCACGGGTTGCACTCGCTGGGCTCGTTGACCCGCGGCTAAAGTCTTTAAACCCTTCGGGTTTGGGTCGGCAGGTTTTGTAGCGGGTGTGAATTTGTCTGTCTGGCTGGGATGTTTAAACCCTTCGGGTTTGGCTCGGCAGGTTTTGTAGCCGGTGTGAATTTGTCTCTGTAGCCGGTGTGAATTTTTCGGTGTTAATTTGTCTGTCTTGCTATTTATTATTTGTTGCTCTAGCGTCGTTAGTTCCAGCTGAGTTGTGTGGTTTCAGACGCACGGTGGTCCATTCTGCCTTCGGCAGATGATTGTCTGCTTGGCTTGACCACGGGTTGCACTCGCTGGGCTCGTTGACCCGCGGCTAAAGTCTTTAAACCCTTCGGGTTTGGCTCGGCAGGTTTTGTAGCCGGTCTGAATTTGTCTGTCTTGCTATTCGGCTAAAGGGGAGAGAGCTAAACGTGACTGCGCTGAAATGTTCTGTCGCAAGTTGTCTGTCTAGCTGGCTGGGATGTTTTTAGCTGGCTGGAATGTTGTCTGTCTAGCTGGCTGTCTCTAGCTGGCTGGGATGTGGTGCGGTGAGGGCGCAAAAAAGCCGACTTATGAATAAGTCGGCTTGGTAATGTGAAATGGTTTGATTGTCGTGGCTGGCTGTTTTGAGCTAGCTGGCAAAGCTTGTGAGTTAGTGGTTGGTGTCGTTAGGGTTTCATCGTATAGGAATTCACTCTTCTCTCTTCACCATTCACTCTTCCCTCCCCGTTAGCCTTTGATTTCCATGAGCATTTGCGCGTTGTTGTTGAAGCGCTTGAGGAAGAAGATCAGGCGCTCCATGGCCTCCTCAGGACGGTGACCTGATAGGCCGCGGCGGATGAGGTGGATTTTGTGCAGCAGGTGCTCGGGAAGAAGTAGCTCTTCGCGGCGGGTACCGGATTTGAAGATATCTACAGCTGGGTAGATGTATTGCTCGGCGATGCGGCGGTCGAGCACGATTTCCATGTTGCCGGTGCCTTTGAATTCTTGGAAAATGGCTTCGTCTGCGCGTGAGTTGGTCTGCACGAGGGCGGTGGCTAGAATTGTTAGCGAGCCAGCACCACGAGTATTACGCGCGGCGGCAAATAGGCGGCGTGGCATTTCTAGCGCGCCGGCGACGATGCCTCCGCTTTGATATCCACGGTTTTGCTGTTGTTGGCGTCCGCGCTGGAATTTCCCTTTGCCTTGTTGTGGTTTGTTGCCTGAGCTGAGGTTATTATTATATGCGCGGGCTAGGCGGGTGATGGAGTCCATCAGCACGAGTACGTCTTTATTTCCTTCAACGAGGCGCTTGGCGCGTTCGATGCAGAGTTCGGCTAGGCGGCAGTGGCTGCGTGCGCCGTCGTCATTGGAGCTGGCGTAGATTTCGGCATTTGGCAAGACACGGCGAAACTCGGTGACCTCTTCTGGGCGCTCGTCGATGAGCAGGATGATGAGGTGAATGGATTCGTCGTATTTTTCGCGAATCGCTTCTGCCATGTGTAAAAGCATGGTGGTTTTGCCTGAGCGAGGTGGCGAGACGATGAGTCCGCGCTGGCCTTTGCCGACGGGTGAGACGATGTCTAAGACGCGGGTGGTGAAGCGCTCAGCGGTGGTCTCAAATGGGATGCGTTTGTCTGGGTTGATTGCTTTGAGTTCATCAAAGTGAGGCAGCTTGAATGCGTCAGCTGGCTCGATGTCGTTGATGGAGTAGATCTCAGTGAGCTGAGGTCCGCGGTTGCCTTCTTGTGAGGCCCCCTTGATCCATGCGCCGAGACGTAGCCCGTGTTTGCGAATGGTTTCTGGAGTGACAAAGACGTCACCGCGATCTTGTGAGAAGTTCTTTTCTGGAACGCGCAGGAATCCAAATCCTTTAGGCGCAATTTCTAGCATGCCTTCGACATCGGTCTTTGGGCCGTCGAGTACTGGCTGTTTGCGTTCTCTGCGCTCGTGGTTGCGCTCGTTTCTGTCGTGGCGGCCTTTGCCGTCGCGTTTGTTGTGGCGCTGGTTTTTCTGCTGGCGGCCACCGCGGTTACCATCTTGGCGGTCGTTGCCTTGCTGGCGGTCGTTGCCTTGCTGGTTGTTTTGGTTGCGGCGGTTTTGCACACGTCCACCACCTGGTACACGTCCTTTGCGTTGTTGTTGATTGGAGTCGCGTTGCGGTTGTTGATTTGAATCTGACGGTTTGCGGTTTTGCTCGCGTCTTGGTGATTCTTTTTGCGCCTGGCGATTCTCTTTTGCTGGCTCAGCTGGTTGAGCGGGTGATTCCTGTTGAGCTGGAGCTGGTTGGGCAGCTTGTTGCGCTGGCGCTGGTGCTTGAGCTGGCTCGTCGATGACGGCTGTTTGTTTGGCCGCTGCGAGTGGGAGCTCAGTTTGTTCAGCTGGCGCTGGCTCGTTGGCGACTGGCGCTGGGCTAGCTGGCTGGACATCCTCTTTTACGGCGGCTTTTTTGGCAGCTTTTTTAGCGGTGGTCTTTTTAGCAGCTTTTTTCGCGGTCTTTTTGGCTGCCTTTTTCGCGGTTGCTTTTTTGGCAGTTTTTTTCGCGGTTGCCTTTTTAGCGGCTTTTTTGGCCGATTTCTTGGCAGCTTTTTTGGCCGTTTTTTTACTGGTCACTTTGGAAGTGGCAGGTTTTTCGGATTCAGCTGGCTGATCACTCTCTAAACTAGTTGAGGAGTCTGTGCTCATAAAATATCAATTTTAGGAAAAATGGGAAAATTGTTGTGCGCTGGGTTTTTAGTCAGTCGCGGCCACGTCGATCTATATGTCTCTATAGTGTGAGTGGGTGATTTTTGTTTTTATTATAAATCGGTATGGGCGGTCTCGGCATCGCTGGCGCGGAGCGGCTGGCTCGGGCTGGATTGGTAAAGCTGACTATGGTCGGGCAATAGTGGCGCTGGGAGTACTGGCTGGATAGCAGGCATACGATGAGAGCGTGATTTGATCGAACGGGCACTAGGTTGTGTGCATATCGCAAATAAAATAACCACTCAATGGTCATGAGAGTCGCGATCGAAGTAGCCAAATTGCTCGATGCAGCTGAGCTGGTCGCAGCGAACCACTAGTTCTTTATTCACTAAGAATGTAATGAGAGGGTAGTGGTGGATACGAATGGGGCTAATTCCCGATGGCTGCAGCAAATTTGCTTGTGCAAAATCTGGCGGCCATGTCGTTCAGATAGGTTAAATATGCAGAGTGTGGAGCTCTCTGGCAATCACTTTTTTACATTAGTATGAATGAAAGCAATAATTGCCGCAAAAAAACGGTTGCAAACTGATGACAATTCGACTTAATTCGCCGCCCGCGAGTCCCGAAACCAGCCGTTGGTCCTCCTTATTTGACTTTGTCAAAGAGTGCTCGCAGGAGGGAAACCCGGCAAACAGAACATATTATGTCTGAAGAAATCGAAAATAACGTAGAATCACAAGACGATTCAAAGTCATTCAAGCTTGACCGCTTTGAGCTGCCAAACCGCCTCACTAAGGTAGAGGAAACTGAAACCGACCTATTTACTCAGTTCATCGCTGAGCCATTTGAAGGCGGATACGGCCACACTATTGGTAACTCACTGCGCCGCGTTCTGCTGTCATCTCTCGAAGGTGCAGCCATCACATCTGTACGCATTGCTGGCGTACAACACGAATTTTCTAGTCTTCCAGGAGTTGTGGAAGACGTTACTGACATCATCCTCAACCTCAAGAAGGTAAAGTTTAAGCACCACGGCAAAGAGTCACGTGTACTTACTATCAAGGTTGAAAAAGAAGGTGCTGTCACAGCTGGCGACATTAACGAAGATAACCTCTACGAGGTCGTTAATAAGGACCAGATCATTTGCCACCTCGACCGCAAGGTTAAGTTCGATTGCGAACTTGAAATCAAAGTTGGTCGTGGATTTTCTACCGGTGACGAGAACAAGCGCCCTGACATGCCAATTGGTGTGATCGCGATTGATTCTATCTACTCACCAGTAGTTCGCGTAAAGTACGCGGTTGAGAATACCCGTGTGGGTCAGATGACTGATTACGACAAGCTCGTACTCGACATCAACACAGACGGCCGTGTTTCTCCATCAGACGCTCTTCTACAAGCCTCAGCTATCCTTCGTCACCACCTCGACGTATTCGTTAACTACGACGAAAACCTCGTGGACTTTGAAGAAGCACCAGCTGAGCAAAGCGAAGAAAATGCTGCGCTTAAGAAGCTGCTCAACATGAGCGTTAACGAAATCGAGCTTTCCGTGCGTGCGGCAAACTGCCTCAACAACGCCAACATCACTACTGTTGGCCAGTTGGCAACAAAAACTGAAGCAGAAATGCTTAAGTATCGTAACTTCGGTAAGAAGTCACTCAATGAGATTAAGGATAAGCTCGTCGAGCTTGGCCTTGGCCTCGGCATGAATATCGATCCTTCACTTCTTACTGGTGCAATGCCGACCGTTGGTCGCCAAGGCATGATGGCAGAAGAGGAAGCACCAGTTGGCCTTGCTGACTTGATCGCACAGAACCTCAACGACTAATCCTTTATTAACTCTTAAGAAAATTATTTCCCATGAGACACAGAAGTAAAACTGCTAAGCTCCAGCGTGACGCTGCACACCGTCGCTCACTTTTGGCAAACCTTACATGCAGCCTCATCGAGCATGGCCGCATCCGCACTACTCTCGCAAAAGCTAAGGCACTTCGCCCAGTTGCAGAGAAGATGGTAACATTTGGTAAGCGTGGTGATCTTCACGCACGCCGTCAAGCAATCGCATTCCTTCGTCAGAAGGAGCACGTGAAGCACCTTTTTGGCGCTATCGCTGCTGCTAATGCTGACCGTCCAGGTGGCTACTGCCGCATCACTAAGCTTGGCGCACGTACTAGCGACGCTGCACCTATGGCCTACATCGAGTGGGTTGAAGCTGAAGCGATTGCTGCTGCATCTGCTCCTCAGTCTGAAGAGCCAGTTGCTGAAGCTGCTGCTAGCGAAGAGTAATCTAAGCAATATTATCTTTCAAAAGCACGTCCCGTCACGGAGCGTGCTTTTTTTTGTTCCTAGATATTAGCCAGCCCGCATTTGCAGAGCTGGTAGCTAGCTGGCTGGAATCGTGTGCCTGAGCACGCTGGCAGCTTGTAGATGGGCGGTTAACTGGCGCGCTGACGTAACTTGCGAGGGTTTGTATTAGCCTATTCACGAGTGGGTTGAGTACAAAGGATTGGCTGAAACGGTCGATTGACGCTCTTTATACTTGAGCTGGCGGCTTGCTTTGCTCAGCTTTTGATTTGTCGTTTCCAGAAAACGGCAAGATCCTTGATTATGAATGCCATTGCCTCTCTACGCCGACTCTTTGCCTACTTAATGATATTCCCGATGATGATAGGGGTGGCGACAGCTGGGGAGGAGCAGCCAGTTGGGTTTGCCGATAAGCTGGATGCACATCTAAGTACCTTTGTAACTTACTTGTACGATGTGGTATTTGTTAAAGTACCTATCTGGGGTGAGCATAAGGTGCCTGTGGTTTTGATCTTTTTGGTCGTCACGGGTGTGTTTATGACGATCTATTTCAAGTTTCTCAACGTGAGAGCTTTTGGTTTGGCCATCCGTACGGCGCGTGGAAAATACACACCAAAAGATGCTCCCGGTCAGATTACCCATTTCCAAGCGCTCACTGCAGCGCTCTCGGCTACTGTTGGTTTAGGTAATATTTCAGGTGTTGCGATTGCGGTCGGCATTGGTGGCCCCGGCGCTACTTTCTGGATGATCATGATGGCTTTGTGCGGCATGACGACTAAGTTCTGTGAGTGTACGTTGGGTGTGAAATATCGCAAAATCGACGCGCAAGGAAAAGTACACGGTGGTGGTATGTACTACCTCAGCCAAGGACTTAAAGAGCGCGGATTAGGCAAGCTAGGTGCTGTTCTGGCTGTGTTCTTTGCCATCATGTGCATTGGTTCAGCAATTGGTGCCGGCAACATGTATCAAGTCAACCAGGCAACTACGCAGATGTCGCAAGAGTTTGGTTTGTTTATCGAAGATATTCACTTCTTGGGCATGGATCTGCCTGGTTCCTTGGTTTTTGGTACCATCATCGCAGTGATTGCAGGTAGCGTGATTATTGGTGGTATTGTTTGGATTGCACGCGTGACTTCTATTCTGGTACCGTTGATGTGTGGTGCTTACGTGATTGGCGCATTAATTATTATTTTCGGTAACCTAGAGATGGTGCCTGGCGCATTTAAGTCAATCTTAGTAGGCGCATTCAGTTCGGCAGCTTTGGGCGGTGGATTTATTGGTGCCTTAATTCAAGGGGTAACTCGTGGAGCCTTCTCCAACGAAGCTGGATTTGGTTCCGCTCCAATTGCTCACTCAGCAGTGAAAACTAAAAAACCAGCTAGTGAGGGGCTGGTAGCTTTGATTGAGCCATTTACCGATACGGTGGTTGTTTGTACCATGACGGCATTGGTATTGGTGATCACTGGTGCGTGGAATGTAGACGCATTAACCAATAAAGATGAAGTCGCCTTATTTAAAGGTCCCGAAGCCAAGGTTATGGTTATCGATGACCTTGAGCAGGGCTCTGAGCTGTCGTTTGTGAAAGCAAAGGTGAATGCCGATGGTAACTATTCGGAAGTCTATAAAGATAGTAATCCTGAAGAGACCTACTGGGTGGCCAACGCTGACATTGACGTTGTTGAAGGCATTCGCCGTACATCATATGCGTTCCAGCAGGAGCTTCCTTGGTTCCCTGGCCTACTTGGTGTTGCCGTTCTATTGTTTGCGTTCTCCACTATGATTTCGTGGTCGTACTACGGTGAACAGGCGGTGATTTACCTATGTGGCCGTCGTATTCCTGGGGTAGTTCTCGCTTATAAGCTTATGTTCTGTGTCTTCTCCGTCATTGGTGCGGTGGCTTCACTGACGAATGTTCTAGCCATTTCAGATGCCATGTTCTTTGCCATGATGGTGCCAAACGTCTTTGCCTTATTCATTCTGCTGCCAGTAGTGAAGCGTGAACTGAAAGATTTCCAACAGCATGCAGCTGATATCGATTCCGGCGCTAAGTCAGTGGAAGACGATTAATCGATTCTAGCTGAAACTTGGCATTGTCAGTTAGGTATATTTAAGCCAAGTTAATTATCTCTCTCGACCTGTTCGCGTCACCCACGGTGAACAGGGCGAGATTTTTGTACCAAAATTTTTCACACTATCTATGGCCGCAAAGTATACCGAAGACGACATTAAGAGCTTAGATTGGAAACAGCACATCCGCATGCGCCCTGGCATGTACATTGGCAAGCTGGGTGACGGGTCACACGCTGAAGATGGCATCTACATTTTGCTCAAAGAGGCGATGGACAACTCGGTTGACGAGTTTGTCATGGGCCACGGCGTTCGCATTGAGGTCAATATCGATGAAGCTGGGCGCGTGGAAGTCCGTGACTACGGTCGTGGTATTCCGCTGGGCAAGCTGATGGACTGTGCCGCCAAGATCAATACCGGTGCCAAATACGATAGTGAAGCATTCAAAAAGTCAGTTGGCCTCAATGGGGTTGGTATCAAGGCGGTGAATGCGCTTTCACAGTTTTTTGAAATCCAAGCGTGGCGCGAAGGTAAAACCAAAGCCATCGAGTTTAGCAAAGGTGAAGTGGTCACTGAGATGAAACGCGCTCGCGCTGACGACGGCCCAGATGGCACGCGTCTCGCTTTCGACGTGGATACGTCAATTTTCCCTGAGCAGACACGCTTCCGTGCTGGGTTTGTGGAGAAAATGTGCCGTTATTATTCCTACCTGAATCCAGGATTGGAAATCGTCTTCAACGGTCGCAAGTTCAAATCAAAAAATGGCCTGCTCGACCTTCTCAAAGAAGAGATGGACGGCGGTGCGCTCTACGATCCTATCCACCTATCAGGCAAGGACATCGAGATTGCTTTCACCCACACAGCTGATAGCAGCGAAGATTATTATTCATTTGTTAATGGCCAGAATACTCACCAAGGCGGTACGCATTTGGCGGCATTTCGTGAGGCCATTGTGCAAGCAGTACGTGGGTTTTATAAAAAACAATATAACCCGTCGGACATCCGCTCAGGCATCGCTTCGGCAATTCTAGTGCGCATCGAGGAACCAGTTTTTGAGAGCCAGACAAAAACCAAGCTGGGCAGCATGACGGTATCGCCTGAGGGCGAAACCATTCGCACATTTGTGGTCAATTTCCTCAAAGAACACCTCGATAACTACCTGCACAAAAACCCTAAAACGGCGGAAGCTCTGCAAAAGAGAATCCTTGCCGCTGAGCGCGAACGCAAAGAACTCACTGGCGTCAAAAAGCTGGCTAGAGAACGCGCCCGCAAAGCTAAAGTTCACAATAAAAAACTTCGAGATTGCCGCGTCCACTTCAGCTCGAAGAAAAAGCGCCGCGAGGAAACTACAGTTTTCATTACCGAGGGGAACTCAGCCAGTGGCTCAATCACCAAGAGCCGCGATGTAGAAACCCAAGCGGTATTCTCGCTGCGCGGAAAACCGCTCAATTCGTATGCCATGAAACGTAAAGTGGTTTATGAAAATGAGGAATTTAACCTGCTTCAGCACGCGCTCGACATCGAAGAAGGATTGGAAAACCTGCGCTACAACAAAGTAGTGATCGCGACCGATGCCGACGTTGATGGCATGCACATCCGCCTGCTTCTGCTAACATTTTTCCTGCAGTTCTTCCCTGAGCTGATCCGCAATGGCCACCTGTATATCCTACAGACGCCATTGTTCCGTGTGCGTAATAAAAAGCAGACAATTTATTGTTACAGCGAAGACGAGCGTGTAGCTGCCATGAAAAAAATTGGCAAAAACCCAGAGATTACCCGATTCAAAGGTCTCGGTGAAATCTCAGCTGACGAGTTTGCTTTCATGATCGGGCCAGACATGCGTCTCGACCCAGTTCTCATGGAAGAAGGCAAAGGTGTCAAAGAAATGCTCGCCTTCTACATGGGCCGCAATACGCCAGAACGCCAACAATACATCATCGAAAACCTACGCGTCGACATCGACGACGCCGAGGTTTAGGGGGGCGAGTGATCAGTGATCAGTGATCAGTGTTCAGTGTTCAGTGTTCAGTGTTCGGGCTTCGCTATCAGTTAAGCCTTCATAGGCATAAGGCACTGACGGCGATGATTCTAGCTGGGCTTCATACGCTGGAGCACTGATGGTGGCAATTCTAGCTGGGCTTCATACGCTGGAGCACTGATGGTGGCAATTCTAGCTGGGCTTCATAGGCGCGGGGCTTTGACGGCGATAATCTAGCTGGGCTTCATAGGCACGGGGCACTGAAGGCGATAATTCTAGCTGGTCTTCATAGGTATGGGGCGCTGAAGGCGGCAAAGAACAAAGCCCAGGGCTTCAGCCCTGGGGAAGGCAGGTGTCAGCCACGCGCCCTGAAAGGGCGCTAGAAAACTTCATTTGGCGTGTGGCAACATTTTCAGTTTTAACCACTAGCAAGCATTATTTTTTAGCTGGCTTTGGTTCCTAACTGGCTGTGCTTTCATCTGGCTCTGTTATGACAATTTCCAGCTGAAAATATATCTTGTTAGAAATTGCCTCACGCTGGCACCATATCATGCTAACCATCTAATCACCTGACCGGCTACTTGTTTTTCATGACTAACAAAAGCGGCCGGTGATCGCTGGCAAAATACCAACTCTTAGGAGAGAGAATCTGACTATGCTTACAGCTGAAATGTTTCTGCAGCTTGGCGCTGAGCAGGAAATAATCCAGCCGCGAGTAGTGGTCCTGTAGTTTCCAATAATGTGTCCACCTCTGGCCGTCGGCATCGCTGATAGATAATGGTGTGAGCTGGCTGGATTTCTCCCCCGAACTGCACAAGGCATGCACGGCGGCTGAGTTTCTATGGTCGTTGAGGTCACCGTGAACGACTAACTGAATGTCTGGGTTTTGCTTAAATTGTGCGTCAATATAGGTTCTAGCGAGCTCGGCTTCATGGCGGCGCAGCGCAGCTTGATCTGCATAATCAACTGGGCGCATCGACTTCAGATGTAGGCCAAGAAAGTGCACCGGCCCGCTCTCAAAATGAATGGAGGCATGCAGTAGTCCACGCGACATTTCAAACCGTCGACCATCTAGCTGGAAACTGGTTTTCTGATCGTAATGGTGCGGGTGGATGGGAAATCTTGACAACATGGCGAGGTGGCGCACGGGATCGCGCCCGCAGTGCATGTGGCTAAATGGCATCGGCTGGCCACGTTTGGCTAGCTCCAGCTGCAGACGTTTGAGATCTTTCTCGCTCCCCATTTCACACACACTGAGAACATGCGGCTGGGCGCCGGCAATGATATCGGCAATCAGCTCAATCTGTGCAGCGGATTTCACCGGAATCTCTTGCTCGCGGCTGGCATCACTTTCCTCGCACAGAAAGTGGCGCAAGTTGTAGCTGAGCACCCGTAGGCCATCGGCGGGAAATATTTCCTCACCGGCTATCTCAGCTGATTGCTGGGCATCATTTGTAGACGCTGGACCAGCTGGCGCGGGAGTTTCCTGCTCGGCGCTTGGCCAGCTCGGTGTGGATTTCTCCTCGCATGACGACTGGCTCAGGGTGAGCAAAAGCACTGCCAGTGGCCAAAAAAAGACCCCGAGCTGCAAATGCATGACTCGAGGTATAATGGCGCCGCAATTACTGCGGCGGTTGGTGATGTTGAGCTTGGCGTGGGGAACTGCCATTGGCCAATTTATTTCAGCTGGTGATTAAGCGTCTTCGCTATCAGATTTCTTAGCTGCAGGCTGCGCAGGTTTGGCAACCGGTGTTTTTTTTGTCTCAGTTTCAGCACTGGTGATTTCGTGCTCAAATTCTTCTTTAGCACGCTTGAATTCGCCCATGCTTTTGCCGATTCCGCGGGCAAGCTCAGGCAGCTTCTTCGCGCCAAAGAGAAGAAGAATGAGGATGAACAAGATGACCATTTCTTGTCCGCCGAGAGGTCCGAATGCGAGAGTGTTCATAGCTTTGACCGCAAACTAAGGGCGCAAGGCGACTAATGCAAACGTTATCTTTGCGAAATAAACCGCAATTTATGCAGAGATTCAGCCCTGCTTAGCTGGCTGGAGGTCTCATTTTAGCAATGAAACTCCAGCTAGAAGTCTCTTACTCAGCAGCTAAGGAGCTACGCTTTGTCCTCAGTTTCCACTGATGGATTAGCTGATGTAGTTTCCGCTGGAGCATCGGCGGATTTGGCTACCGGGCGGTGCGCAGGTTTTGCTGGCGCAGCTAGCTCAGCATCCTGAGAGCGTGTCATTTCGTGCTCAAATTCCTCCTTCGCACGGCGAAATTCGCCCATGCTCTTGCCAATGCTGCGCGCGAGGCTAGGCAGCTTTTTAGGCCCAAAAAAGAGCAAAACGATGAGAAAAATGACGACCATTTCTTGGGCGCCAAGTGAGCCGATAAATGCGAGTGAGTTCATGATAATAAAAAAAAGATTCATAAGGCCTACGTGGCCTTATAAGTTTAAACGTTACGACGAGATGGAATTGTTCCAGAATTCTTGAATTCACCTTCTTTTTTTTGCTCACGATTAACTCTCCATCTGTCAGCACACTATAGCTGAGTTTGCTAGCCCATTGTTAAACACAACTATTATTGGCCTGTTTGCCATTACCTTTGGTCTCAAAGTGACCGTATTTTATATAGCCATCTCCATGGGCTCATTGATCTACGGATTTATGCCAATCGGATTTGTTTCGCAGGTAGCCAATGAAGATAACCTTTTTGCCATTCCGGTAGCGGCTGGATTGTCATCCCACTCTATATCCACGCTGAAGCGGTCAATCCATTGAGCTCAGCTCTAGCAGCTAAAGGCATGGGCTTAGGAGCGGTCATGGCATTGATTATTGGCAGCGCGGGAGCCAGCTTGACGGAAGTGATTCTGCTGCGCTCTATTTTCAAAAATACCATGATCATTGCCTTCCTTGTAGTGATACTTGGCATGGCTGTTAGTGCGGGCTACCTCTACTCCCTGTTATTTTAGGACAAAGCCTACAGCCATCGGCAAGGCCGCTAGTAGGGGACTGCGCAAAATATAGCAGCTGGAGAATCACGAAATAGCCAGCTGGGAATCGTAGCTTTCCAGCTGGCTTGTTATTTATTTTAAGTTGGTTACATGGAAGGTTTTCCTCGTGTAGTGTGATTCTTTTATATTCTGTTTTTTTATATTAGTCAGAGTCATTTGTTTCAGTGTAAAAATAATTTTACAAACATTGGTGGGTCATT
This sequence comes from Persicirhabdus sediminis, assembly GCF_016595495.1. Classification (GTDB taxonomy): domain Bacteria; phylum Verrucomicrobiota; class Verrucomicrobiia; order Verrucomicrobiales; family Akkermansiaceae; genus Persicirhabdus; species Persicirhabdus sediminis. Next base: position 325,120 of record NZ_JAENIM010000041.1, read on the forward strand.
TGACATCTGACTGCTAGTTTTGAGCTAGATTTCGATCAGCTATGAAAATGACCTATTTAATAAGCCTTGTTCTCTTCACTGCCTCAGCAGCTGGGGCGTTCGCTCAAAATGAGAAAAATCCATTCAAAGAGAGGAACGCAAAAACCGCTGAGGAAGCAAAAAGTCGGCCAGTGAATATCATTAGTTTGTTTGAGTATATAGAGGTTCCCAAGCAGAAGTTAGATCATCTGTTGATCAACTCAGGAGAGCTTGAAATCACTAGAGAGCAGGCGCAAAAGTGGGTAGATGCAGGGGAATCCAAAGTGATTCGGTCGTCGTTGACGATCTCTTTAAACACAGAGAAGGGGCGTAACGAAAGTTTGGTAGAGGTGTATAGGCCCACTAAATACAACTCGGTGGGTGTCGGTGCATGGCCAGTACCAGCCTCGTTTGTGAAGCAGAATTTGGGATTCAGTGAGGATTTTGAGTTACATATCAATGAGGACGGCAAAGGGATCGAGTCACGTATTGTGGTGGACTATTCAGTTCTTAAAGAAGGGCCAGCCATTCACCCTTTGGTCACAAAGACGAGAGAACCAGAGGATGTATTGATGGCTTCATTGAGTCACTCATCGTTCACCTTCGCCAATCTATCGATGAAATTTGGGGAGAGCTATTTGATTGGTCGACTGGAGGATGTCCACTCAGAAGGAATGTCGTGCCTCGTGTTTTACAAAGCTGCAAAGTGGCAGGTTCCCTTGCTCGATAGTGAATTAAGAAAAGGGGGGAGTGATGTTCAGCAATATACGATGCATGCCCATTTTGTTACCGTTAATCAATATGGTTGGAGTGAGATTGTCAGCGATACTCCTCTGAGTGAATTAGCTGAAAGTAGCTGGGAGAAAGTATTGAGATTGGCTAAGGTAGGAGAGGCTGAATTTGATGGTTCTCTGGTCATGCGTAGTGCCCACAATCATCGGGCTAAGGCGACGAATGTGACGCAAATACCTTTTTCTCTACAGTTTGCACAGTCGATTAATAAAGGGGGGGCGAGCATACCGCCTTTGAGTGTGGAATCTGCTCTGGTGACAGTTGGCCCAGGTGGTGAAATGAATAATAAAGAGCTCACCTTGATGGCTAATCACCAGCAGGAGGAGGGGCTGAGTTTAGAGTTTTACTGTGATTTTGAGCAGGATGGGGCGTATCTTAAATACTTTTCAGCTCCAAAAAAATCATCACTGGCTGGATATAGTGTGCACCATCGTGTTCGTGATGGAGAGACGTGGATCCCTGACGCTGAGACACCCCGTATTAAAAGCTCAACGATTCATTCTGCATTTATGCTCACTCCAAACCAGATGACGCTTGCTGGGGTACTGGGGGGAACAGATAAGGACGGTAAGCCGGATCCTAAAAAACTGACTCTGTTATTCGTTGAGGCGAAGTTATAATGGGTGGAGTGATTCAACAGAAGGCAGCCTCGCGACGAGTCTTGATCGTTGCGGTGGTTCTAGCGGGTATTGTGATTACTGTTGGTTTTGGTTTGGCTCGGAGGGTCGATCTAGTGAGCACTGATCAAGGTGAACAATGGCTTGAAGATGAGCACCGTTATTTGATTGCTCAGATCGACCTATTGGAAATCCAGTGGGAGCAGGCGCTTGAGGAGGCGGCTGACTTTGAGCTTGAAGCGAGTAAACGCGAGAGAGGTGAGGCGGCTAGAGAGGTGCTCGGTCTCAGGCAGGTGAGTTATTTTGGAAAAAGGGGGGAAGCTCACGAGTTGGTTGAGTTTCCGCTACAAGGCCCCGCACCTTTGGAGCCGTCGTTGTTGTCTGGTGAGTTGGTTTTAACAAACGAAGAAGTGTTTTCTTCACATAACCCTATCTGGATAGATGACGCTGGACGTCCCTTGATGTATCGAAAGGCGGATGCTCACGGCTCTGCTGTGGTTTTTATTTTGAATAAAAAGATCGCACGGGGTGTTGTGTTAGGAGAGTTGAAGTCCTTGATGAGAACCGTGCCGCGGGTGGTACCTGCTGGTGGTTTACTGGAGTTTTCTGGTGATTCAGGGAAGGTGTGGTTGTCGAGAGGTGATGCTGATTGCAAGTCTCGCCCAGCTGATGAGACCTTGCGTCATTACTCTCGTTTTGGCGAATGGCCGATTCGCTATTGGCGGCCACGTAAGGAGGTCGTTAGCTATGAAGCCAGCGTGCTAGGAGGCATGAGTTTGGTCGCGTTATTGATTCTAGTTGGCGGCTACTGGGCCGACCGAGAGCAGGCACGAGCACTGAAGCTAGCCGCTCAGCGGGTGAGCTTTGTTAATTCGGTCTCACATGAGTTCCGAACGCCATTGACCAATATCTTGCTCACGACTGAGCTGGCTCAAGAGGATAGTCGTGAGCCAAAGGCAGAGCGTCGACTGGCCTTAATTTTGGATGAGGGGCGCCGACTATCACGGATGGTTGATAATGTGCTGAGCTATGCGCGAGCGGAGCGGGGGAAGCTGCAGCTAGGGCAAGTCCGAGAAGTAAAGTTGGCGGAATTTTTGGAGAGTTGCTTGCAGCAATTTGAGATATTGTTTGCTCGCAAAGGGATCACCTGTGAGTTGGATGTTTCAGGCGACGAGCGAGTTGAAATTGAGGTCGATTTTCTTTCCCAGATTGTACTGAATCTTCTTTCAAACATTGAGAAGTACGCTGGGGATGGAGCCGTCGCAAAAGTAGAGGCGGTGGCAGGGAAAACCCTCCGAATTACAGTTTCGGATAATGGAGTTGGAATTCCAGCTGAATTAAAATTCCGCATTTTCGATGCCTTTGAGCGCGGAGGAGATTCTGTGACATCGACCTCATCGGGTACAGGCTTAGGCTTAGCGATCAGTAGAGAGCTCGCAAGATCGATGGGCGGAGATTTGCAGCTGAAGAATTCAACAAATGGTGCTGTCTTCCTCTTGGAGATCCCCTTATTTTAAAACAAATATTGATGATGAGAATATTGTTAGCCGAAGATGACCCTGTGACGCGTGAGAATGTCAGTGAAATCATGAGCAGTGAAGGCTATGAGGTCTTAGCTGCTGAGAATGGCGCAGAGGCTGTTGAACTCTGGAATAGTAACGCGGTGGACTTGGTCTTGTTGGACATCATGATGCCCAACAAATCTGGCTACGACGTGTGTCGCCACATCCGTAAAACGGATCCGGCAGTGTCCGTGATGTTTGTGTCTGCAAAAACCGAGGAGCTTGATGTGGTGTTGGGTCTTGAACTAGGGGCTGATGATTTTCTCCGCAAGCCATTTGGCAAACATGAGCTGTTGGCTAGGGTGCGCGCATTGTTACGTCGTGGCTCGTCAGAATCAGAATCGCTGAAGTTCCATTTCGCGGGCTGGACGGTCTGGGTGAAAGAACTGCGAGCTAGGCGAGGTGAGGTTGAAATCGATTTAACCCCTAGGGAGGTTAGAATTTTGGATTTGCTACTAAAGCGTGCCGGCGAGGTAATCAGTCGTGATGAACTACTTAATCAATGCTGGGGGATGGATTATTTTCCTGAATCAAGAACGCTTGACCAGCACATTTCCAACTTACGTAAAAAGGTCGGCATCGAAACGATTGAGACGGTAAGAGGTGCTGGTTATCGTATTTTAGGCTCTCGGTAGCTAGGCGGTATTTGTATAAAAACAAAGGAGGCTCAGAGGAGATTGCTCTGTGCTTCTTTAATTTTTAAGCACGAGCTGTCCAGCTGTCCTGTTAGCTCACTGGTAGTTCCAGCCGCAATTCGAGCACTTCGACTGTTCAGCCTTCATCACGGTGCCACAGGATAGGCAATCAGTATCAGCTCCTGAGCCATCACCCTCGTTGAGGAACCATTCGATTCGCCCACAGGCCAGACATTGATAGGTGTCAGCTGAGCGATTCAGCCAGTCGACGCCCATGAAGCTCGCCATCGCGGTATTCAGTTGGGCGGAGCTTTTCGTGAATTCTAAACTCTGACAGTGAGGGCAGGTAAGTTGTTTTCCCGCGATGGTAAAATTCATAAAGTGATAATCTAACTAACAATCTAGGCATGCAAGCGCATTTATGAGTATAAAATGACTGACTTTTATTTTCTATTTGTGTTGTCAGTACTAGCTAGAGCTTCTTCAGCAAATCACATTTCAACTACTATAGCTTACTAGATTTCGCAAAATTGTTATTAGTTTTAGCTATGAGCTGATAAGTAAACCTTACGCCTGTTAGTTGTGCGCTGTTTAGCGACGGCTATATGTTGTGATGCGGAGTGGACCTATACGCATGAGGGTTTGTTTCTTTGTGAGGTTCGATAAGATAGAGCCTATATTCGTGTACCACAGGAGGAGAATAAATAGAGAGCCAACACCAGAAAATACTAGGCCGAAGCACAGTACGGACCAAGTAGACTGTTGAACACCTGGCTCTAAGATCGCGTCATCGGCGTTGTCTGGATCGTAGTACACTGCCACAGTCATACCGTATGGGTAGCGGCTGAGATTTTTACGTGCATCAGTTAGATCACTGCCGCTCACACTTACGAAGCTCACCGCATCACAAGATCTACGCACGCCATCAACACTATACTCATAGACAATATTGGCGCTGTACATCGTAGTCTTCTGACCAGTTTCACTATCATAACTGTCATCTCGACTCAGTTCGGATGTGATGATAGTTCCTTGCGTACTTGGCCAAGATTCACTATCTTTAGCTTTCAGCAATGTCCATAGTCCGAGAATCATAATCATAATTCCCGTTACTAAAAATACAGAACAGAAGGCTATAGAATATTTTTTTGCGCTCATTTGGTGAATTAAATATTATGTCTAGCTGTAAATGTTAGTTTTTTCTGTTTGATTAGACTTAACTCATCTGCTGTGATTTTAGTCGGGCCAAGCAATCATAGTTAGGGGTGATGTAACTGAGATGCTCTTTACATATTATGATCTATCACTATTTATGGATTGACATGTAGTTGTTATGTTAGGATGGCTACCATGCCCTAAAGTGAGAGAAGTGCGGCGGCTGACTAAGATAATTAGTCTGTGAATTTGTGTAACCAGTCAACGAAATAGATGTCAAATGTAGCAGTGGTCACTAGCTGCACTTTCACATGTTAAATGATGATATGCGCTTTATTGTTTATAGTTAAGTAAGTGACTCGAAGAGATAGTTTTTCTAACATTTGAGGTAGATAGCAGCTAGCTGATAGCTATACCCTAGTCTGAATAGATTCATATCAGCTTGAACTGCAAGCGAAACGCCCTAACGCTTGCAGCATCAAGAGCAATACAATGATACTCCTAGTCTGGCGCAGAGGTCCACCAGAACAAAGCCTGATAGATTGAGCCTAGGATGGCAATAAATGTAGCTAACCAAAGGCTGAGCTGAAACACAAATTTCAGCCAGCACTGACGGCCCCAGTATCAAGTTACTAGAAGAAAACCAAGGATCCCATTAACATTTGGTTATTCAGCAGGCGACAGTGTGGAGCGTCGATAGAAGCATCTCCCATTAGAAGAGGTGTCTTCTAGCAAGATAACTTTTACCGCCTTTTGATTTCCAATATTTTCGGAGCTCACTACGTCATAATCCACCCCCTCAACCATCTCCGTCCAAGTCTGCAAATCTGTTGATTTCTGCAGAATCGTTTGTGCATCAGTCGCCAAATCACCATCAAGCACATGGTATTCTATTTCATTTGAATCAATTTTAAGCGCTTGAGCATAAGTTGAGTAGATTGCGACTGGGTCAATACCGAGAAGGTAATCAGCATAATTAGACTGGCCATTACCATTATCATCTTCGTCGGCTATCAGATTTGGATATACGAGTGAGAAACTCGACTTAACGCCCCCCTCATAGGCGCCTATATCAATCACGCTATCAAAACGATTATTCCCGATCAGATCTACATTCGTATCGTTCAAGCTATGCCCAGCAACATTGTCACCTTGATCTATAGCCGGAGATCCAGCTAACAGCCTGTAGTCACCCCACAAACTTGGCTCTGTTGGGTACTCAATAGATCTCACAAACATCGGATTAGCGGCGACCGAATCTAATAACTCTAAATAACCTAAAGAGTAGCCATAGCCCGAACTGTTCGTATACACACAATTAGTTAGAATGCTTTCATAGTCCTCGGTCCCATCAATGTGGAAGTCATAGGGGCCATAGTAATTGGCAAAATTATGAGCCAAGATACTGTTAGCTACGCTCATGTTATTGAATAATTTGTATATGGCTCCTCCAAAATAACCACAGCTATTACCCGCCAGAGTACAATTTACCAAATTAGCTTTTTCTCCTCTCTCAATAAATAGTGCTCCGCCATATTCTAGCGAGTGGTTTCCTGACAATAAACAATTAACCAAAGTAAGCCTAGAGTATGATGAGGAAATTGCCCCTCCAGTATATGCAGAATTCCCCTGAAATGAAGAATTGGTGAATACTAGGTTTGCCTTATTAGATAAAACAGCGCCACCAAACTTCTCTATTCGGTTTACTCCATTAGCATGCCCTGATTGTAAATGGACCCCATCGACAATGACATCTTCGGATAAGTCTAGTCCCTGCATGATATGATAGGTATTTTCCTCTCGACCTGTAGTCCCAACATCGTCGTCCAAGAGGTCACCTGATAGAATTGATGAGTAAGTAGATAGATCTCGTGCAGAAAAAGAGCCATCTCCACCTCCAGTAGGAAAACCTCCATATATCGATATCCCTGATACTAACTTATAGCTTGCGGAGCGAGCATCAACCTGTCTCGTTCTGACACTAGGCCGGTAGGTGCCCTCAGCTAGCCAGATTTCGTCTCCTGAACGCGCCAGATCAATCGCATATTGTAGATATGGGGTGGCCGACGCCCATGAATCATACGGGTACCCAGTTGAGGTAGCATTTACATCCACATAGATAATACGAGTTTGATAAAATGGTACGGAGAGCTCAATTGGATTCAGTCCAGCATCGATAGGCGTTCCAGCTATGTCTATAATGTCAGCGTCATCTGAGATCGATATAGACATCTTGCCAATACCTGAGATTCCGCTAATCACGGCTTCGTATAGGGCTCCTTCGCCAGATATTGCCACTGATTGATAACTCAATTCAGCTCCAGTTTTGATAGACAGGTCATGAGCTGAATCAAACTGACTAATTTCATCCTCAAAGGTGAACTGGACGGTCAACTCATCGGCATTTGCGATACTGCCTTCAGCCAACTCAATGGAGCGAATTGTAGGGCCTATATATTCATGTGCTCCTAGGTCTAATGTACCAGGGTTATTGACTACATGAGTTGCATCATATTCTCTACCGGCTATTTGGAGTTCTGGCGCATGAGCGTAGTCTGTATATGAAGTCATCAACGCGCGGTCAATGGCTGCGGAGTCGCTAGCTAACTTAAGGTTGCCTGCAAGTGAAGGCACTGAATCTAGTTCGATGGCAGCGATAAAACCTGGATCGGTGTCCAGATTTCCCCCCTTGTCTTCACCTAAGCTTAGATTCCAGGAAGTCGATCCGCCAGAGTAAGCAACAATAGAATCGGAAAACGAAGTTGTAGAATTAACATTCAGGCAGCATAATGTTGGATGAGTATCAATAATTTCGCTTTCATTATTCCAAAGAACCGAATTTAAAATCTCACAATCTGAACTGTTATTATCGATCATTGACCTTCTAACACTATTGCCGGAGAAGGTACAATTAACCACCTTGCTGGAAGCTTCTGAATGGAGAATGAAACTAGATGAATAATCATTTCCAGAAAACTCACAATTAATCATCTCTGCAGAACTATCATAGATTAAGATCGCCCCCAAGGAGCTCGTTCCACGGTTTCCTCTGAAGTTCGAGTTATATATTTGGCAAGTACCACCACTCGCATATACCAGTGCCATGTTTCCACTTTCCGTGTAAGAAACATCTTGATAGGGGATAACTGACTTCGCTGCATTCGACAAAAAATCACACCTATCTATCATTAAATCGGAATCCACAGATCTTATTACAGAGCTAATTCCCTTTAAGCCATAGTTTTCAGCCATTATACAATTACTGATTTTTAACTCCGATCCGATGACATGGATAATAGGACTACCAATTGCGTCTTTAAATTGAATTCCATCTAACTGCGTAGACGATGTATTGCCGAAACTTGTTAATAAGGTGCTTATATTATCGTCAACATGAGCCAACGCCTCCTCATTATTCTGTGGGTAATAATTAACTCCAATAACATCATTTTGTTCAAGATCACCCGAGATAACGGATGGATAAAGAACTGGATCACGAAGCGCTGCATCATCTGAAGCATTTTTCGGATAACCACCAAAAATCTTCACCCCTGATTTCATCTCAAATGGTTTTGCATCATATCCACCTGCTTCATCAAAAGCGATAGGTAAGTAAATACCCTCAGCAACATGAATTTCATCTCCAGCCCGCGCTATCTCTATAGCCTGATGTAAAGACTGAGTTGCTGTCTGCCAGCTAGAATAGGGCGCTTCAGGATCGTGAGCATGTGCACTCACCTTAATCACCTTAGGTACAAAAATGTCAGACGTGAAAATTGGCTCAGCAAGCAGGTGCTCCATTGATCTTCCCCATGAATCAACTATATCTAATGGAGTCGCAAATTTCAGAACAATTGATCCATCTATATCTCCCGGACTCACTGCAAAAGAAATTCTATAGCGACCATTCTCTTCATCTAAAGTTATGGGGCTAACAATGGAACCGTCATTAAGCTCTAGCGAAAGGTCAGACTCACTATCAAAGCCCTGTATTTCATCAGAAAACGTAAGCTCCAGAACATAACTTTGCAAATCATCTGATAGAACTCTAGTCAGCGAATTGATTTCAGTTAATCTCACCGGAGTATTTTGATACTCATAAGCGCCTCGGTCTAGGTAATCGATATTACTTCCAGAGTCATCTACACCTGTATTACTGACCTCCAACACGTCAGAAAGACGTAAATCACCACGCACATCATTCGGCTGGTTCGAATTTGTTATAAACTCAGAATAGTCTGCAGAATCGACCGCCGGAGACTGCTGCTGCAAACTCAAATTTGAATGCAGAAAACGATGTGTACTATCTGTGATTGGAGCCACAAACATGGGATCAACATCCACATTTCCCCCAATATCAATGCCAAGCGTAGATTCCCATGCGCCACTACCTCCGGAATTTTCTACAATGCAATTCCTGTATGAGGCAGATGAAGAAGTCGCACCGTATTCAAGGAATTCAATAGAACCATTTGACCAAAATATGCTATTTGAGAAAATCACGTCTCCACTTGTATCAAGCTCCAGTACCGGACGATCTGGAGACTTATAGCCATTACCGCTTACAGTGACGTTTGTAGCAGTTAGATTAGCTTCGCCGGCTAGCAAAATCGCACTACTATTTCCTGCTAACACACTGTTTACCATTGTGGCTGCTGTGTCATAAGCGCGGAATGCCCGGCCATCATTATCGGAGCATATTGTTGATGAGATAGAAACTTCTCCACCTGTGCAATAGATAGAGGCGCCGTTATTTTCACTGAAATTATTGCTAATATTACTATTTTCGATCTGCAAGATAGAATCAACAGCATAAATAGCTGAACCATAAATGGCACCGTTCCCCTCAAGAGTACAATTATGCAGACTCAAGTTAGATCCGCTGACGTAAACAGGTCCCGCACTTGGGCTTATCAGATAATACAATGGGTTAGCTGGGTTATAATCCGCGTAGGAATTACTAAAAAAGATACCATCTAACACACTTGGTGATTGCCCATCAATGAAAGCTATCAGAGAATACGTATTCTCTTCTTTTCCAGTATAGTCAGTATCATTTTGAGCTAAATCTCCAGAAATTAAAGTTTTGTACAACTTTGGAGAGCGAGCATCAGCGGTTCCATCACCACCACCTTGTGGAAAACCACCCAAAATGGTAATTCCCTCAGGCAGCATAAAAACAACCGATCTAGGGTCAGGATAATGATTATCGCGAGGTAGTTCACTCGGCAAATAGATCCCCTCAGCGACCCAAATTTCATCTCCAGCAGAACTATCATCTAATGCGTCCTGAAGATCTTTATAGGCTTCCTGCCAGCTCGTACCATCAACTCCAGCAGCCACTGAAGCGTCAACATAGATCGTCTTAGCCTGGCTAGCGCCTAAAGCTACAAATAAGAAGGAAATAATAATGTAAGGCAGATAGCTAGGTTTCATATTTAAACGTTGATTTCTGGCAGAGACAACCCAGTACAGATGTTTAACTTTTCTGGCAAGTTAGAAATTAACTAGTTTCCTAAGCAGATCATTGATTTCGTTACCATTGCTTATGCATGATAGATAGTTTTAACGCTACACGACAAAGAGTGCGCTTTGTCATAGCCCAAGCTATGTCGCGAATGACTCAGGATATTAGTTGAGCTGAGTCAGCTGAAATTTTTCTAGCTGGATTTCTCTAGTCCTATCTGGTCGGCGATTTTCTCGCTAACTACTCTGTTCCTGACGATCTGCATCGCATTGCAATATCTGGCTGACGATGGATCAGCTAGTGATGATGTTACCGCGGTCGACTGGCTTTCTTACCGCCTAAGATGTCACTGATTTTATGATTTTGACCAATTTTCAGCTAAGATAAGTCAATGAAGTTAAGTCAATGGGGGCTTATTTTTATCATAAATTTTGCACGAGCTAATACGCTGAAAGTCAGATGTCTAGGGGGGGGATTGATACGAGGCTAACGATTGTGTTTGTTGAATTGAAAATACGTTTAACTGTTATGTTTGTGATGATGTGTATTACATATTTAACCTGAGGTTAAGTTTATGTGCCACAATCCTAGTGTGACAGACACTTAGAGAGTTATGGGCATAGGACTTACCATAATGAAAAACCCAATAATATGAGAATTAGACAAACTATTCTATGCTCTGCATTCATTTGCACTGCCCCGCTATTGCAGGCCGCTACAGTTACATTTGATAGTGATTTATTTTTGGCTCAGTTAGCTGCCGACGACAGAGCCGATTTCGCCAGCTATTCGTTCACACAAACTACAGCAGACGCCACCTTCGAGCTCACCGCCACCGCTCTAGATTCAGTGGAAAGCAACGCCTATGTCGGCAGGATGAATGGCGGTGCGCTATCTGTCTCGACAGAATTAGGGCTAAACGATGGACGCATTCGAGTGAACCAAGGATTCCTGATAGAGATCGCCATCACAGATGGCGCAGAAAATATCGAATCCATCAGCTTCGCGTCAGCTGGATTGTTATGGACCTCTAGCTCGTCCGACGTCAGAGCCTATAGCTTTACGGATCACAACGCTGAAAGTTCAGGGACCTTAACGGGGCCCTATACGGGAAACCTAGTCACTGCTGCGATGCTCACCTCTGTCAATGCTAGTATTGACTTAACATCCACCACATCTGATTTAGCTAGCTGGAGTCTAACCATTGATAACGAGAACACTAGTGTGTCTGCGCTGGATTCGGTGAATTTCGAATACACGTTAGCTGCACCCATCCCAGAACCCTCTACTGCAGGCCTCGCTGCTCTAGCGTTGATTGGTGGGGTATCACTGAGAAGAAGGAAAATGTAACTGTCTAACTTTCATTGTTACTAGCAAAGGCTGCCCAAAGGGCAGCTTTTATTAGCTCCCCAATACTTCCTCAATACGAATAGGCAAAGAAACTGATGTGGCCAAGATGTTGAGAGAAATCACAGCCGGGAGGGCGTTAATGATCTCTGATGTTAAACCTGCCTGATCATATCGGCTGGCTCAAATTCCTACTGGCTGCTTGCTGATAGACCACTTTCATTTGCTGTGGTCTGAATGGAACCGATCATATTATCATATATGGTCCAGCTGGCAATGCCTTCACCTTGAATTGCGCTCATGGCTAGGATGTGTCAGATAGATGTTTTGGTTGGCGGATTTGGCATGCTAGCTGCTTGATCCTTAGTTGAATCAAACCCAATTGATTAAACATGAAAATCCACTTTGATAAAGTTGTATCGTTTCCTAACCACAGTCTGTCTCACAAGCGCATTAAGCTGCTTTTATCGGTCTTGCCGAGTGAACTGAAGGCGCAATTTAACGAAATTCATGTAGGCAACCAGCTGGCGGAAAAGAGCAAATTTGATAGACCTGCCGTGCTCATGCCAGCTGCGCGCAAGCTGAAGGTGCTAGACCGTGGGGTGAATGAATTCCAGCTGGTTGAAGAGATTTTAGTTGAACTTGTGCAGGCGGCTGCCGAGTTAGATGGTGAACAACATCATGTGCTCAAGGCGCATGCCGACCACCACCTAGACCTCAAGCAGGTCAAACAAATCCATTCCATCATCGAGCCCTATCTGCAGGCCTATGCGCTCAAGCGCATTAGCGCAGCTTGATGATTAGATCATTTCTCTGTAAACTCATGGTACAAAAAAAGCCCGACGAGTGAATCGTCGGGCTTTTCTGTGATTTTGCTTAGTTGATTTGTTAGCTGGCAGCTAGCTATAGGCACAGTCGTAGACCGTTTAGTCGCTACCGCTGCGCCAATAGATCACTTGGGCTTCGACTCCAAATTGTTCCGTTTGGTAGCTCGCCCAGAGGTCAATTTTTGAGAGTTGTGAGAATGCTTGTTTGTAGCTGATTTGAGGTCCATTTTCGGTGAGTTGATAGAGCCAATTATCATCAGCTGGCATCGAGGGCGCTGGCACATTAGCATCCATTATTGAAAACTTCGTTAGTTCGTTAGGATAAGCTCCATTTCGTATTCTGTATAGCTCTAGCGAAATGACAGTTCTTAGTAGTTTGTTCTGGTTCTTGATGTTGATGAGCTGGTAAATGCGATGTTTACATAGATCGCAGCTTACAAAGTAGGGCTTATCTTCCTCGTCACATGGCTGGAGCAAATGCTGGTTGTTAGCCAAATCCAGCAATGGTTCATCATTTTCTATGGCATGGATAATTTTTTCTAACTTACCAACTTTGATAATTTTATCTATTGGTTGGTCATCGCTTTTTTTGAAGTAGTCCATCCAGCTGCGATGCTGGTAGAACTTGTCAATGCGCGTAGCTAGCAGCATTTGCTCTCTCCTGAGTGCTCCGGTGACGCCTACGTGAATTTCATGATCAGTAAAAACTTGAGAACTGAGAGTATCTAATGACTCAGCTGATAGCGGTACTAGATTACTAGCATTGAGACGATGCCAAAATAAATCTAGCCGGCTGTCCTGACAGTTTCTAGCTAGGAGCAGCGCTACTCGGGAACTATCCTCAATGAGGATTTTGTTTAATTGGTGAAGACGGTGCATGGCATTGAGAAAACCAGCTTCGTTATCAACCTCTAGAGCTAGCAGGCCAGTGAGTTTGAAATAGAGGATGATTGAGTTGATGCCATATATTTTACCACGGGAGTACTTCGTTCCAGCGCTGGCTAAGTGGTCAGTGGTCTCTCCATTGATAAGATTTCCTGCTGCTAGGTCTTTAATGAAATTATCTCTAGATTGATATTCAGCTCGCAAGCTTTGCTCAGTTGGCGGGAGCTGATCTAATTTTTTGCTAATCGCAGCTATAGCCTCAGCTGAAGATGAATTCATTGCCGCTGGTCGATAACTCTTGAACGGCAAAATCGCTCCCTGTACTGCATGTTGGTAGCTAGGAAATTGAACTTTAATGAGGCTCGATGATCCTGAAGCCATGTAGACTTCGAGGCTTTGGCTACTACATTTTTTGTAATTCCAGCTAGTAATTTTTCTAGGCCATGAGCCTGTGTTGATAAGCTGAGGTGTCGGTTTTCTATCAATATAACTCGCAGTAGGAATCTTTTTTTTGATTTCTAACCATTGATTGCGCGTTTGCCTGATTTCATATTGGTGGTAGCCGACGTAGCTTAATAATGCGACTAAAGAAGAAAAGTAGGCAGCTAAGACTAACTTGAATACAAAACGAATTGGTGGCTGCGAAGCTGTATGTTTAACTGTCATTATGCTTGTTTAATCAGTTTTAGCTGTGATCTAACTTTTATAGATTGATGGGGACTGCCCAGTTGTTCAATGAGTAATTTCATTGAGCTCAGCGAGTTCGTTTGGATATATGATGAGATAAATGGCTAGCAGGGATTGTTTTACATGGCTCATGGCCTATTTGGGGTTAGGTGTTGTGCGGGGCAGCTAGCTCTGCATGTCATGGCTTATTGATAGAACTTATCTGAATGGAATTATCTTAGATCGCGAATTTTTCTATAAACTCATGGTACAAAAAAAGCCCGACGAGTGAATCGTCGGGCTTTTCTTTGATTTTTTTTAGTTAGCTTGTTAGCTGGATGTTTATTTCTGCTCTAGCTCGTAGCCGTCTGGTGCATCTTTGATGATCCAGCCGAGGGCGGCGAGTTCGTCGCGCAGGCGGTCGGCGTCGCCCCAGTTTTTGTTTACTTTGGCTTGGTAGCGTTGCTCGGCGAGCTCGCGGATGTCAGCTGGCACGTCGGCGGCAGCTTCTTCCTCGATCTCTGGTAGAGCGAGGCCGAGTGCGTTGATGAGTTTGTTAAAGGCAGCTAGCTGGCTGGCAGCTTGTTGACCGTCTAACTTCTGCGCTTGCTTGAGGCCAGTGAAGATGTGACCGAGAGCGGCAGGGGTGTTGAGGTCTTTATTGAGTGCGTCCCATGCTGGCTGGAATAGGGCGAAGTCGTTAGTTTCTTCTGGCTGGTTAGATCCAGCTGATTCAGCGAGTGCAGCGGCTCCTTTAGCGAGTTTTTGCAATGCCTCGCGCGCGGCGTGCAGTGAGTCGAGGGTGAAGTTGAGCTGCTTGCGGTAGTGTCCGGAGATGAGCACGTAGCGTACTTCTGCGGCGCTGTAGCCTTTTTCTTCGAGGTCAGTTAGGGTGTACAGGTTGCCGAGTGATTTAGACATTTTTCCACCATCTACCATGAGGTGGGTGATGTGGAACCAATGAGCGGCGAAGTCACCACCGCATGAGCATTTGCTTTGGGCGATTTCGTTTTCGTGGTGAGGGAAGACGAGGTCGACGCCACCTGAGTGGAGGTCAAAATTTTCGCCGAGGTATTCTTTGATCATGGCTGAGCACTCGAGGTGCCAGCCTGGGCGTCCTTGTCCCCATGGTGATTCCCAGTAGTTGTCGCCGTCTTCGTCTTTGCGGGCTTTCCACAGGACAAAATCCGCCACGCTGTCTTTTTCGTATTCGTCGGAGTCGGCGCGTTGGTTTTGTGTTTTGCCGAGCTCGAGCTCACGGGTATCGAGGTGGCTGAGTTTGCCGTACTCAGGGTATGAGGCGACACGGAAATAGACAGACCCATCATCGGATGCGTAGGCGTGGCCTTTTTCTATCAGCTGCTCAATCATGGCCACTTGATGGGGGATGTGCTCAACGGCGCTAGGCTCGATGTGCGGTGTTTGGCAGTTGAGCGCGGTGCAGTCGGCGTGGAATTTTTCCAGCCAGAAATCGGTGAATTCTTTGAGTGATTTGCCAGCGGCGATGGAGTCGCGGATGGTTTTGTCGTCGACGTCGGTGATGTTGCGCACGTGCAGAGTTTTCATGCCACCGGCTTCGAGAGTGCGGCGGAAAACGTCGTGCAGCACGAATGTGCGGAAGTTGCCGATGTGTGCTGGGCCATAGACGGTAGGGCCGCAGCAGTAAAATCGATAGCTTTCACCATCGAGTGGTTGAAGTTCGCGAACTTGGCGGGATTGCGTATCGAATAAATTCATGCAGCAGGTGTGTCAGGGCGGCTGAAAAATGCAAGCATGGAGTGGCGCAGATGCTGCGACTGGCGTTCAAGTTTGGCGGACGGAGGAAAAACAAAAGACAGCTGGAAATGAGTCCAGCTGTCTTTAGCATTACCTGCTCACGATGGAGCTGAGGTGTGATAGATGATGACTACTTCTTTCTGTTCTTTCTGTTTTTTGGGTCGTTGTCAAATTTCTGACCGAAGACTTTTCTGTATTTTTCTGTCTTACTACGGTAGCTTGGGTCGGTGTATACTTTTTCGATAACTGGCCAGTACTTAGCTAACATGGCAGCTGATGCCTCGGCTCCGTTGTCGAATCGACCATCATATTTGTAGTCTTCGGTATTGGTACGGGTGATCCAGTTTACTTCCCACTCAGTCAAATCAGCCAAGAACGAAGTCGCGCGTAGCGCTTGTCTGCCTTGGGAAATCTCGATATTGGTGTCGTAGTAAACTTCGTCGGTTTTGAGTGTTTCTGCTAGGTAGTTATGCAGTTTTTCCCAACGACCATGGTAGTAGGTGCCAAGAAGTCCCTGCCACTCACGCCATGCGTAATCCCATGCACGTTCCATTTCTAATGGCCCCCAGCGAGTGAGCAGCATACGGGCATTTTCCTCAAATTTGTCAGACTCAGCTTGGTTGGTGCCCCAGCTGCGAGCGTCAGTGATCCAGTCTTCCAGTCGATGATCTGGCATGGTGTCAGAAACGGCATCCATGTCTTTGATACACTGAAGGAATTGCGCTGAGGCTTTGTTGAATGCATCGATGTCACGCGCGTCGTATGCTTCTCTAACTTGAATGTGGAGTTCGATCATTAGGTTAGAAAGCACCTGACGGCACATGTCGGCGACATCAATTTGATAGGCATCGACGCCCTTAAATGTATCGACTGGCTCAAGCAGTTTTTTCCAACCCTGAGCGAATAGATAGGGATCGTAAAGAACCTGGATCATGCACTGAGGAGTGGTCTTACGCACATCCAAGGCTGGACGAGCAGCGGCTAGGGAATCACGCTCTAGGCCAACTGAGGTGGATGAATAAATGGTGTCGATAAAGATTTTCCAAGCGTCCAGAGTGGCTGCATTTTCTTTGCCGTAGCGGGCGGTGATAGATTTTTCTAGCCATTTGGAAACTGGCACAGGCTCAGTTTTCCACATCATGTCGAAGTAGTAGTTATAGTAGACTGGGTTGTGCTGTGATCCTTCGTTGAAGAACCCCATACCAGCTGAGCCAGCCTCACCTTTGATGACTCGTTCATGTTTGCCTTCTAACTTTTCGATGGAACCGTGCAGTGATGTGCGGCCACCAAAGCTATGCAGCACACCTGTAACTACTTCCCATGGTTTGTCTGTCTGGTAGTTTCCTCTTAGGTCGAGAAGAACAAATTTTTCAGCTGGGACATCTTCTAGCAGGTCAGTTTTTAGCCCCCATGATTGTTTGGCCCAGATGGCATTGGGCACAACGCTTTCAATAAGTTTGTAGATGGCTACACCAGTAGCATTCATATAAGCTGACCCCTTAACAGGAGGTGCGCCTTCGTGGAATGGATCTGCGCCGTAGTATTTACCTTCGCCAAATAGACGGGTCATTTCTTGCATGAAATCGGTACCCATTTCGACGAACAAGGGGTCTAGCGGGTCGAGTTCACTGGTGAAGCTTTTGCGTCCGCCCCACTCTGGTTTGTCGTGAATGTTAGCATCTGGGCGTTTTTGCTTGAGTGCCTTTGGAACGTGGCCAGAGAATCCCTGCATGATTGGCTCCATGCCTAAGGAGCGCTGGAATGTAATGATTTTTTGTCCGAGCTCAACGTGTGTCTCGAGCCATGGTTTAGAAATCGGGCCACCGAGGCCTTCGATATTTTGCATCCACTGCCAAGCGAGGTGTGATGGGCCAGAGATGAATGCGCGAGCTTCAGCGTCGGTGAAATCATATTTGAGTAATACATTGTACCAAGCTGTTTCGATACCAGTAATGCTGAGAGGCATGTTGATGCCTTTGAGTGCTTGTAGATCTAACTCCTGCTGCCAGCGGTCCCAATTCCACCATGGCATGGTATATGAAAAAGTGCAGTAGTTGTACATGGCGCGATGTTTGGCCGCAGTTACTTGTCTAACTTTTTCAGGTGGTAGCTTGAGTGTGGCAGGAATATTGACATTACTTCCTAACCAAGAAACGTCGCTGTTACAGTAATCTTGTAGGTAGCGGTTGAAGCCAGCGGTGATTGATAGACCTTTGTTACCTCTGATGACGAGCACACCATTGTTATTATCCAGCTCGAAAACATCGAGGTCTCCAGCTGCTGGGATGATCTCAACTTGATATTTTCCCTTCATCGCAGGGGCGACGCGATCGATGACCGCCTGAGCTGCTGCCATTTGCCCTTTGGCTGAGGCATCAACATCTTGATACGCTTGGCCAATTGCTTTGGCGGCGGCCTCTGCCTGCGCATGTGTGATTGTAGATACGCCAGCTGATAGAAGCAAGCCGACGGTAACTACCTTAGCGGCTACTTTAGTAAGGTAGCCAGCTAAGAAATTGCCCCCAGCTGTGGGGGCCATGCTCGAGCTAGTAGGTGTGAGACTTCTATCTGAAGAAGTATCATACAAGGAATTTAAAGACATAATCTCTAATACTAAGCAGAAAGATATCTTTTTTCGATTGATAGTCAGATAGATACGAGGGTTAACTCTTTCGATTATTATTTAACTTAGCTGGTTTTGTTTGGCTGATTTTTTCGCGTCATATTCGCCAGCCTGTTAGTTGTTCACTTACTCGATTTCACGGTTAGCAAAAGCCATCATCGAGTAATCACTAGGGCTTTGGAAAATCCTCAACTTGAAGAGGTGGGCGGAGGAGATGAGGTGGTCGAAGATATCACTCTGGATACCCTCGTATTCTACCCAGCGGTTGTCGTTAGTGAAAATGTAGATTTCAATGGGCAGACCTTTGTCGCTGGGTTGTAGCTGGCGGATGAGAATCGTTTCGTCGTTGCTGATTTTGGGATGATTTCTAACGTAGGCCTGAATGTAGGCGCGGAAGGTGCCAATATTAGTAAGGGCACGAGCATTGAGCGTATTGTCAGCCGTTGCTTTATCCTCGTTCCATTTGGCGATGTCAGCTTCTTTTGCTTCGATGTATTCTTTGAGCAGGGTGATTTTTTTCATCTCAGCGGTTTGCTCCGCATTGAGGAAATGCACGCTATTCATGTCGAGGTTGATAGAGCGCTTGATGCGACGCACGCCGCTCTGGCTCATGCCTCGCCAGTTTTTAAAACTATCAGAGATGAGTGCGTAGGTAGGCACGGTGGTGATCGTTTTGTCAAAGTTGCGCACTTTTACAGTCGTTAGGGCTACCTCTAGCACATCACCATCAGCGCCGTATTTGGGCATTTCTATCCAGTCACCTTTAGCGACCATGCGGTTGCCTGCTAGCTGGACACCAGCGACGAGCCCGAGGATGGAGTCTTTGAAAATCAACATCAAGACTGCGGTCATGGCCCCCAGACCACTGAAGATGATGACGGGTGATTCGTTCAGACTAACGGAGACCATGAAGATAATACCGCTGATGAAGAGCAAGATCTTGATCACCTGGATGAATCCCTTGATAGGTAGTTCGCGGGATATCTTATACCTTTGATAGATACGCTCAATAATGTTGAGTATTGAGTTAGAACTGAGCAAGCCAAGGGCTATAATTACTAGCAGGGCTAAGTTCTGGATGATTTTACCAAACTCGACTCCTATGTTGTCGTCTCTGAGAGCGAATGGTGCGAGGTGCCAGACGATGAGGGTAGGCACTAACATAGACAGCCACAGCATCAATTTGCTATTCAGCATCTCATCGTCCCAAGTATTTTTGGTATGGTGTACTATCTTTGTAGTCACGCGAATGACGACGCGCTGGGTGATCAGATAGGCTAGCAGGGCAACAAGAATAACGCCTGCAAAGACGACAGCGTCGACAATGAATAGCTCACTTTGTTTGGCCGCTTCGGCTACGCCATTTGCTGAGATGGATTTAGAATTATAGATCCATTCATAAATCTTATCATGTAGTGTCATGACATTGAATTGCCATAGCTGAGTGTCCGCGGCAAGGTGATTGATGTTGAACTTGCTGCTCATTATGTTTTTTTACCTTCATGTTTACGCG
Source organism: Persicirhabdus sediminis (assembly GCF_016595495.1). Lineage (GTDB taxonomy): Bacteria > Verrucomicrobiota > Verrucomicrobiia > Verrucomicrobiales > Akkermansiaceae > Persicirhabdus > Persicirhabdus sediminis. The sequence continues at coordinate 345,003 of NZ_JAENIM010000041.1, forward strand.
TTTTGTGATGGTGGCTACTTTGGCTCTATGTGCATTGGCTCTGTCATGTATCGAAGCTGACGAGTCCATCGTCATCTCAGCTAACGGTAGTGGTGAAATCGTCTGCCATTACGAAGTGCCAGCTCAGGTGTTAGCTGCTGAACAAGTGGCTGAAATTGAATCTGCGCTAGCGGCATCTGGCGGTGACAGTGAAATCGTCCAGCTAGCTGGATTCTCCAGCGAAGTCGTGGACGGAATGCGTTCTATCAAGTTCAAGCTGGTGTGTGATGATTTACAGAAGCTCAATGGCTGGAATGCTGCAGGGGAGGCGCAAAGCTCGTCTAGCGAGCTGAGCGAGAGCGAGTTTCTGGTGCGCTCATTAGTAGGGGAGATTCAAGTTGAACGTGAGGGCTTAGATTTAATTTATCATCGAGAGGTAGACCTGTGGCCATGGCTCGAGCAAACTGCTGGAGCCCAGGCGTGGCTGCTATCTGGCGCCCAGCTGAAATTTAGCATGCAGTTGCCTATGGCTGTTAGTGAGAGTGACGCGCACCATCTCTCAGCTGACGGGCGACATTTGCAGTGGGTTTTTACGCTTGGCCAATACCAAAACAAGCCGATGCAGATGTCATTGCGTGCACCCATCGTTGAAAAACGCAACCTCTTGTTAGCTACTTCAGCTGGTGTGGTGGTTTTATTGATGCTTAGCGTGTTAGTGAAAAAATGGCGAAGACGTTCAGCCTAATCGCTCGATTATGTCTACCATTCAGAATTTGGCTAAATCAGCCATTCGTGGCTTCGGGCTTGCAAGTGTGGGCATTGACTTATTTGATAAGCCCATGAGCAGTACTGAGCACCGCGAGCCTTTGCAGGTTTTGAAGCATTATTTTGGCTTCGAGGGATTTGTGGGCACTCAGGACGAGGTGGTTAAGCAGATTTTGCAACGCAAAGATGGACTTGTGGTGATGCCGACTGGTGGCGGTAAATCATTGTGCTACCAACTGCCTGCACTTTGTCTGGATGGTGTAGCCCTAGTGGTGTCGCCATTGATTGCGCTGATGAAAGATCAGGTTGACGCACTGGTGGCGCGAGGAATTCCAGCCACCATGATCAACTCCACGCTCAGCTGGGCCGAGCAAAAAGAGAGGCTCAATAAGATGAGCGCTGGCGACTACAAGCTCGTTTATGTCGCTCCAGAGCGTTTCCGCGCTGAGTCATTTATGTCCGCACTTGAGCGGGTGAATATTTCATTGTTAGCTGTTGATGAGGCTCACTGTCTCAGCCAGTGGGGGCACGATTTTCGCCCCGACTACATGCGGCTGGGTAATGTTTTGGAATCGCTGGGTCGACCACAGTGTATCGCGCTAACAGCGACGGCTACCAAAGTAGTGCGCGATGATATTCTTAAGGTGTTAGCATTGCGCGATCCATTTGAAATGATCAGTGGGTTTTCTCGACCTAACTTGTCCCTGAATATCAACTCGGTAGATAAGGTGTCGCAGAAGTTTACCCGGCTGCGCAAGGTGATCAAAGAGCACAAAACGGGCATCGTTTATTGTGCCACTCGCAAGCGAGTTGAAGAAGTTTCAGAAATGCTAACTGACTGGGGGATGTCATGCATTGCCTACCACGGCGGTATGAGCGACCAAGAACGTGAGACCACCCAGAATGTATTTATTAACAAAAAGGCAGATGTCGCCGTAGCGACTAACGCCTTTGGCATGGGCATTGATAGATCGGACGTGCGCTTTGTCGTTCACTTTGAAATCCCCGGTAGTGTGGAGGCCTACTATCAGGAAGCTGGGCGTGCAGGCCGAGACGGTGAGGCATCCTACTGTGAGTTGTTATTTAACTATGCCGATACGCGCACGCAGGAGTTTTTCATCGAAGGAGTTAATCCCAGCTACAAAACCATCTGTGACGTCTATCAGTACATGTTAAACCACGCTGATAAAGACTACCAGCTAGTGGAAACATTAGATCAAATCAAAGAAGGGGCGGGGGTGAAAAATGGTATCGCCGTGGGTTCAGCTCTCGGTGTGCTCATTCGCCACCGCTATGTAGAACGCTACGATGTGCCTGGCCAGCGCGCCAAAGGAACGCGCTTGCTGCAACCGCAAGTGCTCACCAGCCAGCTGGCGATTGATAAAAATGCTCTCGAGGAGAAATCTCGCCGCGATCGTGAGAAACTCGATGCGATGGTTAGGCTTTGTTATTCTCACAACTGCCGCCAGCAATGGATTCTCGATTATTTTGGTGATCCAAGTGGCGAACGCTGCGGCGACTGTGATCAATGTCGCGGTGAATCGTCTGGCGATCTGCGAGCTCCGGTAGGTGAAGAAGTTACTATCGTTAGGAAAGCACTCAGCGGTGTAGCGCGAATGAGCCGCCGTACTAATGAGGGCTGGGAAGGTAGATTTGGTCGTGGTCGTATTGTGCAGATGCTAATGGGAAGTAGATCTCAGGATATTTTGCGACTGAAGTTAGATACACTAACGACTTATGGAATTTTGCAATCATTAGGCACTGCTTACGTTAATGGCCTATTTCGAAGCCTGCATGATGGCGGGCTGATTTATACGCAGAAAGGTGAATACCCATTGATCGCGCTGACGCCCTTAGGCGATAAAGTGATGCGTGGTGAGGCGGATTTCCAGCTGTGCTGGCCAGATGAAAAAGGTCTCGCTGAGAAAAATTCTAGCTCGAGCGCTGGTGTTCAGCTGGAGGAGTTAGGTTTTGATCCCGTTCTATTTGATAAACTCAAGATGCTGCGCAACGCGCTGGCTAAGAGCCAAGGAGTGAAAGCCTATGAGGTGTTCAGTAATAAAACCTTAGAACAGTTCACAAGGTTGCGACCTAAGACGATTGCTCAGGGGGAGCAGGTGCGTGGTGTTGGCGGATTTAAAGCTGAGCGGTACTTGCAGCACTTTGTGCAAGCGATTGCCGACTACGAGCGCGAGTACCTATAGCTGATTTTGGCGTCAATTTTCTGCCTCAATAGATGATTAAAACTGGCATTTATCCCACTATAGGGGCATGATGTTCTTCGTTATGGACGCCATTATCCAGCACCTAGAGGCCAAGCAAGATCTGAGTGAACGAGAAGTTTATGTAGCTGCAGAGATGCTGCTAGATGATTCTATTTCTGATGAAAAGAAAGCGCACTTTCTGCAAGCTCTTTCCGAAAAGGGTGAGACATCTAGCGAAATTACCTATTTTGTGCAGGCATTCCTAGAGCGTGCCGTTGACCCGAAGGTGAACGAATTGCAACTTGATGGCCCGACAATTGATATTGTTGGAACTGGTGGTGATAAGTTAGATTTATTCAATGTTTCTACCACTAGCATGTTTGTAATTGCTGCAGGCGGTGCGGTGGTATTGAAACATGGCAACCGCGGCGTGACCTCAAAGAGCGGCACGGCTGATGTGTTGGAAACTTTGGGCATTCAGCTAGGTTCCAGCCCTGAAGTATTTCGCCGCTGTGTCCAGGAAGCTGGTGTAGGATTTTTATTTGCGCCAGCATGCCATCCAGCCTTCAAGGCGGTGGTGGGTGTTCGCAAGTTGTTAGCTGAGAAAGGTGTACGCACGATATTTAACCTGATAGGGCCATTGCTCAATCCAGCTCGGCCGAGCTGTCAACTTGTAGGCGTGGCAGCATCTGAGTACGCACCTATTTTTGCAGAAATCCTCCAACGGCTGGGGCGCGAAAGTGCATGGGTCGTTTGTGGATCCACAGAAGATGGACGCGCAGTGGATGAAATGAGCACTATGGGCAAGACCATCATTTGCAAGTCTGGAGTATACGAAGAGATCCTCGATGAGGAGGTGAAACCACAGGATTTTGGTTTCAACTTGGCTGCTGTGGATGAACTCAAAGGCGGCACCCCTGAGGAAAATGCACAGATTTTAGAGGATGTGTTAGCTGGTAAAGATACCGGACCAAAGCGTGACATCGTATTGCTTAATGCGGGAGCTGGATTAGCTTGTGCTGGTCTAGCAGATAACCTTGGCGATGGCATTAAACTCGCCGGTGAGTTGATAGATTCAGGCCAAGCAATAGCAAAATTGCGCAAGCTTCAGGCGATCTCTAGCGAGCTGGCTGGAGAATAATCAAACTGTGGTTTAATCATTGCCGTTTGATTTCAGCTGAGCCATCAGCCAGATTAATGAGTGATGGCTTGTTTGTGATTGCCATCATTAGACAAAGAAAAATTATGAGCCCACACGTAAAACCAAGTAAAGTACCTAACGAAAGAGACTTCGCCGGTGGCATGATATCATCGATTTCATGTTCCTTTGTTGGATCCACGGGAGAAATGCAGCTGGACGAAGAAATCAAAGAGATGGCTGCTGGAATCTCTGGTGTGTCTGATCTTTGCCTGTTGCAGGAAATGATGATCTCTTCGGTTCGTACGGCGCGTGGCGCAGTGACAGAGGGAGATTTCAAAACCATGAACCGCGCTCTCAAAGAGATGCGCTACGCCAATGAGGTTTTCTATCCATTCCGTAGTACCCGCAAGGTTGGAGTTTTTGGTTCTGCTAGAACGCAGCCACACGAGCCAGAGTATCAGGCTGCAGTAGATTTTTCACGCAAGATGCGCGATGCTAACTTTATGACCATCACTGGAGCTGGCCCCGGCATCATGGCGGCGGGCAATGAAGGTGCTGGACGAGAAGATTCTTTTGGTCTGAATATCAGCCTGCCATTTGAGGCGACTGCCAATTCCTATATTGCAGGTGACGAGAAATTGATAGACTTCAATTATTTCTTCACGCGTAAGTTATCTTTTGTCAAAGAGAGCGACGCGGTAGCTGCTTTCCCTGGTGGATTTGGTACTATGGATGAGATCTTTGAGACGCTCACGCTGATGCAGACGGGGAAAGTGCGGATCTATCCACTAGTGTTGGTAGATGCACCAGGAGGCACCTATTGGAAGTTCTGGTTACAGTTTGTGCAGGAGCATTTGCATCGCTTGAATCTCATTTCTGATAGCGACTTTTCTTTGTTCAAGGTAACGGACAATGTCGATGAAGCTGTTGAGGAAATCACTAACTTCTATCGTAACTTCCATTCATACCGCTACGTTGGTGACCATTTGGTGATTCGTCTTCTCAAGCCGCTAACTAAGGCAGCGATCAACAAGCTGCAGAAGGATTTCAAAGATGTGATCAAAAGTGGCAAAATCAAATTGAGCGAAGCTTTGCCTGAAGAAGCTAACGAACCACGTCTAGCTGAACTGCCAAGGCTGGTATTCAGACACGGACATCGCGATTTTGGACGTCTCAGAGAGATGATCAATGCGATCAACGCTGCAGAGGTTGGTAGTTAGCCTCGTGCATCCAACTGGCTGATAGGTCGGTTGGGGAATTCTAATTTTCATAACCAGATCTAGCTAGCATAGCTGGATCTGGTTATTTTTTGTAGCTGTTCAATGCGTTTAGAAATGTGATTGCTGATTGCTCAGACCATGTTTATAGATAGCGTATGTCTGAGTTTGATTTTGTTGTTTTGGGTGGAGGAAGTGCTGGTTATGCCGCAGCGAGAACGGCCCACGAGTTAGGTCTATCGGTAGCTGTGGTGGATGGCGCTGATGAGTTGGGCGGGCTATGTATTCTGCGCGGGTGTATGCCTAGCAAGACATTAATTCAGTCAGCTAACAGAGCATTGTCGATTCGCCGAGCTGGCGAATTTGGTCTGCGGGCACATGGATTCGAAGTTCATCCAGAGGAGATCCGTGACAGAAAGCGCGAGCTGATAGACGATTTTGCCGGCTACCGTCAAGGTCAGCTAGCTGATGGGCGTTTTGAGCTGATTCGCGGTTACGGCCAGTATTTATCGCCCACTCAGATTATCGTCAACCAGCGCGAAGGTGGCGAGCGTATCATCGAAGCTAAGACCAGTATCATTGCGACTGGCTCAAAGGTCTCGGAAGTACCAATCGAAGGGTTGGCTGAGTTAGGTTATTGGACGAGTGATGATATTTTAGATACCGATACTTTGCCGCAGTCGATTATTGTGCTCGGTGGTGGCGCGATTGCCCTAGAAATGGCTCACTACCTCGAAGGTGTTGGTCGCGATGTATTTGTCATTCAACGCTCGGATCAACTTCTATCAGGCAGTGATAGAGATGTAGCTAAAGCCTTGGAAGGTGCGCTGAACGAACGTGAGAAGATGGATGTTTTCACGGCGACGAAGATCGTGCGCGCAGAATCCGCAGATGGTGGCTTGAAGAAGTTAGTTTTTGAACATAAAGGTGAGCTCTGTGAAATTGTTGCTGAGGAGATTTTGTATGCTTTGGGGCGTGAACCAGCGACGGCTAAGTTAGATCTGGTGCAGGCTAATATTGAGACTGATAGAGGCTATGTGAAAACCCAGCCTGACCAGCAGACTTCACAGCCAAACATATTTGCCGCAGGGGATGTGTGCGGGCCACTAGAAGTGGTGCATATCGCCATCGAACAAGGCGAAGCAGCTGCCTACAACGCTGCACGCTATTTGGGCAAAGTGGACGGGCGAATCAAGACGATGGATTACCGACTGAAGCTATTTGGTGTGTTTACCGAGCCACAAGTAGCGCAAGTGGGCATGACGGAAAATGAAGCGATAGACAAGGGGATAGAGACCGTAGTGGCGACCTATCCATTTGACGATCACGGCAAGTCGATGACGATGGGCGAGACACATGGATTTGTTAAGCTGATAGGTGATAAACATACTGGCGAGATTCTCGGTGGTTCGGTGGTTGGCCCCGAAGCTACCGAGTTGATCCACGAGATTGTTGTTGCCATGCATTTCCATGCCAAAGCGGCTGATTTGATGACCATTCCACATTACCACCCGACACTCAGCGAAATTTGGACTTATCCAGCTGAAGACATTGCCGATCTGGTAGAGGAAGCTAAGTAGTTAGCCATATGAAAAATAATTTCTATCAATCTTTTGATTACGAAAGGCAAGCGTCTTGGGGCAATAGCGACGACTATCGCACACCGTTCCAGATTGACCGTGATCGCGTATTGCACTCGCTAGCATTTCGCAAGCTGCAGAACAAAACTCAAGTATTTTGGAGCGGCGAGTATGATTTCTATCGCACGCGGCTAACTCATTCACTAGAGGTGGCGCAAATTGGTCGCTCTATCAGCTATTGGTTGAAATCATCCAGCCCGCTGCTGAGAGATGACTTTTTCATTGATGCCGATCTGGTGGAAGCCATCTGTCTATCTCATGACTTGGGGCATCCACCATTTGGCCACGCTGGTGAGAAAGGGCTGAATTATTTCATGCGTGACCACGGTGGTTTTGAAGGTAATGCGCAGACTTTACGTCTATTAAATGACAGGCTGTTTGCTGAAAAGAGAGACGGCATGAATCCATCTCGTGGGTTTCTCGATGGCGTACTGAAATATAAATCACTGCGCTGCGAGTTGCAAAAATCAACTGGCGCAAATCCAGACAACCATTTCATCTACGACAAACAAGCTGGCCAGTTAGACTGGGCGATGGGGGAGATGGATTTCCCGCTCGAGCTGGCACCAGGTGAGCAGCGGGATAGCTTTAAGTCATTAGAGTGTCAGATCATGGACTGGGCTGATGATACTGCCTACTCGCTGCACGATTTGGTAGATAGCCTGCGCGCTGGCCATCTCAACCGCGAGAAGATTGAGCAGTGGGGGAGCCAGCAGGATGAGCACTCACAGCAGATTTTGCAGCCATTGCTAGAGGCGATGCAGCGTGGACGCGTGGAGTCATTTGTTGCCCGCAGAATTGGTGAATATATCAAAGCTTGCCAGCTAGTGGAAGATAGTAACTTTATGAGCCAGTCTAGTAATCGATACCGTTTCCGACTGCAGGTGGACGAGAACGTCCAGCTTGAGAGCAAGGTATTCAAAGCGTTGGCCTATCAGGTAGTCTTTATGAGTCCAGCTATCAAGCAGCTAGAGTATAAAGGAAACTACATGCTAGAGAAACTTTGGAACTTGCTAGAGGAACGCTACGTCAAAGGCAATAGCATTTGCGGGCAGGATTATGCCTTGCTGCCGAGCTCAGTGGCTGAGGAAATCGAGCAATCTGCCGAGCCTGACCAGCGCGCACGGCTAGTCTGTGACTATCTAGCAAGCCTCACCGACGGTGCATGCGCGCGTATGTACCAGCGACTGTTTGTGCCAGATTCTGGATCTATCAATGACCTGATGCTGTAGGTGAGTTAGAGATCGGAATCGTTGCTGGCACTTTGGCTTTCTGGCCCATTCACCAATGACTGGAACTCTTTGATCCAGGCGTCGGCTTTTTCGTGTTTGAGGTTGGCCTTAACTAGCGAAAGCATGTTTTTCGCAGAGGTCATCTCGTCGCCCGAAGTAAAACAATCGACTTCCATTTCCCACATCAACTCGGGTTTGATTTCAACAAATGGTCTCTGGAAGTTAGGTTTGATAGAGCTAGATGGTGTTGGCTTGCCGTCTTTTGGTGGCTTTGCCTTGGTATTCCAAATTTGATGTTTTGCCTCTTCCATACGGATGCGGCTTGCCCATGCCTGGCGCAGACGTGTGGAGTTGCTTGTATCGCGGTATTGCGGCAGAATGACGAGGTCAAACACCTCATCAATCCTAGCTGGAGAAGTTGGCCAATTGTCGGGTTTCATTTCTTTCAGCATGAGAGCATTGACGATCACTGAGTTCATCACATTGCGCTCCATGATGTCGTGGTAGCCGTACATGAGGCGCGAGTCGTCCATGATGCCCTGAAGGTATTTGAGTGTCTTTGGCGCCATTTCAGAGTATTCACCTTCCTGTTGGGTTGCTTCAATAGTTAGCAATAGCCAAGCGATCTGGTGGCGAATCGCGCGGCGAAATCCACTAGCAGAATGTTGCACCGCATTTTTGCGTCGCCACTCGCGGAAGTCCTGCGACTTCTCGTCTTTTTTGACGAAGTGAACCTGCTCGTAACACTGGATGAATAGTTCGTAGGCCTTGGCATCCGAGCTAGCCGCTTCTAGCAGACGACGGTGTGCCGCAGAATATTGCCCCAAGATGTATTTGTCAGATTGCTCCTGAATGAGGCGCAGTTGCTCCATCAGTGCAATTTTGTCTACTTCCTTCAGTGGCTCAGCTTCGCCATTGGCTAGATTTACTGAACCCAGAACGCCAGCGGTGATGGCCATCGTCGTGATAAATGGAAAAGAGCGGTCAAATTTCATCTCGGCTACTATACGTTGAAATGTCTGATAACATTACACTTTTCTTGCTTCAGCTGTTACAGCCGCTTAGCCAAAATCGCGCATTTCTTGCTGCTCTAGGCACCAGCGGGCAAAGGATTCTGTACTTGTTAGTGATTTCTTTTCACTAGCTGGCTGATCATTGGCGCGCTAGGCAGAAAAAATATGTATCTGGCTGGAGAGTTGCGCATAGTTTACCGTCATCGACGGGAAAATTTTCCCAAAGACATAGATTAATCATCCAGACTGTAGTTTGTATTTCTAAATAATTTGTAATCAGCTGGTTGACTGGTCATTTTACTTAGCTTAGGCCGACGGCTGCTGGTCGCCAGAGTGATTTTTTTCAAGAAAGTGTCATCACTAGCTTGACGAATGCCTCCATATATGGTTTTTCTCTGCGCGTCGACGACGACCGCACTGATTGGACCGGTGGCTGAGTGGTCGAAAGCGCTCCCCTGCTAAGGGAGTATACCGGAGACGGTATCGAGGGTTCGAATCCCTCCCGGTCCGCCATTTGCAAAAATGCCCGCTGCTACTTCAAGCAGTGGGTTTTTTTGTGCCTGCTACCCAGCAGTGGATCACACAAGGATGAAGTATAGTCGGCTGCAGAATCACTGCCGTGACGAGCTGTCCTGGCATCGTGAGCAGGCGAGGGGCCAGCACGGTGAATGGTAAGCTTGGCATTGTGGGCATAGAGAGCTGAAGCTGGGCGAGCACAGGGTAAATGTGATTCTAGTTGTCTAAATGCGCACAAAGGCGCCTGCAGAACTAGTGGAGGAAGTTCATCACGATAGCTGACGTTACCGTGCACCTAGCCTCGATCTCAGGGGGGGATTGGCTGGTTTAACTGTGTTCTATGTTCTGCGGCTTTGTCCCATCATTAGACAGACAAACTCAGTTGAGCTCAGCTAGCTTATACAATGTTCATCATTAGACAGACAAACTCAGTTGATTAGACTGCAGTTGATTAGACAGACAAAGTCAGCTGAGTTTCAGGTCCATCATTAGACAGACAAACTGAAAGAGCTTTTTTGCAATCTGCTGAACTTGAGTTACCTGTATGGATTATGGCTACAGCTAGATATCTCTCTCCTTATCGAAAACATCGCTCGGCGGTTTATCATTGCATTTCGCGTGTGGTAGACCGCCGATTTATTTTGGGTGATGCGGAGCGTGAGCTATTTGTTGGGCTCATGCGTAATTGTGAGACCTTCTACGGGGTTAAAATTCTCAGCTATTGTGTGATGTCGAATCATTTTCATCTGCTAGTCGAAGTGCCCAAGGAAGGTGAGGAGGAAATTAGCGATGATGAGTTTTTACGACGCGTGAAGGCGCTGTATTCGCCCAGCTATTACGCCGAGGTGAAGCAGATATTTTATAACTTGCTAGAGACTGCTAGCCAAGATGCTGAGGGGAATCCCAGCCGGGTGGCGGCGGATAATTTCAAGCGACAATATACCAGCCGGATGCACGATTTGGGCAACTTCATGAAGAGCCTGAAGCAGCGGTTCAGTCGCTGGTACAATAGGCATAACAACCGAGACGGCTACCTGTGGAGCGGCCGGTACACCAGCGTGCTCGTGCAAGCCGGTTATGTAGCTAGAATCATGTCGACCTACATCGATCTTAATCCCGTTAGAGCGGGCATAGTGGAGAAACCAGAGGACTATCGATGGTGTAGTTATGGAGCCGCTCTAGCTGGAGATAAACGCGCTCGCCGTGGGCTATGTCGTGTGCTCTGGCTGAAAGATGAAATGCCTAACTCAGCGGCAGAAAACCAGCCTTGGGATGAAGAAAATGCCCGCCATTACTGGACGGATGGCTGCGCTGAACGTTACCGCGTGCTGTTATATACCGATGCTGAGCAGACATTCAAAGACATCATGACTCGCGATGGTCAATGGGTAAAATCTCAAGTTAGAAAGGGAGTCAGGAAAGACGAAATTGAGAAGGTGGCAGAAGCTAACGGCCAGGTGAACATGGCCTATCTGCTGCGACACAAAGTCCGCCACTTCAGCGCTGGCATGGCGATAGGGAGTCAATCATTTCTCAATGAGGTGTTCCAACAGACGAAGGAATGGTTTGGTGAAAAACGTAAATCCGGGGCTCGTAAGATGAAGTCAAAGTACTGGACCCAATCGCCCAAAGAGGTCTGCGCCATGCGCGATCTCCAGCAGGAACCGCCTCCGCCAAACGAGCTGGAGTGAGCCCGCTGGCCCGGATTTTCAGGCTCCATTTGATAAATCCGATTGGCCCAACAAACCCATCACAAGAAAAGCAGTTCTATTAGCCTGTTGCTGGAGAGCTGTGTTTTTGTTGGTAGCAAAGCCAGCTAGAAAAAGGCTGGAATTAGCTTAGCTAGCTAATTTAGTAACGCATTAAAGCCCAGTTGGCCAGAAATCTAGCTAGCTGAAATGTTAAATCTGCATTTGGGGTCAAAATTCAGCGATTTGAGCTAACAAAATGATGTGATTGCGATGCTAAACCTGTCTTATGATATGTTTCGATCATTAAACAGCGATCATTAGACAGACAAACTGAAAGAGATTTTTTGGCAATATTCCCAACTTGAGTTATCTGTATGGATTATGGCTACAGCTAGATACCTCTCCCCTTATCGAAAGCACCGCTCGGCGGTTTACCATTGCATTTCGCGTGTGGTGGATCGGCGATTTATTTTGGGTGATACTGAGCGTGAGCTATTTGTTGGACTCATGCGTAATTGTGAGACCTTCTATGGCGTCAAAATTCTCAGCTATTGTGTGATGTCGAACCACTTTCATCTGCTGGTTGAAGTGCCTAAGGAAGGTGAGGTGGAAATTAGCGATGATGAGTTTTTACGACGCGTGAAAGCGCTGTATTCAGCCAGCTACTACGCCGAGGTGAAGCAGATATTTAACAATTTGCTAGAGACAGCTAGCCAAGATGCTGAGGGGAATCCCAGCCGGGTGGCGGCGGATAATTTCAAGCGCCAATATACCAGCCGGATGCACGATTTGGGCAACTTCATGAAGAGCCTGAAGCAGCGGTTCAGTCGCTGGTACAATAGGCATAACAACCGCGACGGCTACCTGTGGAGCGGTCGATATACCAGCGTGCTCGTGCAAGCTGGATACGTAGCTAGAATCATGTCGACCTACATTGATCTTAATCCCGTTAGGGCGGGCATGGTGGAAAAACCAGAGGACTATCGGTGGTGTAGTTACGGCGCTGCACTAGCTGGAGATAAACGCGCTCGCCGTGGGCTATGTCGTGTGCTCTGGCTGAAAGATGAAATGCCTAACTCAGCGGCAGAAAACCAGCCTTGGGATGAAGAAAATGCCCGCCATTACTGGACGGATGGCTGCGCCGAGCGCTACCGCGTGCTGCTCTATACCGATGCTGAGCAGACATTCAAAGACATCATGACCCGCGATGGCCAGTGGGTGAAAGCGCAAGTTAGAAAGGGAATCAGGAAAGACGAAATTGAGAAAGTAGCAGAAGCTAACGGCCAGGTGAACATGGCCTATCTGCTGCGACACAAAGTCCGCCACTTCAGCGATGGCATGGCGATAGGGAGTCAATCATTTCTCAATGAGGTGTTCCAACAGACGAAGGAATGGTTCGGTGAAAAACGTAAATCTGGCGCTCGTAAGATGAAGTCAAAGCACTGGAGCCAATCACCCAAAGAGGTCTGCGCCATGCGCGATCTCCAGCAGGAACCGCCACTGCCAAACGAACTGGAGTGAGCCAGCTAGCTGGATTTCTCAGCCTCATTTGATAAATCCGACTGGCCCAACAAATCGACATTAAGAAAAGCAGTTCTATCAGCCTGTTGCTGGAAAACTGCGTTTTTGTTGGTAGCAAAGCCAGCTAGAAACTGACTGAAATGGCGTTCAATGATCCCATTTATAAAATTTAGTAACGTATTGAAGCCCAGTTGGCCAGAAATCTAGCTAGCTGAAATGTTAAATCTGCATTTGGGGTTAAAATTCAGCGATTTGAGCTAACAAAATGATGTGATTGAATATTGAATTTCCTGCTAGTCCAATGTACAATCTGTCTTGTGATGTTACTGGCCCAACAAACTAATCACAAGAAAAACAGTTCTATCAGCCTGCTGCTGGAGAGCTGTGTTTTTGTTGGAAGCAATACCAGCTAGAAACTGGCTGAAATGGCCTTGAATTCAGCCAATTTGGTCAGTTTCGTTATGCACTGAAGGTCAATAGCCAGAAATCTAGCCAGCTGGAATGTTAAATCCTGATTTGCTATTAAAATTCAGTGATTTTAGCTAACAAAATCATGCAGTTAGGGTTTGCGTTTCCTGCTAGGCCAATGCTAAACCTGTCTTGTGATATTATTGCGGTGACGCGAAGCCTCATTTGAGCTAACAAAATGATATGATTGATGATTGAAGATTGAACTTTCTGTTATCCGATGCTTAACTTGTCTTATCATATATGTTTGGGCAGAGTAAAACATTACGCATATTAGCGAGCATGCTATTTCTTGTGGCTTCTTTAGAAGCTGCCGCCAGTGAAGCAGTCGAGGAAGCTACGGCGCATGGTGAGTATTTATTCAACTCGCTCAAAAAAGTTTTCCCTCATCACTTTAAACGTAAAAGTGATGAGGGGAATATGGTGATCTTGGATGAAAACTCTGAGTCTGGCCAGTTTATCATACGGCGTTTATCTCAAAGATATAATGGTTTACAAGTGTGCTGGTTTAATAGAGATGCCAGTGATGCAAATGGCGATTCGGCAGTATGTTATCATTCAGAAGAAGGCTTACTAGAAATTAAATTTTCCGAGAAATTCAAAGATAGAGAATCTTCTGGAACGCTGTTTTGGCTGACTCTATTATACAGATTGAATATGGCAGATCTGTATGAAGCTAGAGTTGAGATCAAAAAAAATGATCAGTATTCGTTTGATAAAAAACTAGAGCTGATCGTTCGTAATGAATACGATGCAAAGATGGAAAGCCAGAGGCAGTACAGGTTTATTGAGAGTTCCTTCTGTGAGAATAACAATATTAGCTATAAAGACAGGAAGCTATTCAGATACGAGGACGATTTCGAAGGTTATTATGCGTGGCTTAAAGTACTTGATGATGAGGAGGATAATTTAGAGCGTGTTCGACGTTGGCTAAAACACTAAGAGGTGTTAGCAGACGATGTAGATGAAAGGTAAATTGCATATAATGACATGAAGTACTTGTGTTTTTCCTTAATAGTTCTGTGTTTATTTCAAGTGAACGGTCTATGTGAAGAGCTTGATCTTAGCCAAGAGCATGGAGAGTATTTATTCAAAACTCTGAAATTGGAGTACCCTCACCACTTTGAGATTCTGAATAAAAGTGGTGAGCTCGTTGAGCTTAAATCGGACTCAAAACTTGGCGCTTACCTGATTAGCCGACTAGGGCAAAAATATGCAGGAGCTAGAATAGCATGGTTGAATAGGCCGCCACGGCAGGGCTTCAAAGCGTCAATGCAGAGAGATCCTCGACTCGGTATCAAAGAGCTCAAATTGGGAGAGCATTACAAAGATGAAAATTCTAAACCAAATGTATTTTGGAGGACAATTCTCTTTGAGATGAATAATGCTAGTCAGACTGAAGCTTTTCAGAAATTGAAGCTAACAACAGATTGTAATATTGATGACTATATTAAGAAGGGTGTTAGGGTGGAGTATCGTACTGCGCTATTGACGCATGCTCAATACGATAGGTATTGGAAAGATTTTTGTGCAAAGAACAATATCTTATTCGAAGAGGCTTATTACTTTCCTCCAGGAAAGACTTTTGATCAGTGTTATGAGAATATGCAAAAATCAGAAGCAGGAATGCAGTTTCTTAAAGCCTATGAAGAGCAGTACATTAAGAAGCAAGCCTGGCTAAAAAATAAGAAATGAAAAGACTGATCTAGCCCTCAAATTTCGTACAGCAAGTCACCTTCAGATTAATTTAATCTAGAGACAGGTAAATCTCATTACTGAGGTTTGCCGAGAGCTGATTGAAGAGCCCTAAAATTCAAGCCAGCTGGGGGATTTGGTTAGCTGGATTATTGGAAGTTGAGCGAGGTGATTTTTTGGTTTTGGTGTGTCCAATGGTGCGCTTTGCTGATGGCTTCGTGAATGTATTGTTTGGCGGCGGCGATGGCGTCTGGGAGTGATTTGTCGAGCGCTAGGTTGGCGGTGATGGCTGCTGATAGGGTACAGCCGGTGCCGTGAATGCCATCGGTTTCAAGATCAATGTTAGGCATGGAGAATGGCATGATCTGAGTCTCTGGCGGTGCGAGTTTGAGGTAGTCAGTGCGCAGGTTGCAGTCGCTCAGGTGACCGGCTTTGATGAGGCAGGCGGTATTAAATTTCTCACTGATGGCGGTGGCGGCTGCCTGCATTTGTTCTACGGTGTCGACTTGCATATCGGCCAATGCGGCGGCCTCTGGCATGTTCGGTGTGATTAGAGTGGCGTGGTGAAGCAGGTCACGTTTCATGGCCTTGATAGCATCATCTTCTAGCAGCTGGGCGCCAGATGAGGCGATCATGACGGGATCAACGACGAGCGGGATGTTGCGCTCGCGGACGATTTCGTTGATGGCTAGGATGTGGGCCTTGGAGTAGAGCATGCCGGTTTTGATAGCGGCGACTGGGTAGCTATCTAGCAGCAGGTTGACCTGGTCTTGGACCATGATGGTGGAGACGGGGTCGATGCGGCGCACGGTGAGTGGAGTTTCAGAGACGACGCAGGTGACAGCGCAGAGGCCGTGCACACCGAAGTGCTGCATGGCTTTGAGGTCGGCTTGTAGGCCGGCGCCAGCTGAACAATCTGAGCCGGCGATGGTTAGGGCAACTGGATTCATGATGATAGAGTCGCGCATTCTGGTGAAATTGCACGCAGATTTATGGACGATTTTTTGCGCGTTAAATGGTGGGACGATTGGGGCTAGGGTTAAGCTTGCTAGTCTAGAATGCACTTAGGTAATGACATATATCATCTATTGTTGTGTCGTTTGGCGACTGGTTTTCATCTGATAGCTGGCTAGATAACACTAGCTGCCTAGCCTTCTCTCGCTCCTTTGGGGCTTCCTGGCTTATGTGCGCGCTCACCCTGACCTGCGTTAGGCCTTCAGCCTTGCCTTGGTTAGGGCTGTAGTTTCTCGGTCCTTCGGACCTTTTCCGAAAATAGTGACATCTCGATGAGGATAGAAAACCTGCTTAAGGAAGAACCGTTCTAGCTAGTCTTGGCTGGCTAGCGGGTCATTGGCTATTGCTGAGCATTGTCTGGTCATTTTGATTCCACTTGCACTGCGGCAAATATTTCACCTAGCTGGGTGACTAGGTGGGGCACTTGAGTTTGTCTGTCTGGCTATTGTGCGCTACCTAGCTTTCTCTCGCCCCGTTGGGGCTTCCTGACTGATGGGCGCGCTCACCCTGACCTGCGTTAGGCCTTCAGCCTTGCCTTGGTCAGGGCTGTAGTTTCTCGGTCCTTCGGACCTTTTCCTAAAATAGTGACATCTCGATGAGGATAGAAAACCTGCTTAAGGAAGAACCGTTCTTGCGAGTCTTGGCTGGCTAGCGGGTCATTGTCTATTGCAGGGTATTGTCTGGCCATTTGGTTCCAC
>NZ_JAENIM010000041.1:361846-384671 GCF_016595495.1 Persicirhabdus sediminis
TGTCTATTGCAGGGTATTGTCTGGCCATTTGGTTCCACTTGCACTGCGGCAAATATTTCATCTAGCTGGGTGACTACGGGATGTACTTGAGTTTGCCTGTCTGGCTATTGTGCGCTGCCTAGCTTTCTCTCGCCCCTTTGGGGCTTCCTGACTGATGGGCGCGCTCACCCTGACCTGCGTTAGGCCTTCAGCCTTGCCTTGGTCAGGGCTGTAGTTTCTCGGCTCTTCGGACCTTTTTCATGAAATAGTGACATCTCGACGAGGTGAGAAAACCTGCTTAAGGAAGAACCGTTCTTGCGAGTCTTGGCTGGCTAGCGGGTCATTGTCTATTGCAGGGTATTGTCTGGCCATTTGGTTCCACTTGCACTGCGGCAAATATTTCATCTAGCTGGGTGACTACGGGATGTACTTGAGTTTGTCTGTCTGGCTATTGAGTGTGCACTGAGTTTGTCTGTCTGGCTATTGTGTGGCTATTGTGTGTGAGCCTTGGCTTGCTAGCGGGTCATTGGCTATTGAGGGGAATTGTCTGGCCATTTTGGCTCCACTTGCCCAGCGGGAAATATTTCATTTAGCAGGGTGACTAGGTGGGGCACTTGAGTTTGTCTGTCTGGCTATTGTGCTAGTCTTGGCTGGCTAGCGGGTCATTGGCTATTGAGGGGAATTGTCTGGCCATTTTGGCTCCTATTACTCAGCGGGAAACATTTCATCTAGCTGGGTTATTAGGGGGGCACTTGAGTTTGTCTGTCTGGCTATTGGATTTGGTTTCTGGCTCGACGAGTTCACTAGCTAGCCAATGCCGTTTTCTGTGGTGTCATTCTATTTTGCGCCATGTAAGCGGGAGGTGAAATCTATGAATCGGCTTGACCAATGGGGGTGGGATTTTTATGAAGTCGACCCGCTTATTTCTGTATTATTTGAATTGGGATGGAGCGGGGCAAAAATCGATTCGCCAGAGCGGCGATGAACTCACCCATTATCATGCACACAGTTGACATATTTGACACCACGCTGCGCGACGGCCAGCAGGGCAAAGGGATCTCATTCACGGTGGAGGATCGCGTGAAGATCGCCAAGCTGCTGGACCAATTTGGGGTGAAATTCATTGAAGGTGGTTGGCCTGGTGCGAGCCCTAAGGTGGATGATTTTTTTGCGCAGATGCGTGATGTGAAGCTGAAGAATGCCAAGATGGTGGCGTTTGGCAGTACGCGGCGGGCGAGCAACTCGGCTGAGGACGATATTTTTCTCAACAAGATTGTGGAGTCTGGTGTGCCAACGGCTTGTATTTTTGGCAAAACTTGGGATCTGCACGTGCACGAGGCGCTGAAGATTTCTCTGGAGGAAAACCTCGACATCATCGAGACCTCGGTGGCCTTTTTGCGTCGTTCTGGTCTGCAGGTATTTTTTGATGCTGAGCACTTTTTTGACGGCTACAAGCGCAACCCTGAGTATGCATTGAATTGTCTGTTAGCAGCTGAGCGCGGTGGCGCTGAGGTATTGGTTTTGTGTGATACTAACGGCGGTACCATGCCGCATGAAATTGGCGACATCATCGATACGATCAAGCCGCAGCTGAAAACTGAGCTGGGCATTCACGCGCACAACGACTGCGAGCTAGCGGTAGCTAACTCATTGATTGCAGTTCGCCATGGTGCCAGTCACGTGCAGGGCACGGTGAATGGTTACGGTGAGCGCTGTGGTAATGCTAACTTAATTTCTATCATCCCGTCACTGAAGCTGAAGTTTGGCATCGATTGCCACATTGAAGACGCTCAGCTGGCGCGTTTGAGCAAGCTTTCTCATCATGTGGCTGAGATTGCTAACATGACGCATAATGCCAACCAAGCATACGTCGGCCAGAATGCCTTTGCGCATAAAGGAGGCGTGCATGTTTCGGCGATCATGAAAAACCCTGAGACCTACGAGCACATCCGCCCAGAGCAGGTGGGTAACAAACAAGAGGTGACGGTTTCTGATCAATCTGGCATGTCTAACTTACTGTATAAAGCTGAGAAGTTTGGCATCACCGTGGACGCTAAAGATGTGCGTCTCAAAGATCTAGTGCAGCGCACCAAGGAGCTGGACAAGTTAGGTTTCACCTTTGAAGAAGCTGAGGCATCATTTGAGCTGCTGATGCGCCGTAAGTTAGAACTTTTCGACCGCTCATTCCAGCTGGAAGGATTCCGCGTGATCGATGAAAAACGTGGTCACGACGAGGAAGTAATCGTGGAGGCTACAGTGAAAGTGAGTGTGGAAGATAACATCTACCACACCGCGGCTGAAGGCGAGGGGCCAATTGATGCGCTGAACAACGCATTGAGAAAAGTGCTAGATCGTCATTATCCAGAAGTTAGCTCCATCATCCTTACTGACTACAAAGTGCGTGTGCTCAATAGTGAGAAGGGGACGAGCTCGATGGTGCGTGTATTGATAGAATCTAGCGACGGCAAAAAATCATGGGGCACAGTGGGCGTTTCACCCAACCTCATCGAGGCCACATGGAAGGCGCTGATAGATAGTATCGAGTACAAATTACTCAAAGGCTAGCTGGCTGTTAGCTGCGAATATTGGCAGCTGAAATGCATCTTTTGGGCGCATGCAGCAATTTTTTGATTAGTCATCATTCCTAGCTTGCCGAGAGATGTAGATGGCGTAGTCTTACGCCGGATACATTATGAAAAAGTTAGCTTTTAGGAATGGTGATGAGATGCCCATTTTAGGATTGGGTACATGGAAGTCTACGCCAGGTGAGGTGGGACAAGCTGTTTACGATGCATTGCAACTTGGATACCGCCACATTGACTGTGCAGCGGCCTATGGCAACGAAGCCGAAATTGGTGAAGTCTTAGCGAAGGTATTTGCAGAAGGGAAGATCAAGCGTGAAGACGTGTGGATTACTTCAAAGCTGTGGAATAATGGCCACGCGCCAGAGGACGTAGAAAAAGCTTTAGATCAGACATTAAAAGACCTACAGCTCGACTACCTTGATTTGTATATGGTTCACTGGGCGGTGACTTTCAAGCCGGGTGTGGAAATGCCTGAGTCTGGCGCTGATCTGATTGACAGTACCAAAGAATCACGCGCGGCTACATGGCGGGCGATGGAGAAATTGGTGGAAGATCTGAAAGTTCGCCACATTGGTGTGTGCAACTACAGCGTGAAAAAGCTCAAAGAGCTAAACGAGACGGCGCAGATTAAGCCAGAGGTAAACCAGATTGAAATGCACCCGTACCTGCAGCAGCCAGTGATGCTGCAATACGCGGAGGAGGCTGGCATGCTGCTGACGGCGTATTGCCCGTTGGGTTCACCAGATCGTCCAGATTTTCTCAAAGCTGATAAAGAGCCGGTGCTGCTGGAAGACGAGCACGTCGCCAAGCTGGCTAAAAAGCATGATTGCTCAATTGCGCAGGTCTTGCTGGCATGGGCGATGGAGCGCGGAACTTCTGTGATTCCTAAGTCGGTAAATAAAAACCGCCTGCAACAAAACCTGGAGAGTGTGAATGTGCATCTGGACACTGACGACATGGTGGAGCTGACCAGCATGGACAGACATCGTCGATATGTGCTGGGTGATTTCTGGGCACTGGAAGGTAGTAGTTATACACTGGAAAACCTCTGGGACGAATAGACCTAGAAGTAGAACAAAATGAATTTCAGCTGGCTGACCTCACATTGAGGTGGCCAGCTTTTTTTGTCAGTCGGTTGCAGGCAATGACGGAAAAATAAAAAAACTGCAGTTCGTTTCAGAAAATCGTAGGAACCCCCGTAACCTACTCAAACTTAGCGAACTGCAGATGACGTAGAATAGAGCTAAACCGAACAAGTTTCAAACATTATTTAGGGAAAAGTTATCGGTAAACTATGTACCCATTTGCATTCTGATCAGCTCGGGCAGCGGACAGTTGTGACAATCGCTATGGTCGACGAGGCAGAAGTCCTCAAAGATTTGCTGTAATGCTTGTTGTTGCCAGAGGTGCTGAGTGAATTGTTTGGCATCCAGCCGCGTGCCAAACAAGCGAGCAGCGGCATTTTTGCACTGGCTATTGAGCGAGCTACGTTTGAGCTGTGGCAATGGCTGCTTGCTGAGCGAGTGGCTTAGCGGGTAGAGGTGGTTGATGAATAAATCTTGCAATTTGGAGTCGCCGACGAGGCGCATGGACTTGGCGGTGGGTTTTGATTTCAGAGTATAATGATGGTTCCAGAATTTATGGGTGAGGTGGCCGAGCTGCTCGATGCAAAGCGTGGCATTTGCCTTCTCCAGTTGTCGCCAATTTTTAGCAATAGCGGCTAAAGCACCCAATCTTCGCTGCGGGTGATTGGCGGGTCTGGAGCCGTGCCACTGCCATGGGATCTTATTTTGTCCGGCAAAGCTAAAGTTTTGGCGAATCTGCCACCAATCGTTCCACAGCAGCTGGAGGTAGGATTTGCCGTCAGCTGGGGCATTTTGCTCGATGTGGTGGGGCAGCAGGCCGGCGACCCCAAAAAGAATCGCCTCAGCCAGAGCTGGCTGATTGCTGAGCTGTTTAATGGGCAAACGCTGAGCGAGCACGGTGAATGCGAGTTTGTTTTGTTGGTAGCCCAGTGTGCGGGCAATCGCTTGCCATAGCCATTCGTCGTGGCCTTGGATGTCAATTTGCCGGCGGATTTTTTGTCCTTTCAGCTGGCAGCGGTGGTAAAAGGCTTCGCGCATCAGCTGGTCGATCTGGCTGGCGCTGAGCTCTAATAAGGGAGCTTGGCAGCGGCCAGGAAGATAGCTGGCGTGGCTGGGCAGCTTGAGCGGCGGCGAATCCAGCTGGGCGTGTGGCGAGATTTGCACGCGGTGGATGAATTGGTTTTGTGAGTTTTGGCAGAAGCTGGTCAGTTGGCTCTCGGTAAAGACGAGGTGGAGCACAACGGAGTCGAATGCGGGGTTTTTCTGGTGGCCGTGAAGCTGCCAATTTTCTGCTCCGAGGTCGATTTCGATGGCACCATGCAGCAGCTGGTCGTCAACCTGCACGGCGGCGTGAAGAAAATCAGGTCCAGCGCCGTGGTTCCATTGGCCAAACTGAATGATTTTTACCGTTTTGCCCTCAGTGGTGGTGAACTCGCGGCCAAATGCTCCAGCAAACCATTGTGATTGTAGTTCCAGCTCGCCGTCCCAGTTGTGCTGCTGAGCGGGTTCATCAACTTGTGATCCAGCTAGCTGGCACTTTCTCTGCTGCAGAAAATCCAAATACATGATTAGCGCACAACATGCTGTTAGTTTGCGCTGTTGGCAAATCAAAAACAATGAGTTGTGAAAAATCCAGATGGCCACCGCGACGAATTATCCGCTCGAATAGAATAAGTAGCTGGAAATGCCTGCTGAGTGGGCGAGACGCAGGCAAAAAAAGAGCACCTAAGCCAGTGGCTTGGTGCTTTAGATTTAAAGAATGGCAACTCGTACGGGATTCGAACCCGTATTGCCGCCGTGAAAGGGCGGAGTCCTAACCATTAGACGAACGAGTCACGTAGTAGGCATTCTTTTAAGCAAATAGGAGATGGCAACTCGTACGGGATTCGAACCCGTATTGCCGCCGTGAAAGGGCGGAGTCCTAACCATTAGACGAACGAGTCATCTCTTGATTTGCTTGCTCCCTCTGCAGTTCCGGTTGGTGCTGCGTTGGGTGCGGGCGCAAGATACTTAAAAATCGAATCATGACAAGATAATTTAAGTAAAAAAGTGAATTTTTTTCATGCGGCAGGCCGCGTTTTCTGGTAGGTATCGCGTTCGGTAATTTGAAAATCAATTACTTGGCGGGCTCGATGAGAATATTATCGATGAGGCGAACATCATCGTAAAAAACAGCGATGGCGAGCAGCGCGGGACGTCGAATTACAAAAACGGGCTGCAAATTCTCTGCATCGACGAGATCTAGGTAGTCAATTTTCACCTCAGCGTAGCTATTTTTTATGTTTTGGCTGGCGAGTTGGATGGATTTTTCCACGTCGTCACCATTTTCCAGTGATGATTTGGTTTCTATAAGTGCGCGGCGTACCGCTGGAGCGGCATTTCTAGCTGGCTGGCTGAGGCGAAGATTGCGTGATGACATGGCGAGGCCGTCGTTTTCTCGTACGGTCGCGCTGGGGATAATTTCCACTGGCAGGTTGAGGTCTCTGACGAGTCGCTTAATAATGGCGAGCTGCTGGAAGTCTTTTTCGCCAAAAACAGCCCAGCGAGCATTTGTGAGCATAAAGAGTTTGAGCACCACGGTGCAGACGCCATCAAAATGTCCAGGTCGAGTGGCACCACATAATGTTTGCGAGAGAGATTTTTCTAGAATGGTGATGGAATGATCTGGCTGATACATGGCGCCAGCTGGTGGGGTAAAGGCGACGTCTACACCCATTTTTTCGCATTCAGCTAAATCGTTGACTAAAGTATTAGGGTAATTTTCAAAATCGTCCTTTCTATCAAACTGTGTCGGGTTGACGAAGATGGAGACGATGACTAACGAATCTGGTCCGGCACATTTTTTTGCTTTCTCAATGAGGCTGAGGTGGCCAGCGTGGAGGGCGCCCATGGTTGGCACGAGCACTACGGGCTGGCTGGACTTACGAGCGAATGATTGAATTTCTTCTAGTGAGCTAATTTGTTTCACAATGAGATAGGATAGGTGTTGACGAGCTGTGGTCTACCATTCAGGTTCTCTCAGAACCAAATTAAAATATTCCCTAATTCTGATATGAATAGAAACTTTAAATTTTTCGCGATGTTCTTGAGCATGGCTCTGGTGGGCATGAGCCAGCTGACAGCACAAGTGGGTAAAATTGCTACTGTAGACATGCAGCAGCTTTTCAAAGAATACCACATGACCACAGAGGAGCAGGAGAAGTTCAACGTGGAATTTGCTCGCATTCAGAAAGAGAATAACGAGCGCCTTACAGGTATCCGTGACCTCGAAGAATCACTGCGTACTCTGAAGAAAGAAGTAGAAGATCCATCACTTGCCGATAACGTTCGCCAACAGAAACGCCAAGAATTTGAAGGCAAGCTGGATGATGCAAAAGCACTCGACCGTGAGCGCCGTGAGTACCTCAACCGCCGTACTCGTGCTCTCGAGCTGAAGAAGTCTGCAAGTATGCGTGGCCTGCTGGAAGAAATCCGCAAGCACATCGAAGACTACGCTAAAGGCGAAGATTTTGACTACGTTTTTGATAAGTCAGGTCTGAGCAGCAACCAGGTGCCATTCTTGCTCTACACAAAAGATGCTACAGATATCACTGCACAGCTGATTACGACTCTTAACAAAGACGCTCCAGCTGACAGCGCACCAGCTGCTGAATAAGCTGATTTTGATTTGATGAAATCCTCTCTTGGTCTGACCAAGAGGGGATTTTTTATTTAGCGGGTAGACGACTATGATTTGCCCGCAAAATTAGATGGTCAGCCAGCGTAGAAAGTCTACCATCCGCGTCACAGAAGCATGGCTCCCTTACTGAAGAAATTATTGGGAATAAATCTCGTTCTGGTCATCCTTATGTATGGCCTGTTGATCTTTGGTGTCTATGCTGTGGAGAGTGCTGCGCGGCATTTGATTGGCGGCGGCGAGGCCTTTGCCGATAGACAAAAAGTGTGGATCATGCTCGGCTCTGTGGTCTTTTTGATTACCTCCTTGATTGATTATAAATGGTATAAATGGTTGGCTGCTCCAGCGTATATCATTGGCCTGATATTGATGGTGGCATCGGTGCTTTTTGGTAATGAAATCCACCAGCTGAAAATTGGCACCTTATATTTCCAGCCAGCGCAATTTGCCATTGCCTCGGGCATCTTGATGATGGCGGTTTGTTTGCATTATTTGCCAAACTACAATGCGATTTTCCGGCTACCTATTGTGAAGGTGGCGATGATTGGCCTGATTGCGGGCATTCCTTTTTTAATTGTGGTGGCCACGGGCGATATGGGCACGGCGATTGTCTGGCTGCCAGTGATGGCGGTGGTGATGTTGGCTGCTGGCATTCCCTATCGATATCTCATTCTGATGGCGGTTTTGGGTTTTGGCATGATTGCGCCATTACACTACGTGATTTTACCCATCGCCTCTGAGCGTGGTGCTGGCCGTATCGAGCTGTATCTAGACATGCTGCACGATAGAGATGTGGATATCAGCGACGGCGCTTATGCTCCCTACTGGGTTTCTACAGCTATCGGCAAAGCTGGCTGGAAGGGAACTGGCTGGAATGCCGGTGAAGATAAAGGATCTCTGCACGACAAAAAATACGTGCCTTGGAAAACTGCACACAACGATTTCATCTTTGCTGTGATTGGTGAAGAACATGGTTTTCGCGGCAGCATCTTGTTGGTGATTTCCTACGGGGTTCTTTTTGTCGCGAGTTTGTTTGTGGCTTTATCCAGCCGCGATCCAGCTGGGCGCATCATTTGCTCGGCGATTGTGGCTTTGCTATTTGCGCATATGTTTGAAAATATAGGCATGTGCATCTTGCTCTTGCCGATCACTGGTATCCCGCTGCCATTCGTCAGCTATTCTGGTACTTTCACTTTGATTTGTATGTTCCTGATGGGGCTGATTCAAAGCGTGTGGATTCACCGCAAAACCCCAGTCGAGGAAGTGGTGGATGACAAACAGCCAAACTTATACGTTCGCTAGGATAGGTGTGGTCTAATGACAAAATTTATGGTCACTTTCGTTGGCGCGATTGTGGTGTGAGTGTAGTCTATTAGACTTATGAAAACCATATACGTGCCAATGATTGCGTTGGCTATGGCTTCAGGGCTTCCGTTTACCGCGACCGTGCAGGCGCAGACGGATTCACTAAAAGCTGCAGTCACCGGAAAATATAAGGATATCAGCATTGCTGATCTCAAAGAAGCCATCGAGAAGGGGAAAGTGACCGTGATCGATGCTAATGGTAAAAAGAGCTTTGATTCAGGTCGTGTGCCGGGAGCTCACCACTGGGCGGCGGTGAAAGATGATTTTGCCAAAGTGCTGCCGGAGGATAAATCCGCGTTGATAGTCGCCTATTGTAGTGGCCCAACATGAAAATCTTGGAAAAAAGCTGCGGTCGCAGCTGACGAACTCGGATATACCAACATCAAACACTTATCTGTAGGTATCAATGGCTGGAAAAAAGCCGGCGAAAAAGTGGATAAGTAATCGAAGATAATTACTAAAATGAAAAAGCAGGTGCCCAGACGGGCACCTGCTTTTTGTACGAAATGCAAAGCGGGAAATAATTAAGCAGTCGCGCAAGAAGGAGCGAAGATTTCTTCAGGCTTGAAGAAGCGGTTAACTTCGATTTCAGCAGCTTCAGGAGAATCAGATGCGTGACAAACGTTAACCATCATGTTTTCGCCGAAGTCACCGCGAACAGTACCAGCTGGTGCTTCAGTTGAGTTTGTTGGTCCGAGGATGTCGCGAACGCGCTCGATCACGTTTTCACCTTCGAGTGCGAGGGCGATAACTGGAGAGCTAGTCATGAACTTCTCGATAGCTGGGTAGAAGGTGAGGTGAGCAACGTGGGCGTAATGCTCGCGAAGTAGGTCTTCAGATAGCTGCATCATCTTGATGCCACGGATAGCAAATCCTTCTGCTTGGTAGCGAGTGAGAACATCACCTGTGATGTTTTTTTCGATCGCATCAGGTTTGAAGAGAATGAGTGTGGTTTCGATAGCCATGAGTTTGCTTTAATGAGAGATAATATAGGATGCAAGCAGTATATGCGCAAGAAATGATAAATTGTGACCAGTTAGTGGGGGTTTAGGCCACGCAGAGCGGCGGGAATATATTCTTTTAACTTATTAGCAACCCTAAAAACGGGAAATATGAATTATGGTAACAAGCTAGCCATTTTTAATATGGCGCAGAAGTATATGGAATAATGGGCTATTGCTGGCTGAGTGGATTTTGGATGCTTTATTTATCTGGGATTGGCAAGCTAGCAAATTGCTATTACTTTGCTGAATATGGCTCTAGAAAAGAAAGATTTGGCAATGATGCGTGAAGAATACGGCAGTCGCGAGCTGCACCGTAGTGATTTATCGCCGCTGCCGATGGCTCAGTTTGCGGAGTGGTTTAATGAAGCTCGGGAGGTTGAGCTGGACGAACCCAATGCGATGTCGGTATCGACGATTGGATTGAATGGCTTTCCCACCGCGCGCACGGTTTTGACGAAGTTCTTTGATGAAAACGGGCTGGTTTTTTACACCAACTACGAGAGCGCCAAGGCAAAAGAGATTGAGGCGAACCCACGTGTTTGTTGTCTATTCACCTGGCTGCCGATGGAACGTCAGGTGCGCATTGAAGGTATCGCGGAGAAAGTTTCTACTGCTGAGTCGCTGAAGTATTTTGCCACGCGTCCGCGGCATAGCCAGATTGGTGCGTGGGTTTCAGAGCAAAGCAAAGTAGTTTCATCTCGATCATTATTGCTGGCGAAATTTTCTGAGATGAAGCGCAAGTTCAGCGAAGGTGAAGTGCCGCTGCCAGATTTTTGGGGTGGCTACCGCGTGCGCCCAACTAAGGTGGAATTTTGGCAAGGTGGCCAGGGACGGCTGCACGATCGTTTTGTCTACGACCAGCTGGAAGATCAGAGCTGGGAAATCAAGCGGCTGGCTCCCTAGCCGCGCAGCGCACTAGGTGAATTAATTTTCCTCAATGGGGTGGCCAGATTGGTCACCTCATTTATATTTTAGCTAGCTGGCTATGGGCACAGGCTAATTGTCTAATGGTTATCTAACGTGAGCTTTTTGATAAAAGTGTAAGTTTGTTAACTTTTGTGCTGATTTGCATACATTTGCTAGAAGGTGTCTGAGAGGTAGCCGCTATGCATTACAGAATAATGACATTTGGCGATCCTGTTTGCTAGTCTAGTGAATTTTTTATATTAGCTTTATCGATTTCCTCACAAATTAAGCTTTTGGATAGTAAGATGGGGGATTATATAAAGTATTCATAAAACACAAAGAACTGAGAACGTGGAAAAGACTAAACTAAATAAATCAGAACTTAACACAGCGATTGAGATATTAATGCAAACGCTGGAACAAAACCCAGCCATTTGGTCTACTCGCAAAGAGACGGCGCGATTATTGTTTGATGTTGGCCGCTACGACGAGGCCGCGGAAATCATCTGGACAGCTCCTGAAATCCCATCGGTTGACCTTGAGATTGCCTTTTCCGCTCGTGTGCTGAGCCGCGCCAAACCAGCGCGCTCGATCCGACTGCTCAAGCACGTTCTCGACCGCAATGTGAAAAGCCCAGCTAAGTTGCTGGCGATTGCCAATGGACTGATGCACTACGGCATGGTTCTGCAGGCAGCTAGATTTTATGGTGCAGCAACTGCTGCAGATCCAGAGGTGGTCAATGGTGACCTTGAGCATTTCATGCTCTGGCTGGATGATTCGCAAAAACTCTGGGGTGACTGGGAGAATGATCATCCACAACTCGACCAGCTTCCATGGGTGAAACGTGATGCTGATAAAGAGGAGAACTACGAGAAGATCATGGCTGGATTGACCACCCCAATCACTGTGCCTGGTCTGCAAGAGTCTACTGCCGAGCACCTTATCAATGAGTACTACCGTCAGCTTTCCTCACAGGGAGCAGAAATCACAGCGCCACCAGCGGTGACTGTGCCTCTGGACCGTGTGAAACCTGAAGATGTCATTCAGGATGCCCAGCGCGGCGCGCCATCACAGGTGGCAAAATTACGTCACCCTGAGCAAGCTATTGGTGGTGATGCATCAGAAGTAGCTACATCTGAGAGCCCGCTCAAGGCATCTGAAGCTGCGGCGCCACAACGTGCGCTGCCACAGCAAAAGCCAATCACTGCGCCAGCAGCGCTTACACCTCCGCCAGCGCCGGCAACGATTCCTCTTCCAGTAGCTGGTCAGGGTCAGGCACCAATTTCATCACCAGCTCCAGCAACAATTCCTCTGCAGCAAGCGGGCGCAGCTCAAGCAGCAGGCACACCAGTGTCCGGCGGCAAGATGCTCTCGCAGTCAGGTAGAATTTTACCTAAAACAGAACTTCCAGCTGTAGCTGAAGAACCACCTGCAGATGGTGGCAACAAACCGAAATTCCTGTTCTAAACTTCGGTTATCCCTATTCTCATTTCGAAAGCAACTCACCAGCTGGTGGGTTGCTTTTTTTATGGGGCGGGAATTATTGGCTGAGAAATTCGTCCAGCCAGCTGAGTGCTTGGTCGCGGTCGCTCAAGCTACCTTCCAGCTGCAGAGTTTGCGCTTGGTTGAGGATATCTTTGAACTGTGGACCTGGCGCGAGCTGGCGGTCGATGAGGTCTTTGCCTGTCAGCAGCGGTGGCGGAATTAACGGCTCAGCGGCAAACTCGGCTTCCTTTTCTCGCAGGAATTCGTAGTTATCGGTGAAGCCATTTGAGCTGGCGCAGTCGACGCGGTGCAGTTCCATCTCGTCCTCGAAGTTGGGCCGTGACATGAATTTTTTCACCTTAGCTGTGCGCATCTGCTGCACGTGCATGAAGTTCATGTGGTTATCGACCATGGCGGTGGCGGCCTCGATGGTGGCATTGGAATAGCGCAGTCGGCGCAAGATTTCCTCAGCCATTTCCGCGCCCACTTTGTCGTGGCCATTGAAGCGGATGCGTTGGTTTTCTTCGTCGTAGGTGTAGGTAGCTGGTTTGCCGATGTCGTGCAAGAGCACGGCGAGAGCAAGCTCGAGCGACGGATTTTCCATCATCATTTCTAGCATGATCATGGTGTGGGTGAATACATCACCTTCCGGGTGCCACTGCGGTGGTTGTTCGCAGCCAATGAGATCGTAAACTTCTGGAATCACGTAGCGCATCAGGCCGCTGTCGACCATCAGCTGGATGCCGAGGCGCGGGTGTGGCGAGAGCATGATTTTGCTGAATTCATCACGAATGCGCTCGGTGCTTATTTTTTCCAGCAGCTGAGCGTGGTCACAGATAGCCTGCCATGTGGCTGGCTCGATGGCAAAGTCGAGCACTGTGGCGAAGCGGATCGCGCGCATCAGCCTGAGCGCATCTTCTTGAAATCGCTGAGCTGGATCGCCAATCGCGCGGATGAGTTGTTTTTTCAAATCCACCTGACCGTCGACATAGTCGATGATTTCGCCAGTGAGTGGGTGTTGAAATAGCCCGTTGATGGTGAAGTCGCGCCGCTGAGCGTCTTCTTCTGGGCTGGCGAAGGTGACTGATTCTGGTCGGCGACCGTCGCTGTAAGACCCGTCAGTTCTGAAGCGGGCAATTTCAAAGCTATTTTTTTGTTCGCGCACCAGCATCACGCCAAAATGGGCGCCGACGTTATTGGTTTTCTCAAACAATGCCTCAATCTCAGCTGGGCTCGCGGAGCTGGCGATGTCGTAGTCTTTTGGTTCGGTTTGCAAAAGTGCATCGCGCACACAGCCACCAGCAAAGTAGGTGGTATGGCCAGCGTCAATTAATGTCTGCGAAACTGAGCGAGCAATATGAAGTAAATCAGGCACGGCATGAGCAAATAGCAGCTGGCTGGCTGGGTAAATAAAAAAACTCGCCACGGATGACCCGTGGCGAGTTGGATGAATGATTAGACTAGCTAGCTGGATTAAACCAGAGCTTCGCGAGCACTTGCGATGGCGAAGTCACGGTTGAGGCGAGCGATGTTGTCGACGGAGATTTCCTTCGGACAAACAGCTTCACACTCGTAGAAGTTGGTGCAGTTACCAAATCCTTCTTCTTCCATCTTGCGTACCATGCCGAGAACTCGTGCGTCTTTCTCAGGTGCCCCTTGTGGAAGCAAATTGAGGTGAGCAGCTTTAGCAGATACAAAGAGCATGGCTGATGCGTTCTTACAAGCGGCAACACAAGCACCACAACCAATACAAGCGGCGGCATCCATTGATGCATCTGCTTTGGTCTTGGCTACTGGAAGTGCGTTGGCATCTTGAGCAGAACCGGTGCGTACGTCGATGTAACCACCAGCGGCAACGATGCGGTCGAATGCGCTACGGTCAACGATGAGGTCGCGAAGAAGCGGGAATGCTTTTGCGCGGAATGGCTCGATCCAGATGGTGTCGCCAGATTTGAACTTACGCATGTGCAGCTGACATACAGTAATACCACGGTCTTTTGAGTGTGGGATACCGTTTACTGTCAGTGAACACTGACCACAGATACCTTCACGGCAGTCGTGGTCGAAGTGGATTGGCTCGCCGCCGTCGTTGATGACGCGCTCGTTAACGATGTCGAGCATCTCGAGGAACGATGCTTCGATAGGAATGTCCTTGGCATCGTAAGTTTCGATACGACCTTCTTCTTTTTGAGAAGCCTGGCGCCATACCTTAAGAGTAAGATTTAATTTAGACATTTTCTTAAGTGATTTGTCAGTGGTTGATGTGGATTAGGCGTAACTACGGATTGCGAGTTGGATGCTCTCAAATTCGAGTTGTTCGACGTGGCGAATTGGCTTGTTCTCAGTGCCTTGGTATTCCCAAGCTGCAACGTGAGCAAACTCTTCGTCGCGGCGCATAGCTTCACCTGGTTGGGTGCTGCCAGCTTGTACTTCTGGAGAATCAGCAGTGAACTGGTACTCGAGGCGGAAGTGACCACCGCATGACTCTTCACGCTCAAGCGCGTCGTGACACATGGTTTCAGCAAACTCGAGGAAGTCAGCGAGACGTGCTGCTTTTTCCAGCTCAGTATTGAGTCCGTCGCCGTGGCCTGGGATGCGTACGTTTTCCCAGAACTCCTTGCGGATTTCAGGAATGCGCTGCAGTGCCAGCTCAAGGCTTTCTTTAGTACGAGCCATACCGCAGTTGTCCCACATGAGCAGGCCAAGTTCACGGTGGAAGCTGTCAACTGTGCGGTTACCATTGATGTTGAGGAGCTTGTTAAGGCGCTCAGTAACTTCAGCTTCAATCTGTGCGAACTCAGGGTTCTCAGTAGTGATTGAGCCTGGCTTCTCGCCAGCGAGGTAAACAGCGATGGTTGATGGAATCACGAAGTAGCCGTCAGCCAGACCTTGCATCAGCGCGGAAGCACCAAGGCGGTTTGCACCGTGGTCGGAGAAGTTTGCTTCACCGAGGCAGTGGAGACCTGGAATAGTTGTCTGCAGGTTGTAGTCGACCCAGAGGCCACCCATGGTGTAGTGCACCGCAGGATAGATCTGCATTGGTGTCTTGTATGGGTTGTCACCGGTGATTTTTTCGTACATCTGGAAGAGGTTACCGTAACGAGCACGGATAACGTTTTCACCGAGGCGGTCGATAGCATCACGGAAGTCGAGGTAAACACCAAGACCTGTTGGCGCTACACCACGTCCGTCATCACAAGCTTCCTTAGCAGCACGTGAAGAAACGTCACGTGGAGCGAGGTTACCAAATGATGGGTACTTACGCTCGAGGTAGTAATCGCGATCGTCTTCAGCGATATCTTCTGGCTTCTTCTTGCCGTTGCGGATAGCAGCAGCGTCATCTTGTGACTTAGGTACCCAGATGCGGCCGTCGTTACGAAGTGACTCAGACATCAGCGTAAGCTTAGACTGGTAGTCGCCTGAAACAGGGATACATGTTGGGTGAATCTGTGTGTAGCATGGGTTTGCGAAGAATGCACCGCGCTTGTAAGCACGTTGTGCAGCTGTCACGTTACAGCCCATGGCGTTTGTAGAAAGGAAGAATACGTTGCCGTAACCACCAGTAGCAAGAATCACTGCGTCAGCTGCGTATGACTTCACTTCACCTGTGACCATGTCACGAGTAACGATGCCTTTTGCGTGACCGTCAACGAGGACTACGTCCATCATTTCAGTACGTGGGAACATTTCCACGCCACCTTTAGCGATTTCTTTTTCCAGTGCTTGGTAGCAACCGATAAGCAGCTGCTGACCAGTCTGACCACGTGCGTAGAATGTACGGGAAACCTGAGCACCACCGAATGAGCGGTTGTCGAGGAGACCACCGTATTCACGAGCGAATGGTACACCCTGTGCAGTACATTGGTCGATGATGTTGTTAGCTACTTCAGCGAGACGGTAAACGTTAGCTTCACGTGCGCGGAAGTCACCACCTTTAACGGTGTCGTAGAACAGACGGTAAACGGAGTCACCATCGTTCTGGTAGTTCTTAGCGGCATTGATACCACCCTGTGCAGCGATTGAGTGTGCGCGGCGTGGGCTGTCTTGGTAGCAGAAGCACTTCACTTTGTAGCCCATTTCTGAGAGTGAGGCAGCGGCGGCGCCACCTGCGAGTCCAGAACCCACCACAATCACGCTGTACTTACGCTTGTTGGCTGGGTTGATGAGCTTAGAGTCCATCTTGTGCTTGGTCCACTTTTGCTCGAGTGGGCCTGCTGGAATTTTGCTGTCGAGTTTGTCTGACATAGTAAAAAGTTAGTTAATGGTTCAGGCTCGGGTGATTAGTGTTTGTCGCTGCAAGTTTTTGGACAGCATGAGTCGCCGTCTTTTGCTGCTGCTTTTTCAACTGCTACTTTAGCGCGTACTTCTTTGAGTTCTTCTTTTCCGTATCCGAGGAAGCAAACCGCTACTGGGATAGAGATAAAGCCGAGCCAGATGATAACGGCGTAAGCTTTTGAGAATGTCTGGATAGCACCGGCAGTCTTGCGTGAGCGCAGACCCAGAGTCTGGAAGATAGAAGCCACACCGTGTGAAAGGTGGCTGCAAAGCAGTGTCATGGCGAAGATGTAGAATACAGAAACGAGAACGTTCTGGAATCCAGCGATGGTCATTGCCCAGTTGTAACCGTGGTTAGCCAGCTCAGCGAGCTCAGCGCTTGTGCGCACGGTGTAGTGAAGGATGTGGAATACGAAGAATACCAGGATAGTAAGACCACTCCAAACCATCATGCGTGATGACTTAGAAGCAACCATGGTATTGTCGCTTTCGTAACGAGCTGGACGAGCAGCGCGGTTAGCTTGGGTAAGCTGAATGGTGGCGATGATGTGGAGAGCGAGAGCGCCAAGCATCATGATGCGGAAGCCCCAGATTCCCCAACCATGCACCATGTTGTGCAGGAAGTGAGCGTAGTGGTCAAAATCTTCACTTCCTTGGAAGATCAGCATGTTGCCAGCTAGGTGGCCAGCTAGAAACAGTACGAGGAATAATCCCGTAACCGCTACGACGAGTTTTTTGCCTATGGATGATTGCCAAAATTGGCAGAGAGAACATGTTGCTTTGCTCATATGAAGATAGAATGTGAGTTCTAGGATTGACGATTTTTCGCCACGCAGAAATTAAGGTAGTTAGTTCTACCCTGCAAGGTTTCATTGACTAACCACCATGAATGACATGAAAAATCACAGGATCTGCGCGATTACACAAGTGATTGAAAGCTCTAGTGTTGAGACTGTGTTTCAATAGGCAGGATATGCGTTGTTAGTCGCGGGATCTGCAAGTATTTCCTAACATAGCATTTCTTGCTGATAGAAAAATTGGCGAGAAAATCTATCAAACTAGCGAGATCTAATGAACGGAAATTGATCACCTTAGCGCAGATCTATCCAGCTAGATTTGTCTGCTCGATTTCATGCCATTTTAGCCGATAAATCGTCGGCGTTTTTGACTGAATTTTGCACTATTCCTAGTCGAGAGCTAGCCGTATTGCTCAGCCAGCTCGATTTCAGATAAACCGGGGCCTCGAGGAATCGTCATGAGCTGCTGATGATACCAGCTTGCGGTGCTGGATTTTTTGTTTCTGAAAATCATCACCATCCTGAGCGGTTACCAGCGCGAATGGTATTTCATCTGCTTAGCCCAGCTAAGGAGCTGGCTTAGCCAATCAATGTATCCTCATCTAGCGCACTTGATCACCGCGGGTGAGTCCACATTTCACCCACGCACTATATAGATGGTGTGGTATCATCATCGCGGTTAGCTCGTGGGCATGGTCCCAGCTGGTCGATGCGATACGGGCAGGCACCATAAGTACGAGTCGGCGCATCACAGAAAAATGCCGACTTCTTACGGCGTGGCAGCAAGCGCAAAGCCAGCCGACGCAGCTTCAACATGCCGGTGACCGCCAGCTGGATAGGCCACGGGGCAGCTGGAAATCCAAAAGCATCACGCATCGGCTTATCCATCAGCGCGCTGGCAGCTGGTTTGACCAGCCAGCGCAGGCCAACTCCAGCTGGCAGCCAATCACTGGCTATCTTCAGCGTCGCCTCGGCGAGCCTTTGGTTGGCGTCATCATAGCGGCAGTGGTCGCGGGTATAGTTATGGGCAAACTCACGCAGCGCAGCCAAGTCAGCCGGAATATCACTCAGGTGCATGCGCCGTCCCACCTCGATCCAAAAATTACACAGCGCGTCAGCTTCCCGCTCGCTCATTGGCCGACGACCAAATTTTGCCATCCAGTCGATAGGATCGAGCACAAAAGTAGACAGCACAAATAAGTAGTCCTCATTGCGGATAGAAAACTGCGCGTGTTGTTCGTTCATTCTATCAATCGCCGCCGTGCCACGCTCCGAGCTGTAGCCGTGTTTGAGAAACTCAGCCACTAGAATAGCCGTATCGTCATAGCGTTTCTGGCCACGTTCACGAAACTCACCCGTCACATCTAGCAGGCGAGAAATACGCGGAATCGTATACGAGCGCATCAAGGCCAACTCTAGCGAGCGGATGAAATCCCACGGGAATTCATAGCCAGCTAGCAAGTGGACCATGCGTTCGTTATCGGCCAGCGCATCCATCTGGTCGAGCTCGTTCATTCTATGATCTGGGTGGTGGGTCAAAATGATAGGGAAATGGGACCCGCATCGTGACCGAATCTAGCCATCTAGCAAGCAGAACCGACGCCTGCGGCGAAGAGGGCGCCTGCGGCGAAGAGGGCGCCTGCGGCGAAGAGGGCGCCTGCGGCGAAGAGAGAATTTTGAAGAGTGAGGAGAGAAACCAGCACGATGGAACGCCGACGCCTGCGGCGAAGAGAGAATTTTGAAGAGTGAGGAGAGAAACCAGCACAGTGGAACGCCAGCGCCAGCGGCGAAGATGGAATTCTGGAGAGCGAGGAGAGAAACTAGGCTAGGGTGGGGGACGGATCAGGACATCCTATACACACTCAGTTCACTGGCGAAGGATCTAGAGTGCGCGTGCTTTAGCACCGCTTTCAGCTGCCCGGCGATGATCTCACCGCCAGCCAGATTTCTCCAGCAAAGGCTCTCCGTGAGCATGCGCTATTAGCACCGCTTTCAGCTGCCCGGCGATGATCTCACCGCCAGCCAGATTGCTCTAGCCAAAGGCTCACACCGAGTATGCACTATTAGCAGTGCATTTAGTTTCACAGCGCATCATGTCACGTCCAGCTGGCAAATCATTTGTGATCAGGTCTAGTCCGAAGCCAACCAACTGCCGAAGGCATGATTAAATGCCAGCCCCGAGCGACGGCGCAGCCGTCCCGCGGGGTAATGACCATCCAGAGCCCGTGCCCTGAAGGGGCACACCACGGCTCAGCGCCTGCGGCGAAGTGAGAATTTTGAAGAGCGAGGAGAGAAACTAGGCAAGGGGGGGATGAGTCAGGACATCCTTTACACATTTGGTTCACTGGCGAAGGATCTAGAGTGCGCGTGCTTTAGCACCGCTTTCAGCTGCCCGGCGATGATCTCACCGCCAGCCAGATTGCTCCAGCCAAAGGCTCACACAGAGCATGCGCTATTAGCACCGCTTTCAGCAGCACGGATATCATGACACCGCCAGCCAGATTTCTCCAGCAAAGGCTCTCCGTGAGCATGCACTATTGGCAGTGCATTTAGTTTCACAGCGCATCATGTCACGTCCAGCTGGGAAATCATTAGTTATCAGGTGTATTCCGAAGCCAACCAACTGCCGAAGGCATCATTAAATGCCAGCCCCGTGTGACGGCGCAGCCGTCCCGCGGGGTAATGACCAACCAGAGCCCGTGCCCTGAAGGGGCACACCACAGCTCAGCGCCAGCTCACCCCGCGTCAGTAGCTAGTCAGAGCGTCGTAGCTCAGTTGGGTAGCTAGATTAGCTAGTTTACTATCTGTGGAACTTCTTCTCTGGCTACCTTGGTCTTAGCATGGGAAGATAGGCTTCTATATCTTCTATCTGATCTGTCAGCGCGGCGTCCGTGTAGAACCGGTCACCCTGCTTTTCCTTCATCAGTAAAACCTGCGTGACCGAAGTCATCGCCAATGAAAGCGCGTGTAATGAGCTTTCGCAAGTGCTTACTTGTCTACCCAATGGCCACGCCGCCCCCATGTCCCATTCACAATGCCAGCGGCGTAGGCCCGGCTCATTAGTTTCTAGCGGCGCGCCAACCATAATATCAAATTCAATCAGAGAATCCTGACTTCGACACCACAGTTTACAGCTAGCGATTGAATTTTCCATCAGCTGGATAGATAAGGCCGTCTAGGGAAGCGGTGCGAGCATTGGCCCGTACTGCGCTTGTTCTTCAGGCGACATGTTTGGTAGCAAAACTCGTAATGTATAGTTCCCATGCATCTTACGGTTTTCGAAGTACAGCCAATCTGGAATGTCCTCGCCGATAGCTTTGACTTCATCTCCAATTTTCTACATTGGATACCAGCCCTGGATCATTATTCAGAGTGCCGATGAAACCACCCTCGATTGGCCTGAGGTCTATCAGCCAGAAGTGCTCTACGGTTTCTCCATCTCTAATGGCTACCTTAATGGCATGATTCGTTGCTGATTTTCGTGACAAAGAAGCTTTAAATTTCGCTAGGTTTTTGCGTGCTTCTTTCATGGCCTGATCCATTTTGGCATCATTGTATTCACCATCAAATAAGGTGTCAGCTGGATCTGATTCCTCAGCTAGGCTGAGTGAGTGTGTAAAGAAGGGTGATGTTAGGGCTAGGGCGATAAGGTAGTTTTTAATGTTCATATTTATGCTAACAAGAGAGGTTGGTGCTAATACTTTGCTGGCAGCTAATTAAGTTTGCCGAGCGCACACGGAGAGATGTGGGAGCCGTGCGAGTTGACTAACAAACTAGCTGGCGTGAGTAAAGTGCATGGGTAAATTAATTAGACAGGAAGGTCATAGTGAAGAGCAATCTAGCTCGCTAAATGCGATTTCATCTAATCATTACCTGTCATTTTTGTAGTGAAAGGGCCTCAAGTAATTCAGTCTTACTGCTGTTGTCGAGAGATCTCAATCTAGGTTTGGAACCTTCCATGTGGGAGCGGCCACCAATCCAATCTGATCCAATCCAGACGATGAGTTCCGGGCCATCTTCGTTGTGAAAAATAGCGCTGTACTGGGGTGTCGGAAAAGTTAGGCGAGAAGTCTCGTAAGCATGATTCCTTGAATTTAGGATATTAATAACAGTTTCTATCTTGGCTGGGTCCGTAACTGTGGACTGATTACTGTGAGCATCTTGAAAGGTGCTCTGATTTACGTAGGTCTCGATCTTTAATATAGACTTCGCTTTAGGAATCGGCAGTGGTTCTGCTTGAGATGGGGCTAATGGCTACATGCCGTGCTGCACATAACGATGCTTACAGCGAAGAATGATTCAGGTTTTATATTTAGCATTAAGTTAGAATTCCGTTGTGAGGGAAGTCGGTATTTTTATTATGACACCTATCAACGACTGTCTGTGGATAGCACTAAAAAATACTGTCTAGGGAGAAGCTCAACCAGACTGATGGCAGTAACTCTTCTTGTATGGCTTTTGCCAAGCAGGTCTTTCCTGAGCTAGAGGCGCCATAGATTACGATTACGGATGGAGTCATTTAGGTGAGATTCTTTGTCTGACGTT
Organism: Persicirhabdus sediminis; assembly: GCF_016595495.1. Taxonomy (GTDB): domain Bacteria; phylum Verrucomicrobiota; class Verrucomicrobiia; order Verrucomicrobiales; family Akkermansiaceae; genus Persicirhabdus; species Persicirhabdus sediminis. The sequence continues at coordinate 383,549 of NZ_JAENIM010000041.1, forward strand.
CAGCCAGAAATTTTCATGCTATTCATGTTAGTCTGGCTCTTGCAGCCGTTCATTGCACTCTTGCTCGCTGACTGAGCATTATTGTGATGATTTCTAAATCATTATTATGTTGGGTTAGGTGTCAATGAGTAAACTGGGTGAGAGAGAGGCTGGATGATTGCTTGATTTGTTTGCTTTAGTGGCGACGGACACCTACACAGACTAACCCTCCATCAGGAGAGGTGAAAGTGTAGATCGGACCGTGTATGCCCACTTCCCGTTTGCCGTCGAGAGTATCACAAATCTTACGTACTTCACTTTCTGGATAGTCAAATATGGTTAGGTTGAAGACTGGCGAAGCTGCTATGTCGGTTCGCTCTTCCAGATTTAGAGTTAGGTTTGGTAAATTGATCACAGCTCCTCGCTGCTGGCCAAAGATTGGACACAGCATATCACCATCGGAGCTCTGAACTTCAATATTCAGGTTCCTAAAAAATTCACACATTGAACTTCCCCAAAATACTAGCCAGCAGGTCTCCTAATTGATACCAAGAAATCATAGAGACCATGACACAACCACGTAGAAGACATAGCGAAGAATTTAAGCAGGAAGTCATCGATTACTTTCTGAGTAGTGCTAAAAGCGTAACCCAAATCTGTAGAGACTTCCAAATCTCGCCCAGCCAATTTTATGCCTGGAAAAAGAAGCTCCTTGGGGACGCAGAGAGTGACCGAGCCTCAGGCGAGGGCATGAACGAAGTCCCCAAGGAGGCTTCGGTCGCAGAGTTAGCTGAGGAAGTTAGGAGGCTGCGCCAAGAGCTAGCCAAGTCACAGCGCCGTGAAGAAATCCTAAAAAAGGCTGCGCTCATATTGGGAAACGATCCTCACAACAATATGAGCTAGTTCAGAAAATGAAGGATCAGGGTAACTATTCGGAGCTAGAGCTGTGCGCAGCTTTCGGCGTTTCAAGAGCTGGTTATAGGTACTATGTTAGCCAGCCGTCAACTCAGAGAAAATGCACTCAGTTAGAATTGCTTGCAGAAATTAAAGCCATACATAAAGACCACAACCTTAAGGTTTATGGCTCGCCTCGAATGACTAAAGAGCTACAGGCCAGAGGCTGGAAGTGCTCTGAAAATACCGT
>NZ_JAENIM010000042.1 GCF_016595495.1 Persicirhabdus sediminis
CAGCGCACAATTCAATCTTTCCTACTCCACTTAGTTGTTTCTTCGCTTCTGAACATGCTAGTCAGAATCACAAATTACTTTGTTTCATCTGGCACACTCCTTGCTTAGAACTAGGAACTAAGTTAAGTACACTCTGTAAAAGAACTAATACGAGGAGATAAAAAACCCGACTGGCTACTGGAGCTCGTCGGCGTTTGCTTCTCTCTCGTGCCCCCTTTCGGCTGGCGGGGCGCAACCTACTCAAAATTCGGATTTGCGCAAGATAAAACTACACCGAAAGTGACAAAAAATTCACCCACCACCCGCAAAGCCCACAAAATCAACCCTTAGCGATTTTCACAAAAATCCACCACCTCACCAATCCACCCGCATCACAGCTGGCCAAAATACAATTTTGCCAAATCAACATCCACCACATCCCCAGTAAAATCGCCTAACCGCCAGCCATTTCAGCAAAATATCCAGCCAGAAACTCCCAGCCAACAAAGCCTCCCGCCTCACTCGATGTGAATAAGTGGTGAATAACTCCAGCTGGCTGGTCATCAGCTGAAATCACCAGCGCACGAAACCTCTCCCCAGAAAATTTCAGCCAACTGAGGAGCTGTAGGCAAAAGATCTGTTTCGCTCTTTCAGAGCTTTTTTCTTTAGGGCTCCTTCTCCTTGGGTTGCGTTGCCCCTTCGGGGCTGCCTTACCCAAGGCTAGGCTATTTCACGCCTTCGGCGTAGGCATGCACATAATTAACACGCTGGATATATATTGCGCTGGCCCGAATTAAACCCAGCTAGCATTGGAACCAGCTAGAATCAAACCCAGCTAGCATTATCCCAGCTAGCACTATCCCAGCTAGCATTATCCCAGCTAGCATTGAAACCCAGCCAGCATTGAAACCCAGCCAGAATCAAACCCAGCCAGAATCAAACCCAGCCAGAATCAAACCCAGCCAGCATTAAACCCAGCCAGAATGAAACCCAGCCAGCATTGAAACCCAGCCAGCATTGAGACCCAGCTAGAATGAAACCCAGCTAGAATTGAACCCAGCTAGCAATTGAACCCAGCTAGCAATTGAACCAGCCAGCATTAAACCCAGCTAGCAACTTTAACTTGCTTGGTTCCGTGATTTGCTGGAGAAATTCCCCCGCCATTCGCTGATTTCATTTCCTCATCTAATCTTGTGGCGAAATTTCTGGGCGATAATGTGCAACTTTCATATAAGTAATGTGTTCCATGCTACGTAACCACAAGGAGAGATGAAAGATCACAAGAACATTGAGGATGACCCAATCTGGGATCTCCTAGAAAAAGCCCCTAGCCAGAAAGCCAGCGGGAGCTTCAGCCAAGACGTGCTGCGCAGTGTGCGCATGCTCGAGGATGAAGGAAAATCCCTACCATGGTGGCGGCAGTTTTGGCTACCTCAGGCATTGGCTCTTGGAGCAGCGGCTTGCATTGGTTTTGTTCTGGTCGTTCAGCAGCCAGATGGTGTCGAGCCAGCAGGCATGGCTAATCATCAAAACGAATCATCAATGATTGCGGAGCCAAGTAGCGTAGCGCTTGCTGACTCACTGGTCACCAGTTCAGATAGTGACGAGTTCGGCGAATTGCTGATTGAAGAAACTTTAGCCATTGCGGCGACTAATCCCGATGAATTTACCCGCGGAGAAATTGCCGCGTTGATTGGATTCTAAGCTGGGTGTTAACTAAATATCTCTAGGCGAACCTGCAAACTTCAGCGGGTTCGCCTATTATTTTGCCCACTATTTATCAGCTCGGCACTGCCGCCATATAGCTGAAAGTTTGTTCTGACTGTGTACCTTAAAACAGTGTTTCGGTACTTTCCCTCTTCCCTTCGGAGGAATTTGGGTGTAGTTGAATGGAAACTTTGCACCCATGTCTGAACACACTGTATTAGATCACGTCGACCAATACCTACAAATCGGTAACGAGTATGAATGCTCTGACATTCACTTGGCTACCGCCTCTCCACCAATCTGGCGCCGTCACGGCAAGCTGCAACCCATTTGGGAAGATCACCAGCCTCTCTCAGAAGAGGACATGGATAGACTGACCAAATCATTCCTCAGTGAAAAGGAATGGAATCGCCTGCAAGAGATTGGCGATGTCGACTTTGCCTACCAAAATTCTCTTGGCCGCTTCCGATGTTCGGTGGTTCGCCAGCGCCTAGGCTACGACATCACCGCACGGATGATTAACCCAACGGTGAGAACCATGGCTGAGCTCGGCCTACCAGAAGAATCACTCATTCCTCTCACCCGTTACCAGAACGGACTCATCCTCGTCACCGGCCCTGTGGGATCAGGGAAATCTACCTCGCTGGCCAGCATGATCGACTTCATCAATGCTGACCGAGAAGACCACATCCTGACGCTGGAAGATCCAGTGGAATTTGTCTTTGAATCTAAAGGCTGCCAGATGACCCAGCGTGAGGTGCATACCCACACCGAGTCATTTGAGAAAGCACTGCGCGGCGCCCTGCGTGAAGATCCAGATGTCATCATGGTGGGGGAAATGCGTAACTTGGAGACCATCCAGCTGGCACTCACTGCTGCGGAAACTGGCCACCTTGTTCTCGCCACGCTGCACACTGGTAATGCGCCACGTACCCTCGACCGGGTGCTTGACGTTTTCCCAACTGACCAGCGCGAACAAATCCGCATCATGGTATCCGAATCATTGCGCGGCATCCTCTCACAAGAGCTGGTTCCACGCATCGACGGCCAAGGCCGCGAACTCGCTGTTGAGCTGCTGGTGAATACAGCTGCGGTTTCCAACTGTATTCGCGAAGGTAAAACCTTCATGCTGCCTGGCGTGATGCAGACTGGTAAAAACGTCGGCATGATCACCAAAGATGAATCGCTGCGAGACCTCTACGCTAAAGGGCTCATCAGTGCTGAAGAAGCGCTCTACCGCTGTGAAGAACCTGCGCAGATGAATGCCTTCCTGCAATCGTAACCCGTCATCAAATTTTAACTCATTTTTCTAGACTACTATGGCTACTATCGACGCCCTTTTCCAATATTTGATCGACCAAGGCGGATCCGACTTACACCTCTCAGAAGGCCAACCACCTAAACTTCGTGTGCACGGTGCGGTTTCGGCTATTCCTGAGCAGCCAGTACTCACCCACGAGTACATCAAAGACATGCTCGGTGAGATCTGCGATCCTACTGCCTTTGAAAAATACCTCGAATCAGGCGACCTCGACTTCGCTTACGAGATGAATGAAACCGCACGTTTCCGCTGCAACTACCTGAAGCAACAACACGGCCTCGGCGCAGTTTTCCGTCTCATTCCTACTAAAATCCTCACCCTCGAGCAGCTCAATGTTCCAGAAGTAATCAAAAACTTCGGCCACATGCGCTCAGGATTGGTGCTCGTCACCGGTCCTACAGGCTCTGGTAAATCCACCACGCTGGCTGCGCTGATCGACTACATCAATACCAACTACAACCGCCACATCGTGACGATTGAGGAACCGATTGAGTTTGTTCACACATCCAAGCAATCCATCATCACCCAGCGCGAAGTGCCTATCCAGACACCAAGTTTCGCCGACGGCCTGCGCGCCTCCCTGCGTGAAGATGCCGACATCGTTCTCGTGGGTGAGATGCGTGATTTGGAAACCATTTCCCTCGCGCTCACCGCTGCGGAAACCGGTCTGCTCGTCTTTGGTACCCTGCACACCAACAACGCCCGCAAAACCGTTGACCGTATTGTGGACGTTTTCCCAGCTGACCAGCAGAGCCAAGTGCGCACCATGCTCGCCGCCTCACTCAAAGGGGTAGTTGCCCAGCTGCTGATGAAGCGCAGTGACAAACCTGGCCGCTGCGCGGTCAATGAAATCATGTTCTCCAATACCGCCGTGTCCGCGATTATTCGTGAAGGTAAAACTCAGAAACTCTACGACGTCATCATCGGTGGTAAAGCCGAAGGCATGCAGTTCATGGACGAAGCCATCTGGGAAAAACTCCAGCAAGGCATGGTTTCCCCTGAAGAAGCGTACATGAAAGCGATTGATAAAACTCGCTTCAAACGATTCCTTCCAGCTGAAGCCGCCCATCTTGGCGACGCCTCTGGCGAAAACCCAATGGGACATTAAACTCATCCATTCAGACATTTGCAAAAAGCGTGTGACCAGCTGGTTACACGCTTTTTTTTGATCTTAAAATTAAACCGTTTAGACCAATTAACCAAAACGCCGACATAGATCACACAAAAAGGCAGCTATTTGTCCACGGCTGCGCGTTGATAAACGTGTCTATATAAACTCCCCACATCATCCATCTCACCATCATGAACACTTTGAAAAAATCGATTGCAGCTGGCTTTTTTGCCCTCACAGCTACGGCCATGACGTCGCAGGCGCAGCAGCCCAATATCATCGTCATTCTCACCGACGACATGTGCTACAATGCCATCAGCTACACTGGCGGCCCAGTCGCCACGCCAAACCTAGACAGCCTCTGCACCGAAGGCACCTTTTCCCCACAAGGATACTCTACCCACGCCGTCTGCGCGCCAGCTCGAGCAGGTCTGATGACTGGCCGGTTTCAGGCTAGATTTGGCTACGAAACACTCACTGATACCAACGAGATCGCCAACAAATACGACTACGGCGTGGATACCAATGAAATCATGCTGCCGCAGGTGCTCAAGGAAGTTGGCTACAAAACCAGCTTTTTTGGCAAATGGCACCTTGGAGGCAACGACAAATACGCGCCATTCAACCGCGGATTTGACTACACACTCGGCTTCGAAGGCCGCTGCTCGTACTTCAGACTCAGCTCCGGCAAATACCCACTTCTGAAAAATGGCAAACCCGTCAAAGGGCTCGCCGATGATGTCTACCTCGGCGACTACCTCGCTGAAAATGCCAGCAAGTTCATTCATGAAAATAAGGACACTCCCTTTTTCATGTACTTTGCAGACTATGCCATGCACGGGCCATTTCAGGCACCCAAGGCTGATATTCCCAAAGGAAAACATTCCTACCACGGGCTCGTCAAAGCCTTCGATCGCACCGTAGGCACCCTGCTCACCGCGCTCGATGAAAGCGGCCAGCGCGACAATACCTTGATCTTTTTCATGAGCGACAACGGCGGCATAACCAAAGAAGAAATCATTGAAGCAGGCTTCAACAATGGCCCATTGCGCGGCGGCAAAGCCCGTTATACCGAAGGCGGCATCCGCGTGCCATACGCCATCAGCTGGCCAGCTCAGTTTGGCGGCAAGGGAGATTTTGACTACCCAATCTCATCACTCGACATCTTCCCCACCTCAGTAGCCGCCGCTGGTGGAAAATTGCCAAATGACCGCGAGTACGACGGCATCAACCTACTGCCCTACCTCAAAGGCGAAAAAACCGGGCTGGAAAAACGCACACTCATGTGGCGCGCTATCGACGGCCACGCCATCCGCAAAGGTGACCATAAACTCGTCTGGGTTCGCGACAAAGCCACCACCCGTAAGCTCGACCTCAAAGAAGGCATCAATCCAAAAAAACGCCCTGAGAATTACAAAATCTTGCCGCCACGCTACCAGCACCGCAAACAAGATGGATATTATTTCCCCGCCGAACTCTACAACCTCAGCAAAGATGTAGGCGAAACCAATAACATCGCCGAGCAAAACCCTGAGATCGTCAAGGAACTCATTAAAGAGCTCGACCGCTTCGACAATCTCAGCAGCCAGCCACAATATCAGCTCAATAAATAAACTTCAGCTGGCTCGGAAAGAATCCAGCCAGCTGAACCTTCGTTAGCTCAGAGTCATCTAGCCAGATTTCCATTGATCATCTAACGATCTAATCTATCTTTTTCTCAGATGTCTGAGGAAAAGATAGATCTAGCTAGTAGTGAATATGAGCATGAGCTCGAACCGCCCAAACTAACGGCAAGATCTAAATTCAACACTATATTTCAGATCTCCCTCGCTGGCAGTTGGCTGCTGCTTGACGTTCTGCGCGACGCCCCCTTCCCTTGGCATAAGTATCTAATCATTTTAACTATCATACTTGGCTTTTTTGCGCTCGTCTACGCCCACCGACGAGCTGGCTCACCATTTTCCCACCAGCTCCAACGATTTAATGACTTTTGGAATCGTCCGGTTCAAATCATTCCTAACGAAATCAAAACAATCCAGTTCCGGCGCTGGCCAAAGAAGAGTCCGCGATATCTGATTCGCTGGAATGATCAATCGCTGTCGCTCATTAGCAAAAGTGCCGACGGTAATATCGAGGAAATCGTCCAGTCCAAATGGGACGAGCTCGTCTCTATCATTACCGATCAGGGAGGTTATGATATTCACTTCAAGGGAGGCCGATGCATTCGCCTCTATAATGACGAACTCAGCAAAGAACTCGACGACCAGCTAGAAAAACACCGAAGTAACTAAGCTGCTAACTGGCTGGAAATAAACTTCAGCTGGCTCGGAAAAATTCCAGCCAGCTGAACCTTCGTTAGCTCAGAGTCATCTAGCCAGATTTCCATTGATCACCTAACGATCTAATCTATCTTTTCCTCAGATGTCTGAGGAAAAGATAGATCTAGCTAGTAGTGAATATGAGCATGAGCTCGAGCTCAAGTCACCCGAGCTAACGGCAAGATACATATTCTTCAGAGTATGCCTGTTCGGCTTATGGTTATGGTTATGTTCCCAGTTTTTTCTGCGCTATGGTCGCTTTGAATGGCAGCAATTTCTGTTCTTCCTATCCATCATACTCGGCTTTTATGCGCTCCGCTACGCATGCAAAATAGCCTACCGACGAGCTGGCTCACCATTTGCCCACCAGCTCCAACGATTTGAGGACTTTTGGAAAAGTCCGGTTCAAATCATTCCTAACGAAATCAAAACAATCCAGTTCCGGCGCTGGCCAAAGAAGAGTCCGCGATATCTGATTCGCTGGAATGATCAATCGCTGACGCTCATTAGCAAAACTGCCGACGGTAATATCGAGGAAATCGTTCAGTCCAAATGGGACGAGCTCGCCTCTATCATTACCGACCAGGGAGGTTATGATATTCACTTCAAGGGAGGCCGATACATTCGCCTCTATAATGACCAACTCAGCAAAGAACTCTGCGACCAGCTAGAAAAACACCGAAGCAACTAAGCTGCTAACTGGCTGGAAATACGCTCACACTAACTTCCTCCAGCTAGAACCCACCATCCACGCGCCCGCGGTTCTTTTTGGTTTCGCTGCGCATTTTTTTTGCCTTCTGGCGTCGCTTCTCAGAGCCACGTGTCGGCTTAGTCGCTTTGCGTTTTTTCTGCTCCACAGTCACCCCTTTGATGAGCAAATACAGCCGCCGCAATGCCTCGTCGCGGTTTTTCTCAAAGCTGCGAAATTCCTGCGCTTTGATCACAATCACACCATCTTTAGTCAAGCGCTGGTCGCTCATCGCCAGCAGCCGCTCGCGGTAAAAATCTGGCAATACCTTGGAGTTGGTCACATCAAATCTCAAGTGCGCCGCCGAGCTCACCTTGTTGACATTTTGCCCACCAGCTCCCTGAGATCGCACCCCTTGGATTTCGATCTCATCCGCCGGAAGAGTAAGTTGGTTCGAAATTCTTAACATCTTTTACAAAATCTATCATAACTCATTTCCTCCCAGCTGAAACCTCAAAGATAGCTAAGGCTCGCGACCCTTTTAGAATAAGGGAATAACTGACACTAGAAACCCCAGTTCTAGCCATGTCTCAACCCGTGCATTTGCGCATTCTCTTCTGGGCTGAAAATATCTACCGTCCCGCCCATGAATCATCCACATCTCATCGGCCTGCTCGTTGGCGGCGTTCTGCCAGCCTTTCTGTTTGGCTTGGCCAATCTATTTCAAAAATCAGCCGGCAACCACCCCATCTCCATTGGCATCTACCTGATCATGATCAGCATTGGCGTCGCCATCGTAGGTGCCGTCATCGCCATCACCGGAGACAAACAAAACATCAGCCTAGCGGCAGCACTGCCATCCATCGGCGTTGGGCTCTTCTGGGCCGCTGGTGTCGCCTTTGTTTTTGTCGGCCTCAGGCACTATGGCGCGCCCATTTCCAAGCTGGCTCCGCTGTATAACCTCAATACCCTCGTCACCATCGCCTTCGCTTTATTCATCTTCTCAGAGTGGAAAGATACCAATTTCCCCAGCCTCATCAGTGGCTCGTTTTTCCTCATCCTCGGCGGTGTATTGATCTCCAAATAATCCCGCCGCATCGTCGGCTCAGCCAACAACAAAATCCACCCGACACCGCCTAGTCCAACAAGCGCCAGCTGCAACCGCCAGCAGCCACCAACGGCACCAAGCGCCGGCGCAAAAAAATACCTCTCACCAGAAAACGGAAAAACCGAGCGGACACCCGCCCGCTCGGCCTACCATAATATTGATGAGATAACTAGTATCGAGAGAAAATACCCCACTTCTACATCCACGCAAATGGTTTTTCTCTACAAAAATCTCCCGGGTCAAAAAACACTAAAACCCACCCCAGAAAAACCCAAAACGACCCGACCCCTTTTGCAGCTGATCCCTTTAGTTATCGCAATCTCGCGGGTTATCGCTTTCAGATGCCTGACATCTTTTTCCAGAAAAACCCAAAACGACCCGACCCATTTTGCAGCTGATCTCTTTAGTTATAGGGAATCTCGCGGGTTATCGCTTTCAGATGCCTGACATCTTTTTCTCTCTTTTTCCAGCTGGCTGGGGTTACTGCTAGTCAACTGTTCTCACGCCCCTTCAGGGCTTGTGATCTGTTTGCGGCCCGTCCCCAGCCCTGCGTTGCCCCTTCAGGCCAGCCTTGGACTGGGCTGCAATATCTCGGCCCCTTGGGCCTTTGCTTGAACCTACCGTGACATGCAAAATTCCAGCCAGCGCAAAGTTCCAGCCAGCGCAAAGTTCCAGCCAGCGCAAAGTTCCAGCCAGCGCAAAGTTCCAGCTAGCGCAAAGTTCCAGCTAGCTAGCCCGCAGGGCTAATGGACTTTAGCCGCGGGTCAGCGAGCCCCAGCGAGTGCAACCCGTGGATAACAGCCCCCGATATCGTGTTTCCCGGAGGGAAAATGGATAACCCGGCTACGTGAAGACATTGTTTCTAAAATCACAGCAGACTCGGCGCGTCAGGATGTGCCAGCCGCTAGCTGAAAGCGCCGAAGGATCGGCGCGCTCCAGAGCCTTCGGCCACAGTTGCGATGTCTCATATCGACAATTGGCAGAGCTCGTTTGGACCAGTTATATCAACAATAGGCAGAGCTAGTCTGGGCTAGCACAAAGCTCCAGCTAGCTAGCCCGCAGGGCTAATGGACTTTAGCCGCGGGTCAGCGAGCCCCAGCGAGTGCAACCCGTGGATCCCCGCCCCCGACATCATATTTCCCGGAGGGAAAATGGATAACCCGGCTACGTGAAGACATTGTTTCTAAAATCACAGCAGACTCGGCGCGTCAGGATGTACGAGCCGCTAGCTGAAAGCGCCGAAGGATCGGCGCACTCCGAGAGCCTTCGGCCTCAGTTGCGATGTCTCATATCAACAATTGGCAGAGCTAGTCTGGGTCAGCGCAAGGTTCCAGCTAGCTAGCCCGGAGGGCTAATGGACTTTAGCCGCGGGTCAGCGAACCCCAGCGAGTGCAACCCGTGGATCCCCGCCCCGACATCATATTTCCCGGAGGGAAAATGGATAACCCGGCTACGTGAAGACATTGTTTCTAAAATCACAGCAGACTCGGCGCGTCAGGATGTGCTAGCCGCTAGCTGAAAGCGCCGAAGGATCGGCGCACTCCGAGAGCCTTCGGCCTCAGTTGCGATGTCTCATATCGACAATTGGCAGAGCTCGTTTGGACCAGTTATATCAACAATAGGCAGAGCTAGTCTGGGCCAGCACAAAGCTCCAGCTAGCTAGCCCGCAGGGCTAATGGACTTTAGCCGCGGGTCAGCGAGCCCCAGCGAGTGCAACCCGTGGATCCCCGCCCCCGACATCATATTTCCCGGAGGGAAAATGGAAATCCCAGCTACTCAGAGTCAGGGCACTTCAGTTTCCGCGCCTATCTATTTCTCCTGCTTCTCAGCATGAACCGACTTATCCATCACTTGCGCTTGGACAAGCAGAGCTGCGTCTTTTTTAAACTTCGCGGTGACAGCATTTTCCATCTCAATGAACTCAGCTCCCGGCCTGAAAAAGGTCCTAACTGTGGTCATGATCAATTCAGAATCCGTGGTGCCAAAGCCAGCTTTAAGATCTGCTTCAATGAATTTCAAGCTACTAACATACCTCTTGTGCGCAAAATCAGATACTCCCCCCCCTGCTTCATCAGATGAGGCAAAACAAATGCGCCCTGACCGCCATTCACCACTTTGTATAGAGGTAGTGTGGCAGTTGAAGGGTCGGGTAGATCACCCTGAAATATGGGTGTATGGTACCACTTATCGGCAATAGTCTCCACCTTTCGTATGAACATCAATGAAGGCGCGCACTCATACATCGGCACAATACCAAAACTATGCCCATCCTCAACCAAATCTAGGACATGCACGACGGCTCTAATATTAGATAGATACTGGCCTTCATTAGCGCATACCGCGATTTCATCCTCAACAACCATACCGTCTTTCGACCACAAACATTCCTCAACCTTCAACGACTTAGTCTTACAATCGAGATTTATTTCATTTACCAATACCACGGCATCAGCATAACAGAACAAAAAGGCTAAGTTTCTCGATAAGCCACGGATTTCAAGTGGCTGCGATTGATCAATTCCATCATCATGCCCGAAATGAGCCTGCGATGGCAGAATCATGAGCCCCATCAAAAATATTAAATAATAACAATTTTTCATATTACATTACGGTTGTGAGCAACAAGACTAACACTGAATCAGGTTAGAAATCAAAGATCAATTAGCTGCCTGAAAGACCGAGAGCAAATGAAATCCAGCCAGCGCAAGATTCCAGCTAGCTAGATCATTGTCCTATGGGAAAATGGATCACCTCGGGAAAATACATGCCTCACCCGCGAGGAGAATCCTCTGAAACATGGATTTCAATCCTTTCTGGTCAACGTGCGTTCAGATGCCTGACATTCCTTACGGCAAGTTAGATATTGCTATACTAGCAACCTGCCTATCCATGCTACAATTAGACAGAAGCCTATACCAATGATTTGGGGTATATGAAAACCTGATTTTAAATAATTTTCCTCTGGTGCATCTGGGTTCACCAACAATTTAACAGATGTTCCCTTTTTATAACTTTCTAGAAAAGAATTTAATTTCTTTCGTGAAGTAAAGTGCTGAGGTGTCATCTGTAGAGATACTCCCTCATAGCTGATACCGTTAAATGTATAGTGGCATATAACTTGAGGCTCATACATTTTTTCAGATCCCATCTGAGGCGATCCTTTTCGTGCTGAGTAATAGTCTTGTATTGCTACAGTTTTTATAACCCCTAGCGTCTCCGCATAAGTGGCCCTAGCATAAAGGTGCCCTCCTAGGGTCTTAACGAGTCCGAAACAAGTAAGAATACTTCCACAGATTATAAGATAGCCAAAAAATTTCGCAAATATTGTAAGCTCTACCTTTCAGCAAAAGAAGTCCTCAAGACTGAATCCTCAGCAACATCTACAATCACCAATCCGCCGGAGCCATCACTGACAACAAAGCCTGAATTCAGTAGAGCTTGTAGTTTCTGTACATCATTTAAGGGCAAATAGGTTCCATCAAATGACGGGGGCAACAATCTAGAATTCAAAACCTTTCCTTCGAGCTCGATAAAAATTGATGCTCGGACGCCAGTTTTCAGCGGACTGGCTTTATAATCATCAGCGGATTGATAAAGGACAACTAATTGATGACTGCCATTTCCACCTTCGCCCTTGAAACTCACTTCGCCAACGCAGTAAATATCAGCGAGGGACTTATTCCTGCTGTTTTCTTTATACACTTGGGGGCTTGGGAACAGCTCTTTCGTTTTTGTAAATATTTCGTGAGCTTTCTCATTACTGTCATAAGTATCTGGAGCATGGAATGATAACCACTTATCAAAATCAATATTGGGCTTGGCCAGAGGAAACCTAGCCGCTTGCATTGCCCCAATCCAGCGTTCACTCTTCCCGTCTGGGTCTTCTTCGACTTCAGACCATAACAAGTGAACTGGATGCTCATATATCTCAAGAGATAGCTTAGCCTTAATTTCCTTGAGGTAGGTCAGCTCAGCCTCGATCTTTTCAGCGCTGAGACTCACTTGCGTAAGAAGTAAACTTCCTACATAGATGAATAATTTCTTTAATCTCATTATTGTATGGTGTGAATTTTCAATGGCTCAGTGGGAGCCACCCCAGAGAGATCTCACTTGTCAGCAGTCACCACCGAAAGTGGTTGCTTTGCCATGAGCATCGTCAGCTTGGCTGAGTCTAGCACATACTTCTTCACCACTGCATTATCCAGCGCGAGAAAGTTTTCAGCCCCTAGGGTATAGAACACTTTGATAGAATGATAGATCATTTCTCTGTCTGTGGTGCCAAACATGCTTTTGCCCTTTTTCACCTCATAGGGCTGCCCCATCTCAGCGTAGATGTCGTAGAGCCCTTCCTCTACAGCTTTAGCCTGGTGCGTCATCGTCAGGCGTCCACTACCTGCCATGACACACTTATACACCGCAGCGCCCTTCAAAGTGTCACTTTCAGCGTATGGCCCGAGATCAGTAACACTTTTCAGAAACATAAGGCTTGGAACGTTTCGATAGATTAGCATTTCCCGTTCAGATGGAGCGTCTGTATCATCTGCCACTCGTAACTGTCTCGATTCGTCTTTGTACTGAATAGAATCATTAATGATCACCAACTTAGGCTCTATCTGAGCTCCCTCACGTTGCCAAACAACATCTTGGACATCAACAGCTAAAGAAGCTGGATCTTTCAAACGATCCTCCCGCAAAACAGACACCACAACATCAGAGCTATTGAGCAAGTAGGCGAGGTTATCCCTAACTCCTGTTAGCTCCAGTGGAATTCTATTCCCGTCCTTATCATAGGTAATTTCATCTGAAGCACCGCTAGCAAAGCCCGCCAGTAAAGTACTATTCATGACCACAAACAAACTAAGAAATGCTATAAGCTTCATATTGTTATATACTCTATTATAGAGCGATAACGGATTTATAAGTATCGGACATCATCTAGCAAGTCTGTATTTAGTCTAATACAAATCAGACCCAAAAAAGGCTAACAAACACCAGCTGGATCAGGGCACAACTCGCCCCTAGCCAAAAAAACTAAATCACAGTTCGTCAGCGACGGGCTCAGATGCCAGCCAGCTAGATCTCACTTGTCAGCAGTCACCACCGAAAGTGGTTGCTTTGCCATGAGCTCCGTCAGCTTGGCTGAGTCTAGCACATACTTCTTCACCACTGCATTATCCAGCGCGAGAAAGTTTTCAGCCCCGAGGGTATAGAACACTTTGATAGAATGATAGATCATTTCTCTGTCTGTGGTGCCAAACATGCTTTTGCCCTTTTTCACCACATAGGGCTGAGTCATCTTAGCATAGACATCGAAGGTCCCTTCCTCCGCAGCTTTAGCCTGGTGCGTCATCGTCAGGCATCCACTACCTGCCATGACACACTTATAGACCGCAGCGCCCTTCAAAGTGTTACTTTTCGCGTATGGCCCAAGATCAGTAACACTTTTCAGAAACATAAGGCTTGGAACGTTTTCATAGATTAGCATTTCCCGTTCAGATGGAGCGTCCGTAACATCTGCCGCTCGTAACTGTCTCGATTCGTCTTTGTACTGAATAGAATCATTAATGATCACCAACTTAGGCTCTATCTGAGCTCCCTCACGCTGCCAAACAACATCTTGGACATCAACAGCTAAAGAGGTTGGTTCAGCCTTCAAACGATGCTCCAACAAAACAGAAACCACAACATCAGAGCTATTGAGCAAGTAGGCGAGGTTATTCCTAACTCCTGTTAGTTCAAGGGGAATTCTATTCCCGTCCTTATCATAGGTAATTTCATCTGAAGCACCGCTAGCAAAGCCCGCCAGTAAAGTACTATTCATGACCACAAACAAACTAAGAAATGCTATAAGCTTCATATTGTTATATGCTCTATTATAGAGCGATAACGGATTTATAAGTATCGGACATCATCTAGCAAGTCTGTATTTAGTCTAATACAAATCAGCCCCAAAAAAGCTAACAAACACCAGCTGGATCATTGGCCTATGGGGAAATGGATCACCTCGGGAAAAACACGTGCCTCACCCACGAGGGTGAATCCTCTGGTGCATGGATTTCAATCCTTTCTGGTCAACGTGGGTATACACCTGCGTGGTGGCAATGTCGGCGTGACCTAGCATTTCCTGAATCACTCGCAAATCCGCACCATTCTGCAGCAGATGGGTCGCAAATGAATGGCGCAACAAATGCGGGTAGATTTTGCTATCAAAGCCAGCCAGTTTGGCGCGTTGTTTCACAATCTCACGCACCCGCTCAGAGCTCAGCCTGCCACCGCGGATGCTAAGAAATAACCACGATGCCGTGCGCGATTTCACTAACTCTTTGCGCTCGCTGGCGAGGTATCGTTGAATCGCCTTCAGCGCTTGATCACCAACTGGAACCAAGCGCACCTTCTCCCCTTTGCCCGTCACCCGGATGATGCCTTCGTCGAGGTCGATGTCCTCCAGCCGCACACCACACAGCTCGCTGAGCCGCAGGCCAGATGCGTAAAACAGCTCTAACATCGCCCGGTCTCGTTTACCTAACGACCGAGTCGTATCAATGCTCTCGAGCAGCTGAGCTAGCTGGTTTTCATTCATCGTTTCCGGCAGATGCGTGGTGGTTTTCGGCGCAATCAATGGCTCAGCGGGATCACTAACTAGCTCACCACGCGACTGCAAAAAGCGGAAAAAAATCTTCAAATGCACCACCACAATGCGCTGCGTCGATGGTTGCCAGCCACGCTCTGCCGATTGCGATTTTAAAAACTCACGCAGCTCGTCTACCCCCAGCTCGCGCCATTCAGTTAGCTTACGGTCAGCGGCAAAATCAGCTAGAAAACTCAACGACTGCACCACCGAGCTCTGGTAAGCCTCAGACAAACCACGCTCAATCGCCAAGTGGCGGATAAATAAATCAATTTCTCGCTGCATGCACTAGCATCACAGTCCAGCCAGCTGGTCTGGTCAAGCACCCGATGCCCCGACCTGCGCTAGCTAGCGGATTCAGCACAGCTCTATCATCACCAATCTAGCTGAAAATTTCACCAACTAACACAACAGCTAAAGTAAATCTGCGTAATCTTAGATTAGAACATTTATCTAGCAAGCCGATGCTCCTAGATTTTCATACTATAGAGAAAGGCCCAAGGGGCCGAGATATTCCAGCCCAGTCCAAGGCCGAGCTGAAGGCTCAACGCAGGGCTGGGTTAGAGATCAAAGAAAGTTGGAGGCCTGAAGGGCCGAGAGAAAGTATAGCCCAGCCAACTCAAGTTTCCAGCCAGCTCAAGTTTCCAGCCCTCTCAAATTCCCAGCCAGATTACGTTTCCAGCTAGCTCAAGGTTCTGGCTAGAGCGAATTCTAACTAGCCCGGAGGGCTAATGGACTTTAGCCGCGGGTCAGCGAGCCCAGCGAGCGCAACCCGTGGATAGCCGCCCGTGACATCGTATTTCCCGGAGGGAAAATGGAAAAGTGGGCGACACGGAGGGTAAATGGAAAACCCGGCTACGTGGAGGCATTGTTTTTAAAATCTCAGCTGACTCGGCGCGTCAGGGTGTGCGGACCGCTAGCTGAAAGCGCCGAAGGATCGGCGCGCTCCAAAGCCTGCGGCCGCAGTTGCGATGTTTCATATCGACAATTGGCAGAGCTCGTTTGGTGCTGCTCAAGGTTCCAGCTAGCTAGCCCGGAGGGCTAATGGATTTTAGCCGCGGGTTAGCGAGCCCAGCGAGCACAACCCGTGGTAGCCGCCCATGACATCGTATTTCCCGGAGGGAAAATGGAAAAGTGGGCGACACGGAGGGAAAATGGAAAACCCGGCTACGTGCAGACATTGTTAGTCAAAATCTACACTAAGCTGGGATTAAACTAGCTGTAGATCTATCCATTCCCCAACCCATAAAGCACTCTCATCCCGATCAGCTCCTTATCATCTAATGACATCATAGACTTATATTGAATAAAGAAATCAGCTAGATCATGCAGGAACTGATGAACTTGGCTGTTATACCTCCTAACTAACTCGACATACTCTTGGTCTAAAAGATTAGATACAAGCGTGACGTCAGATAATTCTATCAATGGATATTCCCTATTCGCGCTGGATAATGGGCCATCCTTGCACTCTATCCACTCCCTGCATTTAACTATGAAATGTAGAATATAACCTGCTAAATAATACGTCCTTGGGCTCAGCGGCATATATGATAAAACCGTCCATACGGGAGTTCCCTCACTCGTATACCAAGGAAAAGCATCAAATCGGGAATGCAAAAAAACCTCCTCAAACTCTAGGTATTCATAGTCGCTGTAAAAGAATGATTCAAAGCTCTGCTCACTAGGCACAGCCATTTCTCCCCACACAACTTGCAGTTTATTTTCAAGTGCATTTAGGTCATGGACCAGCTTTGTAAAGTCGTCTTCCATCTATTAAGTCCCAGTCTTTATATTGATATCTAATTTATTGCCGGGGGAACATGAAAATGGGTCCATTAATTATCCTTGAACAAAACCAATACGAATACGCTTTAAGAGATCAGCTTGAGGATAATAGACGCCCTCCTCAATCCCATAACACACAAATCTTTGGGTCTTCTGAGCGATGCCAACATGGATAGATTCAGCTCATATTTTAATTTGTGCGTCTACTTGTCCACATAACAGCTCTTTCAATGATGTCTTTAGTGAGCTTTCCATTCTCCTTCGAGTTCTGAAATATACTTCGACATTTTGACGTCAATCGAGTCCAGATCACAAACAAAGCCTGATTTTGACTCGATTAACAACTTAGGAGTCCCTGTGATTTTAGCGGTTCCCCGCACTTTTGTCTCAGGCGTATTGGGCGACAAGATAACAATTGAGCCGATCGGCGTAATACTCACTGAGCCACTTAATTTACCAGCGAGCTTACTATGAAACTTTCTATCAAGGCTTGCATTCCCCAGCTTTCTATCCGCAGTCACCTTAATATGAATTGGTAGATCTATTGAGTAAGGAATATTCAATGTGGCCTTCTCCCAGCCTTCAATATTGTGAACATTTTCACTCCACCCTGGGGAAGCTGAATTCCTAGAGCCTTCACAATAGGTATATACTCCACTCATAAATACAGCAGCAGGGCTCTCCCCGTTGAGCTGCTTTTTGAGTTTAGTCGCACATGATTTTGCCGCCGCATCAGTTTGTCTATCAAACTCCTTGGCTCCAGCTAGAATCTGCTCTGCTAGATTCGTTGACGCTTTTGCTCTAAGATCAGCGACAAGTGCCGCATCCCATTTTTTTTCCTTCGCCATTTTATCGATCTCAGCTTTCAGCTGTGCTTGTAAAGCGGCTTCATCAATCTTCACGTTTGTCATCAGCTCTTTCATCTTAGCCGATACGCTTTGAGTGAAATCTGCCGTGATTGTGACATCGCAATAGGCTGTCTCGTTTTTCTTAATGCAAACATCGTCAGCAATCACTGATGCGGCGCCAAAGAGCAGGCAGCCTGCCGCCAATATATTTTTAAATATAGATTTCATTAGATTCAATTAGACTGAGTAAGCATCATGCTAGCAGCAAACACAATCATCATTCACGTCAACTTGTTAGCGTAAATCACTAAATTTTCACACCTACTTTGGATTTGTCATTCCTGACGGCACGGTTTCAGCACCTTCATCTTCATGGAGTAGTAAAATTGGCTCACATCAACAAGCAGCTAGCCATCTCAAACTAACACCGCCAGTCCTAACTGGGGAAATACCGACAGCTAGCCCCACCCTCAGTATCTATCTCTTTCTGTTTGACAAAAAATATCTATCGTAAAGAAACGGGATCATCAAAAATGATTAGAGACAGACCCCTTCCTCCTCGAGGATTGGCTCGCGCATATTCAACAGCCGCAATCAAATATTAGGCACCTTTACAACCGCTTACCCTACCATGTACAACACTCTCATTCTGATAGACCCAAGTACTCAGATAAATAGCGACACCCTCGCTGCCGCAATGAAGAAGGCCTTCGCCTCTAGTGAAAATCAATCCCCTGAGCTGATCAGGCAGGGCAATCAACTCACCCTAACTTGGCCGAGTTTCACTCTAAACTTAAACCTAGCAGATGATAGTCACATCCTTGAAGAGTCTCGTGAACTAGCGGCCATGTTCGCCCAAAGTCACGCAAAAGAACATGCCATTGCCTCATGCTCTACACGCGTTGAGATCCATAGCTCCGAGGACCCTTCAATGGCTCACTTCAATGATTTTTGTTTTGCGGTTTCAGCCATCGAACAGCTAGGCACGGTTTACACCTTTGACTCAGGTACGGGTAAGTTTCTAAACCTTGAAACATTAGAGAATAAACCCTTGCCTGCTACATCTCCCGTTATCAGCCCCGCTACATCACTTGGTTCAACTTGGGTATATATCATTATCGCCGTGATTATCATCAGCCTAGCCATCGCTAAGATGTCATTTGGCCAAACAAGCACCTCTAGCCCATCACCCGATAGTGATAAAAAGATGCATTCTGAGGCCTTCGCCAAAGTAGTGAACGAACTCGAGGCAAGCGGCTATTTTAGCCACCTTGCGCCAGACAAACAAATATCAGTAAAAAAATATCTCATCGAGGCGGGCTACTTCTTTCCAGAAGAAACCGAGAGGGTCTTCTCTGCCGATGCGGAAGATTTAGCTGAAATCGGGGTATTCGAATTTATTGGGCAGATATCTCCAGCCTTAGCGGCTAGAGGCGTCTATTTGCCTACACGAGAGCAAGCACTGAGGCCCATGCGAAAGTTAGACGAGTCAACAGGAGAAGTAATTACCTACACTCCGACTCGCTTAGTGCTCGACGACACATTACCGGACGATGGCGACGTAAACTACTTGAGACCATGCAAAGAGAGCCCCAACAGAGACTCGGAAGTATATGAAGTGCAAATCGGCCGCCATACTCAACTTATAATATCTGATAGTTTCCCAAGCGAACTGATATGGGAAGCCGCTATCAACCATACTATAATATTTCTTAATAAGCTCCTTGAAGACGCTAATTCAGAAGATCGAGCTTACGGGCTATACGCAGATAATGATGCTCACATCGTATTACTTTCGCCTCAACAATTTACCCTTATTCAAAAAGGCAACCTCATCCCTGACGGAGAAAAACCTTGGGAAGCTAGGTTGATAAATATCTCACAGTGAAGCGCCCCAAATAGAGTTATTAAATCAAGGCGCTAGACGCATAGATCAGCCTGCCCTGAATTTCCACATCATTGATGAAAGGCCCAAGGGGACGAGATATTACAGCCCAGTCCAAGGCCGAGCTGAAGGCTCAACGCAGGGCTGGGTTAGAGATTAAAGAAAGTTGGAGGCCTGAAGGGCCGAGAGAAAGTATAGCCCAGCTAGCCCAAGATTCCAGCTAGCTAGCCCGGAGGGCTAATGGACTTTAGCCGCGGGTCAGCGAGCCCAGCGAGCGCAACCCGTGGATAGCCGCCCATGACATCGCATTTCCCGGAGGGAAAATGGAAAATCCGGCTGGCTGTATCGCTGGTCAACGGTTGTCTCGCCCCTTCAGGGCTTCTGATCTGTTGGTGGCTATTACCCAGCCCTGCGTTGGGCTTTCAGCCCGGCCTTGGACTGGGCTGGAATCTCTCGGCCCCTTGGGCCTTTTGCTGAACCTAACATGACACCAGCAACCAAAGTCAGATGTAGGAAAGGACCACCGTCCCCCAGCCCACTCAAGTTTCCAGCCCGCTCAAGTTTCCAGCCCGCTCAAGTTTCCAGCCAGATTACGTTTCCAGCTAGCTCAAGGTTCTGGCTAGAGCGAATTCTAACTAGCCCGGAGGGCTAATGGATTTTAGCCGCGGGTCAGCGAGCGCAGCGAGCGCAACCCGTGGATAGCCACCCGTGACATAGCGTTTCCCGGAGGGAAAATGGAAAAGTGGGCGACACGGAGGGTAAATGGAAAACCCGGCTAGGAGGAGGCATTGTTTTTAAAATCTCAGGTGACTCGGCGCGTCAGGGTGTGCCAGCCGCTAGCTGAAAGCGCCGAAGGATCGGCGCACTCCAAAGCCTGCGGCCTCAGTTGCGATGTTTCATATCGACAATTGGCAGAGCTCGTTTGGTGCAGCCTTGCGGGAAAATCCTGCATTTTTAGGCATTTGCAGAAATAAAATTAGCGTCGACCAGCGGGCACCTGAGATGCCAGCCATTCAGCCATTCAGCCATTCAGCCATTCAGCCATTCAGCCATTCAGCCATTCAGCCATTCAGCCATTCAGCCATTCACGACTCAGCAATCCAGCAGACTAAGCAGCGGATTGTGGTTCCACCTCGAGTGGTGAGAGTCGGCGGAAGTGGACCACACCGACACGGCGGCCGTTTGTATTGGTCACTTTGGCTTCGTAGCCGGAGACGATGAGGCTTTCGCCGGGTTTGGGGATGCGGCCCATCTGGCGGGTGATGTAGCCACCGACGGTGCTGACTTCGCCGCTTTCCAGCGTCAGCTCAGGTTCTAGCCCGCTGAGTTCGTTGAGTGTGAGCCCGCCTTCGCAGACAAACTCACCTTCGGTGATGCGGCGGAATGATACTGATTCGTTATCAAATTCATCGTGAATGTCGCCGACGAGTTCTTCGATCACATTGTCGAGGAAGACGAGGCCAACGGGATCGCCAAACTCATCCACCACCATAGCGAGGTGGGCGTGTTCTTTGAGGAAAAACTGCAGCAGACCATCGAGGCGCATGGTCTCAGGCACTACTTTGAGCTCGCGCTTGATGCTCATGAGGTCTGGGTCTTCAGCGCTCACTAGCTTGAGGATGTCTTTGATGTGGATCAGCCCCAGGGCGCGGTCGAGATGACCTTTGACGATAGGAAAACGGGTATGCTTCGAGCGCGTGGCGGTTTCAATATTTTCCTGAAATGGCGCGTCTACATCGAGCACAATCACCTCGCTGCGCGGTGTCATTACGTCTTTTACCGACAGGTCGTTGAGCTCGAGCGCGTTGATCAGGATCTCGCGCTCGGTATCGGTGACTTCGTCTTGTTTGCCACTTTCGGCTACCAGCTCGGCGAGTTCTTCCGCGCTGTGGGCGAGGTCTGACTCACTCACTGGCTCGATGCGCAGGATGTATTTTAAAATAACATCAGCGGCCCACTGCAGCGGTTTGATCACTTTGGTGGAGAACCACGCAAAGGCGAGCAGCGGACGCGCCAGCCAGAGCGCTGTAGGCTGCGCAAATCGGATGCCAATGGTGCGCGGGATCAGCTCACCCAGAACGACGTGCAAGACCGCCAGACACATGAATGAGGCAATCAAAGCCACCACATAGATGCCCATGCCGCCAAAGATGGCGAAGTCTGAGAAAATAGGAGCGAGGAAGCTGGTGGCAAATGGCTGGCCCATAAACCCTAGCGCCAGCGAGCTCAGGGTGATGCCCCATTGGCAGACCAGCTGGTATTCAGATAAATTGTCGGCAATCGCCAGAGCGGCACGGATGCGCTTGGTGGGGCCAGTGCGCTCGTCTAGCTGAGATTTCAGCTGCGCTGGACGCACTTTGACAATGGCGTACTCAGCCGCCACAAAAAGGGCATTGAGAAATAATAATACCGCTACACCAGCGGTGTACCACGCTAGCTCGCCGGTGAATAAATCACGCGGGATAGCGAGAGCGCTTGGCGGGAGAGCTGACAAGCAGTCAGAAACACAAGATTCAGCAGCCACAATGGTCGTAGACTCGTGCATGCTTACATCTTTTCATAAACTCCATCATCGCGCTTCTCGAGCACGGTGAAACCAGCCTTCTTGGCATCGGTTTGGGAAAACGGCTTAGTCACCGTAGGAGTATTGATTTTACTAATGACTTTGCGCACAGGGTGGCGGCAAAGCGGACACTTTTCAAGTGGTGGCCGATCAACAGGACGACGTAATTCAAATCCACGCGAGCATCTAGGACAACTGTGCTCTGGGTCGTCGGGCTGTTCAGAAAGGTATTCGTAAATTGGCATAAATAGGACGCAAGGTGGGGATTTTCACCCACCTTGCGCCGAAATAATAACACGTGCTGAGAATAAATTACCAGCTCGATTTTGTAACTCCTGGGATCAGACCGTGAGACGCGAGCTCACGGAAGCTGATACGGGAGAGCTTGAAGCGACGGAGGTAACCATGACGGCGACCTGTCACTGCACAGCGATTAACAACACGAGTAGGGCTAGCATCGCGTGGCAGCATGCTCAGGCCGATGTAGTCTTTCTCGTCCTTGAGTTGCTGACGGAGCTTTGCATACTTCTCAACAGTCTTCTTTTTGCGCTCGTTGCGCGCGATCCAGCATTTCTTAGCCATAGAGGAGGCGGTGTTTAATGGTTTTCAGCCGATAAGCAAGGCTTTTTTAAAAAGTTTTGCATTTCAGCCAATATTTTTATTTTTTGCGAGCTTCTTCATCCAAGAAGATTTCAGCCATTCTGAAGCTTCGACGCGCTAACTCTCGCGCATCTTTGTCTTGAATCAAGGCCAATCCTTCTTCGTTAACTTCTCCGTAGAATATTTTCCATGCACACTTCGAGAGTTTCTCGGGGTCGTACTTAGGTTTTTGCGGTTCCGCAGGCTTTTGTTCACCATCATTGCCGCGGTTGCGGTTGCGTCCGCGGTTACGTCCACGGCGTTGGTTTGGCTGATCACCAGATTGCTCTTGGTTATCGTTGCCCTCAGCTGCTGGCTGGTCACCGGCTGCATTCCCTGCCGCTGGCTGCTCGCCACCGTCTTGTTGAGCTTGCTGCTGGTTCTGCTGCGCTTTTTTGCCGCCCTTGCGAGCTGCTTGTTTTTTGCGCTGCTGGCCTTTGCCTGAGTTTTCCTGTGCTTCGCCAGCTGGCTCAGCATTGCCGTCAGCGGCTTGCTGGTCAGACTGCTTGGCTTCGCGGCTGCGTGCATCACGCACACCCACTACAGGTCCTTTGCTCTCGCCGGCATCTGCTGGCTTAGCTGGCTCTTTTGAGGCAGGCTTGGCGGCAGGCTCTTCCTTAGCTGGCTCAGCAGCCGCAGCTGGTGCACTAGAAGCAGGCACCTTCAATGGCTCTGAGGACACTGGAATCACTCTGCTCTCCACAACTACCACAGGCTTTTCAGCTGCAGGCTTAGTCACAGGTGCTTTCTCTGATTTTGGCTCACTAGAGCTCGCAGGAACATCTTCCACAGGAGCTTTTGGTGTTTCAGAGGCGGCCACATTTGCAGAAAAGAGTTCGGGAGTTTCAGCGGCGGCTTCAGCTTCACTCTGGCGAGCGGCTTTCTTAGCAGCAGCTTTTCTCGTATTTTTTTTCTTTGCCGGAACTTGCTGGGCGTCGGATGTCTCCTCGCTCACTGGCAATTCTTCGGCTTTTGATTCTTCTGTCATTCTTTATCGGGATGAGGCTGTGAGAATGCGCAAGATATTCGTTGTGTAAAGATCAATTGTCCCGCCACTAGCAATCGTGAGAAATTTCCTCCTACGCGTTCACTCTCACAGGAACCCAACAAAAATCACCGCACCTGAATCATTGTCAAAATAACCATTCCTGATATGCCTTTAAGCATGCAAAATGAGATCGTTTCGTGGCTCCAACAACTTGTCCAAACACCCAGTGTGAACCCACTGCACAGCCAAAATCCTGACCACGCTGGAGAAGCGCGCATGGCCAAGGTCGTTAGCCAATTTCTCACCGAGGCCGGCTTTGATGTCACTCTGGAAGAAGTGGAACCAGGCCGCTGTAATGTCATTGCCCGCTGCCCTGGACCAGCTGACCGACCACGGATCTTTTTTGGCCCCCATCTGGATACCGTCAGCGTCAAAGGCATGACCATCGAGCCATTTTCTGGTGAAATCCGCGACGGCAAGCTGTGGGGACGAGGCGCCTCCGATACCAAAGGCCCCATGGCCGCCATGCTCATGGCGCTGAAAAACTGCGCCGACCACCTGAAAACTTCCGCCGTCGCTGCCGATTTTGTCGGCTTTGTCAGCGAGGAAACCGACCAAGCTGGGGCAAAACATTTTGCCAAAAATCACGCCGATGAATACAACTTTGCCGTCGTCGGTGAGCCCACCTCACTGCAAGTCGTCAACGTCACCAAAGGGTGCCTGTGGGCACAGCTAGACGCCACAGGAGTCGCCACTCACGCGTCGCAGCCGCATCTCGGGGAAAATGCCGTGCTCAAGCTCTGCAGCGCACTCACCGCCCTGCAGGCACAATTTGCTCCGCAGCTGGCAGAATTCACCCACCCAGTGCTCGGCGCCACCAGCCTGAACATTGCCACCATGCAAGGCGGCACGCTGCCCAATATCGTGCCAGCCGCAGCCAGCGCGCGGCTCGACATCCGCTTCACCCCCAGCCTGCATGACGCCGGCGGACCATTCGCCCTGCTGGAAAAATTCCTCCACGACTACCCGCTAGACATCAGCGCCAAATCACTCACCTGCAACCCACCCATGGAAGTGGCCGCAGATCACCCGATGATCACCAAACTCTGTGCCGCTGGCCCAGCCACCAGCTGCACCGGCGCACCGTGGTTCTCAGACGCCGCCCACCTCAATGCCGGCGGCATCCCCGCCATCTGCATCGGCCCCGGATCCATCGACCAAGCTCATACCTGCGACGAATTCATCCAGCTCGACGATCTCGAAGATGGGCTCACATTTTTTGAAAAATTCATCCGCTCGCTGTAAAAATCAATGAGGGCAATCAAAGCCAACAGCTAGCTAGCTAGACGATCTATTCCAGCTGGAAAACTCCGCCGAAAATAACAAATCGTCCCAGCTAGCCCATACATCGCTGATTCACGCCAGCTAGATTTCGCAATACGCCGCAGGCGTTAAACAGCCTAGCCTAGCGTAAGGCAGCTCCGAAGGAGCAACGCAACGCTGGGTCAAGACGACAACTCAAACAGAAGCTCCAGCGGAGCGAGACAGCTCGACAGGCGTCAAACTAGCTGGCAACCCCGCCACCAACGAACTCCACGGCTTCCATTTTACCTTCGGCAAATCCATACTAGCTGCGTCCAACCACGGGGGCGCTCGCAAGCTCGCTTACCCGCGGCTACAATCTTATGAGCCCTTCGGGCTTTCCGCTTCTCAGGCTACAGGAAAACAACTAACATCTACAGGCGCACGATGTCATAGACCATCACAGCTGAATAAACCTACCACAGCTTAAGCCTTGTCGGCTAAGTCTAGCTAGCTAATCATTAGGGCGCTCATTCACCGCTTCTCATGCCTAACTCTCGACATTAAACATTGAGGCGCCCACTCACTAACAACGGGGGAATGCCCGACCTATTGCTCCAAAACCATGCCATCACCTAAGCATCCAGCCTGCCCTCATTGCGCCAGCTCTGATATTGCGCCGTCCGCTAAAAAATATCGTCTCTACCCGAGCGCTCTGGTCTCCATTTTTGGTTTTGTACTGGCAATCTTTCACCGAGCGTCACTGTCTAACAACTACCTCTGCAATGACTGCCTAACACCCTTCTCCCGGCGCAGCAAAGCAGCTGGCTGTTACTACGCCCTATTTATCTTAGGCCTCATTCCTCTGGCCCTTTTCAGCTCCATAATCATTCTCACCTTATTGTTAGGCAGATAGTGCTTAGCGCAAGAATAGCTAGCTAGACGCTCTAATGATTATAGCCCGCAGGGCTGCCAGACTTTAGCCGCGGGTCAGCGAGCCCTGCGAGTGCAACCCGTGGATCCCTAGCAGCAGGTTGGTTCCCCGTAGGGGAAATGGAAGCGATACAATTCACCCTGCTCAACTTTCTTACTAGACGGAGGTCGATCACCTAAGCAAATGGTATCATTGATCGTTAGTAAGATCATGCCTGATAGATTCCAGATTAATAGCTTAGCCAAAAGCACCCCATCAAGCAGCCCATCAAGCAGCCTTGTCATTTCAGACAGAAAACATCTAACTGAATAAGTTAACCATGGATTTCACCAAGATAAACCAGCGAGTATTTGATAGAGCAATACGCCTATCATTATTGTTAGTTCTCATTTGGACGCCTACTCTATTAGCTAGGGAAAACAAGAAGCCACCTGAAGTAGTGATGGGGAAATACGATACAGATGTTATTTTCTATTTTGTCAGCCAAGAACGAGTTCCATTAGAAGCGAGCAAATATATGCAAAGCCTGCCAGCAGACAGTATCTCTAAGATATTTGACATGTTGAATACTAAGAAAATTTACGGCGGAGGAGGAATTAGGATCTATAGTTTGGCTTTTGCTCAAATGATGCGTTTCGAAGAAGAGTCAATAGATTGGAATAGGAATGAGGTGATGCCAAAAGTAGTTCGCTTTTTAGATGGATGCTTAGAAGCAGGGCATGGCATAACAGTCGCTTTCGCTCTATCTAAGTTCCCAGCGAACCAGCTCTATGAGGCGAACCTTGTGACTTTTGCAAAAAAATGTGAACTCAGTGATGATGTTTGTGCAAGTATACAGGGACGAGCATACCAAGAAGCCTATGCAGCACATCAAAAAACTCTATCCGGACAGAAGACCAAGTGAAACAGTAGGCGCCCTTTTACTTATAGCCCAGTCCCGCCACATCCCCCCACTACCACGGGAGCTCAAGCACCTAGCAGCTGGTTAATTTGCGGGCTGGCTGCATGAACTAAAGCGGTGCTAAAGCACGCGCACTCTAGACGCCGTGAGCTTAGCTAGACCATCAGCTCATGGGCAGCTGACGCGCTCGCTCAATGGCTCTGCAGCTGGTAAGCAAATACTTACTGCGGGCTATGAGAGCAGGCGTCAATCCACCCGCCAACTTCGTCCACTAATCCAGCACCATTTGCCCGCCAACAGCAGATGGCCCGATTCATGTAAACTGGCACAACGAGCCCTCTGGCATAAAATTGCTGTAGAACAGCAATAAGGCTTGCTGCGGCTGTTCCCCGCGCCCATACAAAGGTACGTAAGGTTTTTTTAGGATCACATTTTACATGAAAATATAATGCAATTAACTATTCTTTCTCGCGCCCCGCAGTGCTACTCAACTCGTAGACTTGTTGAAGCAGCTAACAACAGAGGGCACGAAGTGCTGATCCAGGACCCGTTGCGTTTCGCCATAGACATGGAAGAGGGCGAGCCAGATCTCTATTACAGAGGGAAAGCCATCGATGTTCCTGACGCTATTTTGCCGCGCATCGGCGCATCGGTCACTCGCTATGGCACCACCGTGGTTCGCCAGTTTGAGCAAATGGACGTCTATACTCCAAATACGGCGAGCGGCATTGGTAATTCTCGCGATAAATTGAGAAGTTTACAAATTTTGTCACGTCACGACATTGGCATCCCACGCACCGCATACGTCAGCCAAAAGAGTGATGTAGCTGGCGCGATCGAGCGAGTTGGTGGCACCCCAGTGATCATCAAGCTGATCGAAGGCACCCAAGGAGTTGGAGTCATTTTAGCCGACAAACCAGAAATTGCTAAGGCGATTATCGAGACATTGCACAGCGCGAACCAAAACGTTCTCATTCAGAAATTTGTCGCTGAGAGCAAGGGCAAAGATGTGCGCGCATTTGTCATCAATGACCGTGTGGTTGGTGCGATTCGCAGAACCGCTCAAGGGCAAGAATTTCGCAGCAATGTCCACCGTGGCGGCTTAGCTACCGCAATCACCTTAGATCCAGATTATGAAAAGGCAGCCGTTCGCGCAGCTCAAATCATGGGTTTAAAAGTCTGTGGCGTGGACATGCTCGAGGGCAAAGATGGCCCTCAGATTATGGAAATTAATTCATCGCCTGGTCTGGAAGGAATTGAAGGGGCCACCGGCCTTGATATCGCTGGCGAGGTGATTGATTTCATCTGCGATCAATCCAACATGCCTGAAATTGATTTGCGACAACGCTTAACCGTGAGCCGTGGCTACGGAGTGACCGATATTACGATTCACGAAGGCAGCATGTTCATCGGCAAAACGATTGGTGAAACTGGCCTGCGCGACCAAGATGTGGTAATCCTAACACTGAAGCGTGGCGACTCCGTAATATCTAACCCTAAGTCAACACGACTGCTGGAGGCCAATGATACGCTGCTTTGTTATGGCAGGGTTGATAACATGAAATCGATGATCCCAGATCGACCAAAACGTCAGCGCAAACTGAAACCGTTGCCGGCAACTCCGGTCACTGAAGGCACAACTCTTGAGGAAAAAACCACATTATGAGCAAACAGCGGCGTAAAAAATTGCCCATCGATAGCTGGGGGGATGAGAGCGTTGACCGAGGAGAGAAGAAAAACATCCTACTAAAAGCGGGTGAAACCTTTACCGGAGTAGAAGTCCTGCTGCCGCTGATGGTTTGGCGTGGCATGGAAGACGGCCCCGTGCTCGGCATCACAGCTGCGGTACATGGCGATGAAATCAATGGCACTGGAGCCATTCGCAGCCTGATTCAAGAGCCGCCATTCGAGCTGAAGCGCGGCACGCTGATTCTCGTGCCTGTGGTCAATGTCTTGGGCTTCGAGCGCCATAGCCGCTATACACCTGATCGCAGAGATCTAAACCGCACATTTCCTGGCAGTAAAAATGGCAGCCTAACGGGTCGCCTTGCTCACTTGATCATGAAAGAGGTTGTCGGTCGCTGCGATTACCTCGTAGACCTGCATACCGCAGCCGTACGCCGCACCAACTTTCCTAACGTACGTGCAAATATGGATGACGCCGACTGTGAACGTCTAGCAGAGGTTTTTGGTGCTGAGGTGATCGTCAACAATACTGGTCCTGAGGGATCGCTCCGCCATGAAGCGTGCCAAGCTGGCTGCCCAACCATCATTCTTGAAGCTGGTGAGGCATTAAAGGTCGAACCCTCCGTGCAAGGGATTACGCAAAGAGGGCTGATACACATCATGTCTGAGTTAGATATGATAGACGTATCTGATGACTTACGCCCAGATACCTCACCACACCAAATGATTGTGCAAAGCTCTAGCTGGGTGCGCGCTAGCAATGGTGGATTTTTGAAATTTCACGTCGCCCCCGGAGATACGGTGGATAAAGGTCAACCATTGGCAACAAATACAGGTTTGTTAGGTGGTGAAATCGAGACCATCGTCAGCCCATGCCAAGGGATTGTGTTAGGCATGACCACCATGCCAGCAGTTTCTCCAGGTGATCCTATTTTGCATATTGCTCTCCCTGATACTCGTAAGCAATTCAGGTCACTAGAAAAAAGTGTAGACGGGCTTGAAGAAGATACTCTCGAGAACCAAGTTCGCGATCATCTAGCTACAAATATTACCGTAGTAGATCACATCGAGCTTGATGAGGACGAGATTGAAATCAAAGAAAGTGACGAGGCATGAAGCAAATGACAACCATCGGATGGAGAGAATGGGCGAGCTTGCCAGACTGGGGAATCGTCATTCGGGCGAAGGCTGACACAGGAGCAAAGAGTAGCGCCATTGACTGCTCTAGCATCGAAGAGCTAGCTGGAGATCGAGTTCGCTTCACCTTGCGGCTGTCATTGAAAAGCAACGAAACCCTAACTCTTGAAACCCCCATTGCGATGCGTAAACATGTGCGTAGCAGCACCGGACATGGCCACGACCGTATCTTCGTAGAGACCACTCTGGAGCTCGGAGGTGCGGAAAAGAAAATCCTTGTTAGCCTGACTTGCCGCAAGAGAATGAATCACCGAATGCTGCTCGGGCGCGAGGCTCTAGCTGGGAGTTTCCTTGTCGACAGTAGCGTCGACCATTGGGCGACGCCACGCGTGAAAAAAGCGCTAAAGTGAAACTAGATCGCTGCCAATACAGCTGAGCCCAGCCAGTAGTGATAGAGATTCAAATTCCAGCTGGAGTCAAATTTCAGCTGGAGTCAAATTTCAGCTGGAACGACGCCTCAACTCCTCACTGGTTTTCATAGCCCTTGGCATAGGCACTAAAGAGCCTAGCAGCTGGTTAATTTGCGGTCTGGCTGCATGAACTAAAGCGGTGCTAAAGCACGCGCACTCTAGACGCCGTGAGCACCTCATGGCGGCTAACTAACTTTACGCTGTTGGGCCGACGATTCTGGCTGGCACGCCGCGCACTAACATGCCAGCTGGCACATCTTTGGTGACCACGCTGCCGGCGCCTATCACCACCTCATCACCCACGGTGACTCCGCCGACGATGGTCACATTGGCACCTATCCAGACTTTATTGCCAATAGTGATAGGCTGGCTGGATGTGGTATAGGGCGCATCTCCGTTAGCTGGCTCAGAGACGACGCGCTGGCTAGCATCTAGCGGATGACGCGCACAGCACAGCTGCACACCGGGACCTAACAAACAATCCGCACCAATTTTGATATTCCCCGAGTCTTGCAAAAAACAATTCACGTTGATGAACGTGCGCGGACCAATTTCCACATGCGCCCCGTATTCGCAGAAAAATGGTGGTTCTATCCAAACATCCTCAGCCAGCTGGCCGATGATGGGTTGTAGAATTTCCATGCGATCGCGGCGCGCCATCGATTGGCCAAACTCAGCTAGGGCAGCGCGCGCCCGCCAATACAGCTCAATGAGTTCGTCATCGCGGGTATTGTAGTTTTCGCCAGCTAGCATTTTTTCGCGCTCAGTCATACTCCATGTATAAATCCATCTCGCCAATCTGCAACACCATCAGCGTTTGATGATTGTTACTTGAAAATCTGGCTGGCTGGCAGCAGATTGCCCGCATGGACGATCTATTCTCGTATGCTGAAGAGCAAGCAACCCAATCCGACGATTCCCCCGCTGCGCAAATTGCCCAGCTGCGCGAACAAGTTGCCCGCCACGATAGACTTTATTACAACGAAGCTCAGCCAGAAATCTCAGATGCGGATTACGATAAACTCTTCCGCCAGCTAGAGCTGCTAGAAAAAAAACACCCCGAGTTGGATGATGCCAACTCACCAACCAAACGTGTGGGTGGCGCGCCGCTAGATTCGTTCTCACAAGTCGAGCACATCCTGCCGATGCTCTCCATCGATGATGTCTTTTCTGAAGAAGAAATGACCAGCTTCTACCAGCGCGTACAAAAGGCACTGGGAGAATCATCCATCCCAGTCGTCGTTGAACCAAAGATTGATGGTGTCGCCGTTAGTCTGGTCTACCGTCACGGTCAGCTGGATTACGCAGCTACTCGTGGTGACGGACGTCACGGCGACGACATCACTAACAACGTCAGAACGATTGGCCGCATTCCGCTCACGCTTCCAGCTGGCGCGCCTGAGCTGCTCGAAGTTCGCGGGGAAATCTTCATGCCTAACTCTGGGTTCGCTAAAATGAACGAAGAGCGCGATGAAGCTGGACTGCAGACATTTGCCAACCCACGAAATGCCACCGCTGGCACCCTCAAACAACTCGATCCTAAAGAAGTGGCCAAGCGCCCGCTAGACTTCATCGCTCACGGCATCGGCGCGTATGAAGGCGACGAGCTCGACAACGAAGATCAATTTCACAAACTGCTAGACCAGCTAGGTATCCGCCGCAACGACCCGATCTGGCACTGCGATTCACTCGATGGTGTTCTATCAGCCATCCGCGAGCTAGATGAAAAACGCCACCACTTCGACTACGGCACCGATGGCGCTGTGGTGAAACTGCTAGACTACGAACAACGTGGCGAACTGGGTGCCACCTCACGCGCACCGCGCTGGGCATCCGCCTACAAATACCCACCCGAGCAGGTAGAAACATTGCTGCGCAACATCACCATTCAGGTAGGCCGCACCGGCGTGCTCACCCCAGTTGCCGAGCTAGATCCGGTTCACGTATCCGGCACCACCGTGTCACGTGCCACTCTGCACAACGAAGAAGAAATCCAGCGCAAAGACGTTAGACTTGGCGACACCGTGGTCATTGAGAAGGCTGGCGAGATCATCCCAGCAGTGGTCAAAGTAGTGCTCGATAAACGTCCAGCTGACGCTCAGCCATTTGATCTGGTAGACTACGTCGATGGCAAATGCCCGTCGTGCTCGGGTCCAATTTCCCAACAAGAAGGCATGGTAGCCTGGCGCTGCACAAACTTCACCTGCCCGGCGCAAGCGGTCACCAAGATCGTTCACTTTGCCTCACGCAAGGCGCTCGACATCGACGGACTCGGCGAATCTATCGCCGTGAAGTTAGTTGAATACGGGCTGGCGCAAACACCGCTCGATTTGTTCCAGCTATCAGAACAGCGGCTTGCCGAACTAGAGCTCGACCCCGCAGTGAATAAATCTGGCGCCGAATCAAAAGCCCGCCGACTTGGTGAAAAACGTGCCGAAACGATTCTAACTTCACTCAACAACGCAAAGAACAAAATGCCATTAGCGCGCTGGATCTTTGCCATGGGCATTCCACAAGTGGGCGAGTCTGGCGCACGCGAGTTGTCGCGCCTGCACGCATCGCTGTTTGATCTATCAGCTAGCGAAATCCTCAAAGACATCCAGCTGGCATCCCAGCTAGAAGCCGAGCGCAAGTTTGTCTCACCAGGGAATAAATCTAACCCACCAGCTAA
This sequence comes from Persicirhabdus sediminis, assembly GCF_016595495.1. Taxonomy (GTDB): domain Bacteria; phylum Verrucomicrobiota; class Verrucomicrobiia; order Verrucomicrobiales; family Akkermansiaceae; genus Persicirhabdus; species Persicirhabdus sediminis. Next base: position 32,673 of record NZ_JAENIM010000042.1, read on the forward strand.
CGAGGTGGAGAAAGAGAAACGGAAACGCCAGGTCGAAGACATCAAAGACCAGCTGGTCGTCGTCAATACCAGACTCGAGCCCTATCAGGTCAGCTCAGAAGTGGGCCCAGCCACGGTGCAGAGCCTGCTCAGCTACCTACAATCCGACGCGGGCCAGCACATGCTCGCCCATCTTCGCGAGCTAGGCATCAACCCGCAGTCAGAGAACTTTGCGCCGCTTCCAGCTGAAGCTGGCGAGTTAAAATTCACCGGCATGACCTTTGTCATCACCGGCACACTTTCGCAGCCAAGGTCGGCATTTAAGAAGCGAATCGAAGAAGCTGGCGGAAAAGTTTCAGGTTCTGTTTCAAAGAAAACCAGCTTCCTTTTATCCGGCGAAGGTGGTGGTTCAAAGTACGATAAAGCCCAGTCTCTCAACGTTTCCATCCTCGACGAAGCCGCCTTTGAGACGATGATTAATAGTTAAGTTGAATCAAATTCATCCAAAAAAACTCCCCTCCTGACAAACTTGTGTTTATCTTGGCATGTTCGCTGCTGTGCAGCTGGCATGTCCCAAGTTAAGCTCAATGTTCTTGCGGTGAAGAACCCATCAATCCGCACCCTACACTTCACGTGGATTGCGTTTTTCATCACCTTTATGGTGTGGTTTAACCACGCGCCACTCGGTTCCTTCATTACTGAAGCCTTCAATCTAACCAAGGCTCAATGGAAAGCCCTACTCATTGTTAACGTCGCCCTAACTATTCCAGCTAGGATTATCGTCGGCATCTTGGTCGACCGCTTCGGCCCCCGCCTAACTTACTCAATATTACTCTTCATTGCAGGTATCACCTGTATCGCATTCTCCCTCTCACAGAGCTACGAACAACTAGCCATCACCCGATTCCTCATGGGCTTCACCGGTGCTGGATTTGTTATTGGCATCCGCATGGTTGGTGAATGGTTCCCTGCTCGCCAAGTTGGTCTAGCAGAAGGTATCTACGGTGGCTGGGGTAACTTCGGTTCAGCAGCATCCGCCATGATTGTGCCATCACTCGCTACCTTCTTCGCCTATAAGTTTGGCGGCGAACACGGCTGGCGCTACGCCATTGCTACCACTGGCCTCATCTCCATGGTTTATTCCTTCATCTACTACGCCAACGTTCGCAATACCCCTAAAGGAGCTACTTACTTCAAGCCGAAGAAAGCTGGCGGCCTAGAAGTAAGCACACGTCGCGACTTCTACTTCCTGCTTATCATGAACATCCCGATGTACCTTGCACTCGGCCTGTTAGCATGGAAACTTTCCCCATCAGGTGTAAGCCTCATCTCCACTAACATCATGTATGTCTGTTATGCCGCTCTGCTAGCGCTGTTCATTTTCCAAGTCACCCAGCTGTACAAAGTAAACAAAGACATGCTGAAGAATGGTGTACCAGAAATGCACCGCTATCCATTCCGCCAGGTAGCCATCCTCAATGTGAACTACTTCATCACCTTTGGCTCTGAGCTCGCAGTGGTTTCTATGCTGCCATTTTTCTTCATCGACACCTTCGGGTTAGACCCAGTGAAAGCTGGCATGTTAGCCGCTGGCTTTGCATTCATGAACCTCGTTGCTCGCCCAGCTGGCGGTCTTCTGAGTGATAAATTTGGCCGTCGTGTCACCATGCAGATCTTCATGGTTGGCCTCGCCATTGGTTATTTCGCTATGAGCCAGATCGGTAGCGCATGGCCTCTAGCACTTGCTGTTGGAGCCACCATGATGTGCTCATTTTTTGTCCAGTCAGGTGAAGGTGCTGTATTTGCCATGGTCCCGCTGATCCAGCGCCGCATGACTGGGCAAATCGCCGGCATGACGGGTGCTTACGGCAATGTTGGAGCGGTGGTCTTCCTGACTGCATTCTCCTTCGTTGACGCCTCCACCTTCTTCCTTATCATTGCGGCAACTAGCGCCGTTGGCTTCGTCGCATCCATGTTCCTCAATGAACCAAAAGGACATATGAGCGAGGTTCTACCTGACGGCTCCGTCGAGCTGATCGAAGTGGGCTAGTCACTAACGAACCCGCTACATAGTGAAACTTGAACTATCATTAGGAATATGTGTTGGCCAACACTCCGCTGCAGGAGTGAAGGATGAAAACTGGGACTGCCTCGGCATCCGAGTACCTAATGATAGTTCTCTCGCAACCAAAGGAATAGCCGCCGTTCTAGCTGATGGAGTTAGCGCCGCCAGCGCTGGCAAAGAAGCCGCCGCCATCTGCGTACAAAACTTCCTCGGTGATTATTACTCTACGCCAGATAGCTGGCAGGTAAAAACCTCCGCCCAGCGCGTACTAACATCTCTCAATCGCTGGCTCTATAGCCTCACCCAGAGTGGTGGCTACGAAGAAGAAAAAGGCTACATTTCTACCATCTGTGTGGTGATCTTGAAATCCCGCACCGCTCATTTATTTCACGCTGGTGATTCGCGAATCTACCGGCTGCGTAAGGGAAAGCTCGAGCAGCTCACCAAGGACCACGACGTCCAATTTAACAAAACAACACGCTATCTCAACCGCGCCATGGGGCTGAATGTCTCACTGCGCGTCGACTACAAAACCGTCGAGTTAGAACAAGGTGACATCTTCCTAACGACGACTGATGGCATTCACGATTTTCTCAGCCTAGAAGAAATGACCAGCCAGCTAGAAGCGGCTGAGTCAGCTAGCGAGTTAGACACCATCGCTGGAAACCTAGCAGCTCAAGCTTTACTCAACGAAAGCAAAGATAACCTCAGCTGCCAGATCATTCGCGTGGATACGCTGCCCGCAGCTAACCGCGATGAATCGATGCGCCAGCTCAGCGAGCTACCATTCCCGCCCGACCTCAAAGCGGGAGACAAACTCGATGGCTTAGAAATCATCCGCACACTCACCGAGAGCCCGCGCAGCACACTCTATCTGGTGCGCGATCCAGCCAGCCAGCTGGAATATGTGCTCAAGGCACCGTCGGTCAATTTCATCGACGACCCCGCCTACATCGAGCGATTTGCCATGGAAGAATGGATAGGCAAACGGCTCGAACACAGAAACTTACTGAAAATCATTTCCCGCCCTAACGAGCGATCAGCACAGTACTACCTGATGGAGCACATCATGGGCACGCGGCTGAGTGATTGGATTGAAGCCTACGGCAAATCTCCCGACATTCAGGAAGTCATTCGCATAGCTGGCGAGATCATTTCCGGCATTCGCGCGCTGCACCGCAAGGAAACGATCCACCAAGATCTCAAACCCGACAACATCCTGCTAGATCGAGATGGGCATGTTAAAATCATCGACTACGGGTCTAGCCGCATCGCAGGCATTGACGAGATCAGCGTGAATTTCGACCGCGAAGTTGCGCTGGGAACCGTCGACTACAGCGCGCCAGAATACCGACTCAACATCGATGCCACCACCGCCGCCGATCAATTTTCCATCGCCATGATCATCTATCACATGCTCACTGGCGACCGCTCACCCTACGGGAAAAAATGGGAAAAGGCTAATAACCTGCGCGATTTCAGCCTGCTAGAATATCGACCTAGCTACCAGATCCAGCCACTTGTGCCGCTATGGATGGATCAGGCATTAGAAAAAGCACTGCGCATCAACCCAAGCCTGCGCTACGACAGTTTGTCTGAATTTCTCCAGGACCTCAAGGCACCTAACCCCGAGTTCCAACGAGCCAAATTCCAGCCACTGCTAGAGCGCAACCCACTGCTCTTGTGGAAAGGCATCAGCCTGATTTTATTTATCCTGCTAATACTCTCCCTAGTTTTTTAGCCAGCTAGATCACTGAGCGATGAGCACAGGATAGTCGCCGCTGAAATCCCAAACGGATGCATTCCAGCTGACAAATGACGACTGCTCAGCCATCTCAGCAGCGGTCAGGCCAGTCACTGAGCCAGCGGAACTTTGTTGGCCAGATCCATCGATGCTCCAATAATTACGCTTTAAATTACCCGAGGCATGAACCCCTAGCAGACCGCCAACAGAAGTCTCAGCTGTAACAAACGCCAGCGAATGGCATTCGGTGATCGCGGTATTATAGCAACTGCCCAACAGCCCGCCTACCATTTCATAGCCTGTGACATTTCCTGCCGCATAACAATATTGAACGGTGCTGTTCTCGGCCTCACCTAGCAGGCCACCAGCTCGTGTGGCGCTGGTTTTCCCAGCTAGCATAACAGAGCTCACATCCGATGAGCTATAACAATATTCGATGACACATTTGCGCTGAGCAAGGCCTACTAAGCCGCCAACAAATTCCCAGCCAGTAACCTTACCCGTAGCATATGAATTGCGAATCACAGCCTCGTTGCTAGCATCACCAACTAAACCACCCACATAGCTGTTGCTAGAGCTTACATTCCCGCTAGCCCAACAATCTTCTACCAAGCCGGTAGATCCATACATCGCGCCGACAAGACCACCTATGCCGGTCTGGGTGGCGGTAATATTTGCCGCTGAGCTAGATGATATGATTTCCGCATAATACAGAGTTCCTACCACACCTCCCACGGCATTGACTCCAGTGACGGAGCCGCCTAGCACATGGCAATTTTCAATCACCGAATCCTCGGCGTAGGCAGCTAATGCACTAACATCAGCCCACCCGACAATATTAACCTCATCCATCACCACGTTAGAAATTCTCGCATCGTAGAGTTCGCTAAACATGGCCACGCCTGATGCTTCAGGCTGATTGATCGCCAAGCCAGATATGGTGAATCCATTGCCGTCGAACTCGCCAGAAAATGGTTCCTCGAGGGTACCTACCCCAGCAGCTACCTCTACACCTGCCATAGAAACATTTCTTGTTAGTTTAAATGAATCGCCCCACAGAGAGCTGTCTGAGAATAGCTTTTGCAAATGGACTGCCGCGGCTATCTGATAGGGATCATCACTCGTTCCTGAGCCCGCGGCGAAACCGGTTGTTGGATCAGTGGTGACTTCATCTACCAATTGCTCAACTTTGTAAAACCCACAGGCAAAATCAAGCTGCTGCTGCCACGAAGCCGCGCTCCCATCAGCCAATTCATCAATCAGCTGGAAGCCATCTATCAAGTTCTCACTGAACCAGATTTTGTACCCCGAAGCCTGATCGTTAGCCTGCCAGCTGAGTACACAGTTGCCGCTGTCCAGCTGTATGCTGACATTCACTGCTGGATCATTGGCTGAGGCTCCAGCCAGACCAATAGCTAGAAATAAGGGTGTAAAAATGGCAGTATTGATAGATTTAACGTCAATCATTAACATGTTATTTGAAAATTAATTAAAATAAAAAAAAGTCAGACCAATAACAAGCTAGCGCATTGATCTACAGATAATTCACCTTCTAATCTAATTAATTTAAAACGTAACAAAAGACCTCAAGCCTATACAGTCGTTCACAACTAAACAACTAAACACCCTTACTCATTGAAAACCAACAGTGAGATTCCGCGAAAAAATACCACCCCGTTAATGCCTTGATAATAAATGGACTACAATCAAGAATCCAGTTTCTCGGTTTAGCTAAAACCTAGCAGGATAGATATTTCCCGCATCCAGCCAGCACATCCAAAGCTGATAGAAATACCAGCTGGGTGACAGCCCAACAACTAACAGCATTCTATACTGTGCTAGCTTCCAGCTCGGCAGCTAGTTGCTGTTGGCGTCTAGTCATCTTGGTGATCACGAAGTAGGCTAGGATAGCACAGGCAATATCGATCACAGAGGTCACGGCATCAAACATAGACGAAACCATCAGCTCGTCGATGGTATCCAGAGGTAGCTTGCCTGAAATGCGGCTTAGAAATCTAGCGATGATCCACGTCCACCACCAAGGGGCTAACTTCATGCCCTTTTCTAATCCAAACGCCACATCACGCATTTGTTGAACAGCTTGCAATGGCTTCCATAAATTCGCAATGGGGCAAAAATACCACGCAAGAGAGGCTACGGGAGACATCAAATGATCAGATCCCCCGTGTTTGGCCTCATTCAATGCCCACGTATTTTTCATCGCGCGGATTGTCCACATGCCAAAAGTTATAAATGTGGCGATGTAAACCACGAGTACCAGAATAGCAATACCGCCCAGAGCACGCTCCACCTGCTCAGCACGAGCATAATTCAGATCAACCTCAAAGGTAGTTAGCACCGAATAATAAAGCACGTAAGCCATACCCAGCAGAGCTGACGCCACAGCACACGCGAGCAACAGATAACCTAACACTCTACCAAGCCCCTTGATATCTCTAAAGGAACCGTACTTAGAATCCGCTCCCACACCTGGGGTTCCAGCATTCACATCTAAGCCACTAGCCGTTACGACATATGGGTTTGTTTCAGCGCTCATGGCGGAAAACTAACGAAATAACATCTCATAACAAGTCGATATTTTGCCTAAACTCGCTATTATCAGACTCTGACAGGGCCCAACAAACAGGATAGCAATACCAGCTGGTTGATGATTAAGAAAACCAAACTACCTAGCTGGATGATGGCGGCGTCAGCCAGCAGCAAGTGGTTGACGATTAGCTAAGTCCTAGAAAACCAGAGCTTGGGGAAAATGGGGCAATACAAGTGTTTGCGAATTTTCACAAAGTATTGAGAATAGCGCGTTTAAATCAAAAGTGCGGCTTGCTATTTGGCTGAAAATGTGAACATTGCCGCGCGCGCATTCCAGCCAGCGCCTTTTATTTTATGACCGAAAAGATCCGTAACATCGCCATCATCGCTCACGTTGACCATGGCAAAACCACTCTAGTGGATGTACTTCTGGCAGCAGCCGGTTCATTCCGCGAGAACCAAGCAGTCGAAGAGCGCGCCATGGATTCCATGGATCTCGAGCGTGAAAAGGGCATTACCATCAAAGCAAAAAACACATCTGTTCTGTGGAATGGCTACACCATCAACATCTGTGATACTCCAGGCCACGCCGACTTCGGTGGTGAAGTGGAACGCGTCATGAAGATGGTAGACGGCGTACTTCTTCTCGTGGATGCCTACGAAGGCCCACAAGCTCAGACACGTTTCGTACTGCGCAAGGCACTCCAGCAGGGACTTAAGCCAATCGTAGTGGTCAACAAGATCGACCGCGACCACTGCCAGCCAGCAGCTGTGCATGATCAAGTACTCGAGCTCTTCATGGAGCTGGGCGCTACCGACGAGCAGTTCGAGGCACCATTCCTCTACGGATCAGCGAAAAACAGCTTCTTCATCAACAGCCTTGATGACGAGCACAAGGACGTGACTCCACTTCTCGAGGCAATCGTTGCCAACGTTGAAGCACCAGATGCAGACGAAAACGCACCATTCCAGATGCTGGCAAGTAACATCCTCTGGGATGACTACGTTGGTCGTGTGGCTATGGGCAAAGTTCAGCAAGGTCGCGTGAAGAAAGGTGACAAAATCTGGCTGCTGCGCAAAGACGGCACCAAAGTACGCAACACCGTCACTAAAGTATTTGAGTACAGCTCACTCGCTACCGAAGGTGTAGCAGAAGGTGTAGCTGGAAACATCATCGGTGTAGCTGGCTTCGAAGACGTAGACATCGGCGAGACACTCGGCGCTACCGAAGACACTGCGCAACTTCCATTTGTGGACATCGATCCTCCTACCATCCGCATGCAGTTCTCCATCAACGATGGCCCTTACGGTGGCCGCGACGGCAAACACGTGACCTCACGTGCCATCCGCGATCGCCTGCTGCGTGAAGTGAAAACCAACATCTCCATTGAAGTAGAAGATACCAACCAGGCTGGTGTATTTGACGTTTCAGCTCGTGGCGCCATGCAGATCTCAGTATTGGTAGAAACCATGCGTCGTGAAGGCTACGAGGTACTCGTATCTCGTCCAAGCGTGATCACTCAGAAGATCGACGGCAAACTCTGCGAACCATACGAAACTCTCTTCGTAGAAATCCCAGAAGAATACCTCAGCAGCGTCATCAAGGCACTCAACGCCCGCCGCGCTCAGCTGCACAACATGGGCACCAACGCCCACGGATCTACCATCGAGGCCGTCATCTCCACACGTGGCCTCATCGGCTTCGAGTTCGAGCTGCTCAACCTCACATCAGGTCACGGTATCATGTCTCACCTGTTCAAGGAGTACGCACCACACTGTGGTGACATCGTCACTCGTACCACCGGTTGTCTCGTTTCAGGCAATACAGGTACCGCCATGACCTACTCCATGAAAGCACTCGAAGACCGCGGCAAGCTCTTCATCGAGCCAGGCGACGACATCTACGAAGGCCAAATCATCGGTGAAAGCCCACGTATGGGTGACCTCAGCGTCAACGCTATCAAAGCAAAAGCACTCACCAACCACCGTGCTGCTGGTAAAGACAACAACGGCGCACTCATGCCTCCTGTGAAATTCTCACTCGAGCGTGCTATCGAGTACATCGAGAGCGACGAGCTGCTCGAAGCTACTCCTAACCACCTGCGTATCCGTAAGCGCATCCTCTGCCCGCACGAACGTAAGCGCGCCGAGAAAAAACCAAAAACAGAAGAGTAAAATCTTCCCCAAAAAACTAACTCATTTCATCAGCCAGCTGGATCCGTCCAGCTGGCTTTTTTTTTCACAAAAGTTTTCAGTCGGAAGTTTTCAGTTTTCAGACCTTTGCATTGGCTCCTTTGCATTGGCTCCTTTGCATTGGCTCCTTTGCATTGGCTCCTTTGCATTGGCTCCTTTGCATTAGCTCCTTTGCATTGGAAGAATATCCTTCCCCATTCGACCCGCTGGATCAAACTCATCCACCTGACTAGCCTATAGTTAGGCGGCGCCGAAGGTGCCAAAGAACAAAGCCCAGGGCTTCAGCCCTGGGTAGATTCAGCAAAACAAGCGTGTCCTGAAAGGACACCAGAAAACTCCTACCACGCCAGCTAACACATACTCATCTAATCTAGCTAGCTAACTCCCAGCCAAATGCCAAAGGCATCCAACAGCCTAGCCTATGGTAAGGCAGCGCCGAAGGTGCAACGCAACCATAGGACCCAGCCACACATAAATTCTCAGCTCTGAAAGAGCGGTACAAGGCATGACCAGACAGACAAACTGAGCCCCCTCTAACAACCCGACCCAAAGTGCTCCACCTAGCTGGCCAGCCCGAAGGGCTGATGGACTCTAGCCGCGGGTAAGCGAGCCCAGCGAGCGCCACCCGTGGTTAGCCAAGCAAAGCAAAGGATTTCCCGAAGGGAAAATGGAACCCTCCAGCTAGCACATACTCATCAAACCTAGCTAGCGCCTATCTGACTAGTCTGCGCCCTACAAAAAAGCCGATGCAGTATAACATCCCTGCCTATAGTTAGGCCGCGCCGAAGGTGCCAAAGAACAAAGCCCAGGGCTTCAGCCCTGGGTAGATTCAGCAAAGCAAGAGTGTCCTGAAAGGACACCAGAAAACTCCTACCACGCCAGCTAGCTCACATTCATCCAAACTAGCTAACTCCCAGCCAAATGCCAAAGGCATCCAACAGCCTAGCCTATGGTAAGGCAGCGCCGAAGGTGCAACGCAACCATAGGTCACCAGCACCAGACACAATCCCAGCTCTGAAAGAGCGACACACAGAATATATAGACAAACAGTCTGAGGTATGGCCGTTTTCCCCTGTGCTCTGAAGCCATCCCCCCATTAGCTAACCATGTCTAACTAGCTGAAATATCCACCTAGCTGGCTAGCCCGGAGGGCTTACAGACTTTAGCCGCGGGTAAGCGAGCCCAGCGAGCGCCACCCGTGGTTAGCCAAGCAAAGCAAAGGATTTCCCGAAGGGAAAATGGAACCTACCATGCCCTTAACCAACTTGCGCACAAGGCTGCTTTTACATGATTTCCATTTCCTCGACTTCAAATAATCAAGAAACAGTCAGTTCACTTTTTTAGCAGCCAATTCGTCTAACGAATCAATTCTAGCTTTTTCGTCTTTGGCAACTAAGCCTTGATACACTCTCAGAGCCTCTTGCATCCCAGCCTTGTGATTGCTTTCAAATTTGTTTGTTGAAATCTGATAATCAACCTGACCAACAATATAAGCGCCCAGTAACTCCGTACCGTATGGATACTTCAATGTCATCCACGGCATATCATTTTGATTGATAGAAATTGATATTAAAACACTTTCCTCTGCATATGTAAAAATCTCGGCCAATGCAGCCTTAGCCTCATTGGAATAGGGATTTTCGCGGTAAATTTGAATATTTTTTCCAATATCCTCTTTCAGGTTCGCTTCCAAGACACACCCTCTAACATTACGAATAAAAGCGTCCCTTTGCTCATTAGCCTTATCCACCTCATCTTGCTTCGCATGATCAAAACTATATCGAATTTTGATGAAATGATTATTATAAATCCCAACACTAATCAGTGAGTGAGTTTGACGCGAGCTTACCTTTTCTTCTGAATTAGCATTTTTTACTATATTATAGCTAGCTGGAACGGAAATGAGTGCGAAGGAGCTACCGTCCCCCTGCACACTTGCTTTCCGCCCAATATCTACATTTTCAAACCGCCCCGCCTCTTGCATTGCTCTGATTTGCTCAGTGACGTTAGAAAGTTCTTCAATGATCAATTTATGACCAGAATCATCCTTAAGATCTTTGCGTCCAGAATCATAGAGATATATGGTTGCTGTTGAATTTTGATAATAAAAAGAAACTGATTCCCCCAGTTCCTTTTTATCAAATACATGTACTTCACCGATGCTATGCCCTGCAATTTCAGAAGGTAGTATGATTCCCGTTTCTTTGTGACAATACACATCCGCCCTCAAGGTGAATACTGGCATGAAAGCCATTAGTATTAGATAACTTATAATCTGTTTGATCTTCATTTTTCCGATGTCTTGTATTTGTTAGCCGCAAACGCTCACCATTACACTCCCTGAGAGGCCTACGCTTATCAGCCATCTGATGAGCGATCATGTGAACAAGCGCTTACCGCACAGTCAGTTAAACAATCCAACACAAACTAACAATACGTTAATCAAATAAAAGCTCATTTTGTTTAAATTTACCATGAGGGCACAGCTAAAAATACAGTCCCTAAATTTTAGGTCATCTATTCATTACCCCCGACTAATAAATTCCTGAGTAGATTCAGGTAGGAAATCTTCTGGCAAAAGCTAAATCTCAGACGATGCCATGCGCAGTCTTCACATTGAAAGCTCTTCTGCCTTCTGCTGCACCCAATAAGCCAGCTAGCCAACACCCAGCCAAATGCCGAAGGCGCCAAAGAACAAAGCCCGAGGCTTCAGCCCCGGGCAGTTTAAAAAGAACAATAATGTCCTGAAATATCACAGAAACACCACTCCGTTAGGAGGCCAATCGAACCACAACTATTTGGTATTTCTAGCCGCTAGCTTTTCTAGCAACTCGGCATGTGGAAGACCTGAATATTTATCGGCTAACTTCTGACCTTCCGCTTCTCTAGAGGGATTGGCCTTTTTGTGTTCATCAAGCTTCATGAACTTGTTATAATGTTTGGTCACAAATCTGAAGATATCTTTTTCAGCTAACTGGGCCTGTTGAACTTTGCCATTTCCAGCCAGCTTGCTAGCTAGTGATTTAGCGTCGGATTTCACCTGGCTATCACCATCAAAATCGGCCAAAAACTCAGCCCACCCGTACGCTTCCCACGGTTGATCGTCTACCATCTCCTGCGTCCACTCCCACATCACTTTAGAATATCGATCGCGGTCAGATTTTTCCGTAGAGCTGCGGTTAGCCATAAATGCCTCACCTAACACCCTAGCCATACCCTCCTCGATATAAGGAGATCCAGCCCATGAATGCCCCCCTGGGAAAAACCGCAAACGACAGCTCTTAGAGAATTTGTTATGTGTCACAGTCGCCCCTGAGCGGTTGAAACAATTGGTCCCTATCAGGCTGTAAATATAGGTAGACCTACTTATCCTAGCCTCACGAGGTTCCCCCTTATCTGGATACACTTGGTGACCAGAAGCACAGGCTAAAACGCCAGCGACACGTTTATCTAACTCAGCCATCATGAAAGCACAACGTGAGCCGCCAGAAAACCCAGTAGTCATAGCCAAGCCAGAGCTCAGCGGCAATCTATCATAAACGTCATTGAGAATCGTAGTATTGCACAGGTCACACTGGTCGAAGCCATTCTTCGATTGTACTGATAGAACTAAGATCACCCCCAAACGATCCGCTCCCTTACGGTAACGATTGAGCGGGCTGGTTTTATTCCCGCCACCAGCAGCCATGATCAACATCACTGGCCACTCGCGAGCTGTGTGGAAGCCCTCTGGTAAATACAAATGATAACTCCAACGAGAGTCTGATAGACATTTGATTTCACCGCTAACAACGCCCGGTTTGGCATCAACTCCAGACACGCTTGTCGCTCCTTTTTCCTCTTCGGGTTCAGGAAGCTCGCGCACGTATTGTTGGTCTTCCTCTGAAAGCTGACTCAATTTCAATGTCACTGACTTGCCGCCTGAACGACGCTGCAACTCTAACTGGTCACCACTACGCTTCACCAGCTTGGCTTCCAGCTGGCTGCCGGCTTTACTTGTCCAAGTTCTCCATTCCTCCGAGCTGGCTTGAGCTGAGGACAACATCAGTATCACCCAACAAGCTAACATCAACAAACTAGCACGAAACAATTTCGCCAAGCCACTACCGATCATACAAATACACATAAATTTAACAGATTTAAACGAACTGTTATTTCAATACGGAAACCTAACTAAGCCAACTAAAATCCCAACAAAATCAACAAACATGCGTTCTCGCGCTAATTATAACGCAGCTGATGGCTAGAGAGCGGTGTCGCAATTCCCTAAGCTAACTCGGCAATCTGGCAATGCGACCATTCGCATCTCCCTGTATCCTTCACCAGCCATGCAGGCCGGTGGACCGTACTCGCGCTACTTACCAATTTTTGCAGCTAGCTTTTCTAGCAACTCGGCGTGTGGCAGCCCTGGATATTTATCAGCTAACTTCTCACCTTCAGCTGCTCTGGAGCTATTGGGCTTCTTCTCGACATCAAGCGCGATGTATTTGTTATAATGCTTGCTCACAAACTTGATGATATCTTTTTCCGCCAGCTGCGCCTGTTTGACTTTGTCATTTCCAGCCAGCTTGTTAGCTAGTGATTTTGCGTCGGACTTCACCTGGCTGTCGCCATCAAAGTCGGCCAAAAACTCAGCCCAGCCATGAGCTTCCCACGGTTGATCGTCTACCATCTCCTGCGTCCACTGCCACATCACTTTGGAATATCGATCGCGGTCGGATTTTTCCGTAGAGCTACGGTGAGCCATAAATGCCTCACCTAACAACCTAGCCATTCCCTCCTCGATATAGGGAGATCCAGCCCATGAGTGACCGCTAGGAAAGAACCTCAACCTGAAGTTCTTAGACAATAAGTTGTGAGTCACTGTCGCCTCAGAGCGGTTGAAGCAGTTGGTCCCTATCAGACTGTATACATAGGTTGATTTTCTAAGCTTAGCTGACCGTGCAGGTCCACTATCAGGGTAGATACCGTGGCCAGACCCGCAGGCTAACACACCAGCGACACGCTTATCTAGCTCAGCTACCAGATAGGCACAGCGTGAGCCGCCAGAAAACCCAGTCGTCATAGCCAAGTTAGAATGCAGCGGCAGCCTATCGTAAACGTCATTGAGAATTGTCGTATTGCACAAGCCACTTTCACCAAAGCCATTTTTCGACTGTACGGATAGAACGAGGACCACGCCCAAACGATCAGCCACCTCACGATAACGGTTCATTGGATTGCTGGTTTTGCCGCCACCGGGCGACATGATCAACATCACCGGCCACTCGCGAGCCGTATGAAAACTCTCAGGTAGATATAAATAATAGCTCCAGCGAGATTCTGATAGACACTTGATTTCACCGCTAACAACACCCGGCTCAGCATCCACTCCTGATACGCTGGTGGCACCTTTTTCCTCCTCAGGCTCAGGCAGCTCACGCACGTATTGCTGGTCATCAGCTGACAGCTGGCTCAGTTTCAAAATCACTGGCTTTCCTCCTGAACGACGCTGCAACTCTAGCTGGTCGCCACTTCGTTTCACCAGCTTGGCTTCCAGCTGACTACCAGCTTTACTCGTCCAAGTCCTCCACTCGTCCGAGCTGCCATGCGCAGGTGTAGAGGTCAGCAATGCCCAACAAGCGACAAGCACCAACCCTATGCGATAGATACGACTCACCCCTTCAACACCCGAATAAATAGACATATATATTACAAATAACGAATCTTCATTCGAATACATTCAGCCTAACCAGCCAACTAAAAAGCGCACAAACAAACTAACGAACATGCGTCCACGACATCGTTAAACAGACATATCAACCTTCTCGCCACAACTTTGCTTTTCGTATGAGACGACATGAACGCCTCGGGAGTAGTGACATCTGGGAATATCGGAGCTAACAGGAATGCCAGTCGCGTCAATGATGTCGTTGCTGAATATTTCGACTTCAGCACTTTGTAGAGGCCATGCCACGTGGTGAACATCTACACGTTGAAGCTCTCTATCACCTGACATGGAATACAGGCAATATCGTTCTGTGGCCCAATGCTCAAACGTTCCCGGTATCGCAAAAAACTCTTTTGCTGTCGGTCTATATCTAGCGTGAAAACTGACGCTGTCGCTCTTTCTTTGGCTTTGGAACTCATGCCCATCCGTTAGTTTAGACAGCTTTTGCTGCGCGTAGTGATAGGGTAAATTGTAAAGGGCTCTACCGCCAATGACGATGGGGTATGAATGGGCGTCTAGACTGAAGAACCACACTCCGGGTTTGCCGTCGACCACTACATAAGTACGTAGGTTCAGCTCAGGAAATGCTGAGAAATACGGCATGTCAGGAAATGGACGTCGCATCACTCCTGACATCATGAATGGCACCAGACCAAGCCACGCGGTGCCTTCATATAAATCTAACTCGACGCCTGCGGGCAATCTCTTCTCTAGCTCTTGATTGGCCACAGTGTAGTGCAGAAACGCTAAATCTAACTATGACTGCCGCCACTTCCATGGACTGGCTGGCAATGGCCAAGGTCGGTGATCGATTTCTTTTAGCGATGGATGCATTTTTTGAGGGGTAATTAATACATCATTAGGATAATTGCTAGAAGAACAAAGATGCCAATAACAACCGACATCAATGCCTCCGATCCAGACTCTTTCCCCCAATCTAGCTTTACCTTGTTGAGAGTCACAATCCTAACAAAGACATGCCCAATCAGACTGA
Source organism: Persicirhabdus sediminis (assembly GCF_016595495.1). Taxonomy (GTDB): domain Bacteria; phylum Verrucomicrobiota; class Verrucomicrobiia; order Verrucomicrobiales; family Akkermansiaceae; genus Persicirhabdus; species Persicirhabdus sediminis. Next base: position 47,908 of record NZ_JAENIM010000042.1, read on the forward strand.
AAACAGTCCAAAATAGAAAATCCACAACGACTACAAAAAATATGTCTATAACTAACATGGCATGAGCTTTCTAGATGTGTTGGGTTTCACAGGTCTTGAAGATAGCGTTCGAAGCGACCGCTTTCTATTATAAAACACATCATATTTCGCATCTAGCAGAAATAAGGATTCAGTTTTCAGTTTTCAGTTTTCAGTTTTCAGTTTTCAGTTTTCAGTTTTCAGTTTTCAGACCTTTGCATTGAAACTCTGTGCCCCACCCCATTAGCTAGCCCAATATTAGCTAGGGAGAACATCCAGCCAGCTGGCGTATGGCCGCCACGCTGTGGCTCCTCCATTCTTCGGCTAGCTAACCCTGGGCGGTGCCCAGGGCTTCGATAGGTCGCCGCTCCGCGGCTAGCTGAACCTCGTATGATTGCCGCTCCGCGGCTAGCGGGAACATCCATCTAGCTGGCCAGCCCGAAGGGCTGATGGATTTTAGCCGCGGGTCAGCGAGCCCAGCGAGCGCCACCCGTGGGTCCCATGCCGAGATGACGATTTCCCCGAGGGAAAATGGAACCAAACGCTGGCTGGAACAAACCAGCCAGCTGGCGTATGGCCGCCACGCTGTGGCTCCTCCATTCTTCGGCTAGCTAACCCTGGGCGGTGCCCAGGGCTTCGATAGGTCGCCGCTCCGCGGCTAGCTGAACCTCGTATGATTCCCGTCCGCGGCTAGCTGAAACACCCATCTAGCTGGCCAGCCCGGAGGGCTGATGGATTTTAGCCGCGGGTAAGTGAGCTCAGCGAGCGCCACCCGTGGATCCCACGCCGAGAGGACGATTTCCCGGAGGGAAAATGGAACCAAGCGCTGGCTGGTACAAACCGCTACCTGGTGGATGGCCGCCACGATGTGGCTACTCCATTCTTCGGCTAGCTAACCCTGGGCGGTGCCCAGGGCTTCGATAGGTCGCCGCTCCGCGGCTAACTCGAACAAATCGCTAGCTAGGAACCAAGCGCTGGCTGGTGCAAACCACCAGCTGGTGCATGGCCGCCACGATGTGGCTCCTCCATTCTTCGGCTAGCTAACCCTGGGCGGTGCCCAGGGCTTCGATAGGTCGCCGCTCCGCGGCTAGCTGAACCTCGTATGATTGCCGCTCCGCGGCTAGCGGGAACATCCATCTAGCTGGCCAGCCCGAAGGGCTGATGGATTTTAGCCGCGGGTCAGCGAGCCCAGCGAGCGCCACCCGTGGATCCCACGGCGCACAGGAGGATTTCCCGGAGGGAAAATAGAACCAAGCGCTGGCTGAAACAAACCGCTAGCTGGCGTATGGCCGCCACGCTGTGGCTCCGCAATTCTTTGGCTAGCTAACCCTGGGCGATGCCCAGGGCTTCGATAGGTCGCCGCTCCGCGGCTAGCGGGAACATCCATCTAGCTGGTCAGCCCGAAGGGCTGATGGATTTTAGCCGCGGGTAAGTGAGCTCAGCGAGCGCCACCCGTGGATCCCACGCCGAGAGGACGATTTCCCGGAGGGAAAATGGAACCAAGCGCTGGCTGAAACAAACCGCTAGCTGGCGTATGGCCGCCACGCTGTGGCTCCTCCTTTCTTCAGCTAGCTAACCCTGGGCGGTGCCCAGGGCTTCGATAGGTCGCCGCTCCGCGGCTAACTCGAACAAATCGCTAGCTAGGAACCAAGCGCTGGCTGAAACAAACCGCTAGCTGGTGGATGGCCGCCACGCTGTGGCTCCGCAATTCTTCGGCTAGCTAACCCTGGGCGGTGCCCAGGGCTTCGATAGGTCGCCGCTCCGCGGCTAGCTGAACCTCGTATGATTGCCGCTCCGCGGCTAGCGGGAACATCCATCTAGCTGGCCAGCCCGAAGGGCTGATGGATTTTAGCCGCGGGTCAGCGAGCCCAGCGAGCGCCACCCGTGGGTCCCATGCCGAGAGGACGATTTCCCCGAGGGAAAATTGAACCAAACGCTGGCTGGAACAAACCAGCCAGCTGGCGCATGGCCGCCACGATGTGGCTACTCCATTCTTCGGCTAGCTAACCCTGGTCGATGCCCAGGGCTTCGATAGGTCGCCGCTCCGCGCTAGCGGGAACCAAGCGCTGGCTGAAACAAACCGCTAGCTGACGTATGACCGCCACGCTGTGGCTCCTCCATTCTTCGGCTAGCTAACCCTGGGCGGTGCCCAGGGCTTCGATAGGTCGCCGCTCCGCGGCTAGCTGAACCTCGTATGATTCCCGTCCGCGCTAGCTGGAACCAAGCGCTGGCTGGTACAAACCGCTAGCTGGTGTGTGGCCGCCACGCTGTGGCTCCTCCATTCTTTGGCTAGCTAACCCTGGGCGGTGCCCAGGGCTTCGATAGGTCGCCGCTCCGCGGCTAGCTGGAACAAATCGCTAGCTAGGAACCAAGCGCTAGCTGGAAGAAATTTCCAGCTCGTGTGTTCCGCCACAAGGTGCCTGCACGACTCTTCGGCTACCTTTTCCTTGGCCGATCCCATGGCTTCGCTAGCCCACCGCTCCGCGGTCAGCGCGACCTACTATGATCACCGTCCGCGGCTAGCTGGGGAAAATGCCGCCCATTCATTTCGCAAATGTTAATCAATGAGCTGCTACTTGCTGGGCACAAAAAAACAGCCATCCAGCTGGTAGCTGGATGGCTGTCAGAAAATTTACTTTTCCACGGGGATTACCCGGTTGGAAATCTTAGGCTTCAGCTGACTCAGGCTTAAGCTTCTTTGAGTCAAAACGCCAACGGATGTTGTGACGCTTAGCTGCTGTGCGGTTCTTACGAAGCTGACGTCTAGCGACAGATTCGAATGCACGGCGACGACGCATTTCTTCAAGAATGCCTTCACCGTCAAGCATTGTCTTAAGGCGCTTGAGAGCGCGATCTACTGGTTCTCCTTTTTTGAGTTCTACTCCACGCATAATATCGTTTTCTAAAAATTTTTGGGTTCTCCCTGTGGAAGGGGGGCGGAAATTAGGAGCGAAATTTAGATATGTCAAGACCGAAAGCTCAATTAATCCCCTCCGGGCAATAACTTTTTAATACTTTGGTAAATTGGACGTCCGGTAATGCGCCTGCGGAACAAATAAACAGCAACAAATGTGAATAAGATGTTGGTAAACCAAGCAGCTAAAATTGGCGGCATGGCTCCGGATTCACCAAAGGTCAAAAAGAAGGTGGATGAAAACAACATGCCTGCGCAGAGCATCACTGCCACGGCGACACCGCCACCCAGTCCACGTCTGGTAAAGACCACGCCCAGAGGTGTAGCCAGCATGATGATGACGAGGCAGATGACTGGCTGCGACCACCGATAATGCCACTGCGTAAGATAAGGCAGGGTATCTGCCCACTCGAGCCCTTCATTTTCCTTCAGCCAGCTGTTGAGATCGGGAATGCCCATGTTCTCTTCTTTCAGGCCAGGTTTGATGATCTGCCACGGCGACTCACGCCAATCGGTATAAAATGGATCTGGTGCCTCCAGCTTGGTTGGCACAGGTCGTGAGCTGAGGTCTACAAAGTTGGTGCCACGGAATTCCCACAAGCGAGTTTCGCGGTCCCAGTGGGCTGACTCAGCGGACATGCGCAGCACGGGCGCACCACCATTGGCTTCAAATGTGGTGACGAGGATATTTTCCAGCGGCAGGCCTTTATCAAAATCATAAGGGAAAAAACCCACATACCACTCGCGGTTATCCGCCACGTTCGGGTACAATACTGAGCGCGCTCGGCTAGCCTTGCGCTGAGTAGCTTCATCGAGAATAGCATCTTTATATCCAGACGCCAGCGGCGCTAGGTGGTAGTTGAAAATCAGACACACCAGCGAGCACATGGTGCCCACCACTAGCAGCGGCAGTGTGATGCGGAAAATACCACGTCCCGTCTGGATCATCGCCACAATCTCACGACCGCGCGAGAGACGCCCCAGCGCCAAGAGCAAGGAAAGCATCAGCGCGTAGGGCAAAATCAGCACAATCACCGCAGGCATCTGCGAGGTGTAAAACCGCCGCGCGTATTCTAGCGGCTGGCCGCTGTCGCGAAACTCAGATTGGTGGTTTTGAAAATCCATCAATAACCACACACTCAGCAGGCTGATGAAAACCAACGCAAAGGCATTAAAAAACTGCTTCGAGAGATAGCGATCCAAGGTGTCAGCAAATCGATACAAAACCGCCGCAATCGCCGGCAAGAAAAACAGCAAAACCAGCAAATACGGACGCAGCATGTGGCCACGAATGTCAGATTCTGGAAATACGGTAATCTGCTCGTTCACTGAAGCCAGCTCCTGAGGGACAATCCACAGCGACAAGCCAATACCTAGCGCGATAGTAATCACCGGCCAGAGCATTGTTCGCAGCAGTTTTAGTAGAGCTGACATGCGCGCAGTGTGTGCCGCCCGCTAGCCATTTGTCGAGGCCTTTTAGAGCCCAGCTAGCGCTTTCCGCTACTAGCTGGCTGAGGGGAAAAATTTCCCCCCTCTTGCACCACCATTCCAGCTGTGCTAGAAATCACGCGTATGCAGCAGCAGCCCATTTACCAATCCGCACGCCCGAGCTTCATGTCGCGCCTAGACGGTGCTCCCGTCACCAAATGGCTGCTCATTCTCAACATCGCCGTCTACTTCCTCGGCATGGCCAATGCCAACCTCGGCGAATGGCTCGCGCTCAAAGGCCACTTCAGCGTCGCCACCTTCTTTCAGCATGGTCAGCTGTGGCGCATCCTCAGCTTCCAGTTCCTCCACGCCAGCCCGTCCCACCTGCTGTTTAATATGTTTGCCATCTACATGTTTGGCGCCTTTGTCGAGCACTGGTGGCAGAGCAAAAAATTCCTCTTCTTTTACCTCATCGCTGGCTGCGGCGGCGCCCTGCTCTACAGCCTCCTTTTCCAGCTGGGTCAATTTGGCGACACCCCATTCATGTACCGTGGCACCATTTACGAGGCCGCTTACATTCCACTAGTTGGCGCCTCAGCTGGCATCTACGGCATCCTGCTTGGCGTAGCCGTCATTGCGCCAGACCAGCGCATCATGCTCATCTTCCCACCTATCCCGATGAAAATGCGCACCTTTGCGCTCGGCATCCTCGCAATCTCACTCTTCATCGTGCTCACCGACGGCAGAAACTCCGGCGGCGAAGCGGGCCACCTCGGCGGCGCCATCCTCGGCTTCATCATGATGAAAAATCCACACTGGCTGGCATTCATCGACCGCACCGGTGGTGGCCCACGCCGCCCAGCTGGAGGCACAAAATCCCGCTGGCGCCGTCCTGGCATCCGCGATGCCAAAGTAGTGCGCGAGAAAAAAATCAAACCGCGCACCATCATCGACCTCCACCATGATGACGAACTCGACGGCATTCTCGACAAAATCTCCGAGCAAGGATTTCAAAGCCTCACCGCTGAAGAACGCAAAAAACTAGACCAAGCGTCACAAAAGAAATAAGCCCAGCTGATTCTACCGCTTGAATCCCAGCCAGCTTGCCACTATCTCTCAGTCATGACCGACGACGAGATGATCCAATGCGCTGAAGACGGCAAACAAATCCAACGACTGCGCGCCATCATGCACCGGCTGCGCGCACCAGGCGGCTGCCCGTGGGATGCCGAGCAAACTCACGCCACCCTCGTTCCCCATCTCATCGAAGAAGCCTACGAAACCGTAGACACCATCAAACGACAAGACTGGAACCACCTGCAAGAAGAGCTCGGTGACCTGCTGCTGCAAGTCGTCTTCCACGCCGAAATCGCCGAGCAAGACGGACGCTACAACCTCGACGACATCGCCCGCGGCATCTCAGACAAACTCATCCGTCGCCACCCACACGTCTACGCCACCAGCCAAGCCGACGATCCAGACGCCGTGCTCAAGCAGTGGGACGAAATCAAACGCCAAGAAAAAGGCCTCACCACCCAACAAGGGTTTCTGCACGAAACCGGCAAAGGACTGCCCGCCATGCTGCGCGCCGCCAAACTACAAAAAAAAGCCGGCAAAGTTGGCTTCGACTGGCCAGATGACGCCGGTGTGGTCGACAAAATCCGTGAAGAACTCGCCGAGACTGAAGAAGTCCTCGCAGAAGGCGGTGAGCGCCTCGAAGAAGAACTCGGCGACCTGCTCTTCTCCGTCGTCAACCTCGCGCGCAAACGCAAACTCAACCCAGAGATATTGCTCGAAGCCGCCAACCAAAAATTCGAAGACAGATTCACCAAAATGCAGCTCGCGCTGGAAAATAACGGCACGTCATTAGATGACGCCGACCTCGATACCATGGAAGCCCAATGGCAAGCCGCTAAATAATCCTCACTCACTAAGCGTGCCCTCCAGCTAGCTGGAAATAAGCACCTACTAACAAACCAACTACTCTACTACTACGGCCATGATCATGGATGTCTCATTTTCCCCAAAAGAAGGAAGCCCTGCAATCTCCACTAACCAGCTCGTTGAAAAAATCCAAAACAACAGCGTAGACGCCCAGCTAGAACCAGCCAGCGGCGACCAGCCAGCCGTGCTCAAGCTCACCGACCACGCCAGCAGCTTCCACTTCACCGAAACCGACGGCGCCGTGAGCCTCATCCTGCTCAAATTCGCCCTCACCGATCCCATCGAAAAGATCGACAAAGCCGTCTACATCCTCACCCAAAATGGCTTCGTCGACGACTCCGAAGCCGACTTCATCTAAGCTCACTCAGCCACCCCCAGCTGGAAATCTAGCTAGAAAATCTAGCATCGTTTCGGCACAAGCCCTATGTAAGCCCCCACCTCCATGGCGATAACGGCCCCCAGGAATCTTTTAGAGAGCTTGCTCAAATGCTCACGCTCATTGCGCAGCTTAAATTCTTCTAGGATGGTGCCAGCTACATCAATAACACATACAGCGTGCGAACGGTCTCAAAGGTCGATGCCAATAGTAATCTGAGTCGAGGTAGTCATAGGTGAGAAGTGTATCACGCGGAGCTAGAGCCCCGCTGACGCCTTCTCATCTAATCTTGTTCGCTAGAGTCAATGCTTGCGTTTGTACATAGCGCCTAGACCAAATACATCCATATCTGGTGTTTGGATACTAATCTCTTCATCAGAATAGATGGCTATATTTATGGGAGTATTAGTGTGAATAGCAGTAGGAAAGTCAGGTGTAATCCAACGTGTAACCGCAAAAGTAGTATACTCGGTGTTTTGCGCTGAAATAGAAGGGCTGATTGTAATCTGGTTATCGGATAGATATGTGATCGTTAGCGTATTAGGTAAACCTGAGTGAGCTTCATCTTCTGAAATAATCCAGGTGCCGTCGAGGTCTTGAGCCGATTCTATAGCTAGACGATGTTGATGTAACTGCGCCGTAGGCTTTAGGATTAGGTGTAACAATGACCTTTCAGCTGCAGGTGGATAATCTGCGGTTGCTGAATGACCACTAATGTCATCAAGATCATCGTTGTAGTATGCGTAAATATAGAGAATTCCGTAGAGAAGACTTGCTGTCACGAGGGGTGATAGAATTAGTAAGAGCTTCTTCATTTGAGCGAACGTCTAGCACACCAACCGCTGACCGCTCAGCGCGCTACGTTTTGGGGTTGGGATTAAAATTGTCATAAAGGTCAGGAATTCGGCGGGGAAGCGGTTGGGTGCTGCGCCTTGTTGGGTCTATTTTTTCTCGCCCAGTCTTCCGTGCCAGTAGCCAGGCCTACGGCTGCTCGCGGCAATAGCGACAACTACCAGAATGCCATCACGAATAACGTAAGCTATGTAGTAGGGAAAAACGGGGCAATTGACGCGCCGATATCCTGCTGCCCTTTCGCGCCATAGATAAGGAGCCGAAGCAACTGTGTTCAAAATCGTTGCAACTTCGTCCCTAAGGCGTCGACCAAGTCCTCGCTCTTGATCCTCATAGTAGTCGACGGCATCAAATAGATCCCCCTTGGCCTCAGATGTTAATTCGACAGAAATCATGCCCACCTCTGATCCAATTCACGAAAAACATCGGATGCAGGGATTCTTTGCGTCAGACCTTTGTCCAAGAGCTCAATCCTCCTTACAATTTCATCGCTCCACAGGACCGCAACATCCTCTCCCTCAGTAGAGTCGGATGTCTCCAAAATACGATGAATTAGCGCAACTCTCTGGTCATCAGGAAGTTTCATCACTTCACGTTCTAATTCAGCTATCGTTGGCATGTTATGATTGTACAGCGTAATGGTTACTGCGCCAATTCTTATTATCGCCCAAGGTCATAGCGCACCAAGCCCTGACCATCAGAGACTCAAAGCCATGCATTGCAGAAACCTACATCAAAACCCTTCCCCTCTGTCAAATATCAGAGCGGGTCAGGGATTGGCTACTGCATCTTGTTATCCCTTATTTATATTGGGAAATTTTTCAGGCTTTAGCTTACGAAACTTGGAATGGTCATTAACCGACGCCTCGTTAACCCCCAATGACTCCAGCTTACCGTTGCGGAAAGAAACATACATCACCCACATTTCTTCCCACGTTCTCTTGCCGTCGTCACCAATAGGCTCAAAAAAATATTCTGTGTAAAAATATACCGTCATAGTACGGTTGCCATCCACTGCAATTCCATCAGGGCTGCCGCAATAGTGCTCAAATTGCTTTCTACTTACTATTGCCTTTTTCTCTCGAACTACTTTCTCTATAACATCAGCGTTAGCTTTAAACAGCGAGTTGTTCTTAAGCTCAGCATATGGGAGCAAGCGAACAATCTCTGGATCAAGTTTAGCTGGTGCTTTTTTAACTCCTTTTATGCCGCCGGTATCCTTCTCGGTTACTTCAGCAGCCCATTGCAAACTAGAAGAAAAAGTGAGCAATAAGAGCGAGAGTGTCGCCGCTTGAGTTTTGGTCTTCATTTTTTGGATAACGTAAAGTTCACCAGCCGCTGACCGCTCAGCGTGCGACGTTTTTGGGTTTGGATTGAAATGGTCATAAACGTCATTAATTCGGCGGGGAAGCGGTTGGGCTCTGCATATTGTTAGACCAAATTGTACCTCTGTCTAAGCCATAGGGAGTCTTCTATCACAACCTCCAAATCTCCACGCTCTAAAAAAGTTGCCCAAGGTTCAACACCCTTAACCCCATGTGTCTTCATACGATCTATCTCCTGATCGTGTATTATTGATATATTTTGTAAAACTAATTCTTTAGACACACCGTACGTTCTACAAAAGAAATCAAAACGTTCCTCTATGTCTTCTGAAGCTACTCCAGCTTCGGTTGATCGCCTTGGAGGCTTAAGAGGGATACAATGCCAAGCTACTTGTGCTAAATCTTCTAGGATTGTCCCAGGCTCAGCGAAATCCCAGTCTATCACACCAACCAATCGATCTCCCATCCACACCATATTCCATGGACCAATATCTCCATGCCGAATAATGCATGAGTCTGTAGTATCACGATCTGCAAGATGCCACTTAGCACCAATAGGTTCAAATTTAACTACTATCTGATGATATTGCTTCAGCATTCGGGCAATCTGTTCAAGTCCCGATAGTGTGCGAAGGACACTCGGCCAAGGACGTAGAGCAACCTCTCCATCAATATAGCTTAAGCACTCACGATTAGATTTTTCGTCAACACCTATGAAATCAGGAGCATACTCAAATCCTGAATGATTAAGAAACTGTAGTAACTCGTGCACACTTTTTGACCAGTACCCCATTGGTCTAAAAACGCGATCCCCACATCGAGATACGACATTGACGCTACCACTAGAACTCTCGCCATCTATGATTGAACGCTGTGTTGGTTTCATTTTTTAGCCTAACGTCTAGCACACCAACCGTTGACCGCTCAGCGTGCGACGTTTTGGGGTTGAGATTGAAATGGTCATAAAGGTCATTAATTCGGCGAGGAAGCGGCTGGGCGCTGCGCCTTGTTAGCCCGATTTGTTCTCGTAGAGCTTAGCAAAACTATACTCCTTGCTATTCGTTGAATTATAGAAAATGGTGAACGCTTGAGAATTCTTTCGAGATGATAGCTTAATGGTTACAGACGATCCATTCTTGAGTACATGACGGCTCATACCTGTACCGCACCAGTGCCAGCCTCCTGCTACCCACTTACCTTCAACAAGCTTCTTAAAGTAAAGCTGCGGGGATTGGGGGCTATAGCCATAATATGATAAATCGAATCCAGTATTATTGCTCACCTTAACTTCTATATGTTCTTTATTTGATGAAATAACCTTGATACTTGGGAGTTTCGTCAATGCGCGCTCATCCTTCGAGTGGACAATACGCTTATCCCAGCCTTCCGGTTCTTGAGCAGCAGCAAAGCTGATACATATGATGGTGAGAAATGATGTGATTGTGGCTTTCATGATATTCTTTGCTAACGTCCGAGGCCTGCCACCCCCTACTGGGAGCGCCCCTCCGATTCAGGTTTGGGGTTCTGGTTGCCCTCCGAATTCGAATCCGGAGCGGTAGCGGGTTGGTCAGCGCCGTCTTGTTCTGCCTTGGATTTGGTGTAGAGACGTCGAAGCTCCTTCTGAGCCTCTGCTAGAGAAAGTGGATCTGACGCACCACTAAGAATCAACCGGTAGCCACTCTCAGCAGGAATCACCTCTATACTGCTTCCTCCATTCTTGCCTTCGATCTCGATCTTTCCGCCCCCACAAACGCGAAGAACAATCTCAACGAGATCATCCTTGGCACCATTCTTCGCGAGCGGTAGTGAATCGATGCAGGCGCCAACTGCTATAGCCTCTTCCGGTGCTCGCCATTCCCTCAGATCCAATAGCTCATGTTCATTGAGAAGAATGTGATTCAGGAGAGATCGAATCTTAAGCGTTCCTTCGTCCATCTCTTGGACAAGCTGGGCAAATAGCTTGGGATGGGGAGCTTCCCGTATTGCTTGGATTGTTGCCGAAAGGTGTTTCAAATCAGAATCATCTGGATGCTCGTCAGCCAGAATTAAATCTCTAAGTGGCTGGGGATAGCGCTGTCGCTTTCGTGCTTTCTCTGCTTCCTCAGCAGCGAACATGTCCGCTCCGGAAAGATACACCTCGCGTTCCTTCTGGTTCGTGGGATTAGTCGGTCGAAATTTACCCCTCCGAATTACAAGTTCGTTTACCTGAGTAATTCCCTTCGCTCGCTGCTCCTCATTGAACGAAGTATGCGCAAATACACTGATATATGTAAGGCGATTCTCAGCTGACGGGCTGAAGCAAACCCACGAGTGAGAACTATGTATTCCCTTCGGGCCTCCCCATCCGGAAAAGCTTGGTCGTCCATTACCAAGCAATTCCTTGATCTCAGCAACCGTGGAGCATATGCGAATCTTCTTATTGGTAGGGATTGACTTGATGTAGACTGGAGCATCACTTCCCAGATAGCTTCCATTCGGATATGTGCGGAGAAGCGCTATCTCACCATCCATGATGCGCCCTTTCTCCAATCTCATTCTCTCAATCTTGCCATCCTCGTCGGCAATATCGCCGATCCAATCGCGGGCAAGAGAACGCGTGTCCATTGCAGTATCGGCATTGGCCTGCACCTTATCGAGCATCTCGGATAGTGTCGTAGATTCGTCCGCGACAGCCGTTGGGAGCAAGAGTGCTCCAACAACTCCTAGGAACGTCGTGAAAATTATGTGCTTCATTTCTTGGCAGAACGTCTAGCACACCAACCGCTGACCACTCAGCGCGCTAGGTTTTTGGGTTGGGATTGAAATGGTCATAAAGGTCATTAATTCGGCGGGGAAGCGGTTGGGTGCAGCGACTTGTTAGCCCAAATTATTATGAGCCGTCATAAGGTGGAAAAATTCGGCCAATAGGAAATTGGGGTAACTTCCCCTGGCCCTGAAGGGACTCGACTTGATGCTGCTTGCAAAACACGCAAAATCGAACAACCCTGTCTGAGCAACCATCAACACGGCACGATGAATCACCCTGGTCGTCCCCTAGCTTCTCGTAATAGTCGCTCATCATTGCGGAGTATATCATCATTGCGGCTGGCTGCTTATATGACTCCTCCAGCCATTCTTCTATGCTGATGGGAGGAACCTGAAATAAATATTCTTCGTCGCCAAAATTCCATTCGTGTCCACTCTGCCAGAATTGCTCGCAGCTGGGACATTGAAACAATGATAGCCGCAGCTCTGTGTTCTCACTCAGAACTACCAAAGACTTACGAATAGCTGGCGATTCTTTGATTCGTCGTTTGATGCTGATTCGGTCTAGCTCTATGGGTTGGTATTGTGTGCAATTACAGGTCATTTCTTATTATTGGCTAACAGTATTGGTTCGTAATAATGGTAAAGTGATTTAACATTCCAAAAATCCGATTAGCCGAGACTCGTAGCATTATCTATGTGGTGCTTGCGGGCGGGATATTTAGCTAGATTGATAGTTTTCATGATAGGAAAGGTTAAAATGAGTGATTGCCGATAGTACTTTTTTGGAAAGCTGAATGGTGAAGAGTGCTTGAAATCACGATAAAAGTTAGAACTAATTAGACAACTAACAAATCCGCTAATTCGAGTAAAGCGAATGAGTGATTTATTTTAGACGGCTAGAAGATAAGGATATGTTCTTATGGGTAGTATTCATGAACAGCCTGAGGGGCGGCCTGCTGATTGTAATGATCAGGCTGTGACATCTGCACAGCGGCGGCGAGGTGGCAGCCCTCCCTGCGCGTAGGTATATTGCGGAATCGCCACCGGCTGGAAGCTCGCAGCAAGGGCCAAATCAGTATCAATGGATAGAGTATAGGACTTCGGCGATGGGTAAGGTGCCAGCGGCGGCTAGATGACGCTCAGATTATATGCAGAAAGCTATAATACACGCACTCTACAAGCGCTCCTTCATCCGGCTCCAGTTGGAGAATCTAGCTAGAAAAAGACCGGCATCTACAACTAGATGCCAGTCCCAATCCCCCACACTCTCTGCAAATGCTGCCTGCCTACCGCTGGCATAGCTAGCCAACACTCTCCTAACACCATCAACATCTAGCTAGAAGTATTGGCCCGCCTACCTGTACACGAACTAGCATTTTTGACATTACACTTTAGAAATTTTCTTTCACTCTTGAAAACTGATTCATCTTCCGCATAGTGATCATTCATTACCACTTCGTAAGCCTTGCAGCACAAATCATCGCTTACAAAAAACCACGAAACCAAATATGAAACGCCTATTACCATTAGCAGCTGGGGCACTTATGCTAAGTAACCCAGTGTCTGCTGAAGAGCAGACCAAACCAAACTTCATCATGTTGCTGGCCGACGATATGGGTTGGGGTGACATTGGCAACAACGGCCACCCTTTGATAGTAACACCTAACCTAGATGCCATGGCTGACAACGGCATGAACCTGAGCCGCTGTTATGCTCCTTGTGCCACCTGCTCACCATCACGCGCTGCTATCCTAACTGGACGCAACAACCTGCGTGTTGGCCTAACCAGCTACATGAAAACTCCAGCTGATGGATTTGTTGGAAAATGGCATCTGTTGGAATCCGAAATCACCTATGCTGAAGCTCTGCGCGATGCTGGCTACGCCACTGCTCACTACGGCAAATGGCACGTTGGCTACTTATGCCAAGAGCAAACGCCAAAAAACTTCATGACTCCAGGCATGGCTGGGTTTGATGACTGGTTCACTAGTCACAACATTCTCTACACCTACGATCCGTACGCCAAACTACCTAACAACAAGGACGAGAAACATCTCTACTTTGATAACGGAAAATTCATTAGCCTAAAGGAAGGCCAAGCGCGCCCAGAACTGCGCAAAGATGACGCCACCATCGTCATGGATAAAACCTTAGGTTTTATTGAAGAACAAGCGAAAGCAAAAAAACCATTTGCCGTAGCCGTCTGGTTCCACCACGTGCACAACCCGCTTTCACAAAACCCAGAGCTGCGCAAACTCTATCCAGAGGATATGGACGACAAACTTGCCCTCTATCTCAGCAACGTAACTGCTATGGATGTGGAAGTTGGCCGACTGCGTGAAAAGCTGCGCGAACTTGGCATAGCCGACAATACCATGGTCATGTTCTCCAGTGATAACGGCCCGCGCGTTGCAGGTCCAGGCCAAGCCAAGCTCATTGCAGGCGAGGCTAACGATGGTAAATTCCGCTACGGTCCTAGCGGCTCACCTGGGCCATTCAAAGGTGGCAAATATGGCCTTTGGGAAGCAGGCACATTAGTTCCTGGCGTGATCGAGTGGCCAGCCAAGATCAAAGCCGGCAGCACATCAGCCGTGCCTACAGTACTAACTGACTACATGCCTACCGTCCTAGCAGCAGCTGGCATCCCAATGCCTAACGATCGCACATACGACGGCATCGACATCAACCCTCTGCTAGAAGGTAAAATGACCGAACGCCCTGCGCCAATTCAATTTGCAGCTGGAGGCAGCCGCTCATTGATCAAAGGCAAATATAAGCTGTTCATCGAGTCTAAGCGCAATGAGCAAAACATCATGCTATTCGACCTCGAGGCCGATCCGTATGAAGATAATAACATTGCCGCTAAGATGCCTGAGAAAGTTGAGAGCATGAAAGCAGAACTACTCAGCTGGTCAAAAGACGCCGAGGCCGACTACGAGCGCTCACTTTCCGAGTATAACGCAAAAAACTAGTACCCTAGGAAATCCATCATTTTCACATTCAGCTGGCGGTTTTTTCCCTGATAGGGGTGACAGTGAATGTGAATTGCTGGATTAAAATTCATCTCGATGATCGCATAGTTAGTCTCACTAGCTGGCTCATTGATATCGTCTATCATCATGTCCAGCCCGGTGATATTCACCCCCATCGCCGCAGCTGCACGCTCAGCAATTTCAAAATAGCTGGAGTGAATATCATCAGTGAAGTCAATGCTGTCTCCACCAGTGCTGATGTTGGAGTTCTCTCGCAGATAGACTTTTTTATCAGCTGCAGGTACGCAGTGAAAACCTAATCCCTGGGCTTGCAAAAACATCTCCTCAGCTGGCCCAGCGGCAATTTTTTCTAGTGGTGTGCGGTAACCAACACCGCGCAGTGGGTCTAAATTCTTTTCTTCTATCAGCTGAGAAATGGTGCTTTCTCCGTCGCCCAACACATTAGCAGGAACACGATGCAAGATGCCCTCCACCTTCCCATTGATAAGGAAAAATCGGAATTCGCGGCCACTGATAAATGGCTCAACCAATACACTTTTATCTTCCGCAAAGGCCATTTCCAACGCCTGCTCGTAGTTCTGCCGGCTATCATTTTCCTTCAAAATTGATATGCCTAATCCAAAGTTTGTCGATTTGGGTTTCACCACAATTGCCTCACCTTGATAGATGGCAAAATCTACCTTAGCGCGAGCCACATCGTCATAGTCACCACCCTGCGGCACTCTGATACCCGCATCAGCTAACACCTTCTTGGTAACCACCTTATTCTCCATCATCAACACCGAGCTATAGGTATCGTGTGATGTCTTAGTGGCCTGCTGCACGTATTCCACATGCCCAGCCTTTTCAAATTTCACAAAGTTCTCAGCCCGATCTATCAACTCAAATTTCACCCCACGCAAAACCGCCTCGCGCAACATCAACTGAGTGGAAAGTTCCATGTCCTGATAGGCATAAAAATTAAACCCCTGGGCCAAACTCTGAGCTCGAAAATCTTTAGCCCGCTGCAAGTTACTCGCCACGAATCCATGCTCGCGGATTTGCCTTTTTGTTAGCTCCAGCGGAGAAATTTGCCCGCCAGCTAGCTGGGCATGCAAATCAGCCAAGCTACTGCGGTATTCGCCAGCCAGCTCACCGTCATCGACGATCAAAGATTCTAACTCAGATAGAAAATCAACAACAAAGTCTTTTGCTCCATCGGCAAATGGCACGCCGTGATCATCTAGCAATTCACTATGAAACCCACAGCAAGCGGCGCGATATTGGTTTTGCACCGCCATCATTTGCTCGTCGGCGTCAAATTCCCTCGTCTCATCTTGCCCCATTGCCCACAGCATAAACAAATGCAAAAGGTGTAATGACTGCGGGCGAATGCCCACCTTTACACTTGGATCGAGGTCCAAAATCCTCAACTCCAAATGGGTCAGCTCTCCAGTCTTATGATCACACTTCAGGCGAATTGGGCTATAAAGTTCTTTTTCGTGAATCAACTTGCCCTGATCCACTAACGATCTAACTGAGCAATTGAGACCACTCTGGCTACTATAGTCCAAAATGAACTCTTCGTTGTTGCGGTAACCACACATGCTGGCTCGGATAGATACCGAATGCTCAGAGCCGCGGGCATCGCCACCGGTTTCAGGCATATCACAGCACATGCTCGCGTAGCTTTGGTGCGCGGCTGGAGCATTTCCTAACATCACCACCATCATCCAACGATAGCGCATCATATTGCGCAGTGCTCTCATGTACGCCCACGACTTAAACTCAGAAAAAGTTAGATCGTTCATCGCGAGGCGTTTTTGCATGCCACGAAGTAGCTGGTCCGACACACTGATATTCACATGAATGCCCGAAATCAGCTGCTTCCTTCTGCCATAGGTCTGTGCGAGAAACTCACGGTACTCGGTGAGCGCGCGATGCTCGTCGTCAAATACTGCTAGAGGAATTTTGCTACCATCTTCAGGTAAGGCAGGCGGCATACTCTGAGGCCACAGCAGCTCGTCAGTTAGATTCTCTACCACCACATCGTGGATCGTTTCCAAAAAACCTAATGCCTCACCCATGCTGCGCTGCGGAGGGGTAATCATTTCTAGCTGGCTCTCCGAAAAATCCACCGTGATGTAGGGATTGGCCAGCTTGTCGCCAAATGCCCTTGGATGTGGTGTGAGCGCCAAATTTCCAGCCTCATCAACCCGCACGTGCTCCTTTTCCAGCCCGAATGCACCTTCTAGTAAATACGGCTGCGCCCACGGCTCAGCAAAAATTGATGACGACTTCATATCCATACCTTTCTCTCATGAGAGGCAAATTTCAACGAATTGTTCCCCTGACAGCATAATTTATTGCCCTAGAGCAACTAAAATGGTCAACTATGCCCATGAATAACGATGCAGACCCTTCGATTTCAGAGAGTTCAGACTCAAACATCCCAGAACCTCAAATCCCGAAACCGCAGATTCCAACTCCTCAAGTACCTACCCCTAGCGTGCCCAAACCTGAAGTTCCATTCAGTGCCACTAGCAAGCCAGCTGACAGTGCTGAGGACAGCCAGCTCGAAGCAGATTCATCAGCTCCAGCTACAGAGCCAGCTGATTCTATCAACGAGCCAGAAACAGCCGAAAGCAAGCCTCCTAACATTCCAGAAAAACCAGCTGCCGCTGCGCCGCCAGAAATGCCGCAAACGCCAGCTAACACTGGCGAACCTAGCCCGCAAGATAGACAGCTGGCCATGCTGGCCCACCTCTCAGGCTTAGTCATCATGTTCCTTGGCCCCTTGCTCATCCCGCAGCTCAAGCCAGACATTCACCCGTACACTAACGAACACTGCAAAGAAGCGCTCAATTTCCAGCTAACCATATTAATTGCCTTTGTCGTTTCCTACATTGGTTTCTTCTTCTGCATTGGCGCCCTACTTCTACCAGCGGTCATTCTCATCGATATCATCTTCTGCATCATTGCTGCAATGAAGGCTAACGAAGGTCAGATGTATCGCTACCCAATGACCATTAGATTCATCAAGTAGATCATTACTTTTCAAAAAAAGCGCGATGGATTGCTCCATCGCGCTTTTTGTTTTCTAGCGAGAAAATCTATCGATTCATGGTTGGGTAATCCGTGTAACCTTTTGGTCCAGCTGCGTAGAAACGCTCTGGTTTGGCCTCGTTCAACTCGGCTCCAGCGGCAAATCGTTGCGCCAGATCAGGGTTGGCAATATAGGGAACACCAAAGGCTATAGCGTCTGCTTCACCAGATGATAGAGATTGATTGCCTAACTCGAAGGTGAACTTTTCGTTCGCAATGTAGACGCCACCAAACTTTTCTTTCAACTGCGGCCCCAACTCTGTTTTGCCATCATAATGCTCACGAGCACAGATAAAGGCGATGCCGCGCTCACCCATTTGCTCGGCCACGTAGCTGAATGTTTCTAGTGGGTTATCGTCGCCCATATCGTGAGCGTCACAGCGTGGCGCAATGTGTAAACCAACGCGCTCCGCACCCCAAACAGAAATACAGGCGTCGACGACCTCTAACATCAAACGTGCACGATTTTCTAATGCCCCACCGTATTCATCATCACGCTGGTTGGTTGAAGTTTGCAGAAATTGATCTAGCAAATAACCGTTAGCGCCATGAACTTCCACGCCATCAAATCCAGCTAGCTTAGCATTTTCAGCGCCCTGACGGTAACATTCAACAATCTTTGGAATCTCGGCCAGCTCAAGCGCCCGTGGCGTTTCAAATGCCTTCTCTGGCCGCACCAGACTAACATGTCCAGCTGCTTGCACCGCACTTGGCGCCACTGGCAACTCACCATCTAGATAGATAGGGTCTGAGATGCGCCCGACATGCCACAGCTGGAGGAAAATTCTGCCACCAGCGGCATGCACTGCGTCAGAGACTAACTTCCAGCCAGCTACTTGCTCAGCCGACCAAATCCCTGGGGTATTAGGATATCCAACACCCTGCGGCGTTACGCTGCATGCCTCAGAAATGATCAAGCCAGCGCCAGCTCGCTGCGCGTAGTATTCAGCCATCATCTCGTTAGCCACACGTCCTTCGCTGGCGCGGCAGCGCGTTAGCGGAGCCATGATGATACGGTTAGGCAGCTCAAGCGCGCCAACTTTGATAGGATCAAGTAGTGTCATGATATTGTGATTATAAAATTTCACGCCAATAGAACACAGCTGGCGAAAAGGTCAAACCAGCTGGCTCCATAGTTATTTTTTCTCCACATCACCTGAATAGACACGCTGCCACTCAGATTTCATATCGACAACTACCCAGTCATTTTCTTTGGCAGCATCTAATGCCTTATCAAATTTACCTGAGCTGGATGGGTTTCTATCATAAGCGTACTCGCGCTCACCATCGGTATGTTTAACATAAAGACCAAAGCTAGGAGACTGACCGTCCGTGATCCACTGCATCATCGCCTGGTCACCATCGCTATTGCCAAAACAGGCAATCGGACGGCGGCCAATGAAGCGGTGAATGCCAACAATCTTGCCTTCTTTATCATCATTGTGAGCAAGCTCAGGCTGCTTCACTAACACATACTTACCATCGCGCAGCTCAGCTTTGACATCGGTGTAAGAACCAATCACTTGTTCTGGCGGAATGCCATAAACTTCATTTGACCAAACTCGCATGAAATCTGCACCGCCACCAGAAACGATATAAACTTTGAAGTCATTTTCGCGCAGGTAATCTAGCACCTCCAACATTGGCTGATAGGTGAGATCGGTATATTTGACCGCAAACTTAGGGTGCTGAGCTGAAGCCGCCCAGTTAGCTACGTTAGCAGCATACTCATCGGTAGTCATGCCACTGTGTGTGACTTTCAAAATCTCCATCAGCCCTTGTTTGCCGCCAGCTTTCACCTTAGCTAAATCACCATCTATCACCGCTTTGATGATTTCACTTTTCTGCCACTCAGGATGATCCGCAGCTCGGCTCTTAATGTCGTCTATGGCGTAAAGCAGCTGGAATGGCAGTGGGTTTTCTGGCCACAATGTGCCGTCGTTATCAAACACGGCGATGCGGTCATAGGCCGGCACAAAGTCGTCTGATTTTTGATCTGTTACCTTGGTGACAAACTCGATGATAGACTTTTTGCTAGGTGAGTCTTCAGTCCATGAAGGCAGCGAATCCGCTAGACTAGTAACTACTGAGGCTAGGGCAAATGTGGAGCTAATGAGGAATGATTTCATTGTAGGAGAGAATGTATTCTCCCCTAACTATCTGGCAAGCTGCTTTAAAAGCAAGTTCACAGTTGAGCCATTTTCGTGTGTTAGCACGGGTGCCGCTGTGTCGCTGATGAATAACAAATTGCCGTCGAGCTCGATGCGAGCACGTACATTATAACGCATTGCTGGGTCAATTTTACTCGCATCGTAGTTGAGCTCAAAGGCCATTGGAGGCGCTCCAGCAGCTTGTTCGATCTGGCTGATAACTGTGGCCGCCTTATCGGCGATAGAGACATCTTCGAGCACCACTTTGAGAACTGCGCCAGCTGGCAGAGCAATGCGTTCACGGTAGCTTACTGTGCCCGTCACAGCTGGCATTTCAGCCTGATAGACTAGCAACTCAGCGGCAGAGTCATCTGACAAGACCAGCTGGTTAGCTTCGATTTTCCAGCTAGATACACGACCCAGCATCCCTGTATGTTGGCCC
Source organism: Persicirhabdus sediminis (assembly GCF_016595495.1). Lineage (GTDB taxonomy): Bacteria > Verrucomicrobiota > Verrucomicrobiia > Verrucomicrobiales > Akkermansiaceae > Persicirhabdus > Persicirhabdus sediminis. The sequence goes on from NZ_JAENIM010000042.1 coordinate 68,182, forward strand.
TCGATAGCCATCAGATGTTCAGGCCCCATCATGCGGGTGAGCATCAATGGGCCAAACTTAAGCTTCTGGCCGTCGAGCTCATAGGTGCCGCTAAAGCGGTTCACACCAGCTAGCCCGCCAAGGGTGGATTTTTCGGCATCAAAGAGGATTCTCGGAACGCGTGCCGGTTGGTCACCAGCCTGCAGGTCAATGGGCTCACCATTTATTTCCACCAGCTGCCATTGTGTGCCCTCTAGCGAAATAGCTGAGACCGCCTCCACCTTGTCTGAGTTCATTTCTTCAGCCATCAATATGCCACTAGTTAGTACCAGCGCACCGCATAAAATCGATTTCATCATGTGCCTACAGTAAGTGAATCTTAGTAAATGCAAACTGCTATTCTGCATCTTTATCAAATTTATACCCATGTGTTTCAGCCTGTTGTTTCACCGCGTCCACCACGGCATCACCTAATGTGTTAGCTTTATCCTCTTCCGCCATAGCTTTCATCTGCTCGGCGACAAACTTCTCACGCTCCTCATTCAGCTGGCGTATTTTCTCTTGCACGGATTTTCTCTCTCCAGCCATTTTTGCAATCCATGCCTGACGTTCAGCTAAGTCCATCTTGCGCATTTCTTCTGGCAGTTCATCCTCTTTGATAGACTTCAACTCGAAACCCTCCTGCTGGCTGGCATCTACAAGATCCCAGGCAGAGTTAGAATAATTCAACGACGCCTTAGTCAAAGTTCTCTGCACTGCAGCGCCGCTCTCAGACAGCCTTTCAGCCTGCTGATCTTGGCGTAATTGCTGTGTCCTTTTATGTTTCGCTTGGCTGCCATAAGATAAATAGGTCTTATTGAGTGCGGCATTACATTTGAGGATTTCAGCATCCTGAGGAGCTTTGATATGCACCACCGCCTTGTCTTGATTGATAGACATGAATTTACCGCCACTCATTTCAGCGCCTTGTTTCCAGCCAGAACTAATGCCAACTGCTTCTGCTCCGCAGTGGATGGTATTGACGATGATTCCTTTTGCCGCAGCCCGCTCTACAGCATTCATCGGCTCAACTGGTCCCTGCGTGAAGGGTTCGTTGCCAGCTATGAAAATCGCTTTATAAACGTCAGCGGAGGCATCCCATTTCAAATCCGAACTAGCGCGATCTATCACAGCTCCACAAAATTCAGCACCTCCATTAGTAGTCAGGCTAAATAAATCTTCACTGATTTGATCGAGGTCTCTACTAAGTGGCTGGATCTGACGCAACCAACGACCGTCCTTACTGAGCCCATCATTGCCATATTCGTAAAGCGCTACTTCAACAAAGGGAACCTTGCCATCTTGGCTGGCATCATTGAAGACATTAACTACTTTCCACAGCTGGGTTTTAGCCTGAGCAATCAGACCGTCCATGCTGTTGCTGGTATCTAGCAAAATGGCGATTTGCACTTTGCTAGCTTGTTCAGCTGCTAGTGGCTTTCGCACGGTTTGCTGCTCAACTGCTCTATCACTAGCTGGCCGCGCTCCTTTTGCTTCAGCTGCCGTCACGCTGGCTAAACCAGCTAACAATGAGATCACACATAGATTGATTTTCTTTTTCATAACTTGTTCTTGGATTTACAAGATCAAGCTAAGTCAAAAATCAGCAGTGTTGTGTAAAGAGTCTGTAAAGGCCTCTCGCCGGCGAGATCTCTAGCGGTGGTAGGGTTCACCACGTTTGATGGTATGCACGCGGTAAATTTGCTCCACTAACACCAATAGAGCTAACTCATGCATCATCGTCAGCGACGAGAGCCCCCAAATCATATCAGCGCGATCACGTAATGCCTGCGTATGGCCATCTGATGCGCCTATCAGGTAGGCGACTCTCTTGGTGCCACGCATCTCCCATTTATTCACCCTGGTCACTAACTCACCGGTTGTGAGTGATTCACCACGCTCATCCATAGCGACACGGAGACAGCCCTCGCTTGCAGCTAACAAACGAGCTGAGACATCTTCACTGCTACCGTCTTTAATATGCTTGATTTCAAAGTTGCCGTAACGACGTAGCCGCTTCAAATACTCAGCAACTCCATCTTTGGCATAACTCAATGATGGTTTCCCGGCGGCGATGATCAAATGCTTCACGCGCTAAGTATGACAATTTCTCCCCTGCTAGCCAGCCCAATTGCATTTCGCAATCTAACTAAGACTGTGGAAAATAGATGTCATATAATTAGATAACAGAAACAAAACACTCGTTAGACAGTGTTTACGGCTCTTGCAAAACGTTATACTAAACCGATTATTGAATTTCACCCCAGCATCATAGCGATCAATATAATGTATATCGATTCCACATTGGACCGACAAAAGTACATTATATAGCACTCTTTCATCTTTAGTTAAGATTTCTAAATATTATAAAATAACTCGGTCAAAACACTACACAAGTGTTTGATACGACTACCGAAATATGATTTACTTAGGCACTTTCATACCTCTAATTAGATATTAATTCACAGTCCTTGGGATTGTTAATTCCCCCCCTCCTCCTAGCTAGTCACTGGGAGTACAAGTGCAACTCGGTTTCCAGCTGCGCTACACACACATACTGCCGATATAAAGGTATTTATTTCACGAAAAACACAACTAGCAAACCAATGAGAGAAAAAACAAGTAAGGCGACGATGGCACTTTGCCTAGCAGGGGCGTTGATAGCGCCCCATGCTCGGGCATTAGAAATCGCCGATGGCACACGTGCGGTGCTGGAAGAATCCAATACATCAGGTGATGACTTGAATATTATCAAAGCTGATGATTTGGATGCAAGTCTGCTATGCGGACTCACCATTAAAGGCGATGGCTACTACTATGCAGCCAACAATAGGGGCACTTCTGTGGGGCGGAGCTACGCGCAGAACTGCTATCTCGAAGTCATTCAGGGAGGATCTATTAAGACTGGCTATTTCTATATTGGTAGAGATCAAAATGCTCATAACAACTGGGCTGTGGTAGACGGCGAAGGGTCTGAAGTTAACATTACTAACAAAAGCAACGGTCTACGTATCGGTGCAGGAAGTAGTTCTGAAAACTATATGATCATCCGTAACGGTGGCCGCGTTTCCGGTGGCGGTATCGTTAAGCTTGGTAAATCTGGGGTCACCGCAGGCAAGAACCGCATTGAAATGGATAATGGGACCTTGGTCACCTATCGTTTCCAGATCTATGCAGGTAATGACCTAGTGATGAAGGACTCCACTATTGAGGTAGATGGGGTAAGCACATCTTCGAACTGGGAAGAAAACGGCTGCCTATATTTTGAGCAAAACGAGCTATCTAACTACGATTTCTCAGGTAACAATACCATTGCTCTGCTGATTAACCCGGAGGAATTTGATCCTAACTTCAAGCTGTTTGCTGACATTGAAGGAATCAATTTCTACGACGAGTTTTCTTATTTCTGTAAGGATGACAATGGCGACATGCATCCGATTTCTTGGGACGGCAGTGGCTGGGTGGTACCAACTCACCGCGAGCTGGTTCTCAATAATGAAAACAAAACCTACAGCTCAGCTACTGAGGTGGGTGAGGGCAAAAGATACCAATCCATTCTCATCACCGATGGTGGCTCGCTAGATTCTAGCAGCCATATTGGTTTGGTGGACGAAGGTGAGATTGTTGTTGATAATAGCACCTTAGCAGTGAATACGCTGACTACTGATGTGGGGTCTACTCTGAGCTTCAAAGGTGATACTCAGCTCATCATCAACTCGTATAAGATTGACGCTGAACCGATCACATTGTTAGGCGATATCGAATGTTCAACTCCGCCAGTGATTGAGCTGCGCTACGATCCTAACGATTCCTATTTTGGTGACATCAGAATTTTCTCAGCTGAAACTCCAGCTGCGACGATTGATAAGTTTGCCTCATCTGAAGTTAGGCTGAGAAGTTATTACACTGATAGAACTTATTCTCTAAGCTACGTTGGCGATGGTGTATGGACGACCAATTCAGGTAGCATCTACGAGGACGATGCGATTGGGCTCACAAGCATGAGCTATAAGAGCGTCAAAGTGGGCTGGGGAAGTGTTGGCATTAATACCCGGGTGAAGAACTGGGGGCCGCTAACAGGCGACTCTATCTACTATGAAAAAGGCATTGCTTGTCATGCTGACAGTGAAGTGGTGTATGAGATCGGTGGCGAATATGCCAAATTCAGAACGATCATTGCGACGCCTAACTCAAAGAGCGGAGCTGCTATGAACATGAAGATCTACGGTGACGACCAGCTGCTCTACGACAGTGGTGTGATGGCGCGCTACGACCTACAAGAAGTGGAGGTAGACGTGACTGGTGTGCAAGAGCTACGCTTAGTCGGCGAAGACGCTAAAAATGCAGCCAATGCATTCCATAGCTGGCTGGCGCCGCGCCTCCTTCTACCAGGTGAGTATTACCACGAGTTTAACCATAATGATGGCAGCTCAGTTACCATCGACGACGATTACAACCGCTTTGGCGACATTATTATTTCAGGTGACGGCTCTGAGCTGATTCTGGGTGATGGTAGCTTGAACGAAGTCAACGGCCAAACTCAGGTCGACAATAATGGCACGATCACCATCACCGATGGTGGCATTCTTAACCTCAATGATACTCTGTGGATTGGTTCAGATGCTGGTGGTGGTACGGTTGAGTTAGAAGACGGCAGACTGGTTGTCGACCGCGTGGGCATTACTGAGGGTAGTTCTCTGAACCTCGGTGAAAACCAAACACTGGAATTTTTCCCTTATGATAGAAATGAAAACCCGCAAGATTGGGCAAACAACTCTAGCTTCCTACACATCAACGGTGAGATCAATCTCTCCGCTGGCAGCGCGATTCACCTCATCTATCCAAATAGCGACTCGATTCCTCTGGCAGTGAACCTGCTGCATTACGAGTCATCTACAAGCGCTTATGAAACGCTACAAGCGGCACCTATTTACGCCGTAGACGCCGAGACTGGCGAGCTCTACGAGTTGGTTTTCAACAAGGGTTTCTGGATTCGCCCAGGATTTTTACCCGAAGCCTTCGAGCTGCCATTCAAGGAAACTGGCAAGCGCACGGTAGCCTACATGGCTGAAGATGCCTTCTCACCTGAGCGCCTCGCAGATGGTGAAGCGATTTACATCGAAAAATGTGGTGCTTGTCACGGCCACGGTGGTGCTGACATGCCAATGTTTGGTGAGGCATTTAATGATACCCGAGTGGTTTCTAGTACCAAGAAATTCTCTGGTCCACTTGGTGACCCAGAGGCAGGCGAAAAAGTATTTGAGTTCCTGCGCTACAACCACCCTGGACCATTCCAAAGCTTTGATGACTCATTCTTGCAGTCTGGCCCATTACAAAAACGTCCTGGTGTGCTCAACCCACATCTGAACCGCTCTGAAGACTTCTATGCGGCGTGGTCAGGCCACAAGTATCCGGTGATTGAGGATGTTCATTTTGACGAAAACAAATACGACAGAACTCAGCAGTTCTCATACAAGCGCAGGCTGACATGGAACGAATGGATTCCACATTTCATTCCACCTAGCTACTCAGCAGACCCAATCGCAGCTCACATTGCTGAGAATGGTACAGGAAAATCATCTCTGAGTGACGCCGCGAAATTATTCAAGAACCTGTACAACCCATTTGGTCAAGCATCTCCTAACTATGAGTTGATGGCAGAAGGAAACTGGGATTACGATACCTTATTCATCGCCCAGATGTCGCAGGATAACTGGCTGCGTATTGCCACTTATGAAAACCAACTGCCTCGATGGGTAGACGGTCAGTGGGACAGACCTGGTAACTGGAACTTTGAACTGGGTTCAGCCATGGACCACGACGTCATCTACTACGGTACGCGTAGTGCTCACGTTGATATCGAGCGCAATGGCCGCAGACAATCAGCCTTCCAGAGAATGAAACACGGTTGGTGGGACTACAACTCAGGCATTTCTCCTGATAGGGATCCAGCCACTGGAGCTACCTCTGGCCCATGGGGCTGCTGGTGCCCAACATACGGCAAAGAAATGGAGCACTTCCACCAAACCGTACTCAGATACTTCTCTGTAAAAGGAACTGCTGCTAGCTACGCTAAAGACGGCTCCAAGTCACGCGATAGTAAGGCCTCACTTGGCTACAAACTGCATGATGATGAAGAGACTTACCTTGGCCGCCGCGCCGTGCTTGAGCACAGCGTTTATTACGACTGGAAAATCCTCATTGGCAAGGGAGATGAAACCTCTCTGGTAGGCTGCCTCGCCTGTGATGGCTCTGGCTGTAAGTACTGTGAAGATGGCTACCTGCCTCTCGGCTCAGATTGGGTAGAATGTGGTCAATGTGGCGGAGAAGGCTGCGATCACTGTGACGGCATCGGTTACCTCGTTTCTGATGACACCTCTAGCGGCCCATTCTCAGACATGTATAATTATACAGCTAAGTTTGCCCAAGACCCTGCGGAAGAAAAGTTCATGCGCGCATTTGTCCAGCGCTGGGCACGTAATCCACTGCTGCACGGCGAGCTAGACAGACCAGCGTTGCTGTGTCGTGGCACCGGTCATGTCAAAGTTGGCCAAGAATACAAACTCTACATCATGCGCGCCATGCCCTATGATGGTGATGTTACCGTGTGGGCGATCAATATGCCATCTGGCGCGAAGTTATCTCGCGAGCCAGATAACATTGGCGAGTACGATTATTTTGTCCGCTGGACACCAACCATCAATGACATCGGCGAACACAAATTCCGCGTGAAAGCGAAAAGCGACGCGCATTATTCGCAACACGCCTTCCAAGATGTTACCATCAAAGTATCATTAGACGGACCAACTCCTGAGATTGATCCATTCGACGATCACCAAATCGTCTACAGCGGCCAGAGCTTTGCCCTGCCACTGACCATTTGCTCAGATTTCCGCGAGGAAATGGAAATGGAACTCGTTGGTTCAGTCGGTGAGATTGTACAAAACCACCGCAAAAAAGGTGGCCTGTACTGGCTCCGCGCTGAAGACAAACACGTAGGTGTTCACCAGCTGACATTCATCGCACGTAGCGCCTCCGGCTTGGAAAGCAAACGTAGCATGACTCTAGAAGTACGTGCAAACAGTGCCCCAAGTCTCAAACTAGCTGAGCAGGGCCAAGGACCTGGTGGATTCAAAAACATCTTCCGCGCCCGCGCTGGTGAGAACCTAGTGGTTAAAACGCTGCTCAGCGAGCCAGATAACGACGAAGTGCGTATCAACGTCACTTACGGATTCCCTGGCGAGTACGAGCTGAATGAAGAATCAGGCACTTACGACTTCACCATGGAGGTGACCGACAAGATGGCGGCTGAATTCCCAGGACCAAACGTTCTCACCATCAATGCTGAAGACGAATGGGGCGTGAATACTCCACTTGTATTGCTTGTTTACTTTGAGCCAGCTGGCAGCAACCTCAATCACCACCCATGGGCGGTGACCGGTGGCGTACAATATGTAAACTCTGGCGATAAGGTGACTCTAGATGCATCAGCATCAGATGATCCTGATGGCGACGAGATCTACTACAAATGGGCCTACTCTCAAGACGCTGGCAAACCATCTGTAAGCCTGTCATCAACCACAAGCGTGCAGCCAACCTTCACCGCACCAAGCGTACAAGAGCCAACCACTCTGAAGTTTGCCCTCACCGTGACCGACAAACCTGGTGATAAAGATGAAAACGTTGCCCGCGTGATCGTCTATCCAAAAGGCTGGGATCTGCCTGAAATCGACAACCCATCACACGGTGGAGAACCTGACGAGGACGATACGATTGAGCTCACTGATGCAGAATTCCTCTGCTACGAAGCTGAACACGGTATCTACCTAGGTGGCCGACTCAATGACATGGAGCACGCCAGTAACCAGCAAATGGTTTACTACCTCTCCGGTACCGACGGTCGCCTCATCTGGATGCCTCAGATCGAACAAGCTGGCCGCTACCTCGTCGTACTTGATTACGAGTTTGATAACCTGAGCAATACCAAAAGGGATGGAGCCATCTACCACAATGACTCACTACTTGGTGAATTTGCCTTCAATAATATTCAAACCGTACCAAGCGGCAGTGCAGCACGTCAGACCAGTATCCGCGTAGGCACCGTGACTACCATCCAGCCAGCTGCGGTGAACCCAACTCAGCAACGCTTCATCGCTGAGCTCAGTGAAGGTACCAATACCTTCGAACTCACCATGGCTTCTGGCCACGCGCTCAATATCGACAGGCTCGTACTCGTACCGCTTCCTGATGCGGAAGACATCTCGTACGCCATCACCATTCCTACCTCTGGCAGCCAGCCAGAAGTAGCTCCAATGCCAGCTGGCGTCACCTTCCTCAGTGATCTAGAAATGGCATCAGGGTCGAAGAATGGAGAAAATGCCTTTGGCATCGATCAGCAAAATAACAACACAGGAGCCATCATCATTGCCGGCATCGAATACGAAAAAGGCATTGGCTGTAGAGCCAACTCAACCATGAACTACCAGCTCAATGGTGAGTACTCTACCTTCGTCAGTGATTTTGCTAACCTCTCAGGACGCACAGATCGCTCCATGATCATTACCATCTACGGCGATGGCAAAGAGCTGTTCTATCAGGAATCCATCTGCATCGTCGACCTGGTTCACCTCAACCTCGATGTATCCGGAGTCAATGAACTCAGCATTGTCACCAGTAGATCAAGCTCCACCGGTGGCGCCTACGCCGCATGGGCGGGTGCTTACCTCACCAAAAACGACTACGCTGGCTGGGTTGCCGGCCAAGGCAATGTCGACAAGCCGCTCGGCTTGACCACTCCTGACGACCTGCCATCAGGTGATCAGATCAGCTTCGACAAGTACGCCTTTGGCGACCACGGTGTGCATCACACATTGCGTCCAGACGGTACATGGGAAACCACACACATGAAGCGTGACAACGTCAGCTACACAACGGAGTATTCATTCGACCTCTCCAGCTGGCAGGCCGTTCCACAAGAACAGCTCAACGCCCAGTACTCATCCAGCTCAGCTGGTGAAAACATGGCTACCTTCACACTGCCGCCGCAAGACGAGCAGCCGAAGCTATTCATCCGCGTACACGCAGAAGAGGAATAATAATCCCAAGAAGTAACACTCAAAATAGACTCATCAGCTCACCCAGCTCACAAAACCATGAGTCTAGTTTGATACTTCAGGAAACATAAGCTCACTAGATGAGCCGAACACAAACAAACTCAGCCCTTGATCTCGCCTCCATAGCAGATCAAGGGCTGAATCATTTCCACCCACTAGCCATTCCCAGCTAGCTCAAATTCCCAGCTAGTTTTCGTTCCTGCTGGTTTTCGTTTCCGTGAGCTCCCATCCCAGCTGATTTTGATTCCAGCCAGCTTTCATTCCAACTAGCTGGCTAGCCCGTAGGGCTAATGGACTTTAGCCACGGGTCAGTGAGCCCAGCGAGCGCCACCCGTGGATAGCCATCCCCACAGGCAGGATTTCCCGAAGGGAAAATGGAAGCTCCAGCTGGCTGAAACACCCACAGAAAAACCCACTTTTCAGGCACGAAAAAGCGAGCAAACCCAATAACTACAAGAAACCCAATCGCACTCACAAAAAAATGCCGTGCATTATTTAGCCACGGAGTGGCGATCGTTCGCAGCCCTAGGCAACGCCTAGGGTGTGAGTTCCAGAAGCTGAGAAGCCACATCGTGGCGACCATTCACCAAACAACGCTGATAATGCCAATAAGCTCTCATTTCGGGTGAAAATGGCTTTGTCTCCCGCTGGTTTTCGTGCCCTCAGCCTCGTGGTTTCCACGAACTCCCATCCCAGCTGATTTTGATTCCAGCCAGCTTTCGTTCCAACTAGCTGGCTAGCCCGTAGGGCTAATGGACTTTAGCCACGGGTCAGCGAGCCCAGCGAGCGCCACCCGTGGATAGCCGTCCCCACAGGCAGGATTTCCCGAAGGGAAAATGGAAGCTCCAGCTGGCTGAAACACCCACAGAAAAACCCACTTTTCAGGCCCTAAAAAGCGAACAAACCCCATAACTACGATGAATCCAATCGCTCTCACCAAAAAATGCCGTGCATTATTTGCAACTAGCTGGCTAGCCCGTAGGGCTAATGGACTTTAGCCACGGGTCAGCGAGCCCAGCGAGCGCCACCCGTGGATAGCCATCCCCACAGGCAGGATTTCCCGAAGGGAAAATGGAAGCTCCAGCTGGCTAAAACACCCACAGAAAAACCCACTTTTCAGGCCCTAAAAAGCGAGCAAACCCCATAACTACGATGAATCCAATCGCTCTCACCAAAAAATGCCGTGCATTATTTAGCCAAGGAGTGGCGGTCGTTCGTAGCCCTAGGCAACGCCAAAGCAAAAAAAAACCAGAGCCATGCGGCTCTGGTTTTTGTTTTGTAAAAATAAGTCTAGCTTAGCGGCTGAGCGGTGTGCACAGGTCGAGCATAGTCTGGTCCATCTTAGGCTTCTTACCAGCCACATCGTGGATTGGAATACCACCAAATGAACCACCTTTGTACACCATGATGTCGTTGGTGCCACCATCGAGCAGAGAATCCACAGCGTTCACTGCAAATTTGTATGCCATCAGACGGTCACGCACAGTAGGAGAACCACCACGCTGAATATGGCCAAGCACGGTAAGGCGCGCGTCCATGTTCAGAGTTTCGTTGATCCAACGTGTCAGGTAGTCACCCATGTTGCAGCCTTCAGCGACGATAGCGATGAGGAAGTTACGTCCCTCTTCGATCTCCACTCTGAGACGCTCCTGGATGCTGTCGAGGTCGTACTCGATTTCCGGTACCAGACAAATCTCAGCTCCACTTGTCAGCGCACTTGCCATAGCAAGGTAACCACAGTGGCGTCCCATAGTCTCGATGACGAAACCACGGTTGAATGAGTTTGCTGTGTCACGAATACTGTCAACCGCTTCACGGATAACATTCATCGCAGTATCTACACCCAAGCAATAATCCGTACCAGCGATGTCGTTATCGATCGTTGCAGGAATACCAGCAAATGGGATTTTGAAGTCGTTGTAGAGGTCGTTAAGCGCACGGAACGAGCCGTCACCACCAATTACAATGAGCTTGTTGATGTTGCGCTCTTGTAGGTGCTTGTATGCTTGTTCACGGTACTTGTATTCAAAAAAGCGCTTTGAACGTGATGAGCGCAAGACTGTGCCGCCACGGTACATGATGCCAGAGACATCTTCACGCTTAGCTTCAACGATTTTACCGTCGATCAGGCCTCGCAGACCATCGTATACCAAAAACGGTTTCAATCCCTTAGAGCGTGCATAATCAACCGCGCACTTAATAGCGGGATTCATGCCTGCGGCATCGCCGCCAGATGTCATAATCGCAATTCCTTCCATATCAAATAAGTATGAGTCAGGGATTCACATAAAGCCTTTGGACCCTTTTGACAAGTCCACCCTGTGAAAAAAAAGAAGTGTAAAAGAGCTATTGACACCAAGCCAGAATCCTATTACTACACGCCCAGCGGCGGAGTGGCCAAGTGGTAAGGCATCGGTTTGCAAAACCGACATCGCGGGTTCGATTCCCGCCTCCGCCTCCAAATTCGTTCTAAATCAAGCGCCTCTGGCGCTTTTTTTGTGTCCGCGTCTCAGCTGATCACCTCTATTCTCACATTTCAGCTCGCCTAGATATCAAAAGCACTTTGGTGAAAACATGTGCATTTCTGCTAAATACAGTCGTTTCATCCTGTGTCATATTTCCCCCACCAGAAATCCTTCCCCTTCTGTATTTAAACACCCGATTACCCCCATCAGCAGGATTTGCAGCAGCCGAAGCAAAAAACGCACGACCCGTCAAAGCTACCAAGCCGCCGTGCAAAACCCACACTGCAAACATTATCATCCAGCTAGCTAGCCCGTCGCTGCAGCAGCACGATAGACAGCAAAACCAGCCCGCCACCTAGAGCTAGCTGCCAGCCGATAGATTCTCCATCAACAAAAAATGCCGACAAACAAACCGCACTCAGCGGAATCATAAATCGATAGCCAGCCAGCAAGTTGACAGGGAAGCGTGTAGTGAGCTCGTTCCACGTGGTAAACGCCAGCGCCGAAACCATAGACAGGTAAAAGGTAAACCCCCACACCTCTAGCGAAAATAGCTCGGCAAAACGCCCCCACGCTGGCCAGCCAGCTAGCGCCAGCATCAAACCACCCAGCAACAGCGCAAAACCTGTAGCCGTGCGCGCGCCCATATGCTGCTGCACCCCCTTTTGTAAAACAATCACCGCCAGCGCGCCCGACAGCGTAGAGGCAGCAAAACACCCCAGCCCGTGAATCGGCGAGCCAGCACTCGCGCCCGGAGCATACACCGCCACGCTTACGCCCGCGGCACCAATCAACAGCGCCAGCCATTGTTTCCAGCTGGGTTTTGCCGACTTCAACATCAACGGCGCCAAAAGTACCCACCAAAATGTCCCGCTAGACGACATCAGCCCACCGAGCACACCGCTAGAAACCGCCAGCCCCCAGTAAAAAAAGAAATACTGCACCGCCGTCTGCAGACTAGCAAAGATCAGCAGATTACCAATCGGGGCCCCTTTTAGCTGCGCAAATGGTCGCCGAGCAATCAGCAAAACCAAGGTACCAGCCAGCGAAAAACGCACGCCAGCTAGCAAAAGCCTTTCCGCCGAGCCAGCTGAGATACCAGCAGCTTCCCAAACCGCGTAGATTCCTTTAATGCCAGGAAAAGCGCTACCCCACAGTAAGGCGCAAAAGAGAACCACAAATGGCAAACTGCGCTTGGTGACCCATTTCATGGCCTCACTCTTTATCCGCATTCAGCTGCTCATCTTCCAGAGCCACGCCATCTTCATCCAGCTGAGGTTTCCCCTCAGCATCCAGTCTCACGTAATCATTACCTTCACGGTTGCGGCGGATGCCATTGATGAGAAATACAAATGTCAGACCAAGGAAAAATAGCGACACCGCCATCAGCACCGGATTGGTCAAAATAGCCAACAGTGCCTTCGACCACTCACCGAGAAATCCTGGCAGATACGAAAATACCGCCACCAGACACAAGAGCACAAAAAACACCGTCACAATCAACGAGCCCTTAACAATCTGCCGCACAAAGTCTTTGTCCATAGTCATCTCGAGCCAGCTGACCCGTCACCACCAGTGCCACGGGTCCATCCCAATAGCAAGCGCATTCCAGCCAGCTCAAACCTCCAACCAGCCACAAAAAATGCGGCTCCCCCGAACAATGAGGAGCCGCAACAAGCGATTTGATCTTTGCTATTATCTCAGCCGATTAGAAACCGAAGCCGAAACGAAGTGATCCACCAAACAGGGATACATCTTCGCCGCTAGCTGACCAGTTCTGAGCTTCTGCACCAAGGCGCACGTATGAAGGACAACCACGGAAGGCTAAGTAGTCGTACTGCAGACCGAGAGTACCTTCTGCGATGAAGAGTGACTCGCTTGAAGAAACGCTATATGGCTCGTCGAGATACGGATCGATTAGGTCATCTTCAGAGTAATTACCTTTGCGGTCATTGTCACCAAAGATCCATGATGCGCGAACACCTGCATAAACTGAGAAATTATTGCCAATTGGGCGTACTAACTCAAGACCGAATGTCGGCCCCCAGCCAGAGAACTCTGAACTCGTATAATCTTCATAACCGCTATAACGATCATTCCAATAGCTGTCCAGTTCACCCCAACGAATACCAGCTGAGTATTCACCCTGCCAAGCACCTAGCTCAAAATTATCAAAAAACTCAAGATCAGCGTATTTTGCATCCGCGTATGCTCGCTCTTCCCCACCACCGAATTCTGAATAAGACTGAAAGTCATCGGTACCGTTGAACTGAAAGTAAGTCAGGCGAACACCAAGGTTGCCAGCTTGTTTGTATGAAAGGTCTGCACGCCAAGCAAACTCATAGTCTTGCTCTGCGCCATAGTCACCGTCAACACCGTGAGCCTTCATGTAGAGAGCTTCGAGGCCGAGACCCCATGGACAATCTGCTACTGGAGCGGTTGCCATTGGCATCACTTCGCCTGCGTTTGCGCTAACTGCCATGGCAGCTACGGCACCTAATGTAAGAAATTTTTTCATCATGTATTTTGTATTAAAATTTTTGGAGAGTAATTATGTAAATAGAAACTAGCTAGCTGAATGGCTCCCCCAGAACGATGGAGGAGCCACAAACAAGCGATATGATCTATGCTATTAAATCGGGGTGATTAGAAACCGAAGCCGAAACGAAGTGATCCACCAAACAGGGATACATCTTCGCCGCTAGCGGACCAGTTCTGCGCTTCTGCACCAAGGCGCACGTAGGAAGGACAACCGCGGAAGGCGAGATAGTCATACTGCAGGCCAAGTGTACCTTCAGCGATGAAGAGTGACTCGCTTGAAGAATAAGAGTCTTCATATTCATTTCTAATAGACTCGCCGCCTACAGTTGCCTCATCAACGTCGTTATCTCCAAACAGCCATGATGCTCGTACACCGGCATATACAGAGAAATTGCTACCAATTGGTCGAACCAGCTCTAAACCAAATGTTGGCCCCCAACCTGAAAACTCAGACTGCCTGGCTTCTTCATAGATTCCAAAGCCGTCCGTTTCTGTATAACCATATTCAGAATTAAGTTCGCCCCAACGAATACCAGCGGAATATTCACCCTGCCATGCTCCTAATTCAAAAGTATCAAAAAACTCAAGGTCTCCGTACTGAACGTCAACATCAGAGTATTCAGAGCCTGTATAAAAATCATCTGTAAAATCAGCAGTGTCATCTGACCCTTCAAACCAGAAGTAAGTAAAACGGATACCGAGGTTATCAGCTTGTTTGTAGGAAAGATCCGCACGCCAAGCAAACTCATAGTCTTGCTCTGCATAACGACCGTCAACACCATGGGCTTTCATGTAGAGAGCTTCGAGACCGAGGCCCCATGGGCAATCTGCTACTGGTGCCGCTGCCATTGGCATTACTTCGCCAGCTTGTGTTGTGGCTACAAGCGCTGCAGAAGCCGCGATTGCACACCCGATAGATTTGATAGTATTTTGTGTTTTCATAATACGGCGTAAAAACTAACGTTTTATCTGCTTGATCGTCAATAACTTTTTCCATTTACCTTAAACTAATCTGTAAGATCTTTCTAACCAGAGTACATTTTCCGCCTTGCCCGTAGCTATGGCAATGCATGCGATTTCAGGACTTGCCAAGAATCGCGAAAATGCTTAACTCATGCGAGTTATCATGCCAGACGAGCCCATCAACGAGATCGAAGAAGAAGTGTACGAGGAGAGCCTCGGTGAGATGTACTCCGACTACTTTTTGGACTACGCAAGTTATGTTATTTTAGAGCGCGCCGTGCCTCATTTGGGTGACGGTTTGAAGCCCGTTCAACGACGCATCTTGCACTCCATGAAAGAGCTCGATGACGGTCGCTATAACAAGGTGGCCAACGTGGTGGGCAATACCATGAAATACCACCCACACGGTGACGCATCGATTGGTGATGCCATGGTCCAGCTGGGGCAAAAAGACCTTCTCATTGATACCCAGGGTAACTGGGGAAATACACTCACTGGCGACCCAGCTGCGGCGCCACGATACATTGAAGCCCGCCTCACCCCCTTTGCGCTTGAGGTTGCCTTCAACCCAAAAACCACCAAATGGACACGCAGCTACGACGGCCGCAACAAAGAGCCCGTCACCCTGCCGATGAAGTTTCCACTACTGCTTGCTCAAGGGGTAGAAGGCATCGCCGTGGGATTGGCCTGTAAAATCCTCCCGCACAACTTTAACGAGCTGATTGACGCCTGCATCGCCGCACTGCGCAACCAGCCAATCAACATCGTGCCCGACTTCCCAACTGGCGGGCTCATGGACGCCAGCGACTACCGCGACGGCCTGCGTTCACGCGGCAGCAAAATCCGCGTTCGTGCGCGCATCGAGGTAGCTTCAGCCAAGCTTCTGCGTATCGACGAGATTCCATTTGCCACCACCACTGGCGGACTCATCGACAGCATCGTCTCAGCCAACGAGAAAAACAAAATCAAGATCGCCCGCGTGGAGGACAATACCGCCGCCAAAGCGGAAATTCTTGTCCACCTGCCAGCTGGCACCGACGCCGAAACCATCCGCGAAGCGCTCTACGCCTTCACTGATTGCGAACTCAGCATCTCCCCCAATGCCGGCGTCATCACCGGCGACAAACCCAAATTCATGGGCGTCAGCGAGATCCTCAAGGCCAGCGCCGAAGAGACCAAGGAATTACTCCGCATCGAGCTGGAAATCCGTCTCGCTGAGCTGATGGAAAAATGGCACTTCAGCTCATTGGAGAAAATTTTCATCGAAAACCGCATCTACCGCGACATCGAAGAATGTGAGACATGGGAAGCCGTCATCGAAGCCATCGACACCGGCCTCGAACCTCACAAGAAAAAGCTCAAGCGCGAAGTCACCGAGGACGACATCGTGCGCCTCACTGAGATCCGCATCAAACGCATCTCTAAATTCGACAGCTTCAAGGCCGACTCCATCATCAAAGCGCTGGAAAATGATATCGATCAGGTTGAGAAAAACCTGCGCAGCCTCACCCGCTTTGCCATCAACTACTTCAAGAGTTTGCAGAAAAAGTACGGCAAAGGACGCGAGCGCCGCACCGAGATCACCGAGTTCTCCGTGGTCAAGCGCACGCAAGTCGCCGCCGCTACCGAGACACTTTTCCTCGACCGCAAAAATGGCTTTGCTGGCTGGGGTCTGAAAAAGGAAGAATCCATCGACAAATGCTCACGCATGGATGACATCATCACCATGCTGCCTACAGGCAAAGTCACAGTTTCTAAAATTTCAGAGAAAGCCTTTGTTGGCCAGCGCCCAGTCTACTTCAACATCTTCCGCAAAGACGAAGAGAAAATCTTCTCCGTGATGTACCGTGACGGTCGCCAAGGCACCGTGTACGCCAAACGCTTCCGCATGGGCGGCGTCACCCGCGACAAAGAATACGACCTTACACTGGGCTCCCCAGGGTCGCGAATTCTCTACTTTGCCGTGCACGACAGCGAGCAAGACAGCAACGATAACGAAGTCATCGTTCACCTCAAACCACTACTGCGCCTGCGCAACCTCGACCGCACATTCAAGTGGGAAGACATCGCCATCAAAGGTCGCAGCGTCAAAGGCAACATCGTTAGCAAACAACCGGTCGACCGCATCGTGCGCGCACCCAAAAGCGAATAATCCAGCCAGCTGGAAATAAACCTCTCTCACAGATTGAGAAAAACCATTGCCGCTAGAGCCATCTAGCGGCATATTCATTTCATGCTAAAATGGGCAACATGCCAACTGCTCCTAGCTGGCCTAGCCGCCAGCTGGTGCGTGGCCGACGAGCTGGACACATCCATTGCTCGCGGTGAAAAAATCTACCAGCAAGAATGTCTCGAGTGCCACATGGACGACGGTACCGGCGTGCCAGAAGTATTTCCCCATCTAGCTGGCTCAGCTACTTTTGCCAAATCCGCCGACCGCATCATCGACTCGATACTCGCCGGCAACGAAGGCCAGCTAGTGCTCGACGGTCAGAACTACACCGGGCTGATGCTTCCCGTGCCGCTTGAGAATGCGGAAATTCTCGACCTGCTGCGCTACATCTACGCCAGCTGGTACCCGCAGAGCAAAGTGAAGTTAGACGTGAAAATGATCCAGCTGCGGCGCGCTCTAGCAGCAGAGAAAAAACAAGAGCCGTGACCCATCAAGTCACGGCTCTAGCCAAATTTGTCTAGCATCTAGCTGGAGCCAGCTAGACGCTGCTAGGTTTCCCTATGCTTCTTTTTTGATGTTCTCCTGGCGATAGGCGCTTGGAGACATTTCCATCAGCTTGGAGAAGCTACGGTTAAACTGTGATAGTGACTGGAAGCCCACCTGATACGCCACTTCAGAGATGCGTGCGTTAGGCTTCAGGAGTTCCTTCTTTGCCCACATGATACGAGCATAGTTCACGTAGTTAGTGAAAGTCATACCAGTGGCATCCTTAAACTTACGGCAGAAGTGAGACTCACTCATGCCAGCCTCTCTAGCTACAGTAGCTAGGTGGAGAACTTGATCTAGGTTAGAGTGGATGAACTTACGCGCGCGAGTGATCGCTTGCGGCTCACTGTTGGATGAAGCCACTGCCAGCTCATCAGCTAGGCGAGTTAGCTCTTTAGCGAAGTGACCGAGCAGCTGGACAATGCTATTGTAGCGCTCAGGATCTATCGCCTGCGTCTGCAGATAGGTCTCACGCAGCTTGGCAGTTTCTTCTTCGTTGAATGGGTTTTTTCCAAACTTCCCAAGAGTTTCGTTGAAATCAGCCTCGGTTGGCGTGCGTTGGAAAACTTGACCAGTTTTCAAGTAGGCGATCACCTGTGGTCCTAGATAAACAGGAATGGCAGTCGCCATCATGCCAGCAAAGCACTTACATGATGATGGTCCTTCTACCTCAGAGCGTTTCATCAGATCGACGTTACACTCTCGGCATGCTTGGCAAGCTTCCTCACAAGCGTTGATACGCTCACAAAATTCACTCTGGTTGCGGTGATGAGATCTCAATCCCCAATCACTCGGGTCAAAGCTCTTCAAGCGCAAGGGCAAGCCCGTTGCGGAACGAAATGCATCTTTGTAAGATTGCATTTGTTCTGAGTCCCTAAGACGTTCAAAGAGCTTCGATTTAAGCTCCTCCTTTGTACTCTCAGCTGCGGTATTCGACATAAGCGTTAGTAAACTAGGCTGAATTAGTTATTTTGGCAACCCCTCGCTGCTTCAAGGCGATGGTAACAATCAATAATGTCACAACTGAGCTCAATGGCATCAGCACGGCGGCCAAGAGCGGGGTCATGTGGCCTAGTAAGCACACCACCACCGCACATAAGTTATAAACCAACGCAAAAGTGAAGGCTGTCATCACAGCCCTCTTGCGTAGTTTCGACACAACAAACAAATTCTCTAAAAACCTCAGCCCAGTGGCTAAGAAATAAAAATCGGCAATCGACTCAACCAGCCCACTTCCAGTAGCTGGAGAACCATTCACAGTAGCTGCTTCAAAAGCTAGTGTATCATTGGCTCCGTCTCCTAAATACAGCACGCCGCCATCTAGCTGGCGTACTTTTTCGGCCTTCTGCGTAGGGTTGAGCCCCGCGTAGGCGTACTCTGGCTGGATGCCTAGCATCTCAGCGGCGTGGCTCACCTTGTCAGATCTATCGCCAGAAAAGATATGCAATTTCATGCCCCACTTGCGCAGCACCCCTAAGGTTCGCTCGGCGGATGGTCTTAGTGACTCTTCAAACTCGAAGCGCTCAACGAGCTGGCCTTCATGCCGCAATTCACAATGCGGACGCAATGAACTTTCCTGATCACCAGCAGGCAATTCATCGACTTGCCCGTCCCAGCCACTTCTACCGAGTGACCATAGGGAGCTATTGGCGTCATTCATTCGTATACCTAGCGCAGGCACCTCTTCTGTTTGTTCATTATCACGCAAATACGACTGCCCGTGCGCTCCCATAGCCTCAAGAATTGAGCGTGATAATGGATGGTACGACTGCGAGCACAGTCTAGCCAGCGCCTCGCGTTCATTCTGCTGTAATCTCTGCAGCTTGTCGGCCTCGAGCAACTCAGGTCGCTCGCGAGTTAGAGTGCCTGTTTTATCAAAAGCAATGTGCTGGATGGCATGCAAGCGCGGCCAAAAATCTCTGCGGCGAATGAAAACACCCAAGCGACGCATGTGCGCACCAGCTAGCTCGTCAGCCATCGGCACCGCCACGCCCAGCGCACACGGGCAGGAAATCACAAAAACCGAAATCATCACCTGCAGGCCATGCAAAACAGAATCGTACCAGCTCCACCACAGGCCGCCAGAAATACCAATCAGCAAAACCGCCAACAAATACACCTTCAAAATCTTCTCCAAACGCGGTGATCGAGAATCCGCTGGGCTCGCATTGACCAAGCGCTGCAACATCGACTCAGCCCACGGTTCTTGCGCGCGCAAATCCAGTTCGTGTTGGCTCAGCGAAATCGCTCCCGCAGGCACAGATGCCCCCGCTTGTAGCTCCACTGGCTCAGCCTCACCATTAATCCACTCTAGGGAAACCGTAGCTCGTTCATTCTGCAGCAATGATTTTACCGGATTCGTCTGGCCAGCTAGCAGGACAAATCGATGATCCTTTTTCAGCTCCTCAAGCGCCAGCATCGCGTCACCGCTTTTTACCGTCAGCGGGATCGGCGACTGCTCCATCAGGCGATTGCGGTTCTTTTCCGCCGCCGCTGTCTGCAGATAACGGCCAATCATCATCAGAAAGATAAAAGTCGCTACAAAATCAAAATAAATCAACCGGTGGTGGTCGACAAACCAACCAATAATCGACCCCGTATAAGCGGTCACAATGCCCAGCGCAATTGGCAAATCCATGTGCAAATTGCCCGCCCGCAGGCTAATCACTGCGCGGCGAATAAACCACGATCCACCAATCAACATCGCCAAAGTGGCCGATAAAAAAGTGATCAGCTCAAAAATACGCGCAAACTCAAAATCAGCTGGCATATCTAGGTACTTCGGCAGCGAGAAAACCATCGCATTCATCGCAAAAGCACCACACAGCCCGACGCGGCCACCCAAAGATTCAGCCACCATGCCTCTAGCCGCATGCGGCAATCCCAGCTGGTAACCAAAACTTTGCATCTCCTTAGCAAAGGCCAGCAAATCACACGCTCCCTTGCTCCACAGCAGCTTCACCTTGCCAGAGCTGGGGAAAACATCCGCCCGCAGCGCGCCATCAACTCGCAAAAATAATTTTTCAATCAGCCACACACATCCGATGCATGACAAACCTTGCACGGAAAAATCCTGCGACGCCTTTTCGTGTGCCGCATCACTCTCTGCAGCGGCCACGCGTTCCTCCAGCCAGGCGTAATCTTGCGGTGCAAACGGCTGATTATTAACCGGCGTGCTCGAAATCCCCTGCTTCAGCTGGTAAAATTGATCCAAGCCTTCGTCGTGGATCAGCTGATACACGAACTCGCAACCCTTACAGCAAAAGGTTTCATCCTCCGCCGTTGGCGTGAATTCTGTGCTGCAATGTGGGCAGAGCGCCATGCGCGGCACCATAGGCAAAACGTCCTCATTGGCAAGCATACTGCGTCCATTTCACTATTTTTTCCGCACTTCTTATTTAATTAGTTTCTAGCGCAGATTACTTATGAAACCAAGATCCCCCTGCAACCGTATACAAAACCCGCCCTGAGCGCCAAATTCATTTCAATCGTTCATTTGAACTATTAATTTAAATCATGCCATCTCTTTGACATCGAGAGAATTAGGCGCACTTTCACATCATGTTCGCAATCAAGCCCTTGTCCGCAATAGCACTGACCGCCTCACTCATGCTCAGTGGTCTAGCCACACCAACGAGCGCAGCCGAACCAGCTGCCACCAGTGAGCAAAAACCATCCATCGAGTTCGCCAATGAATACTTCTATAATGACGCTGGTGAGTTTCAGGAAGAAAAAGCCAAAGACGCCATCATGGCCCTGCTCAAATATCACAACTATCCCATTTTTGATGGTATCAGAGAGCGCATCTTTGTCATGGACTACAAAGCTGGCCGATTTGCCGAAGTTGGACTTTCAGGCATCATGTACGCCAACCATCAGGTCAACCAATACATGCTGCTGGATATTTTCCTCCTTCCCAACCAAATGCTCGCCGAACACTGGCACGTCGATGGTGAAGAAACTCCAGCCAAACGCGAAGGCTGGCTAGTTAGAAACGGCATCAGCTACATCGCCGGCATTGGCGAAGACAACATGGCTGATTTCCCTGAAGTCAAAATCCCACAGATCCACTGGGATGGCAAAGTTTCCGCCAAGCACATCGTCAAAGGTGAGCCCGGCAGCTTCACCGACCTCGCTGAAATCCTCTCACGCCACTGGCAAATGGCTGGCCCTGAAGGTGCCATCATTACCGAAGTCGCTAACTACGCTGATGGCGCTGCCGTCAGACGCTCAGATCCTAAAATGAACTAAGCTAGAATCGTCAGACATTTTCATAAGCGCCGCGATCCAGCTAGCTGGATCGCGGTATTTTTTGTCTCGCCCAACTAGCAGATCCTTCTTGCCAAGAAGTAAACTTTGACTAATACGAGTAACAAGTCTGACCAATTCAGAGAGATCTCGCCCGCTGAAAGATCAATCACCCCCAAAACCACCATGTCTCTTTTGTCATTCAGCCGCCACGCCAGCATCAACCAAATCGTTTATCTAAAGTTTTCCTGTCAGTCCACACAGGAAACCCTTGACGATTAGATGATTCCAGCTATTCCATAACATACATGGCTTTACAACTTCAGACCAAACTAATTCTAGCATCTGCATCGCCTCGGCGACGCGAGATCCTAGCTGAAGCTGGCTACCACTTTTCCATCATGCCCTCACCGGCGGAAGAGATTCACGACGCCTCCATCCCACTGGAAGAACTGTGCGAACTCAACGCCAAAGCTAAAGCCAAGGCCATTGCCCTAGATCACCGCGACGCCTGTGTCATTGGTTCAGACACCTTAGTCTGCCTCGACGGCCAGCCGCTCGGCAAACCAGCGAGCAGAGAAGAAGCCATTGCCACCCTGCAAAAGCTCTCTGGCCGCACTCACCAAGTTTGTACCGGTGTCTGCGTCATCGCCGATAACATGGTGAAATGCTTCCACTGCATCTCTGAAGTCGTCTTTAAGGAACTCGATCTCGCAACCATCGAAGAATACATCAGCAAAGTCAACGTCATGGACAAAGCTGGATCATATGCCGTACAAGAACGCGGTGAAATGATCATTAAAGAATTCCGCGGTGACTTCCAAAATATCGTCGGCCTCCCTATCAAGTACCTCGAGTTTGTATTGCAGAGATTCGGTATTGAACACCGATAGATTTCGAGGCAAGCTGCCGCCATGGAGACGTCCATCCCCGTGCCTAACCGCATCCCTCTGTTATTCAATCCTAACGCCCGCAGCCAACGAGGCAGGAAAACACTCCGCTTCCTCATGGCTAACGCGCAGCGTTTCGCCCTCTACGCCACTCGCGATGTCGACGACGCGCGCCAGCTGGCTCAAAAATTAGCTAACGACGGCGAACCCATCGTCTGTGCCGCCGGTGGTGATGGCACACTCAATGCCGTCGTCCAAGGGCTCGCTGGAAGCAGCTGTGTGCTCGGTGTGCTGCCAGCGGGAACCATGAATGTTTTTGCCCGCGAGCTAGGCATTCCCTACAACAGCCTATCAAAAGCATTAGAGATCATCCAAGATGGCAACGTTAGGGAGGTGGACCTCTTTGAAGCCAACCAAAAACCATTCCTGCAAATGGCTGGCGTTGGTTTTGATGCCAAGGTGATAGAAGAAACTAGCTCAGGATCAAAAAATCTAATTGGCCCATTTGCCTACCTCGGCCCAGCCGTCAGAGTGCTGGGACAACAACCGCCAAAGGTCACCGTGACCTGCGCCGACGGCCGCGTCGAAGAAGGTGTTTGTATGCTAGCTGGTAATGGATCGCTGTACGGCGGTCAGGTCAAATTGTTCCGCAAAGCTGACAATGATGACGGCCTGCTAGACGCCCTCATTTTCAAACATTCCGGCATCCCATTCATCCGCGACTCGCTGTTAGGACTAGCCACAGGCGCGCTCGATACCGAGAAATCATCCATCACCTACCTGCAATCAGAAAGTTTCACCATCGAGAGTGACGCGCAGCTGCCACTACAAGTAGATGGCGAGTATGCTGGCCGCGCCAGCACCTTCAAACTCTGTCCAACTGGACGCAAACTACGCGTATTGGCCCCTAGCTGCGTGAAAGAAAATTGGCTACAAAATATCATTCGTGAGATCGTCAAACGATCACCGCGGCACAACAAAATCACCAGCTAATGAGCAACAAGAAGATCTCACCTAACGCGCATGCCAACTGGCAGTTCTACCTCGCCGCGGGCGCCATGGCAGCTGGCTGTGCCACGCTCATCGCCAGCTCGATTTTACTCGGCTGCAACGAGCTCGCCACCAATGCTGGCGCGGGCAAACTGTACAGCGACAGCGCTAGCATCCCGCACCGCCAAGTCGGCGTCGTGCTCGGCTGTTCAGCTAAAATTGGCCAACGTAACAACCAGTATTTCATCCGCCGCATTGATGCCGCCAGCCAGCTCTATCACGCAGGCAAAGTAGACTGTCTGATTGTATCTGGCGACAACAGCCGCCACGATTACGATGAGCCAGCTGACATGAAGCAGGCGCTCATAGAAAAAGGCGTGCCTGCTGAAAAAATTGTCTGCGACTACGCTGGCCTGCGCACACTCGACTCGATTGTGCGTGCAAAAAAAGTCTTTGGTCAGGATTCCTTCACGGTGATCTCACAGCAATTCCAAAACGAGAGGTCCGCCTACATTGCCCAAGCTCACAATATTGACTTAATAGGCTTCAATGCAGCTGGAGTCCACGGGCGAGTCGCCCGCCATACTGATCGCAGAGAATTTCTCGCACGGACCAAAATGTGGTTAGATGTGCAATTTTTCAATACCTCGCCAAAATACCTTGGACCCTTGGAGACTTTACCTATTGATAGTTAGCCAGCTAACTACCACCCACAAACTAACACCTTCAAAATTCTAGCTAGGACGAGCACTCACACAGACCTTCACTAGTGTTAAACCACTTAACTATTCCGCTTGCACGGTAAGCTGTAAATGTTTCACGCGTATTAATTGTAACGATTATAACGCTCTCAAACATGAACATCAAACTCACCTGCACAACGCTAGCTCTGACCGCAGCTACTGCCAGCCAAGTCAGCGCTGGCGAGCCGATCAAGCTGGAAAACGGCCAACTCAGCCGCGAATTCTCCACCATTGAAGATACTTTCAAAAGCTCCGCCATCGTCAATAAGATCAATGGGGAGACTCTCAAGCTTAATGATGTTAGCGAATTCCGCCTGCGCATCAGCGATGACGTCGCCAGCAAAGCACCTGACACTTGGCTCAGCTCCAATGACTTCAAAGTCATCGACATCAAAAAAGCGAGTGCTGAAAATATTATCGTCTCGTTGCAGCACCCTGGCACTCAGCTGGAAGCTGAACTTAGCTACACATTAGACTCAGCTGCTCACTACGGTCGCAAGCAACTCAAGCTAACTAATGGCGGCAAAAAACCTGTCACGGTAGAAGTTATCGAGCTGGAGTCATTTTCTAATAAAGACAACTATCAGCCGTACAAGATTCACGAAATCAACGTCGCCGGCAAGTGGAGCCCAGGCATTGGCCAGCCACTCTACACTAAAAAATCAGCGATGTTCTTTGGCGTAGAATTCCCAGCTTCTAGAAATACTGTGAGCTCAGAGCAGCTCTCATCTGCTTACTACTGGGGATTTGCCCTAGAACCAAAACAGAGCCTAACCACTCACCCTTCCGTGTTTGGTGTGGGCGACGACGGTGAGTTCATCCAAGAAGCATTCTTCAGCTACATTGACGACATCCGCGCACAGCCGCTCCGAGTGCAAATCCAGTATAACAGCTGGTTTGATGACGGCCGCGGGGTAAGCCGTGAGTCATTTGAGGAAAAGGTCACTAAGATCAACGAAGAGCTGGTTAACAAGCGTAAGCTGAAACCACTCAATGCCTACGTCATCGATGATGGTTGGCAAGATTCATCTCAAAAAGCAGCTAGCGACTGGAACAAACAATTCTGGCCAGTTAACAGCAAATTCGACCCTGACTTTGCCTCCACGAAGAAGCTGCTAGCTGACAAAGAATCTCAGTTAGGTTTATGGCTCAGCCCAGCCAGTATTTTTGGTGCTAAGAAAATGCCACCAATTCTTGAAAAGGCAGGATACGAGCGTCTCGACATGACCATGTCACTAGCTGGCCCTAAATACATGGACGAGCTGGAAAAACGACTAGTGGACCTTGCTTCCCAAGGCGTTACCTACTTCAAGTTAGATGGTCTCTTTGGTCACCTGAAAGTTCGCAACGTTGAACTTAAGCCTAACCGCGGCGTACCAATTCCTAACCTTGAAGGACTGCTTACCGACGACATCACCCCAGGATCTCCTAAGCTCGACACTCCTGAATTTGACGAGCTGAAGATGTACTACGTTTCAGCTGGTACAGCACGCTTCATCGAGACCACCAAGGCGATGCGCGAAGTGAACCCTGAGCTCTTCATCGCTATTACAAACTCTGCTTACCTCAGCCCGTGGTGGTTGCAGTACATTGATGTGATTTGGCTGATCAACTCAGGAGATTCAGCCGGCGGATCTGACCGCCTTCCTCAGCTGAGATACCGCGATGGCATCTACTACGAGATCTGGGAGAAAGAAAATACCCAGTTCCCAATGTGCTCAATTTTCAACCACGATCCAAAGAAAACGGATACTGGCGAAAGCAGAGAAGAATTCCGCGACTACCTGCTCATGCACATGAGCCGTGGCTCAGTATTCATCGAGCTCTACCTCAAAACCATGAAGCTCTCAGACGCAGACTGGGACGTGCTTGCTGACAGCCTCCAGTGGGCCCACAATAATGCCCAATACTTCAGCGGTGTACGCATGCACGGTGGTGATCCATTTGGTGACATCGACCCAACTCTATCTGCCATGGCACGTTCCCGCCAAATGCGCCAGGAAACTGAAATCACTGGTCGTGTTTACGGCTACTCAGCATGGAACAAAGACGGTGGCTATTTCTCAGTCCTCAACCCAAGCTCCAAAGATCAGACATACACCGTCACCCTAGACAGAAAACTGGGCCTGCGCCCAGACGTCAAAGGCGACTACAAAGTCACCATCGTTACCGACCAAAGCGCATCAACATTGCCAGCTACTGTGAAGTACGGTGATGAGCTCAAAATCGACCTCAAGAGCCGCGAGTTCCTCCTCTTGGAATTTGCTAAGTAATCGATAGCGACAATATCTAAACCTCATCTACAGCACTCCATTGGCCATGCCAGTGGGGTGCTTTTTTTTGCCTTATCTTTAAGCCGTCGCGCTAGCTAGCCTCACTCCAGCTGCGCTGGCATGGCTGGCGGCAGTGATGGTGGTTTCTGCAGGTAGCGCTCGTACAAGCCGTAACCGAGCGCACGTGTAGAGCTGTAATCCACCGCGTAGCCAATCACCCCACCAATCACCGGAATTGCCTGCAGCAGCAACTTCGGTGAATAACGCATCACCAACTTCAACGCCGCCTTGGCACCAAATTTTCCAGCTGACTGCACACCCGAAATGATGGCAAATTGCTGCAGTTTAAAATTTTCCGTATCCGTCTCAATGCCACCGCGCCGGCGCGCCAGAAATTCCACCAGCCGCGTCTGAATGCGGATCGAACCAAAGACATCCAGCGGCAGCGCCACAGGCAAAGTCAGCAAACCACCAAAACCTGTCACAAATCCAAGCACGCCACTGATCTTCGCCTCTTGGCGGATCACCTGGCGTACCGCTGCATCCGCATCCACACCACCGCCAAGCAACTTGGTATAACGCGCTTCCAAGGCCTCCGCATCACCGAGCAGCACGCGCCCTAGCCAGTTCTTGAACCAGAAAAAGGCCACCACCATGAGCACAAACAAAATCACCCAGACCACCGCACAAGCAATCAGCGCCCAGATGACAAAATCCCAAAAACCAAACTCCATAACCCAGCTATAACAAATTTCTCCCAGCTGACAACCACCCAAGGTCATTTGTCATCCATGAAGCTGGTAGGGAATCGTTAGGCGCATCACACCCGACCCAACAGACTCGCGACAAGTTTATTGACAAAAGAAGCTAGAGCTAGAGGATTAAAAACTGTTTATGATAGTTAGGAAAAAGCATAACTTCGTCGCCTTCGCGATGCTAGCTCTAGGCATGCAAATGATGGTTTCCTGTAAAGCGGCTGCTCCTAAATTAGAAGTAAATGTACAGGTTGTAGACGAAGATGGTCAAGTCATTGAGGCAGCAAACGTTGCTCTCGCTGGTGTGATAGGAAGTAAGCCAAATCTAGGAGGAGGATTTGCACAAAACGTTTATGACAAAACCAACAAGTTAACAGATGCGACGGGGCGAGCAACTGTCTCTGTTCACTCTTTGAGTACTGAGTACGGGCTAGATGTTAAAAAGGACGGTTACTATGAGGTAACAGTAGCGAAGCCGCGTAGCAAACCTGTCAGTGGGAAATGGGAAGTCAGCGAAAACTTAGTAGAGGTAGTTTTGAAGAAGAAAAAAAATCCCATTCCCATGCATAAGAAGCGGTTTGAGGGATACTTTGTAGAATTGAATAAGCCAATGAGCATTGACCTTTTAGTCGGAGATTGGGTCGCACCTCATGGGGAAGGCAAAGTTGCCGACCTAACTTTCACGGTGCAGAAGCCAGATTCTGCCAAATATGATTTTGATGCTACTCTACTCGTCGAGATGAATGGAGGGGAACTGGATGCATTGATTGAGTTCCCTGAAGATAACACTCATAGCGCTTTTAAAGGGCCATATGAAGTCCATGATGGCAATTGGGTCCCGAGCTTCAATTGGGTCAATGAAATCGTTCAGGATGAAAGAGGTATTAACGTTCAAAGCATCGATTTCCAACAAGACAGGCTATGGGGCTTGCGCCTGCGAACTATGGCGGATGAACAAGGCAACTTGATCCAAGCGAATTACGGCAAGATGAGTGATATCGAGTTTTATGGTTCCGTAAAATCTAAACGCAAAGGTGTGTCATTCATCAGGTTTACCTATTATTACAATCCAACAGTAAATGATAGAAATGTGGAATTTGATTCTAGCAAAAACCTCTATATCGAAAAACCACGGGGCATCCGTAAACCTTAGTTAAGAAAAATCTCGTACATTTTTCAGCTACAATGAGCTCGCTCCCCCCAAAAGCATGACAAATGATGTCAGGCATTTTTTATTAGGAAAATCCACAAACCCTTATAAATAAAGGATCCTCACCCAATTCCCGCTCTAAAATTTCGGGTTTTTCCGGGTTTTCCCCGTGGGCTCCAATCCCGCCCATCTAGCTAGCTGGAGATTCCACTTCCTCATCCGCGGGGCCAACGAGTCAGCAATTCTACAAGATACTGCTGCAAGCGCAGGCAACAAGCCAGATGATGTCAGGCATTTTTTCTTCAATAAACCCACGAACCCTCATAAATAAAGGATCTACACCCAATTTACGCTCTGTAATTTCGGGTTTTTCCGAGTTTTCCCCGAGGGCACCAATCACGCCCATCCAGCCAACTGCTGTTTCCACATCGGCTAGCAACTAAGCACCGAGCTGGCCCCCTGCGATGCGCACTTGCAGGCCGGCATTATAAGTAAAATTTTGTTAAGAAACCCTAACTTGTTTCTTAACAAACAAAAAAAAAGCGTGCCTCCCAGTGGAAGAAGACACGCTTTTCGAAATGTTGCGGATGTCGCAGATTAACGCTTGGAGAACTGGAAGCGCTTACGAGCACCTGGCTGACCAAACTTCTTACGCTCTTTCTGACGTGGGTCACGACGAAGAAGACCAGCTTCTTTGAGTGGGCCACGGAGCTCAGGGTCGTGCTGGCAGAGTGCACGTGCGATGCCGAGACGGATAGCACCAACTTGACCGTTGATACCGCCACCACTTGATACGACTTTAACGTCGTACTTGTTTACCAGCTTAGCGTGCTGGAATGGCTCAAGAATGAGGTTTTGAAGAGTTACAGTACCTACGTAATCTTCGAAGTTGCGCTTATTGATAGTGATCTTGCCAGATCCTTCTGTAAGCCATACGCGGGCTACAGCAGTCTTACGACGACCTGTTGCGCTGAGGATAGTTGCTTCGCTCATGATAATTAAAATAGTTTAGGTTAGGCGATTTCGAAAACTTCTGGATTCTGTGCCTCGTGTGCGTGCTCAGCGCCACAGTAAACTTTAAGTTTGCTGTACTGAACTTTGCCCAACTTGTTGTGAGGAATCATGCCTTTGATAGCACGCTCAAGGATAAGTTCTGGCTTACGCGCACGAACTTTCTTTGGAGTTTCTACCTTTTGGTTACCTACATACCCTGTGTAACGAGTGTAGATCTTATCAGTCTCTTTGTTACCAGTGAAGATAGCCTTGTCCGCGTTGATGATGACTACATAGTCACCACAGTCAACGTGGCTTGTGAAAATTGGCTTATGCTTACCGCGTAAAAGAGTTGCTGCCTGTACAGCTACCTGACCGACTACCTTATCGGCAGCGTCGATCACATACCACTTACGCTCTACGTCTTGAGCTTTTGCTGAAAAAGTCTTCATGTGTTCTCCTTAGATTGTCGCCCAGTTTATAAAACCCCCTGGGCGGGGAAAGGGCGGGCAAACTAGGAACCGATCTGTGATCTGTCAATGCAAATCTCAGGTAGTTTTTTAAAAAAATTCCATTTTCCGCCCCGCGGACGCAAAATATTCACTGAATTGACATTTTTTCAAGCCTAGATCATTCTATCAATCGTGAATCAAGCACCCGACCCCGAAGCCAACACGCCAATCAAGCAACGCTTGTGGGAAATTGTTTTTGAAGCAGAAACACCAGCTGGCAGGGCATTCGACGTCATTTTGATGTGGCTCATCGGTTTCAGCGTGCTCACCGTGATGCTAGAAAGCATCCCCTCGATAAATGCAAAATATTCCACCCTGATCCACGGGCTGGAGTGGTTTTTCACCATTGCTTTCACTCTTGAGTACGCATTGCGCATCTGGCTGGTGCGCCGTCCGTCTCGATATATTTTTAGTTTTTATGGCGTTGTTGACCTACTTTCCTGCCTGCCTACCTATCTAGCGCTGCTGGATCCTACCCACAGCAGCTTTGCCGTGATCCGCGTTTTGCGTCTACTGCGCATGTTCCGGGTGATGAAAATGGTCCACCACATCCGCGGCGCCAATACGCTGATGAGAGGCCTGCGCTCGGCGGCACCTAAGATCACCGTATTCTTCACCTCCGTGCTGCTGCTCTCCATCGTCGCCGGCACCATCATTTATTTTATAGAAAGTGGTGTTGAAGACACCAAGTTCACCAGCATCCCCATCAGCGTCTATTACGCCATCGTCTCCATCACCACCGTCGGCTATGGCGACATCACCGCCGTCACTGCCTTAGGGAAAATTTTCACCACCCTACTTATATTGACCGGTTACGCCATCATTGCCGTGCCCACCGGCATCGTCACCAGCGAGATGATCAATGCCCACAAACAAGATGAAACCACAGATGCCTGCCCAAGCTGCGGCGTCCACGGCCACCTCATCGATGCCAAATTCTGCCGCCGCTGCGGTGAGAAGCTGGATTAAACTCCTCCGCCATAAAGCCAGCCAGCGAGTCCTGCCGAGAAAGCGCTGTCACAGATGCAAGATCTCACTTCGCTGAGCCAGCCGCATGATCTAGCCAGCTCGGCCTCATCTTCACAGCCGTTTACGAATGACTGCTCCACCTGAGGCCTCAGCTACTTTAGTCAATATAGCGCTAGGCGACCTGCGAACGCTATGCAGGTAAAGCTTCACCTTATGCTCAGTCAGCAGCTTGTGGAGCTCTTTCAAGCTACTCTCGCTCATATCGTCATCGAGGTCGCAGAACCAATAAATCGAGTCCGCTTGGTAATTCAGAATTAACGCTTTGATCAGAGATAGGCAGTCTCGCTGGTTACAAACATAGGACAGGTAAACTTTTTCAATCGGGAAATTCTTGCAGTGAATTGCTGGACTGAATGGATAGGCTACCAAATTAGGATCTGAGAAAAACCACTCCGCATCATTTATCCCGCTGCTCGGGCTGCGGCCATTTTCACTCCACACATAGCTCGAATAATAATTTGCACCCAGCCGACAGCCACTCACCTCAAAGTAATAGACTGCAGGGAAATGTTGATAGATTTCCTCTTTCACCTCCTCAATATACTTTTCCATGCTCGGGCTATTATCCACCACCAGCCCTAGCCGGCGCGCCTGGATGGGCATGCCAAAAACTTCTTCATCAACCACCTGTGCTTTGAGATGGCTGCGATCAGGCATCTTCTTGTCAGCGTGTGGCGCCTCCGCCTGCAATAACATCTCGTGCACCCGCTTGAGGTCTTTCATATAGGCCTGAGCGTGCTCTTCATGGCTTTTGCTACTCAGCCGCCCTTCTAAAAACTTCTCTTGCTCGCGCTCCTGTTTTCTATCCAGTGGCGGCTTAAAATATTCATAATTAAGCTCAACATTCACCCCAACCTCCCGCAGGTTTGCCTGTCGTTTGCGGAAGTCTTCTTTGAAATAATCCACCATTTGCATGGTGCGCCTAGCCATCGACTCTTTTGTCCATTTGCCAGAACTCTCTTTAGCAAAAGTGCTAGCTAGCGACATCAACAAAACAGCTAACACCACCGTTACAATCCTCGAAGAAAACATAGCTAACAAACTGAGCAGAGCACACCATGGCGTCAAGAATCATCTTAACTCCAAGCACGCCACCAGCCACACCACAAAACCTAGCTAGAAATTAACCTAGCTAGAAATACCCAGCGGGAAATCTCGCCACAGTTGGTCGACCAGCTCAGCTGGCTTCACGCCGGAGTCACGCAGGCTGCGTAGGCTTTTTGATTCGTCACGTTTGGCCAGCCGCTTGCCATTTTCATCCACCACCAGCGCGTGGTGCAGGTACACCGGCTCAGCTAGCTGGAGAAGATGTTGTAAAATCCGGTGCACGTGGGTCGATGCCATCAGGTCCTCACCGCGGGTGACATGAGTGATCCGCTGGGCAGCATCATCCACCACCACAGCCAGATGGTACGAGGTGGCAATGTCTTTGCGCGCCAGCACCACATCACCTAGCAAATCCGGCTGCACCACCACCACTCCGTAGCGCAGGTCGGTGAAACTCAGTTCGCCATCAGCCAGCCAGCTAGATTTTACTTTTTCAATATCCAGCCGCCAGCAATGCTCGTCGCCAGCGGCCAATTTCTCCGCCACCACATCCGCAGCTAGCCGCTTGCAGATACCTGGGTAATGGACGCCCTCAGGGCCGTGTGGCGCATTGCCCATCGCCGCCACTTCCAGCTGGATCTCCTTGCGGGTGCAAAAACACGGATACACCACACCTAGCTCCTTGAGCTGGTCCAATGCCGCGCCGTATTCGCCCAGACGGTCTAGCTGACGCATCGGCGCTGGCTCACGCTGCCAGTTGCACCCCAGCCAGCTGAGGTCCTCTTCTATCGCCTCGTAGTACGGCTCACGCACACGCGTACGGTCGATGTCCTCATAGCGCAGCAAAAACTCACCACCGCCATCCACCGCCACCTTCTGCGCCACCATAGCCGCATAGGCATGACCGAGGTGCAAATATCCCGTTGGTGATGGAGCAAAGCGTGTGCGCATGCCCCATGCATAGAAAATCCAGCCAGCCAGCGCAACCCACGAAATTCAGCAAGTCATCAGCTCAGCCACTAGCCAGCGTGCCTTGGCCAACACGAAATCATAAATCAGCTGGTTTGAATAGAATTTGACCAACTCCCTATTTTAGCTAAAATAGGGATAACCCGCAAATCATGGAAACTATCGCAGCTACAGAAGCATCAAATCGTTTTGGCAAGCTACTAGATCTTGCCCGCCAAGAGCCTGTAACTATTGAAAAGAAGGGCCGACAAGTCGCTGTCATTCTCTCGGTTGAAGAATATAACAGGATGGAAAATACCATCGAAGATCTCCAAGATCAAAGGCTCAAGGAAAGCATTGCCGACATGGAAGCTGGCAGAGTTGAGCCAGCAGCCGAGGTATTTGCTTCGCTCAAAGAACGCTATAAGTAATGAAATACAGGGTTCTGCTCACCAAGAGGTTTGCGACGAGCTTGCAGGAAATGGGCGATTACATTGCGGCTGATAATGCACAACGTGCTATTTCGTGGCTAGCTGAAGTTGAGGCCAAGGTGATGAAATTGGACTATTTTCCTGAATCCCACCCCTACGCCAGAGAAAACGAAGACCACGCCATCGAGTTGCGCCAGCTGGTATTCGGCAGGGGCAGATATAAATACAGGGTTATTTTTACAGTTAAAGAGAGCGATGTGATCGCCCTCGACATCAGACATGCCGCACGAGAAGGACATCCCCCACAATCTCTTTAGAGGATCTTTGGGGGGAAGGCTATAGTTCTAGAACCGCTGCAAATAGCTACCCCAGCTGGAATTTTCCATCGCAGCTGAGCGCAAGAATCGGGTGGTTGGCCACCGCGCCTGTGCTAAGCTAGGCGCATGAACCACTACGCGCTCATCGAGCGGCTCATCCTCTGGCTAGGCCAGCACCGCGACCAACAACCATCTCTGAAAGAAATGGCTACAGTTGCTGGGCTCAGTGAGTTTCATTTCCACCGCCTGTTCTCCGAGTGGGCAGGCATCACCCCAAAGGGCTTTCTCCAATGCCTCAATCACCAACACGCTAGGCGGCTGCTAGAATCTGGCCAGCCAGTCTTGCAGACCTCGCTCGACCTCGGGCTCTCTGGCCCCAGCCGGCTGCACGACCTCTGCCTAACTATCGAAGCCGCCACCCCAGGAGAAATCAAATCCGCGGGCGCTGGCTGGACGATTCGCTACGGCAGCGCACTCACGCCATTTGGTCACGCGTTGATTTGCCAAAACCACCGCGGCATCTGCCACCTCGGGTTTTATTCGCAGGGGGAAATGGTCGACGCACTCGCCGAAGCCCAAGCCAGCTGGCCACGAGCGCAGTTCCAGCTAGACCAACAACTCGCCAGCAAGCTAGCCAAACAAATCTTTCTAGCCAAACCAGCCAGCCAGCTCGACCAGCCACATCCTAACAAACCACTACAAGCCTACGTCAAAGGCACCGCGCTGCAGCTCAAAGTCTGGCGTGCGCTGCTCACCATCCCCGCTGGCCAGCTCGCCAGCTACGGAGAAATTGCCTCCGCCATCGGCAATCCAAAAGCCGCTAGAGCGGTCGGCACCGCCATCGGTCGCAACCCTATCAGCTACCTCATCCCCTGCCACCGCGTCATCCAGCAATCCGGCGCCATTGGCGGCTACCGGTGGCAGCCAGAGCGCAAACAAGCGATGATCGCCTACGAAACCTGCCCGCCAACTGAATGACATGTTAGTCACTAGCAGCCTTGGCTTCTTCCAGCTGATTGGATTCGTAGACCACGATGATAGAGCCGAAGTTATTGTTGGGTTTGGCTAGCTCATCGCGACCGTACAATTGAGAAATATCACCATCCAAAAACAACGCATGATCACAGCCACGGCTTTTGAAAAACTCGGCAAATTCGTACAAGTTAGGCAACTGCTCGCTATGGCGCTTGGTGATCGCAAACACCACATCACCAGCGGCATTCACACCTACGCCATTGCGCAATAAACGCGAACTTGATTCAGCACGAAACTTTGCATGGATTTTGCCGCTCTCTAGCAACAACGGCCCCGACTGCACCGCACAGCGAACGCCATCTTTATATTTTACATAAGCTTGCGCATTCACCACCTTAGCGCCATCAGCCCCAATGAGGAACACGCCGTTAGGCTTGAGATAGAAATTCCCCTTCCCTGCAGATAAATTCAGTGGCCGCATCAACTTGCCACACTGTACCATCAGCCCAGAAGGCACTCCGCCCGGCTCGTAAATGCCTCCATTCATCATGAAGGCCACTTGTCGCTCTGGCCTATCAGCCAGCTTAAATACTTGCGAAAACTGGCGCATGATCTGCCCATCATTATTTTTCCAGAACAGATCAACATCAGCGGGTGGAACAGTTAGCACCTGATATTCGACCTCCTTGAAAACAACTTCTTCCAGCTCAACAGCTAAGGAAAACGAGCAACTGAGACACAGGCATGACAAAATTCCCTTCATCCCAGCATCCTAACACCCCATAGATAGTGCGGCAAACACTATCTACCAACCCTCCACTCTATGGCTTCGCTGGAGCAGCGCCAGCTGGCTTGGGCAGCGTGCACAAGATGAATGTCTCGCGCACTTTCGTGAGATTGCGCAGCGGCACTAACAAACCGCGAGCTGATTTATCAAACTTCTCCTGAGAGCTAGCTGCCTCCATGTTATTAAACAGACCATTAAACATCCTGAAGCTAATCATGATGCGTGGTTTCATCAGCGGCACCATCTCTTCTGGCATCGTTTCTAAGTGACCGTGAGCATTTTTGAATTCTTGCTGCCAGCCAGCGACCATTTTGCTAGGCAGCCAATGACCATCTAGCTGAGTGAATGAAATCGTCTGAGCTGAGTCACTCAGTAGGCCAGTCATCGTCAACGTCGTTAGCGTATTTCCAGCTGGATCCTTCGCATTTGTATTGCTCGCCGACTGCACTTTCACTTTGGCCAGCCGTTCAGATAGAGACTCGATACCCAAAAACTCAGCTAGCGCATCGATATCCTGTAACAGCAGCGACAATGTGCCAGCGCTCACCGTGGCGCCATCAAACTCAGCCAACTTCTCAAGGCTAGTTAGTTCGCTTTGATTCAATGTATGTAACAGCCGGCGTACCCGAGGCAAGAGCTCGGCCAGCTGTTTTTTTCGCTCAGCTGATTGATCTCCTAACTTAGAATTCAGAATGAATGTTTCTTGCTCAGCAATCACCACTTCCAAGCGTGCTAACAATCGGAACATCTCGTCATAGGCCTCGGCGTCCATCTGCCCAGCAAAACTCCTAACAAAGTGGTTAATGTCAGCTTGATAATTAGCTGGAAATGCCTGCCAGAGCACCTCGCCTTGAGCATTGCCCAAGCCATCCACCAACTGCTTAACTGCTTCAGCTGCCGAGGCGGGTTCGCCAGCATCTCCCGTGTCCGCATACTCAGCGGTGGCCACATTAAACGAGGCTATCAGGCTGGCGCAGGCGATAGCCCACTGTTTTGTCATGAAAAGATTGGCCACATTCATGTCGATCACAGCGCTATTTTTGTAATTTTTTAGCCTCAGCAATAAACTGATCGACCGACCAATCTGGCCCTTCTTCGAGGTAGGCAATCTTGCCGTCAGCATCGACTAGCAAAGTTGTTAGTGTATGGTTAATGGTGCCATTTTCCTTCATTGCTAGAATACCAAACAGAAAGCGCAAGTCGTCGACTAACTGCTCGTTAGTCCACGTCATAAAATGGTAATTTGGCTCTTCAATTTTGTATGCCTGAGCGTATGCGGCCATGATGCTAGGCGAGTCATACTCGGGATCAAATGTCACGGTCACGATGTCCAGCTGGCCAGCTTTTTGCTCGCGCCAGCTATCTTGGAGTTCCGCCATTTTGCGGGTCGACTGCGGACACATCGTCGGCGCAGCACAGCGCGTAAAGATGAAATTAAGCATATACGGCCTCCCTTTCAGCTGCGAGATTAGCCGATAATTGCCACGCTGATCAATCGCGCCAAACTCGGGCACACTATCACCAACGCCTAAGGTGGTTAATGTCAGCCGCTCGTTAGCTAGCTTATTCAATGATTCGTTATCTTGATTCGCTTGCTCAGCCAATGGCCCGTCTAGCGGAAAGACTTTCTTCAGATGCCAGCTAGAATCGTAATGCGATGCCTCAGCACGAATCTCGCGACCTACATATCCCATTGCGTAGTCAGCATAACTCACTTTGACATCCGTCACTTGCCCTTTAGCCAGCTTGCCTCCTGGCTCTAGCACCGCCACCTTGAGCAGCCGGCTTTCACCTTTTGCCAGTACACGCGCCCGCAGCTGCTCGGCGGCGAGAAGATTACCTACAAAGGTGCAGGCCACAGCGATTGATACGATCCATCCAGCTCTCACAGCCCGCTTTATAACGAATATCAATCATTCGACTCAAGCAATTAAACAGCTCAGAGCAAAATCGCTCTGAGCCGATAGGTCTAGCTAACAACCTAATCAACTAGCTGGAATTTCCCCTGATCTGGCACCGCCATCACTTCTAGCTCGGCCCCAGAACGCGCTAGTGGTTTGGCTCTCCAGTTCTCCACAGCTTGCTCGATCGGGCTGATACGATAGCTCAGGTGATAGGCTTCACCGCGCAGTTGGTATTCTTTCAAAATCATCGAGCCCCAAGAATCAATGCCACCTACACCAGCTTGGGCAAAATCAAGGTTGAGGAAAATCTCGTCCGAATAATCCATCTGGAATGTATAATCGGACTGGCTCATTTGCTCCTGGCTGTAATTTCTAGCCGTCACACTGAGGTGCTGCCCATTCCCCTCAATCAATACACCTCGCCCATCGGCCTTGGTCATGCTCAGCCAACGGACCGCCGTTTTGTTACCATTCTCTTGTGGTTTGGAATAATCCGTCCATTGCTCAGCGACCGATCCGCTAAACAATCCCACCAGTGAGAAATTTCTATCCGTGTACGTTTCCCCAGCGCGACCGAACCAAGCCATCTGTTGATACTCAGGTGCTAGCATCCACAGCGAGCCGACGCGTGAGAGCTGACGAATGGCCTCTGGCGTGTGGCCAAAGTCGTAATGCATTTCCACTAACACAGAGCCTAGTTTATTGATGGTATAGGCAGCTGAAGCGCCTGCACGCACTGCTGGCATCGTCCACTCCACACGCACTTGGATTTTATCATCCAGTCGTTCTAACTCTATCTTATCAACCACCGCGCTTGGGCCAGCCTGCGCCCATAGCGGGCTGATCTGATCACTCTGACGGCTTTCATTGTCTACCAAGGCGCGCGCTAGATCTAGTTGGCCACCAGCGGTGAAAACAACTTCGTCCTTATATGTGTATGAGCTGATCGTGCCGCTTGCTTTGTCAAAGGTAATGGCAAACTCTTCCCCCATTACTTTGATGCTGCTCGTTGAGTCTTCAGTTCCTAACTGGCGTCCTCCAGCCTCTTCTTTACCGCCGCGGATGTACTGCACGGTAGCATCGGTCATGTAAATTTGCTCCCACGCTAACAAATGAGCATTACTCACTAGCGGATGGTAATCCACCTTGGCATGAAACTCGAATGTTAGGTAATACTCGAGTCCACCTTCTTGCTCGACAATCGCGTCTGGGATAGTGATTTCGCGCGACTCCCCTGCTGGTATATCTAGCTGATCGAGCAAACCTTCAGCGACGATTCGCCCATTGGCTTGCATGTTCCAGCTGCCATAAACCAGCTCGTCTAGCTGACTAAAATCAAACCAGTTGGTAATAAGAAATGTCCCAGTTTCTTTATCAACTAACTCCACATGAACGTTGCGCTGAAGGTACTTCATCGCCTGCATGCCAGGGTGTGGTTTTTGCGCCGAGTCTAGCAGGCCATTCATGCAAAAATTGCCATCGTGGTGGATATTTTCTTTTTCCTCAAACCAGCCACCGTATGCAAAAAAGCTCTCATTCACAGCACCTTTGCCAACTTTATCACGGTGCTCGTCTGGAACTGGCTGGCGAATCCCTTGGTCCATCCAATCCCAAACAAAACCACCTTGCACGAGGTTATCTTGATAGAAAACATCCCAGTAGGCGTCAGCTCCACCGTTAGAATTTCCCATCGCGTGCATGTACTCACAGATGATGTAGGGTTTCTTCAGCCCGCTCTGCAGATAGCTCTCTATCTTTTCTGGCGTTGAGTACATCTTGTTAACGATGTCGGTATTCTCAAAACCATTCTCAGCCAGAGCACGCTCGTAGTGGATAGGCCGGCTAGGATCCTTTTGTTTGATCCATTCATAAGCAGCACGGAAATTCACCCCGTCACCAGCTTCATTGCCCATCGACCAAACGACTACACTCGGGTGGTTTTTATCCCGCTCAACCATGCGCTCGATTCTATCTAAATGAGCCGCTTGCCACGCTGGGTCTTTGGCTAGACTTTGCGCACCATAGCCCATGCCATGGCTTTCAATGTTAGCCTCGTTCCATAGGATGATGCCGTATTCGTCGCAAAGTTCATACCATTCACGCACGTTAGGGTAATGGCTTGTGCGCACCGCATTAAAGTTATTTTCCTTAAGTAGCTGGATATCGCGCACCATCGATTCACGGTCTATCACATGCCCCGTATCTGGGTGATGCTCGTGGCGGTTGACGCCTTTGATGAGAATGTCTTTGCCATTTAGGCAGAAGCGACCGTCTTTGATTTCCACTTGGCGGAAACCCACTTTCTGCGGGATCACGCTGAGCACACGCCCCTCATCATCGCAGTGGCTGATCATCAACTGATAGAGTATTGGCGATTCTGGATTCCACTTCTCTGGTGCCTCCACCTGCATTTCTAGCTGGATAGATTCAGCTGCCTCAGCCTGCGCAGTGACAAGCACATTTCCAGCTGGATCCAGCAGTTCTAACTTCACCATTCCAGCTGGCTGGACCATTTCTAAATCCACCTTCAATGTGGCATTTTCATAGTTTTCATCTAGCTGAGTTTGCACAGAATAATCGCGCACGTGTGATGGATTGCGGCTCCACAGATAGACATTGCGGTAGATGCCGCTGAGCCTCCAGAAATCTTGATCTTCAAGGTAAGATCCATCGGACCAGCGGTAAACTTCAACCGCTAGAGAATTTTCGCCCTCACGCAGATATGGCGTTAGATCGAACTCTGCGGGTGTGCGACTCCCCTGGCTATAACCAACAATTTTACCATTAACCCACAGGTAAAATGCTGAATCTACACCATCAAAAACGATGAATGTTTGCCGCCCCTGCCAGGTGCTAGGAATACCAAAATGCGTACGATATGACCCGACCGGGTTATATTCCACGGGTGCATTTGGTGGATCTTTTTTGAAAGGATATTTAATGTTGGTATAGATCGGCGTACCAAAACCGTGCATCTGCCAGTTAGATGGCACGGGAATTTTGCCCCACTGGCTATCGTCATACGTTTCTTGATAGAATGCCATTGGCCGCTCAGCTGGATTTTTTGCCCAATGGAACTTCCACTCACCATTCAGGCTCAT
The DNA here is from genome assembly GCF_016595495.1 of Persicirhabdus sediminis. Lineage (GTDB taxonomy): Bacteria > Verrucomicrobiota > Verrucomicrobiia > Verrucomicrobiales > Akkermansiaceae > Persicirhabdus > Persicirhabdus sediminis. The sequence goes on from NZ_JAENIM010000042.1 coordinate 109,094, forward strand.
ATGCCATGCGGAGTTTTCATACTGCCCGCTGGCCGCGGCTTTAGCATCTGGGAAAACCATCATGCTGGCACGCGCAGGCTGACGATTTTGCTGTAAAATGTTCAGATCGTTCCACGCTTGCGCCCAAGCATTTATGCTCAGCACGATGCTCATGATCAATGTATAACAGTGAATTTTAGCCATCATATTTCCTTTCCGTTGCCCCTTTAGTCGCAGCTAAAGATAAACGCAAACCGTCATCTTGCCATCTGCGAGCTGCTGAAGGCTACATCGAAATAGGCTCAAACCACAGCTAGAAACAATACGATATCATTAGAAATGGCATCTAACTTCTAACACTATCAGACAAAAAACAGCCGCTACCCTCACAAACATCTAGCCAGCAATCAACAAGCACTATGGCGTAGCTAGCACATCCACTTTCCAGCGGAAAAAGCGCGCATCCAGATCCAAATCTACTTTAATGCGGATTTTGCCATCCACCACTTCGGCGACACCTGAATTTGCCCACAGCTCTAGGTCTTGAGAATATTGCCCCCGGAGCTCCACGCCCATGGTGGCTAGGTTCCCCGAAAATGGCGACTCGAGAACCAAATAACCGTCTTCGACGTATGGTTTCAGAACCGTGCCGGTATCAAATGCATTGGTGGGATCTAGGCCTAAAGCAAACTCCAGACCGTTGCCCAGGCCGTCACCGTCGTCGTCGTCGCTGAAACTATCAATGCCTGAAAAATCAGCTTCTTTCCATGCTTCCCAGCCAACAAGCGCGCCATCAGGCACCACGGTGAGCATCGGCCCGTATGGGTACCAGTAATTGCCCATGCGAGTGCGTTTGCGCAAGATGTACTGCACGCCGTCCTGCAAGCTGCCACCAGCTGAAGAACTATCAAAGCTGACAACTGAGGCGTCTCCTGAATATGAGGTTGTTCCCTGAGGAACCAGCTGCTTGCTGTTGCTAAGGCTGATATTATCAAGAAAAGCGCCATTGATGTTTGCTGTCTCTGCAGGGAAACAGAAACTCTCGGTCTTATGAATCCTGAAGCGGATTAAAACTGGCTCTCCTATATACTCCACTGGAATGGCCACCGATCTCTGAATAAACGAGCCATCGGTGATGGTCCACTGCCTAGTAGCTTCAATATACTCAGAGCTACCCGCATAATCGGCGATCGACTCCCATTTCGCGTATCCAGCGGAAATTTCTACTGATAATACCGCGGTCGGCATCATGTAAGCGCGACGTAATTTGAATGATAAGGTCGCGCCACTCTGCGGAATCATGGTTCTTTCAAAACCAAACATCTCCGAATTACGACTGTAGCGGCTAAATCCGAGCCGATAGGACCTACTCCCGTTCGCAGCTAACCAGTTCGAGGTAAGCGTATATTCAGAGCCTGTGCCGTCCCATAAATTTACAGTGGAACCACCCTCAGCGTTCCATGTCTGTGACAAAGCTCCAATTTGGGTCACTTGGAATTCGTGCTCCTCAGCATCATCAACTGACTCAAATGTGTATCTCGCGCCACTGACTGGTGGAATTTGGGTACCCGCTAATGATTGATCTTCACCCAACCCGTCGACATTAAACACTGTAACCTTGTAGCTGTAGGCCTCAGCCACTCCCCCTATTAATATATTAGAAACGGTAACGTGATATTCGGCATCTTCCGCTACTGAGTTACTGACACCATCAAGTTTCCAAACGATGCTATTATCTCCTTTGAAAACATTTGGATCCGCATCAGTAATGGTCAGAGACATTGGATTGCCGTCCTGATCTGTCACTGAGACCGCAGCGGCAGAGAAATCGGCTCCCCAACGACCCAGCGACCAATGAGTTGGGACTAGTTTATCAGGAAAATACCCTTGATTAGGCCATGGAACAAATTGTTGACTAACATCAAGTTTCTCCTCTTGGCGTTGGAAAATATATAATGCATTAGCGGCATACCTCAAAACTGAGCCTTCCACGCTGTCAATGGTATCGCCTGTCGCCATGGTGGTTGCTCTAGTATATAAGATCCAGCGTCGGTGGCCAGCTGAAGCATCAAAGGTTGCCAAAGAATCAGGATCATTCTCCCTCATGTAGGCGTCCATAGCACCAGGCCCATACAAACCAACAGACAGGTTACTATATTGGGCGCCATTCCAACCAGCGAAAGTGAACTTTGGCCAACTCGAAGATGGGTTGTGACTCGTATTGTTGCCCGCCGACATCATAAATGCGGCGCGCTGGGCGGCGGCTTGTTTGGTAGTGGCGGCTCCTGGATAGAAGGTATCGGCATCACTGCCAGCCACGGTATGGGTACTGGAGAAATCAATGTTAGCTGGCACACCAGCCATGGCGCGGTAAAAGTTCACCCGGCGCTGCACGTCATCTTTGAGTGCCTGTGTGGTAGAGCCGTGGTTATTGCCGCTGTAGCTGCCACCGTACCAATCGTTACTGCGTGTTTTGTAGGCTTCAGACTCGGCGTACACGCTGTGGTAGAAACTCGCTACATCATTGCGGCTGGTGGTATCGACGGTAAATCCGCTCACAGCAGATGCATTTCCTGGTCCTGGCTGCCATGCAAACACGGGCGCAAAAAAAGCCAGCATCGCCATGAGTGATATGGAAATGATGGTTGTAGGGGTATTACATCTTGTCGCTGGGATCGGCAAAGGTGTAAATGCGTTCTTGGGGGATGTTTTGTGTACTACAGGTGTACCAAAGAACCCTCAGGAAACAAGCGTTTTCAATCATCTAGCAAAAACGGTTTAATCAACAATGCGCGACATTTAATTTGATCAAATCTAGCGTCAATCTCGACAATCTCTTACTAGCCAACGACTAAGCTCGACTCAGCTGTTCATTTCTGACAACGGAGAGACAGAACATGGTGGCTGTCTCCACACGTAAAATAATTTCTCCCAGGCTGATGGGAGTGAAACCTGCAGCAAAAGCAGCTGCATATTCGTGGCTGGAAAAATCGCCTTCAGGGCCGACGAGGATAGCTACTTTTCCTTTACCAGACCACGCTTCCACCACTTGTTTGAGCGGCTGTGATTGGTCTGAGATGGCGGCGATGATTTCAAGTTCGCCAGCTTGGTGCTCGGCCAGCCAGCTGGCAAACCCGAGCGTGGGCAATATTTGAGGCAGGCGGTTTTGCCCGCATTGTTTGCACGCTTCTAGGGCGATGCGCTGCCACTTGGCCTGTTTTTTAGCAATGGCATCGGCGCGCGCCACGGTGTGCTCAGTGATCAGCGGCTGGATGCTGGCAACGCCGAGTTCAACGGCTTTTTGCACAATCAACTCCATGTTGCCAGACTTCGGCACCGCTTGGTAAAGCACCATTTCTGATGCGGGTTGTGGGTCATCCCGCAGCTGGTCGAGCTGCAGGGCGACTTCACTTTTCGAGGTTTTCAGCACAGTACACACCGCGCATTTTCCCTCACCATCAAATACCTCTACCTGCTGACCGACTTGGGTGCGCATCACGCGCACACAATGTTTGGCCTCCTCACCACGGATGGCGAGATTGGCCTCATTCCAGTCAGCTGGGCAGATGTAATAACGGTTCACAACTTATTCTGCGTCGGTGAAGAATCGCTTCGCTTTTTCAAAGAAGGATTCTTGAATTGGGTTGTTCTTCTGGCCAGTAGATTCAGAGAACTCAGTGAGTTTCTTTTTCTGCTCAGAGTTGAGTTTGATTGGCACTTCAATCTGAACTTCTACGTTGAGATCACCTTTGACAGATGATCCCAGATCAGTGATGCCGCGGCCACGCAGGCGGAAAACCGTACCACCTTGGGTGCCAGCTGGAATCTTGATGGATGCCTTGCCAGAAAGTGTAGGCACTTCCAGCTCACCACCGAGCGCTGCAGTAGCAAATGGCACTGGCAGCTCGCAGTAGAGGTTTGGTCCTTCGCGGTCAAATACCTCGTGCTGCTTGACGTGGATGAATACGTACAGATCACCAGAATGACCTCCGCGCATGCCTGCATCACCATTGCCGGTAGAACGCAGGCGTGTGCCTGAGCTTACGCCAGCTGGAATGCGGATTTTGATGCGTGATGACTGCTCGCGGCGACCGTCACCGTGACAGTCAGAACATGGATCGCTGATCACTTGGCCAGCTCCGTGACACTCTGGGCAGGTGGTCTGCTGGACAAAGATGCCAGCTTGGCGAGTAACTACGCCAGATCCGCCACAGCTCGTACACGGCTTGCTGCCTTTATTGCTCTTGGAACCAGTGGTTTTACAAGTTTTGCAAGGTTCGAGTTTTTCCAGCTCGAGCTCTTTTTCCACACCCTCGGCAGCTTCTTCTAGAGAAATCTCGAGGTCGTAGCGCAGATCGCTGCCTGGCTTGCGGCCATCAGGTCGGCGCTGGCGTCCACCACCAAAGATGTCTTCAAATCCACCGCCGCCACCAAAGGCGCCGCCGAATACTTGTGAGAAGATGTCTGAGGCATCGTGGAAACCACCAAAGCCGCCGCGACCACCGCCGCCGCCACCATTTTCAAAGGCATCGTGACCGTAGCGATCGTAAGCTGCGCGCTTGTCTTCATCACTGAGCACCTCGTAGGCGTGGCTCAGCTCTTTAAATTTCTCTTCAGCCTCAGCATCACCCGGGTTTTTGTCGGGGTGAAATTTCACCGCAAGCTTGCGGTAGGCTTTTTTCATTTCAGCAGCGCTGGCATCGCGGGACACGCCCAGCACTTCGTAAAAATCTCTGTTGTTGGACATGATGATTATTCGCTTTTCTCTGTGTCTTCAGCTGGGGATTCTTCAGCAGGGCCAGTGGAGACCGCTACGTTCGTTGGGCGCAGCAGGCGCTCGCCCACTTTGTATCCCTTGCGCACGGTGCGGATGATGTGGCCTTTTTCCACGCTGTCGCTAGCTTCTTGCAGCAGACCTTCGTGGATTTTTGGATCAAACTCAGCACCATCAGCGACGACGATTTCTTCGACGTTCTGGCTGGCGAGGAAACTTTCAATTTGTTGCAGCACCATGTTCATGCCCATGTAGAGCATGGATCCCTGCTCTTTTTCGGCAGCCATCATGCCCATGTTGAAATTATCAAGAACTGGCAGCAATTCTTCAAGCAGGCGCATGTTGCCGTAGCGTACTGCATCTTGCTTTTCGCGAGCCATACGCTTGCGGAAGTTTTCCAGCTCAGCCGTGGCGCGAACCGCTTTATCTTTCCATTGTGCGGCTTCTTGCTCCAGCTGCTCCCATGGGTCGAGCTCTTCAGCTGCAGCGGCTTGCTCGGTGGTCTCCTGAGCCTCTTCGTTCTCAGCTGGAAGATCATCTACAAGCTCCTCATTCTCTTTTGCAGTTTCAGATGTGTTCTCTTGCATGGCGCAACTCATAGCCAGCATGAGCGAGAGGTCAACTGCAGAGCTTCCAAAATATCATCAAATCAATCGGACCGCTTGACAAAGCGATGCAATTTTAGCACCTAAACATTTGCTTTGCCTGCACTCACCCAGCATTTTGGTAAATTTTGCACCCTACTAGCGATCCTAGGCGTACTCGATGCGCACTTGTTGATCGCCCAATGTTGGGCGTGGACGCAGATGCTTGCGGACCGCAGTGACCGCGGCATCGAGCTCGCTATCGACTCCACCTTCAATGGCGAGCACCCCTGTGCGCTTTGTTTGCAAATCAAAGCGGCCAAGGTGGAAAAAGACGAACAGCAACCGATTTCGGTACGCAGCGAAGTCTTCCAGCTGGCTGGTTTTTGTACCCCATCTGAGATGACACGCGCCATGCAAGTTTCCCCACCACCACATCGCCAGCTCAAGCTGGAGCTATGGCAACCGCTCACCCCAGCGGGTTTCATCAGCACACCTATCTCACCACCGCCACAGGTGAATTCTTGATCACCATACGCATGATTTGTCCATGCGTGCATTCATCCTAGCGGCAGCTGGCTCCATCGCCTGCGTCAGCTAGCTAGTGGATTTGCTGGAATTTCCAGCGCATCTCACTTGCGGGCTCAATGTGCCCGTCCTCCCCCCCTTTGCGGCTAGTCCGCTACGATTGCCGCCTGTCACTTCTACAGGCCAACTATTGATCAAGAATCTTACAACACGATGAAACAATTTTCACTTATCACCACCACTATCATTGCCACTGCAGCCAGCTCATTTGCCGGAGAAACTGTCAGCCAAGTCGCCAAAGAAAGCTCATGCGCGACTCATTGCCCATGCGGCACACACGCACGCCCAGACTACCATGCCCCTATCGGCGTAATGGCAGACCACGTGCACAACAAAGGCACTTTGATGGCCTCCTACCGATACATGTACATGAGCATGCAGCGCAGCTACGACGGCAGCTCACAGATTTCCGATAGCGAAGTGCTGGAAAACTACATGATGACACCCACCGACATGGACATGCAAATGCACATGATCGGCCTCATGTACTCACTCACTGACAGCTTCACGCTCGGGCTGATGGCCAACTACAAAGACAGCGAGATGAATATGACCATGCGCGGCATGATGGGCATGCCAGCCACCACATCCAGCTCGTCAGTGTCAGGTGTGGGCGATACCACCATTTCTGCCCTCTATCAGGCCTACGCTGAAAAAAATGCCCGCCTCGTGCTTGGTCTCGGGCTTTCTATGCCCACTGGCAGCATCGACGAAACCTTAGACAACGGACTGCACGTGCCCTACACCATGCAGCTGGGATCTGGCACATGGGACATCAAACCTACCGCCACTTGGGTGCAGCTCTACGATAAATGGTCCTACGGTGCTCAGCTCACCGCCACCATCAGAACGGGCTCCAACGACAATGGCTACGACCTCGGCAACCGCGCTGAAGGAAGCCTGTGGGCAGCGTACTTGGTGAACGAAAAAACCTCTATTTCCACCCGCCTGATTGCCTCCTCATGGGGCAATGTGAATGGTGAATCTCAGGACATGGCACCACCGAGCATGACTCCAGCTACCGATACTCACCTGCGCGGTGGCCAGCGCCTCGATCTCGCCCTCGGTGTCAACTACATGCTGCCAATCAACAGAGCTAGACTGGCGCTAGAAATTGGTGGCCCTGTCTACCAAGACCTAGACGGACCTCAGCTAGGATCCGAGTGGTTCACCACTCTGGGGATCAAAAAATCTTGGTAAATTCAGCCAGCCAGAAACCCTCTTTTCTCATTCAGCCCCAAACAATTGCTTGGGGCTTTTTTGTCTCGCTAGAAAACAGTCGTCTGACAACTAACTGTTAAATTCATGCGTTTATTCGTGACATCTAGCAATCACTGTCTACATTTTGTCTACATGAAGCGCCCACTTTTGATATTCACCCTTTGTTGTCCAAGTTTTGCCGCCGCCGAAGTAGAAAATACAACTGGCATGGCGGACGAATATTTCCTCAAAAGAGATGATCTGAATGCGCCATCTGCCTACCTTCAGTTTGGTTGGTCTGGGGATTCTGATTTCAAAAGCTCGGACGCGCGTATCAGCTATACCCGCCTGACCATGCGCACCGCGCTCTACAAACCCGTCCAACTGACTGACAATCTGCGTTTGCTACCAACTTTACGCTACGAAAGCACCTGGTTTGACCTCGATGGCATTGATGCGCTGAATGACGTCAACGTGCACACCTTGGCCTTTAGCTTCAACTTTTTCTATAACCAGCCGGGCAGCAAATGGTCATTCATCGCCACCGCAACACCGGGCATTTCATCAGACTTTTCAGACGTCAATGGCGATGATTTTTACATCAACGGACTGGTGGGCGCAAAATACCGCTGGAATGACGATTTCTCACTTTTGATTGGCGCCGGTAGCGTGCGCCGCTTGGGTGGCCAGCTGCTTTTACCAGCAATTGGTTTTGAATGGCGCCCAAGTGATTGCACTTATGTCTCACTGCGCGGGCCGGTATTCACCGCAGCGTGGCAGCCCCATGAAGACTGGATTATTCGCGCCATGGTTCTCCCAGGTGGTGGTGTATGGAACGTCAAAGATAAAGAAACCAGCGCCAGCTACGACATCAAACAAAGTAACTTCCAAGGCGGTTTGCTGGTAGAGCGACGCCTCAGCCAGCACGTCTGGCTGACCGCGTGGGGCGGCCTGACCTTCGCCAACGAAGTGGAAATTGAAACCGCTAGCGGTGGCAATACCGTGTTTGAAGACGACATCGAAAATGGCTGGTTTGTCTACACCGGCCTGCGTGTAGCCGTTTGGTAATCACGCGCCAGCTAGCTGCTACCAGTTGGTTGTACGGTTTGGTTCGTGCCCCTCAATATCGCATGTTAAAACCGAATCATTTGGTAGCGGCACAATAGATTCAAAGGTATAATTTCCATTACTTGGGCAAACTGGGCGGAATGGAAGATACTTGCCGTCGCCGTAGATTGCATCCTCATCAATGGGTGTTTCACCATCAGCTGGCACGTTATTCACATTCTGCCAAGAGCGTGTCGCCTGCTGAACCATACGGATATTCAAGATGCAGTTCGCCTGGTCCGCTCCGTCTTTATATTTGACCCCGCTGATAAACAATACGCTAATCAGCGATAGTATCACCAAGATGACAACAGTCAGCTCAACCAATGTCATTCCTCGTGCCATTGCCAGCTCCCCGCAAGATGAGAATTTACCCAGCGGCATATCTACCTCAGCGTCGCCCATTTCTCGTTGGCTAGCTCGCTTTGATTTATCTGTCTCTCTCGCTTGAAACCACAACATTATCTTTCCCATCATCGATTCGCTTTTTTTATCACAATTAACTCAAAGTTCATCGATGAAAACGTGTCATCAGCTAAGCTCATTTGTTAAAATGTTTTAATTAACACCCTCGTGAAACGTTTGACAATCAAAGCTCTACTCAGCTCATAGAGAAGAAATTACCTGCTTAAATATAAGCAACAAACGTCCAACTAGATATAAACCTAGTTGGACAAATTCGTGAAACAAGCACTAAATTCGTTATGAAACCTAGCTTTTCACCAATCTGAAACACAGATAAAGATTGGCCAGCTGGCTCATAGATGGTGTAGAGAAGGAAGAATACAGGGGAACAAATATAGTGAAATGGCGGTGGGAGCGCACGTGACAGTAGCGCTCCTCCAGCCCATGAATGAAATCTTGGCGGTTACCAGCCTACGGAATCCTCAGGTTCGTGGCCGTCGATATCGCAGTCGACTACAAGGCTGCCAACTACGGGCACAGCTACCGCAAAGGTGTAGCTACCATTAGCTGGGCAACTTGGCCGCACTGGCAAAAATTTACCATCGCCATAAACTTCATCTTCATCGATAGCGGTCACACCATCAGCTGGGACGTTGTTCACATTTTGCCATGATCGTACAGACTGCTGCACGGTTCGAATATTCAAGATACAGTTAGCGCGGTCGGCACCTTCTTTATAGGCGCGACCAGCCATAAATAGAACTGAGATCAAAGTGAGCATTACAACAATAACTACGGTAAGCTCAATCAAGGTGATGCCGCGGGCTACACGACCAGTTGGGGGGACAGGAGGGGTATACATATGGTTTTAGGGGTTGTATAAGCAAAGTAAACAGACACTTGCATGAAGTCGAGGAAGAATTAGTACGACAACCCATTTCTGGCAACTCATTTCACCCATTCAAGCCAGCCGCAACACACTATCAATCAACTCATTAGAAAAACCATAATTACCAATCCATTACCCCACGGGGGCTAACAGCATCGAACATTGTATGAAAAGTTGTTCACCCCTTGGTCGCAAAAAAAAATCGTCCAGCTGGAAAAAATTCCGGCTGGACGATTAAATGAGTTAAGAAACCTACAGATTACTTAAGTGACTTCATCAATGGGTTTGCCGCTGGCACAACAGTAACAAAGGCTACACGCTTGTACTGTGGGAATGTCCACTTGTGTACCACTTTTTTGTCGCGGGAGATCTCAATGAAGTTTGGCTCCTCGCTGCTGTGGTAGAGCGCGAGCAAGTAGTTATCACCGTCAAGCACGGTAAAGCTAGTAATCGGACAATCTTTAATCTTGGCGTCTTTAGAGAGGGAAAACTCCCAAACGACTTTCCAGTCTTTATCGTATTCTTGCAGTTTGCCGCGTGAGGATACGAGGGTATGGCCATTGGCGAGTCGCTCGCCACGAGTTACGGATGGCAAATTCTTCACCTCTGAAATAATTTCGCCTTCAGGGGTATACTCGCGCAGTGTTTTCATGAACAACACAGGAACTAAGTAATTACCTTCTGGAGTGATCGAGCAATAACGAAACTGACCGTGTTTTTTGAACTCGATGCCCTGAAGCGAAGTTTCCTTGAGGACTTCGCCAGCTGAGTTGATCTCGGCAAATTTAGAATGCCCCTCGTTACCGATCAAAAATCGATCGTCACCAAGTTTCATCGCAAAGCAGTTTTGCGTATCTTTTGGCACCTTGTATTGCCAAATATTTTTACCGTCGAGGCCGAGCATATGAGCGCCATCCTGGGTACCCACTAGCACAGAGCCATCATCCTGCAGCTCAAACAACTGCGGGTGAACCAGCTTATCTTTATTGGTCCAAACAATTTCTCCAGCTGGAGTAGATACAGCAATCTCGTCTCGCTGATCACCTGCATGGACGGAGAAAATAAATCCGCTGCCAGCTGGCAGCTTGCCAGCATAATCTTCGGCTGCTCCGGCTACACCAATGGTAGCTAGAGCTAGTATTCCTAATAAGGTCTTCATAACGCCACCAGAAATTACCTATTATTCGTCAATAATCACGCGGAATCCGACATTAAATATCATTTGGAAGCTCGGATAAGTTAAATGGTAATCGGAAGTCTCGCTAAGTGGGCAAACGAGCCATGATCTAGCTGCCAGCTGCATCCACACACCCGCCTGAAACTTAGCCTTTTAGCAAATTTCAGGCCTGAGTGATTACGAAAATGTATTCACAAAACAAAGTGCTGACATGCCTCACCATTGTTCATGAGATCGCCTTCTATTTTCCCACTTTGGTATGCACAAAATGACCGTCCTTTTACTGATTTATCAGCTGGAAAGAAATGCTGGCGTATTGTTCCGCCAGCTTATCTGGCACATTTGTAAAATCAGCAAGCTAGAGAGGCAAAGCCGCACCCACACGCACGGCATCCGCAAGCACTCGCGATTCAAAAAAACCTCCATATCACGGTTCGGCATGAATAAAAAAACCCTAGCCACATAGAGTGACTAGGGTTGTGTGAATTTTTTGTAGCTAGGTAGCTAGCGTTCTATTCCTCAACAATCACGCGGAAGCCAACATTGAATACCTGCTGGAAGCTTGGGTAAGCTAAGCGGTAGCTAGATGTTGAACGGTGCGGGCGATCGCGCCATGAACCACCACGTACTACCATGTCACTACCAACTTGCTCAGTGGCGTGGCCATCTTGCAGTGGGTATGGCTGGTAGATGGAGCGAGTCCATTCTGCAACGTTACCGTGCATGTCGTAGAGACCCCATGGGTTGGCTTTGTACTTACCACCTTCGTTGTGGAGAAAGTAACCATCATCTACTGACTTGTCAGCTGGGATGTAGGCCTCGTACTTAGTTGGATCTTCCAATGTGATAACACCGAAGTATTTGAATTCGCCCTTAGTTGATGTGTCCGTAGCGTACTGCTCGGTAGCTTTATCAGCTAAGTTAGCAAACTTGCTGAAATCACTGCCATACTCGCCAAACGAGAATGGTGTGGAAGTACCAGCGCGGCTTGCCCACTCCCACTGCACTTCGCTAGGCAGAGTGACCTTTTTGCCAGTCTTTTCAGACAACCACTTACAGAAAGCCATAGCTTCGTCCCAGCTTACACGAACGGCGGCGCGAGGGTCGTCGTTGACGTCAAAGCCAGTTTCACCAAATTGGTAACCTACACGGTGCTCGTGGCGGCTGTGGTGATCAGGATTGAACTTACGTAGCTGTTCGTTGCTGATTTCCATTTCTGCCATCCAGAACCCTTTGTCTACCTTCTGCTTGTGCATTGGCAGTTCGTCGAGTGCACCATCAGCTGAGCCCATTACAAACTCACCAGCTGGGATGTAAACTAACTTGATGCTCATGCCGTCGCCGAGGTCCAGAGTGATTGGCTCTTTGCTGTCGTCAGAGATCTTCGCAGCAAACTCCATTTTACCTTTAGCACGCTGTGCGATTTCAGCTGAGTTATCTGGCTTGATTGGCTCGATTTTTTCAACCTTCACATCTTGATCAGCAGAGACAAAGTGATCTCTCTTCAGGCCATGGTGCTCGATCATTTCTTTTGATCTCACCATCGCACGCTTCACAGCGGCTTCAGCTCTGAGACCTTCGACAATGCGCAGGCGGACACCGTGGTATGGTGTGTTCATGTCCATCCACTCGTAGAGGCGAGACCATTCATCTTGGTCGAGCTCAACACCGTGGTGACCTTTTTTCAGCATCTGTACGAGCTCAGTCGTATTTGCGCTGAATTCTTTCGGCGTCAATACGTGCATATCACTCTCGATACCTGGGCCACGTGACATCTTGAACATCTCAAAGTAACCTTTGGAGAAGGCACCACCACCATTTTGTGGCTTAAGCTGGCCACCAAAACGTGTGGACCAATCTTCAATCATATCAGAGCCAAGGTATGGGATTGGCTTACCTTTGTAATCAGCACGCAATGTTTCATAGCGGCCGTCAGCTGGTTTGCCGTCGTGACAAGCCATACAGTGTTGATCAACGATTGGCTGAATTTCAGTATCGTAGTCGAAGTTGTGACCGCGACCATTCCATGGCTTGATCTCATTTGGCTCTTTCAGTGAAGCCAGTGTGCGCTGTGGCACTGGGGTATCAGCGGCACTTTCGTGACAACCAATACAAGAAACACGCTCACCTGGCTGACCGACCATCCATGTACGCATCAACTGCAGCGCTTGGCCGTCTTCATCCAATGGCTGAAGGAAAACTGGTGTCATCGCTGGGATGTTGAAGTGTGCGGAGCCGTCTTCGTAAACAGGAACGGTACCTAGGACACGTTTGATGTCCCAAGGGCCATCTGCACCCAATGTACCAACGTTACCACCACTACCAGCACTGTAGTTTAACTTCTTAGGATCTGAGCTACTTGGAGCGAATTCGTAAGTAACCACACGGAGTGATTTTACTTCACCTTTTGGCAAGCCAGCAAGGCCTGGACCTTGGTAAACATCTTGGATGAATACGCTAGCATCTTCGGCTCCCTCGACAATGCGCGATGGGCGCATCTTAGGACGCTCACGAGATTTCAAGGCTACTGGCTCAAAGCTAGCTAGACCTTCAGTTTCGTGAAGTAGAATTTGGTTGTCGAAAGTATCAACCAAGTAGATGCCCCAAAGTGAGTCTGCATTTGGCTTCATCGCAGTGAGGAAATATTTTCCTGCACCAAGATCAGTACCACTCTGCGCCACTGGATGTGGATGCACGTTTTGTGGCCACATTCCGTCGCCCTGACGGTCTTTTACTTCTGGCTCAACTTTGATGCCACGACCTGGGATTTCCTGGATCACGCCGTCAGCTTCATGTTCGCCGAGTGTGCGGTCAACTAGCAGCATGCGGCCAGTTCTTGAGAACCCGTGGTGACCTGTAGCAATACCAACAACTTTGCTGGAGCTACCTGGCACTGGCGTCGCATAGAAGAATGACGCTGGGAAATAAGAGTTGGAGAACATGAATGAACGCTGGTTGGAACCATCTGGATTCATGCTCATAAGAACGCGGTTGTTGGAGTGCACCATATCGCTGTACTCCCAGCGCAGATAAATCACGCGACCGTCATTCAGCACGGTTGGGCACCAGCTGCTGTCTTGGTCAAATGACAACTGGCGAGTTTTGCCAGTCTTTGGTGAATATCTGAAAAGGCTAGCCATACGTGGGCCACCATTAATACATGGCATTCCCAAGAATGTGGCGGTAGATGTGAAAATGATATCGCCATCTGGAAGGTAACAAGCGTCAAAGTGGTCAACATCAGCACCTTCCTCGTTAGTGGTCACTTGCCTTGTTTTTCCTGTAGCAAGGTCCAGCTCATAGAGTCTGAATGAGCTCTCTTCGTTAACAGAAGTGTAGAGCACTCTCTTGCCGTCGAAATCAAGATCGATGTCGGAAACCAATATGTCTTTGTTTGGCTTGTAGACCGTCTCCAGCTCAGGCTTGGACTTGAAGTTTTTCAACTTCATGATCTCATTACCTTTGCTGTCTCTGTATGCACTGTGCATAGAGAAGGCATTGTTTCTGGTAAAACCAAGACGCTGCCCCATGGCTGATCTTGCCGCGCCACCGAGGTTACGGCGAACAAACAAGATGTCATCGAAGTCCAAGGCTGGGTTCGCAAATAAAGCTTCACGCTTCAGCTCCTGCAGCTGCTTGTTTTTCTCTTGAAGGTCAGAAATCGCTTCTACTTTCGCCAGCTTGGCGAGGAATCCTTTAGCTTCGTACTCATTCGGGAAAGTTTGAGCGAGGTCGTCGATAGCAAGTTTCAGCGAGGTGATCTGCTGGCCTACAGAAAAGGCATTGCGGCGCTCTTCAAATGGTACTTTAGAATCTACAGCTTTAGGTGGATCAGCAGGCTTGCTTGATAAAATGCGGAAATGCACAGCGCCATCTTTACCCGTCTCTGGGTTCAGGCCGCTCAAGCCACTCAGGCTTACTGCCTCAGCTGGAGCGATCCATCGCATCACGGTTCTAGCTGGTGTCAGCATGGCACCTTTTGGCGCAAAGCTCAGCTTATCCTGCCACTTGCTCTCTTGGCCTTCAGGGGTGATAAGCACCTTCAAGTCACTTGAGTTAAGCGTGGTGGATTTCCCCGCTGCATCCTGCCAGCTGAGTTCAGTCCATACCGCTTGGTCGTTTTTCGAAGTCTTACCTACAGAGTAGACCTCAAGGAATACTGCTTTGGATGGTGTTACTTTAGCCTGCCAGCTAAATAACCCATCTTCTGCCAAAATCACTGGCGATTCATACAGCGCGCTGCTCTGTGGACTGGCCGACACAGAGGCTACCGCACCGAGCATCGCCCCGCACATACTAACTAAGGAATATTTCATCATTGTTTGAGTTAAGCATGCGATAGAATCAAAAAACCTTCAGCCCGGAATCAGGGGCAACTTGGGAAGCTGAGGCCAATAACACACTGATAGGAATCCATTCCGTCGCATTGTTAACCTTGAATACCCTATGATGATCGATTGTTTTTCATCAAAAATGCAATAAAGCGCATATCTCACTATATACATGGCCTATTTTATGGCCTCATCACCTCGCCACCAATCTATTTCATATACGAAACTCCTTGAGACTCTAGGCTTCCAAGGAATCACCTACTTTTTCCTCCTATAAAAAGAAAACATGCCAGTAAAAACAAAAAAACTCTAGCTGCAAGAGAGCAGCTAGAGTTTGCCAATATTCATCGTGGCAGATGAACACAATGCTCTAATCTTCCACAATCACGCGGAAACCAACATTATACACTTTCTGGAAAGATGGATAATTGACACGGAAACTAGAAGTAGCTCGGTGCGGGCGATCGCGCCATGATCCCCCTCTAACCACCATATTTTCACCGGCTTGCTCGGTCACGTGACCATCTTGCAGCGGATACGGCTGATAGATGGAGCGAGTCCACTCAGCCACATTACCGTGCATATCGTAGAGCCCCCATGGGTTTGCCTTATACTCACCACTCTTGGTGTGCAGGAAATGACCATCATCTACTGATTTATCAGCTGGAATGTAGGCCTCGTATTCGTTCGGGTTGGCTAGGGTATAGATACCGAAGTAGCTGTGCTCACCCTTACTAGAGGTGTCGGTAGCGTACTGCTCAGTCGCTTTATCAGCTAAGTTAGCAAATTTACCAAAATCGCTACCAGCCTTGCCAAACCAGAACGGTGTGGCGGTGCCAGCGCGGCTTGCCCACTCCCACTGCACTTCGCTAGGCAGGGTGACTTTTTTGCCAGTTTTCTCTGACAGCCACTTACAGAAATCCATAGCTTCATTCCAGCTGACACGAACAGCGGCGCGAGCGTCGTCATCCACGTCAAAGCCAGTTTCACCAAACTGATAACCTACACGGTGCTCGTGACGGCTGTTGTGGTCAGGGTTGAACTTACGTAGCTGTTCGTTGCTGATTTCCATTTCAGCCATCCAGAATCCTTTTGCAATACGCTGTTTGTGCATTGGCAACTCGTCGAGATCACCATCAGCTGAGCCCATAACAAACTCACCAGCTGGGATGTAGACTAGCTTGATGGACATGCCACCACCTAGGTCAAGTGAGATTGGCTGCTTGCGTTCCGCTGCAATTTTAGCAGAAAACTCGATCTCGCCATCGCGGCGGACTTTTTCCACCATTGAGACATCAGGCATCTTCACCTTCACCTCGGCAATAGTTGAGGTCTGGCCAGTAGATACAAAATGCGCCTCAGGCAGGCCGTATTTCTCTTTCATCTCTTGCGAGCGACGGATCGCCCGTTCCACTGGAGCTTTGTTGGTGTAACCTTCAACCACACGAATACGGTCACCATGATATGGCGTATTCATATCAATCCACTCGTAAATGCGCAGCCATTCCTCAGAATCTAGCTCCACCCCGTAGTGGCCTTTTTTCAGCATCTGTACCAGCTCAGTGGTATCCGCGCTAAATTCCTTAGGTGTGAGCACATTCATATCACTCTCGATTCCCGGACCACGAGTCATCTTAAAGAGCTCAAAGTAACCTTTAGAAAACTTACCACCACCGCGGCCAGCGTGCAGGCTGCCGCCGTAGCGCAGTCTAAATCCTTCCAACAAATCTGTGCCTAAGTATGGGATAGGCTTATCCTGATAATCAGCGCGGCGGCTGGTATAGCGACCGTCAGCTGGCTGACCATCGTGGCAGCCCATGCAGTGCTGGTTTACAATCGGCTGAATCTCGGTATCGTAATCGAAATTCACACCTCTGCCTGACCATGGCTCCATCTGGTGAGGAGCATTCAAACTGGCCTGCGTGCGCTGTGGCATCGGCGCATCCGCTGCGCTTTCGTGACAGCCGATACAAGAAACACGCTCGCCTGGCTGGCCAACCAACCATGAACGCATCAGCTGGATTGCTTGTCCCTCTTTATCCAGTGGCTGGACAAAAACTGGCACGGTAGCTGGAATTTCAAAATGAGCCGAGCCATCTTCATAAACAGGCACGGTTCCAAGAACACGTTTGATGTCCCATGGACCATCGATGCCAAGTGTGCCAATCAGGCCACCGCTACCATTACTGCTGTTCGGTTTATTTGGCTCAGAGCTGCTTGGTGAAAACTCGTAGGTCACCACACGTAATGCCTTCACTTCTTCGCGAGGAACGTCTTTCAGGCCAGGGCCTGCGTAGATATCCTGAATGAATACGGTAGCGTTTTCAGCACCTTCAACAATGCTGTCTGGGCGCTGAGCTGGACGCTTGCGTGGTTTCAGTGCAATCGGCTCAAAGCTAGATTTGCCTTCATCCTCGTATAGCAGGACTTGGTTATCAAAGGCATCAACAAGGTAAATCCCCCATAGTTCATTGGCATTCGGCTTCATCGCAGTGAGGAAATATTTTCCAGCACCGAGATTAGTCTTACTCTGCGCCAATGGATAAGGATGCACTGAATGCGGCCAAATGCCATCTACTTGGCGGTCTTTCACATCTGGCTCTACTTTGATTCCGCGGCCAGGGATTTCTTGAACCACACCGTCAGCCTCGTGCTCACCCAATGAGCGATCCACTACCAACAAGCGGCCAGATCGGGCGATGCCATGGTGACCAGAAGCAATGCCAACCGCTTGGCTATTGCTACCTGGAATTGGCGAAGCATAGAAGAATGCGGCAGGGAAATACGAGTTGCTGAACATAAGAGAGCGCTGGTTGGTGCCATCTGGGTTCATGCTCATGAGAACGCGGTTATTGGAGTGCACCATGTCGCTGTACTCCCAGCGAGTATACATCACGCGCCCGTCATTCATCACAGTTGGGCACCAGCTACTGTCTTGGTCAAATGACAGCTGGCGAGTTTTGCCAGTCTTTGGTGAGTATTTAAAGATGCTCGACATCCGCGGTCTCCCGTCGATGCACGGCATGCCCAAAAACGTCGCCGTTGAGGTGAAAATAATATCGCCATCAGGAAGGTAACACGCGTCCATATGGTCGACGTCATCACCGTCATCATCAGGGGTTACTTGCACCACCTTACCAGAGGCCAAATCCAACTCAAAAAGACGCAGCGCATTGGCATCATTCACTGAGGTAAATAACACCTTCTCGCCGTCAAATTCCAAATCAATATCTGAGATGATCCTATCGCTCGACGGCTTATACAAGGTCTCCAGCTCAGGATTTGTGCGGAAATTTTTCAGTTTGACGATGTCATTTCCTCTGTGCTTCCTCTCGCAGTTTTGCATGGAAAACGAGTTATTGGCTACAAAACCAACCGCACGGCCCATGCTATTACGCGCTCTATGTCCGAGGTGACGGCGAACAAACAAGATGTCATCAAAGTCGAGTGCTGGGTTGGCCAGCAATGCCTCGCGCTTTAGCTTTTGCAGCGCATCATTTTTCTTTTTAAAATCGACGATTTTTTCCACCTTAGCTAGCTCAGCCAAATACTTCTTAGCGTCATATTCCTTAGGGAATGTTTGCTGTAAATCTTCGATCGCTAGGCGCAGCGATTCCATTTGATGGGAGACGCCAAATACATTGCGCCTTTCCTCAAATGGCACCTTCGTGACAAAGCCCTTAGCTGGTGGCGCTGGTTTGCTTGATAAAACCCGAAAACGCACCGCGCCATCTTTGCCTAGCTCTGGATGCAGACCACTGGCTCCGCTCAAAGTCACCGCGCCAACTGGAGCCTTACATTTCAACACCGTGCGAGCTGGCGTAAGCATGCCACTGCCAGCTGTAAATTCCAGCTTGCTCAGCCATTTGCCCCCCTTGTCCTGGCCATCCAAAACCTGCAAGTCGCTCTGATTAATCGATTTAATTTTCCCAGCCGAGTTTGCCCAGCTAAGCTGACCCCACACTGCCTGGTCGCGCACAGATTCATTGCCAACAGCATTGACCTCTAGAAAAATCTCTTGGTTGCCCGTCACCGGAACCCGCCAAGCGATCAATCCATCACTCGCCACCACTGCTGGAGTTTCATACAGCACCGCGTCCTGTGGGCTCGCCGTAGCTGTCGCCACGGCTCCCAACAGCCCACCACATATTTTTACTAATTTCAATTTCATCTACTAATTCCCATTCTATATTTTAAATTTCTACAAATACCCCAAATTCTCCGACACCTGGCTACAGACCACCTTCATCATCTCGCCCACTTCATCTAGCTGATCCAACTTCAGCCGGTTAGCGGGCCCAGTAACCGTAATCGCTGCACGCGCTTCTCTAGAAGAATCCATAATAGGCACAGCCACGCAATTCACCCCCTCAAGAGCTTCCGCGCGATCCAGCGCATAACCTTGCTCGCGCACTTGCTCGAGTTCACGTTTCATGGCCTCGGCGGATAAAATCGTCTGCTCAGTCAGCTTTGGGTAGTCAATGCGCTGCAACAATTCATCCACCTCGTGCTCTTTACGGAAAGCCAAGATCGCCTTAGTGCTGGCACTCGAATGTATCATCTGCCGAGTGCCAGGCTCACAGACAAATCGAAAGGCATGTAATCCCTGAACTTGTTCCAAAATCAGCCCTTCCCCCTCACTTACAATGCTCAAGACAACCGTCTCGCCAACATGATCTCTGATCTGGCGCATCGCCCCCATAGAAGCTTCAAATAAATTCTTCTGTGACGCTTGCGAACGAGCCAGATGCATCAACTTGTCAGACATTTCGTAAGATTTTGAGCCTACCGCGCGCTGCACATACCCATAATGGTCCAATGCCTTCATAATACGCATCACCGAGTTCAGCGGATAATCCAACTCACGCGCCAGAGCGCTCATACTCACAGGCTCGTCACAGTGCCTCAAATACTCCAGTATTTGCAGGCCTCGCGTTAAATTTGGCACTTGAAAGTTTTTCTCTGCGATCTCACTCATTACACTATACCTGTAAGTACTCACCATATATGGTAATTTTTTCAAATTACGCGAGCACTTTTTCAAATTACCATAAAACACACAAAATTTATCATACAGCCCATGTCAACATGCTTGAGAAAAGGCTGAAAAGGTATTCGATAAATACACGTAAATAGTTATGCTTGCCGCTTCAAATCAGACAAAACGATGCTACTAGTCTGTATTGTTATCCAGTTATTGCAGTTCCACACACACAACCGTAGATGAGACTTTCCACCAAAACCATACTCAGCGCCGCGCTTACAGTCACCATGGCTGCTTTAGCCGTACCTGCCGCTAGTGCCGCCCAATCAGCTGAAAGCCAATACCGCTCGCCTTCAGCGATTACCGCCAGCCAAGATGACGCATACATCTATGTAGCCGAACTCACTGGCCGCCAGATCACCCGCATCAGCACCAAGACCAACGAAGCCGACAAACATTTCCCAATTAGTGGGCGACCAAGTGGACTCGCTCTCAGCGCTGACGGCAAACTGCTCTACATCACCACCAAAGAGGCCGACGGCAAACTCATCATTCTCAATACTGAAAGCGGCAAGGTCGTCGAAGAGATCTCAGTTGGCCACGTGCCCATTTCTCCTACCTTGAGCCCAGACGAATCGATCATCTATTTCTGTAATCGATTCCAAGATCACGTCACCGCCTACGACCTGAAAAATAAAAAGGTCATCGGCCACGTGAAAACCGTGCGCGAGCCAATCGACTTGGCAATCACCGCTGATGGCAAATGGCTGCTCGCAGCTAACCACCTGCCAACCGGCTCAGCCAATGTCGACTACATGACCTCCGACATCAGCTTCATCAATACCCAAACACTCAAGCTGGAGAAAAATGTCTCACTGCCAAATGGCGCCATCAACCTGCGCGCCGTCGATATCGGACCAGAAGGCAAATACGCATACGTGCCATCCACACTTGGCCGCTTCCAAGTACCGACCACTCAGGTAGAACTCGGCTGGATCAATACCCACGCGCTCAATATCATCGACGTGGAAAAACAAGCACTCATGCACACCGTGCTGCTTGATGACATTGATCAAGGTGCTGCCAACCCGTGGCAGGCCATCGTCACTGAGGACAACCAGCACATCATCGTCACTCACTCAGGCAACCACGAAGTCAGCCTGATTGACCGTGAAAAACTCTTCGCAAAACTCGCCCAGTCACCAGACAACGACGGAACTCGTGAGTTCGAAATGCGCGCTGACAACCCGCTCAACAACCTCAGCTACATCTCTGAAGTCAGACGCCGTGTCGAGCTGCCAGGCAACAGCCCACGCCACCTCGTAGAAGCAGCTGGCTCCATCTACATCAGCGAATACATCTCTGATACCGTAGCCTATTTCCCGCTGGAAAACCCAACGCATACCAAAGCCTCAAGCATCACCCTTGGTGAAACTGCTGAGATGGACGACGAGCGACTCGGCGAAATGTACTTCTTTGACGCCTCACTCTGCTACCAACAATGGCAGAGCTGCTCAACTTGCCACCCAGATGCGCGCGCTGACGCCGTTAACTGGGACTTGCTCAACGACGGCATCGGCAATCCAAAAAATACTCGCAGCATGCTCTTCTCCTACCACACACCGCCAGTGATGATCACCGGCATCAGGGCTGACACCGCTACTTGTATCCGCGCTGGCATTCAACACATCCAGTTCACTGCGCCTAATGAAGAAAAGGCCAATGCCATCGAAGCCTACATGAAGGCATTGCGCCCAGTTCCTAGCCCAGCGCTAGTAGATGGTGAGCTCAGCGAAGCCGCTCTGCGCGGTAAAGAAATCTTCGAAGGAAAAGCTGACTGCTACAGCTGCCACCGCGGTGAATACTTCACTCGCTTGAAAAAACACGACGTTGGCACCGGCGACGGCAACGAAACTGGCACTGAGTTTGTCATCCCGACACTACGTGAAGTTTGGCGTACCGCGCCATACCTCTATGACGGTCGCGCTGCCACCCTCAAAGAGATCTTCACCAAGTACAATCCTGACGATCTGCACGGTGAAACCAACGACCTCAGCGAGCAAGAGCTAGACGACCTCATCGAATACGTCCGCTCGCTGTAATTCCAGCTGGCACATCATCCAGCTGACAATTTTTTACCATTCCAGCTAGTTAGCTAGCTGGATGGTCATATCAACTAGCTGGATGGGATTTCCAATACACGGTTCATACGTACATCGTGCTTTTCCACAGGCACGGTGTCGTAGACCTGGCAGGCAAATCCCACACCAATAAGCTCACAATGCACCGCACGGCCCATCAGGTAGCGGTCGTAATAACCACCACCTTTACCGAGTCGCGAACCATCGCGACCAAACGCAAAACCGGGACATAAAATCACGTCCAGCTGGCCAGCTGCCACACGCTCGTGGCGCTCAGCATTTGGCTCCATGATGCCAAAACTTCCGCGCTCCAGCTCATCTACATCATGCACTAGATAATAGCTCATCTGGTCCTCATCGCGGCACAGCGGGTAATACCAATCCACATCTGGCAAGGCATCGTGTAAGGCGCGCAAATCTGGCTCGCGCAACAAAGCGGAGAATGTTCCCACCTTCAGCTGTGGCCACATCACCGCACTCGCGCCGACACGCGCTTCGCGCTCTTTTTCCTCGATCAACTGCACCAGCATTTCGCAGAGGCGCGCGCTTTCTAGCTGCTTCTCCTCAGCGGTCATTTCAGCCAGAACCTGCCTCATCGTCTCACGAGCTTGAGCCTTCATCTCACTGATCTTTCCTGTATTAGTTAGAAATGGAAACCTATCGCGGTCTGTGTGCATGACTCGTTCTACATCCGAGATTTAAAAATGCAAACTCTCGAATTTACATATTACCACTTGCTTCAGCCGCGATGACGTTAAAAATACAGCCGATGATTCGATTGACTTCACCTCTTACTTGGCTGGCCATCGCCTGCCTGCTGCTGATGCCACTTTTTGCTGAGCCAGCAGCTCCAGCTGGGCTGATTGGCAAATACACCGAACCGCAAATCGATAAAACATTACTGCTCAACACACTATCCATGCAGGACAAAGAGCGCGACGACTACGCCACCAACCTCGCCGCCTTTGCCGCCCAGCAAGTCATCGACCATCAGGGGGACCCCAAATCACTAGATCTAGCCCGCCGCGTACTTGGCCTCTCACTGCATTTGTCATTTCGCAATCGCGCCGCGCTGATCTGCAACCGCCAGCTGGAACAAGGGCTCATGCCAGATCCCATCCGCACCACTTTCTCACCACCAGTACTTTCCAACATTCTGCTCGAGCGCGGCCTCATGCTCAGAGAGCTCAAAGGCGCAATGGATCCACTTGTCGGTCGCTATTTTGTTGCCCTCGCTGCCGAGATCAACCCGCGCAACCAAGATGCCTTGTTTGAAAATGAAATTCTCACATTGGACGAAGGCGAAACAAACTGGGCAAAAGTCGCCAGCAAAAAGATCCCCAGCCAACCAGCTGATCAATAATCTATCGCCAGCTAGCTGGTAAATTCCATCTCAGCTGGCCGTCAATCTTCAGTGGTTTTGAGCTCAATCTACGGCCAGATCAACACCACTCAGCGAGCCACTATACGTGCTTCCACTCAGCAGCTGCGGCGTCACCAAAGTGCATCTCCAGCCAGTCAATCTTCTCGCCGGTAAATTCAAAGCGACCATTAAACATCTGGCCAGCTAGCATCTGCGGCAGCCAGTGAGCGTCATCTTCCCACATGCGCTCGTACGGCACTTCATCAATCGCCGTCCACATAGGCACCGCTTCCTCAGTGGCCGTTTCCACGCCATCGTAGTCAGTAGCCATAAAAACATGGCAGTGGATGTCGGGGATATCTGACATGGCAAACCACAGCTCCCCCATCTTCAGCGGGTTCTTTGGCGTAATATGTAGCTCTTCCTGGCATTCGCGCACCACACATTCCAGCGGTGTTTCACCCGGGTCAATTTTGCCCCCCGGTCCATTCACTTTACCTTTGCCAATACCACGCAATTTCTCAATCAAAAGCACCTTACCATCGCGGACGACAAACATAAGTGTTGCCGGCATTTCCGCCTGCCAAGTTTGCCAATTTACTGAGCTCGCCTTTGTCATGGCCCATTCACTAACCTACCAGCTGGCTGATGACAAATGCCAATCGTGACAAGCAGCACCATGGCCACCACCCGCAAACACAAAAAACCTCCCAAGTGACCATCACTTGAGAGGTTCAGAAATGATCCAGCTAGCTGGATGAAACGCGTATTTCTACCACCACATGACGGTGCAGGCGAGCACCGCGATGCCGTAGGCTAAACCGCCAGCTACCAGCATTTTAAAGCGACCTACAGAAGCTGTAGCCCAGCTGATAGCGTCGCGCATGAGGTAGGGCATGCCCACCCAGAAAAGACCTTTAGTGATCATCGCGTAGGCAAAAATGGCAATCATCAGGCGTGACTGAAATGGCTCTAAAAATGCAGCGTAGAGCAATGGCGCAGCTGCCATCAAGCAAACTACCCCCAGCGAGCGCACGGCGAGGAATTCCTTCACCTCAGTGATCACCAAAAAGGCGGCAATTGGCACCACCAAGCGCATGATCGGCTTGGCATTGTTAAATTCACCCAAATCCATCGCCAGCTTAGATAACAAGCCGAGACCTTCAGGAGCCACTAATAACCAGAACCAAGAAAATCCCACCACCGTGAAAACGATGCCCAAGATGCGGTTGCGGGGCAGTTTTTGCAATGATGCCATCGCCTGCTCAGGCTTGAGCAACATCCACAGATGGGAAATGATCAAATAAGCGGCAACGCAGTAACCTGCGGCTGAAAGTGGAATTTCCTCGTAAGGATGCATGGTGAAAAATCAGGTGAATGGTGTGATTGTCTAGCTAGTGACAACTTCGCCGTAGAGGGTGTAGCCTGTGCTTTCATTCACGTCCACCTCGAAAACCTCTCCGGTAAGCTTTGCCGCGTCACCATCAAAGATCACGATCTTATTTTGGCTAGTACGACCAGTCAGCGTATTCGGGTTGGTTTTGCTTGGTCCCGTGCACAGCACTTGCTGGCGAGTACCCACGTAGGCTTCGTTTTTGCGCTGGGCAATCTCGTTAACCACCTTGAGTAAGACCTGATTACGCTCTTCTTTCACGCGCTCAGAGATCTGCTCGTCCATTTCTGCAGCTGGTGTATTGCGGCGCTTTGAGTAGCGGAAAATAAAGGCATTATCAAATTCCAGACGCTTCATGGTTGCCACGGTGTCTTGGAAGTCTTCCTCAGTCTCACCTGGGAAACCAACAATCACATCAGTAGAAATCGCCATGTCCGGACGCGCTGCTTTCATTTTCTCAATGATCTCAACAAACTTCTCGTTCTTGTACGGGCGACGCATCGCCTTCAAGATGCGGTCACTACCACTCTGCATTGGGAAGTGGATGTGGCTGCACAATTTTGGCAAATAAGTGAACGCGTTGATCAAATCATCACGGTAACCAATCGGGTGCGGAGAGGTGAAACGAATGCGCTCGAGGCCTTCAATTTCATGCACCGCCTCCAGCAGCTGGACAAATGGTGATTTTCCATCCACCTTAGGAAACTCGGTACGACCGTACAAATTGACAATCTGGCCGAGCAATGTGACTTCTTTGAGCCCTTGAGCCACCAAGCCCTTCACTTCTTCAACGATTTCAGGAATCGGACGTCCGCGCTCTTGCCCACGAGTATCCGGCACAATGCAGAATGAACAACGCATATTGCACCCCTGCATGATAGAAACAAATGCTGAAGACTGCTGGTTTTTTGGCAGGTGATCGCGAATCGTATTCTGGCTGTCAGCTTCCTCGTCAGTATCACAGACGTTTTCGCCCACCAGAGAAAGCTCAACCTCATCCATGCGCCGCTCCATGCGCTTCTGCAAAATGCTATCTACGTAATCAAAAACTTTATGGTACTTCTGTGTACCCACCACCACATCCAAGTGGGGAATATTCTTGAACAGCTCTGGTCCGCGGCTCTGCGCCATACATCCCATAAAACCATACACGACATGTGGGTTGCGCTTACGGTGCTTGCCCATAATGCCCATTTTCCCCAAGGCCTTCTGCTCAGCTTGATCGCGAACACTGCAGGTATTCACCAAAATCGCATCCGCGTCTGCTTCCTTATTGGTCACTGTGTAGCCACCTTCCGTGAACATCTGGGCAACTTGCTCAGAATCACGCTCATTCATTTGGCATCCGTAAGTTTTGATAAATACTTTAGGCATAACGATCTTTCTCTGTAGGAGATGCGGAGGTATAGCGCGGACAAATCAAATTGCAATCCCCCATACTCGCTGCCTGCTGGATTTTATCAATTATCACCTGTGTGCAAAAAAATCCCCGTCAACCACGGCATTATTTAAAATTTATCAGACAACTCAGGATTCCGTTAGTTGGCAAAATCATTTCAGTCATAAATATCCGCTCAAAACATTGATTTCTGTATGAAACACATTGATTATTAACGGCCCCTTGTAATATCTATATCTCAGGATCAAATCCTGATTGAAACGGCTGTTTAATTCAAACATGAGATTTATTGAAACGCTTTGTCACAATTTCCAGCCGATCTGCGTAACACATTATGAAAGCCAACAACTGCTTTATACCTCTAGATCCGACACATTACCCGTCAGGAAGTTATGACGTAAGTCAAAAACAATGCTTCATGACAAATGATTGATTACATAAACGACAGTTTATAACTTTCGCAGCAAAAATTGCGGAGGCTAAACGCTTCATAGTTAACCTGAAGCGAGAAAACGAACCTGTAATTAGTCAGTTGCACCGCCGCAACAGCAGGGCTAAAGGTAATAAACACTCATATTAAACATTATTATGCCTAGCAAAATTGAAACCAAAGAAAAGATACTGAAAGCTGCATGGAAGCTATTCGCTGAACGTGGTTTCGAAGACGTTTCTGTACGTGACGTTACCAAAAAAGCCAATGTTAACCTTGCTGCTGTAAGTTACTACTTCGGTGGTCGTGACGGTCTCATCCAAGAGACTCTTGAGCGCTGCATGAACCCGCTCAACGACGCTCGCCTCAAAATGCTTGAGGAAGCCGTTCGCTCACACGCCAAAGTTGAACAAATCCCAACTGAAACAGTACTCGAGGCATTCCTTCGTCCTATGGTTAAGCCAGAAGACTACGGCCTCAGTGTTGACCTCATGCTTCGTCTCGTTGCTCGTTACCTCATCGAACAGGACTACAAAGTTCCTAGCACTTCTCAGAAAAAGTACACTGAAGTATTCCAGTGCTTCAGCCAGGTTCTCTGCGCAAAGTACCCAAGCTTCAGCCCAACTGAAATGACTGACCGCCTGATCTTCTCAGCTGGCTCAGCTATCTACTCACACGGCCTCGGCAGAAATGCTCGCCGCATGATGGGTGAAGACAACGCAGCTGATACCGACAACCTGCTCAACCAAATCGTAGCCATCACCATCGCTGGCCTCGAAGCTGGAAACGACCTGGGCAGCACCACACTCAGCTCTCAAAAAGAAGCTGTAACTGCTTAATTCATCTCAACCCCCAAAAATACCCCCCAGCATATACAGAGCGATCCGCCAGCGGATCGCTCTTTTTTTGTGCCCCCACACCTCAGAGCCATCTGAGAAAGTCATCTAGAGCCATCTGAGATAAGTCATCTAGGCCCATTCATGCTGAACCATCAAAAAAACATCCAGTCAGCCGAAGCGTAAATCCTACGAGCTACAAAAAACTGAACCCGCCGGACAAACACCTTGGCCAGCACGCTCAGGAAAAACCCACTTTTCTCACACCATTTCTGGCTGGAAACCTTGTAACTAAAACAGCTAGCTCATCAGCCACTAAAAAATGCCGTGCATTATTTACCATCAAACCAGCCCCAAGAACTCCGACTTCCCCCAGCTAGCTCCAGCCAGTGAAAAAGCGCAGCTCCTATGGCAGTTCCACACTAATAAACCGCCCAGATCAGCCCGTAAAATCAGCCAGGAAAAACCCACTTTTCTTACACCATTTCTGGCTGGAAAGCGCTTAACTACAACAGCTAGCTCATCAGCCATTAAAAAATGCCGTGCATTATTTAGCAGCTGAAAACCGACTCAAATCACCCACGACCTCCGCCAAACAATTCACTCCACAGCCCCCCCCTCCAAGCTCCCAAGCCACGGCTAGCTCTCCAGCCACAGGCAAAAAAATAGCGCGGCTCATATCGAGCCGCGCTATTTAGAAAATTATTCAGGCTACTGGATCAAGCCAGCTTTGTATCGTAGTCGAGAGCAAATCGCTCAGTCGTGAATGGTTTCACCACAGCATCAACGTATTCCAAATGCACCGGATGAATGCGGTAGGCCTCCAGCGCTTCCACTGAGTCCAGATCTACAGTGAGGAAAAATGGCCACTCGGCGTCGCCAAGGATGTTTTTGCCAGCACGAACATGCTGAACTCCTGGGATTTGCGGTAACATCTTACATGTCAGCGCAATGATTTCCTCCAGCTTTGCCTCGTCAACTTCAGCTGCGAGTTTGAAAAATACAGCGTGATGGATCATGATTAAACTTTCCAGCTGAGTGCTCCCTTTTTCAGCGCGTATACATAAGCAACGGCCAAGATGCTGACAAAACTAATAGCGCTCCACAGAGCCGCTGCGTTTTCAGCAATAACGAAGTCCTTGAACTGTACTGCCCATGAGTAAAGGAATACGACCTCGATATCAAAAATAACGAACAACATCGCCACCAGATAGAACTTCACGCTGAATCGCGGAGCTCCTGCGCCGATTGGCTTCATGCCGCACTCGTAGGCGGTGTCTTTGATACCACCTTTGGTACCGCGCTTGCCAAGTAGTACACTTAAACCAAGTGTAGTAGCGGCGAATCCAATGCAGACCATTGCCTGCATGATAACTGGAAGATAATTTTGGAGCATGTCTTTGGTCTCGTTGACAATGAGGGGAATGATTATGATAAATCAAAATCCCGCACCAGCAATGTGCTGATGCGGGATTTCTAGAATATTTTGTAATGTACTTACCAGCACGAATTTTAAAAAATTCGCAGTTTGCTGGTAGATTTATTCCTCTGCATCAAACTCACTGTGAGCTTCAGCTAGTCGGTCTAAACCTTTATACTCTTTACCTTCTTTTTCGATCATCCCACGAGTCACCAAATTCTGGAGCTTCTCGTAGGCACGTAAACGTAGCATCTCTTCGCCACCACTTACAGCTTTACGCTCTTTCAGGCGGCCGTATACTACCTCGAAGAGGTCATTAAATCCAAAGAATCGATCTTCCTCACCAAGCACGTTAACAATCTCATCTGTAACGTGATCTGGAACACGGCGGGAGAAACGAGTTTTTTTCGTAATTGCCATAACGCCAGTAGATTACCATCTTTATTATAAAAAAGCGACACGAAAAACACAAAAATTAATAAATTATCATAACAGTTATGATAATCCAGCAATTTTCTTAAGCAATTTTGTAATGCAATAGTTGACACGAGCTTACTTGTGAGAATGATTTGTCCCGCCAAATATAATTATTATGAGCACTGCAAAACACGTCGCTATAGTTGGCGCCACTGGCGCTGTAGGCCAAGAAATGCTGGCCTGTCTCGAAGAAAGAAACTTTCCTCTCACTGAATTAACCTTACTCGCCTCCGCGCGTTCAGCTGGGAAGAAATACAAATTCCGCGGCGAAGAAATCACAGTCAAAGAGCTCACTCACGATAGCTTTGCTGACATTGATGTCGCTCTATTCAGCGCGGGTGGGGGTATTTCTCTCGAATATGGTCCTAGCGCAGCTGCCGCTGGAGCCATTGTCATCGATAACTCATCCGCGTTCCGCATGGATGACGAAGTTCCTTTGATTGTTCCAGAAATCAACGGTGAAGAAGCAAAGAGCGCCCCAAAAGGCATCATTGCCAACCCGAACTGCTCAACCATCATCACTCTGATGGCGCTGTACCCGCTGCACAAAGCATACGGACTCAAAGGTGTCATCGCCTCTACCTACCAAGCAGTATCTGGTAGCGGTGCTCAGGGCATCATCGAGCTGGAGCAACAAATCGACGCACTCGCCAAAGACGAGCCAATCGAGAAAAATGTTTACCAGCACCAGATTGCCTACAACGTCATCCCACACGTGGACGCATTTACTGACAATGCCTACACCAAAGAAGAACTCAAGATGCTCAACGAAGGACGCAAGATCCTCGGCATCGATGACCTCAAAGTGACCTGCACCTGTGTACGCGTACCAGTCTTCCGCTCACACTCCATCTCTGTAACTGCTATCTTTGAAAAAGACATGAGCGTTGCAGAAGCTCAAGCATGCTTCGCTGATACTCCAGGCATCAAACTCTGTGACAACCCAGACGAACTGCTTTACCCAACACCTCTCGACACCACTCTCAAAGATGACTGCCTCGTTGGCCGCATCCGTAAAGACCTCGTTGTCGATAACGCCCTCGCCCTCTGGGTGGTTGGCGATCAGGTGAAAAAAGGTGCTGCGCTCAATGCCGTACAAATCGCAGAAATCATTTAATCCCAAATAGACCAACTCCAGCAATATGAGTGACCTCAAAGCATGGCTCAAACAGCGCCAAGAAGAAGTCGATAGCGCCCTCAATGCCTATCTGCCTCGCAAAAACGCTAGCCCAAAAACCATCCACGAAGCCATGCGTTACAGCCTCTTTGCTGGAGGCAAACGTCTACGCCCAATCATCTGTCTCGCCGCCGCAGAAGCCTGCGGTGGCGAGTACGATGACGCCATCGCGCCAGCCTGCGCCGTCGAACTCATGCACACCTATTCCTTGGTGCATGATGACCTGCCATGCATGGACGACGACGATCTACGCCGCGGCCGCCCTACCAGCCACGTCGTCTATGGCGAAGGCATCGCCGTACTTACTGGTGACGCCCTGCTCACCGAAGCTTTCCTCATTCTCGCTGACACCCCTAGCAACAAACGCTACAGCACCAAAGATTACCTCGAAGAATTTGCCTTCGCTGGCGGCAGCCGCAAACTCATCGGTGGACAAATCCTCGACCTCGAAGGCGAAAATAAACCACTCAAAAAAGCCCAGCTGGTAAAAATCCACGAAGCCAAAACAGCCGCGCTGCTCACCAGCTCGCTGCGCCTTGGCGGTATGGCTGGCAATGCCACACCCAAAAAGCTGCAGGCTCTCACCGACTTCGGCATGAACACCGGGCTCGCATTCCAAGTCATCGACGACATCCTAGACGTCACCCAGAGCACCGAAAAACTCGGCAAAACCGCCGGTAAAGATGAGAATGTCAACAAGGCCACCTACCCGTCTATCGTCGGCCTAGACGCCTCACGCAAGGAAGCTCAGCGCCTCACCCGCAAAGCCATGAAAGCGCTCGACGCCTTCCCAGGCAAAAAAGCAGACCGCCTCAGAGAAATCGCTGAGTACCTGCTTAATAGGGATTATTAATCCCGACCACTTGCCCTCAGCCCATTCCATGCTAGAAATGACTACCCTGTCATTTCTCACCCACAGCCATGCCCAAATCAAACAAAGATCTCACCCTAATCGATCGACTCTGCTCCGGATTCAGCTACCTGCTGCCCGACTGCAAATCCGCACTCGAGCTCGCTGAAACCGGCATCGAACGCGACCTCAAGCTGCCAGAAAAACTGCGCCTGCGGTATAACCGTGGCCTGTGCCTGCACTGCAATTGCCAACAGCACAAATTCGATCTCACCATCCAGCAAATGAACGCCGCCCAACAAGCGCGCCAACAAAAATAATTTCTCCAGCTAGCTGGAAAATCTCATCAAAAAGGCTCATGCTGAAATCCAGCATGAGCCTTTCTTGCTTTATGAAACCACGTCCTCTAATTAGAGAACACCGCCAAAAAATATCCAGCTGCTAGAGCGCTACCAATCACCCCAGCTACGTTAGGGCCCATTGCATGCATTAGCAGGTAGTTAGAAGGATCAGCCTTCTGCCCCTCATCTTGAGAAACGCGAGCCGCCATTGGCACAGCAGACACACCAGCTGAGCCTATCAGAGGATTGATCTTATTCTTGCTCACACTATTCATCAGCTTAGCCATGATGACGCCAGCTGCCGTAGCCACTACAAAAGCTAACATGCCTAAGCCGAGAATGCTCAGAGTATAAGTATTGAGGAAATTATGCGCTCCCTCTGAGTTGTATCCGCCCATTTTTAAGCCCACACATAGGCCTAAGAAAATAGTCACAATATTGATGATCTCATTCTGTGCCGCCTTTACCAAACGCTCAGTCACCTTGCTCTCACGCAGCAGGTTACCAATAAACAACATGGATAGGAGTGGTGCAGCATCGGGAATCACTAACAAACAGAAAATCATTACCATCAGCGCAAACACAATTTTCTCTAGCTGGCTGACGTGCCGCAATGTTTTCATTTTTATCTTACGCTCTTTTTCAGTTGTTAGCAGGCGCATCACTGGCGGCTGTACCAGTGGCACCAAGGCCATATAACTATACGCAGCAATGGCAATCGCCCCAAGCTGCTCAGGAGCCAGCTCAGAAGCCACATAGATAGATGTTGGGCCGTCAGCACCGCCAATGATGCCGATAGCTGCAGCTTGTGATAAATTGAAGCCCATCAGCGGAGCACACAAAAAGGTAAAGAAGATGCCAAACTGAGCCGCCGCTCCTAGCAGCAAGGTGCGTGGGTTCGCTATCAACGGACCAAAATCAGTCAGCGCCCCCACTCCCAGAAAGATCAATGGTGGGAAAATTTGTAGTTTAATGCCCTGATTGAAATAATAAAACAATCCACCGGCATCTAGCTGCTCACCCGTAGCTGAATAAACAGGCTCTTGCAAAATGAACTCAGTGATAGGCAAGTTAGCTATCAAGGCACCCAAGGCGATAGGCACCAATAACAATGGCTCGTACTTTTTAACAATCGCCAGATAGAGTAGGCCAAAGGTTACCAGCCACATCACTACCATCTGCCATTCCAGCTGGGCAAAGCCAGTCTCTTTATAGATTCCAATTAAGGTGTCC
Organism: Persicirhabdus sediminis; assembly: GCF_016595495.1. Lineage (GTDB taxonomy): Bacteria > Verrucomicrobiota > Verrucomicrobiia > Verrucomicrobiales > Akkermansiaceae > Persicirhabdus > Persicirhabdus sediminis. Next base: position 142,172 of record NZ_JAENIM010000042.1, read on the forward strand.
ATGATCTTTCTAACTTAGATAATAAAGAACCTGCCCTTCATCGACAGAGTCACCGATTTTTACAGCCACGCTAGAAATCGTGCCCGCTTGCTCAGCATTGATTGCCGTGAACATCTTCATCGCCTCCAGCGTCATTACTTTGCTACCGTCAGCTACCGCGTCGCCCACACTCACATCTATCTCTTTCACAACTCCCGAAAGTGGACTTCGAACCTCCTGGCCACCAGCTGGAACCGCTGGCGCCGACGACTGAGCTGGTGAGGCCTGCACCTCATCCAACATCTCGACGAGAACTTCATAGCTTTTCCCCTCTACACTAACTCGCAATCTTTTCGTTTCCATATCCTTGCTACTTTTTACTTTCCTGAATTGATATCACTCTATGGTGCTCGCCTAACACAGCCGTCACCGCTGCCGCTACTACCGCTACTTCTTCATTCGTCAATTTCCCTCTATCAGCAGAAATACTAGCTGGTGGAGGCGACTCAACTGGGATTGCTAGGTTTTCATATTTACCTTTCAGCAACTTACCCGTCAGCTCGCACAGCCCCCACAGAGCCATCAAAGTTATCAAAACTAACACGAAACCCAACAAATGAGGCAGTGCATCACCCACGCCAGTTTTTACCCCCTCGACGTTTGCCAAACTACTTACATTCAGAATCATATTCATATCACCACCTCACCAACCTAACTATCATATCGTTAATAAATTTTGACTAACTATCAAGCTATCTAAGAACCCAGTGAGGTCAATCAACTTCGATATCATTTTGGCTGATAACAAAATCCCACGAGTATTTCAGAGCATTTGCACAGCCGTTTGAATGAAAGTCAATTTACCTCAAATTAACCATCCATTCACATCTAGCTGACTAGATCATGCCTTTACCAACACGGGGTTAGAGAGTAAGTAAGCACTTGCCATGGACATAACTTGGATCGCTATTGAAACCACCCTTGCTGTCTTCTCAATTGTCGGCATCGGCTTTTTCCTGCGTCGCAGAAATATCATCACCACAGAGATTGCCCAAGGGCTCATGAACATCGCCATCAACGTGCTGTTCCCCTGCCTTATCCTCGACAAAATGCTCGGCAGCAAAGTACTCACCCAGCCATTAGTTGTCATCTCAGCGGCAGGTATGGGATTCTGCACGATCATGATAGGCTACGGGCTTTGTTATCTGGTTGGCCCGCTAGTTGGCCTGCAACGTGGCTCTGGCCGCCGCACCTTTGCCGTTTCCTCGGGGTTACAGAATTTTGGATTTGTCGCCATCCCTCTATTAGCTGCCTTTTTCCCCAGTGAAGAAAGCATGGCAGTGCTTTTCACTCATAATGTTGGCGTCGATGTCGCCCTCTGGACCGTCGGTCTGATGCTGCTCTCTGGCACCAAGAAACCATCTTGGCAGCTGCTCATGAAAGGGCCTATCATCGCCGTCTTTTTTGGCCTTTTGCTAGCAAACATAGATGCTGGCAGCTGGATGCCCAATGTGATCTCTACTATACTGGGCGACCTCGGAGCTTGCACCGTACCCGTTTGCCTTCTCATCACTGGCAGCACTTTTTCTGATCTGGTGGGCAAAGAAAAATTCCGCATGAAAGTAGCTGCCGGCTCTATCATTATGCGCCTGGCCGTTCTGCCTCTCATCATGCTCAGCCTAGCTAGATTCCTCCCTATCAGCACAGAACTTAAACAGGTCATGGTCATTCAGGCGTCGCTGCCTGCAGCGGTCACAACCATCATTCTCTCCCGCTATTACGGCGGCCAACCCGGTGTCGCGATCCAGGTTGTCATCGCCACCACACTAGCAGCACTGATCACCATGCCACTGATCATCACCCTAGGTATTCAGTGGCTAGGTTTGTAAGCTGGGCATTCATGCAGAAACAAAGGCGCTCGCCATGGATCCAGCTGACCACCAACTCTACGCTCACCGGCGGTAGCTAGCGGCTAGCTAAAGACATAACGCCATATTCTGCTACAAAAGATCGAAAAGATGCACGGCATTTTTTAGATGCAAGCCACTGATTCTGTGCGATATTGGTGATTATGAAATCTCCAGAACCATTGCAGAATCAACAAAAACCAGCTGAGTCGAAGCCGCTGACGCCGCTGCAGCTGGCGGATTGTAAAACGGGTTTTTCTGGTGGCGCCGCGGGCATGATTTGTGCGCCGCCGTCTGGCGGACATGTGCGCATTGTTGGTGATGCTCAGCACTCCTACTGCTACCACGTGATGAGTCGCACGGCGGGCGGAGATTACCTGTTTGGCGACCAAGAAAAAGAAGCGTTTTTGCGCATCATGTGGCGCATGGCGCGCTTTTCAGGCATAAAGATCCTGACTTATTGTTTGATGGATAACCATTTCCACCTGCTCATTCGCGTGCCTAGCAGGGTGAAATTCAATGCCAAATTTGAAGCCTACGAGTCACACGGTCGGCCAGATGAAAGACCATCGCAAAC
>NZ_JAENIM010000043.1:0-31323 GCF_016595495.1 Persicirhabdus sediminis
GCTGGGTTCACGTGTGGCTGGGCATGCTGGCAAACCCGGAGGGTTTCAAGACTTTAGCCGCGGGTAAGCGAGCCCAGCGAGCGCCACCCGTGGTGAGCCACCCAGAGCTAATGATCTACCGAAGGTAGAAAGGAATCGTTAGCGGACGTTAGGCTTTTCGTTATCACCCTGCGTAGCCGTCTGCTGGACACAGGTAAATAACCCGCGGTACTCAGCTGGCTCGTCGCCTCCATTGATCATGACCGCGGTAGCCTTTCCAGCTGGGAGCTGCTGCTGGGCTACAAATTTCATAAACGCACCATCAGTGCCGTAGCTATTACCAAAGGCTGCTAACACCACAACCTGCTTGCCTGGATTCGCCGCTTCTACCTCAGCAACAATTTCCTTAAGCTTAGTTGTTTTTCCCTCCGCCCAAGTCACCGGATAGATAATCTCTTCACTCAGCACACCGTCATTTATTTTCAGTTTGATGCCGTTCATCCGCGATCTATCAATTGGTAGAGTCTCAGCAGAAGCCGTGACAAATACATCAGCGCTCGCAGAAATAACGTGGTTCTTTATGCCTAAGCTCTCCAGATGGTTCATCATTTCCATAGACGAGCTAAAATAATGTGGGCTCATCTGCTCGCGGAAATGTCGTGCGCATAAATCTTCAAGCTTAGCGGTATCAGCTCCCCACATCATCTGCGCAATGAATGGGTAGGCTAACCACTCACTGATAGTGTGCTCCATATGGCGGTAGTCTTTCCAGAATCTATCAAATCCACCATCCACAGGATAAATCTTCGAGTGGCCAGATTCTATCACCAGCTGAGCAAGGCCTTGATAGATCACTGTGCCATCATCAACGAGCCCTTCTGAACAGTCACCATGTAAAATGGTACCGTCAAAATCCCAAAAGGCTAAAAATATATACGAATCTTCTCCAGCTGGACCAGCTTGCTCCATCACTAACTGGCGGTTATTTTCAATTTCTGAGAGAATTTGAGTGGTGTGATCTTCTCCAGCTGTAACTGTCTTGCAGACTAGCAGAGTGAATACAAGTGATGCTATATTGGCTAGGATTTTCATGAATGCAGATGTGATAAATTAACGATTGATTGGTATGAGTTAGCTGGAAATAGAATGAATTCTCAGCTGTGTATAGACTTTACGTGTGACGATAGTGTTAGCTTTTTTTTGAATAGCTGCCGATATTAACGGACTAAATCCATTAGATCTGATCATTCGTTTATATTGCAAATAAGCACGTTTGTATCTGATGCGCGATCAAGCAATTGTAAGAGTTATCCAGCAGATCGATTAAGTAGTGTGTCTAATTAAAACTAAAACGTTCAGGAACGAACATTTAGTCAGTTCAAGATATTGTATTGTTCAGCACAATCATACTGCTTCAATAGCGCTAATAGTCTATTTCATCAGATTAATCACCCGGATCTATGTTCCTCCAGTTAGACTGAATATATTAACAAATACATTACACATATGGAAAAACATAATGACGCAAACATCTTGCGAGCTGGGCGTCCGCTTAGTCAGCTGAGAACGATAGTCGGCTCAGCTATAATTTTAGCCAATTCGGTAGCATTTGGGCAAATTAGCTATTTTGAGGACTTTAACAAAGCTGGCCAGCCATCCGCGCCAAATGGCCTGAGGTGGACCTTCACTGATCAAATGCTGCCTGGTCGTACCTGGAATGATTTTGTGCCAGGTGACGGTTACGCTCACATCACCTTTGATGCTGATTCTAGCAATGATACGCCGGGCAAATCTCAACCGTTCCAAGATATTGCCGTGAAGTCTGTGGGACCGGGTCACCGGTTAGAAATGTGTGCTAAAGGAGCTGCCGTTGTTGGGGTTGGTGGCTTCATTTTCACCTACATTGAAGATTATCCATACAGCGGCCCTTATACGGGGGTGGATGAAATCGACATCGAGGTGGTGCCGGTTGATACTAGAGGTACAGACACACCTAACCATCCTATTCTACCATCGGAAAATGGCTGGACGGATGCTCGCTTTAATACCTGGGCAAACTCAGACCCTGATGACGGCTTCAAGCCAGTTAAGAGTATCAAAACGTCTATCGTCGATATTGATGGCAACCGAGTCTCACACATGGATGATGAGTTTCACGTCTATACCATCGAGTGGCAAAATTACCCAGACGGCCCAACTGGTGACGGTCGTGACGGACTTGTAGTATTTTATATTGATGGTGTTAGACAAGCTACCATTACCTACCCAGTGCCTGAATCTCCCGCGAACCTCATCTACGGTGTGCGCCAAATGCCATCTTGGACGGGTAACCTCGACTTTGAAGGGACCAAAACCATGTTGATTGACTGGATTAGTATCGAGCCAATTGATGACGACTCACCAAATGCAATTACTGATAGCTATGATGTAGCTGGTGGAATCGTTGTTGGAGCTTCTAAGGGTGTGCTCAGTAATGACATCGGAGATAACCTGCAGGCCAAGCTGATCAATCCACCAAAATACGGTACCCTGCAATTGAATGCTGATGGCTCATTTACCTACACAGCAATGGGCGGGTTCACCGGTCGCGATCAATTTATCTACAATGCCACTAACGGCAAAGCAACAGGTACCACAAACTCAGCTGTGGTGACTCTTAACGTTACTGATACTGTGGGCGTAGGTGCTGTGGATGATGTCTACAGTGTGAAGGCGAATGGTGTGCTGGAAGTTGATTTCCCTGGTGTGTTAGAAAATGATCACGGTGTGGGACTCAGTGTAACTGGCAATACAAAAACTTCTAACGGCATATTGAATATCAGCCCAGAAGGTGGCTTTAAATACACACCTAACTACGGGTTCTCTGGCGAAGATAGCTTCAGCTACACCATCACAGGTGGTGAAAATAATTCAGACACAGCGACGGTGAAGATTCTTGTATCTGAAGGTTCTAGCAGTACTGTGGAATCCTATGCCTATTACCAACTGAATGAGACGAGCGGTACTCTAGCTGCAGATAGTAGCGGAAATAATAGACACGCAACAGTAGTCAATCGCAACTGGACTGATGGAAAATACGGCGGCGGTATGGCCTTTACCAATACAAGTCAGTTACTAATTGATAGAAATAACATCTCATCTAACTGGAGTTTCTCTGCCTGGGTTAAGGCATCGAATAACTTCTCCCAGCACGAATACTTAGCCTACAGTCCAACACATACGCTGAACCTACGCAACTGGGATAAAGGCAATATCGCCTACGGCGAAAAGAATAAGACTGACTATGAATTTACAACTGCATTAACGAGAAACCAATGGCAACACCTTACCTTTACGGGAAGCGGTAAAACGGTGACTTTGTACGTCAATGGCGAGAATAAAGGATCTATCCAAACTTCTGGCACATCGATGATGCCAATGACCAGCATTGGTAATGGTACTGATGGAGAATCATTTGGTATGATTAACAGCATCGTTGACGAAATTGGCATCTACAATAAGACACTAACAGCGGATGAGGTTAAGACGATCTTTGAGAATACCAAACCATCATTGATAGATGATTGGAAAAACCAGCACTTCACATCAAGTGATCTGCAAGATCCAAATGTTTCAGGGAACTTCGCGACTCCTCGTGGTGATGGTCTAGCAAACGTGCTGAAATACGCACTCGGATTGGATCCAAAATCACATCACAAACAGGCCTTCTCAATGGACTTAGGTGGTAACAAGAAGCCAGTGATTGGCTTTAACTATGACCCACAGCGTAGCGATGTAGATATTATTCTAGAAACATCATCTGACCTAAAGAGCTGGCAGACAGCTGGTCAGAGTGTCCAAGGTAGTGCCTTTGCTCCAGTTAATGGTAAAGCGACTGTCATTCATAACAACCGTGAGCTCAGCCCGAATATTCAGCTCGAGCTGAATGATACAGCTGAAAGCAAAAACTTCGTCCGCATCCGTGTGGACGCGAATGAAGAGTAACTTGCTCTGAGATAGCAAGATTCATAGCGTTTCGGGTTGGTTTCGACCCAGCCCGAAACAACAGGTATTTTTAATTCCATGTGAAATGCCTGAACACGAAGCCTAGTTAGACAGCAGTCTAACTAGGCTTTTTGGGTATACAATCAGACTGGATATTCGCTCATTAGATGTAGAAGTTAGATAGCGCTTGAGTCGAATCACCTCCGAGGAAGTTAGTTTTTTTTGCGACTATTTCAAAATCAGAAATCACGATGCTAGTTAGTGATTTTTGTTCATGTGATAACAGGTGCGTTCATATCTGGTGGAGATTCAATCACTTGTAAATTGGCTGCCTGACTGTAGGTGATAGCGGGTTTTAAACTTAGCTAAACCGTTAAAGAACGAACATTTACCACGCTTTATATATTGAGTTGTTTAGCTTCTCGAAGGCTGTTTCAATAATACAAATAGTCTATTTCATTAGATTGATTACCCAGATCTATGTTCCTCCAGTTAGACTCAATATATTAGCAAATACATTACACATATGGAAAAACATAATGACGCGGATATCTTGCGAGCTGGGCGTCCGCTTAACCAGCTGAGAACGATCGTGGGCTCAGCTATAATTTTAGCCAATTCGTTAGCCTATGGGCAAGTGACCTATTTTGAGGACTTTGCAGCCACTGGTAAACCATCAGCGCCTCAGGGCCTAAAGTGGTCTTTCACCGACCAGATGCTGCCTGGACAAACATGGAATGATTTTGTGCCAGGTGATGGTTATGCTCATATTACTTTTGATGCAGACCCTAGCAATGATACCCAGAATAAGCCTAACGGTCAGAAAATCACCCAGCCATTCCAGATGATCCATGTGGATGAAGTTGGACCGGGGCATCGATTAGAAATGTGTGCTAAGGGGGCTGCTGTAGTAGGTGTAGGCGGATTTATTTTCACCTACTTTGAAGATTACCCCTATAGCGATTCTGACAAAGGTGTGGATGAAATCGACATCGAGATAGTACCGGTAGATACTCAAGGTACAGACACACCTAACCACCCAATTTTACCTTCAGAAAATGGTTGGACTGATGTTCGCTATAACACTTGGGCCAACGCAGATCCGGATAACAACTATAAGCCATATACCTACAAAAAAGGGTCTATCCTAGATATGGACGGTAATCGCGTCTCACACATGGATGATGAGTTTCACGTTTATACCATTGAGTGGCAAAATTACCCAAATGGCCCTACTGGCGATGGTCGCGATGGCCTTGTGGTTTTCTACATTGATGGGGTGAAGCAATCGACCATCACCTACCCTGTGCCTGAGTCATCTGCTCAGATTCTCTACGGAGTTCGCCAGATGCCAGCGTGGACTGGTGACCTTAATTTCCAAGGAACAAAGACTATGTTAGTTGACTGGATTAATATTCAACCTATTGATGATAATTCTCCAAATGCCATTGCTGATAGATATGACGTTGCTGGTGAGTTAGTGGTTAGCGCTGCTAGAGGTGTGCTCAGCAATGACATAGGAAATAATTTGCAGGCAAATCTCATCACCCCGCCAAAATACGGCACAGTGACATTAAATGCCGACGGCTCATTTACCTACAGGGCGATGGGGGGATTCACTGGTCGTGATAAATTTATCTATAACGCCAGTAATGGCTCCGTGACCGGCTCTACCAATGCGGCAGTCGTTACTCTGAACGTTACCGAATCTGTCGGCGTAGGTGCTGTGGATGACGTGTACAGCGTGCAGGCGAATGGCGAATTGCAAGTTGATGCACCAGGTGTGCTAGAAAATGATCACGGTGTTGGCATCAGCATCACAGGAAATACCAATACGTCTAACGGTATCTTAACGATTGCCTCAGATGGTGGGTTTAAATACACACCTAACTACGGGTTTATTGGTGAGGATAGCTTCAGCTATACCATAAAGGGGAGTGATAACGAAGTTGATACAGCAACAGTCAAGTTTACTGTGGTGGAAGGATCTAGCAACACAGTTGGTGCTTATGCTTATTATAAATTAAATGAGACTAGCGGAAAACAAGCTACAGACAGCAGTGGGAACAATAGACACGCAACAGTGGTCAATGGGAGCTGGACCGATGGTAAATACGATGGCGCTATGGCCTTCACCAATACCAGCCAGCTATTACTCAACAGCTCTAACATCTCGTCTAACTGGAGTTTTGCAGCTTGGGTAAAGGCATCGAATAACTATAGCGCGCACGAGTATTTGGCGTATAGCCCAACACATACGCTGAACCTTCGCAATTGGGAAAACGGTAATATCGCCTACGGAGAGAAAGGTAAGACTGACTATGAGTTCGCAAGTTCGTTAACTAGAAACCAATGGCAGCACCTAACATTCACTGGTAATGGAAAAACGGTTACCTTGTATGTTGATGGCGTAAATAGAGGATCTATCCAAACCGCCGCGACTTCTAGCATGCCGATGACTAGCATTGGTAATGGCACTGATGGAGAGACTTTTGGCATGATAAACAGCGTGGTTGATGAAATCGCTATTTACAACAAGACACTAACATCTGATGAGATTAAGGCTATTTTTGAGAACACCAAACCATCATTGATAGATGATTGGAAAAACCAGCACTTCACATCAAGTGACCTGCAAGATCCAAATGTTTCAGGAAACTTTGCGAACCCTAGCAGAGATGGTCTAGCTAACTTGCTTAAATACGCACTGGGCCTAGATCCAAAATCATATCACAAACAGGCCTTCTCAATGGACTTAGGTGCTAATAAGAAGCCATTGATCGGCTTCAACTATGACCCACAGCGGAGCGATGTAGATATCATTCTAGAAACATCATCTGACCTAACGAACTGGCAGACCGCGGGTCAGAGTATTCAGGGCAATGCCTTTACTCCAGTGGATGGTAAAGCGACGGTGATCCATAACAACCGCGAGCTCAGTCCTAATCTCCAGCTTGAGCTGAATGATACCGCTGAAAGCAAAAACTTCGTTCGTATCCGTGTGGACTCAAACGAATAGTAGCTTGTTCATCGCATAGTCAGATGACTCGCGTTGCGGGTTGGGATCCAGGCTGCCCGAAATTAAAGCTATTTTAGATCATTCTCAGCCATGAATGGTGAGCCAAGTTAGATGATGTCTAACTTGGCTCTTTTGTTGTCTGCAGGTATCTGCAGCGTAGATGTTTACCAAGGCGCATTGTCAGACCAGTTTTTCTGAAGAGCTGCGAACTTTTACAAAGTTAGATATATTCAGTTGTTTCTTGATGCGGGAATGCTTCACTAATGAAAATATCAATTTCACATCAGGGATCGATTGTGCTCAGTTAGATCTCACTGATAATTTAATACATTAAAATATATGGAAAAACATCAAGAAGAGATGGCTAGCTTAGTAGGACGTCCGTTGGGCAAGTTTCGAATGATTGCCTATTCGGCACTGATATTGGCCAACACGGTGGCCTTTTCACAGGCGGCAGATATAAGAACTTGGATCGTGTCTGGGCAGTCTAATGCTCAGGGTTATGGCATTACTTCTTCACCAGTTAAGAAGTTAGCTCCAAGTGCGACTCTGGGCGACATTGGCCGCTCAGATTTAAACGTCACCCACGAGAATGTTAGGTTTTACCACGGAGCTAGTGATGGCAATACTGTAGCCAAATCAGCTGGTTTGGACATGGCGCCAAAAGACCTTTGGCATGCCATGCTTCCCTACGAAGGACTTTGTTATGATTGGGGCAGTGGCTTTGGTAGTGAAAGTGGCCGACGGTTTGGTCCAGAGCTATCATTTGGGGCTAAGGTGCAGCAGCATCTAGGTGAGGAAATTGCCATCATCAAATATGCCCGTGGCGGCACCTCCATTGCACCCAGTACTAAAAAGCAGCTAAGCGATGGCTCCTATAATGACTTTGTTCCAGATAGTAAAAGACCTAATCAATATCAAAACTTATTCAGAACCTTGGAGGGTGCGGTACAATCGCTGGCTGATGGGGACAGGCTGATTATTGAAGGGGTAATCTGGATGCAAGGGGAAGCCGACGCTAAGGCTGCGAACGCTGCACAATATGAAGCCAACCTCACGGAGTTCATTAGTGAGTTTCGCAAAGATCTAGCAGGCATCGCTAGAAAACATCCAACAAAGCTTAGAGCTAGCGGAAAATGGCAGGATACACGTTTTTATATAGGCTTGATAGCTTCTAGTAGTAGCCATGGTAAAAAGGTGCGCAGCGCGATGCAATCGGTGGCTGATAGATCGCGATTTATTCAAACTGTAGATGCAAAAAATGGCATCTCAAAGATGACTAAAGACGACTGGAGTGAAGCTGGCATCCACTACGATACAAAAGGGCAAGTCACCCTAGGTGAGCGTTTTGCAGATGCCGTTATCTCTAACGTAGATTAGATTGATAGGTAGTGGATCCATGTTTTGCGGCATATCTACCCACGCCAGACGACAGCACATAGGCGATTGATTCCACTACTGGAATTCTGATAAATTTCTTACGCTTCGGCTGGACTCCCTGTTTGTATATGAGATAGTTTTTTACTAGTCACAAAAATAATTATCCACCATGCGCAAAATTTATTTATCTTACTTACTGTTATCAAGCAGCTTAGGGGCCAGTGAATGGCAGGCCAAGGACATCTATCACGACGGCTGGATTGATTTTAATAAAAACGGCCAGCGCGATGTTTATGAAGACAGCAAAGCTAGTGAAGAGGCGCGTATCGCCGATCTTCTCAGCCAGATGACGGTAGAGGAGAAAACCTGTCAGCTAGCGACTTTGTATGGCTTCCGACGTGTGCTTAAAGATCCTTTGCCAACCAATAAATGGAGTGAGCAAGTCTGGAAGGATGGCATCGCCAATATCGACGAACATTGTAATGGTGTGCGTGGCTTCGTCGACGGCATCAATAGTAAACCCGCTGAAAACGCACTTAGTTTAAACCTAACACAGCAGTTCTTTGTTGAAAATACACGGCTGGGAATTCCGGTTGATTTTTCTAACGAAGGTATCCGAGGTCTTTGTGCTAACAATGCTACAAACTTTCCAGCCAACATCGCCATGGGCTCAACATGGAACCCAGATTTGATGTACGAGATGGCTAAGGTGATTGGCTCGGAGGCAAAGGCATTAGGTTATACTAACATATACGCTCCGATATTGGATATTGCACGCGATCCTCGTTGGGGACGTGTGGTAGAATGTTATGGTGAAGATCCTTATCATGTTGGATCCATGGGGCTGCAAGTTGTCAAAGGCATCCAAGATCAGGGACCCGCGGCTACGATGAAGCACTTTGCTGTCTACAGCGTGCCCAAGGGCGGGCGTGATGGTGGTTGCCGCACAGACCCGCATGTAGCGCCTCGGGAGATGCAACAGATGTACCTTGCTCCGTTCCGTCGTGCTGTGGTGGAAGGTGGAGCTCTGGGAGCAATGAGCTCTTATAATGATTACGATGGCATTCCGGTAACCATGTCGAAGTATTTTCTACGCGACATTTTGCGTGATGATTGGGGGTTTCAGGGATATATTGTTAGTGATAGTAATGCGGTGAAATTTGTATCTAGCAAACACAAAGTAGCTGAGGATTACCGAGGAGCAGTTAAGGAATGTGTTAATGGCGGGATGAATGTGCGCACGAACTTCAGTCCTCCTAGCAAGTATATCGATCCATTGCGTGATCTCATCGCAGCGGGTGAGTTGAGCATGGACACCATTGACTCTTTAGTGGCTGATGTGCTGCGGGTGAAATTTAGGGTGGGTTTATTTGATCAACCTTATGTGAGTGATCCATCTCTAGCAGATAAGGTAGTGGCCAATGAGAATCATCAAGCTCTGTCACTGCGAGCTTCACGCGAATCCATTGTATTGCTGAAAAATGATAAAAGCTTCCTCCCCTTGCAGCGTGATGGACTCAAAAAATTGGCGGTTATTGGCCCTAATGCTGACCATACGAGTGCATTAACCAGCCGCTACGGACCATCTAACGTCGATGACGGAGTGATTTCTGTGTATAAGGGCTTATCCAATCTGCTAGGTAGCGACGTCGAGGTGAAGTATGTTGAGGGCTGTGAGCTAGCGAGTAAAAAATGGCCTGGCATTGAGCTAGTTTATGAAGATCCAGATGCGGCGGAGCAGAAGATGATAGATGAGGCTGTCGCTCTAGCTGCTGAAAGTGATGTAGCCGTTGTCGTTGTTGGTGATAGTCATAAAACCGTTGGCGAAAGTGTCAGTAGAACCAGCTTAGGTCTACCCGGCTACCAACAACAACTGGTTGAAGCCGTCTATGCAGCCAACCCAAAAACCATTGTGGTTTTGGTCACTGGGCGACCAGCCACGATCAACTGGATTGATAGAAATTGTCCAGCGGTGGTGCAGGCCTTTTTTGGTGGTAGTTATGCGGGCCAAGCGGTTGCCGAGGTCTTGTTTGGTGACTACAACCCAGGGGGGAAACTTTCCGTCACCTTCCCACGGCATGTTGGACAAGTTCCGTATAATTTCCCAAAGAAACCTGGCTCACAGGCAGAACAGGGTAAGGGTGATGACCCTAACGGTAGTGGGAAATCCAGAGTGATAGGCGCGTTGTACGACTTTGGTTATGGCCTTAGTTATACTGACTTTGCCCTCAGTGACCTGAAACTATCAGCCGCTAACATTGCCGCTGGAGATGAAATTACAGTCACTGGTACAGTGGAAAATACAGGCAAGCGAGCTGGTGATGAAGTGGTTCAGCTTTACCTCAAAGATAATATCAGCTCGGTGATTCGCTACGAAATGGAGCTGCGCGGGTTCCAGCGCATCCACCTCAAACCCGGTGAAAAACGCCAAGTTAGCTTCACGCTCAAGGCTGATGACATGTCATTTCTCGATAGAGAGATGCAGCGCATTGTTGAGCCGGGTGACTTCACCGTCTATCTAGGAAACTCATCCACCAACTTACCTCTGAGCACTCAGTTCACCGTGAAATAGCTTAAAAGCTCAGCTGTTGGGGATGATATGGATTTCTCGCATATCCTCTAGCAGCTGATTCATGCGCTCGTCGATTTCAGCTGGCAGTGATCCATCATCCTGCCAGCTGGAGCTTTCTACATAGAGGAAGCGTGGCACAATAATACTGCGAAAATCTAGCATGAGATGGTTAGCCATGCCCATGACCGACATGTAGCTAGAGCTACCACCAGCGGCGCAGATGAAACTAACTACTTTTTTGCTGAATGTTTGGCCTAGTAGTTCGATGATATTTTTTGCTGCCGCATTGACGTCATAACAATAGATAGGCACGGCAAAGACGATGTGGCTGGCTTTCTCAACGGCGGCTTTGAGTTTTGCCGCGTCAGCAGATTCCCAGCTGGCAGCACTGCCAGCAAAGGGTAATTCCAGCTGGCGCAGATCGATCAACTCTGTTGGGATTTTTGCGAGTTCAGCTCGTGAGGCAAACTCTCTAGCTAGAACCTGAGACTTGGATTCTTCATTCAGGCTGGTGGCGATGATACAGATGGATTGCATGTTCTTTTGGTTATTTAGGGTAGCTAACTGCTTCTTTGGTTTCAGCTGGGTGTGATGGTTCTGCAGTTTTTACAGAGTCAATATTTCTAGATTTGAGGTGCAGAGCAAAAGCGTCCACTCCACGTTCATCCCAAACAATCTTCCAGCTAGGCCATTTTTCAGCGATGTCTTCTAAGAAACCAGTTATGTCTTCTTCTAGCAATTTATTAATAGCTGGATCAGCCTCTACAAGTTCATCGGGCTCCTCGTCATCGAAAAATTCACCAGCGTCAAATGGCATTCCAAACGCAATGGCTAACTTCTGATCATAGTCTATTAGGTAGCCACCCTCTGCAAATGCCCAATCCATCAACTCGTTAGTTTCTTCATAAAGCTCAATAGCTTTAGCTGCAGCTAGTTCGCCACTACTGAATTCATAGGCTGCTGAACCTCCCGCCCACTGGTCTTCATAAGCAGTGGCTTTTCCTTCTTTAATGATAACAAAATTTGCACGATGTCCCATAATTGATAGATATATTTATTATTCGCTGAACATCAGACAAGTGTAAAAATGATAGGATTATGAATATCTAGCAAACTCTCTAGCTAGAACCTGAGACTTGGATTCTTCATTCAGGCTGGTGGCGATGATACAGATGGATTGCATGTCATTCGGTGATGTTATTAATACTTGGCTAATTTGTTGGGAATGTTAAACACAAGTATGGATCCGAAGGTTGAAAATACAATCATCAAGATGGTGATGAAGGGTAAGGAAGACTCCGAAATCTACAGAGTGCTGGAAAAGCAGGGGGTGACGAGTCGCATCCCTTCATTTCTAATTGCTGAAAAAATTAGAGAAGCTCACCGCGGCAGAATGGCGATGGGAGTTGGAAGGGCTAACAATAATGGATTGGTTCGCATTGTTGGTATTGTGGCTATCCTTATAGGGGTGTCAGGTCTCATAGCTATACCGATGATAACCGGGTTTTCTTCAAACCGCTTAGTGTTATATTCCGCCTTTGCGATTATCATTGGGGTGATCTTGGTCATCAAACCCCATATTAGCTCTAGCCGATTGAAGTAGCGCGATAGCCTTCGCTGAAAGACCTCTACCAGTTTGCGATTATAGACTCTATGGTGGCCACGAGCTGGCTGCATTTTTGCGTATCAGATGCGTCTGGGTGTGGAGGGGCAAATTGTCTAGCATCGTTGTCGTAGTATTGGCCAGAAGCAGAGGCAAACTCATCGTCTAGGGCGGCGCGAGTGAGGATGTCGGCACCGATTTTCAGGTCACTGCCAGCGATGCCGTAGGCGGCTTTGACCATTTTGCTAGCGAGCAACGAGCCTGGGTTGACCGCAATCAATGCGGGGCCAGAATCTAGCTGGCTGGCGAGCTGGAATGTCCACATGGTTAGGGCGAGCTTGCTTTGTGCGTAAGCGGCGTTGTCTCCGAGCTGCTCATCACCTGTTAAAGCGGCGAGATCGACTGGCATTTGCGCTGCTGACGATAGATTGATCACCCGGCTGGATTTACCCAGTAGCGGCATGAGCCCTTTAGTGAGCATGTAGGGGGCAATGGTATTGACCATGAATCGGGCATCGAGTCCCTCTGCCGTGGTGGTTTGCGGGATTTTGAATACACCTGCGTTGTTGATGATGACATCCAGCTGGTCGTGATTGTTAGTGATTGATTGAGCTAAGGCTTCCACTTCAGCTGGCTGGGATAAATCTGCACAATACGACTCTAGCTGGCTGCCTGATGATGTGGCTTGTAGTTGCTCTATCAGCTTGTTTAGTTTGTCAGGATTTCTGCCATGAAGCAGTAGGTGATGACCGCGGGCGTTCAGCATTTTTGCGGTTTCGAAGCCAATGCCATCTGTGGCACCGGTGATGAGAATCTTTTTGCTCATAGTTTTGTGTAAGTTGGATGGATGATAAATGGGATGAGGGAATATAACAAAACCCTCATCCCATGGAATAACAGATTAACAATTGCTTGATGGCTTAATGGTCGATGACTACTTTGCCCATGCCTTGGCCGCTTTCTAGGCGAGCATAGGCGTCAGCTGCCTGCTCTAACGAAAAGTGGTTTTCATCCAGCACAGGGGTAAGTTTTCCAGCTTCGGCAATCTCAGCCAGACTGCGTAAAATCTCAGCGTGCTCTTCTCGTTTGTAGTTGTGCAGCATAGGGATGAGCATGAAGACGACATGTAGTGATAGGCCTTTGAAATGGACTGTGGTTAGGTCTATCTCACACATGGATACGGTGGAGGCTACGTGGCCATTGAGCGCGGCAGCTTCAAATGATTTGCTCATATTTTCTCCGCCCACTGAGTCAAAGACGATGTCGAATCCGTGGCCGTCTGTATGTTTGACTACGTATTCTTCGACGCTTTCAGTTTTGTAGTTGATGCCTGTGGCGCCTAACTTTTCGATCAATGCCAGCTGTCTATCACCACCACCAGTGGCGTAAACTTCTGCGCCAAAATGTTTGGCTAGCTGGATGGCAATGTGGCCAACACCTCCTGAGCCACCGTGAACGAGCACTTTCTGGCCAGCCTGAATGTTGGCTCTCATGAGTCCCTCGTAGGCGGTGATGCCAACTAGCGGAATGGCGGCGGCCTCACGTTGTGATAGATTTTTTGCTTTGTGAGAGAGCAGCTGAGCATCGGCAACGATGTACTCGGCGAGTGTGCCTGGTAGATCAGCGAGCCCGCCAGCGCAGCCATAAACTTCGTCGCCCACGGCATAGCCGCTAACACCTTCTCCAACAGCTTCTACCGTGCCGGCAAAGTCCATGCCGAGTAGCGCTGGAGTTTCTGGCGAGAGCGGGAGCTCGGAGCCCATTTGGCGGATCATGGTATCTACGGTATTGACGCTGGAGGCGGCTATTTTCACTAGGAGATGGCCAGCTTTGAGTTCTGGTTTAGCGACTTCGGTAGCGGTGAATTCAGCCTTTTCACCGTAGTTGTTTATCAGCATTGCGTTCATTATTTTTATATGGGTAGTGAGTTTGTTAGTCTTGGAGGAAACAGAGTTTGCAGTGATAGGTATCCATGTATTCTTTGATTTCATGGATCTTGTCACCTGATAGTTTGATGAGAAAGTGGTAGTGGTTGTTATAAATTTTCTGATTGGTCATTTTACCATAGCTTTCCATTTCCACAGCGATTCGATCACCTTCAATCGTCCAGCCAGTAGGTGTTAGCTGCAGGCCAGCTGGAATGGCTTGTTTGACGGTTAGGATGAGCTGGCCGACGGCAGCTTTGTCCATAGATCCAGTGACGGGCGGTTTAGCTTCGATGCCCATGACTCGCCAGATGACGTCCTCGCTGAGCAGCTCTAGCGCAGCGTCAACATTGGTCGCGCAAAAGTGTTGGAAAAAATCGATGACGAT
The DNA here is from genome assembly GCF_016595495.1 of Persicirhabdus sediminis. Taxonomy (GTDB): domain Bacteria; phylum Verrucomicrobiota; class Verrucomicrobiia; order Verrucomicrobiales; family Akkermansiaceae; genus Persicirhabdus; species Persicirhabdus sediminis. The sequence continues at coordinate 14,851 of NZ_JAENIM010000043.1, forward strand.
CTGTTTGGCTTCTTGTGAGTTCATGATTTGCTAGATGGTTTGATCCAGTCACGCTAGCTGGCTGAATATGCCAGAGCTGGGATATCCAGCCAGCTTGGTGATGAGGAAATAGTGCTTATTGGATTTCCTGCACGTTCATGACGAGGTCGTTCCAGTTGCGTTGGTTTTCCATGTCATGCTCGAGCCCTTGTTCATCGGCGATGGCAAAGCGCTTTACTGCTGGAGTTTTGCTAGTGGCCTGATAGAGCCAATAGGCTTCTGCTTTGAGTGCATCACTGATTGGCTGGTCGATAGATTCATAGACCATTTGTTTACAGGCATTGATAGATTCAGCTGGGAACTGGGCGATGCGCTGGGCTAGTTTGTCGACGTAGGGGCCGATTTCATCTGGCTCTAGCACTTTGTTTACGGTGCCGTAGGCTTCAGCTTCCTCAGCGGTGAAATCACGAGCGCTGAGGATGATCTCTAACGCGCGGCCAAGTCCAGTCTGGCGAGCCATACGCGACGCGCCGCCACCACATGGCAGGATGCCCATGCCTACTTCCATCTGCATGAACTTGAATTTGCCGCGAGCGGCGAAACGCATGTCGAGAGCCAGAGCGAGCTCGTGGCCACCACCGCGGGCAAATCCTTCCAGCTTGGCGATGGTTGCCTGTGGCACTTTGCTGATGCGTTCACACACGGCTTGCAGGTCTAGCAGCTGGGCTTCATCACGGGAGACGGCCTCGGTGGACATGTCTTTGAGCAGCTCGGTGTCGTAGTGGCAGACCCAGATTTCAGGGTTGGCAGATTGGAAAATGACCACTTTGGTTTCGCGGTCACGCTCGAGACGCATGGCTAGGCTATTGAGGTCAGCGAGCATTTCTTGGCCTTGGACGTTCACGGTGCCGTAATCAAAAGTAACGGTGAGGATGGCTCCGTCTTGGGTGACTTTGAATGTAGTATAGTTTTTGTAGTTCATGTTTGTATTTGTTGTTTGGTCGGTGATATTGAATGATATAGGCATTCCCAATTATTGGAAATTCCTTGTTTAAATCGAACTTATGAAGAAATCGAATAGCAGCCAATTCCAGCTAAGTAGCGACCTTCTCACCCTGAGGTCGTTGATTGCCGTAGTGGAAGAAGGTGGGTTTTCAGCGGCGGCAAAACGAGTGCACCGCACGCAGTCAGCCATCAGTGTGCAGATGGCGAAGCTGGAGGATGAGCTGGATGTGAAGCTGCTGGTACGGGGAAATCGATCGGTCACGCTGACGCCAGCTGGAGAAACATTTCTCAGCTACGCGCGGCGAATTATCCAGCTGGCTGACGAGGCGGTGCTGGCGGTGGGCAGCATGCATCAGGCTACGGTCTTGCGTGTGGGATTTGCCGAGTACTTGGCACCGCAGCACCTGCACAGTTTGATTGCACGATTTCGCCACAGCTATCCTAACTGTGATCTATCCTTGCAGTTAGGATCGGGCGCGCCGTTGATCGATTCGCTCTTTAATGGTGAGCTGGATATTGTTTTTGCTGGTCCGGAGGCGAGTGACGGTCAGACCCTGTGGGAAGAGCAGCTGGTGTGGACGGGAAAACCTGAGCTAGCTGCTGATGCTAGCAAGCCGCTAGAGCTGGTATTGATGCCATTTCCTTGTACTTATCGGCAGATCGTTTTTGACTCACTAACAAAAGCTGGTAGATCGTGGAATCTATCCGTAGAGGCGAACTCTGTGGAAGCGGTGCAGGCGGCGGTGCGCGCCGGTATTGGGCTAACGATTTTGCCAAAGTCAGCTATTCGTGAGCAGATGCCGCTGATAGAGGTGGGCTTGCCAGTTTTACCTAAAACAAGTGTGATGTACTATGTGCCGCCTAATGGTAGTAACCCCTATACACAATGTTTGGTGGACTACCTGCTAGAGAATGTAGAGGATGTGAAAAATAGCCATCTGGCTTAGGTTTGCTGCAGCACTTTGTCGATGTGGATGCGGGTGAGGTCACCCATGCTGGTGCAGTTGGTGAAGACATCGGTGTGGTGGATCTCGTTGAGCTGCTCGCTCAGGCTCTTGAGTTTGGCCGGCGGTGAGAGCTCGTCGCGCGCCATGATTTTCATCAAGGCGGTTAGCCTTTGGCTCTCGGTGGCTGCGCGGTTGATGGTCTGCATGCGTTCCTCACGCGCGTACTGTGAGATGGACGGGCGGTTGAGCTCGGTGAAGCTCAGCTTGGCGACGTCGCGGTTAGTGAGGCAGCGGTAGGCCATGTAGACGTGGCTGTTGCCCTCGTATGATTGTTGGTCGAAGTCGATAGGGCGCACACGATATTGGATTTCTTCGAAATCCGGGGTGATGTCGATGACGTAGTTGACCGAGCGCATGTCGCCTAACAATCTCAGGAAACATCGCTCATTGAATTTAACAAACTCTTTAGCAATACGCACACGGTTAGTATTTTCTCGTGGCAGGTATTCTTTGATGAAAACATTGCCGGGAACGCCAGCAATGTGGGATTCAATGAGTGTGTTAGCTTTGAGGATGTAGTGGATTTTGTTAGGTGAGAGAATGTGCTCTAACTCTAGCCCGTAGATTCGTGAGGCGTCGACGGCTTTGACGTAAAAGTAGTCTGAGTTATCGTTGAATTTGTTAGTGATGCGGACACGGAATGGTCTGGAGTTACCAAATTCACCGTAGTCGACGCGGTCAATGACGAGGTGGTCGGACATGATCATGTCGCCACCGATTTTGAGCTCAGCGTAGATGCGTTTGAGCTTTGGGTAGATTTCTTCGCGCACTTCATGCGGGTACATCACGGTTAGCCAGAGAGTCTCTTCGCCATCAGGGTTTTCGTAGGGCATGGCGCCGGTGAAGCGCAGCATGTCATCGTAGACGATAGGGATGTCGATGTAGCGGCGGTAGTGGGTGAGGTACTGGTAGAGTGATGGTGAGATAGGATAGCGCAGTTTACGCTTTGATATTTTCATGGCTGAAGTGGTTGCTGCCTGCAGTGTATCCTAGTGGGTGGTTTCTGAGAAGCGGTGAATCGGGGGGATTATTGTAGCTGGGTGATAGGGGCCAGCGCTTGGCGAGCTGGTGGCTCTAGTCTACTACCGAGAAGCGCAGCACCATGGTGTGCTGGTATTTTTCTCCTGGGCGCAGCACTGGGGAGGGAAATTGTGGGTGGTTGATGGCGTCTGGGATTTGTTCGGTTTCTAGCGCGACGCCGCGGCGGCGGTTGAGGCCAATGCCATGGCGGCCAGCAGTTTCTTTTTCTAGGAAGTTGCCGCTGTAGATGTGGATGCCGGGCTGGTTGCTGAGCAGTTCTAGCTGACGTCCGCTGGCTGGGTGATAGAGAGTGGCGTGAGGTCTAGGGCTGCTAGATTCTTGTCCTTTTGGTAGAAAACAATGATCGTAGCCGTTAGCCAGCTGGATTTGGGTTTCTTGTGAGTCTACGTCTTGGCCGATGAGTTTTGGCTGGCGGAAATCTAACGCGGTGCCAGCTACGGAGATGGCTTCGCCAGTGGACAGGCCGTGGCTGTCGACGGCGATGAAGTGATCGGCTGGGATTTCTAGCTGGTGGTCATCAATGGTGACCTCGGGCTGGTCTAGCTGGCCAGAGAGGTTCCAGTAGCTGTGGTTGACTAGGTTGCAAATGGTGGGTGCGTCGGTGGTGGCTGAGTATTCGATGATGAGTTGGTTGTCATCAGTGAGCCAATAGTCAGCTGTGGCGATGAGTTCGCCAGGGTAAGATTCATCGCCATCTGGGCTGGTGAGCTGGAAGCGCACGCCGGTGGCGCCATCGCGCTGCAGCTGGCTGGCTTGCCAGATTTGTTGGTTGAAGCCACGCAGGCCGCCATGCAGGTGGTTGGGGCCATTATTTACGGCTAGCTGGTAATCTTTGCCGTCGAGCGAGAATGAGCCACCGGCGATGCGGTTGGCGCAGCGGCCGCAGGTGGAGCCCAGGCAAAATGGATCATTAAGCCAGTCGTTTACAGTGTCATAGCCGAGGGTGATTTCGGCGAGTTGGCCATGGCGATCTGGAGTGAGTACAGACATGATTGTGGCTCCGAGATCGGTGAGTTGAACACGCATACCGTGTTGATTTTGAATCGTGAATGTTTGCGTTTTGGCCATATGGACAGCTAGTTGACTTACAAAGACGCAATCTTTCAGCCAGCTGGGCGTTTGGCAAGAAATCAGCTCAAAATGTCACTATTTTGCATAAAAATGTTATCATTTTTTTAAAAACCGCGTATTTTTCTTAGTTTGCTTAGGACTTGAGCTTGACTAAATCATACCCAACTCACTAGCTTTCGGAAATCACCCGACGGCCAGATAAGTGTCAGGCTGAAATATTTAACTAAACCGAGCACCAACCATATGGATCTCACCGAAATTCGTAAAATTGTAAAACTCATGAATGAGCATGAGCTGTCATACTTTCACCTCGAGCAAGAGGGAGTAAACTTGAAGCTCAAGAAAGGCGTAGATCTAGACGCGCTCAAAGGGCTTGCCTTAAGTGCGCCAGCTCCTGCCGCCGCTCCTGCACCTGTGGCTGCTGCCCCAGCTGCTGGCGATGCTCCAGCAGAAGCCGCTGCGCCAGTAGGTGAAGAAATCAACGCACCAATGGTGGGTACTTTCTATCGCAAACCATCTCCAGATGCAGACCTCTTCGTCAACGTGGGTGACCGCATCAGCGAAGGCCAAACTATCTGCATCATTGAGGCCATGAAGGTCATGAATGAGATCAAGGCTGAGAAGAGCGGCGAGATCACTGAGATCCTCGTCGAAGACGGCACACCAGTACAATACGGTGACGCTCTCTTCCGCATCAAGTAAGTGGAATATCTACCAGGGGCTACTTAAACCAAAGTAGCCCCCTTTTTAGCATTATGTTTAATAAAGTTCTTGTAGCTAACCGTGGGGAGATTGCCCTGCGAATCATTCGCGCCTGTCGCGAACTTGGAGTACCCTCTGTAGCTGTCTACTCAGAAGCTGATGTAGACTCCATGCACGTTCAGCTGGCTGACGAATCCGTCTGCATCGGTGGTGGCCCTAGTAAGGAAAGTTACCTGAAGCCTGACCGCATCATTGCCGCGGCAGAGGTCACAGGAGCTGATGCTATTCACCCAGGTTACGGGTTCCTTTCTGAAAATGCTCGCTTCGCAGAAATCTGCGGCAGCTGCGACATCAAATTCATTGGCCCATCCGCCGACGTCATCCGCCGTATGGGCGACAAAAACACCGCCCGTGCCACCGCGCTGGAAAATGGTGTGCCTGTCACTCCTGGCTCAGATGGCATTCTGCGCGACGTCGCCCACGGTCTCGAAGTAGCTGCCCAAGTTGGCTACCCAGTGATGATCAAAGCCACCGCCGGTGGTGGTGGACGCGGCATGCGCCCAGCCATGCACGAAGGTGAATTCGAAGAAATGTTCCTAGCCGCCAGCCGCGAGGCCGAAGCCTGCTTCAACAACGGTGAGTGTTACATCGAGAAACTCGTTCTCAACCCACACCACGTCGAATTCCAAGTCTTTGGTGATACCCACGGCAACTACATTCACCTCGGTGAGCGTGACTGCTCCATGCAGCGCCGTAACCAGAAAATCATCGAAGAATGCCCAAGCCCGCTGCTCACTCCTGAGCTGCGCGAGCGCATGGGCGTGGCATCCCAGAAGCTCGTCGAATCCATCGGCTACGAAAACGCAGGCACCATCGAGTACCTCGTCGACGAAGCCGCGGAAAACTTCTACTTCATGGAAATGAATACCCGTATCCAGGTGGAGCACCCAATCACGGAAGAAGTGATGGGCTGCGAGCTCATCAAAGAGCAAATCCGCGTGGCCGCTGGTCTGCCACTCTCACACCACGTGCTGGAAACTCAGCCGCGCGGCCACTCCATCGAGTGCCGAATCAACGCCGAGGACCCATACAACAACTTTGCCCCAAGCCCAGGTGAAATCAAACTCTGGTACACACCAGGCGGCAAAGGCGTACGCGTAGACACCCACGTCTACTCTGGCTACACCGTGCCTCCTTACTACGACTCCATGATCGCCAAACTCATCGTCACCGCAGCTACCCGTGAGATCTGCATCGCACGTATGAAGCGCGCACTCTCTGAGTTCAAAGTCGAAGGCATCAAAACCACCATCCCATTCCAAGAGGAAATCATCGATCACCCAGACTTCAAAAATGGCGACTACGACATCGCCTGGGTGGCCAAATACCTCGAAGAACGCGAAGGGTAAACTGCCAGCTAGCTAAAAAATCATCCCAACCGCTGCGCCTGACCACATATCAGGCACAGCGGTTTTTTTGTGCCCAGAAACGGTGACACAAGCTTACACCCAGCTAGCCGCCCGCCGAGATCTCCAGTCCTCTCAGAATGTCTGTCTAGCTGTCGCAGTCCTCTCAGAATGTCTGTCTAGCTGTCGAGATAAAGCCCCTGCGATGCCTATGCCGTGGTGCCTCTCAAATATTTTTGCCCCAAATATCAGCAGGCAAATCACCCAGTCTAGCCAGCTAGCTGACGCAGCGCTCCTGCCATTCCCTCTGGGCCGAAGGTCCATCAGAACAAAATCCAGGGCTTCAGCCCTGGGATAGACGTCACAAAAAACTAGCCTGCTGAAAGTAGGCCAGAAACGTCGGCACATGCTCACACCCAGCTAGTCGCCCGCCGAGATCTCCAGCCCTCTCTCAGAATGTCTGTCTAGCTGTCGAGATACAGGCCCCGTAATGCTTATGCTGTCGGGCCCCTCAAATATTTTTGCCCCAACTATTAGCTGGCAAATCACCCAGTGCATCCAGCATGAATAACTCAGTCAGCTGGCGTTTTTTAGTTTTGCTAAAATCTCATTCTCATTTACCATGATTTTAGTGAGCATCCATTCAGATAAGACATGCGCGAATCCCTCAGCTGAAAGGGCTTACACAAGTGTGTCTTCAGATAAATCACGTCCCCCATCAGGAATATGCTTAGAACCTTGCTCGACCAGCTATACGACTTTCATCAAAACCATGAAGAAGTCACTACAGGGTCACGTGAGAGTCTCATTGAAGCCGAATCCAAAGAAGTCCGCGCGTTCGCTGCTCAAGAAAAGCTCTTAAATGCACAAGACTGCATCTTTGCGGATCTAGAATTTGATCATATTGGAGCTGAAAACGGCATCATCTTATCACCACGTGACAATCTACAAAGCGAGTCACTTGTGCATAAAATCACCAACCCCGCTGATGGTTTTGGCCTTATTCCGAAAGTCAGCCACGCTTCAGAGCCGGACCAGATCGAGCTCATTCCAGCGACGCTGATGGAATACATACAACGCTGGCTTCTCTGCGAAGAGGTATTCCAAGACAGTATCTAATTGATAGATATCATCTGTTGGGCAGATAACACGATATCGCTTCATATCACACAGCCTCAGTATAACGGCGATATCCCTGCGGAGCGACAAATTCGCAACCACTTTCTAAAACAACACTGGCAAGAAATTAGCAAAGACGGGAGAATTTGTTACTACAATTTCGCCTTCAACACTCTAGCTGTTGATGCAGAATCACGAAATTGCTTCATCAACACAGCTGATCACTTGCAGCCATTCGATTTGATCCTCTCTCACCCAGATGATGAGATGCGAACATTCCTAGGTATCGACTAATCAGCCACAGCCAAGCCAGCTAGCTGGTCAGCGCTCCTGCCATTCCCTCTGGGCCGAAGGTCCATCAGAACAAAGCCCAGGGCTTCAGCCCTGGGATAGACGTCACAAAAAACTAGCCTGCTGAAAGTAGGCGAGAAACGACGGCACATGCTCACACCCAGCTAGTCGCCCGCCTAGATCTCCAGCCCTCTCAGAATGTCTGTCTAGCTGTCGAGATAAAGCCCCTGCGATGCCTATGCCGTGGGGCCTCTCAAATATTTTTGCCGCAAATATCAGCAGGCAAATCACCTAGTCCAGTCCAGCTAGCTGACGCAGCGCTCCTGCCATTCCCTCTGGGCCGAAGGTCCATCAGAACAAAATCCAGGGCTTCAGCCCTGGGATAGACGTCACAAAAAACTAGCCTGCTGAAAGTAGGCCAGAAACGTCGGCACATGCTCACACCCAGCTAGCCGCCCGCTGAGATCTCCAGCCCTCTCAGAATGTCTGTCTAGCTGTCGAGATACAGGCTCTATGATGCTTATGCCGTAGGGCCTTCCGAATATTTTTGCCGCAAATACCAGCTGGAAAATCATCCTATCCAACCAGTCCAACCTGTTTCTCAGAATGTCTGTCTTGTCATCTCAAAGCTTACCTAGCGGCGGAGGCTCAAGGAAAACCTTATAAATTTGTGATTGGCGACGCGACTAAAGATGCTCCTGACCTCTCAGCGAGTGCTGTATTACTGAATGACGAAATTAAAAAACTTGCAGAAGCCCAAGGCTTAACAACATATCCCACTTTCCAAATTAGTGATATCATAGTAGAAAAACTCAAATAATGGATCATGGTACTAATATTTGGATGTTTTCTTCCAAAAACAATAAGCTTATGGAACTCCACTTGAAGGCTACTTCAATGATCAGGAGTTTTTATACTCGATTGTATAATGAAAAGTTATACCTGAAAGACCTAGGGTCAGGTTTAAGCTTGGATAATGAATCCTCCGAAAGCGTTCTAGGTCGCTTTCGAGATGGAGGCTCAAATTGCACCTTGCTATGTGCTAGTTATAACATACCTACTTTTTCAGGGGATAACAACCCATGGAAATCTAGGATATCTTTAAATCTTGTCAGTTATGTTTTAGAGGATTCCGTCAGAGACTCCAAAAAGTTACCTCGTAGTGCGGATAAATTTAAAATTATGTTTGAAATAAGTACTGACATTGATTTGCATCCGAATCACGCCGAAGTACTAATTCCAAAGTATCAGACATGGGAAGACGCATGGTGTATCTACAATCTAATTAAGCGCATGCACGTTGAGTTGGATTTTGATTTGACTGCGGCATCCTATTTAGGTGACTACTATAAATTTGGGGAGAAGCGAGGAGGCCCTTATTGGCAATACGATACCGTAATGCGTCTAGATAAGTACGGACCATGTCATTTAATTCCAGCATATGAGGAACGACGAAAAATTGAGGCGTCGGAGTACGGGCTAAACTCTGAAGGGGCTGCTATCTGGAGCCTGCGAACCAAAAGCCCCGTAGAAATCACCTATAGAGACTAATTTAATGAACTACGGTACTCTTCCCTATGCTCTTTGCCTGCATCTGTGTATGACCAGCCTGAATGCCTCCGAGCTGAAATTCAGTGAGCCGTAGATTGAAGGGCGATTGCAAGAAGATGATAAGCAGGTCACGCTTGAGTTCACCTTCCTGAATACGAGTAAGAACATACAGAATGTCTGTCTAGCTGTCGAGATACAGGCCCCGTGATGCTTATGCTGTGGGGCCCCTCAAATATCAGCTGGAAAATCATCCTATCCAACCAGTTCAGCCTGTTTCTCAGAATGTCTGTCTTGTCATCTCACTAGAAGTCTCTTCTCTATCAAGGATTCGTCAAATGTCAGAGTGTCTGCATACAGGCCGCTCATAAACAACTGCAGGGTGAAGATGTGTGCCACAAGGATACCGTAGTTCATCGGGCTAGCCTCTATAGGTGATCTCGACTGGTCCTTCCGTTCTGAGGCTCCACCCGAAGTACAATCCATCCTTACATCCATAATGGTCGCTCTCAGAGCGGTGTATTTGCCTGTTTTCTTCAAAGGGGCTTATCAAATGGCATGGTCCATACTTATCTAGCCTCATCACCCCATCGTAGCTCCAAATTGGATCGTCTTTTTCTCCGTAATTAGCATAATCTGCTTGATTGGACGCTGTGGTTAAATCGAAACCCACTTCGACATGGATTTGTTTGATTAGATTGTACATATCTATGGCGTCTTGTTGACTTTGGTATTTAGGTACTCGTAAGTCTATGTGATAGGGCGAGACAACAATACCTGTAGTCATTAACCAAAGGCCTCGATCTAATACTGGATGTTCCTGCCTGTTGTCTATAGCACGATAGGCAAAACCTACAGTTAGGTAGTCAGGGTTTGTTTCTGGAGTAGGTATCATAAACGATACCTCTAATGATCTTAAATTTGAAAAATCAAAGTCTGCTAGTTTAGAGAAAGAAATCCTCCCTGTAGGACCACCTCGAGAAAACCTATCAACATAAAACTGATCATATTGTATAATGTAGCCAGCCTTCTTGATATAGAAATCCTCACAGATCTGGAGCATCTTCATAAGATGCTCCAGAAAACCCTCAGGATTAGCATGTTTAAACCAGACTTGTGTCCCAAAATCGAAATTACTCATACACTGAATTTTAAATTCATAAAACAAGATTGTGAATTAGAATGTCCTCACTTTTCATAATAGGAAACGGTATTAGATTACTGCATCGTGGATCCAGCCCCTGCTTAAGTAACTCTAAATTGAGTAGCTCAATGTGCGCTTCTAGGTCAGGTGCCGCCTGCCTAGTATATGCAATAACAAATTTATAAGGTCTTCCATCAAGTGACGCCTCTAGCATTGCCTTTGCTATAGGCTGACGCTTAGCTTCGGTTGAGATCTTACCTGCTATGGTCTGCCGATTAAGCCCTAAATTATAAGAAAACTTGCTGGTCAGGACGTCGCAGCACTGTTAAGTGAGGGTACTTGTTGTCAGCAGCAAGCGCGATAATTGTTTCGTCAGTTGCCCTTTTCTTTGCCACCGCGAAATTGGCCTCAAATGGGTGCCCTTTAGTTCCTCCCGCCAGTTGCTCTCTGGCAAAGTCTAAATGATCAGTAGGATTGTCAGATAGTAAAATATCAATATCCCTGAGGTAATGAGCCTCTGTATAACCAGCGTTATAATATGGATTAAAATCTTTTTTACCTTCCGAGAAGGATACAGTATACGTTCCTGCGTTCTTACCCTCACCCTGATCTTGAAACTTCCCAGCGATGTATCCATCAACTTGCTCAGGTTTATAATATCTCAGAATGTCTGTCTAGCTGTCGAGATACTGGCCCCGTGGGGCCTGTAGCGGCGTGGGGTGGCTTTTTATTTGGAGGTAATCACAGCTGGAGAATCATCCAGCTAGCTGGCTGGTGAAATGGGCCATGGCGCTTTGTTAGCTGGCCGTTACGCTTCGCGTTTGTAGAGCTCGGCGAAGACGAGCAGGCCGCCTTCGGTCTGCAGCGTGGAGATGACGGTGACGTCTTGGGTGGAGCCAATTTTGTCCACCGCGTGGTTGACCACAATCATGGAGCCATCAGGCAGGTAGCCGACGGCTTGGTGTTCGTCTTTACCGGTGCGCACGAGGGCTAGCTGGATGCGCTCGCCCACGGCGATGCGTGGTTTGAGTGCTTGGGTGAGCTCGTTGATGTTGAGCACGGATGTTTTGTTAAGCCGCGCTGCTTTGGTGAGGTTGTCATCAGTGGTTAGTAGTCTAGCACTGAGCAGCCGGCAGGTATGCACGAGTTTGGCATCCATGGTTTCCTCAGGGTTCATGCCTTCGGAGTCGTGGATGGAGATGGGGATGAGGTTGCTGCGCTGGAGCTCTTCTAGGCTTTCAAGTCCACGGCGGCCAGTTTGTCTTCTAGCAGGTGTGGGTGAGTTTGCCATCACTTGCAGCTCGTCTAGCACGTAGCGTGGGATGATGATGTCGCCTTCGATGAATTTTGAGGTGATGATGCCAGTTAGACGGGAGTCGAGAATGGCATCGGCATCTAGCACGATGGGTGGCCCTGGGCTGGTTTCTTTGCGAAATTGCACGTAGGGGATGATGAAGGCGAAGTCATTTCGGCTAGAGCGCAGCGCGAGAACGGCGCCGAGGAAGCCGAGGCTCGAGTAGAGGGTGACGTTGAAAGCCATCATCAGTGAGCTCATGCTAGAAACTTGATCACGGAAGATGATTTCGATAAGACTGAATAGGCCAGTTTTGCTGAGGAGGAAGGCGCAGAAGACACCAATGCCCAGGCCAAATGTGGCGGTGGATAATTCCCTGAGGCTAAATGGCTTCATCAATGATTCTACAAAGATGAAGAAGGCGGCAATGAGCAGGCCGATAGAAATGCCTACCCAGATGTATTGTGGTCCGAGCTCGTTTTTGGCTAACATCGCACCGACAAATTCACACACCAAAAGGTAGATGAGGCGGGTTACGTTGACGGATCTTTTTGTGCGAGTGCTCTGCATGGTGGGCAAAGTTAGCTTCTATTGGCTAAGCTCGTTATGCAAGCGAAAGATCACCGCGATGACTGAATCTGAAGGAAATTTTAGCGTTTGGCTTTTTGCATCATGGCCTGCAGACGTGAATTGTTTGGCTGTGGACGACCATTGCTAGCTGAGGGACGAGTGCTGGGGCGCATGCTCGCTGAGCGGCTAGGTTTCTGCTGGCTGAACATACTAGCTGACCTGCTGCTAGGGCGTGTGGTATTCACCAGTGTATTGCCACGCGATGGGCTGGTTTGCGGACGAGAATTTCCACGCGATGGGCCAGACTGAGGTCGGGAATTGCCACGCGATGGGCCAGATTGAGGTCGGGAATTGCCACGCGATGGACTGGTCTGAGGTCGAGAATTTCCTCTAGAGTTAGAGTGTGTCTGTTGGTGTCTGCTGTGATTGCTAGAGTGACCGCGAGTATTGCCGTGATTGCGGCTTGGGTTATGGCTGACGGTTTGCGGGCGAGATGAATGGCGGTTGCTGGCGTAGTGATTACCACGTGATGAGCTGGAGCGAGCTTGCCCATGATGGCCTCGGCAGCTGTGGCTGTTGCATTGGCTACAGCGGTGGCCACTGGAGTAGCCGTAGCTCGGGGTATCGTAGTAGCTGTAGGAAATGTAGCTAGAGGCTGGAATGCCGTAGCTCGAGTAGCTGGAATACCTAGGGGCGCTGGAGTAGCTAGCGGTGGCACTGTAGCTGGCGGATTCTCCGCTGTCGTAGTAACCGTATGGCGTGCAGCTGGAAATGAGCGCTGCAATGCAAATGGAAAAAATGAGGGCGATTGGCTTTTTCATAGTTTTGTCTGTGGTGGATGCCGAGTTGGACTCGCCCACAGACAAACTTATTTAAGCAAATGTATTATTTCTTCCGCAGAAGTGGGTGACCTTTCTTCGCCTCCGAGGTGAATGGCGGGCGCAAGTAGATAGGGCTGGTTGGCATGGCCTGCAGCTGAGACCTCTGCTCTTCGTCGAGGAGTTGCCATTGCTTGATCAGCCCCAGCGCCTGTGGGTGCTCGTGAGTAATGGACTCTGCGAGCTCGGATTCTAGCGGCATTGGCCATTTTTCATCACAGCTGAAAATTGGCTGATTAGATTCTTTGGCCGCCTGTAATGTTTGGAGAAATGTATCGGTATCTACCAACTCAGGCTCAGGCATAGTGCGCTGATTTATCTGGCTGATGAAATACGATCCGCGGCGAGCGTCGCCAACAGCTAGAGTATTAGCAGATTCTAGCGCAGTCTCACTAGCAAGTAACGAGCTCATGCCGATAGCTGGACAACGGTGAACGATGGCCAAACTCTGCCCTGTGGCAATGCCAATGCGAATGCTGCTATAACTACCTGGACCTAAACCTATCAAAACACAATCTAGCCCATGACCAACTGGTAGACACTCTAATGCTTTCTTGAGAGCGTCAAAGATCTCAGCATGGTGATAGCGATCGTTTAGAAATTCTTGTTGGAACAGGCATTCGCTCCCACTCGTTAGTGCGATAGAGGCCCGGCTAGTACTGCATTCTATGGAGATAATTGTGTCCACGGGACAAAAGGTAAAGCGAGATGGTTAAAAACAAAGTCATAATTTAGAATTATCGGTAATTCCACTTGCATCACTACGCATATATGGCTTTTCTATTCGAATACAGAAGCTGGGGAACAACAGAATTAACCCTATTTTTCTAGAATCCTAAATTTACAGACTATGAGCACAGAATATTCAAAAGGCCTAGCAGGCGTGATTGCCAATGAATCCGCACTCAGTGATGTGCGCGGTGCCGAAGGAAAACTTTCATACCTTGGTTATGATATCGATGACCTGGTAGAAGAGTGCCACTTTGGTGAAATTATCTATCTCCTACTTAATCATCGTCTCCCTAACCCTAACGAGCTCAAAGACTTCACTGTTAAGCTTCGTCACAGCCGTGAGCTTCCTCCAGGTGTTATTGAGTTCCTCAAGACAGCTCCTAAAGACGCCAACCCAATGGATGTCTTACGTACAGGTGTCTCCATGCTTGGTCTTTACGACAAGCGCGCCAAGATTGGCGAAGGTGATCCAGAGGTGAACAAAGAAATCGCCATGTCTATCGTGGCTCGCATGCCAGTGATCGTCGCTTACTTCCACCGCGCACGTATGGGTCTCTCACTCCCACCAGTGCGTTCAGATCTATCTGGTCCAGCTCACTTCCTTTACCTCATCAATGGTGAAGTACCATCAGAAGATGCTGAGAAGACACTCGATATCGCTTTCACTATCCACGCAGACCACGGCATGAATGCTTCCACCTTCGGTGCCCGTGTATGTGTAGCTACTCTCAGCGACATCTACTCAGGTGTGACTACTGCTATCGGTACACTGAAAGGACCACTTCACGGTGGTGCTAACGAAGGCGTGATCCACATGCTTGAAGAAATCGGCCGCGAAGACAAAGTTGATGCCTACATCGACGGTAAGCTCGCTCGTAAAGAGAAGATCATGGGTATCGGACACCGTGTGTACACTACACTTGATCCACGTGCTCCACACCTCAAGAAGATGGCTGAAAAACTCACTGCTGAACTCGGTGAGCCTAAGTGGTTGAATATGTCTAACCGCATTGCTGAAATCATGAAAGAGAAGAAAGGCCTCAACGCTAACGTCGATTTCTACTCAGCTTCAGTTTACTACTCACTGGGTATCCCAACTGACCTCTTCACTCCAATCTTTGCGATCGCTCGCTCAGCTGGCTGGGTTGCTCAGATCCTCGAGCAGCTAGAAGACAACCGTCTCTACCGTCCGCTCACACTCTACACTGGTCCACAGGAAACTATGCCTGTGCCACCAATGAATGAGCGTTAATCGATAGATTAGAACATTAAATTTTCAAAGCGCGTCAGCTTCTAGCTGGCGCGCTTTTTTTCAGCCATCTCTCAAGCCCTCCTGCTAAATCCTAGCAAATTTATTTTTAATCGATTGATTACAAACTGTTTTCGGAGTTTGTATTATTAGATAACGCTGCTAGGAAACCGCCGACTTGTTATGAAAATCATCCATATATTTTTAATCGCCGCATCAATGACTCTAATCAGCTGCTCAAAGAAGCTTGATATGACCTCTGAAGAGACCGCTGACAGCTCCATGGAAGCTATTGTCAAAGGCATGAGTGAGGAAGAAAAAGCTGAGTTCGAACACGCTATTCAAGCAGTCGCCTTTGAAGGCGAAAACCTCTTTGCCATGGCTGCTGATCCAGCAGCTGCTGAAAAGCGCATGAAAGAACGCCTGCACGGTAAAACTGCCAAGCAGATCATCGCCGAGAGCAAGAAGCTAGAGGAATAAGAAACCACATAGAATTGCTACAGAGAACAAAAATTGAAAGCAAATCACGCCACCCAGCCGCTCGGCTGTGTGGCATTTTTATAGCCATACGATAGCAAGAAACGATAGCTACGATAGCTACGATAGCTAGACAGGTTTACCATATAGGCTATGAGATGTTATAGAAAGACAGGTTTGCTGAGAGAGGCGATAGTAAAAAAAAGCCGATAATCATGATTTTCCGAGCAGGTTTCACGCCGTAGGCATCCAGTAAGCAGGATTTAACATTCCAGCGGGATTGGGTTTTAACTATTTCTGGCTGAGAGGGGGTGATTGTATTTAGTCAGCTGTGATCCAGCTTGATTTGCCTGCCAACAAAAACACAGTCCTCCAGCAACAGGCTGATAGAACTGCTTTTCTTAATGTCGATTTTTTTGGCCAATCGGATTTATCAAATGGAGCCTGAAAATCCGGGCCAGCGGGCTCACTCCAGCTCGTTTGGCGGTGGTGGTTCCTGCTGGAGATCGCGCATGGCGCAGACCTCTTTGGGCGATTGGGTCCAGTGCTTTGACTTCATCTTACGAGCCCCGGATTTACGTTTTTCACCAAACCATTCCTTCGTCTGTTGGAATACCTCATTGAGAAATGATTGACTCCCTATCGCCATGCCATCGCTGAAGTGGCGGACTTTGTGCCGCAGCAGATAGGCCATGTTCACCTGGCCGTTAGCTTCTGCCACCTTCTCAATTTCGTCTTTGCTGATTCCCTTTCTAACTTGAGATTTCACCCATTGACCATCGCGAGTCATGATGTCTTTGAATGTCTGCTCAGCATCGGTATATAACAGCACGCGGTAACGTTCAGCGCAGCCATCCGTCCAGTGATGGCGGGCATTTTCTTCATCCCAAGGCTGGTTTTCTGCCGCTGAGTTAGGCATTTCATCTTTCAGCCAGAGCACACGACATAGCCCACGGCGAG
>NZ_JAENIM010000043.1:31373-154810 GCF_016595495.1 Persicirhabdus sediminis
TTAGGCATTTCATCTTTCAGCCAGAGCACACGACATAGCCCACGGCGAGCGCGTTTATCTCCAGCTAGAGCGGCTCCATAACTACACCATCGATACGCTTCTGGTTTCTCCACCATGCCCGCTCTAACTGGGTTCAGATCAATGTAGGTCGACATGATTCTAGCAACGTATCCAGCCTGCACGAGCACGCTGGTGTAGCGACCGCTCCACAGGTAGCCGTCGCGGTTGTTATGCCTATTGTACCAGCGACTGAACCGCTGCTTCAGGCTCTTCATGAAGTTGCCCAAATCGTGCATCCGGCTGGTATATTGTCGCTTGAAATTATCCGCCGCCACCCGGCTGGGATTCCCCTCAGCATCTTGGCTAGTAGTCTCTAGCAAATTGTTAAATATCTGCTTCACCTCGGCGTAGTAGCTGGCTGAATACAGCGCCTTCACGCGTCGTAAAAACTCATCATCGCTAATTTCTACCTCACCTTCCTTAGGCACTTCAACCAGCAGGTGAAAGTGGTTCGACATCACACAATAGCTGAGGATTTTGACGCCGTAAAAGGTCTCACAATTACGCATGAGCCCAACAAATAGCTCACGCTCAGCATCACCCAAAATAAATCGCCGGTCGACTACACGCGAAATGCAATGGTACACCGCCGAGCGATGTTTTCGATATGGTGACAAATAGCGAGCTGTAGCCATAATCTCTACAGGTAACTCAGGTTGTGAAGATTGCAAAAAGTTCCTACGTGAAATTACCTGTCTGTAAAAAAAAGGAGAGGTAAAAAAAATGCCACGTCGTCAGGATGACGAGGTGGCATGGATGATAGGTTTAGCTGTGAGCTTACTTCCCTTTTCTTTTCTTTGGCTGAGGTCTGTTTTTGCGCTCAGCGGCTTGAGTATTGAACTGAGACACGTTAGTGCGTTTGCCTTCTGCGTATTTCACGTTGCGGTTAGCAGGGACTTTGCCGGTCACATTTTCAGCTAGTTGGCTGTCCCATGCGTCAAATGCGTCTTGCATTTGTTGGGCGCGCTCAGGGTATTTGTTAACGAGGTCAACGCGCTCGCCTGGATCTTCTGCTAGGTTGTACAGCTCGATGGTTTGATCGCTGCGGCTGTTCCAACAGAGCTTCCAATCGCCTTGGCGGATGGCGTAATCGTTGTCACGGCGCCAGAACATATTTTGGTGAGGTCTTTCGTTAGCTGGCTTTTCACCGGTGATGTATGGCAGTAGGTCAACGCCGTCAAATGGCAGTCCTTTGCTAGGTTTGGTCATACCTGAGCGGGCTACGGCAGTAGGCGCCATGTCGAAGCTAACCACTGGGTGCGGATAGACTTGACCAGCTGGAATGGTGCCAGGCCAGTAAGCGACTAACGGGACACGCAGGCCACCTTCGTAGGTATCGCCTTTAAAGCCGTTGAAATCGCCGGGGCTGGACATAGTTGTCGTGCCACGTTCTTTCTGTTTGGGCTGTTTAAATCCCTGACCGCGAGGGGTGCCATTATCACTGAGGTAGAAAATGAGAGTATTCTCGCTGAGGCCATTTTTTTCTACGGCGTCGAGGATGGCTCCGACACTGTCATCTAGCGCTAACACCATACCGGCAAAGAAGCGGCGTTCTTCGTGGTGTACTGGAAGGTCCTTGAGTCTCTCGAGGTATTTGTCGTGCACTTGCCATGGGAAATGGACTGCATTGTGAGCTACGTAGAGGAAAAATGGACGGTCTTTATTTTCGTTAATAAAGTCAGCTGCCTCGTCACCGTAAACTTCAGTTAGGTAGTCGCCTCGCTCTTGGATTGGCGTATCAATTTTGCCATTTCGGTAGACGGGGAAAATGGCTTTTCTGGTTTCGTCTGCATTGGCGCTAGATTTGAAATAGTCGTGAGATCCTGTTGGAGATCCGTAGTAGAAGTCAAATCCACGGTTCCACGGCAGTTGGTCTTCAGTTTCACCGAGGTGCCACTTGCCGATCATACCAGTGTGGTAGCCGAGCTCCTTCATCATTTCTGCGAAGTTTTGCTGGCTGTGTGGGATCACGCTGAGAGGGCCGTTGCCGTAGTAGCCGAGCCTCTGCTGGTGCATGCCAGACATGATACCGCAGCGAGATGGGCCACAGACGGATGCGGTGACGTAGCCTTGGGCGAATGAGGTGCCGCCTTTAGCTAACTTATCAATGTTAGGTGTGCGGATATCATCAAATCCATGGAAACCAACATCACCGTAACCCTGATCATCAGCAAGGACGATAATCACATTTGGCGGTGTCGCAGCCTGGCTGGCCGCTATGAGTGAAACACTGCCAATTAGGCTCAGTGCGGATGTTTTGAAGTCGTGCATATGCATTATATTTGTAATATAAATACGCATGTGCAAGGTCAAATCAGGACAAAGTAGCGGCTGATAGGATAATTATTTTAGTTCGATAGTAAAAACGGAAGCAGGCAGGCCCTCTTTATTGTAAAGGTTAGCCTTCAGCGGCAGACCCGCCCAGGCGTAGCGCACAGCTTTTGGTGCGCTGATTTCTGGGTGGGAAACCTTGACCTCGTCAGCTGAGATAATTTTGGCTTTTGCCCAATGCCATTGGCCTGAAGCATCTTGCATAGCAAAACCGCCGAGCTCGTCGTTAGTTGCCTTAGCTGGCTGCATGAGTGTTTTTGTCGATGCAGTTAGGCCGCTGCCAGTTGAGTCAAATTTGATCACCAAATCTTGACCATCCAGCTGGTGTGAGCGGTAGAGGGGGCCTGAGGAAACGATGTCTTTGGCATAATCATTAGCTAAGGCTAACAGAGCGAGTCGTTTGCCCACGTCATACTTGTTGTGCGGGTGGATGTCTTGGCTTTCACCGATGTCGTGAGCGACAGCCATGCCTGTGTTAGCCAGCTCGAGTGTAAGGCGCTGTTGTTCTCGTATGAAGGCAAACGAGGAATCGTCACCGGCGTCACCTTCAGCTTCACGGAAGCCCGCGAGCTGGACGTGATAGAATGGCAGTTCCTCATTGCCCCAGCGCTTGCGCCAGCCTTGGACCATCGCCATATAGCGCTGGCTGTAGACTTCTTGGAAATGGTTAGCATTACTTTCACCCTGATACCAGAGCACCCCGCGCACACTGTAGGGGATGCACTGGGCAACCATGCCGTTGAAGAGAGTGGCTGGAAATTGTTTGTTAGTTTTGGTCGGCGGATCTAGCCTCGGGCGTGGGCCTTGTTTGTTTTTTTGCCATTCAGCTAGGGCTAATTTGTGGGCATCGGCAGCTTTTTTTACAGCTTCAGGAGATTGTTGTTTTGCTTTTTCTGCTGCCTTTTCTAGATTGTTTTGGTAGTAAGCTTTAAGGTTATCGTTAGATTCTAGCACCTCTTTAGGGATCCATGCTTCTACACGAGTACCACCAACGGCGCACTTGATGATGCCGACGGGAACCTGCAGTTCTTTTCGCAGCTCTTTGGCAAAAAAGTACGAGGTAGCGCCAAATTTGTTACTGCTTTGTGGGCTTAGCGGTGTCCATGAGCTATCAAAACTATGAGCCTCGGCAAATGGGGAGGGTCGGTTAGGTACTGAGATTTGACGTAAGAGCGGATCATTGGCGGTTTTTACTTCTTCCCTGAGGAATTCCACCAGCGGCTGGTATTGAGGCTCACGAGCATCTTTTAGCATCATTTCCATAGTGAAGAACATGTTCGACTGGCCTGAGCAGAACCAGACTTCTCCAACAAGTACATCATTAATTTCTTTACTAACATCGCCGATGTTAACCTGTAGCTGGCGAGCTTCAGCAGATGCATCCATGGGCTCTAGCTGGACTAGCCACTTACCTTCTTCGTTGGTTACGGCTTTTACATTTTGTCCGTCAAATTGCACAGTCACCTCAGTTCCCGGATTAGCGGTTCCCCAAACTGGCACTGCTTGGTCGCGCTGCAGCACCATGTGGTCGCTAAACAGGCTTGCGAGAGCTGCTTGCTCGGCAGTGAGTTGGCCGATGCTGGCTGCTAGAGTGATGGTGGCGAGAAGGTAGTTCATTTTCATAATCCCTATAGAATGAGTAATGCACATAGGGGAAATGTGCGATTTGATGTGGATTAAACGAACATAGACGCGTTGTTATTTCAATAATTTAGTTAAAATAAACAGATTGTGGAGGCGGGAAATATTATTTGAGTTCCTGCCATAGTCTATCAAACTCTAGCTGGAATTGGCTGACTAACTTTGGTTCGTTAGTGACCAGGATATTTTCGTTATTGGCGGTGGCGGCACTGCGCGTCCAGTTGTAGCTGCCATTGAGCAGTTGGCTGGAGTCAGCGATGGCAAACTTGTGGTGCATGTGTGCCTCGCTACGGTCAAATCGGCAACTCACCCCTTTTTCTATCAAATAGTCGAGATCGGAGCCAAGGTCCTCAGATTTATCATCATCTGATAGAATGCGAACGCTAACACCACGTTGTTTAGCTTCGATAATTTTTTCTACAATACGGTTATCAGTAATGGTGAAAACACAGATGTCTAGCTGGCTACGGGCGCCGGATATGAACTCACGAATGCGGTGTAAGCAGTCGTCACCAGGGCTGAAATAGGCGCTGGATTTGATTTTCATTTCATTAGAGTAGAGCTGCTTGATGACGGCCTCCAGCCAGTCCATCACGGTAAGTTCACCAAACTCTTCTAGCGATTTGGTGGCGAGCCGAAAGGCCATAGTGCGCACTTTGGCCAGTTCGATATGATTGCCCTGTAGCTGGGAGATCAAGGTTTTGAGTTCTTTGCGCTCAGAACGGCTGAGGGCAAAATCTTCTAGCGAATCTATGAGTTGCTGTTGGATTTTTTCCATGCTGAAGTTTTTGTTGATGTTAGCTGGATGATTAATGATCGAGGTAGATGTAGTTTTCCCAGCTCTTCATTCTGAGGAGAATTTTTCTGAGCAGAGCGACGTGTTCGAGGTGTTCGCTGTAGACAGCGACCTCGGCGAAGATGCCATCTGGCAGCGTGTAGTCGCTCATATCATCAGTGATAGTTAGCATGACCGGCACAAGACCGCGTTTGTTTTTGGCGTATTCGGCGGTTTCCATGAGCGTGCCTGAGGCTTGAAATTCCCCTTCCCCTAAAGCGGGAAACATCTGGCTAACTTCTGCTGTGAAGACTTTGCCGGGGATGCTTGGAAACATGATCTCAGCTTGATAGCCGGGTTTGAGGCGCTGCAGGGCATTTTGACGAAAACTGGCAACGACGAAATGTTTTTGGTTAGGGATGAAGACCATGGTTGGTTTCAGAGGCATGCTAACAGCCATCATGCCAGGGCGCACTTTGATCTGTGTTACATAGCCGTCGCTAGGCGCGCAAACGATGGTGCTGTCGAGGTTGAATTGCGCCTTTGATAGAGCGGCTTGATGCTCGGGAATGACATTGTGCACTTGTGAGTCGCGCTCTAGCTGGTGCATGGCTAGGTTGGCTTTGGCTTCATCTAATGAGGCTTCAGCGCCGAGGTAAATTTGGCGTTTGTTTTCCACCTCGTTAGCTGAGACGGCGCCGCTGGCAGCAGTCTTGCTGAAGCGCTCGAATGACTGCTTAGTGCGGTCACGCTCACTGGTAGCGCGCTCTACAGCGGCTTGCGACTGGGCTACTAGCTGGGTCATTTGGTCGACTTGAGCTTTGGCTAGATCCAGCGCTGCTTGCATTTGATTGACTTTGAACTGGTAGGGTTCGGGGTCGATTTTGAAGAGCACAGTATCTTTTTTGATAGGTACGTTAGCCTCTACGGGCACGTCGATGACAAGCCCTCTAACGTTGGGGACGATGGGGGTGCTGATGAACCCACGAACGGCAGATTTTGAATGTGGGTGATTGTAGTTCATGGCAAACACAAGCGCGCCAATGATAACAACGCCACCAAGTACGGCGGTGGGGATTGTCCACTTGTTCAGTGGAATTTTGAAAAGTTTGAAAATGCAGATGCAGATGGCTGCGTAGGTGAGTAGGAGTAGGATTTCCATAGTCTTAAAAATTGAGGGTGGACATTATTCACCATTTTCCAGCTGGCTGGACGACTGCGCTGATTTTGTGGTTTGATTTGATTCTAACTTAGCGACTTGCTTGGTTAGTTTTGCGACTTTCTTTTCAAGATCTATCAATGCCTGTTGGGCGCTTTCGGGTTGCCCCTTATCACTGATGAAGCCCCAGCCGCGATCAGCGCGGTACAAGGTGGCCCAGATCCACAAAAATGGCCACAAGACGTGCAGGGTAAATAGACTAATCCAGCCAGCAACGAGGATGGCATCTTGCTGCGGGTGGTTTCTTTTTTTAGCGATTTCGTAGGGGATATCGTGAATGGCGATGATGCCATAGAAGATCACGAGTACCACGGCGATGAGAATTCCGAGTGAAATGTAGTCTAGCATGATGTAATGGTTGTGAGAGTAACATCACCTATCACCCAGTGTGATAGGGACTGTGAAACCATTAGATCGCTGGGGAATTTTTACAAGAGCATTAAGCGCCGCCACGCGCTGGATGATTGTCTATCAATGCTATGTCATTAGATCTAGCTAGGATCTTGGATGTGTTCAAAGCGATAGAAAGTTTTGCCGTCGCGGGTGACTTGCTCAGCAAACATGCTCAGCGGTCTCACCCAGAGCTCACGCTCGCCGTAGCGCGGTCGGTAGATCACCATGGTGTTGTCGGTTTCGCTACAGCGGGCGAAGTCGACCACATCGTATTCATTGCCTTTGAAATGCCGGTAGCGCCCTTTGACGATTTCTCTTTCCATGGTTTGCTGCTGAGATTCTTCGCTATGTCCTCTATGTGGTTGTATCATGTTCAGTGAGGATTTATTTTTCCGTGCAGATGATGGCGATGAGGCGGTGGAGGATCATGCGGTGGTCTTGGCCGGTGCTGACGAGTGAGAGGTCGGCCTCTAAGCATGAGTCCATGGCCTTGCGCAGTGCTGGGAGAGAGAATTTGTTAGCATCTCTAGCTGCTAGAAAGAGTGGGTAGGCATTGACGCCTCCTGCTTTTTTCTGTGGCAGCCAAGAGCGCTCATTTTCTGGCAGCGCATTGATGGCGGCGGCAAATTGATTGTAGTTAGCCAGTGAGACTTTGCGTCCAGCTGTGGCGGCTTTGGCCATGAATAGATTGCGCACGGTGGGGATGATAGAGGCGCGCAGCAGGCCGATGGCGGCTTCGTTGCGGGCGAGCTGTTGGTTGACAATCTCGATCGCTCTAACGGCATTTTTTTTCTGCAATGCGCGCCCGATTTCAAAAACGATGCCGGCGCGCGACAGTGGCACCATGAGCTGGACGTCGTCTACTTCCACTTGGCGCCGTTGGTCGCCGAGGTAGAGGTCGAGTTTGGCGAGCTCTGAGTTGATTTGGCGGGTATCTTCCCCAGCGCGCATGACAAATAATTCCATCGCTTCAGCCTCGAAGCTCATGCCGTAGTCGTTAGCTTTCTGGCGCACCATATTGGCGACGATGTCTTGCCAGCCGTCTTTGCTAACATCTGGTTTGTCGTAGCTGCGAATGGTGGCAATTTTATCTAGCAGCTTGTAGAATGCGCGGCGTTTGTCGATGCCGGTACAGCTGATGATGAGTTTGACGCTATCGGGCACGCCTTGTTCGATGGCTTCTTTGAGCGCTTCGACGCCTTGTTTGGTGCGGTCGGAGTCGCTAGTGCGATCGCCGCCAGCTAGAAATGATGCGCGTTTGAGCCAGACGATTTTATCGCCGCCAAAGAAGGGCAGGGTTTGCAGGGCTTCGATAGTTTGGCCGCAGGCGCTGTAGGCGTCTTCGCTATTGCCAGCGGTGCCTTCGATGATGTCGTTGGCAAAATCATCCGAGTCAGCGGGCTTGAGCTGGTTGAAGAGCTTGTGCGCTTCTTCAGCCACGCTGCCTTCATCATTGCCCATGATGACGTATATGTTCCCTGCCTTTGCCATGGCTTCAGCATGTTGTGGGGCAGGTGGTTTTGACAAGGCTCAAGTTATACCATTTGAGCCGATAAACCCTTGGCATGGCGAACTGGATTTTCCGCTAGGCCGCGGCGAGAGGAGCTCTTGTAGCTGGCTCGATTCAGGCCTTTAACCTATCAACCGTTTGCTTGTCTCGCTCGGGTCTTGTGCCTTGAGACGCGAGAGTATTTTGCTAGAATGCAGGAATGACAGCGAGGACAACTGGGTATGCATTTTTTGTTAGCATGACGTCTATAGTATTGATGGCTCTGGCATGTTTATGGGTAGTCGGAGTTTTGGTTTTTGATTTCAGCTGGCATCAATCTCATGCCTCACTGCTAGATGATGTTTTTCTAGCGGCTTTAACGGTAGTTGTAGTGGCGCCAGCTGCCTATGTGATGCGCTCGACTTGGAGTTTTTATAAAAAGCCGTGCATTGTCTATCTAAAGCCAGGTTTGGTTTTGTTAGCTCTCTCGCTAGCTGGAGTTTTGTTTTACCAGCTAGCTCAGCAACCCGCTGAGGTGTTGGTGAATTTGATCATGCCTGTGGCTATTGGCCTAGCTTGGCCGCTGGTTTATTTCAGCTGGCGGGCATTCAAATGGCTGCTGAGACACGGTGGCTGGCCTAGATAGCTGGCGATTGGGAATGAGTTTAGTTGTTAGGATTAGAGAATATGACAGAGGGCCGACGATTTAAAACCATCAAATGCATTTCTATCAGCATGGTGACCTTGCCGACTCTGCTGCTGATTGCAATATGGGTTGATTTTGTGATGTGGTCAGATTTAGCCTCGTTGCCCAATTGGATATTCCTGCTGATTCTATCGACGATTTTGGCCATCCCAGCGTGGTCGGGTTGGCGGTTTTATAAAAAGACGAGCTTAGGAAGTTTGCGGTCTGGCCTGTCGATGATGCTTGCGATACCTTTGCTGGTACTCATGTGCTGGCGAGTGGAGGATAGTAGTGGAATTTATTCCCAGCTCAGCTTTCCCGTAGCGATTCTCCTTGGCGCAGTGCTTCATGTTAGATCTGAGCGGCTATTGAAGGACAAGCTGAAGCTGGCTGGGGAAGTCTGCAAGCCGCATCCTTTGATCATCTCTGGGGCATTGTTTTTTATCTTTCTGGCGATGTGGACTACGCTGTCGCAGAGCTTCGAGGGTCATCTCAGTGAGTTGCGTGGCATGGCAAAAGTTCTCGGCATGTTAGCCCCCTTCCTATTGGCATTTGTCAGCTATAAATTATTGAGGTCAACTCTGCATCGCATGATTTACGGTAAGCCGGAGCTGGTTGAGCAATTAGATTAAAACTTTGTTTCTATTAAATCCCTGTAGCTGTAGGGTTTATAGACGCTAAATGGTGGCTAATTAATGCGTATGTTTTGAGCTTAGATGCGATGCACAAAGCGGGTGATTGGGCCTATAGTATCCACGTATGAATGAAATACATGGACACGAGGTAATGCAGATGATGATTGATGCGAATAAGACCTACTCACGTACGTCCCTGCGCAGCGACATCTACGATAAGTTTGGTGTAGACGCTACATTCTATACCTGTTCAGCCAGCGGCATGTCTGCAGATGAGTTGATCAAATTTTTGGAGAACAAAGGAAAAGTTGTTTTCAATTCTTATGGTTACATCGCCGAAGAAGTGGTGATGTGCAATCATTAGGGATTGATAAGCATTATGCGTTAGATTCATTTCTACGCAGTTGTTATTGTTACGTGTTGCCGGTATACCTGGGGGGGTATACCGGTTTTCGTTTTTTAGTTAGGATATGGCTGGCCTGCTAGTGCGGATTTTTGCTTTCAGCGCGCCAGCTAGGTTATACAGGCCGAAGTAGGTGCGGTTGAGGTAAAGGGCATCGGCATTTCCTCTAGCAGCATTGAGTGATTGCAGTTCTTGGTCGTCGCGCGTTTGGTCGCCAAAGTCAGCGAGCTCGCGGAAATACGATTGGTCACCAAAGTCAAACACCTCGTGCTGGAATGGTCTGGAGAGCAGGTCGACAGATTGGTGGAATACTTCGGTGAGCTTGGCCACCGCAGCTGGAGAATCGTCAGGTAATAAGAGGCCTATCTTATAGAGTGATTGGCGGAATTTCTCTGGATCTGCTAGGATTTCTGGCTCCATCAGGCTGAAGTATTGGCGGTAGAAATCATCCGGTAGCGCTTTGACACAGCCGAAGTCGAGCACCCAGAGCTGGTCGTCTATCACCTTGAAATTTCCTGGGTGTGGGTCGGCGTGAAAGACCCGCAGCGTATGCACCTGATGGTGATAGAAATCCCACAGCGACTGGCCAATGAGGTCAGCCAGCTGGCTATCTTCATTGCGCTGGCAGAATTCATCGAGCACTTCACCAGCCACCCAGTCCATGGTGAGGATGCGTTTGCTGCTGAGCTCGGCATGGAAGTTAGGAAATTGTATGTTAGCCAGCTGGCTGGACTTTTCCGCCAGCTCTAATGACCTACGTAGTTCCAGCTGGTAGTCGGTTTCCTCGGTGAGCCGTTCTTCCACCTCGTTGATGTATGGATTGATGGCTTTGGCATCTAGCTTGAATAAGCGCATGGCCAGTGGTTTGACGATGGAGAGGTCTGAGTGAATGCTCTCCGCCACGCCAGGGTATTGGATTTTTACCGCGTAGTCGTGGCCGTCTAACTTAGCTTTGTGGACTTGACCAATTGACGCCCCAGCGATGGCTTTTTTACCAAACTCATCAAATATTTTATCTGGCGATTTATCCATTTCGCTGAGGAATGTTTTCACTACCAGCGGGTAGGAGAGCGGCGGTGCCGAGTAGTGGGCTTTGGAGAATTCTTTGACGTAGGGGTCGGGCAGTAGGTTGCGGTCGAGGCTGAGCATTTGCGCTAGCTTCAGCGGGCTACCCTTGAGTTTGCTGAAGGTGCCAAAGGCCTCGGCGGCGGTGCGCTGGTGGAATTTCTCTTTGTCGCCATTGCCTGTTAGCGCCTTTTTGCCAGCGTATTTCAGGTAGTTCACACCGACACGGGCACCAGCTGCGGTGAGCGATGCGGCGCGTCCGATCTTATCTTTAGGGATGGATGTTTGTTCTTTCATCAGCGTGGTGGGACTACGGCTGCAGGCGGCGCATCATGAAGCGGGCGAGGTCTAGCGCGGAGTCGAGCACGCCTGAGCTGGCGCTGTCGGCAAAGAAGCGGACGGATTTTTCTATCAATGCGTCGGTGTCTTGGAAGCCGTCGCTGGTATCTTTGCGATAGTAGTCGATGAGGAAACGTAGCTGCTCAAACAGGCCCTTGGCGTAGAGCTCGTTGAGCTTTTTGCGGTCGGCAATCTGACCGCTTGCTAGACCTTCTTGCATCAGCTCGTCTGCCCAGCTGGTGAATGTTTGGCGCATGGCGCGCAGCGAGTCAGGTTTGAGATCTCGCATACACGGGAAGCACTCTACCAGCCGCGAGCGGTGGCGCTGGACGTGGGTGAAGAAGGTAAAGTAAAAAGCTAACAATTTCTGCTGGATGTCGTACTCAGCGTAGTCGTCATCAGCTTCCAGCACGTTGATAGTCTCGCGCACGAGGCTTTCCCAGTAGCGAGATTCGAGCGCGGAAAATGAGCTGTGATGTTGGTAAAAATCGCCTTCAGTTAGCTCGGCATATTTGCAGAAAGCATACACGCTGGCTGGCTCGTGTCCTTTGGTGAGCACGTAGTCCCAGTACATGTCAGCGACTTGCTCGGCGCTGGCGGGTGGGTTTTTGGCCTGTTTTTTCTTGGTGGATTTCTTCGCTGCCATACTCACGGGTGCCCCATTTCTGGCTGCCGTCAACTGCTAGTCGGCCGAATAAGAAGAAATAAGACACTATTTCCCTGCAGCTCTGATGCAGATGGATTATCTAGTGTTAGCTAGCCTGCTAGAAATAATCGCCCTAATCACCTTTTACCGTAAAGAATTGGCAAGGCCAAACTGCTATGTCTGATATTACTCCACATTCTCTTTTACAACGCATCCTTCAGTTGATTGCTGATGCTCAGGAGCGCGCCGTTCGCTCGGTTAATTTTGAACGAGTGCTACTCTACTGGAATATGGGTTTTCATATTGTAGAGGAAGAGCAGAGAGGAAAAGAGCGAGCTGATTATGGAAAAGAGCTCATTCAATCACTTGCTGATTCATTGACAGCTGAATATGGAAGTGGATTTTCTTTTCGCCAGCTAAATTTCTGTCGCCAGTTTTACCTCCAATTCCCAAAAGTGAACGCACTGCGTTCGCAATTGAATTGGTCTCAATACCGCCTTCTTCTGCGAATTGATAACGCGGATAAGCAAAGTTATTACCTTGGAGGGGATCGAGGTATTAAAGAGCTATCGCTGATGGCAATGAATAGGATGTTTTTGAAATGACAGTGCTGAAATTTTATTCAGCGCGGGTGTAGTGGCGTAGCTCGAATTTTTCGAATTCTTCGACGATTTGGTATTCGGGGAATTGTTGGATGAAGTCAGGGAACCAGGTGTCGCCGTCGTAGCTGGCGTGGATGTGGGAGACGAGGATGTCGTCTAGCTGATCGAGGAAGAGCTGGTAAATTTGCGCGCCGCCAATGATAAAAACGTGGTCGTCTAGCAGGTCTAACTTTTCCAGCTGGGCTGGTGAATGAATGACGGTGGCGCCATCTGCGCTCCAGCTGGTATCGCGAGTGATGACAATGTTTTGTCGCTTAGGAAGCGGTCTGCCGATGGAGTCCCAAGTTTTGCGGCCCATGACGATGGGGTGGCCAGTGGTATGACGGCGGAATAACTTGAGATCTTCTGGTAGATGCCAAGGCATGTCTCCGTTTAGGCCGATGACTCGTTCTGGAGTCATGGCGACGATGGCTGATAGTTTCATCTGAGCTAGCTGGAGTTAGGTTTTTAGTTAGACGGAGACGGCTGCTTTGATGTGCGGGTGTGGGTCGTAGTCGACGAGCTCGAAATCATCACCGCAGAAGGCGAAAATGTCTTTTACCTCGGGGTTGATTTTCATCTTAGGTAGCGGTCGGCAGTCGCGTGTGAGCTGGAGTTTGGCCTGCTCGAGGTGGTTGCTGTACAGGTGCAGGTCGCCAAAGGTGTGCACAAAGTCGCGGGCTTCGTAGCCGCACACTTGAGCGATCATCATGGTGAGCAACGCGTATGAGGCGATGTTGAATGGCACGCCGAGAAAGAGGTCTGCGCTGCGCTGATAGAGCTGGCATGAGAGGCCTGGGCGCTCGGATTCTGGATTGTGAACGTAGAACTGAAAGAGCAAGTGGCATGGCGGTAGGGCCATTTGGTCGACTTTGCCCACATTCCACGCGCTTACGATGTGGCGGCGTGAATGTGGGTTGTTTTTCAAGCTATCAATGAGCTGGCTGATTTGATCAATTTCCTCACCATCTTCATTTTTCCACGCGCGCCATTGCTGACCGTAGACGGGGCCGAGCTCGCCATTTTCATCAGCCCATTCGTCCCAGATGCGGACTTGGTTTTCTTTTAGGTAGGCAATGTTAGTATCGCCTTTGAGAAACCAGAGCAGCTCGTGAATGATGGAGCGGAGGTGAAGTTTTTTGGTGGTTAGGCATGGGAAGCCATCGCGCAGATCGTAGCGTGACTGGCGGCCAAATA
The DNA here is from genome assembly GCF_016595495.1 of Persicirhabdus sediminis. Lineage (GTDB taxonomy): Bacteria > Verrucomicrobiota > Verrucomicrobiia > Verrucomicrobiales > Akkermansiaceae > Persicirhabdus > Persicirhabdus sediminis. The sequence goes on from NZ_JAENIM010000043.1 coordinate 44,893, forward strand.
CGGAGAGCGTACCGGTGCCGGTGCGGTCGCCGCGGCTCTCTCCATTTTCTAATACATCTGTAAGCAGCTCGTGATACTGGCGCATGAATGCCTTATAGCCGAGCTAGCCCAGTGGTGTCGAGACCCGATCGTCTCTAGCTAAAATGCTGAAATGAATGGTTAGGTTGATGGCCTACTTTTTCTTTTCTGGCTTGGGTGCTTTGGAGGCATCGCGCAAGAACTTGAATTCTTCTTCGTCGGTGAAGGAATTGAGGCGTGCGTCAGACGAGGCGGTGGTAATTGGTTTGCCGTCAAACAAAACGATGGCGGCAAATCCACGGTAGATCACATTTTTGCTGTTGAAGTTGACATCCCATTTGAGGTGAGCATTTGGCAGCAGTTTGATTTTTTCTTCCTTCTTAACGAGTGCGTAATAATCGCGCTCTTGAATGCCAACGATGGCGTACTTGAGCGTAACTTCGGTGGCAAAACCATTGCGATTTTTAATATGGACAGTGCTGATGCTATCAACGGTCCTGCTGGCTTTTTGGCGCACGACATCCACCTGTATGTTAGGCTCCTGCTTGAGCATTTCTGGGTTCGCCTCGGTGAGCTTTTTCCAGTGCTCTAGGTAGCTATCATTGTCGCGAGTACTGGTATCGTATTTGGTTTTCGGGCGGTTATCTACTTCTGGCCTGTTGGAATATCGTTTGGCGTAGTCGCGCATGTGTTTGCCTTTTTGCACGGCGGCATGGCTGAGCTCGCTAGGGTCGTCAGATTTGCGTGCTTGGCTTGGCAAGACTAACTCCACATTGGCTAGAAGGGTGGAGAACTCAGGCACGTATTTCACGGGCACGATGTATTGGAAAACCATATCTTGATCGCGATCGCGAGTGCCAGATTTGATAGTTGGATAGAAGTGGCCGTATTCGGTGAATAGGCCACGGAATTGGGCTTCCTTCCACGTCTTCAAGATAGCATTTTTTGCCATCATGGCGTATTCGTTATCGACGCCGTCGACTAACTTGTAGGCGGAGTCGAGGAAATCATCTGGGCGCTGGCGGTTGCTGCGCTCATTTTTTTCTAAAGTTTCGATGATCTGGACCATGCGGGTTTTCAAAACCGCGAGATCTTTTTCGTTAGTCTCAGAGCTGACTTTTCCCATGGCCAGTTTTTGGGAAAACTCTTCGGCGCTCGTATTGATTTTCGTTTTGGCTTTTGGTTTAGCCGAAACGGGAACCGTAGCAAGGGTGGCTAAAGAGAGGGCCAATAGAGTGAATATTCTGAGTCGATCCATCACATTCACTGTATGTATGGAGTTATAATACTTTTACCAGTAGAAATTGCTGGGGGTGCTCGCTAGGGTTAAAAAATAACCACTAGAGTTGACTCTAGTGGTTATATCTTTGCTGAGATGTCGGGTTATCACGTCCTCACAGGTGGAGGGCATAAGTCGATGCATTACAGCTTCTTGAAATATTATCCAGTTCTCTGGATGGTTTATTTATTTGAAAAACGGCGCGAGAGCTTCGTTTACAGCGCCGCTGATAGCTTTTTTGCGCTGGCTGGTACTTGGGTTAGTGAGCAAGTCGCGAGTGGCGAAACTGCGGTAGACGAGTTCATTGGTTTTGGAGTCGAGCACGTCAATGACGATGGCGCCAGCTTCGAAATAATCTGGGCGCTCGCTTTTGATCACGCCTTCCATGTGTGCGGCATCAACAATTTCCTCTGCGTCACGACCGTAGCCGAAATGGTCATCTTCTGATGTGGTTGAGGCATTGTCTTGGAGCACGAGCATGTAACCGACGGTGAGGTCAGCGTTAGGGCTGTCAGTCGCTAGGCCATGACTAGCAAATTGCTCTTTGATAGAGGACTGAATCATCTGGTTCACCTTCTCAGATTGGTCAGCATAGGATGGTTTGGAGCCAGGTTTTTGTTTCACAAAGCGCATGCTGCTGTAGCCTTTGCTATTGCCCTTTGGCATGTCTACTTTGTTGGCACAGCTTGAAAATAAGATGGCCACGAGGAGGAGTGAGAGTGATTTGGCAAATTTCATACAAGCGACTTTATAGGCACATGCCTATCATTGCGCAAGAATAAGCCAGCTAGATGTCACTGACATCTAGCTGGCTGTAGGATAGAAATAGTTAGCTAGATGGTCGAATCTAGCTGGATGATCACATCCAGTGTTAGTAAATTTCTTTAACTTCAACTGGCGCTAAGATCTCGCGATATTGCTTAGCTACGGATGGATGCATGTCGCTGAGCATGGCGCGCAAGGTGTAGCTACCGTGCATTTTACCATTTTCTAAGTAGAGCCAATCGGACACAGCATCAAAGGAGACTTCAATTTCCTGGCCAGTTTCAAAGCCTTCGACGTTCTCGATATCACTTTCGATCTCTCCAGTGAAGAGACCTTCAAAGAAGTGAGTATTGGCTAACCAAACGTGCTCGGTGTTCACGCCATCGGTGATAGGGAATTTCACGCTGAAGCCTTCTAGTTCGCCAGCGATGAAGCGCTGCGTAGCATCTAGCAATGTGTCTCTAGCTGATTGAATGGCTCGGTTCATTTTTTCAGAACCAGAATCGAGGTCAACCATGTGCAGGAGCTCTTTGCTCACTGATGATGGGGCGTGACGGTTGTGTACGTAGTCGTCGAAAAGCCCAAATGACATGGTATCAAGCTCGTGGAGCATTTTGAACTTTTTGCCATTGTGAAGGCTGATGATAGCGCAGCCGTCTTCGTATGAGAGCATGTAGAGTGAGATGGTAGATTTGGAAAAATCGTCATCAGCCCACTCGCCATACAGAGCTTCTTCGTTAGTGCATGGGCCAACCACAATGATCATGCCGATAGGGTCACCTTCGACAATATTTTCAGGTAGCTTCACTTCGATAAACAAAAAGCGACCGCTTTGGTAGCTAACGATGATGATCTCTTCAGAGAGTTTTTTGTGCTCACCGTATGACATGGATGAGACTAACTCTTTCCACTGGTAGGCAGCGTACTCAGCGGCATCGTCGGAGAGCAGGTGCTTAATGGTATTGACTTTATCGTTAGCAAACAGGTGGGGAATCGTATTGCGAGTGAAATCTTTTTTGAGTCTGCTGAGCTTTTCTTCCGGGCTCTTTTGGAATAGCGTTTTCATATTTGTGCAATAGTTTGTATACGTAATTGTTAGTCGTGGGGATTATTTTCGCTTTTGCGAGGGGTGTAATCTAGGCGCCTAGTTTACTTCGACTATTGGACTAGAGCCATTTGGTCTAAGAATAAACACCGATGAGGTGGAGATGGTGTGAAAATTTATTGCTTAGAGATTGCCACAAGATTAACAATAAAACTAACTTTGTGCAAAATGAATCGATTAGATGTTGCAAGGTATTGTCAACACAATGCCCGTCTTTATATCTGTATCATAAAATCTATTAGATTTAGAATTGTTTTCTGTTAACTGCTCAACATCAGTGAATTCAAGCTATGTGAGATTTCATGATAATGATTGCAAAAGCAGCTAAGGGTATCAGCTAGATCACCTTTTGATATATTTATCGGAGAGGTTCAAAAGTGGTAAAAAAGGTCTATCAAGATGTCGCTAAATCGACCGAGTCGATTATGGAAATGTGGACCGATAGCTACAGTTAGCTGACATGAACTGACCTTTGATGTCTACGATAGACAATTTGGTGATGAAGAAAGTAGCCGCCGATACTGCCAATGAAGCTGCCGAGAGCGATATCAATGAAACGCGTCATGATGATTTCGTTAGCTGGAATATGCGGGCAGGTAGCGATAACTAACAAGACGGTGATGGGGGTGACAAAGATGATGCCTAGCGCGTAGTTTTTGCTGATGGCTATCGGTGTTAGGAAGTTCAGCAGCGAGATCATTAGGCAAATCTCCAGCGGGCTGAGCCGCGACAGCGTATAAAGACAGATGAGCACGCCTATAGCTGTGCCAGTGACGCGCTGTATCCCGCGCTGGAAGACGTGGCGAGAGTTGGCACCAAGCATCACAGTAGCGCAGGAAACACCGACCCAGTAGCCAGATGGGATATTGAGTAAATGAGCCACTAACATGGCTAGGCCAAAAAAGGCGGCGTAGATGAGAGATTGATAGATGTTAGTCTGCGGCTGGCGAATTGGCTGCGGAGCGTCAGCTTTGGCGAGTTTTGCGGCAGAGGATTTTTTCTTGCGTCGCGTGATGACAGCCTGGCTGATAATCAGGAAAAACAGGGTGTAGACACAGCCCAGGGTGATGGCTGAAGTATTTGCTAGGATGTGATCGAATGCCTGAGGAATGGCGTTTGCAACACAGGCGACCATGGTGAAAAAGAGTGCCTTTGGCTGCTGTAGATCAAGCCTATCAGCTAGCCAGTGAGCGGCTACCGTCAAGATGGTTAGTACAAAAATGGCTGTGTGAGGATACGGCTGGATGAGACTGCCGATGGCAAATGCGATGATGAAACCTGCGCAGCAAATGCAGATAGCTCGCAGCTGGTGAGATGCGCTAGAGGAGGGCAGGTAGATGGCCGCTAGGTTTGCTAGGCTGGCTAACAGTCCCAGCTGGAACTGGCCGACGTAGAGCCCTGTCAGTAGAGAGGCTAGGGTTGAGAGAGACAGGACGATAGCTGTCTGCAGCGGCATAGGGTGTTGTGAGAACTGGATGATTGTTTGCAGTTCTCTGCGGATAATCGATCTCATAGCTAGGTCGAGATGGGTTGTGTTTCTGTTTGAAACAGACGCACATGGCTAGCTGGATATTGAATTAGGGTCAAGATCCAGCTATGTGACGAGTGTTTGGAAATGCCAGAGCACTCGACCTAACTTATGTTGATGAGGACTTAGTCGATGTCTTCGCGCAGCGTGTGGATGAGCTTAGCCACAAGCCCGGTCCAGCCAGTTTGGTGTGAGGCGCCGATGCCGCGGCCGTTGTCACCGTGGAAATACTCGTAGAAGAGGATGTGGTTTTTGAAGTTAGGATCGTCGCGCAGCTGAGGAATGCCGTGGTAGACTGGTCGTTGGTCATTATCATCCGGGAGGAATATTTTCACTAACCTACGGGCTAGCTCGTCGGCAATTTCTTTGATGGTAAGGAATTGTCCTGATCCGGTTGGGCATTCGACTTTGAAATCATCACCGTAGTAGTGGTGGAATTGCTGCAGCGACTCGATGATGAGGAAGTTGATAGGGAACCAGATAGGTCCTCTCCAGTTAGAGTTGCCGCCAAACATATCTGAGTCTGATTCACCCGGCTGGTATTGCACGGGGATTTCACGATGACGGCCACGATAGCTGATTGAGAAGATGTATGGGTTTTCTTGGTAGACTTTTGATAGCCCGCGGATGCCGTAATCAGAGAGGAATTCTGTTTCGTCTAACATCCTAGATAGGAGTCGCTTCATGCGATGCCCGCGGAGAAGTGAAAGCAGGTGGCGGTGACCGCGTCCTGGTTCTTCCCAGCGTGATACGAGTTCCGCGAGCCGAGGTTTATTTTCAAGGAACCAATGCATGCGCTCGGCAAACTCGGGAACTTTCTCCATGTAACATGGCTCTAGTGTTTCTACGGCAAATAGTGGGATGAGGCCAACGATGCTGCGCAGTTTTAGCGGTTTGTGGGTGCCGTCAGGTAGGCTGAGCAGGTCGTAGTAGAATTTGTCATCATCATCCCACAGGCCGAGCCCTTCTTCCGCCATGTTAGTCATGGCTTCAGCAATGTAGAGGAAGTGCTCGAAAAATTTGGTGGCGATGTTTTGGTAGTTAGGGTTGTGTTCTGATAGGATGAGGGCGATGCGCATCATGTTGAGCGCGTACATGCTCATCCATGCGGTGCCGTCGGATTGATGGAATTGGAAACCATCTGGCAGCTCGGTATTGCGGTCGAACACACCGATGTTATCGAGGCCGAGGAAGCCACCTTGGAAGAGGTTGCGACCTTCGCTATCTTTGCGGTTCACCCACCAAGTGAAGTTGACTAACATCTTGTGGAAGACTCTCTCGAGGAAGTCGTAATCGCCGCTGTGACCGTTTTGTTTGCGATCTATCTGAAAAACTCGGAGGCAGGCCCAGGCGTGTACGGGTGGGTTGACGTCGCTGAAGTTCCACTCGTAGGCTGGGATTTGCCCGTTAGGGTGCTGGTACCAGACGCGCAACATGAGCTCCAGCTGGTTTTTGGCGAAGCTAGCATCTATCAGCGCGATGGGTAGGGTGTGGAATGCTAAATCCCAGGCCGCGTACCACGGGTATTCCCATTTATCGGGCATGGAGATGATGTCGGCATTGTTGAGGTGGCGCCATTCGTAGTTGCGTCCATGTGCTCTGTTAGCTGGCGGCTGCGGATGTGATGGATCACCTTCTAACCACTCTTTGACATCGTAGTAGTAAAATTGTTTGCTCCAGATCATGCCGGCAAATGCCTGTCTTTGCACGGCGAGTGATTCTGGGCAGGTGGTGCCGTGTTGAACGGCTTGATAGAATTCGTCGGTTTCACTGACGCGCTGGCTAACAATTGTGTCAGCGTCTTTGAATGGTGAGGCCATGAGCTGGCGGCAGAAGCGCACTTGTACTTGGCGGGATTCTCCAGCTGGAATTTCTAGCACGTTATGGGCGGCTACTTTGGTACCGCACTGGCTTGGGTTGACGGCGGATTTGTCGCCGTCGACGAGGTAGTTATTGATGCCGTCTTTGAAGTATCTACCTTTGATTTTAGCGCCGTGGTGGCGGTTGAGGTTGGTTTCGTTTTCGCAGAAGAGCATGTCGGCGTCGCCGTCGCTATGGAGGTGCCATTCGCCGCATTTTTCGTGTTCGATGAGCACGGCTTTGTTAGCGCCTAACTTCATGCTAGGTCGGTTGGTTTTTCCAGGTGCCCAGCTATTTCTGCACCAGAGCTGCGGCAGGATGTGTAGCGTCTCGGTATGCGGGCCACGGTTGGTGGCGGTGACTCGCATGATGATGTCTTCTGGGGTGTTTTTGATATATTCTATCTGGACGTCGTAGTAGCGGTCGTCGGCAAAGGCATCGCTATCCCAGATTTCAAACTCGGCATCTTGTTTGCCGCGCTTTTTGTTTTCCGCGACGATTTGATCGTAGGGGAATGCTCTCTGCGGGTATTTGTAGAGCATTTTGCAGTAGCTGTGAGTGGGGGTGGCGTCGAGGTAGTAGTAGAGTTCTTTGACGTCTTCGCCGTGGTTGCCTTCTGGATTTGTTAGTCCGAAGAGTCTCTCTTTGATGATGGGGTCTTTGCCGTTCCACAGAGCGAGGCCCATGCAGAGGTAGGATTTGGTATCACTGAAACCAGCTAGGCCGTCTTCGCCCCAGCGGTAGGCACGGCTGCGAGCGTGGTCGTGGGGGAAGTATTTCCAGGCATCACTATTTTCGGAGTAATCCTCACGTACGGTTCCCCATTGGCGCTCGCTGAGGTAGGGCCCCCAGGTTTTCCAGAGCTCTTCTTGTGTTCCAGTTAGCCGCTTATGCTCCGCTGTGCTTTTCATGCCTGAAAGCTAGCACAGGCTGAATGATTTAGGAATGAGGAATTAGATACGATGTCACATGATTCTGACTGTTTCATTAGATAAATGAGATTGTCAAAATGCAGGCACATTTGTCTGTTGGTGCGAGCGGGTTAGTGCTTGCGAGTTAGACTTTTTTGCGGAGGTATTTATAGCTCTGGCTATTTGACGGCTGGGAGTGCTAGCCTGAGTGATTTGATAGACAGTTGGTCTTCGTCAAAGATAGATTTTTCAGCTGGCTGGGGGACGTTGTCAGCTGGTCGGTGGTTGGTGTAGGCCACTTCTGCGTCGATGGTATTGCAGAGTGAGTTGAGCACAGGGAATGATTTTGGCGCTCTCACTAGGATTACTTTGAATTGCTGAATGAGCTTTTGGTGGTATTCAGCTGGCGCGTGTGATGGGGTAGACTGCTTGGCGTTAAACTCGGCGAGATGGATGGGTCTGCGCTTAGCTCCTAGGGTGACGTTGACGAGTGGCGCTTTTAGCTGAGCAGTTTTGGTGCAGCTGACTCTGCAGCTGATTTTTTTTAGTGATCGTGGCCGGTTAGACCAAAGCTGCTGGTAGAGTTCGTTTTTGACAAACAGCGCTTGGTACTTGTACGCGTGGGTCGAGTTGAGCTCAGAGAATACCCGTAGGTGGGCTTGGATGAGGTTGCAGTTATCTAAATCGATGAAGTTTGGAGTTTTGGTGCCGCATGGTCGGCTGCTCGAACCATGATATAAGATATTCGAGCAGAGGTCGATATGACCGAGAATTTCTCTTAGAGAAATGTCATAGAAATAGAGTGGCATTAGGGAGGGTGGTGAGGAGGTGCGGCGCTAAATAGGGAGCGTTCAGCTGAACTTTGTTTTGCTGTCTAAGTGTTTTAGGGTCAATGAAAAAAATGGTATTATCGTCTGGGTGTTTGATTTAACTAAATGGATTTTGCATTTGCTTTACTAAGCTTGGCAGATATTTGTATTATGGGATTTTTCATTCAAACTTCAGTATGATTTTATGCTATTGCTTGCATTGCTAAGCATGTGGTTTTATCTGTCTGTTAAGTTAGTTTCTAGTGATGAGAATGATATTGAGAAGGTTGTGTGCAGTGCTCCTGCTGTTTTTGCTTTGTGATGTTTCTTTGGCCAATGGTTGGAAGAAGGTTGATGATTTTTCCGGCTATAAGGTTGGCGACAGGGCTAAAGCGCCATGGGTGAGAGGGAATCCCGATGGTAAGCCTATTTCCTTATTTAGGGGGAATTATGGAACACTTAGAATGACTTGGGGGTCTAAAGAGGTTGATACGATGGGGCTGATGCGGCCTATCCCTACATTGCCATCAGACTACGTGACTTATTATTTCGAGCTGACTTTCACAGGGCCTAATTTGGCTCATAATATCTTTTTTTATGATCATGAGAATCCGCGCGAGCGAATGGATCATGCGATTCGCCTGCACTTCATCAATAAGTCTGGGGAAGTAGAAATGACGGCTTCTAATGGTGAGGAGCAGGTACGTGTGGTATCTGGCCTGAAGCTTGAGCAAACCTATCAGGTAAGGTTGGCGGTGAATCAGAGAGATGGTAAATATACGATTTTCTTTAATGACGGCCGCCGGCAAGCTAGGGAAGACGACAAAATTGCGGCGACGATGAATCTGAAGGGCTTTGATAAAACGCGCAAGCTGAAGACCATAGGGTTGCATTGTTATGGCAAGCGCATCAAGACTGATTACCAAATGGGGATTAATCACATTTATGTAGGCGGTGGCGTGAAGCTCGCCTTGCCTTCTGGTTTGTAAGGTTTTTTCCAGCTAGCTCAGTTGGCGCTGGGCTAGTGAGATGGCTTCTGCTCGCAATCCGGGCAGGTGCCATAGAACTCTAATTTGTGATAGAGTCCTTTGTATCCGGTGGTGAAGCGGATTTCTTTTTCTAGCTCGTGCACTGGGCACGGTGCGTTGATGGGCTGGATGTTGCCGCATTCTGTACAGATGAGGTAATCTTTGTGGCGGCCAGGGATGACGAGCTCAAAGTAGGCGGCGCGTTCGTGTAAGCCCATGCGGCGCACGATGTCGTGGTTATTGAGCCGCTGAAGGAGGCGGAATACGGTGGCGTTGTCGCATTGATCAGCCAGCTCTGGTGACTCAGCGCATTCGGCCAATGTCATTGGGCGCTGGGCGGCGGTGAGAACGCTGAGCAGCTTTTCCAATGCTTGAGTTTTGCGCATACCAGCGGCGCGGCAGCGGTCGAGTGCCTCTGTGAGCTGAGTGGACATGAGGGATATTTAGGGCAGGTGTGTGGAAAAATCCAAGGAATTATCACTGGTATGATGATGATTGTGGCGGCTGTTGGATGAAAGAGTTGTCCTACTAATTGATTGGCGCGCGTATTTAGGGTAGTAAATAATTTGAAATGATGAACTTAACTATGAAAATGCCGGTGGCTCTGGCGAGTATGGGCCTGTCTGCAATGCTAGCCACGGCAGCTAGCCCGCCAAATGTAGTGGTATTTTACGTCGATGATATGGGCTGGGGAGATGTTGGTTATCATGGATTTGATGACATCAAGACACCGTCAATTGATAGTTTGGCAGCGGGTGGGGTTCATTTTACTCAAGGGTATACGAGTGCCTCGGTTTGTGGTCCATCGCGCAGCGGCTTGCTCACCGGGGTGTATCAGCAGAAATTAGGGGTATATGGCAATGGCGCAGCTGGCGTGATGAATGCTGAGCAGCCGTTGATTTTTAAGACGCTCAAAGAACATGGTTATACCACGGGAGCGGTGGGCAAGTGGGGCATCCATGTAGGCAGTGAGACGCCTATGCCTACGGATAATGGTGTGGACTTTTTCTACGGGTTTTTAGGCGGTGGTCATGATTATTACCATTCGAGCTTGGATGCAAATCATGCCAAACCTGGCTGGCGTCCGATTTATCGGAATGCCGAGATGGAGCCGCCGATTCAGGAAAAAAATGGCTACCTTACGGAGCTTTTCACCGAAGAATCACTGGGTTTCCTTGACCGTCATGCGGGCGATGAGAAACCATTTTTCCTCTATGTGGCGTACAATGCGGTGCATTCACCGTGGACGGTGCCGCAGCCGTATCTCGATAGGGTGGATGACTTGGAAGTGCACCACCCAGACCGCAAGGTGCTAGCTGGCATGGCTTTGTGCATGGATGATGGTGTGGGGCAAATTGTCGATAAGCTGAAGGAGAAGAATGTTTATGATAATACGATTATCTTTTTCATGTCAGACAATGGTACTCCAGCTGGCCAAGGGGTGAAGAAACCGTACACCCGCACTGAGCGCAACGATACGGTGATGAGCAGCCCTGGACCTTTTAATGGCTACAAGGGCGACACCTACGAAGGCGGTATTCGCATCCCCTACATCATCCATTTCCCCAAAGAGCTGCCGCAGGGAAAGGTCTACGAATACCCCGTGATCAACCTCGACATGGCGGCTACCGTGACCGCGCGCATTGGCGTGGACTCACCGGGTGAGGGAGCCCCATTTGGCTACGACGGCAAAGATCTTTTCCCATACCTGAAAGGCGAGAAAACCGAGCGTCCGCACGAAGTTCTCTACTGGCGCCGCGGCAATGACTACGCCATCCGCGTGGGTGACATGAAGCTGGCCTTTAATGACCAGCGCGGGCCACAGACAATCCGCCTCTTTGATATGGTGAAAGATAAAGAAGAGCGTATTGATTTGGACCTGAAAATGCCTGAGCTAGCGCAGTCATTGCAGGATAGATTTGATGCCTGGGATAGCGAATTGGCACCTGCAAATAGACCGCAAGCAAACCGCAATTTCGACTACGCTAAAGGCCAGCGTACCGACGTGAAGGCATTTAACGCAGCGGCTTTGGCGAATCCCAAAAAGGCTGAGAAAAAAGGCGGCAAGCGTAAGAGTAAAAAATAAACCAAAGTGACAGAGAGAGAATAGACCTATGTGCCGAACGTTCAATAGTTTCAGTCCTAGCAATGAAGTTATTTCGTGCATTGCCAATAGCAGAATATGCGCATAATGTTCTGTCGTACCAATTGTATAGATAGAATGGAAAAGTCAGTCATGATGCCTCATCAATTTTTATCCTCAAGGCGCCCAAAAAGAATGGGCTCTTATTTCGCCGGTTTGGCTCTTGGCTGGTTAGCCACGTCAGGAGCATTGCTCGCTGGAGACGCCAAACAGCAACTGCTAGACGAAGGGGTGGAGCAGATTGTTTTTGCTACCCGCCACCAGTCTATCGACGCTCACTATTACGCTAGCTTTGGCCATTACGCGCAGAGTGAAAATACACCAGCGTACACCGAGTTTGGCCAGCTGGTCATTCTGGATGTGGATTCTGGCGAGATGAATATCTTGCTGGAAGATGAAAAAGGCGGCGTGCGTGATCCGCAGATGCACTACGATGGCAAAAAAATCCTCTTTTCCTACCGTCCTGGTGGCAGCCCGTATTTCAACCTCTACGAAATCGACATCGCCAGCAAAGAGCTGCGCCAAATCACCAAAGGTGAGTATGACGACATCGAGCCAAGCTACCTGCCCAATGGCGATATCGTTTTTGTTTCCACCCGCTCTGAGCGCTGGGTAAACTGCTGGGCGACTCCATCAGCTACCATTCACCGCTGTGATGAAAATGGTGAAAACATCCACGTGCTTTCGTCCAACATCGAACAAGACAATACCCCGTGGGTACTGCCTGACGGGCGGATTTTATATACCCGCTGGGAGTACGTAGATCGCAGCCAGTTTACCTTCCACCACCTGTGGACGATGCATCCAGATGGCACTCGCCAGCAGGCGTATTTTGGCAATATGCACCCGGGCCTCGTCTTCATTGATGGCAAGCCAATCCCGGGCTCAGATGAAGTGCTATTTTCACGTTCTCCCAAACAACACGGCTGGCGCGACCACAAAGGTTACGTTGCCAGAGTCAGTGCCAAAAAAGGCCCCGACCACGAGGAGTCATTAGTGGTGGTGAATGATAAAGTCGTCTGCGTAGATCCATACCCGATCAGCAAAGACCTCTACATCGCGGCGCAAGAAACCGCACTCATTACCATGACGCCAGATGGTGAAGTGGCTAAATTATTTGATCTGCCTAAGCAGCTTATCCAGCAAGGGCTGAAAATTCACGAACCGAGACCGGTGCGTCCGCGTGCACGTGAATCCATCATCCCAGATCGTACCGATGCGGCTGAAGAAACTGGCACCATGATCCTGAGCAACGTCTACGAAGGACGTAACATGGACGGCATCGAGCCAGGCAGCATTCGTGAGCTATTGATCATGGAAACCCTGCCCAAGCCAGTCAACCATGGCGGCACCCAGCCACCAATCAGCTTCTTTGGTACCTTCACATTGATGCGTACTCTGGGCACCGTGCCAGTAGAAGAAGATGGCTCCGCTCATTTTGAAGTGCCAGCTAAGCGACCAATCGTTCTCGCAGCTCTCGATGAAGAAGGCAACAGCGTGCAGCGTATGCTCAGCTTCACCACCGTGATGCCGGGTGAAAAACAAAGCTGTATCGGCTGCCACGAAGATCGTGTTAGCACGCCGCCACCGAGCTACGGCTCCATGTCCATGGCGCTCAAGCGTGAAGCTAGCATTCCCAAGCTGGCTGAACATCGCCCAGAAATCTACGATTTCCCACGCGACATCCAGCCCATCCTCGACCGCCACTGCGTAGAATGTCACTCACCAGATAAGCTGGATGGTCGGGTAAACTTGAGCGGCGATGACGGCCCAATTTTCACTCACAGCTACCACACACTCACCGTGCTGCAGGAAGCCGTGGACAACAGAAACCGCGCTAATGGCAGCCTGCCTCCATATTCATTTGGCTCAGGAGCTAGCCCGCTGATGAAGAAACTTTCCGGCGACCACTACGATGTCAAACTCAGTGATACTGAGATCGACATCATCCGTGGCTGGCTAGATACCGGCTCTGCATTCCCTGGCACCTACGCGGCGCTGGGATCAGGCATCGTTGGCAACTACGACCGCCTGCCAGAGCAATACCACGGTAGAATGTCCTCGCTGAATCAAGTGAGAGATTGGCCAGAAAGTGTCGCTGCGAGCAAAGTGATCAGACAAGACTGCATGAGCTGCCACACGGACAACCGTCGCCTGCCTCTGCACCCAGCTGACCACAAAGGCATTCCTCATTGGTCATGGGGCGGAGTGGATAAACCAATCAAGAGAGACATGGAGTGGCAAGACCGCGAGCTGGTATTCAGCTCTAACCACCAAGTATTCAACCTTAGCCGACCAGACAAATCACTCATGCTACAAGCTCCGCTGAGCAAAGAGCAAGGTGGACTAGGCATCTGTGTGAGTGCGGATGGAAAACCAGTGATAGAGTCTGATGATAGCGAAACCTATCAGCTGATCTTGAAAATGGTAGAGCGCGCTAAGCAAGAGCTCGATGGCACCAGCCGATTCAACCGCGACGACTTTGTGCCGCTGCATTCATACCTCAGACAGATGAAAAACTACGGCATCATCCCTGAGGAATATGATCCGGCTAAACATAAAATCGACCCGTACGAAGTGGACGAACTCTACTTCCAGAAGCACTGGTACCGTGCTGAGGGAGAATTTAATGAGAAAGCAACTTTGATAGAAAGATAAGACCATGCCGACTAGTTAGCACTAGTTAGCTAGTCGAATGGTAGCAGCCAGCCAGCTGGAAATATCTAGCTGGCTGGCAATGATGGAAACCCAAGTTGGCACTAGCCAGCTTGGGTTTTGTTATGTTGCTCTTGGGCTGCAGCGATGGCGTGCTGCGCCATGTGCACCTTGACGATGTTTTCTAACTCGCTAGATGGTCTGGCTGGATCTGGTTTGTGAAATAGACCAAAAAAATTGCGTCCCACTTGGATAGGCGTCATGATGATGCCCCAAGGAAATCCCCACCAGCCAAAGACGCCTGAAAATAACATGCCGCCGATTTTGTTTTTGATTCCACACGAGTGGCAGCAGATGTCAGGTTTGCTTTTCCATGAACTTAGAATAAAAGCTGACCAGATAGAATGTGATGTGTGTACATCGACGGGGCCAGCTTTGCCACATTTTGGGCAGCTGCCCGAGTGAACCTCAATGACGTTCTCGCAGAGGATGTCAGCTGGAATCTGATCGGCGACGTTTAAGACGTAGCCATGGGCGTGGCATTCATCGTTACAGAATTTCAAGTTGCCGTCTTTTTTGCCAGAGAAGATTAGGAAAGACCCGCAGTAGTCGCATTTCGCCATGGTTTTTTAATTGTTAATTTGTTGTGAAGTTAGTTCTCGTCAGCTGGCCATGTTAGTGGGAGAGCAGGGTGAGTTTGTTAGCTTGGCAGTGCGAACGGGCATTTTTGATAGGTGGGGTTAGTTGTCAATTAGAAAGCGGAGGTGACAAGATGTGTGCCATTTATCGTGCCTAACGGTTGGCAGACATGACTATTTTTTAATCTGTACCTGATCCGGTAAACGCTCCACTTTAGCTGGCATGAAATTTTTCTATCGACTTTGTTTAGCCGCAGCTGCGGTGATTTCAGCTGGCTCGCTGCAGGCGCGTCCAGCTGGAGAAAAACCTAACGTCATCATCATCTTAGCAGATGACCTTGGTTACGCCGGTTTGAGCTGTTTTGGAGGCGAGGGCATCTCCACCCCCACACTTGATAGACTAGCTGAAAATGGTGTGAAGTGTGAGAACTTCTACAGCAACAGCACAGTTTGTACGCCCACGCGTGTTGCCTTGATGACTGGCCGCTACCAGCAGCGTGTTGGTGTCGATCATATCTATTACTACTGCCTGAAGGAAAATGACGGCTTAGATCCTAATACCAGTCCATTATTAGCCAAACAATTTAAAGCAGCTGGATATGTCACTGGCGTTTTTGGCAAATGGCACCTCGGCGCTGGCCCAGCGTATCGGCCTGATAAGTTAGGGTTCGATTGGTTCACCGGATTTCTCGATGGCAATATCGACTTCATCTCGCATCACAATACCGAGAGCAAAGTCGATTGGTGGGTGAAAAATGAAGAGCGCAACCAAGAAGGTTACGCTCAAGACTTGCTCAATGAGGCCGTGGTTGACTTTATCGACGAGCACCATGAAAAACCATTTTTCCTCTACGTGCCGCTAGCTGCTGTGCACGTTCCCATGCAGGGACCTAAGGACGAGCCACTGCGTACGGATAGCTTCTACGCCTACCGAGTTGACCATCTATTCCCGCGCGACGAATACATGCGCCGCTACAGCGACATGGTCACCTCTATCGACCGTGGTGTGGACATGATGATGGCTGCTCTGCAAAAATATGAGTTAGAAGAAAATACCTTAGTCATCTTCACCTCAGACAATGGTGGCGAGGCGATTGGCGTGGGACACGCCAAAGTCAATGGGCCGTTCCGTGGCCACAAAGTGAACATGTATGAAGGCGGGCTGCGAGTGCCTGGGCTGATGTATTGGAAGGGTATGTTAGGCGGTGAGTCAGCCAGCCAGACTAGCGATGAAGTGATGCTGACTATGGATCTATTTCCCACTGTGCTAGAGGCCGCTGGTATTGAATACAATGATGATTATCCGCTGGATGGCGTGAGCCTGTGGCCAGCTGTGAGCAAACAAGAGCCGCTCGCTGAGCGTGACCTTTTCTGGATGCATACCGAGCGTCTTGTGATGCGTCGTGGTGATTGGAAGCTCATCCGCCAAGATGGCGGCGAAGAACTCTACAATCTAGCAGATGATCTAGCTGAAGCGAATGATCTATCGGCTTCAGCTGAGCAACAAGAGCGCGTCCAGCAGATGCTCAAAGACTCAGACCAGTGGCGCAAAGAAACCGCCATCGGCGTTCCAGCTGAGCGCGAAATTGGCGTGTGGGTGAAACCAGTGTGGCCGTGTAGCCGCGACGTCAAAGCATTCAACGAAGGGCGCGAGTATAGCTGGCCAAATAACAAATAAGATGATGTCCGTTAGTGCCCCGCAATTCAGTTGCCTCAGACTGGCGTGGATTGTCCAGCTGGCTTCCATTGGCTACCTGCTATGGTTTCTTTTTCATCTTCCAACTGGCAGCGCTGGCAGTGTGATGCTCTGCCATGCTGTCAGCTGTGTTTTGTTGCTAGTGGCATTATTGATAGAGAAAAAGCGCGATCATCTCTGGCTACCTGTGATTTCATTTCTTGTGGTACTAATCATCGTGCCCATGTTTTTGCCTCTCTAATACGAGATAAAAAATGCCGCTCAGAGAAAGCTCTGAGCGGCATTTGATTTCTATCAGCGGGTCAATCTATTCGAGAACGAGGTAGTTAACTTGCTCAGTAGCGTGCTTGCGCTCGCTATTACCAAGCATGTCTTCGTCAGCCACCAAGTTGAGGGAGCTCGAGGAAATTGGGCTCGCACCAAACAGCACTGGCCAGTAGCCGTCTGCGCCGTCCATTGCCGCGCCTGATAGAGCGGCTACACTTGGGTTACTCAGCGCACCACTCAGGCTATAGCTGTATGGGTTATCGCCATTGTTGCTCCAGTGTCTGATAGAGTCGGCGCCAGTAGCAGCCTCGTAGGCCACACCATTAATGGTGCCTGAGCCAGACTCAATGACGATGTAACCGATCGTCTCGTCAGCGCGGCTAACGACTGAGTCTTCACCAACGTGTTTGCCGATGTTGAGGTTGTTAGCATCAGGTGTGTTATTGCGCGAGCTTCCATGACACCAGAACACTGATGGGCTGTCGTCATTGTTACTCATCACTTGGCCAAGCACTACTGGTGAGGTGTAGCTGTTGTTATAGCTTACTGATTCAGCCAGCCAGTTGTTATTTTCAGCGGTCACCGTAGAGGTCATGCGCGCAGCTTCCATGGTCACGCCGTGCGCTGCGTGTGTGTAAATACCAGCTTCTACGGCGACAATGGAGACGTCTAGCGAGATCGAGTCTGTGAGACCATCAAATCTATCGATTTGGATTTCAAAACCTGACCCAGAGACATTTCGCAGACGAGTGACTACAGGAGGAGTCGTGCTATCTGGATAGATCGGTGTGGCAATGATCACCGCTGAGTGGTAGTAGGTGCCGAGATCAACTTGCGTCCAGTTAGTATTGCCCACACTGCTGAGTGTTGTGCGCGCTAGCTTTGGCGTTAGATCTTGCTCTACAGTCACCGTGATGGTGGCACTGGCTGAGGTAAACTCAGCGTCGGAAGCCGTGAAGCTGAAGCTGTCCGTACCGTAGAAACCTGCATTTGGTGTGTAGGTCACTAAGCTGCCTTGTTGGCTCAGCTGGCCGCTAGCTGGCTGGCCAGTGATATTGTAGTTCAGGTTGTCACCGTCGGGGTCGCTTCCTGTCAGTGTAATCTGAGCATCGCTGCCTTCAATTAAGGTCAGGCTGTCGTTATTAGCAACTGGTGGAAGGTTAGAGATCTCGATAGTTAGCGAGACATTGGCGGTGATGTTTTGGTTTCCATCAGTGAGGGTGTAAGTGAAACTATCAGAGCCAGACTGGCCAGCTGATGGTGTGTAGGTCACTTTGCCATTATCAATCACCGCTGTGCCGCGTGTGCCGTTAGTAACTGAAACTAGCGATAGAGTATCGCCATCTGCATCGCTATCGTTAGCGAGTACATCGATGGTGATGGTGTCTTCTTGATCTACCAGATAGCCCGTATCATCTAGCGCGACAGGTGCGGCGTTGCCAACCATGGAGACATTGTCAAACAGCGTGCGCTGAGCCGAACTGCTGCCGTTGTTATCGACGCGGAGAATGACTCTGCCAAAGGCTGCACTAGCTGGTGCTTGGTGGCTGCCCTGCAAGGTGTACCAGATTCCCGGTGTTTCATTGGCAATGTCACCTTCGTCCACGATGATGGTTGAACCAATGAGTCCACCAAGGGCGTCGTACCATTCCAGCTGGAGCGTCGGCTCCCACTTGTTGTTATTGTCGCCTTTGTTGTAGTAGTCAGTGCTGAGCTGGTAGATGTCGCCTGCATTCACCGGGATGTCTTGGTAAATGTAGGAATTTTGCCAACGAGACTCGATGTAGCGTGAGGCAATACCATCTAGGGTAGCAACTTCTAACCAGATGTTTGCATCACCAACGGTCACTCGGCGCCAGCTTGGAACGTCAAACGCTTCATCCAAGTTCTTGCTGTCGGTGCCTACATCAAATTGTGCATTGCTAACAAGGTTAGCTCCCGGAGTGCCAGGGGCTTCACTGGCTGCGCTATCCAGCTGGATGATGTAATCTAGCAATTCTTGTTGGGCGCTAGCTGATAATGATCTGACGACTGCGTGGGCGCTGCCGTCTGGTGCATTGGTGGCATTAAATACCTCAGCTAGAGTAGCTGCTGAACCATCATGGAGATAAGGAGCTGTGTCAGCTAGACCTTTCAGCGTAGGCGTATCAATGCCGTCTAATAGGCCTGATAGACGTTGACCTGAGCTGACCTTGATCGTGCCGATATCGTGGCGAACTAGGCTAGCGCTGTCAGTAAAGTCAGCACCGCCGTGGCACTGCGCACAGTTGAGATCAGCAAAGTGTCTCTGGCCAAGGTATGCGGATGCAGTCATGTAGCCGTCAGCCTCGCGAGCTGGGCTGCGCGGTTCATGTTTGAGCGAAGTGACATAAGCTGCTAGAGCGTCGAGCTCCACGCTGTGGCCAGCTTTACTATCACCGAGTGGCTGGTTGCGAGAGCCTGTGTTGAAATCACTATCAGCTAGGAATCCAGTGCCGCCGAATGGTCCGCGAATGTCGTGTTCGAAGTCTTGGATTTCATCAAAGTTACCAGACCAGTGAACGCGACCATGGCCAGTACCGCGTTTGCCGTTGAGCGTTGAGTTGTTACGTATGCCTTCGCCGCGCTCGGTGAAGTCGTAGGTGCGACCGTCTTGGCCACCGTCGTCGTGACAAGAGGCACAGCTGAGGTAGCTATCGCGCGACATGCGTTCGTCGTTAGCATTGTAGAAGACTTGTTTGCCTAGCAGGACTTCCGCGCTGAGCGTTTCATTGCTAACAGTGATGGTATTCAGCTGGACGTTAGTCGCTCCTTGATAGGCTAGGAATGGCTGAATATCAAATGACTGCACTGAGCGGCTCATGAAGTTTTTCACGAACAAGTTGCCGGAAGTGGCGTCGTATAACAAAGCATCTGGCGAGAGCTCGGTGAGCAATGTTTTACGCAGCGCCATGGTGCCGTCGAGGATGTCGTAGATTAGCACTTCGTTATTTCCGCGCATAGCAATGAAGACGTAGTCACCGAGTGGTGAGAACTCCACTGCCGCTGGGAAGGCTTTGTTATCGTGGTCAAATCGGCGTCCAGCTAGTTCGCTAGAGCTGGAGAGCTCGACAACGGCGGTGACCGCACGAATGGTATTTTGGAATGCTTGTGAGTCTGGCTGGCCACTGCCACCTTCGAGGAATTCTCCGCGATCGGTATTGGCTTTTGTGGCGGCGACCCACAGTTCGTCGCCAGCGGGATTGATAGATAATCCAGCTAGATAGTTAAGGATGCCTCTGCCGTTAGCGGATTCATCAATCGAGGTATCTTTAGCCAGATTGATAGTGGTGGTCAGGCTCATGTTGGTGAGGTCGACTTGCCAAACATGCGCGGTTTCCACTTCTGTAATAAACTGTGAGACGTAGGCTTTGTTGCCGTCGCCATCGATAGCAATCGCACGTGCGCCACGGCTTAGTTCTAGCTGACGGGTGACGATTTTACTAGCTGGATCAATCTCGAGCAACTGACCAGAACCTTCCAGCGCAACGTAGAACTTATCATTGCCAGCATGATAGGTGATGCCAGATGGAGCGCTGCCGTAATCTAGTTTGATGGATTCAGATAGATTATTGTTGGATGTGGTAATGATATCAATTTGATCGTTTCCTTTACAGGTAACCCAAACTTCGTCGACGCTGTTAGTCGCGACGGAGACCGGCTTCTGGCCGACGGCTACTTCTTTAACCTTGGTATTGGTATCCGCAAGTAGGGCGCTGACTGTATTGTTATCTGGGTTGACCGACCAGATGGTGGCGGTCGTAGTATCGATCGTTAGACCACTGCTTTTCGCCGGAGCGGCGCCAGTTGGCACGGAGCCCACGGTGATGGTGTAGTTGTAGCTAGACACATTGCCTGAGGCATCGCGCACGTTGACCAAAATTTGATGGCGACCGTCAGTAGAAAAGCTAGTCGTTAGGTCGGCTGCACTTTGCCAGGCACCAGCGACGCCGTCTTGAACCAGCTGGTACTCGAGCGCTTCACCTTCGGAGTCGATGGCGAAGGGCGATAGAGTCACACTTTGGCCAGCGCTCACCGGGTAGGTGGATAGATTGAAATCTGTCACCAGCGGAGCTGCGTTGCTATTATCAATAGCTGAGTCTGAGGTGGTGAAACTTGAGGTGAAGGTGGTTTCTAATCCATTGCCGACGACGTCTTTGATGCCGCCTTGGCTGACAACAATTTCGTAGGTGGTGCTAACGGCTAGATCTTCGTCAGGAGTGAAGGTGATGATGTCTTTATCTGAGTAGGTGAAGTAACCTGCTAGAGTTTGTCCACCCACAGGACGCACGATGAAGTTTTCCGGAGTGATAGATGAGGTATCGAGGTTCTCTGGAATGACGATGGCGATGCGGCTTTTTACCGACTGGCCAGTAGCGCCGTTCACTGGGTTGCAGTAGCTAACATCTGGGCCGCGAGTATCGGGCTCGGTTGAGCTAGCGTAAAATGCGGCGTGACCTTTTCCTCCAACAGAGAGAACCACATTGCCCATCGGAACCATGTATTCAGCTCCAACATCAAAGGTAGCGATGGTGCTGAGGTCGTCCATGTTATACATGCCGCGGCCAATGTAGCCGATGTTGTCTTGGAATTGGATGTAGTGGTTGAGACCTGTGGCCACAAAGCTACCAACGACGGTTAGGTTGCTCGGATCTGAGAAATCCACCACCGTTGTGCGTTTGTTGCCCGCCGCATCTTTACCTGGCATGACGAGTTTGTCGCCGTACACAGCTGGCTCGTAGGCATTGCCTACTCCGTAGATGAGATCTAGCAGTACTGGGTTGGCTGGGTTAGAAACATCGTAGGCTGCCACACCGTCGCCGGTATTACTGGCGGTGACTAACATCAAGTTGCCAACCACCGTCATGCAGCCGCGGAATCCTAGCTGGTTTTCAAAATCCAAATCTACCAGCTTGGTATCGGTTTTCATGTCCCAGATCTCAGCAGCCACATGACTGCGTGGGTAGCCGTACTGACCGTAGTATGCGTAGCGGCCGTCGAAGAAGGCATTCACGTCTGGAGATCTTTGCGCTACCAAGTTCTGCGGCGTGGCATGACTCACCGCAGGAAGCTGGCTGATATCGATGAATTTATCTTCATTGTTATAGGTGGCATTGATGTAGAGGTCTTGGCCATCGGGCATCAGGTACTCGCTGTAGAGGTGCTCAGGGCGGTGTACGTCGTAGTGCTGGCTAACACGTCTTGGATTGGTGATGTCTGAGAAGTCGTAGACGGAAATGCCGCCAGTATTGGCTAGCTTGCGACCGTCTGAGTAGAACCAGCCATCACGGTAGCCGATAGAAACAACACGTCCTTCTTCGCCGCTGTCGCCCACGCCATTGAGGTCAAATTCAAGAATCTTCTCACCCACGGTGGTATAGCTTTGCTGGTTGATGCCGGGGCCGCTGAGGCCTAGCGCTCTACCATTGAGCACGTTAGCAGTGCGGGATGTTGTCTCTCCTTGCAGTCCGTTTAGATAGAGATGGCGAATTTCGGCAGCATTAAGTTCGCGGTTCCACACGGCTAGCTCGTCGAGCTCGGCGTGCACGCCTGCGGTTCCAGCTAGCTGACCGATGCGGTCTAGTGGCAAGTCCATCACCCTGAAAGCTGAGGCAAATGGCGGTGTGCCGTAGGCGTAACCGTCGACGTAGACACAGGTGGTATGTTCGCCAGCCACCATGGCTAGGTGAACCCACTGGTCACTTGGCATCGCTTTCTCTAGCGATAGATCACCGCTAACAGCCTTGCTAATGCCTATTTCTTCAATGCCATCTTGTTTGAGGCGAACTGAGCCGTTAGCGGAGTCAAATAGAACTTCCATGGCCTCACCTGTAGCGCTGCGTTTTACCCAAGCTGAAAATGTCCACGGGTAGCTGATATCGCCAGCATTTAGGTCGATAGCTTCAGCTACGTCATCTAACTTTACTGCTTGGCCAAATGGGCCGTTAGTATAACTCACGCCACCTACCGCAGAGCCATTCAGCTGGCTGGGTCCGGCGTCGTTCAAGTCGCCATCAAATGGCCAGTAGCCAACCAACCCGCTGCCCATTTCAGTAGCGCTGAGTGGCTGGTTTAAATCCTCCTTTGTTAGTGATACATTGTCGACTATGATAGACGACTGCGAAGTGGTGACCAATGTTGGCTCGGTGGTATAATGCACTTGCACACGCACGGTTTCGCAGCCAGCTGGAGCAATGCCCTCAAGCTCGTAGCGATGCCAGCTGGTGTCGACAACCAATGCATCTACGTCTAGATTCTGGCGGGAAATTTCCTGCCCGCTAGCGTCTAACCAGACGATGGACGTTTCCATCTGTGTGCCATTGGCGAGCACGTTAGCATTAAAGGCTGAGCTGAGTGCTAGATGATAGCGGTCTCCGGCAACGGCTGGGATATCCTGATAGAGTGTCTGATCCAGATTGGTGATCCAGCCTTTCAGCCACGCTCCTTGGTTGCCAGATTCTGATGACCAGCCAGCATTTTGAATTGTCGTATAGTTAGAGTTACCAATAACAAACCAGTCGCCACTAGTGTTCATGGCGGTGCCGCCGCTGGAAAGCGCCGGTTCTTCAAAGCCTACATTCTGCAGCAGCTCGGTAGCTGAAAGAGAGGACATACAAAGCAGCGAGCTAAGCGCAGCCAGCCCAAGCGGGCTGTATTTCTCTCTAGGGTGAGGAAGGTGAAGTTTTTTCATTGTTGTGTTTGAGGTTGCTCTTCTTCACAAACGTAGTTTTCATATGCAAAACTTCGATGGTGAGGGAGATCAGGCTATTTTCCCCGATCTCATGGGCTTTGTGGAGATAAAAACCCATCATGGCTTTTTCACATCCAATAAAATTGTAAGGATTTCATTTCCTGCAAACATTTACATCTATTGATGTGTCGTACAGGATTCACTCAAACGCATGTTCCTCGCCGCAGTGAAAATAGTCAAAGACTAGCATTTCCGTAATTACGTAAAATCGTTAGTTTTGCGCCAAATGGTCAATAAACTGTAACTCAGAGACTTGCCAAAAAAGGGGGGCAAGAGGGGTAAATAAATCACTAATACAGCTGTTTAGTGTGATATAAATGAGTATAATAGCTGGCTGGATTCTAGCGGATCATCTTCTCGCTCAGGCGAGATTTTACCACCGCGAGATCTCCAGCAGCCCGCAGAGGGGGAAGGCAGCTGGACTATATAAGCGCGTGATTAAAACGCTGCGGTATATTAAAGCATAGCTATTTAAGCTGGCTGATAAAGGGCATAAAAAATGCACATGATTGCGCATTTCTACCAGAATGAACTCGTTAGGCGGTTGATTTGTAAACGTTTCAATCAACAGATATTGAGTCAGTTATCACAATTGGCGCGGGGTCATCTATGCAGAGTGTGGTATATTACAGCCGTCCGCCCAAGGCAGACAAACCTGTAATGACATCCAAAGACACAATCAATCGACCCGTATTTTTCAGCTCCTTATTGATCACATTAGTAACCGTGATTTATTCCGTCCTCCAGCCAGAGGGTAGCGCGGAACTATTCCAATCCATGCAATCATGGATCACCGGCAACGTTAGCTGGCTCTATGTGTTAGGTGTGGCTAGTTTCCTCATCTTCATCTTCTCTATCATGGTTAGCCGCCTGGGCGACATCAAGCTCGGCCCAGATCACTCCGAGCCGGATTATTCCAACAAATCCTGGTTTGCCATGTTGTTCTCCGCTGGCATGGGCATCGGCCTGATGTTCTTTGGTGTTGCCGAGCCAGTGATGCACTATCTAGCACCTCCTGTGGGCACGCCGGAATCTATCAATGCCGCCGAGCAGGCACTGCGCATTACCTTCTTCCACTGGGGCCTCCACGCCTGGGGCATCTACACGGTAGTGGCGCTCAGCTTATCATATTTCAGCTATCGTCATAACTTACCACTGCTGCCGCGTTCTGCGCTCTATCCGCTGATTGGTGAGAAAATTTACGGACCTATCGGCCACGCTGTGGATACCTTTGCGGTTATCGGCACCCTGTTCGGTGTAGCTACTTCACTTGGTTTTGGTGTGCAGCAGCTCAATGCTGGCCTGCACTTCCTCTTTGGTCTTGAGCAATCTACCATCGCTCAGGTGGTCTTGATTGTTATCGTCACCGGCCTAGCCACCATCTCAGTGGTGCTTGGCTTAGACGCTGGCATTAAAAGACTCTCAAATATCAACATGCTGCTAGCTGTTGCCTTGTTAGTAATTGTTTTACTCATGGGCCCTACTCAGATGCTGCTGCAGACACTCGTGCAAAATACCGGCACCTACATGAGCGAGCTCGTTAGTAGCACCTTCAACATGTACGCCTACGAGAAAAAGGAAGCATGGTTAGGTGGCTGGACACTATTCTACTGGGGCTGGTTCATTGCTTGGTCACCATTTGTAGGCACCTTCATCGCCCGTGTATCACGCGGTCGTACGATCCGTGAGTTCATCGTTGGTGTGCTCTTCATTCCTACTGGCTTCACTTTCTTGTGGATGA
The DNA here is from genome assembly GCF_016595495.1 of Persicirhabdus sediminis. Taxonomy (GTDB): domain Bacteria; phylum Verrucomicrobiota; class Verrucomicrobiia; order Verrucomicrobiales; family Akkermansiaceae; genus Persicirhabdus; species Persicirhabdus sediminis. The sequence goes on from NZ_JAENIM010000043.1 coordinate 70,105, forward strand.
CTATTTTTGGCAATACTGCCCTGCATGAAATTGCTGGAGCGAGTAATGATATCCTATCATCCGCCGTTGGAGATAATGTAGCTGTAGCTATCTTTGTTTTCTATCAGCAGCTTCCTGTTGTGGAAATTATGTCCATGCAGCTACCTCTAGCGGGTCTGTTAGCGGGCCTGTCATTAATCTTGATCGCCACCTTCTTCATCACCTCAGCTGATTCTGGCGCGCTGGTGATAGATACCATCACCGCGGGAGGAGAGACCAATACTCCTGCTTGGCAGCGCATCTTCTGGACATCTATGATTGGCATCGTCGCCCTCGTACTGCTCTACGCTGGTGGGCTCTCCAGCTTGCAAACCCTAGTGATTGCCAGCGCCTTCCCATTCCTCTTTGTGATCATCCTCTTCTGTTTCTCGCTATTCAAAGCGCTGCGACACGATTACATGCTCATCAACAGCGTGCAGAGCCACAATACATCCGTGCAATTCTCCAAGGCTAACGTCAGCTGGCAAGAGCGTATGGATTCGTTGTTAGTCAATCCATCTCATAAGGAAGCTCAAGATTTCCTCCAGCTAGAAGTGCGCCCAGCCATGAGCAAACTCGTCAAACAGTTTGAATCTAATGGATTCGCTACAAAATTGCTAGAAGAAGACGAACGTGTCCGCCTCGTCGTCATCAAAGATGAAGTAGAAAACTTCTCCTATGGCATCCGCCTGCGTCAGTTTGCTGTGCCAGTATATGCCGATGAGACACGCGAAGGTTACTACCGCGCCGAGGTATTCCTTCACCAAGGTGGCCAGCAATACGACGTTTACGGCTACAACGAAGACCAAATCATTGCCGACTTCATCAGCCAGTACGAACGCCACCTGCACTTCCTCTATCTCGCCAGCTCAGAGATTCTCGACGACGAGCAGGTAGGTGAGGACGCTGAAAATAAATCCTAACGAATTGGTCTGTGCGCTGGCTGGATTGACTTTCGCAGCACGGACTAACTAATTAACTAGCTGGGCCGTCCAGCTAGAAAATCTAGCCACCCGCACATAACATCCAGCTAGTCCGCCCTCACCACCGAGGGCGATCAACCATACCAACCCGCTTGACTCCAGCCCGCTGGACAAGCGGGTTTTTTTTGTCTATCATCATGACCCATTCAGCTAGGAGTGTTGGCAGGGAGATCCGCTTACCATTTTTTTTACCGCCTTGGGAATGTGTGAAGCTATTGAAGTAGTCAGAGCCGAAGCAGCCTTTTAGACAATCTGCTAGTGCGAATGGTTTACAATGAGGGAGAGCTAGTGAGGGAGAGCTGTGTGGGAGAGCTGTGTGGGAGAGCTGTGTGGGAGAGCTGTGTGGTGAATTAGCCCGTAGGGCTAGAGGATTTTAGCCGCGGGTCAACGAGCCCAGCGAGTGCAACCCGTGGTTGCATTCCAGCTAGATCCGTTCCCCGAAGGGGAAATGGAACGTAGCGGGTATTTGTTCATCCAGCTCAAGCAGAAATAGCTAGGCAGACATTAGTTCTAAAATGATATGGTTGGGGGGAATTTCCTGCGAGTCTAATGCTAAAGTTGTCTTGTCATAGGCCCATACGGTATAAATCAACAAGTCGATTAAGTTGCATTCCTTAACCACTTGCCAGCTACGTAACATAGCCAATGTGAAAATTTTAACCTCAACCCAAAAAACTAGCGCACTGAGTGGTTAGTGTGCTAGACGTTAGCGAAACAATGAATCACCTCCCGAGAAAGCCATACCTAGTAGCCCTTGTTGCAACATTTGGTCTCGTAATATTTTACCATTTCGGTGGTCCCATATGGCGGCCAATCAAAGCTCGCCTCACAGGTGAGAAGACCGTTGTGCAGGTTCTTGACGAGCTTGAACCGCTCATGGCTAAACGATTCCAGGATCTTGGACCTCTCACCAATGGCGAACCGATGAGTATTCTCGCGTTTAAGAAAGAACAACGGCTCGAGCTTTGGAAGCAGCGCGAGAGCGGCTGGGAGATGGTTTGTTCCTACCCGTTCACTGGCTACTCAGGTACGCTGGGCCCCAAGCTGGAGGAGGGTGACGGCCAGATTCCCGAAGGAATCTACCAGATCGAATACCTGAACCCAAACAGCTCATACCATCTTTCTATCAAGCTCGATTACCCGAATTCATTTGATCGGAAAATGGCAGATGTAGATGGTCGAGAAGAGCTGGGCTTTGACATCTTCATTCACGGGTCGAGTGCTACGATAGGCTGTATACCTATTGGTGATGAGGCTATCGAGGAGTTGTTCTATCTGATTGCCAAGAACGGATATAGTAATGTGACCACCATCATTACGCCTGTTGATTTCCGTCTTGGGGCCGCACCGCCTGAGGTGGACGGCATTGGCTGGGAGGCTGATCTCTACGCCAAGCTTTCCAAGAGGCTGAAGGACTATCCAATTCCTGAAAATCCCAACAATGAAGATGATAACAAGGAGCATCAGCTGCCCACAGTCCCACCGAGCAGCTAAGCATCATGAAAATTTCATCATCAACGCAAAAACCTAGCGCGCAGGAGGGTTGCAGTTGGTGTGTAAATAGACAGACAAGCTAATTGAACGGCTGCGGAAAAACCCAAAACGACTGAGGTTATTTCAGCTGTAATCCTTGTAGCTAGGGCAATCATGGTCCAGCTAGCTGAAAAATGTCTGGCATTTTTTATGACACTATTGAGCAGGAATTCCACTGCCGAAGGCATGGTTAAATGCCAGCCCCGTGCGATGGCGCAGCCATCCCGCGGGGAGGCAGATTCACCGAAACCCGAGCCCTGAATGGGCTCCACATAGGCACAGCCGTAGCAGAAATTTGTCGCCATCAGCTTGGCTGGGCTTTCTCTCGCCCCTTTGGGGCTTCAGGGTCATTGGGCGTGTTTACCCTGACCTGCGTTAGGCCTTCAGCCTGGCCTTGCTCAGGGCTGTAGTTTCTCGGTCCTTCGGACCTTTTTTTGGAAATACAGACTCAAAATCAGTGGATTAGTATTCAGTCAGCTAGAATGTTAAATCCAGTGATTTTGGATAACAAAACGATTCGATTAGAGGTTGCAGCAACCTGCTAGTACTCGGTAATCTTGTCTTGTGATATTAAAGTTGTGGAGGGTGGCTAATTAATTTTAGTCATTTAGACTGTAATGTTATTTAATGATATGAGGCAGATAATAGCTAAGTTGAAAAAAGATGAGTTTTTTAGGCCGAGTGCTCTATTTGTTTGGAAAAAAGTTGACATAATGTTGCTAATTTTTTTCACACTGGGGTATTTTGTGATGTTTGAAATGCCTAACAAGACGGGGGTGGGAGCACTGTCCTTCTGTTTAGCTCAAACAACTACGACACTGTTGATGGTGTATAGGGTTGTCATAAAGCAAAATAAAAAAATTCGAGAACTAGAAAAGTTACTGAATAAAGAATCTGGTGATGGTGACAAAGCAAAGCTACAATTCTATTAGACTTTGAATCTAGATCTTCTGCTAGAATCAGGTGATTGGTTTCAGCAGATTCTTGAGATGATGTTTGGTTTTCTAACCGGTTGAGAGGTCACAGCTGGTCGTTATCGATGACGAGTTGGTTTGCTTGCAACTCAGCACCTCGCACGGTGAGGCGGATGGAGGTGATGGGGGTTTCTGATAGGTGGAAGAAAACGATTTCACCATTGTATAGAATCTCTACTTTGTTGGGCGAATTGACGACTTCTAATTTGCTCTTTTGATAGAGATTGTCGAGGTAGAGCGTCTGGCACTTTTTTTGTTTTTCGTGTTCGGTCGGCTGAGCTGGTTTGAAATTGATATCTTTGAGGTGGAAGTGGCCTAGGTATTCGTTGTCGCCAGCCCATGCGGCAATGATGAGATATGGGGGCTGTTGGTGATGTTCGAGTCGAGTCAGCTGGAATTGCAATGAGGCTAACTGGAAGCTGTCGCGCAAGGTAATGCGGTGATGTTTGTAGGAATCTAGCGGGTCGACGGTGATGTCGAAAATCGAGGGATTTTTTTCGTCAGCTGAGCTTTGCTGGGCGGCAAAGATATAGGGGCCAGAGAAGATGCTCTCGGCTGCGTTCACCGGAGCGAAAAGCATGAGGGCGGCGGAGATGATGCCGTAGATGGAGTTAGGTGAAGCAGTCATGTTAGTTATGGAATGGGCTTCTTGAGCGCACGCTGGCGTTTAGTTTTTTGTCATTGAGGCAGCTGCTCGTGAACCATGCATAGCTGTTCCATGCGCGTTCATAATTTGGGTAGTGTTTGACCATGGCCTCGTAGTGGTCGGTGACGCCGTCCCACATGGGGAAACGCAAGCGCATGTCGATGCACATGAATCGTTTATCAAGCGTATCAGGTTCAAGCGCGAGACCTTTTTCCATCGTGCGTATGGCGGCGCGTATCCAGTAGCACTCGTAGTAGAGGAACTCGCCCAGCTGGAAGTAGAGGTCGGCGTCGTTAGGGTTGGCTTTTATCAATTGTTGGAGGTGATGGATGTGTTCGTAAGGGTCAGCATCGACATCAGCGGGAGTGGGCACACGGTAGTCTGCAACTCTCCAGTTAGAATCGCGAAAGGCAAACATCCACTGATTGTCTGGGTTTTCTAGCCGGCAGTAGCTTTTGTTTGGTGGGCTCGCTTGATAGGCCCAAGTTTTTGGGAAATCGACCAACCACTGTTTGTCTTTATTGCGCCGCATGAGCAGGTGGAATGCATTGCCCTTGCTGAAGCGAGCGACGGCTAGGTCGCCTTGTTGCATGATGTACATGGGGCCAGCTGCGGCGTAGCGTTGCCACATGGTTTTCAGCTGCGCTGGTGGGTGTGGGTATTCTAAGCGCATCATTTGGCTGCCTTTGGTGATGCAGGGGAGAAATGGATAGTCGATGCCATTTTCTAGCGCTGAGAGGAAATTCAGTGCGGTGACATCGGGTGTCAGTCCAGCTGGAAATCGACTGTCTATATCTGCGGGATCGTATTCCATAGAGCGATCGACTCGCTGCTGGATGCTGTTGTAAAAATCTTTAGTGCTGACGCCAGCGCCACCTGATAGGAATCCTTGGCTCATGCCGCCGCGTTTGAGCTCACCAATGGAGAAGCGGGTGAAGGTTTCTTGGCCATTGTGTTTATCGACTACAGCGGCGATCATGGCGCCAAATACATCGCCGTAGTAATTGCCCGACATGTAGGATTTGATGGTTTCCTGAAAGCCTAAACAAAAGGTATCCGGGTACATGTCTTCGAGCTCGTAGCCGACTTCAATTTTCAGCTCTTGGTCATCTTCGATGAAGAGAAAGAGTAGGCCTTTGCCGCCAGTGTTAGCGCCAATTTTCCAGGCATCAAACAGCTCGCTGGCATAGCTTTCTAGCGAATACCCGCGTGGCAGGGTGGGGCGCAGAACGATGGCAAATTCATAGCCTGTCTCTTTGTGTGCACGCTTGAGCTCGTAGCGCGCGTAGTCGTCGGCGCCACGGATGCCGCTGTCGTTGTAGAAGGCGAGCTGAGCTGGTTTTTTAGGAAATGGATCCAGCTGATAGGCGATGAGCGCCTTGGGTTTTTGTTGCTGCCAGAAGGCGACGAGCTCGGATGAGTAGTAGGTACAAGCGGCTATCAGCACCAGCAGATAGAGTGCAATGCGGTATTTCATGGCTTAGAATTGCACTTTAGGATTTTGCTTTGCAGCTTCAGGGGCGACGATGTAGCCCTCGTAGTTTTGCAGATTCATGGCTTGGGCAACGAATGCCTGCGGCATTTTTTTGATCTCGCTGTTATAGGCTCTAATGCTTTCGTTGTGACGCATGCGCTCGATGGCGATGCGGTTTTCGCTACCTTCTAAGGTGATGATTAGATTTTGGAACATCTGGTTAGCCTTCAGCTGTGGGTAGGCCTCTACCGAGACGAGCAGCCGGCTGAGACTACTTTCTAGCTGGTTGGCGGTGCTGAGTTTTTCGGCGCCAGTTTGGCGTGCCCAGTCGCTGCGCAATTTGCTGATTTCGGTGAGCAGCTCCCGTTCGTGTTTGGCGTATCCTTGCACGGTGCTGACGATGTTAGGGATCAGGTCGTAGCGGCGTTGCAAAACATTATCGACTTGTGCTTGGCTCGCTTTGATTTGTTCTTCTAGGCTAACAAGGTGACGTTGAGTTTTGATTGTCCAGCTGCCTGCGGCGATGATCAGAGTAATTATGACGGCTGCGGCAATGGCGAAAATTGCCACTTTGTTAGGTGGTTTTTGCTCGATCTGGCTGGTGGCCTGAAGAGTATTACCTTCTTCAGCTGGGGGATTCTGTTCCTCGACTAGCTCTGGATCAGCAGCATTTTCGTAGACGATTTCAGAATCTAATGACTCAATGTCATCGAGGTCAAAATGTTCGTCTAACTCGTCGCTTTCAGTGAATTCAGGATAGGATTCGGCTGGCTCTAGCTGGTTGAGTATTTCCAGTTGGCTAGCTTTATCGAGGTCGCTACCACCGCCTAACTCCTCAATCTGCAACATGGCTGAGCTGAGGATGTTCTCTTGGGCTTCGTTGTCGTAGCCTTTGTCTATCAGGCTCTCCGATAAGTGCTGGAGGTAATCAGTGAGCAGCTCATTTCTTGGGTTCATAGTCAGCGTTCAGTTTTTTTAAATCCTTCTGTAGGGAATTTACAAACTTCTGCATAAAGGCGAGCTTGATGCGGCCTTTGGCTTGAAGTTCGAAATATTTGCGCGGCGGGCCGCTTGCGGATTTCACACTATGAGCGCTGATGTAGCCTTCTTTGACCGAACGTGCTAGAATTGGGTAGACGGCACTTTCGGTGACCTTGGTCATGGACGGGTAACTGCGCAGCTCTTGGAGGATTGCATAGCCATAGTTCTCGCCACTTGTTAGCACACTGAATACTGCATACTCTAGCAGGCCCTTGCGGACTTGCCCGTACCAGTATTCTTCTGTGCCTGACTGCTTCATTTTGCATATTATAGATCAGGCTGGAGACATTAGTCTAGCACCAGATTCTAATAACTACTGTGAGAAATCATGTTTAGTAAAATTACTATTTTATAAATAATAGTCAAGGTGAATTGAAAGAGCTCGCAAATGCGACGGTATATATGTTTGCGCCAAGTAGATCAATTGTTTGAATAAGTAGTTGACTATTATTTATAAAATAGTACCTATTGGCGACGCGATTTTCCTAGGGGTATGAGAATCGTATTCGTATTATATGTAGGCCCGCTCTGTTTTTATGTATGGCAGAGCGGGTCATTTACGTCTAGCGAGTGGCTAGAATTCATCTTCAGATAGAACGACTAGGGTATCGTCTGGCTGGAGTGTGAAGGTGGTATTTTTCTCTGGGATCAGCTGGATGCCGAAATTATGATCGGCGTCATTTTCCAGCTGGTTAGTTTTCACGCCGAGGCAGACTTCGCCGCGTTGTTGTGCGATTCTGATCATACTGGCAAAGCTAACAACTTTTGGTAGATCATCGAAATAGAGCTGAGCTGGTTTGAGGTAAATCTCGGATCCATCTTCTTCGAAGATATCATCGTAGACGAGCTTGATGTCTCTGCTTTCTGAGATTTGTGCGAGGATCATGCTCACGAGTCTGTTGGAGATGATGACATCTTTGACGCCAGCTTGGGAGATGAGCGGGTAGTTCATGGAGTCGAGAATTTCCGTGATCAGCTTGGTGCCGTTTTGGTCGTGTTTGCCCTGCTCAAAGATGTGGCGCAGCAGCAGCAGCGTGGCAATGTTCTCGGAGTCTACTTTTTGCGCATCCATGTCGCGTCCAGCTTCAGCTAGCACGATGATGTTGTCGTAGTTTTGCGGCGATAGGCTTGTGAGGTCATTCATGCTGAGGCGGTCTTTTTCTATCAGCCTGATATCCATGCCTTCTAGGGTATCATTAGCCAGCTGGATTTCTTCTCTGATAGAATCGCTAGGGTCGAGTAACATGATGTCGATCTGGCTGCCATCTTGTACGTAGTCGGCATATTGTTGGAGAATGGTGGGCACTTTGTTGGACCAGCCAAGGATGAGTTCTTTTTCTATGCTTTGTTCGCTACGGCGGTTTGCTAGAGTGAGTTTTTCTGGCTGGGCGACGGCTTGGTTTTCGTAGTGGATTGTCGAGTCGTCATCGGCGAGGATGAGGATTTCATCATCACTAGTTAGCTGGTAATCTAGCGGTGGGTTGAGGCTGAGTGAGCCGTCTGCGTGGCGAATTCCCATAGGCACGCCATCGGCGAAATGATAGGGCAGGTCGGCGAAGCTGATGTCACCCCAATCGGCCTGATAGAAATACATTTCACAGCCGTCGTATGAGAGGATTTCGTTATAGACAACGGATAGGCCGACGGAGCGTGACGTTTGCACGAGCAGTTTGGCGAGGATATCGCCGGTGTCTACGGTGACGATATTTTCGGCGAAGGTTTTATTGATGATGTCGCGGTAGGTGGGTGAGTAGATTTCGGCGACGATGGCGGCTTCGTCTTTGTGGGCTTTGATCGTATTGAGCGCGAGGATGGTCTGCATCACTTTGGCGTCGCTCATGGTTTTATCTTTAGCGCTGCCCATTTCATCGCAGGCGGCGAGGATGATCATGGATTTGCAGCTCTCGGCGGAGACGATGTCGAGGTTGATGAGTGAGGCGGTATTGCCGCAGCGGGTGACGATGCGCGTGGTTTGGGTATTGGGCAAACGCAGCCGCAGGGTATCGTCCATGGTTTCTTTATCCATGTCTGATAGAATGACAACGCAGGCGTCGTCTTCGCTTTCGTTAGCCATGATGAGCTCTCTAATGATTTCGACAATGCGTTGTTCATTCCAGCCGAGAATGAGGGTGTGGTCATCTTCTATCACCTTGGAGTGGCCGCGTTTGAGCTCGCTGATTTTTTGATCCATGGCGGTGGTGATAAAGGCGATGAGGGCGGAGAAAATGATCACGCCTGATAGACCGGCGATCACGGCAAAGAATTTGTGAGCTGGTGAGGAATAGATGTCCTGAGCCATGTTGCCGGGGTCGGTGAGCTCGAGGAAGGTGATGTAGGCATTGCCGGTGAAGCTCAGCTGGTGCTGGCTGGCTAGGCTCTCGGGAGGGAATCCCCAAGCGAGCAATCCGCGCAGTGTGGCTAGAACTACAAAGATGACGAGGAAGGCAATGACGAGGCTGGTGAAAATGGAGATGCCCCCCTTGGCCATGAAGCTGTCGATGCGGTAGCGGATGATTTTTTTGAATGCCATGATGCGTGAATGATAGATCTCGCATTCTAATTGATAGATTATTACGGCTGTGGGCAAGGATGATTTAGTGATTTGTTCTCAATGAGTTATTTTTCAGCTGGATGACATGAAGCGCCTTTGGTCTGGTAGTGTTTTATTTGTTGTGTTAGTGATGGCAAAAATGATGAAGAGTCCGGTAGCAAATCATAAAGAGATGAAGCATGTGGTCTTAGATAAGGGGCTGATAGCTTTTAAGTGCGTGGAGACAGGGGGGATTTTTATTCCAGCTGGATCGTATTGGAGCTGGTTAGACCAGCAGCCAGAGCGTTTGCCACACCGCGAGCCGATGGCTGGCATTGCGCCGCCTATCATTGATAGCAAACATGCAAAGATTTGTCCTGAGACGGGCACGGTGATGATGCGTTGTGCGGTGGGTCACGGGTTTGATTTTTCTATTGATAGATCGCTGAAGGGGAGCATCTGGCTGGATGCTGGCGAGTGGGAGGCATTAAAGCAGCGGAATTTCCACGACGAGCTGCATTTGATTTTTTCAGCGCCGTGGCAGCAGGCGGTGCGCAATGAGGAGATTTATGCCGAGCGCCGCGAGAGGATGAAAAGCCAGTTAGGTGAGGATTTGCTCAGCCAGCTGGATGATTTGAAAGCTAGTTTGCGAGACCATGCGGCGCGTGATTTGGCGCTGTCTTATTTGTTGCACGAAGATTGATTTGGCCAGTTAGGTGGGGTGGTGCGCTGGGGTCTGTGTCGCTCTTGCAGAGCTGTGGTCTTATTGGTTTGCTGACCTAGGGTTGCGTTGAGCCTTCGGCTCTGCCTTACCCTAGGCTAGGCTGTTGCACGCCTTCGGCGTTTTTTTTAGTTAGGTGGGGTGGTGCGTTGGCGGCTGTGTCGCTCTTGCAGAGCTGGGGTCTTATTGGTTAGCTGACCTAGGGTTGCGTTGAGCCTTCGGCTCTGCCTTACCCTAGGCTAGGCTGTTGTACGCCTTCGGCGTTTTTTTAGTTAGGTGAGGTGGTGCGTTGGCGGCTGTGTCGCTCTTGCAGAGCTGGGGTCTTATTGGTTAGCTGACCTAGGGTTGCGTTGAGCCTGCGGCTCTGCCTTACCCTAGGCTAGGCTGTTGCACGCCTTCGGCGTTTTTTTTAGTTAGGTGGGGTGGTGCGCTGGGGTCTGTGTCGCTCTTGCAGAGCTGGGGTCTTATTGGTTAGCTGACCTAGGGTTGCGTTGAGCCTTCGGCTCTGCCTTACCCTAGGCTAGGCTGTTGCACGCCTTCGGCGTTTTTTTTAGTTAGGTGAGGTGGTGCGCTGGGGTCTGTGTCGCTCTTGCAGAGCTAGGGTCTTGTTGGTTTGCTGACCCTGGGTTGCGTTGAGCCTTCGGCTCTGCCTTACCCTAGGCTAGGCTGTTGCACGCCCTCGGCGTTTTGTTGCCGGATTGCGTTTTGTTTAGGGTGCTAGCCTTCGGCGTTTTGTTTGTTATATTAGGTTTTCTCAGCTAGCGGGTAGAATTTTCAGCCAGCTGGTAGATAGTCGTTGATGATGTTGTTGACGCTATCTTGTAGCTCATCTATCAGCGCGGGATCCATGAATTGATAGTCGTCTGGGATATCTAGCACGTAGATGTCTGTGCTGTCTTGAGCTTGTGGATCTAGCTGGAGGATTCTTTGTTTGTGCTGGTTTTCCATCACGCAGATGACGTCAGCCCAGTCGATGTCGTGGGGTTTTAGTTGGCGTTTGGCTGATTTGTTAGTTCCGGCTGATCGGGCTATCACAGCGTGGTGGTGGCTGTAGATTTTTTCAGCAGTTGGGCTGCGCCATTGGTTCATGGAGCAAATGAATAAGAGCTTGAGTCGAGAATTGGGCATATTGCTCAGCTAGCTAGAGCTGGTGTTAGTTTCTAGTTAGATGGTTGTTCTGGTTCGCCGAACTGATGGAGTCCGCGGTTCCATGCGCGGCGTTGTTTTTTATTGAGTCTGCCTTGGTCGCCTTCTTTGCGCAGTTGGCGGTTGGCTTTTTGGTCTTCTTTGCGGCGGGTGGCCTCGGCGAGCACATCAGCGGCGGTGAGGTCGCGGTAGGCTTCGCGGGCGAGTGGCGCGCCGACACGTTTGTCGATGAGCTGGACGACTTCGATTTGTTTTTTATGGGTGCCGTCGTGGCTGGGCACTTCTAGCAGGTCGCCGATTTTGATGGCGGCGGCTGGTTTGAGTGCGCGGGTGTCGCGTTTGACTTTGTTAGCGGAGGCGTCTTTGGCGGCGAGGCTACGGGTTTTGTAGAGTCGGGTAGCCCAGAGCCATTTATCGAGTCGTACGGTGTCTGCCATAGGTGGCTAGGATAGCTGAGTGGTGGCGATTGGCCAAAGCTAAAATGAGCTGGCTGAATGGGGTGGCAGGCGGCGAGTGGGGAGTGAATTGGTAAGATTTCTATGAAAAGATGGAATCTACGCGTGATTTTTTGTGAATTCTAGCGCATGTGTGTTGTGAAGCATGTTTGAGATCAGGGAAAAACCGGAAATGGTGGAGCGCGCGCTACTGGTGCGGCTTAATTTTGACAAACGCGATGAGGATGAAGACATCAGCCTGCTCGAGGAGTTGGGTGAGCTGGTGGAGAGTCTGGGCATTGGGGTGGCAGATTCTGCGCTGATGTATGTGCGTACGATGCAGAAGCCGTTTTTGTGTGGCTCGGGCAAGGCGGAGGAGATTGTTGAGCTGGCTAGAGCACATGAGTGCGACTGCATTGTGATTGATAATATTTTGCTGCCATCGCAGCAGCGCAACTGGGAAGAGCTCGCTGACTTGTGTGTGATCGACCGCGAGGAGGTGATTTTGGATATTTTTGCCAAACGTGCGCAGACTAAGGAAGCTCGCTTGCAGGTGGATCTGGCGCGCATGCAGTACTCGCTGCCGCGTCTGGCTCGCATGTGGGGTCACCTTGACCGTGAAGGTGGTGGCGGCACTGGCGGTGGTGGCGGAGGCGCTGCCCGTGGTATGGGTGAGCAGCAGATTGAGGTGGATAGACGGATGGCGCACAAGCGCATTGACCGTTGCCGCCGTGAGCTGGCTGAGGTGAGAAAACAACGTACCACACGCCGAAAGGAGCGGGAGAAAAACCAGACGCCACACGCGGCGATTGCTGGTTATACCAACGCGGGAAAATCAACTTTAACCAACCGTCTGGCGGGCGCGGATATCATGGCCAAGGACATGCTATTTGCCACGCTGGATACTACTACGCGGGCGATTGAGCTGCCTGATGGTCAGCCGCTTTTGCTGACCGATACGGTGGGATTTGTACGCAACTTGCCACACCGATTGGTGGAGGCCTTTAAGTCGACGCTGGAGGAGGCTGTGCTGGCTGATTTCATCATCCACGTGGTGGATGCCTCGTCGCCAGAAGCGGTGGAATTTCACAATACCACCATCTCGGTGCTGACTGAGCTGGGCGCTGAGGACAAGCAGATGATCACGGTTTTAAATAAGATCGATATGGTGGATGACCCAGCTGTGCTTGCGGCGCTGGAGGGGAAATTTGACAATGCGATCGCGGTGAGTGCGCGCACTGGCGAGGGCATGGACAAGCTGCTGGACCGCTGCTCAGACATGCTAGCAGATCGTGTGAAACGCCGACTTTATCGCATTCCGCAGGCGCGTGGCGACCTGAGCGGGCTGATTTACCGCGAAGCAAAAGTTCTCGATACAGAATACGATGGCAATGATATGTTGGTAACGGCGATTGTGCCTGCCAAGATTGCCGGCCAGCTGAAAGATTTCCTGGTCGACTAAGCCAGCGCAGACATCCCTATTCACCCACACTTATCATCATGCGTGCCCTAAGTTCATTGATAGCTCTGATGGTCAGCTTTAGCTGGCTGACGGCGAGTGGCCAAACAACGCCTTCGCCTTCGCCAGCCACCGCTGAGCTGCCGTCCATCGCGCCAGCTAGCACCCCGCAGGCGCCAGCTGCACAATCGGCATCACCTGTGAGCCCTGCGGCTCCGGCTTCGCCAGCTGCTCCTGTCGTTCCTGCTAGCCCTGCGAGTCCGGTCCCGTCAGCACCACATGCGCCGGCGTCCGCCCCAGCGTCTCAAGTTTCCCCATCTCCGCTCGGCCAGCCGACTGGCTCGGTGGCTGAGCTGGTGGAAGAACGTCCAGCTAGCATTGAAGAAGCGGTGCGTTTGCAGGTGTATCTGGACAGCAAAAACTTTGGCCCTGGGGTGATTGACGGCAAGCCGGGAAGGTTCACCACACAGGCGATTCAGGCGTATAATACCAGCCTTGGCCGCTATGCTGACGACTGGGCCAGTGTGATGAAAGAAGCTGCCGTGGCGGTGACTAGCCCGTATGCTACGGCGATCATTCCCGAGGTGGCTAAGAACTACGTTGACCCGACCCTTTCGTACAAACGGCCAGCGCAGGCGCAAGCGAAGATGATGTCCTACCGCAGCATGGCTGAGTTCATCGCCGAGCGCTACCATACCACGCCTGAGTTTCTCAAAGAAATCAACGGCCACAGCTACATGAACAATGCTGGGCCTCGCACCACGGTGAAAGTGCCCAACGTGCATCCATTCAAAATCGAAGACCTTAAACACGGGCGCATGCACCGTGGAAATCCACAGCTGCAAGCGCGCCACATCATCGTGGATACTAAGGTCAACATGATCTCGTTCTACGAGCGCCAGCTGATCGAAAAAGGTGGCGAATTTGACAATCATACCGTGGAGGTAAAAATGCAGCTAGTGGCTGCCTTTCCCATCACTCCGGGGCAGGAAAAATTCATCGAGCGCGGCATGTGGAATGTCAAAAACTCCATCGAGCTACCGACCTGGCGTTACGACCAGCAATTTCTCGATACCGGTGTGCGCGGCAAGGAAGCGCTCACCATTCCTTTTGGGCCAAACAACCCGGTTGGCGTGATCTGGACTGGATTGACCAAATCTGGCATTGGCATCCACGGCACCGACTCACCACATACCATCGGCCGCGCGCGCAGTGCTGGCTGTATCCGTATGGCCAACTGGGACGCCGTGCGTGTGCCTCAGCTCGCCGGCGTAGGCTCGGTGGTAGAAATTCGCTAGCATCTAGCTGGCTGGCTCGCACAGCGGGGAAGTTTTTTCGCCCAGTGGCTGGGCTGGCGGGAAAAAATGCCATTTTTCCTCCTATGGGCGCGGCTAGCTAAAGCCATCTGAGCGAGAATTTTATTCATATAGATGTAAACCTCTGTATGACACATGCGCGCTAACAGTTTCACAAATTCACCTCCGAGCAGCGTTTCTATGGTGATATGCTCCGCAAAATCACCGCACTACTCGTGGCCATCAGTTGTATGGCAACGGCCACCCTCTCGGCGCAATTCAAGCTCTTTGGTGGATCCAGCGAGCCGCCAATTCCCGCAAAAGACGCCCGACCAGCTAATATCGAAGAAGCCGTAAGACTGCAGATTTTTCTCGATGAGAAGAATTTTGGTCCCGGTGGCATCGACGGCAAGCCGGGGAAATTTACCACCTACGCGATTCAAGGGTACAATAGCAGCCGTGGCCGCGACCTCAACGACTGGGGCATCGTCATGCACGAGGCCGCCAAGGCCATCCCTGAGGCCTACATCGACGTAGCTATCCCGGAGCACGCTAGCCAATTTGTGAACCCAAAGCTGCCGTATAAACGCATCGAGCAGGTGGAGGAGAAAATGATGAGCTACCGCAGCTACCTCGAGTATATGGCTGAGCGCTACCATACCACGCCGCAGTTTCTCAAGCAGCTCAATGGCGATAGCTACATGGCCAGTGCCAAACCACTCACCATCGTCAAGGTGCCTAACGTCACCCCATTTCAGATAGAAAATCTCAAACACGGGCGCATGCACCGTGGCGACCCAGACCTCAAAGCCCGCCACATCATTCTCGATACCAAGTACAACATGATCTACTTTTATCAGCGTGAGTTAGTCCATCCAGCTGGCCGCGGCAAGGAAAAGCCAGCGGTGAGCATGAGCTTAGTAGCTAGCTTTCCAATGACGCCGGGTCATGAAAAATTCATCGAGCGCGGCATGTGGAATATTAGAAATTCTATCGAGCTGCCGACATGGCGCTACGACCCGCAATTCCTCGAGACAGGAGTGCGTGGTACGGAGGCGCTGAGCATTCCCTACGGACCTAACAATGCTGTGGGAGTTATCTGGACTGGCTTAACAAAATCAGGCATCGGCATCCACGGTACTGATTCGCCACAAACCATCGGCCGCACACGCAGCGCTGGCTGCTTCCGCATGGCGAACTGGGATGCTGTGCGCGTGCCTCATCTAGCTGGCGTTGGCGCCGTAGTGGAAATCCGCTAACTAACATCGTTTTTCAAATCATCTACCAGTGGATCTCAGCAGCTGAGCCACTGGTATTTTTTTGCCCGGAGGCTCTAACGAGGCAGAATTTCGCCAGAAGTTAAATCGGTTAACCTGCGTCACCTAACGATTCTTTCCGTGAACTAACTTGACTTGTCTAGTTGGGTGAATCAGTCATTTGTCAGTCTTGATAGAGGATTACTGCTAAGGAGAATATGTACGATGATGAGTGAGGATAACAAGCCAAGGGCAATAAGTGAACGAGTTGGCGAAGCGTCTAAGAGAGCTGGCCTGAGTGGGTTTAAACAAGCTGGTTCGATTTCAGCTGAGCCAGAGAGCCCAGTACCTTCTAAGATCAGAGTGCCTCGCTATCGATTTCATCATGGGGTTGCAGCGACCTGTATATTGATCACGGCCTTGTTACTGCGAATAGTTGTGATGATTGGCTACTCTTCGCCATCACAGACACAGCTTACAGTTTATTTTTTATTGTCTATTCTATCAGCTATTGTTTGGATATGGGGGTGTGTTCATTTCGCTAAAAATTTCGGCCTGCCTGGTATCTGGGGGGCATTTGGAATCTTTTTCATCTTTGGCCTCGCTGTTATTTATTGGGCGGGGCGCCAAAAGCCCAAATGGGATAAGGGAAGGAGCCAGAACCCATCTTCTGGTAAATTCAGAGGTGGTGACCCTAACAGCCTGTATTAGCTGGCTGTTTATTTGCATTTGAATCATCTAGTTTTTGTACCCGCCTCAGGCGTTTGCGATTCTATTTGGAGCTAGTTTGCGCCGCTGCAGGCTCATTTTCATATAACTAGTGGCATTGTCATACCGGCGGTCAGATAGGTTAAATGACAGTCAAATAACACGATTAAGCGTTGATATATAACCAGCTAGTTCTTCAGCTCGCTTGACATGTCCCGCTGGCTGAACAAGTCAGTTGTCTGTCTCTTTATGGAGGCATGAAACCAAGGAGGTGGCAAACGATGAATAGTGATCAAAAGAGATCAAGGGGGAATGAGCCCTTTGGAGATAGGTCAAGGAAAGCTCGGCTGAGAGGGTTTAAGCAAGCTGGTTCTATCACAAACGAGCTAACGAGCCAGGTGCGCTATAGCCGCAGGGCTGGGCTCTCACACTTTCCTCATAATGGGCTGGCTGCCTTATTATTGATTGTTGCGGTGGTTCTGCGTGTGGTTATCATGTTGGCATTCTCCTCACCGTCATCGGTCGACCTGGGTGGCGTCTATCTTGTACTTTCTATGTTATCTGCGCTGGCGTGGATATGGGGCTGTGTGCATCTAGCAATTCATTTTGGACTCAATGGCGTCTGGGGTTTGCTAGGTATTTTTTTTATATTCGGGCTAGCGGTGATCTTGTGGGCAGCACGTCAGAAACCTAGATGGGATCTCGAGCAACACATGCAAGCGCATCTAGCTAGATATGGCGGTGGCGATCCAAACAGCCTTTATTAGTTAGTTGGATATTGTTTGCCAGCCAGCTGACACGAGCTGAAAGTCACCGCTTATGCTTGTTGATAAATGATTTACTGATAGGGTGAGACGGTATGGACAACACAGAAAATGACCAAACGGTGAATTTGATTTGTGTTCGCTGTGGCGAAGCTAACGATGAGCGAGCTTCTCGCTGTGAGCATTGTAAGGCACCGTTAGATGACTTCGCCTCCACCGCACCGTGGGAAATGGGCAAGGTCACAGCTGGCCGTACTGCGGCGAATCCACGCACTAACCCCATTGTTTTCTGGGGTGTATGGTTATTATTTAGCCCAACGGTAGTGATTGCTGGCTACAGCTTTGTCAGTCACCTAACATACGCGATCGTCGGACCCGATGATTCTTACACCTCTGGCGGCTACCTGTTAGCTGGCCTGATGGCTGGCCTGTATTTCCTCATTGGTGGTTGGGCGCTGTACACGGTGACCAAACGGTTTTTTTCCAAAAAGAAAGCCAGCGAGTAAGACCATTGCCTCCAGCTAAAGGGAGCATGGTATAAACTAGCTGGCTAGCTGGAGCTGGCGATGCGCCTAGCTGATGATTTTTTCAAATACGCCGCCGCCGAGCAGCGTGCCGGCATCGTAGAAGGCACAGATCTGGCCCGCGGTGATGGCGCGCTGTGGTTTGGCGAAGTCGACCTGCCACTTGCCATTTTCCAGCGGTGTGACAGTGACCGGCTCAGATTTGGCACGGTAGCGCGGCTGAGCTTCAATTTTGCTGACGCCCTCAGGCACGCGGTTGACCCACGAGACCGAGCCGACGATGCACGAGCTGGCGTAGAGGCCAGGTGTGTCAGAGGTATCCCAGCCGACTACCAGCTGGTTTGTCTCAGCATCTTTGCCGACGACAACATAAGGCATGCCATCGCGTGGTGAGGCGACGCCGTGGCCTTTGCGCTGGCCGAGCGTGTAGAGGTGAAGCCCTTTGTGGCGGCCCAGTTTGTTGCCCTCGGTATCGACGATGTCGCCGGGGCTATCGGGCACATAGTTGCGCAGGAAATCGCTCATCTTGATGTTGCCGATGAAGCAGATGCCCTGGCTGTCTTTTTTATTAGCGACGGGTAAATTTAACCGCTGGGCGACTTCGCGTACTTGCGGTTTGAGCATTTCTCCACAGGGGAAACGCGCGTGCCACGCTTGTTTTTGCTCCATCAGTGAGAGGAAATAGCTTTGGTCTTTATTAGGATCAGCGCCGCGTAGGATGTCGGCGGTGCCATTGCTGCGCTCGCGGCGGCGGGCGTAGTGGCCAGTAGCTACGGCGTCAAATCCCTGCTCCAGCGCGTAGTCTAGAAAAACGCCAAACTTCATCTCGCGGTTGCAGTAGACGTCTGGGTTGGGCGTGATGCCGCTGCGGTAGCCTTCCAATAAATAGTCGACGATGCGCTCTGAGTATTGGTCAATCAAATCAACCACGCGGAACTCGATGCCAAGGTGCTTGGCCACCGCGTGCGCGTCTTCTACGTCTTGCTCCCACGGGCATTCGCCGGGGATATTATCGGTATTCATCCAGTTTTTCATGTACGCGCCAGTGACCTCATGCCCTTGCTCAAGCATGAGTGCGGCTGCTACGCTGGAGTCTACACCCCCTGAAAGTCCGACAAGTATCTTCGCCATGGGCGTCAAGCTAGCTGGCATCGGCCAGATTTCAAATGCGAATTTTCACCCATCCAGCCAGCTGGGAAATTGCCTAATCCGCGGGGCGGCAGTGGATTCTGCCACTGGCTGCGCGGCTTGCCGAAATGGCGCTGCCCATGAAGGCAGCGATTCTGGCGAAGTGGATGATTTCCTGGTCTGATGTTAGTTCCTGTTAAAATACCATTGATAGATTAGATGTCACGGTATTGTAACAGAAAGGCACTGCGTCTGTTGGGGTGAATAGGTGTAGGTATGATCCACCCAAATGGGTGAGGTTGTATGAGTAGAGAGAAAGCGCTGAAAGTTGATTTGGGGAAGTGGCAAATGGTCAAAATGCCAGGTCTATCAGCGCCTAGCCATCAGGGAGATTATTTCTCAGCTGAGGTGCAGGCGATTTTATCGCGCAACTTTGGTTTGACCTTTCCTGAGGTTGTTAGTCTTGAGGGCGAATATTATTACCGCGCGATAGATGACAAGGGGATTGATAGAGCGGCAAAGAGCAAGGCAGTGAAGAACATCGCTGATATTCCTAAGGGTGAGATTTTACGATTGATGGAGGGGTGGATTCGCTCACAACGTTGTCTAGCTGATGAGGGATTGCCTAACCATGTGCGGTCAATATTGCTCAATCTGAAGGTGCCCAATCCACGGCGAGCCATCCAGCAATACCGTCTATACAAAGATGACCAGGGCCAAGAAAGGTTGATGATCTTGTGGGGGTTTGAAAATAAAGATGCGCCGGCGGTGTCATTAGAGAAGGCGATCTCTAGCATCATGGATGTGCCAGTTAAGCATTTGCAGAGCATTCTATCGACTTCTATGCCGACCACAACATCCACGGTGGCGGTTCCTCTAGCAGCAGACACTCAGCAGATTGCAGTGATGATAGAAAATGCCAAGATGCAGGGGCAGACTGAGCAGAAGTCTAACTCAAGTGGCTGGATGATGTTAGCTGGCTGCGCGACCTTGGTAGCTGTTCTCGCTATAGCGGCGGTGGCTATGTTAATGTTTGGTGACGAGAGTCACTCTACGCCTGTGACGGTGTATCGTGAGAGTCCGCCAATGTCAGTAGCTGCTGAGCCGACTGAGCTTAGCGTGGAAGCTGAGGATGAGCTAGCTGGACTGGCTGAGGCTGTAGTTGAAGCGCAAGTGGTTGAGCCATCACCAGAGGTGACAGCATCAGTAGCGGAAGTGAGCCAGCCAGCTGAGCTGGATATGTTAGTAGCTGCTGCACCTGCTGAGAAGAGTGCAGAGGTGGCCAAGCTGGAGATCGATTTGGATGCGATGGTGGCTGTAGATCGCACTGAAAAGGTGGCGGATGAGATTTCTCTGGATGATCTGTTAGTAGGGGAAGGCGAAAAAGAAAAATCCAGCCAGAGCGAGAGTCTCATCGATATGATGACTGGCAATTAAGGACATAGCTGAATTTTTACAAATTTGAGGATTAATACAAACAAGATGATGATAATGAGAAAGTTGCCAAAGATGGTGTTATGTTTACTCATCTGGTCGATGAGCACCTTTGCCATGGCTGACCAGCAAGAGTTCAAGGAGATCAATGAGCGCCGGACAGCGCGCAAGGTATTGATTGATTACCTCAAACAGGATGGCAAGGCGCAGGAGACTGCCGCTGGAACATTGAAGATCGCAGCTGGTGTGGACTCGACCAGTGCACAGGCGGCGATTGAGGATGAGAATGCCGATCGCGTTCGCCAGTTTACCATCATTGCCTCTATCAAAGGCATGAGCAAAGATGAGGTGGCGTCGCAGTTTGCGCAAAAAATGGGCGTCGATACGGCGGCTCCTGACTACGAGGTTTTGCTGAAGCTGCATGGTTCTAACACTGTGGGGGCGAGCCTAGCGCCAAGTTTGGTACAGAAATTTTTAATTGAGCGCGGTTACCGTGATATTTCGATAGAAAAGCAGGGAGTTGAGTCATTCATCCGCTTCAGCCAGCCAGGGAAAAAATCATTAGGTCTGGTGGAAATCAAAGCACATGGATCTAGCACCGCGTTTAGCGGAAGTGGCGAGCTTGATGAGTTAGGCCTAGCTGGAAAATTTTGTGATCTCGGCATGGCGTCTCGCCCCGCTAAGGATAAAGAGGTGGCCTTGTTGAGTAAAAATGGCATTGGCAACATCCGCAGCGCTGCGAGTGAGTACCCGATTGCGCTGGATGGTGTGGCGGTGATCATTAACCGTGAAAACCCAGTGAGTACCCTAACTGTAGAGCAGGTAGCTGGATTGTTTTCAGGTAAGATAGCTAACTGGAAAGAACTTGGTGGGCCAGACCAGCCAGTTCACATTTATGCTAGAGATGAACATTCAGGCACCTGGGATACCTTCAAATCAAAGGTGCTCAAGCCTAGCAAATTGTCTCTAGCTGAGAAAAATGTAAAGCGCTACGAGGACAGCGGCAAGCTGGTGCTCAATGTAGCTGGAGATCCAGCTGGCATTGGCTTCATTGGCCTCGCTTACGTGGATACCTCAGTGAAGGCGGTGCCAGTGCAGGCTGGTGAGGGCGCGCGAGCGCTGGAGGCCACCCGACTAACAGTGAAGTCGGAGGATTACCCGCTGAGCCGCCTTTTGTACTTTTATATGCCTACAGATGCCTCGGCATTTACCCGCGATTTTGTGAAGTTCACCATGTCTGAAGCTGGCCAGAAGGTGGTCGATCAGGTTGGCCTAGTGGGGCAGGGTCGCTCAACCAAACGCGACTTCAGCAATGCGGATAAATTGAAAAAAGACTTATTGGAAATGGCTGATTTGCCAGCTGATTATCGTGCTTTGATAGAAATGGCAGATCGCCGCGATACACAGTCTAACTTGCGCTACCGCAGCGGCTCCGATCAGCTGGATATCAACTCGCTGAATAACTTAGATCGTCTGGCCAAACTCTTAGCTGATCCTGATTATGACGACGTGCAGGTGGTTTTGATAGGTTTTGCCGACAATGTGGGAGCAGCTAGAAGCAACCAGCGGATCTCTGAGCGCCGCGCACAAAAGGTGGCTGACATGTTAGCTGGTAAGGGCGTGCAGGGAATTCAGGTAGCTGGCTTTGGCGAGGCCTTGCCCGTAGCTGACAATGCTTCTGAAAGTGGCCGCGCAAAAAATCGCCGCGTTGAGATCTGGCTGCAGAGATAGTTTTTTATGTGAATGCAATACGTGAGTACCGGGTCCGTGGTTTGGGTTAACCACGGGCCCAATTTTTTGCATGTGAGCTTCATATTTACGTTTCTAGGAAAACCATGCTTTAGTCTGTTTAGTAGAGTTATATAGATCCTCGACAAATGGGGTTTCAGGCATCCATTTTTAGGTGAGGCACAGGAAAAATATAGCGTGTTATTTAGCTGTCCAATGGACAAGCCTAACTATGTTCTATGGGGCTTAAACTATTTTGCTCTGGTCCTCCGTTCTTAAACGAGTCAGAAATAATCTAAACATACAAAGTTTCAGACCTCTCCCATCTGGCTTCCCTGACAATTAAAGCCGTCCCGCAAACCACTCACCATGAATAATTTTCCCGACCAAGATTCAGTTGCTGGCTGGCTATCCTTATCAGACCTTGAATTCAGCCAAATGACAACGAGCACTTGGATACCTCTTGCGATCCAAAACAGTTCTAATAAGAACGGACTTCAACCGGGCGAGGATGGTTATTTCAATGAATGTTGGGACGTTGATAGCGTCGTCATGTTAAGAAGTTCAGTAGAAGAATTAGGGCATCCAGATTGGGAGACCATTACCTCTGGCTCGATTTCAAACGCTTGGACTGATGAGGTGTCGTTTCATATTCCCGGATATTTCTACCATGACAACACTTCAAATTTTCATGGATTGTATCCAGTGATCAAGAAACACTATGTGGGTCAGGAGCACGCCCACTGGGAACTACATCAGGAGATAGCTTTATCCCTAAATCTGCTCCGGCGAGGTAACTCATGGATCCGGCCAGAAGAAGGTAACGTGGAGGTCGCTAGGCTTAAGATTTGTGCAGATGGGGCTCCCTATCTACTAGAAATCAGAGCTGAATTTCTAAAGGATTACCTTCGGGCCAGAGATAGCCAACTAATTCTCGGGGGATTTGTTCTGAGAGAAACGACTGGGAGTACAGCTGAATTGGCGGGCTGGGATCTAGGGGGACGTGATCGCAACTTTATTCATGGTGAATGGGATGGGCATCATGAGGCTACATATATGGATAAGCCAATACATCATGCTCAGGGTAGAATCTGGTGGACTGAGGTGGTCGAACCTGCAAAAGCAAGTTATCGCGTTGGCAGCTGTGATGAACCTTCTCACATTCAATTTATCGTAGACGCTCAATCAAATGAAACAGCTACAGCTGCCGAGCTAGAAAATAGCAGCACGTGGTTGTATTTTTCGCCAAACCTAATCAGCTCGATGCTTGAGCTAGATCACGCAAACCTTTCCATGGGGTCATTGATGACAGGAACTTTGTCTATTGGGGATGCGCATTTTCAGTTCGGAATAAACGAGTGCAATCTAATCACGATTTTCGCGAAGGACATAGCTAGGCTCCCTCTATGGATACAGAAGTCACTTGTTGGTCATAACATAACACCAGAAGGCTCGATAGGAGAAGAGCTCAATCTCATGCAAGTGAGAGCATACTTTGCTGGGACGATAGCTCCGGAGAAACGCCTAGTAAAAGCTATTAGAGGGCTTAACGCTGTATTTGAGGAGAAGACATCATCTCCATTACTTAGGAACGTTCCTGACGAAACTGAGCTTGCCAGGAAGTTGCATCGCTTTCATTCGGGTTCTTTTGAAGATGTATGCTCTCTCAGTAAACAGTTGGTGAAGATTCTGATTGAGCGTATTGATCTGCCGCACCTAACGTCCCTGCTTACGGAGGGGAATAAAGCTGAAGCTAAAAGGAAAAAATTTCGTTCTCTAAAGATTGTTGGCCTCTATCTAGAGCAATTAGGAGGAAACGGTCGCGACATGACCACAGCACTGGTCGGGATCAATGACCTCCGTCAAGGTGATGCACACATTACCTCATCTACTGCCAAAAGTGCTTTAACTCTATTTGGTCTTCCTGAAGATGAAATAGATCACCTTAAATCATGTAGAATTATACTTACGTCAGTAACCAATTGCATAGAGGCAATAGCAACACTAGTCAGTTCGAATACTACTATAGACTCTAGCCGCTCTCCTAATTTCATCAATTGATCCTGTGAGGAACCCGTCACGACTTCGGCTACCAAAATTCTCAACCCGACATGAAATTCACCTCCCAAAATCTACCAAGGTTGGATCTTAATGATTTCAAACTTCACCAGAAAGTTTATCATCTTAATGACGGGCCCGGCGAAGTGATCATTGTTGATGATGATCGCGTCAAGGTGGGTTGGGATGATGGATCGAATTATTCATTTTGGAAGTCAGAGCCTAAGCGCTATTCTGAAGGATTCGTTAGTAAGGCCAATTACTTTATTTATGTCGCGGCAGAAAAACTACGCTCTCAATTACCAGCTATTCATCATGCAGCTAGGGTCAATGGCACTTTGGTTGCTCCTTCATCTCCAAATGGCAGTGACATTGAGCTCGTTAAGATATGGGCTCAAGGCGAAAGCTCTGAAAACAAAGAGGCTACACTTACTCGTATGTTATCTGCAAGACTAGCGGAGAAGGCCGTTGCCGAGTACTTTGAGAGCAATAACTATACAGTTGATGATATTGCCGCTAGCCAGATAAACGAGGATAACAATGGTGACTGGAAGCTCTACGACCTGAGGGTTCAACCATCAAAGCCAAGAGGCGGGATCTTATACGTGGATGTTAAAAATTCGAGGAGGTCTGAGCTGAATCCCAAATCATACACTCGGCATTGCGTACCCAACTTCAAGTTTACCTCAGACTATAGGTCTACTAGGAAGAGGCAAGAGGTCCAAATTGCTGGGGCATTATCCAGCTATGTTCACTATAAAAAGATAACAGCGGAGCCAGGAGAAGTGTTGTACCTAGGCCTGACGTCGCAGAAAGTCATCGACGGCATGATTAGGCATTTTTCAGGCGATGGTTTAATTATCGATTTTGCCTTATGTGGGCAGAGAATGTTACCCCCATGGACCTTTGAACATCAGCCTGAAGTATATCAGCTCCGCCAGAGACTCATTCAGTGTATCGCTCTTGAGCAAGCTTCCATAGACGAATCAGCGCCAGATGAATACAAAATCTTACAGTTAGCAAAATCAATTCGTCCTCTGGGGTTCAGTAGGTACAGCTATGAACGTGTCCTTGCTGAAGGCATCCAGACTCTAGGTCTATCATTACCTGTCATTTACTTATCTGTACTCAAGCATTTTATAAATAGTCTCCAACAAGAACGCGATTATAATGCCCGGGCCATAGAGAGCCTTATCTACACTGGTGCAGCCAGCAATGATAAACTAACGCCAATGTTTGTATACGATCCACTAGAAACTGTGGGAGCACTTCTGGCTTGCCTATCTAAGCTATGGAAAAACAAGACCGAGGAGTTAAAAAGATTTAAAAGCTTCCGGCTGATAGGCCTGAATAGTCTAAGAGGCGCCCGTGACGGTGAGGACAGCTCATGGCAGACACTCGTTACCTATTGCGGAGGGTGGACAACAACGGCAGCGGGAAAATTAAAACCCTGTGGTAACACGCCCTTGGTCTGGGGAGAATGCTGCACATGTGATTGTGGATACCTCATTTGCCCAGAGTGTGAATTCTGCTGTAAGACTTGTAAGTCATTATAAATGTGACTGAATCGCCTCGACCTCGACCCCATTCATGCTCGGGATGCCATTCGTTGGCAATTGCCGCCTAGCTGCATCAGGACATCTGCTAGCTTAGGTGAAGACTTTCGATATCCCCTTCGCCAAAGTATGAAGGGTAAGCTTATCTGAACTCGCACATAGGTAATCCAGAATGAGGAAATACTTCGACTCCAGCTACTTTTGAATCCTTTTCGGCCTAAATTAGGATTGTTACATTTAAATTATCTGTCTTTTAATCTAGATCGTGTGTCCGTGGTTTTGGTTTAAGCACGGGCCCAATTTTTTGCATCTGCTGGGTGAGATGCTAGTTTGATAGCTTGTTTTTATAAGTGACTGGAATGCAAATGGTAACAATTCAATCGTTGTTTGTTATTTGGCTATCATATTCTCTAGATCGCTTGCAGATTTGAAAGAGAGGTAGTATAGGTGATATTGCTATGAAAAGGATTGTTGCGGCATTAGATTTCTCCGATACCACCCCACTGGTAATTGCAGAAGCCGGTAAGCTGGCTAGGGCATTGAATGAAACATTGTATCTAGTCCATGTGGTGGAGGCTGAGCCGGTGTATACGGCGTATGGATTTACTGCGGATGAATTTCCTGCGATGCATGAATACCAGGCTGAGGCTGCGAAACGTGGCCAGAAAAGGTTGGATCAGGCAGTGGAGGAAATGGGCGCGGTAGGCGTGGTGACCAAGTTGCTAGAAGGTTCGCCATTGTTCACCCTGTTGGAGTTTGTGGATGAGATAGAGGCTGATATGTTGATCCTCGGTGCTCACGGTCACGGCTGGCTGGGTAGTTTGTTATTGGGAAGTGTGGCTGAAGGTGCCATTAGACGATCAAAAGTACCTATCATGGTGGTTCCCGCACCAAAGAAGAAAGATAAACAAGAATAATACCATTCTACCAGATCACTAGCTGGCATGGTTTTGTTTTCATGCTAACAAATAGACTGGCTCAGCTGGCTGAGTTTATCTCACACGCGCCTGACTTTTCAGCTAGGCCTGAATTTGTCGGTGAACGACTAGCCAGCTAGACGCCGATCTTTCACCTTGGCATTGAGGGGGATCGCAGTTTGCGCTGGCGATTTTTCACCGCGCAAATGGCATCTTCCCGCTACCCTTGGGGTGATCTAGCTAGCATTGGCTAGCTAGATAATGATCAGCCGATTAGATAATTATGATTGGCTGGTGGGGAGATCTGCGGCAATTTTTTGCATCGTGAGCACGGAGAAATGGATTGAAGCAGATAAACGTCATGGATGGCACCCGTTCACCCGCCAGGCGGAGTGGTGTGCTGCTGACCACCAGCCGCTGGTTCTGGTGGCTGGTGAAGGTGTGTGGCTGGAGGATTCGCAGGGGAATCGGTACATCGATGGCAATTCGTCGATCTGGACGAATGTACACGGGCACGCCCATCCAGTGCTAAATGCCGCGCTGGCTGAACAGGCGCAGAAGGTGTGCCATACGAGTTATTTGGGCTTTGCCAATCCACGGGCGAGCGAGCTGGCTGAGCGGCTCGCTGGTTATTTTACTTCCCTCCAGCGGGTCTTTTTTTCAGATGATGGCTCTACGGCGATGGAGTGTGCGCTGAAGATGGAGGTGCAGTACCGCCAGCTGGTAGGCCAGGGGGAGAAATGTGAAATCATTGCCTTTGATAGCTGCTACCACGGCGATACCATGGGCGCGGCATCGCTGGGTGGAGTGGATGCTTTTGCGAGCCGGTTTCGTAGTTTTGGCATGCCTGTGCGCCATGTGAGTTCGGTAGAGCAGTTGGTTGAGTTAGATTCTAGCCAGCTGGAAAATGTGGCCGCTTTGGTGATAGAGCCGATGGTGCAGGGAGTGAACCAGATTCACGTCTGGCCAGAAGGCATGTTAGTGAAGCTGCGCGAGTGGTGTGATGCTCACGATGTGCATTTGATTTTTGATGAAGTGATGACGGGATTTGGCCGCACGGGTAAGATGTTTGCCTGCCAGCACGAAGCTGTGGAGCCTGATTTTCTTTGTTTGGCTAAGGGGCTGACGGGTGGATATTTGCCGCTGGCTGCCACGCTTACTAACGAGAAGATTTATTCCGCATTTATTGGCTCGGCGGATCGCGCATTCTACTACGGTCATAGCTACACGGCTAACCAGTTAGGTTGTGCGGTGGCATTGGCAAATTTAGACTTGTTTGAGAGTGAAAATACCTTGGCCCAGCTGGCTGGAAAAATCCAGCTACTGAGCGAGTTACTAGGCGAGCTGGCTGAGGAATTTGTAGAGATTTACGACATCCGCCAGTGTGGCTTTGTCGCTGGTGTGGAGCTGCGCCAGCTGGATGGAAAGAAATTTCCGCTAGATGATAGATTGGGCGAACATTGGTGTGTGAAAGCGCGCGAGTTTGGTCTATTGACGCGCCCGGTGTTGGATACCATCGTGGTGATGCCGCCGCTGAGCATCACAGAAGATGAGCTGCGCCAGCTGGTGGCGGCGATGGCGAAGACGATGAAAGCATATTTTAATCATTAGAAGGTGATGATAGAGATGAAGAAAAAGGTGGCTATTGTTGGGGCGGGTGCGATTGGCCTGTATTACGGTGCGCGGCTGGCTAAGGCTGGTGCCGAGGTGCATTTTATCCTGCGCTCAGACTATGATGCGGTTTGTGAAAATGGCATCACGGTGGAAAGTGTGGCGGGTGATTTTCAGCTGGCTGCAGATGAGGTGTTAGCTGCGCGCTCTGCTGCTGAGGTTGGGCCAGTGGATTTGGTCATCATCGCGTGGAAGGCTACTGCCAATGAGCATTATGAGTCGGCTGTTAGCCCATTGATTGGAGAAAATACCAACATACTAACATTGCAGAATGGACTCGGCAATGTGGAGGATCTTGCCAAACTATTTGGCGCTCAGCGGATTCTGGGAGGATTGTGTTTTGTCTGCATCAACCGCTTGTCTCCTGGTCACGTTAGACATACCGCTTCAGGGAAAATTGTCATTGGAGAATTCCAGCCAGCTGGCAATGATCGATTGGCTGATTGGCTAGAATTTCTAACTGCAGCGGAAATTGACGCCCAACCAGCTGATAACCTTGAGTACGCTCAGTGGGCGAAGTTAGTCTGGAACATTCCGTTTAACGGCTTGGCGATTGCCGAAGGCGGTGTGGATACCGAGCAGCTCTTGGCTAACCCTGAGGTGGAGCGCAAGGTGCGAGCATTGATGGCTGAGGTGCAGGCTGTCGCAGCTGCTTTAGGCCATCAGATCTCAGATCGGTTTTTAGAAAAACAAATCGAGGTGACGCGGCCGATGGGCCCGTATCGCCCATCTAGCATGATTGACTACGTGGAAGGACGCGCCGTCGAGCTGGATGCTATTTGGACCAATCCGCTGCGCATTGCCCAGCAGCTGGGTGTGGCGGTTCCAGAAATGGAAGCACTGCACGGACGAATTGTGCAGCGGCTTCGCTCTAGCAATTCATAAGTTTGGCATAGCTATTTTCGTTAGCATGGCCAGCCAACCATTGGCTGGCTTTATACACGCGTTTGGTCACATCTAAAGGGGGCGCGGCAGTGAAACGTCATTTGAATTGACGCTAAATGATAGCTTGTCGCACGGAAGTTAACCGTTTTAGCATCGCGACAGTCGAACGCTTGCTTTGTGCGCCGCAAGGCGCGTGAGCTGAGTGAATCGCGTGATTAGGCCTCATGTGAGTGAGGGCTTTGCAGATTTCTCAGTAAATCGCCAACTCAATGGGTGGTGTTGGCGACGAGCTGGGGGGCATTAGGGGGAATGATTTCTCACGATGCCTATGCTCCTTTGCCAGTATGGGCTGGCAAAGGGGTCTGCAAATCAGCTGTTTGATGGACTCATTTGCTAGATATTTTTCAGAGTGACAGAACTGCTGGATTCATACAGTATCTTGTTGCTTAGCAATGGCGGATGAATTGGACAGAGCGTTAATGGATTTCTACGACAGTGATGTTGATGATCTAACGGCTGACGAGAAAGACCAGCTCACGCCAATTCTGAATACGCTTTATACTTTTACAGATCGCTATGAAGTGGGCGCGTCCATTGGTGGCGGTGGCGAGAAACGCGTTTTCGAAGCGGTTGACTTGCACCTTGGCCGCAAGGTGGCTATGGCCTACGCCAAAAATGAGGACAGCGAGCTGGATAAAGAAGAGTTTCTCCGCGAGGCTTGTTTGATTGCCAACCTCGAACACCCTAACATACTCAGTGTGCACGACATTGGTGTGGACGAGCTGAATTCAGCCTATTTCACTATGGACTTGCTGCCAGCTGGGAGTTTGCGCGAGCAGGTGGATGAGCTGGATAAAAAAGCGCGACTTGAGAAGCTGCCTGATCTGCTAGAAGTTTTCCTAAAAATATGTGACGCCATTGATTATGCGCACTCGCGTGGTGTGGTCCATCTCGACCTGAAACCTGACAACATTCGCTTGGGTCACTTTGGTGAACTTTTCATCTGCGATTGGGGGCTAGCAAAGATCGTAGACGCGGAGACATTTTCAGCTGACCGCAGGGAGTTAGATGGTCAATTTGAGCGCGCGACTAACTTGCGCGGCAATATGCGAGGAACCATTGGTTATATGGCGCCAGAGCAGACGACATTGGATGGAGATGTGAGTGAGCTCAGTGATATTTATGCACTTGGCGGGCTGCTGTATTTCATTCTCACTGGGAACTCGCCGATCTCTGAAGGCGAGCTGACGGATTCGGTTTCGAAGATTAGAGGCGGTAAGGTTAGGCCATTTACAGAGCGAGCGATTTCAAGCGGTCTAGCAGCGGTTGCGCTGAAGGCTCTATCTACTGAAAAAGAGGACCGTTACCCTAGTGTGCTGGCTCTGCGTAGAGATGTGCTTAGTTATATTCGAGGATTTGCTACTCAAGCACAGCAAGCTAGCTTGCCCAAAAAAGCGTGGCTATGGGCGCTGCGACATTCTAAAGTCGTTAGTTTGTTAGCTGGGGTGTCAGCTCTGATTGCCTTTCTGGGGATGATTTCCAGCGCGGTGATCAACAACGAAAGAAACGAAGCGGTTAAAGCGAAGGAGTTAGCTGATAGAAACCTTCATCTCTATCAAAAAGAGCACGATATTGTGCAGCAGATGGGTGAGGACGTGAACCGCATGATGAGTCTGATCACCACAAGCGTGGATGCGCGGACACCGCGCACTACCATTCAGCTGATCAGGGCGAAGTTAGAGCAAGACCTAAGCCCTCGTTTGCGCAGCAACTTGATGATGCAGCTCGGCGTGCAGTATTTTGTATTGCAGGAGTTTAATGCCGCCTATGACTGTTTTAAGGAAAGTGATGAGCATTATGCACACCATCTAATGCACACTACCAAGTATTATGCGAAGCTGAAACCTCACGAGAAAAGGTTGCTTAGCGATAGAGATTTGGCGGCTATATTTGTATCTCCTAACCTCAAAGTCTATCAACAATTCAGCTACGCATTGTATTACCATCATATGAGGCGTAGGTATGCAGATGGGATTAATCGTCCTGGTGCTTATATGCCATTGGCTGAAGCCATTTTGTGGAGCATGAATTGCCCGTACGGCGATGATTTTGAGCCATTTCGGATAGAGCGAGGAAAGAACGGCTTCCGGCTGGATTTATCTGATGGGCTGTATAGTACCTATCGGTTGTTAGTTCCGGGGCTTTACCAGGTCAACGTGCTAGAGGGGATCAAGTTTGAATACCTAGATATTAGCAATACTCCGCTAACAAATATGTTTGAACTGAAGCCGCTAAATGTGGAAACTCTAAAAATGGTAAATATGCCACGGTTCCCATTTCATCGTTTCAGCATCAACCTGGCGAAAGAGATGGGGGTGAAAAAGCTTATTGTTAGCGAGTCGGAGATTTCTGGAAAAATGCTCAAGCAGATGAAAAAGAACTTCGAAGTTGAAGTCCTGCCATAATTGAAAATCAAAACTATGCCTGATCCATACAAGACACGAATTAGCTTAATCAACCGCTTAAAGGAGCTGGATGATAATCAGTCATGGGATGAGTTTGTAACGATCTATCAAGGGTACATCTACACGGTGATTCGCAACATGAACATCAATGAGGCGGATCGCGATGAGCTGGTGCAGCAGGTGATGATTAAGCTGTGGGAGAAGATTCCCGCGCTGGATAGTACGGGCAAGAAGGGCAGGTTTCGCAGCTGGCTGAGCACGGTGACTCGCAATTGTGTGATCGACTATATTCGCAAGAGAAACCGGCAGATGGCGCTGATGGATAAGGTGACGCAAGAGAAGGAGCGCGATTACTTGAACTCGGTGCAAGTGCCAGCTTCCGACTTATTTGAAGATGAGTCTTGGCGCATGCATTTGACTAACAAAGCGCTCGATAACATTCGTCCGCATTTTTCTGACAATGCAATTCAGTCGTTCCGTCTGAGCCTGCAGGGCATGGAAGCGCAAGAAATTGCAGAAACGTTAGATGTGAAGCCGGAGTCTGTCTATCGCCTGAAGACACGCGTTAAGGCTTCTTTGATTGCTGAAGTGAAGCGGTTGCGCGCAGAGCTGGAATAATAGCTTTGGCGCTTGTTAGGTATCATCAATCATGTGGGGGGTACAAAAAAGCCCGCATGCATAGATGAGATATGCATGCGGGCTGTGAGATGTTATTGATAGCTTATTTCATCTCTACCTTCACTCGGTAGAAGCCAGCCGCTTCGTTAGCTGGAGTTTCTACGGTCGCTTTATTTTCAGGCGGGGTGGCTGAGATGTCAGCTGCATAGGTGGTCCAGTCTACCATGTTGGTAGATTTTAAGATGGAATACTTTCTGTTTGCTACGCTGAACCATGAGATGTCGATGGCTGAGCCATTGTCAGTCTTGCGCATTTCTGTTCTGAAGAAATCGGCAGGATTGTTAGGATCTGTTCCGGCGAGGTATTCATTCAGGTTGCTATAGCCGTTGCCGCTGAGGTCTCCGGCACCGTCAGTAGGATCGTTAGGATCAAGTCCGTGCATGATTTCCCAGTAATCAGGGATGCCATCGCCATCAGAATCAATGATCATTAGAGGCTGGCCTGCTAGACCCTTGGCGCGGAGCTCTTTGATTTCGTCAGTGCTGAGCGCGCGGTTCCAAACGGCGATTTCATCTAGGTCAGCCAATGGGCTTTCTTCGTCAGGGCCACCAATGGTGCCGAGCGGGCATGCAATAGAGCCAGATGGACGAATGCTAGAGCCTACTTTGCTGCCATCAACGTATAGATCAACGCTTGAGTTGCTCGCCACAAAGGTTAGGTGAAGCCAAGTGTTGCCTGGAGCTACGTAGCCGAACAGGTAATCATCTTCTCCTTTGTAACCTGTACCAATGCTGCGTGGTTCTTCCCAGTTTTCAAAGAAAATATAGTTAGATCCCGAGCTGGAGCCAAGTAGCTTTGACCAATCCGTGGCGGTATTACGTTTGATCCACATAGATGCAGTCCACGGCACAGGGATGTCAGATCCTCCGTTGAGTGTGATGTATCTGTTCTGGTTGGTGAAGCTGATGGCGTTTCCTACTGGGCCACGG
This sequence comes from Persicirhabdus sediminis, assembly GCF_016595495.1. Taxonomy (GTDB): domain Bacteria; phylum Verrucomicrobiota; class Verrucomicrobiia; order Verrucomicrobiales; family Akkermansiaceae; genus Persicirhabdus; species Persicirhabdus sediminis. The sequence goes on from NZ_JAENIM010000043.1 coordinate 103,060, forward strand.
TTGTAGACTAATGATCTTGTTGAGCTGCCGTGGCGGCCATTTCCAGAGGCATCCTCTAGGTTAACATCTAGCGGGTAGTAAGCTTGCAGACCTCCTAAGAGGTTAGTAGCTGCAGCCACGTAGATAGAAACTGTAGATGAAGCGGAGAGCTCTAGCTCGTTAGTCACTCGCAGTGTGATAGTATGCTGACCATCAGCTAGGCGAACTGTTGGGTTTACCCCTTCGGCGATGACAACACCATTGAGCAGCCATTCGTATTTGACGATGCGGCCTACCGGTGTGGATGAGCCTGATCCGTCCAAGGTGACATATTCACCAGGGAGTTCATCACTATCAGCGATTGATTGGTTAGCACCAGCATTAGAGCTTGGGCGATCAGCTGCTGCTGAAGCTAGAGTGAAGGTGGTGAGCACGCCTTTGTGATCACTTGGCCACTTCAAATCAGTGCCAACAAAGTTGTCACTTGAGTTCATGGTATTGAGTTTATCCTTGAGGTAATAGTTACGAGATCCGACTACCGCTGACTCCACAGCCTGAAGAGTTTTTTGGTTATAGTAGATGTAGTCAATGCGATCGCGTTCGTCACTTTTGGGTGTCCAGCTGGTAGAGCCAGTGCCATAGGCCTCGGATGGCCAAGTGGCGCCTGGGTGAGTTGCTGGGTTTGGGTAGAGTTCACGATAACTATCTATCCATCCATTGTTAGCTAGCGTGATGCTGTTAGTCCAAGGGATGACGAGCCCGTTGTGTCCATACATGTTGCGAGTAGAGTCCACCCAGTCGAGGTGGGAGGCATCATTGAAGTCACCCGCTAAGACGACGTCTTCACCAGCATCAGATAGTTTTTTCGCAAAGGAAATAAAATCAGCAAGCGCTTCGTCTCGTTTTGAGTTTTGATCGTATTTCATGATCTCAGCGACATCAGTGGTAAGGTACCAGTTATTAGCATTGATTTCGCCCCAGCCGTCGTTGCCCTTACCGCCCCAGTAACCACGGGGTAGGTTGAGCGCATAGCTGGTATAATCTAGGTGTGCCACGCAGACGGTGAGCGGATCTCCTGAGGGCAGCTCAAGGCGGTAGTACATGATAGATCCACCTTTGGAAGAAACACTGCCTGAGCTGAGAATAGGATAGCGAGTGATCAGCGAGACATCGCCTGAGACACGGAAGCCAGTGTAGTCTTTGTGCCCTTTTGCTGATAGAGAGGTGAGCAGTTCCTCAGGGATGGTATATGTTGATGAGGTTTCAGAGAGGGCGACAATGTCGGCATCTGTGGCAATCACTGAGTCAGCGATTTTGTTGACACCATCCGTTACTTTAGTTCCTCCATGCCAGGCATTGAGTGAAAATATTTTGATTTCAGTTGAGTTGAGTGTGGATGGGCTTGCCTGTTCGGCAATAGCTGCGCCGCTGGTAACTAAGGCGATGGACGCAAGGAGTTTAGCGATATTTTTTCTATTTGATAGAACGCTCTTCATTGTTTGTTGTGCTCGATAGCTTTGTTAACATACGGGGTTTAGGTGTGCTTGTTAGGATTCAACTTGCCGGTAATATCTACCTTTGTGCCTAGTGAGTGAAGCTAGCTGGATAGATGTGAAAGTATTGCCGGAGTTTGACAGGGTGATTGTTGTTTTTCTAAACAGTGAGACGGGATAACATTTTAAGTGTTAGCTCGGCGAGCGCTTAGAATCACATGTGTATTTGTTGAATTCAAAAAGACTGGCTAGTTATTAAAATCTAGTGATCTTGCTCGAATTAAATGGAATTTACTAAATGGAAAAATGAAGTAAACGTTAAACGATTCGTATAACAAAACCCGAGTTTTAAAGCATTGAAGTGATCGAACTTGGGGGCGGAGAATTTTTGATTCACCAGCTGGCAGCCCAGTTACTGGCTCGATTTTCAGCGTTTGATTTACAGGTTTATTTGATCTGCTGGGTTTGCTTATCGAGGGCTGTATCAGGGTGTTTTTTATGCTCGGCTGAGTTGTTATTTGCAGCTTTGTTGAGGCTGATACATGTCTGGTTCTTTTGGAGTATGTTATACCATTCGAGCTGATAAATCGACGGCGTGATCTCATTGTTAGTTTGGCATAAAACCATTTCGCCGAGTGAGCTGTGAGAATGTGATTAGGCACATCAGGTAATCGGCAAAGGTAAATAATTATCGGCTAGGTCAACTAATGAATGAGTGATGAACTTAACAGTTGGACGTATTGGATCCTTGGGCTTAGTGGTCAGTTTTGGGTTACTGAGTTTCGCTATTGGAATAAACGGGCGTTGATGCCCCCAGATGGCAAATAATGATCCCCATATAATGTTATGAAAACTAATCTTAAATTACATAGAGGGGCGTTGATGAAAGCCGTTTTGTTATTCTTAGTGAGCTTGTTTAGTAGTTTGCCGGTGGGCAAATTGTATGCAGCGGAATGGAATGGGCCATCTGGCTGGGCAAAATACGATGTGGCTGCGCGCCGGGCGATGTGGGTGTGGAATCCCATTCCGACAGGTGGTGACAAACGCGCCAACAAATTCTGGGATAGAGACGTCAAGGCTAACGAGAGGTTTTACGATAACTACAAAGGCTCAATGGATCTATTTTTTGATTTTTGTGAGAACAAGTCGATCCGAGTGCTCTATATGTCATGTGGCATTTACCAGTATCAGGCATCTGAATTTAAAGCGGGCAAGCTAACTTCAGTGGAGAAAAGAATGATTCCATTTCTGAAGGAGGCGAATGCGAGAGGTATCCAAGTCTGGTACATGTACTACCTCAATGATGAGCGGGATAGCCGCACTTTGATGAAGGATACGGACCAGATTCTTAATATCGCCAAGTCGGTAGATAATTTTAACAAGAAGCATCCTAACTATCGTTTTGCTGGGATTCACTGTGACCAAGAGCCAAACAACCCGGCTGTTTACAAAGGTTTACTGGAGAATACTAAGAAGGCCTACGATTGGATCGAAAAGTCAGGCTCTGATTTGCTCACCTCACAAGCGCTACGTCCTAAATGGCGGAACCAGAAAGTGAACTGGAATGGCGAGAATAAGCTGATGAACGAGCACATGCAGGACTGGCTGCATCACAGTGTGCTGATGGCATATAGCAGCAGCCCGAATTCGGTTTATAATTGGTCGAAGGAGGTTATCGCTTATGCGGACTCGATTGGACGCAGTGCTGCGATTGGTAGTGAGGTGGCCGATTTGACCGGGCTTTGGGACGGTTCTGAGAAAGAAACCTGGCATGGCAAATTGGTTGAGGAAGATGCAAAAACTCGCTTTAAGGTGGGAGCGTCTAGCTCGGTGACCTGGGAAGACATGATGCATACCACGGTGGATAAATTTAAGGACCATGAGAGCTTTGACCGTTTGGCGATTCATTCCTACGGCGAATATTTCTGGCATTGGTTTGGCGAACATCCACGCGATTACTTGCTAGGCCTCAAAGGTGGTAAGTACAATTCATCATCTATCAGACCTGATAAGGTTGATTTGACCAAGGATGCCTTGCCGCTATTTGGGCACAAGCCAGATCCTCGTAAGCGCTAGACGCGAGGCATGATACCATTCTGGCAGATCTCTAGCTGGAATGGTTTTGATTTTAAGATAAAAGGTCACCTTCCTGATTGTTGATGATGATCAGGAAAGGTGGCTGAGCCTGATTCGCTCCTATTGGTGAGCAGAAATAGTCGTCATATAAATAGACTGACTTATCTGTGAAAAATGGGAGCTATTTTTCAAAATTTGTTCGGATAATCGGTTTTCTATATGATTCCAATTTTTACTATTGGACATCATGATTTGGACAGAATATGGCGAACGCATTGAGTTGTTTTATTAACTGTGATTCCTGCGGAAATCTCTTCACCTCAGTTGATTATATTAGGCGGCGACTCAGCAGATAACCCTATCTCGTTAACATGAAAACCTATATGAATACAAATTTAGAGGCGCTAAAGCGTCTGATATTTTCTGTTGCTTCGGCAATATTGATAACGGCATTGTCATGCACTGCATTGCAGGCTGATGAATGGAATGGCCCATCGGACTGGGCAAAATTTGATGTGGCTGAGCGCCGGGCGATGTGGGTGTGGAACCCTATTCCGACTGAAGGAGGTAAGGAGGAAAATAGAAGCTGGGACGGGGATAGAAACGTCAGCGAAAGGTTTTATCAAAACTATAAAGGATCGATGGATCTGTTTTTTGATTTTTGTGAGAACAAATCGATTCGTGTTTTGTATATGTCTTGCGGCAGTTATCAGTGGACCGATTATAGTAGTGGAGGTTTGGATTATGCTGAGGAGTATATGATCCCGTTTTTGGAGGAGGCGAATGCCCGGGGTATCCAAGTTTGGTATATGTACGTATTGAATGATGATCGGGATAGCGCGACATTGGTAAAGAATACTAACCAAATTATTACTATTGCGAAGGCGGTACATAATTTCAACCAAGAATTTCCTAGCTGTCGTTTTGCCGGCATTCACTGTGACCAGGAACCTAATGACACGTCGGTTTATACCGGTTTGCTGGAGAATACAAAACGGGCCTATGATTGGATTGAGGAAAGCGGTTCTGATCTGCTCACTTCGCAGGCTCTGCGTCCCGCGTGGCGTAATGCGAGCATCACTTTCAATGGTGAGACTAAGGTGATGAATCAGCACATGCAGGATTGGCTGCATCACAGTGCGCTGATGGCATATAACAGTAATGCAAATAAGGTTTATGACTGGGCAAAGTTGGTCATTGATTATGCTGATTCGATTGGACGCAGTGCGGCAATTGGCAGTGAGGTTGCCAATTTGAACGGGGCTTGGGACGGCTCTGAGAATGAGACTTGGTATGGAAAATTGGTGAATGAAAATGCAGCGACGCGTTTCCAGGTATCATCATCGAGCCCGGTAACCTGGGAAGATATGATGCATACCACGGTCGATAAATTTAAGGATAATCCGAGCTTTGACCGTATGGCGATTCATTCCTACGGTGAATACTTCTGGCATTGGTTTCGGAAACAGCCACGTGATTACCTGCTCGAGCTTGAAGGCGGTGAGTATGTCTCAAGCGCTATTAATCCAGACAAAGTAGACTTAACAGTGGATGCATTGCCGCTGTTTGGTCATAAGCCGGTTCCTTTCGACAATCGACATCCTGTTGTAGTTACTGGTGAAGACCGCTATGTTTTTGACTCTGACCGTAAAGACGGTGAAATGGTTGAGCTGGACGGCAGCGGATCGACGGATGACTTTGGCATTAGTGAATATGTTTGGAGCATAGATGGTGAAGAAATCGCTAGGGGGGCCAAGGCTACTGTATTTTTAGCCGATGGTACGCATGAGATCACATTGACGTTGACTGATACGGGGGGCTTAAGTTTAAGCAGGGGGGTAACGATCTCTGTCATGCCAGCTGGCGAGGTTCTCTTTAGCGAAGATTTTGAAACGGCAACACCGGGATTTGATCAGCTGGATCCAGCCAAGGGCTGGGTGCAGGTGGGAAGTAACCAGCCCGAGCACGTAGGCATCGGTGATTACGGTCCCGATGGCTCACAAGCAGTTAGCCTGAGTGCTAAAAAAGGGTGGATATACAAAGCGATCGATACTAGTGGCTGGGAATCGATTATGGTGAGTTTTGACCTCAGGTTAGAGGGCTATGCTAATGAAAAAAATTTAGTGTGTAAGTATTCCAAGACAGGATTAACTGAATCTAAGCATTGGACAACAGTTAAAGCATTTGACAGTACTCATACGGAATATGACAGGTACACATTGGTGTTGCCAGCAGCTGCCGCTAATAACCCGAACTTTATTTTCAATTTCCATTCAGTAGGTAATGACGGAGTGAAGACAGATATTTCCTTCATCGACAACATCGTGCTTACAGGTGTTCGTATGGAGGGTTATGACCATGGAAGCGGCTCTGACGAATCTCACATGCAAGTGGTGGGTGCTGAGTTCAGCCTAACTGGCTCAGGTGGGACAAGTGGTGCCAATGATTCGGTGACCCTGAAATGGGGCAGTGCAGTGAGCGGTAGCTACTCTATCTGGTCATCTGTGGATTTGATTAATTGGACCGAAGAAGTGAGTGATATTCCTTCTGCGGGTGAAATGACCGCGCAGGAGTTTACCCCTTCGCAGGTAGCTTCCGATAAGCGGTTCTTCCAGATCCGTGAAAATTAGCCCAGTGGGCTGTGGCGCCAGCTATTCTAGCTGGCTGCTATTTCCTCTAGTAGGATCTTTATATAGACAGTTTGTTAATTAAATGCCTTAAAAGGTGAAAAGCGCTCTGAGCAATCAGGGCGCTTTTTTTTGTCGTTAGCTAATACCATTCTCCCAGTTAACTAGCCGAAACGGTTTTGATTTCGCACTAACAATCGTTAAAGGTAAATTGTCATCGATTGTGTCGATTTAAGCGATGTTGATAACCTTAACGACTAGACCTGTCACACAGGTATTGCTATAAGTAACTTTCGATGCGTTAGATTTTCTAGGCAAAAACCACTTGGTTCTTTGTTGTGGCAAATCGAAAGCAGTCATCCCCATAAACTATAATGAAGACTATAATGAAAACTTATCTCAATTCATATAGAGGGGCATTGACGAGGTCCTTTCTATTACCATTGGCTGCCTTAATGGTGGGGGTCTCAACTAACAATCTAGCTGCGCAGGAATGGAATGGACCATCTGACTGGGCGAAATTTGATGTTGCTGCACGCCGGGCTGTGTGGGTTTGGAATCCAGTCTCCATGGACGGGACAACAGACCAAAACAAAAACTGGGACGGGAGCAAAAACTCGAAGATCCGATTTTTTGAAAACTATAAAGGTTCGCGAGATCTGTTTTTTGATTTCTGTGAGAACAAATCTATCCGTGTTGTCTACATGTTTGTAGGTATCTATCAGTATCGTTCTGCAGACTATACGGCTGGGGTATTTCCCTATGAGGAAGAAAATATGTTGCCCTTTATGGAGGAGGCGAACGCCCGTGGGATTCAGGTTTGGTACATGTATTATCTGAACGACACTAGGGATAGTACGACACTCAATGGCAATACTAACCAGATCGTTAGAATCGCACAGACGGTAGATAACTTTAATAAAAAGTACCCGAATGCACGCTTTGCAGGCATTCATTGTGACCAGGAACCTAACGATGAAAGCGTTTATCCGGGGCTCTTGAATAATACCAAAAAAGCCTACGACTGGATTGAGGAGTCAGGTTCCGATTTGCTCACTTCACAAGCACTGCGGCCAAAATGGCGCAATCAGGAAGTGACTTGGAATGGTGAGACCAAGGTGATGAACGAGCACATGCAGGATTGGCTGCATCACAGTGTATTGATGGCTTATAGCGACGAACCTAGCACGGTTGATTCTTGGTCATCTGCGGTGATCGATTATGCGGATTCCATTGGCCGCAAAGCTGCGATTGGTAGTGAGGTGGCTGATCTATCAGGATTTGCTTACGATGCTTCTGGCGAGACTTGGTATGAAGAAATTCAGGCTGAAAGTGCGGAAACTCGCTTCAAAGTGGGGTCAGCTGATTTTGTGACATGGGAAGACATGATGCATTCAGTGGTGGATAAACATGAAGCCACGCCGAGCTTCGACCGCATGGCGATTCACGGCTACTCGCAGTATTTCAGGCATTGGTTTGGCGACTTGCCGCGCGACTACCTGCTAGGTCTGGAAGGCGGTGTTTACGACTCCGCTGTTATTAACCCAGAGAAAGTGGATCTCACTGTGGATACTTGTGAGCTGTTTGGCTATGTTCCAAATCCAGATGCTAACCGTCACCCAGTAGCTTATGCAGGGGAGAACCGCGCCATTTTTGATAGCGATGGCAAAGTGGGTGAGATGGTTGAGTTAGACGGTAGTGGTTCTACCGATGATGTAGGTATTGTTAGCTACATCTGGACGCGAGATGGCGTGGAAATTGCCACTGGAATGAAGCCTACCATATTTCTAGCAGATGGTGAGCATGTGATCACTCTGGAGGTTACCGATGGTGGCGGATTGAGCCGTACCCATGAGGTGATGATTGATGTTTTTGCTCCCTTCAGCGTGACGCCAGCATTGTTCGAGGAGGATTTTGAAACGGCGACGCCGGGATTTGATCAATTGGATCCAGCTAAAGGTTGGGAGCAGGTGAGTAAAACTAACTACGTGGGCATAGGCGACTATGGTCCAGACGGTTCACAAGCAGTGAGCTTGAGTGATCAACGTGGCTGGATTAACCAAGCGATAGATACGACCGGTTATAAAGCGATTACCGTGAGCTTTGATCTAAAAGTAGAAGGGTATGCTGATGGTAAATCTGGTACCGTTAGGTATTCCAAGGATGCGGGTAAAAACTGGATCGAAGTAGCTGGCTATGACAATACCCATACCGAATATCAGCGCTATTCGGTGAAATTTCCAGCTGATGCGGAAGACAACCCAGACTTCATCCTGCGCTTCCATTCGTTAGGTGATAACAAGACAGATATTACTTATGTTGATAATATCATCGTTACAGCGATATCGATCGATGGCGGCGATGGCGGCGATGGCGGCGATGGCGGAGTAGACGAGCCAGGTGAAGCGTACATGAAAGTGATGGAATCTGGCTTCCATCTGGGTGGCGTCGATGGATCTGGCCGCTCAGTGCGGCTGAAGTGGGGCAGTGCTTTAAGTGACCGCTATACGATCTGGACTTCAGAGGATCTCGTTGAATGGAGCGAAGAAGTTAGTGACATTGCCTCTGGTGGAGAAGTGACTGAGTTGGAGTTTACACCTTCGGAGCTGAGCTCGGATAAGCGATTCTTCCAGATTCGCAAAAATTAAGACGCGTTTTATTTAGCAGCCCCATGTCGATTTTAAACAGATCGGCATGGGGCTTTATTGATTTAGTTTTTACTAGTGAAATTTCCAATTAAAATTTCGCAACTTTCTGAGGACATGGTGGTTTGCGAGCCAGCGTTTATAGCTAGCTATTTTTTATCATGAAAACCGAGATTCATTCACATCGATGGCCATTCAGGCAGAAGAAATTATTATTCATCGTAGCCATGTTGATGAATGCTTTATCATGCACGGCATTGCAGGCAGCGGAATGGAATGGTTCATCTGGCTGGGCAAAATTTGACGTCGAGGCTCGGCGCGCGATGTGGGTATGGAATCCAGTGTCGGTAGATGGCGATAAAACGGCTAACAGAAACTGGGATGGAACCAAAAATGCCAAGGAGCAATTTTTTGCTAACTACAAAGGATCAAGGGACATGTTCTTTGATTTCTGTGAGAACAAATCTATCCGTGTGGTGTATATGTTCACAGGTACCTATCAGTGGACAAATTACGACAGCGGCACGCTTGATTACGCCATCGAGAACATGCTCCCATTTCTAACTGAGGCTAGAGCGCGAGGCATCCAGATCTGGTACATGTATTACCTAAATGATGATAGGGATAGCGCTACCTTGGTCAACAATACTGATCAGATACTAACAATTGCTCAGGCGGTAGATACTTTCAATCGCGACTACCCTGAGGCAAGTTTTGCAGGTATTCATTGTGACCAAGAGCCAGACGATACGGATGTCTATACAGGCCTGCTAGATAATACCAAGAAAGCGTACGAATGGATTGAGGAGTCAGGCTCAAAGTTGCTCACCTCACAAGCGCTGCGTCCCACATGGAGAAATCAGGACATTACTTGGAATGGTGAGACGAAGATCATGAACCAGCACATGCAGGATTGGCTGCACCACAGCGTGCTGATGGCCTATAGCGATACGCCAAACACTGTCTACACCTGGTCTAACCAAGTGATCACTTATGCCGAAAGCCTCGGTCGTACCGCTGCTATCGGTAGTGAACTAGCAGATCTAGAAGATGCCTGGACCAATGCCGATAAAGAAACTTGGTATGAAGAGGTCAGCGGAGAAAACGAAGCAACACGCTTTCAGGTAGGCTCAACAAATGGCACCACTTGGGAAGACATGATGCATGAAGTGGTTAACCGCTACGAGGACAACGCTGGTTTTGATCGCATGGTGATTCATACCTATTCATGGTACTTCAAGCATTGGTTTGGCGACTACCCGCGTGACCACTTGCTCGGCCTAGAAGATGGCGTTTACGATTCTGATTCCAATATTTTTGAGAAAGTGGATCTGGGGGTAGATAGTCGTCCTTTGGTTGAGTACGTTTGGAATGGTTACCCCATTGCTGATGCTGGGGGCTATCAGTTTGTTTACGATACCGATGGCGAGGTAGGCGAAATGGTTGAGCTGGATGGTAGCGGATCAATAGCGGGATCTGAGATTGTTAGCTATGTGTGGAGCAAAGATGAAGTGGAAATTGCCAGCGGCGTGAATCCTACGGTTTTCCTAACGGATGGAGTCAATGTGATCAGTCTAGTGGTGACTGACATTGATGGTTTGAGCAGCTCTAGCGAAGTAACGATAGACGTTTCGCCGTATTCAGCTAGCAGCGGGTTTCTCTTCTCAGATGATTTTAATTCAGCGACAGTTGGAAATGACGGTGTGCCAGATCCAGCTAAGGGATGGGTTTACGGCATTGGCATTTATATGGGCAATAAGGATGGACCAGATAACTCACCGGGTGCTCGCTTGCGTCACAACAATGGAAGCATGCTCAAGGCGATTGATACCACTGGGCGCAAAGACATCACTATCAGCTTTGATGTGAAAACTGAAAATTATGCTGATGACGAAAGTGGCACCTTAAAGTGGTCTGCTGATGGTGGTTCTAGCTGGACGGTGATTGCGACCTATGACAATAGCCACGAGACCTACTTCAGCGAATCTATCACCTTCCCAGCTGAGGCAAATGATAACCCTGATTTTCAGTTCATATTCGCTTCACATGGCAGTGACAATCTAGATCGGCTGTACATCGACAATGTGATTGTAACGGGTACCTTGATCGATGGCGGTAACGACTCTGAAACTAACGAATCTTACATGCAAGTGGTGGGGGCTGAGTTTAGCCTAACTGGATCAAATGGTTCGAGTGGCGCCAATGATTCGGTGACGTTGAAATGGGGCAGTGCCGATAGTGAAAGCTACTCTATCTGGTCATCGGTCGACTTGGATAATTGGACTGAAGAAGTGAGTAACATCAGCTCTGCTGGAGAAATGACCGAGTTGGAGTTCACTCCATCGGTGGTTGATTCGGATAAACGCTTTTTCCAGATTCGCCAAAACTAGAGCGAAGTTATTTTTTCATCCCCATGTTCTACCATGCTGATTGTTAACTAGCTGGCATGGGTTACATCTCAAACTAACAAAATGACTGGTTCAGCCAGCTGAGATTCATATTGGAATCAGCTAGCTGGCGGTCATTTTTTATTAATTTACAGGTCGAGCTGAAATGCTTAGTTAGCTGAGCATTTCAGCACATTTATTAGAAACTTTATGAGATTGATGAGGTTTGATTAGGAGCTGTTATGGACTGCTATTTTACTATCATGAAAACCATTATAAATTCGTCGAAGAGCACATTGAGGCTACTTTTTACTTCAATTGTAGGAGCCTTAAGTGCCGCAATCATGCTGGTTGGTGTTGCGCGTGCCGCTGAATGGAATGGCCCGTCTGACTGGGCTAAGTTTGACGTTGAGGCTCGCCGCGCGATGTGGGTATGGAATCCAGTCTCCGTAGCTGGCAACAAACAAGCTAACAAGATCTGGGACGGATCAAAAAATGCCTCTGATCGTTTTTACAAAAACTACAAAGGGTCGATGGATATGTTCTTTGATTTTTGTGAGAACAAATCGATCCGAGTGGTTTATATGTTTGGTGGCACCTATCAGTGGTCAGATTACAGCCGTGGCAAGTTAGACCAAGGGCTTGTGATGAAGTCATTTTTGGAAGAGGCCAATGATCGTGGCATCCAGATTTGGTACATGTATTACCTGAATGATGATAGAGATACCCGCAGCATGTTGGAGAATACCAACCAGATTTTGGAGATTGCTCAGGCAGTAGATAAATTTAACAAAAGGTACCCGAAGGCACGTTTTGCAGGCATCCACTGTGACCAAGAGCCAAATAAACCGCAAGTTTACCCGGGCTTGCTGGATAATACCAAAAAGGCATTCGACTGGGTGGAGAGCACTGGCTCGGACCTGCTGCTCTCACAGGCGCTGCGACCAAAGTGGTTTAACCAAAGCCTGAAGTGGAATGGTGAGACGAAGACGATGAACCAGCACATGCAAGATTGTCTGCACCACAGTGTGTTGATGGCTTACAATGACAAACCTGAGACGGTGTACAAGTGGTCTAAGGAAGTGGTTGATTACGCAACTAAGATTGGCCGTAAGGCGGCGATTGGTAGCGAGCTAGCTGACCTCAAAGGGGCATGGCCTAACTCTGATAAAGAGACTTGGTGGGAAGAAGTTAGAGCTGAATCAGATGAGACTCGTTTTAAGGTGGGCTCGTCTAAATCGGTGACTTGGGAAGACATGATGCACGAGGTGGTGAAGCGCGAATCTGGCAAGGAGGGATTTGATCGCCTAGCTATCCATACCTACTCGCAGTATTTCTATCATTGGTTTGGCGATTATCCGCGTGACTACATCCTGTCACTTCCGGGTAAGAAGTATGACTCTAGAAAAAATAACCCAGACAAGGTTAGGCTGACTAAAGACGTCTTGCCGCTGTGTGGCGTTGGGCCAAAATAGGTGAGCTAACAAGCTGATAAAATTTACCCACAGCGTGGTGACTGACTAAGTCACGACGCTGTTTTTTTGTGTTCATCTGGATGGGCGCTTTCACGCTTTTTCAAACATTGCAGGTGGTTTTGATAGAACTGAAGTCGTTCTTCATCGGTGAGCTGCTTCATCCACGCTAACCTTTCAGCTAGGGGGAGCTTTCTGATTTCGCGCAGCTGGCAGTGGCTGGGGGCATCATTTGGCGAAAATGGGCACGCGATCGTGAGTCCGAAGATGATCGATTTTAAGTCGTCGACCTCGTGCTGGTTGCTAGGATTTGGTTTGGCCATGATAGAAACCTGATTGAGTTGTTAAGTATTCTAGCTGAGCTTGCTGGGAAATGCTAGTTCAGAGTGAAGTTAGTTTGTTAGCTCGGCGCGCTGGCAAAAAAAATCCAGCTGGAGAATGACCTGTGGTGGATCATTTCCAGCTGGAAAGGAAGTTGAGCTGGCTGGTGAGTGAGTTCTACCAGCCAGCTGAAATTACTGAGTCATTATGGAATGATGACTTCGAGCAATTTGAATGGATTCTTTTTGTCGACCAACACAGCGCGCACACGCAGGTAGTTTGCGGTGACGGGGTCAAACTTATGTGTGCTGCCTTTGGTAATGTTGGTATCTGCTTTGTCGCTGCAGTCGACGAGCGGGTACCACATGCCGCCTTCTGGGCTGTATTCGATGACGTATTTGGCCGATGAGCGGTTTTTGTGAGAGTTGGCGACAATCGTGAGCTCGGTGAGCACGGTATCATCAGGCAGGGTGACCTGCCACCAGTCGCCGCTTTTTTGAGCATCCCAGGCGAAGTCAATACTGCTGCGGTTGCCATCTGTGGCGTAGCGCGCAAACAGCTGGTTGCAAGAGGCGTCGGCTGGGGCGTTGACGGTGCGTCCTGGGGCGTCGATCACAAGGCTGCCAGCGTCGAGTGGCGCTTGTAGTTTTGGGGCGGTGACGGTCACTGCTTTGATGCCAGCGGCTGCTTGTTCTTGATATCGGCGACCGTATTCGTGGCTGAAGGTATCGCAGACCATTTTGAAGCTCAGCGGTGTGGCTGGCCAGTTTTGCTCTTCATCGCTGAGGCTAGCGACTGGGCGTTTGTAGCTGGCGTACATGCCGTTTGGAATTGGCTCAGGATACTCGCTGCGGTAGCGGGTGAGGATTTTCTGCACGGTACCATCGTGGGCGTCTGGCTTGGCTTTCCACTGGAGTTTGACGCTGGTGACCTCTGGTTTGAAGTAGAGTTCGTCGCCGATGCGTTTTGGCTCGCCGGCGTCAGAGCTGGCGCTGGTGAGTTCCACAAAGTAGGGGACGCGCAGGACGATGTTTTTCGGCTGTTGCCAGAATTTTTTATCGATGCTGATTTCAGCGCCGCCATCGACAAAACGATATTCTCCGCTGATGTCGCCAAACTCGGTAGGGATGGCATTGATGGTCATTTTTTCACCAGCCACGGCCCATGTTGGGGCGATGAGGTTGAATAGGTGGAGGTTGCGCTCGTCGGCATCGATGCCGAGGCGACCGCCGTATTCTAGCACCATCATGTTGCGCAGGAATAAGGAGATCTTTGCTGCGGCCCACGCGTGTGGTGGCGGGCAGTGAGCGTAAGGTGTGCGGTTGGTCCACGGATCAACGAGGTTTTCAAATCCCTCATGGGTTGGGCCGTTGTGCAGCAGGATGTGATAGAGGTCAACGAGTGCTTTTTCTTGCTGGCCAGTGACGAGGAACTGGTGGGCCATGTTCACCGTATTGTACTGGTGAATGTGCATGCCGTTGCGGTAGGTGGAAACCCCCTCGCGGTATTTGCGACCGCGAATGACATCCAGCGTTTTCAGGAAAATCGGGTTGTCGGTGGCGAGCAGCTCACTTGGATAGCCCATGTAGACGTTTTCCCAGTCTTGGTTGAGGAATTCTTTCCTCTTAGGTGCGTCAATGTGGCGTTTGTCCTTGAGGATGAAATCGTCAGTGATCTCTAGGTCTGGATAGACGTGTGAGCGCACATAACCTTCTTTTTCAAAGCTATCAGTGACGGCGTCTACAATTGCTTTGGTATAGCTGTCGTCAATTTTCATCCACTCATCAGCCAGCTGATCTTCACCGATCAGACGGGCGAGACGAATGCTGGCTCGCAGGCCAGCTAGACCAAGCATGTTGTGGCAGCTGGCTAGGCCGTCAACCATAGGTGCATCGTAAGGCACGGTGGGGCGCAACAGGCCGCGGTACTTGCCGGATTTATGATCGCGGATGAGCAGATCGATGCCTTTTTTGACGTATGGAAAAACGTCTTTACCAGCTTCGATGTCGTTGGTGAATACTGGCGGATAGGCCAGCGAGAAGATGGCGTGACCGTGGCTGGTTACAATGCCTTCATTGCCGCGGTTGTGCACGTCGATGAACATGCCGGTATCAGTGACTTGTTTGCCCTTGATCCACTCGACGCTGTATTCGTGCATGTGGTCGTGGCCGCTGCGCATCCACGCCATCATCATGTCGATGTAGTCGTTGAGGAAAAGTTTTGGATAAGGCAGGCCAGACCCTTGACGGCGGCCTTTGTAACCGTCGTCGGAGCGGGTGGCTAGCGCGAGGTGAACGAGGGACGCGCGGTGGCTGTCCTCGATGCGCTGCTCGGGCACGGTGAAGGTGCCGCGTTTGAAAAAGTCTTCCCAGAAGGTGATGACGCGTTGGCGCTCGGTATCGTAGTTGGCATTTAAAATCAACTCGCGCTCGGCTGAGTCTTTGGTGCGCACGCGTGGCAGCACGGCGCTGAGTTCCATGCTCTCGCCGGCTGCCAGGGTTCCTTTACGGCTGGCGATGGCGTAGCTGGTATCAATGCGAATGCCTGCGTTGAAGCCAGAAAATGGTTCGCTGTATGGTGTGTCTAGCACACTCTCGTAGCTGATGTTATCGCCTTGGTAGATGGCGCTGAGCACGCCATCCACGCTGACGATGTTGTTGTCGATGCTGACTTTTTGCTCTGCTCCGATGAGCGCCGTGGGTGAGCCGTCGCGGTAGTCAACTCCGCTGCCGCGCAGGGCGGCACCGAGTTCCACTTTCTGCGGGCTGCTGCCAGTATTTTTCACTGTCAGACGGGCAAAGTGAACGACGTTTTTGGGGCCAATATTTTCCAGCTCTGAGCCAAAGGCTTCGAGCTGATATAGCAAATCTCCCTCTTGCCATTCGTAGCTGATAATTGGTAGCCAGCCGTGCATCCACGTGCGCTGGCGAGCGAGAATAGGTTTGCGATCCGCGCCTACAAAGAAATGAAGTTCCGCGTTTTGCTTAGCAAAAATGGAGCCATCGAAAGTAAATTGGGCGACGTCTGGCTGCCACGGGCTGCCGAGTACTGTGGTTGTGCGGCCACCGTAACACCATTCGCGGTTAGAATCGTCGACCACTGTAGGGTCGAACATGGTGCGCTCTTCTTTAGCTGACGCTCCCATGAGCGAGGCAGCTATGACAAGCGGTATGGTTAGTTTTTGTATCATTGTGATTGGTTTGTGATTTTTTGTTAGCTTGTTGAGTCCGGCATGCATAACCATAAAATGGTCGCCATGGAGGGATGGCATTGCTGGGGTGCGATTTGGATAGGTCCTAAACACATATACTCAAAAGCTGAGGGGCACCTTACTAGACCAATACAGAGTGAGCTTATTAAGTAAATTGGCTTAGCATTTTTGATTGGTATTTATCGAGGTGGTAAATTGCGTGTCAATTTATCGTTGCCGGGTTGGTGGGTTTGGCGACCATGGCTAGGCATGATTTGGGCACAAAAAAATCCAGCTGGAGAATGACCCGTGGTGGACCATTTCCAGCTGGAAAGGAAATCGAGCTGGCTGATGAGATGGCTCGTCAGCTAGCTGAGTGTGAGGAGTTTATTTTTTAGGAATGGTGACTTCCAGCAGTTTGAATGGTGCCTTGGTATTCACTTCTACGGTGCGCACGCGCAGGTAGTTAGCAGTGACTGGGGCGAACTTATGAGTGCTGCCAGCACCTACATTGGTGTCGGCCTTTTTGCTGAAGTCGACGATTGGGTACCACATGCCGCCTTCTGGGCTGTATTCGATCACGTACTTAGCTGATGGGCGCTTAAGGTGCGAGTTCGCGACGATAGTGACCTCAGTAAGCACGGTATCCACTGGCAGAGTGACCTGCCACCAGTCGCCAGCTTGCTCGGCATTCCATGCGAATCGCTGACTGCTGCGGTTACCATCAGTGGCGTAATGCGCCTGCTCTTGGTTGCTGGAGGAAACGGCTTGCGCTTTTACGGTGAGGCCTGGAGCATCAACGATCAGGTTGTTTTTATCAATTGCCTTGATCACTTTTGGAGCGGTCACTGTAGCGATCTTCTTGCCTGCAGCTGCGTGCTCTTTGAATCTGCGACCGTATTCGTAGTTGAATGTCTCGCAGACCATCTTGAAGCTCAGCGGTGTAGCTGGCCAGTTTTGCTCGTCAGTAGTGAGGCTGGCAACTGGGCGCTCGTAGGTAGCGTATTGGTCGTTTGGAATTGGCTCAGGATACTCGCTGCGGTAGCGGGTGAGGATTTCCTGCACGGTGCCGTCGTGAGCGCCTGCTTTGGCTTTCCACTGGAGTTTGACGCTGGTGACCTCAGGTTTGAAGTAGAGCTCGTCGCCGATGCGTTTTGGTTCACCTGCGTCAGAGCTAACTCCGGTGAGTTCCACAAAGTATGGCACACGCAAGACGATGTTTTTTGGCTGTTTCCAGAATGTTTTGTCGATGCTGATTTCTGCACCGTCTTGGAGAAACTTGTACTCACCGCTGATGCTACCAAATTCGGTAGGAATGTCGTTGAGAGTCAGTTTTTCACCTGGCACTGCCCAAGTAGGAGCGATGAGGTTGAAGAGGTGGAGTCTGCGCTCGCCTTCGTCGAGGCCGAGACGACCACCGTATTCGAGCACCATCATGTTGCGTAGGAACAGGCCAATTTTCGCCGCTGCCCATGCGTGTGGTGGCGGGCAGTTAGCTGCCGGTGTACGGTTAGTCCATGGCTCGACGAGGTTTTCAAACCCCTCGTGCGTTGGGCCGTTGTGCAGCAGGATGTGATAGAGGTCAACGAGTGCTTTTTCTTGCTGGCCAGTGACGAGGAACTGGTGGGCCATGTTCACCGTATTGTACTGGTGAATGTGCATACCGTTGCGGTATGAGGAAACGCCCTCGCGGTATTTGCGGTTGCGGATGAAGTCCAGTGACTTGAGGAAAATTGGGTTGTCGGTGGCGAGCAGCTCACTTGGATAGCCCATGTAGACGTTTTCCCAATCTTGGTTGAGGAATTCAGCCTTGCTTGGTGCGCTGGCGTAGCGACGATCTTTGACGAGGAAATCATCAGTGATTTGGTGGTCAGTGTACAAGTGTGAACGAACATAACCTTCTTTCTCGAAACTTTCATTCAGAGCCTCAATCACAGCTTTGGTGTAGGTTTCCTCAACTTCCAGCCACTCGGCTGCCAGTTCGTCTTCGCCCACTAGACGTGCGAGACGGATACTAGCGCGCAGGCCAGCTACTCCGAGCATGTTGTGACAGCTAGCTAGGCCACATACCATAGGTGCATCGTATGGTAGAGTTGGGCGCAACAGGCCATGGTATTTGCCAGATTTGTGATCGCGGATCAGCAGGTCTACAGCCTTCTTCACGTATGGGAAGACGTCTTTACCAGCTTCGACGTCGTTGGTGAAGACTGGCGGGTAGGCGAGTGAGAACATCGCGTGGGTGTGGCTGGTGATGAGATCATCATTGCCGCGGTTGTGCACGTCGATGAACATTCCTGTCTCTTTGACTTGTTTGTCCTTGAGCCATTGCACGCTGTATTGGTGCATGTCTTGGTGGCCACTGCGCATCCACGCCATCATCATGTCGATGTAGTCGTTGAGGAAGAGCCTAGAATACGGTAAACCAGAACCCTGACGGCGACCGTCTATGCCGTTGTTTGAGCGAGTAGCTAGCGCAAGGTGCACCAGTGAGGCGCGGTGGCTGGCTTCAACTCGTGGCTCAGGCACGGTGAATGTCCCGCGTTTGAAGAAATTTTCCCAATAGCTGATGACGCGCTGGCGCTCGTTTTCGTAGTCAGATTTGACGATCAGCTCGCGTTCGTTGCTGTCGCTAGGACGCAGGCGCGGAAGCGCTGCTGTGATGTCGATGCTTTCACCCGGTGCGAGTGTGGCTGAGCGATTAGCGAGGGCGTAGCTGGTATCGACGTCGAGAGATGCTTCTCCGCCATTGAATGGAGCGGTGTATGGTTTATCGACAACGCTTTCGAACTTGATGTCGTCGCCGCGGTAGATGGCGCTGAGAACGCCGTCTACGCTGACGATATTATTGTCGATGCTGACATTTTGCTTAGCGGTGATAGGATTTTTTTGTGAACCGCGGCGGTAGTCCATGCCAGTACCACGCAGGCCTGCGCCGATGACGGCAAGCTGAGGCGTTTTACCTGCATTGCGCACGCTGAGGCGGGCATAGTGCACGACATTATTTGGGCCAATCTTTTCGAGCTCTGAGCCAAATGCTTCGAGTTTGTAAACCAGATCGCCTTCTTGCCATTCGTAGTTGATGATGGGTAACCAGCCATTCATCCAGTGGCGCTGGCGAGCCAGAATAGGTTTGCGCTCAGCGCCAATATAGAAGTGAAGTTCAGCATTTGTGTTAACAAAAATCGACCCGTCAAAGGTGAACTGAGCGACGTCTGGCTGCCACGGGCTGCCGAGAACTGTGGTGGTGCGGCCGCCGTAGCACCATTCGCGGTTAGCATCATCGACAACTGATGGGTCGAACATGCCCTTATCTTTATCTTTAGCTGACGCAGAGAAGAGCGTCGCAGCTATGATGAGGGGAATAGGTAATTTTACTGTCATGGTTACTTGTGTTTATTTAATGATTTGTCAGGGCGTCGATCGCTTTGAGCCAAAAGTTTTTGTATTGATCCCAGTAGACAAAGTTACATCCCCAGTGAGGGGCTGGATCTGAGGTGTAGGCGAGCACGCGACCTTTGCCAAACTGGCCGTAGGCTACTGCTGGGTGATCAGTGCCTTCCCAGTTGAGCAAGACTTCGCAGCCAGGTTTGGCTTTGACGATGTTGTAGCCAAGGATGGGTGGGCCTTGGGAAAAATCGATGTCATCAAAGATTTTTGAATCCGTATCCGCTGGAGTCATGCGGAAGCCTTCTGTGGACTCGCGTAGGTCTTCCACTTCGAGACATTCTACCGGCAGGATTTCTTTCATCTGAGTACGTCCCCAGCCGCCTTTGCCCATCTCGCCATTGAAGCTCAGCCAGCCGCCAAGGAACATGACGTTTGTGCCATTTTGCACGGCCTCTACAGTCAGGCGAACGCGATCCGGGAAGGTGAGTACCTTGGTGCCAAATAGGTGGCGGTTGAAAAACTGCGGGTGCAGCTGGAAATTCTTAGCCTCAACATCTGAGAAAATGATGATGTCATATTCCTCGAGGATTTTTTCATATTCGCCCGGCTGCATGTTGTAGAAATCCCATGTAGGCACGCTGACGATTTCGTGTTTGTCGCTAGAATTGACCGCTTCTACCAGCCACTTTCCATAGTTGATGAAGTCTAGCCCTTTGGCGGCGTGGTTGAAGGAGGTCTCTGCGTAAACGGGACCGATCTGCACGGCCCAATCGCCGATGTAGTAAATTTTTGCCATATCTTTATTGAGGTTGACTGCTGGGGCTAATGAACTTAGCTCATTTGGTCATTGTTTTGTGTGTCATTATGCGGGGGCTTAGCTGGCTAGAAAGTGTGTGTTTTCCTGCCAATGCTTTGATTTGGGGGTTGTAGGTAATTTTTCTATTTATGGATACAGCGCTTGAGATTCATTTATGTTTAACATATTCTGTCATCGGGTGGACGAATTTGTGTCAGATGGGTTATTAGCAAAAAAGAGCGCGGCAGAAGCCAAGGCCGCGCCTTTACCCGTTTTGGTCAACAGCATTTCCGGTGCTTGGCGTTTGCGCATTAGTGAGGGGTCGAGCACGACAACTTTCTCACCACCAGGGCATTTGCTGCATTATGTAGTCGCCGGAACTTACCAGATTGTGATTGGCAATAAGCGCTTTGAGGTCACCGCGGGTGATGTCATTTACTACTCTGGCGTGGAGGAGGTGAGGGCGGTAAATTCCAATGATTCGGTAATTTTTTATTCGGTGAGTTTTCAGGCACCCGAGCTGATAGTGAACCGCGCGGGCAGCTGTGTTTTTGGAAAAATGTCTGAGCTGGAGATTTATTTTGATCAAATTTACCAAGAGCTCAATTCACCAGAAGCAGCTAGTGTGGGGCTGCTGCGTTCGGTTTCCGCGCTCTACGCTGTGCTGGCTGAACTCGCCGCGCATGAGCAAGATGGAGTGGTGATCCAAAGCTCCAACACCTGGCTGCAGGCCGAGCAGATGATACGCGAACACTACGATTGGCGAGTTTCTATTCCTGAGCTGTGCGATCAGCTAGGGGTCAGTGCTTCTACATTGCACCGATCATGTAAGCAGGCGCTCAACTTGAGCCCTGGTAAGCGCATTCTCCAGCTGCGACTGGAAGAGGCCCGTGGGCTGCTGCGCTATACCGATCTGAGTATCTCGGAAATTGCCGACGAACTCAGCTATGCCAGCCTGCACGATTTTTCCCGTGATGCCAGCAAGTACTTTGGCCACTCAGCTACAGAAGAAAGGCAGCTGGGACGGCAGCAGAATACCAGCTAGCCAGCTGGTAGCTTTCCGACAGCTAGACAGACAAGTTTTAGCCGCAGAAATGCTCGTGCGGCGGGATCTAGTTGGTGGTGGTCATTAGCCGCTCAGCGGGCACAAAAAAAGCGCCCTGCTGACAGAGCGCTTTTAGTGTATTATGAAAAAAATGAGTTAGCTTATTTGCAAGCTGGGCAGGTATTGATGGACTTGAAGAAATCGTTACCTTTGTCATCCACGAGGATGAAGGCTGGGAAATCTTCCACCTTGATCTGCCAAACAGCTTCCATGCCGAGCTCAGCAAACTCAACCAGCTCAACACTCTTGATGTTGTTCTGTGCGAGGATAGCTGCTGGGCCACCAATAGAGCCGAGGTAGAAACCACCGTGCTTTTTACAAGCATCAGTCACTTGCTGTGAGCGGTTGCCTTTAGCAATCATTACCATAGACGCGCCTTGCTCTTGGAACAGGTCAACGTAGGAGTCCATGCGGCCAGCTGTTGTTGGGCCGAATGAGCCACTTGGCATGCCTTCTGGAGTCTTAGCTGGACCCGCGTAGTAGACAGGGTGCTTCTTGAAGTACTCAGGAAGTCCGTTACCGCGCTCGAGACGCTCACGCAGCTTAGCGTGGGCGATGTCACGGGCCACGATGATGGTTCCGTTGAGTGAAAGTGGTGTGGTCACTGGGTACTTGCTCAGTTGCTCACGCACTTTGTCCATGCCTTGGTCGAGGTCGACTGCAACACCTTTGAATTTCCAGTCTTTCCACTCATCTGGGATGTACTGGCCTGGGTTTGTTTCCAGTTTCTCAAGGAAGACACCATCTTTAGTGATCTTAGCTTTTGCTTGGCGGTCAGCTGAGCATGAAACGCCGATACCAACTGGGCATGAAGCACCGTGACGTGGCAGGCGGATGACGCGTACGTCCAGGGCAAAGTATTTGCCGCCGAACTGAGCACCGATGCCGATCTCGCGAGCAGCCATCAGCAATTCTTCTTCCAGCTCTTCGTCGCGGAATGCTTGACCGTGTTCGTTACCACCGTCAGGAAGTTCGTCGTAGTAGCGAGTAGAAGCCAGCTTCACTGTCTTCAGGTTTACTTCAGCTGAAGTACCGCCGATGACAAATGTCAGGTGGTACGGTGGGCATGCAGAGGTGCCGAGTGAGGCCATTTTCTCCACACAGAACTCAACCAAACGCTTAGGGTTGAGAAGAGCTTTAGTTTCCTGATAGAGGAAAGTTTTGTTGGCAGAACCACCACCCTTAGCCATGAAGAGAAACTCGTAGGCGTCGTTATTAGTCGCGTAGAGATCGATCTGAGCTGGCAGGTTGGTCTTAGAGTTCACTTCGTCATACATAGTCAGTGGCACTGACTGTGAGTAACGCAGGTTCTCTTCCTGGTAAGTTTTGTAAATACCCTTAGAAAGTGCTTCTTCGTCGTTAGCACCAGTCCATACAGTCTGGCCTTTTTTACCCATGACGATGGCTGTACCTGTGTCTTGGCAAGTTGGCAGGATGCCATTAGAGGCGATCTCAGCATTGCGCAGAAGTGTCAGCGCTACCATCTTGTCATTATCAGTAGCGTCGTCATCCGCGAGGATGCCAGCTACTTGTCTCAGGTGCGATGGACGCAGCATGAATGAGATGGCCTTGAACGCTTCGTTGGCGAGGCGTGTGAGTGCTTCTGGCTCAACTTTGAGAATCTCTTGACCGTTGAAGTCAACAGTGCTGATACCTTCGTTTCCGAGGTTGATGTATTCGGTTTTATCAGGACCTAGTGGGAACTGTTTTTGGAAGTGAAATGGTGTGCTTTCGGCCATAATCTTGGTGTTTGGTTGTCTACCCTTATGGCGACAATAAAGTGCAGCTCGGGAGGCTCGGCAACCGCAATCGTACGTATCAGAGGATATGCATAAATCTTCGCCAAATCAGCTTGCTAGAGCGTGGTAGATGAGCAATATGCGGTCAGTTATAGCGGGCTCCAGCTAGCCAAATCAGCATGATTTCAGCTAGAGAATGGCGCCAAATTTTCCAGCTGCTTGACGATGATTTTTTGGCTTCCTTCTTTCCATCTTCCAGCTGGCTTGGTACGGGTATGGCATGAATACACTGAGTATAGCCGAGCTGCTAAAACAGGCTGACGAAAAGCCACTGCAAGCCTATGTAGATGGCCAATTGCAGAAGAAGGAATTGCGCGAGACCAAAAGCGGCAAACCCTACCAAGTGATTCATCTCGTGGACGCGCTTAATTCCATGAGCCTCAAAGTTTGGGAAAACCACCAGCAGTACCAGCTGATAGAAGAAATGGAAGTAGGCACCTGCATCCGTATCGGTGGAAAATGGACACAAAGCCAGTGGGGGCTAGATGCCAGCGGCTGGGATTTCCGTCTGCTCAACGACAGCGAGAAAGCATTGTTATTTTCAGGTGATGCTTCGTTGATAGAAAAACAAGCTAACGACTGGCGCGACCTGATGTCCATGTTAGCCGATATCCAAGACCCGCGACTATCTCGCGTTTGCCAATTATTTATCGACGAATACGGCGAAACATTCCGCCGCGCCGCTGCAGCTCGCCGCAACCATCACGCACGCCGTGGTGGGCTGGTAGAACACAGCGCGCAGATGATGCGTGCCGCTTGGGCACTTTGCTCAGTCTATCCAGATCTCAACCGCGACCTGCTAACAGCTGGTGTGCTTTTCCACGACTGTGGCAAAATGTGGGAGAATAATTACCCAGAAGATGGCTTCACTCAGCCGTACAGCCTAGAAGGTGAGCTGATGGGCCACATTCCTCTTGGCCTCGAGCTGGTAAGCAAGCTGTGGGCGCAGATGGAAGCTGAGCCAGCGGCCAAACATTTCCTCGCGCTGCTGCCAGAAAATGCAGAAGTTAGAATGCACTTGTTACACCTCATTGCCAGCCACCACGGCGCCTACGAGTGGGGCTCACCAACGCTGCCACGCACGCCAGAAGCCTATATTCTCCACCACGTCGATAACATCGACGCCAAGTACGAGATGATGATGATGGGCTACGAAAAAAATCAGTTATTGGCGCCTAACATCCAAGAGCGACAATTCCCACTTCCCGCTGCATTGGTGAAACCATTAGATCATTTTTCCTCTAGCAAACCCGCAGTGGCTGCCGCTGATGTGGCAGAAGAAAGCATCGTTGAGCCAGCTAGCCTAGCAAGCGAAGTTAGTGAGCCTGAGCTGGCTGTCGAACCAGAGGTGATAGAATTAGTTAGCGAGGCTCCGGCCGAGCCAGAGTTAGTAGTGGAGGAAACCCCACCAGCGCCTGAACCAGCCGCTGAAGCCGAACCTGAGCTGCTAGCAGAGCCAACTCCAGAGGCAGTGGCTGAGCCCGAGCTAGCTGACGAGCCAGAACTTGTAGCTGAGCCAGAATTACTCATCGAACCAGAACCTGCTGCCGAACCAGAAATGGAGATGGCGCTCGATCCCGTAGAGCCAGTGGTGGAGGAAGAACCGGCTGCTCCAGCTGAGCCAGCAAAAGCAAAAAAGGCGAAACGTAAAAAGCCAGCTGAACCAGCTAGCAATGACGACGGAGACGACTTGTTTTCTTTTCTCTAAGCGGCCAGCCGCACAACGCTAGAGTTGGCGTGATTGAGAAATAGTGGAATAAATGAATGCATGCAGTACTCTCATACATCATGAAGACACGATTCTTAATCACGGTGACTACAGCCATTACCCTAGCTGCTTTTGCCTGTAATAGCGTCGCCCAATCTAGCAAAGAGAAAATGAGCACCAGCAAGCAAGAACCCGAACAGCCAAGCGGCAAAGTCAATAAATCCGACGCCGAGTGGCGGTCAA
The DNA here is from genome assembly GCF_016595495.1 of Persicirhabdus sediminis. Classification (GTDB taxonomy): domain Bacteria; phylum Verrucomicrobiota; class Verrucomicrobiia; order Verrucomicrobiales; family Akkermansiaceae; genus Persicirhabdus; species Persicirhabdus sediminis. The sequence continues at coordinate 128,288 of NZ_JAENIM010000043.1, forward strand.
TCCTCACCGACGAGCAGTACCGAGTAGCCAGAAAAAGCGGTACCGAGCGGCCAAATGGCGCAGTGTATAAACAATTCAAAGCACAGGGAGCTGGCACCTATTATTGTGTTGGCTGCAATGCCGAGCTGTTTAGCTCAAAGGAAAAGTTCGACTCCGGCTGTGGCTGGCCGTCGTTCTACGACCCATCAAATGCGAAAAATGTCAGCCAGCATAAAGATGTTAGCGCGGGCATGGTGCGCATCGAGGTGCGCTGTAATGTGTGTGACGCTCACCTAGGTCACGTATTTGAGGGCGAAGGATTTAATACCCCTACAGACAAACGCTACTGCATCAATGGTGTGGTGCTCAAGTTTGTGCCCGACCAAGAGGACAAGGCTGACGCCGACGAGTAGCCGTCTGCGCTAGCTGGAAATTAGATCAAAAAAAAGCGCCTGCATGCAGGCGCTTCTATAATTTGCTTAGCTCTAGCAACGTATTTGTTAATACGGAGATTCGTATTTTTCTAACTCTTTGTTGAGATAGGTTTTGGCCGCTGTTTTCTTCAGCTTGTCTAGCAACGATGGATTGAAGTTAATCGGCTTCTCTAGCACTGAGCTCATAATTTTGTAGTCAATCACATTGCCGTCTACATCACTAACAATGAATATGTAGCCGAGGTATTTACTGCCGCCCACATTGCCGTAGCCATTACTGTCGCTGTCGTAGCGAGTGTAAACTGGCTTGCTGGTATATTCTTCCGTGCGGCCGATTTTTGGCGCCAGCTTAAATTCTTGATTGGTTAGCACTTCCAGTTTGTTGGAGTGCCGCTGGTCTTGGCCAAAGAGTAGAATATTACAGTGGCAGGCTGGGCTATCGCGACGATCAGTATTTTTGATCTTAGCGGTCACTGAGCACTCCATGGTCTTCATGTACCACGATGAGCCTTCAGTCTTGCGTCGCTTGCTAACCACCACGCTGAGGTCCAGCCTCGGGTATTGTTTGGCTAGAACTTCTGCCTGCTTCTTGATCTTCTTCTGCGAGCTCTCGTTGAAAATGTCGATGCTCGTAGTGAAGACTTTTTTGTCTGGCTGACGCTGTAGTTTGGCTTTGCCGTCAGAGAATTCCAACAACTTTGCTTGCATGGTCTTTCCTTCGGTACTCTCTAGCAATAGAGTTTGGGCACAGGCTAAAGAACAGAGGGCGGCTGAGAGAAGGGTGATGAGCAAAGGTGTTTTCATTGTTTGTTAGTGTGTTATCTTTTCCCAGCTTTTTTAAATTCGCCATCCAGCTGGTTGCCTTTGGATGCTTTCATGAGGGACTCGAGGGCTCCCGGGCTGTTATCGAGTATTTTTTCGATGGTCTTAGACATCGTCTTATACTGCAGGATGTTATTTTCCTGGTCTTTTATCACGAGGACGTAACCTAACGACTCGTAACTATTAGATGTCGAGTAATAATAGTCGGCGCCTTTTTTGAGGCAAGTATTATAGACACTTTTCACCGTGTGCTCAGCGGATCGGCCAGCGCTTGGGCTGAGGCTAAATTCTTCTTTATTGAGAACTTTGAACTTATCAGGGATTTTCTGATTTTCGCCAAGGGCGATGTAGATGCACTTACACGGCGGGCTGTTGACTCGCCCTTGGTTATGCAAAATTACTTTGGCGCCAAGCGTCTCTTGCTCCTGGTAATAATCAAGTGCCTTGGTGCGTTTGCTCACACTAACCTTAGGTTCTATCCTTGGATAGACGACGGGCATGTTTTCAGCTGCCTCTTTAATTCGCTTTTGGGTATCGCTATTGAAGCGATCTAGCGGCACGACAAACTCTTTGTTGTCTGAGGATCTAATGATGGTGGCTTTACCATCTTGAAGATCAATGAGTTGACCTTTAAAGACTGAGCCTGAGGTGCCCTCAAAGAGCAAATTTTGAGCGGGCAAGCTGGTTGAAAACGCCAGCGAAAGTAGTAGGCTAGCTGCTGATAGTTTTAGAGTTTTTTTCATGTATGGTAAATTGTTTTATGTTTGCCTAAACAATTAGCTAACATAACAACTTACCCATGGGTATTACTATTTTGTAAAAAATCTGTAATGACCAGTGATCTGGTACTCAAATAGAACGTCCTGCCACTCTGCTCCGTCACCCATATTGTGCACGATCCATTTCTCATCACCGCGCTCACCTGGACCTGGAACGACGATGCCCATGTGAGTATCGCCATATGGAAGTCTCCATGAAACAAGATCGCCGAACTCATAATCTTCAGCATCGCGGCTGATTTCTTTGAGGTCGGCGTTTTGGCGTTCGAAGAACCTTTGGATGTTAGGAAGGCGTCTGTGATCGATGTTGCTGTCCGCCGCTCGGGATCCCCAAAGCTGTGGGTAGGCGCGGAAATCAGCCAGCATGTCTTCGTGAATGAGCTGCTGAAGGTCGATATCTTGTGAGCGGAAGGCGCGAACAATAAGGTCGGCGTTAGATCCTCTATCAGCTGGAATGTCTCCCATTGGGTAGCTGATTTCACAATAGTCTGGATCGTACTTCGCTTGCTGGTGCGTGGTGCGTAGCAGAGCTGCCGCAGCGAGCATGTCGCCAGCGTTGTTAGTTTGTTGTAATTCACTAACGCGATCTTCTACTTTCGAATCAGTAGGTAGATCGTGTTGCTTGATCCAGTATGCTAACAAGTCAGATGGCTTGAGCGTGAAATATAGAGAAGCGCCTACGAGAAGCAGCATGAGCCAAGCTCCGTGAAAAGTTCGCTGCTTCTTTTTTATTGGTTTAGGGCCAATGTATTCGATAGGTGTCATTTTAGTCGTCGTGATGGTAAAGGATCACGGGGGCCGCTAAATTTGCTTACAAGGAAATCAAATCATATTTTTGCTGGCTCGGCGATGATTTTCTTCAAAAAAATACGCCTGATTTTTCGGTTTAGTCATTGTTGGATAAACTTTCTGAGCCTTAGTGAAATATGACAAAAATGTATGATAGAGAATGTGATTTTATGATTGGGTTCAGTGAACGTTCGTGTACATTTCCAAATTATGATGATTCAGAGCTATGAGGCCCCTTTGCAATGGGGAGCCCTCGATATTGGAATAATCGGGTTGGCGAAGTCATGGCATGGCGAATCGCTGGATAAACCAGTCGGGTTTGCATTAGCTATGGATAAGGAAAACTTGTGGTTTGTGGTGACACGAAGCCAGCCAGCTGTCATTCACCCAGATGCTCAGCCAGGAAAGTTTACCGCTGACTTGTGGAAGTACGATGTTGCGGAGCTGTTTTTTGCAGACCCTGTTAGTGGCCGATATATTGAATTTAACTTAGCGTCTAACGGTGCATGGTGGCAAGCGGAGTTTGTTGCTCCAAGGATACGCGATCGCATGGAAGATATTGTCATGCCGGGAGTGCATACTTTTGCTGATAGTTCAGAGTCGGGCACCTGGGTGGCAGCCATGGCTATTCCTCTGGATATGTTGCGAGCTCGGGTTGGGTTTGGGCCGGAAACGAAAGCCAATGTTAGTTTTGTTGTGAATTCCCCAGATCCAGTTCACCTGAGCGCCAATGAGCTGGCTGGTGAGGTTCCTGATTTTCATCAACCGCGGAAATTCAGCCGCATCGAAGTGGTGGATGGTAAAGCGGTATTCGCCCGCTGAATTTGCAGTTAGGTTAAACTACGTATTTCCGTTACTATCTTAGATGAATGACAAATTCTGCTAGGTGTGACTAGAGAAAGTATTGATGGGCCAGACATTGCTGGGGGAACTTGTGTCAGCTATTGAGGAAAAAAATAGATAGACTTGCTATCATCGATTTAAAACGCAAGGATGCAGCCATCTCAGCGAGGAGCTTATGCGCCCGAGCTGCAGTTATTATCCTCATTATATGATCAGCTCAATAGCTCCTTCTCCTATGCCCTCACTCATGAAATTGCACAACAAGCACGGTGAGCAGCTGGACTTTTCTTACCACGAAGGACAGAAATCAGACACTCTCGTTATTTTAGGCCACGGGCTGACAGGAAATAAAGACCGTCCTATTTTAGTAGATTTGGCTAATTCTCTGTCTGAGGCGGGCTATCCTTGCTTGCGTCTGTCTTATTCGGGCAATGGTGAGTCTGATGGGAAATTTGAAGAGGTTACTATTTCTAAAGAAGTGGAAGATCTTTGCGCAGTGCTTGATCAGGTGAAATCCTATAAACGCATTGCTTATATTGGCCATAGTATGGGGGCTGCTGTGGGCGCTCTAGCTGCGGCGCGTGATGAACGCATCAAGGTTCTCGTTTCTCTAGCAGGAATGGTGTATACGCGAGATTTTATTAAGCGCCATTTTGCTAATGTAATTCCAGGGAAAGGTAATATGTGGAATGAAGAAGAGCATCCATACTCTGAGGCTTTTCACAATGACCTGCATAGCATCGACCATGTGCTGAGTGCCGCTAAAGAAGTGCGTGCGCCTTGGTTATTATTCCACGGTGGCCTGGATGATGTGGTGCTGCCAAAAGATAGCCACGGCTTGATGGATGTGATTCGTGACCCCAAGGTGCTCGTCGAGCTGCCTAATGCGCATCATTCATTTGAAAACCACAATGCTGAGCTGGTAGACACCGTTGCCGCTTGGCTGAAGCGACATCTTTAATTTCTGTTAGCGGAGTGATTTCTCCGACTTAATGATGGGGTGACCTTGAGCTAGACACAGCGCAAGATCCTACTATGATCGCATTATGGCTGCCGCTGAGCTTCTCATCAACCTGCTGAATCAGTATCAGCAAAAAGGACAAAAGAGCATTTACGTCGATGACGCTGCTCGTGGGATTTTGCGTGCTTTTTACCAGCGCGCGGTGGGCAAAAATACACCTGCAGGTGGTGGCAGAGCTGCTGCTTCTCAGGATTTAGCCGAGCTACCGCAGGCTGTCAGTAAGGGGGAGAAGGTATCTCTCAGTCAGCCTGATGAGGTGGTCGCGCAAAAACCAGCTGAGCTGGCTGCTATCCAGCTAGTGTCTAACGATGCGAAGGGAATGCTGAATGAACTCTGGCAACATAGCAAATCGTGGCGACCATTGTTAGCTCTAAAATCTGTACGTAACCGTCATGTATTTGCCAGCGGTAGACCAGATGCCGATATCATGTTTGTTGGTGAAGCACCTGGCTATGAGGAAGAGCAAAAGGGCAAACCATTTGTTGGGCCAGCGGGGCAGAAGTTAGAGGCTATTCTCAAGGCGATGAATCTGAGCCGCGATGAAGTTTACCTAACTAATGTGTTGAAGTTTCGCCCGATGTTGCCCAATCAGACATTAAATAACCGTAAACCTAACGAAGCTGAGGTTCGCGCTGCCATGCCTATTTTGCTTGGTGAGATTGATGCGGTGAAACCGAAATGCATCGTGGCTCTCGGAGCGACGGCATCCGCAATTTTCTCTGGTGAGAATATCGCTGTGGATGAACAGCGTGGCAAATTTATCGACTGGAATGGCACGCCTGTCAGAGTGACCTACCACCCGAGCTACCTGTTGCACACCGAGGACACTGCGGAAAAACGCAAAGTCTGGGAGGACATGCTGGCCGTGATGGAACGATGCGGCATGGAAGTAACCGACCGCCAGCGTGGGTTCTTCTTGAAAAAGAAATAAGCTAAGCGCAGTGGAAGTAGCCGGCCCTGATGGTGTGGGTTTTATGGTGAGACCAGAGCAATGGTAGATGTTGGGGTGTGGTTGGCCTGCGTTCGCTAGCTGGGGTGGACTGACACCAGTCAGCCAGAAAATTGCTGAGGAGGTGGGTGGACGGAATGGCTACTAGGCCATTAAATAATGCACGGCATTTTTCAGAGCGCTGATGCAGAATCCTTATAAATACAGCGTTTCCCGACGATATGGGCCGATACTATTCGGGTTTTTCCTGAGGTTTTCCGTGAGTCTTTTCCCGCAGGTGGATGGTTTCGAGCCAGCCGAACTGGGCCAGCTTCATCAGCTGTGGGTGGGCCAGCTGGAAAATTGCTGGCGAGGTGGGTGGACGGAATGGCTACTAGGCCACTAAATAATGCACGGCATTTTTCAGAGCGCTGATTCAGAATCATTGTAACTACAGCGTTTTCCGACGATGTGGACCGATACTATTCGGGTTTTTCCTGAGGTTTTCCGTGAGTTTTTTTCCGCAGGTGGATGGTTTCGAGCCAGCCGAACTGGGTCAGCTTCATCAGCTGTGGGTCAGCTGGAAAATTGCTGGCGAGGTGGGTGGACGGAATGGCTACTAGGCCACTAAATAATGCACGGCATTTTTCAGGGTGCTGATGCAGAATCATTATAAATACAGCGTTTTCCGACGATATGGACCGATACTATTCGGGTTTTTCTTGAGGTTTTTCCTGGGGCTGCCCACCAGATTTCCCCTCGATTTTCAGCTATTTTTTCGTGAGCTGGCTGGATTTTTGACGACAAAAAAAGGTGAAGCCAACGAGTTGGCCTCACCTCAGTTTGTTGTGTGTCTGGATGGCTTGTTTGCTATCCTAGAAATACATACGGAATGCGCCGTAGAGAGTGGTACCGCGGTAGACGGTGTCGCCAGCTGATGACAGGTCGTCCCACTGCGCGCCAAACATGAGCTTGGTATTGTCGCCGCAGAGGTAGTAGTTGAGGCCGGCGTAGATGCTGTGGTGTTCGTCGCCGTATCCGTTGTTGATGTCGGCACCTTCCACTGAGCCAGCTGCGGTGGCGTAGCGTGAATACATACGGAAACCTTCGTCGCGGTCGGCTTTGGCGTATTGGTAGCGGAAGGCTGCTTCAAGTTTGTCCTGAATGAGGTAGTAGGTAGGGATCACGCTGATGCCCCAGATGTTGCCACCGCGCTCGTAGTTGGCGTCGCTTTGTTTGCCATTTTTGATGATCATGAAGTCGCCGAGGAATGTCCAGCGGTCGTGTTCGATCATGGTATTAAGTGAGCTTGTCCACTCTTGTTTGTAGGTTTGGTTCACCTGAGTGTCGGCGTTGTAAAGCATGCGCCAGTCGACGTAGGCTTTATCGAATCCAGCTGCTTGTGAATAGTCGTAGCGCAGGTTACCGCCGTAGATTTGGCTGGTGGTGAAACGTGAGAATTCTTGGCTGGCATCACCTGAGTAAATGCCGAGGTGGCCGCTGAGTTCGTCTTTGCTGGCTTTGACGACTAGACCGGTGGAGTTACCTGGGTGACCGTAGTTACCAAGGGCACTACGTTCTACGGTTTTGATGAAACGAGAGGAAACGGCAAATTCACCAGACTGCTGAAGTAGGTGGCGGCCTGCTGCGATGGTGAGGGTGTCGACGGAGTCGAGGTCAAATGCGCTGGCTGCGTTGAAGGTGAGTTTGGCTTCGAAGAGTCCTTTGTATCCGAGGTTGTTCTGGCCGAAGTCAACACCACGTGTGGCATTGTCGCTGGTGAGGTCGGCATTGGCGCGGATGTCCCAGTGGTTGAGGAATTTCATGCCTGCGCCGAGACGGAAGCGGCGCACTTCTTCTACTTGGTAGTCAAAACTGTCACCATTGGCGTCTTCGGCGTCAACGTGGCCGTATTGCCAGTGAAAGCGGCCAAAAACTTCGAGTTTCTGGACGTATGGGTTGTCGTCATTTTTGTAGAGGACACCTGGTTTTCCTGAGATCCAGCTGCACCAGTTACCATCGTTGGCTTCTGGTTGTGGGGTGAGAGCGGCTTCACCAGCGAGTGCTGGGATAGGCAGGATGGCGGCTACGCCGATGGCAGCCAGTTTTTCTAGTGTGTGCATCTTGTGAGTGAGTCTGATGGTTACGGCCAGCCGTAATGGCTGAGCCTACTTCTGCAATAAAAGTGAAGCAAAATTACTGGCTGATGTCATCGCTTCTCTTGGGAAAAGCTAAGCTTTTTTGGTGATAGGGCGAACGAACGGATGTGTGCGCCTTCAGCTGTGCTCAGCTCGGTGCTAGCTAGGGGGATCATTTATCAGCCATTTTGAAATTTTTTGTTAACACAGAGTGATGAAGTCATCCATTTATCATCAATGACTTCAGTGGTTTTTCTGGGTGACCGGAAAGAAAAAGTAACATTTTTTCTCAGTGCTTGTCACATTTCTCATAGGGAGGGTCGTATCATGGGTGTAAGAGCGATCAAGAGGTGAGAGCTCGTTGACGCGGGAGATCCTGAAGAAGGAGAATAAGCGTCCAACCATCATTAACTACTACTTCACTAAACCACTTTACTGAGCCATCGGTAAGGTGGTTGTTTTTGGAACCTAATGTTACCGTTAACTTTTTATTACTGCATACGTAGCTAGCTGGATTTGTAGCACGATGAATGGATACGGGTGTAGACGTGTTGGTGATTTCACGCTATACACCGTGGCAATGACTGATGTGGCTCACTCTGAACTTTCTTACTGTGCGGATTTATTTTCCTACCAGCGCCGCTGCACTCGTGTGGTGAAGGTGGGGAATGTAGAGATTGGTGGCGATAACCCCATTCGCGTACAGTCCATGATAACCTCTGATACGCGCGATACTGAGGCTTGTGTGCGTGACATTTTGCAGCTGGCTGAAGCTGGTTGTGAGATTGTGCGAGTTACCGCGCAGACAAAAAAGTATGCAGAGAATCTAGAACACATCCGTGATGGTGTGCGCGCGGCTGGCTGTGATGTACCATTGGTGGCTGATATTCATTTTAAACCTGACGCGGCATTTGAAGCGGCGAAGTGGGTGGAAAAAATCCGTGTGAATCCAGGAAACTACGCGGACAAAAAGAAATTTGAAATCCGTGAGTATACGGATGACCAATACGAAGAGGAGCTCGAGCGCATCCGCGAGGAATTTGTCCCGCTGGTGCAGCTATGTGGTGAGCTTGGTCGTGCGATTCGCATCGGCACCAACCACGGTTCGCTTTCTGACCGCATCATGAATCGCTACGGCGATACGCCGCTGGGCATGGTGGAGAGTGCGCTGGAGTTTGCCCGCATTGCGCGTGGTGAGAATTTCCATAACTTCGTCTTCTCGATGAAGGCGAGCAACCCGAAGGTAATGATCGAAGCCTACCGTTTGCTGGTAGCGCGTTTGGACGCCGAGGGGCCAGATTGGAATTATCCAATCCACCTAGGGGTGACGGAAGCTGGCGACGGTGAAGACGGTCGCATCAAAAGTGCCATTGGCATTGGCTCTCTGCTAGCTGATGGCGTTGGCGATACCATCCGTGTATCGCTCACAGAAGATGCAGTGCATGAAATTCCAGTCGCGCAGGCAATGGTGAAAAACCTCGAGCTGGCTCAGTCTGGCAAAGACGCCAAAGTGGACGTCAAATTGCCACTCAGCTACGATCCTTTCAGCTACCAGCGACGTGAGTCCAGCCCAGTTGAGCTGGGTGAATTCAAAGTCGGCGGAGCCAATACCGTGCGTGTTTTCACCGCGCAGGAGAAATGGGACGCCGTGTCTCATAAGCTCGACAAAATGGGTGATTTTCAGCCAGAAATCGTGCTCGAACAAGCAGGGGTGACCCAGCTAGATCCGCGTGATGATGCCGCTATTTCTGCCGTGAACCAGTCGGACGCTCCACAAATTGTTGCCGTGGCCGATGGCGTGCAGATGGGCGTGATCCACGCGTACCGCATGCTGGCGGCTAAGCTGGATAAAAAACATCCAATTCTACTCAAAGATACGCTCACTGTGAGCGACGATGACGGTCAGCCGTTCCTCGACGCCCTGCTCACAGGCGCGCGCAATATCGGCTCGCTACTCTGCGATGGCATCGGTGATGCCATCATCATTCAGGGGGAAAAAGCACCGGGCCAGAGCCTCAGGCTCGCCTACAATATTTTGCAAGCAGCTGGCACGCGTATCTTCAAAACTGACTATGTGGCCTGTCCGTCATGTGGGCGCACATTGTTTAACCTACAAGAAACGACACAAAAAATTCGTGAAGCAACAGGCCATTTGAAAGGCGTTCGCATCGCGGTGATGGGCTGTATCGTCAATGGACCGGGAGAAATGGCAGATGCCGATTTCGGTTATGTTGGAGGTGCGCCAAGCAAGATTAACCTATACGTGGGCAAGAAAGCAGTGAAATTCAACATCCCAGAAGATGAGGCTGTTGAGCGATTGATCGACTTGATCAAAGAACACGACCGCTGGATCGAGGCGCCTACGGAAGTAGTTGACATCTAACCTGTTGCACTTCGTTAGGAGATGAAATTATGTTGAATGACAATTTTATGGATGTTATGCAGGACGACATGTGGGTTTGGTCCAAATTGTCTGGCATTCAGTGGATGGACGCGTGGGAAGAGCGCTTCTATGGCAATCCAAATGCGGTGATTAACGTGCTGAAAGGCGGGAAATCTACGCGTGTGGAGGTATACGCGGAAACCGAGCAAGAGGTGCTCGACATCCAAAAGCAATTTGGCGGTAGCGTGCGTAAGCTCGTGCATAAAAACTGGGCCGCCATGGTGGAGCCAGACCGACCGCCTATTAAGATTCGCAGCAAGATGATTGTCACTCAAAAGCGTGATGCCGAGGCGCGCGCTGAGCTGGAGAAAGAATTTCCAGGTCGTCACATCGTGCAGATTCCTGCCGACATGGCATTTGGTACTGGCGATCATGCGACAACATCTAACTGTCTGCGCTTCCTGGTGGATGTTGCTAGTGAGTTGAAAAAGAATGGTCAACGCTGGGATATTCTCGATCTGGGTTGTGGTTCAGGCGTGTTGGCCATCGCCGCTCGCATGCTTGGGGCAGACTCAGGATTGGCGCTGGATTTTGACCCCGCAGCGGTGACTGTGGCGCAGCGTAATGTGGAGCTCAATGGCCAGAAATTTATCGATATAGGGCAAGCGGATGTTTTAAACTGGGAGCCCAGCCGAAAGTATCGAGTTGTGGTCGCCAATTTGTTTTCCACGGTTTTGCAGCAGGCGTTTCCAACGATTGTCGAATCTCTTGAGGATGATGGATATTTGATCATATCAGGTATCCTCAAAGAGCAGTGGCCAGAGACCCAAGAATGTGCAGAAGAAGAGGGTCTAGTATTTTCTGATGTGCTTACTCGTGGCAAATGGGTGAGTGCTCGCGCACGGCTAGGGTAGATCTGGCGTTGTCAAGTTGCTAAAACGAGCATAGCTTCTGCTCTGTCATGAAAGCTATGTCATCATCACCCACGTTGGATGACCTGCGGCATGCGGTAGTCAAGTGCGGACAAGTTTTGCGCAACGCTGGCGTGCGCTGGTGGAAACACAAACACTCGGATGAGGCCGCCGCTATGGCCTTTTATTCGCTCGTCTCGCTCGGCCCCATTTTGGTGGCTGGGGTATTAGTTGCGTCCTTGTTTGTTGACCGAGCTACTGCAATTCAACAGCTTATTAGTGAAACTACCGAGCTGGCAGGTGAGGGAGTCGGCCAATATTTGGCTCAATTACTCAATAATCAGCTATCAATGTCAGCGGGAAAATTACCGCTAATTGGTATACTTGTGCTTTTTTATTCAGCCACCAAAGTGATCGCCAAACTACGCGATGCTTTAGGCAAGGTTTTTGGTGAACGCAAAAAGAAGAAAGGCAAAGAAGCCGCCGTCTACGGCATTATTTCGCGCCTCATGTCAGTGGCGATGTTATTAAGTCTGGGAGCGATGATTGCGCTCTCCGTGATCTTGGAAACCTTATTGGGCCTGCTGAAAAGCCATTTGGATAGCGTGAGCATGTCGCTCAACTTATTTGTTTACGTATCTCCGCTGATCTCATTCCTTAGTGTGGTGATGCTTACCGCAGTGATTCTGCGCTGGCTGCCAGCTAGACCACCTAGATTCAAAGAAGCATTGATTGGTGGAGCCATCTGCGCGGGCATGCTCACAGCTTTGAAATTTGGTCTCGCCATCTATTTCAAACACGCCGCGGTTGGCTCACTATACGGTGGTGCTATCGCCCTGGTTTTGGTTTTATTTTGGATCTACTTTTCCATGCAGGTTTTCCTATTTGGCGCAGAATGTTCAGCCGAATTAGTGAGTAATCGAATTGCCAGTGGTGGCCCTGATGATGAGCCTGAAAACCTAGAGGAAACCATCAAAGAAGTGATCGAGGCAAAGCAAATGGCCAATGGCAACGCGCGAGAAGAGGTGACTTTCTCAAGCTTACTTTCAGCCGTCAAAATGCCAGAGATCAAGCTGGCTCCGAAACCTGAGCCAGTTGTCGAACCGCGGTTAGCACTGTCACCTGTAGAAGCTGGTTTTTCCCGTGATTTTAAATTGCCGCCAAAACGTCCATCTGCAGAGGCTGAGGAAGAAGAGTTTACTGAGGTATCCAAAGTTGTCATCGGCAAACCGTCTAGCGCAAATGCTTCACCTCAGAGCAATGTACCATCAGCTGGAAATGCCGCGCCAACAGCTGGCGCTAGCCAAGATCGACCAAGCGTGCCATCTCATATTCAAATGCCTGCAGTAAAACCTGCAGTTAATAAGAAGCCCGTTCCTCTAGAGGATAAAAAGGCAGTTGAGAGAGCTATCGCTCAGGAAGAAAGAGCTCAACAACGCGCCGCTGAACGAGCTGCAGCTGAGCAGAGGATTCATTCTGCAAAAGCTAAAGAGCAAAAACTTGCCGCCGAGCAACGTGCCGTAGTTGAACAAGCGGCCGAGCAGCGACGCGCTGCTGAGCAACGTGCTGCTGTTGAAAAAGCGGCTGCGCAACAACGCGAGGCCGAACAACGCATTGCCGAAAAACGCGCAGCCAAACAACAAGCCGAGGAGCAACGTGCTGCGGAGCAACGGGCGGTTCTTGAAAAAGCTGCCGCTGAACAAGCTGCCGCTGAACAACATGCTGCTGCTCAACGTGCTGTGGCGGAAAAAGCCGCCGCAGAACAACGCGCCGCAGAACAACATGCCGCCGAACAACGTGCCGCTGCTGAAAAAGCCGCTGCCGAGCAACGCGCGGCGGAAGAACGTGCTGCTGCTCAACGAGCAGCTGCTGAGAAAGTAGCCGCTGAACAACGCGCTGCCGAGCAACGCGCCGCTGAAAAGCGCGCCGCAGAAAAGCGTGCTGCTGCGCAACGCGCCGCTGAGCAACGTGCTGCCGAAAAAGCTGCCGCCGAGAAACGTGCTGCCGAAAAACGTGCTGAGGAACAACGTGCCGCCGAGCAACGTGCCGCCGAAAAACGTGCTGCAGAACAACGCGCCGCCGAGCAACGTGCCGCCGAACAAGCTGCCGCGGAAAAAGCCGCCGCAGAAAAAGCCGCCGCTGAGCAACGCGCCGCTGAAAAACGTGCCGCTGAGCAACGTGCCGCCGAGCAACGAGCCGCCGAACAACGAGCCGCGGAACAAGCTGCTGCCGAACAAGCCGCTGCCGCACAAGCTGCTGCAGAAAAAGCTGCCGCCGAGCAACGTGCCGCAGAAGAACGTGCTGCTGAGCAGCGCGCCGCCGAACAACGCGCCGCCGAACAACGCGCCGCTGAACAAGCTGCCGCTGAACAACGCGCCGCCGAACAACGCGCCGCTGAACAAGCCGCCGCCGAACAAGCTGCTGCCGAGCAAGCCGCTGCCGAGCAACGCGCCGCCGAACAACGCGCCGCCGAACAAGCTGCCGCCGAGCAACGTGCCGCTGAACAACGCGCCGCCGAACAACGCGCCGCTGAGCAAGCCGCTGCTGAACAAGCTGCTGCAGAACAAGCTGCCGCTGAACAAGCTGCCGCTGAGCAACGTGCCACTGAGCAACGTGCTGCTGCGCAACGTGCAGCTGAAAAAGCTGTCGCCGAGCAAGCTGCCGCCGAACATGCTGCCATCGAGCAACGCGCCGCGGAACAACGTGCAGCTGCACAAGCCGCCGCCGAGCAACGTGCTGCAGAGCCACCCGTCGACGAGTTGCGTGCGATGGTGGAAAGGATATCTATTAAGAAGAAGACTGCCGAGAATAAGTTAGCTCAGCAACGGGCTGCTGAAAAAAAGACCGGTGAGCAAGAGACTGTTGAGCGAGAATCCGCTGCTGCAAGAGAGGCCGCTGAGCGCGAGGTTCTTGCAAGAGAGTCAGCTGAGCGCGAAGCCGCTGCCAGAGAAACTGCAGCTCGCGAAACTGCCGACCGCGAAGCCGCTGAACGAGAAGCTACTGAGCATAAGGTCGTCGTCGAAAAGGTAACTGCTGGTCTGAGCTGGGAGCCATTGGCTCAAGAGGTCGACCCAGATCTAAATGAGAAAATCATTCGCCTAGTACCTGTAAAAAAAAATGAACAAGAATTAGCTGTAAATGACGACTATGACTTTGTACAAAATACTGCAGGTCAGGATCTTGTAAATAGTTCCTTAGACCACCAGGTCCAAATTGAAACGAGAACAATCATCATGGATGAAGAAATTCAAAATTCAGCTAATAAAGGCATAGGTGCAGGTGAAATGGTATCTCAGCAAGATAAAGCAGCAAAGGCAATGGCCGCCCAGGCAGAAGCCGAAAAGATTGAGGCTGAGCTGATGCGCCAAGCTCGTAAGAAATCAGGAACTCGCTCTATTCTAGTTCCTAAGGTGCCTCGTCAGGAATCCGTGCTTACAACTAATTTGACACCAAAACCAAAACCAAAACCAATGGTGCCTCCTAGACCAGGATTGATTCCTGGCCCGCCTCAGCAAGAGCAGCAAGGGTAAATTCTAGATCGCTGGTCGCGGCGCGCATGGCTCCACGATCAGCCAATATGGGCCACACTTCATTGTGTGGCCTGTTTTTTTTCCCAACTAGTGGAGCACGAATGGATGATGCGCGACCTACTTAGGCAGCTCTGAGCAGGGCGACCAAGACGCCCTGAATGATCAGTTCTCTGGCTGGAATGAGGTCTGGGAAGTCTGGGTTTTCTGCCTGCAGGTAGGGTTTGCCTCGTTTGACGATGTAGCGTTTGAGGGTGGTTTCCCCGTCAATCAATGCGGCGACGATGTCATTTGGCCGTGGCTCGCGAAATTCTAAAATCACCGTATCACCGCTGCAAATGTGGGCGTCAATCATCGACTCGCCGTGGACTTTGAGCGCAAAGGTGCGCGCGTTGCGTGGGATGCCTAAGGTGGCAATGTCGATAGAGATACAGCCTTCATTGCCTTGTTCACTCGCCTGTGCCAAACCAGCTGCGATATTTCCGTAGACTGGGATGTCGATGATTTCTTCGCGATCGAGCTCTTCTGGAAAGACTACTCCGTGGGCGCGTCCAGGTAGGCGAACAATCACACCTTTCTTTTCGAGTGCTCGTAAGTGACTCATGGCTGCAGTCTGGCTGGCAAAACCAAAGTGGCGCTGGATTTCACGCGATGAGGGCATCACGCCAGACTTGTGGTGCATTTCTTTCAGGTAATCAAAGACTTCTTGTTGGCGTTTGGTGAGTGACTCTTTCATGACTTCGTGAACAGTGTTCGAGAGAACATACTTTAGGGTTGGATGATTGACAAGGGGATTTGTCATAAGCCGCGCTATCGTGGACTGGAGTGGCCGGGCCCATGAGACGCGTTTTTGCATCGAAGTTGCGAGTTATGGCTTTTAGCCTGATTGACTAACTAAAAGGTGTATGGGGGTAATTAAAAGATGCACGGCATTTTTTTGCATGCAAGCCATTGATTCTGTGCGATATTGGTGATTATGTAGCTAAAAGATGCACGGCATTTTTTAGATGCAAGCCACTAATTCTGTGCGATATTGGTGATTATGAAATCTCCAGAATCATCGCAGAATCAACAAAAACCAGCGGAAACGAAGCCGCTGACGCCGCTGCAGCTTGCGGATTGTAAAACGGGTTTTTCTGGTGGCGCGGCGGGCATGATTTGTGCGCCGCCGTCTGGCGGGCATGTGGGTAATTAAAAGATGCACGGCATTTTTTAGATGCAAGCCACTGATTCTGTGCGATATTTGTGATTATGAAATCTCCAGAACCAACGCTGAATCAACAAAAACCAGCGGCAAGGAAGCCGCTGACGCCGCTGCAGCTGGCGGATTGTAAAACGGGTTTTTCTGGTGGCGCGGCGGGCATGATTTGTGCGCCGCCGTCTGGCGGGCATGTGCGTATTGTTGGTGATGATCAGCACTCCTACTGTTACCACGTGATGAGCCGCACGGCGGGAGGAGATTATCTGTTTGGCGACCAGGAAAAAGAAGCATTTTTACGCATCATGTGGCGCATGGCGCGCTTCTCAGGCATAAAAATCCTGACTTATTGTTTGATGGATAACCATTTTCACTTGCTCATTCGCGTGCCTAGCAGGGTGAAATTCAATGCCAAATTTGAAGCCTACGAATCACACGGTCGGCCAGACGAAAGACCGTCGCAAACCAAGCAGCAAGGGGAAGAGCGGCTGATCGAGCACCTGCGAACGCTGTATAGCAAAGCGTACATCAGCCAGCTGCGAGCCGAGCTGGCGCACATGCGCGCCAAAGGCATGGAGCGCTATGCTGATGAGCAACTAACTAAATACAAAGAGCGTTTTTGTAACTTAGAAAAATTCGTCAAAGAACTCAAAGAGCGCTACAGCCGATGGTATAACAAAACTCACGGTAGACGCGGCGCGCTTTGGATGGGCCGCTACAAAAGCGTGTTGGTAGAATCTGCTAACAAACCAGCAGAACACGAAACCGGTGAAGATTTCACCGCGCTTCATGCCATCGCCGCCTACATCGATCTGAACCCAGTTAGAGCGAGCATCGTTAGCGATCCCAAAGACTACCGCTGGTGCGGTTACGCGGCTGCTCTAGCTGGCAGCAAACGCTGTCGTTACGGGCTCTGCGAGGTGATGCGCGTGGCACAAACTAGCTGGAGGAAAAACGCCCATCGCTACCGACTCTGGCTGATAGAAGACGCAGCCGTGACTGATGAAAATGCCAAATCCCAGCTAGAAAATGAACGTGCTAGAGAGGGCAAAATCTCACCCGCCGAGCTACTGCGGCACAAGATCAAATACTTCACCGACGGCGTGGCCATCGGCGGCAAAGCCTTCATCAACAATCAATTCAGAACTCACCGCAAAAAGTTTGGCAAGAAACGCAAGCAAGGCGCAAAGCCTATCACCTCAGCTGGCCAGCCAGCTGAAAGTCCTAGCAAACTCTACAGCCTGCGCGGATTTCGCGGTACGAGTTAGGTAGCTGGAAAGTATATTAACGAGTCAATTCTCAGCCAGAGATCGATGCTGCAGTGTGACACATGTAGCACTAAATTTTCCATCTAGAACATCTGGCTACCAACTAGCTCACTCGCGTGTTAGTTTGGTTGGTAGTTCATCTCAGTTGGGAAATGGATGGTCACCATGCAAGAAAATGCAGAATTTCCAGCTGGAAAATGGCTTCGCTTGAGATGTTTGCTAGAGAGAAGGCAACTAGAACCCCATGGCATCCATATCAAATACGATGGTAACGTCTTCAGGTGGTGGGGTGGCCGTTAGGATCTTGTTGACGTAGTTGCTGAGCAGTCTAGCAGACGGGCTGCGCAGCATCAGCTGGAATCGATATTGCCCGTGAGCTTTGGTGAGCGCAGCTGGAAGTGGTTCGCCTAGATAGATGCCTTCAGGGAGGTTTTTGGCGAGCCTTTGGTGGATATTTTCTAGGGTAAACTCAGCGCGGCGCTCGTGCGATGATCGCGTTCCTAGCAGCGCGCAGTGGGTGAATGGCGGGTAGCCAAATTGCGAGCGGAATTCTAACTCCTGATCGGCATAACCATTAAAATCATGGTGGCGAGCAAATTGGATAGATGGCGAGTGTGGGGTGAATGTTTGCACGATCACCTCGCCCTCGAGCTCGCCACGTCCAGCGCGACCAGCCACCTGAGTGAGCAGCTGGAATGTGCGCTCGCCGGCACGGAAATCTGGGATGTGAAGTCCGAGGTCGGCATTGAGGATACCGACGAGTGTGACGTTAGGAAAATGCAGCCCTTTGGCGATCATCTGCGTGCCGATAATTATATCTATCTTTTTCTGGCGGAATGCTGTTAGCGTGTTTTTCAGCGCATTTTTTTTGCGCATGGCATCGGCATCGATGCGGGCGACTTTGGCGCGCGGGAAGAGCTTCTGCAGTACACCCTCTACTTTTTCTGTGCCGTACCCTTGCAGGCGGATGGCGGGGTCGTTGCACTCTGGGCAGTTTTTTGGCACGATGGCTTGGTGCCCGCAGATGTGGCAAATGAGCCGTTCTTCGGCGCGGTGATAGGTTAGAGGGACTGCGCAATGGTTGCACTCACAGACGTGTCCGCAAGCTGGGCACTGGAGTGAGCGGGCAAAGCCACGGCGGTTGAGAAAGAGGATGATTTGTTCTCCTTTTTCGAGTTTGTTATCCATGCGGCCACGCAGCGCATCTGATAGAATGGCACCTTTGTGTTTGTGTGACTCAATGCGCATGTCGATGATGCGGATGATGGGCATGGATTGGTCATCAGCTCGTTTTTTCAGCTCTACCAGCTGGTATTTTTCAGCTAGATAGTTCTGATAGCTTTCTAATGATGGTGTAGCTGAGCCGAGCACGACGGCGCATTTTTCAAAATGAGCACGGAGGACTGCCATGTCGCGACCGTGGTAGCGCGGTGCCACTTCTTGTTTGTAGGTATTTTCGTGTTCTTCGTCGACGATGATGAGGCCGAGCTTGTAGAGCGGCGCGAAGACAGCTGAGCGGGCACCGATGACGATGCGCGCTTCGCCTTTGCGGATGCGGTGCCATTCGTCGAACCGTTCACCTTGTGATAGATTAGAGTGGAGCACGGCTACGGCGTCGCCAATGTTAGCGAAGCGCGATTTGAAGCGCTGCACGGTTTGCGGTGTTAGGGCAATCTCAGGCACGAGGATGAGCGCGCTTTTTCCTTGGTTGATGACGTGCTGGGTGGCTTGCAGATAGACTTCGGTTTTTCCTGCGCCGGTGACGCCGTGGAGGAGGATGGGTTTGCCGCCGTCGTCTATGGTTTTGGTGATGATTTCCAGCCCAACTTCTTGTTCGTCGTTGAGTTTGAGTGGTTCGTCTTGGAGGAATTCTTCGCCTTGATCTGGATCGCGGCGCACGGCTTCATCTTTGGTGGTGATGTAGCCGGCTTTGGCTAAGGATTTGATAGATGAGGTGATGGACGAGCCTCCTAGGTCAGCTAGCGCCATTTCTCCGCCAGCTGCTTCTAGCAGTGAGATGATGAGTGATTGCTTGGGCGCACGTTTGGCCAGCTTGGCGGCGGCTTCTTCATCTGGCTTGTTAGCTAGGACAACGACCTTGCGAGTTTTTTCTGAATGCAGCTCTTGGCGGACGGACTCGGGCAGCAGCGCGCGCATGATTTGTTCCATGGGAGCGTTGTAGTATTTGGCCATCCAGTGGCCGAGCTCCATGAGTTTGGGGGTGACGAGTGGTTCTTCGTCGATGAGCGAGCTGAGTGGTCGCAGGGAGAACCCGAGGTCTTGGTCATTGTCGATGACGTCGAGCACGGTGCCGGTGGAGTTACGGTTGCGCAGGGGGACTTTGACGCGGCAGCCGGGCATGGGATTCATGCCTTCGGGGATGGCGTAGTCGAAGACGAGTTCGTTGGGGCCATCGATGAGAACTCGGGCGGCTGGGCTGGGACCAAAAAGTGACACGCTCAAGCAATGGCTGAGAGCCAAAAAAAGAGCAAGGAGGATCCTTGCTCTGGAGAAAATTTGTAATTATTTCGGCTGAATTACTGTTGTTGCAGGGCGCCAAACATGCCAGCGCCTTCACCTGCTTGTGGCAAGTTTTGTGGCATGGTGCTAGCGTTGCTTTGTGGGCCAGCTGGGCTGAACTCAGATGTGGGCTCACTGGCACATGATGAAAAGGCCAGTGCGGTAGCGGCGGCTGCAATGAGCGAGAAAAAGGTTTTCTTCATAGGCTGAAAATAATCGTCATCATGCTGGGTGCAAGTGAAATTTCTAGCTGGATGAACGAGTTGGCTGAGAAAACAGAAGTTTGAACTAGATGAACGTTAGATTTTGAGATTTTTTACTAAATGGTTAAAATCAGCGCCGATGATGCGACCGATATTTGTTCTATTGTCAGTGGGCATGCTAAGTGCGTGTTCTATTGGGGGTTCAGAAAAATCTGCGAAGGATGCTGTAGTTGAGCTGAGAGCTAGCCAGCCAGTACCGGATAACGAGCAGGGATTATTAGTGCTGATGAACCGTGAGCGCCAGGCTCGTGGGCTGAAGCCATTGAAAACTGAACCAAGACTGACACGCGCGGCTAAAGCGCATTCACAAGACATGGTAAAGCGTGGGTATTTTGAGCACGTATGCCCGAGTGGTACGAGTTTCATTGAGCGCATGCTCGACCAGAACTATCCACATTCATCCAGCTCAGAGAACCTAGCTATCTGCAACAGCGCGGAAGTTTGCAATGATATCTGGATGAAGAGCCCTGAGCACCGCAAAAACATGCTGGGGAAAAAATACGAATACGTAGGCATTGGGCGAGTAGGCAACCATTGGACGGCAGTTTATGCCGCAGAAGATGGTAGCTAGTTTTGCTGCCATTTAGCCAGCTAGCTGGTTTGTCAGTGCGGGATCGTTCTTTAACACTTGCAAGACGAGGTGCATCCAGTATCAGTCGGGCATGCACTCATTTGAATACAAGAATGGTTCCTTGCACTGTGAGGATGTGAATTTGCAGGACATTGCTGAGCAGTACGGTACGCCAGCCTATGTCTACAGCGCTAATACAATCCTCGATCACTACCGCCGTCTGGATGCAGCTCTGGCTGAGATCGACCACTGTGTAGAGTACGCGGTGAAGGCGAACTCCAACCTCTCTGTATTGCGCCTGCTGGCGGAAGAGGGCAGCGGATTTGACATCGTTTCGGGCGGTGAGCTATTCCGCGTGATCAAAGCTGGTGGCGACCCGAAAAAGTGCACCTTTGCTGGTGTGGGCAAAACTCGCGCTGAGATTGAATACGCGCTTGAGCAGGGGATTTACAGCTTCAACGTTGAGAGCGAAGAAGAAGCTGCATTTATCAATGTGGTGGCTGGTGAGATGGGCAAAGTGGCGCCAATCGCCTTCCGCGTGAACCCAAATGTCGACGCCAAGACCCACAAATATATCTCTACTGGTAAGTCCGAAAACAAATTTGGCGTTGATTTTGCATACATCGAAGCCGCCTACGAGCGCGCATCCCAGCTGGAAAACGTCAAGCTCATCGGCCTGCAGATGCACATTGGTTCTCAGCTGACTTCAGTGAGCCCATTCATCGAGGCGGTGGAAAAAGTTTCCCCACTCGCAGCTAAGCTCAAGGCCACCTACGGCATCGAATTTTTCTCCATCGGCGGCGGTGTAGGCATCGTTTACGATCCTGCGCTAGAATCAGCCAAGCCAGAGTGGTGGGCAGCTCAAGAAGAAGAGCAGCGCCCGCTGACCATCGAAGAATACGCCGCTGGCGTGCTGCCTAAGCTCAAAGAGCTCGGGCTGAAAATTCTCCTCGAGCCAGGCCGCTACATCGTCGGCAATGCCGGGGTGATGCTCACTCAGTGTCTGTATGAGAAAAAGGGCAGCGCTAAGACATTCAAGGTGGTAGATGCCGGCATGAATGATCTCATCCGCCCAGCCCTGTACGAAGGCCATCACGAGATCGTACCCGTGGCTCAGCCAGCTGGAGATGACAATATCAAGATGGATGTCGTTGGCCCAATCTGTGAGACTGGTGATTTCTTCATGCAAAATGCTGAGCTGCCTAACTTCCCTGTTGGAAGTGTCATCGCGCTACTCAGCTCAGGTGCTTATGGATTTACCATGGCGTCTAACTACAATACTCGCCCGATGCCAGTTGAGATCATGGTAGACGGTGATCAGGCCAAAGTAATCCGCAAGCGTCAGTCATTAGATGACTTGATCGCCGCTGAGCTGTAAGCCTCCACATATTCATAATTTCTATTCGAGCTGGAGGGCAACCTTCAGCTCGTTTTTTTGTGTCAAAAAACGCAGAAAATTTTCAGCGCTAGCTGAGACAGGTGAAAATCGGCCTAAGTAATTTTGTTAGTTACAGTTGTGAGGTTTTGCCAAAGGAGGTTTTAAGGGTCCGTTTAAATTATTTGTGTCATAGATTGACGGCTAACTAGATTAGTTTGTGTGATGGATTCCTCGCGCTAGCGGGGTTGATCACCCAATGACTGTTAGCTAGTCAGCAATAATCAGACACAAAACATAATGAGAATAAAACGGAACTTATTCTTGCTGTCATGCCTGTGTGGTATGACTGCGGGGCAGTCTGCAGAAGTGCATGTTTCCCCCTCAGGCAAGGATACTAACGATGGTAGCGAGGCGAGCCCCTATCAGACACTAGGGAAAGCCCAGACGGCAGCGCGCGAGCTGATAAGCGCGGGTCTGCAGGAAGACCTGCAAGTCATCCTACACGATGGCCGTTATGAGCTTAGCTCTGAACTTACCTTTACCAGCGCAGATGCAGATAGCAGTTACCGGGTCACTTGGATGGCACGGGATGGCGAAAATGCCATGATCAGTGGTGGCAAAGAGATCTCTGGCTGGCAATTACAGCCAGACGGAAGCTGGGCGACACAAATCCCAGAAGTGCAGAGCGGTGATTGGTACTTCCGCCAGCTGTTTGTCAATGGCAAGCGTGCGATGCGTGCCCGTTATCCTAACGACGATGGTTCTAACCAGTGGACGCTGGACTGTGAGACCTATTTCCCCGACAAATCAACCTATACCTGTAATCTTCTAGCTGAGGATGAAATGGTTGCTAGAGCTAACGATTGGGAAAACAAAGACGAGGTAGAGTTAGTCATTCTACGTGTTTGGAGCTCGCACCGCAAATATTTCGAGGGCTTTGATGAGGCTACGCGGACCTTCACCCTAGAGGGCCCACACTCACAAGAGTTCGGCCACTATTTGGTGAACAAGAACCCCAAGGTTGTCTATTTCGAAAACTCTAAAGACTTTCTCGATGCTCCCGGCGAGTTCTATTTGGATCGTTCTAGCGGATGGTGTTATTACATGCCACGCATAGGTGAGGATATTGATTCCTTGGAGGTGATTGCCCCAGTGATGCAAAATCGCATGGTGTATTTCAACGACGTGAGCAATCTACATTTCTACAATGTTAGTTTCGCTCATTGCGATTTTTTGCTGCCGCGTGGATCAGCTACTGGCAGTAGCTATTCTGGCTGGTGCGAAGTGCAGGGGAATTTGGATTTTGGCGGCGGTGGTGGTTCCTATTGGAAATCTATCAGCGGTGCGGTTGAAGGTCGAACCATGAAAAATTCCAGCTTTGTGAAGTGTCGATTTTTACATACTGAGGCGACAGCATTGCAGTTTGGTAGCTCATCGACTAACAATAAAGTGCTAGGCTGCGAATTTGCCGACCTAGGTGGTAGTGGGATTGAAATTAAATTCCAGAATTACTCGAGCAATGATTACACGATCCAGAACAATAGCTTCCATGCGATTGGGCGTGTTTATCCGAGCTCACATCCTATTTTCAATCCACATTCAGATGCCATGGATTTCAGTTATAACGAATGTTATGACCTCGCTTACGGTGGTCCGAGTGTTGGATGGTGGGGCGGCGGTCAGGCCCACACGGTGACTTACAACCACATCTATAACTATAACAACATCGTGCAAGATACCGGAGGTATCTATACCCTCGGCGATATGCAGGGCACCTTGATTGCTCACAACCATATTCATGACGGCAATAAGGCGCTCAACCAAGGAAACTCGCGCATTATGTTCTTCGACGAATATAGCGCCAATGCGCATATTGATGGTAATATTGGCTACGACGCATCCAACACTTTTGCTTTTAATAATAACCAAGGCGTGGATGCAAAAACTGGCTGGACCAAGTTAAGTTATGAAGGTGGAGTCATTAACCCTGACGATCTAACTGAGCAGGACTTCGGCAATAATTTACTGGAGAAAGGTTATGAAACCGAGCCGACAGCTGAGATGCTAGAAACACCAGCGTACCGGCTGGCTGGACTGCAGCCGCAGTGGCGATACCTGCTAGAAACCGAAGTTGAAGCGACTGAGCTGATTAACTGGCAGCCGCTAACAAGTGATGGATTTGAAAATGGTCTGGGTAGCTGGCAGTCTGCTGGAGCCGATGCCGTTTTGCATACAGATGCTGCTGTAGCCTATCAGGGCGAGAACTGCGTGAAACTTAGTAATAGTGGCAGCAGCTCTCAGCTGACTCTATCAAGCCCGCTAGATGTTTCTGAGCGTGAGTCAGTCAAGCTGGCCTTTTGGTATCTAGCTGAGTCCTATGTTGATGGAGAATCATTTTCGCTTTCCTTCTTCGATGGCGCTGAGTGGGTGAGTGTGGCTAGCTTTGAACCGAATGTTGATTTCATTAATCATCAGTTTCATTACGGTGATGTGGTTGTGCCAGCGCATCGATTCTCACCAGCTGGATTGCCAGCCAATGCGCAATTCCGTTTTGAAAACCACGGTTCAGCTAGCTCTATGGTTTATCTCGATGAGTTAGTTGTCTCGATTCCAAACAAGGCGCCACTGGCTCATGATGACAGCTATAAAACGCCAGCTAATGGCTCACTGCTCAGTGTGGCAGCGCCAGGTGTTCTGGCTAATGATAGCGACGCTGAAGGGGATGCTTTGAGTGTGGTTCTTGTGGCTGATGTTAGCGTGGGTGATCTGCAGTTGAATGCTGATGGATCCTTTAGCTACAGCGCTCCTGAAGGTTTTAGCGGTTTGCTTAGTTTTGCCTATCAAGCCGTTGATAGCCTCGGGGCGAGTACTCCAGCAGTGGTGACCATTGAGGTTTTCACTGAGGCGACTATCGAGCTGATGGTGGACCCAGAGATCACGAGTTTTGACTATCGGTCTAACACAGGCGACGCGCCAGATTGGCGAAGCCAAAAAGCAGATCGCATCACCTATGACATCAACGACAAAGCAGGGGCTGTTGGAGACTTACAAGATTTCAACTTGCAGGCGAAATCCACCGCTGAAATCGCGAGCGAGCTCGCTATTGAGCAAAATCAGGCGGTGATCACTGGCATTGAACTCAAGCCACTTAGCTGGACATTTGGTTTTGTTGGCTGGACTGATGGATCTAGCAAGTTTGGCGACTCTGACGGAGAAATCGAAATCAGCTATGGCATCGACATCACCACGAGCAGGGGCGTTTATCGTAAAGTTGTGGTGAGTTCGCTACTGCCAACGACGGAGAGCGCGTCATTCCCGCTAGAGTTAGCTGCATCTGAAACTTGGGTCACAGGTGAGGGATTCCTCGGTGATATCACACAGGCCAATGTATTGCTGAACTCCGTGCAGGACATTGCTTTTGTGGGCATTTCTGAAATCATAAAAACGCCAACAAACTCGGCAACTTCCTATCACACTCTGATTGGTCAAAGCATCGACCTATCTGTGATGTTAGTAGAGATGACCGTGGAAGATGACGCCTACAAGATGTTTAGCAACCAGCAGATGGCTGTATCTGCGCCAGGGGTGATGGAAAATGATCTGGATGTTTCCTATGTTGAGTTAGTCTCAGATGTTAGCAACGGCCAGCTAGTTTTCAATGCCGATGGTTCGTTTAGCTACCAGCCAGCGGGTGGTTTTGTTGGGCAGGATAGCTTTGTCTATCGTGGCTACGATGCAGACGGACAAGCAATGGAGGCAAGCGTCATTATTACCGTGCTTGCTGAAACTCAGCTGGAGCTGATTGTTGATCCTAACATCGCTGATGGCAATTATGTACAAAATGCTACTGAAGCCCCTGACTGGCGTAAAGATATCAATGATGCTAGACAGCAAGTTGCCTTCAATATCGTCGCGGGAACTGGCGAGGATGGAGATGAGTTTGATTTCCAGCTGATGACCAAAACTGGCAGCCAGCTGGCAGTTGAGTTAGGCATGCCAGCTGAGGAAATCGCCATTGCCAACGTGAATCTTGACGTCAACCAATGGGATCTCAATTTGAACAACTGGACAGCGGATGGAAAATTTGGCGACGGCGCAAATACCGGATCCTATCAGGTGACCTATAGCCTGAGCATCGCTACGATTAATGGCAGCTACCGTTATGAATGCACCGACACCTTGCTGCCAGAGTCCAACCTAGCTGGACATTTACAGAATCTAACTGTGAGTGGTAACTGGCTCGAAGGCGCGGGCTATCTGGGTGACATTGCGGACGCTCACGTAGCGCTTAGCGACGTGGAATCCATCGTATTCAATGGCCACATGCTGATCAATGAGGTGGGCAGTAATGATTCACGTTCCTTCTATCTAGTTCGTTACCTTAGCATTCCAGTTTCATTAGAAGCGCTGGATCTATCAGCGATTGATTCTGACGGTGATGGCGTTTCTGATGAAGACGAAATCATCGCAGGCACTGACCCACATGACCCTAACTCAGTGTTCAAGCTGAGCTTCAGCTCAGTGGTCAATAGCGATTCGCTCAGCCTCAGCTGGCCAAGTGCTGAGGGCCGTACCTATCAGCTGATGAAATCTAATGATTTGATCCATTGGGAGCCTACGGGCGAAGTCATTTCAGCGACGCCACCTAGCAATGAAATCCAGCTAGATGAACTAGCCGGCGAGGAAAAACTCTTCCTGCGCATCGAGGTGACAAAACACTAAGCGGCACATTTTAGCCAAAAAAAATGCGCGGGGGCACCCACCCCCGCGC
>NZ_JAENIM010000044.1 GCF_016595495.1 Persicirhabdus sediminis
CCCAGCAGCAGCTCCCAGCTGGAAAGGCTACCGCGGTCATGATCAATGGAGGCGACGAGCCAGCTGAGTACCGCGGGTTATTTACCTGTGTCCAGCAGACGGCTACGCAGGGTGATAACGAAAAGCCTAACGTCCGCTAACGATTCCTTTCTACCTTCGGTAGATCATTAGCTCTGGGTGGCTCACCACGGGTGGCGCTCGCTGGGCTCGCTTACCCGCGGCTAAAGTCTTGAAACCCTCCGGGTTTGCCAGCATGCCCAGCCACACGTGAACCCAGCCACACCTGAACCCAGCCACACCTGAACCCAGCTAGAGACAAACCCAGCTAGAGACAAACCCAGCTAGAGACAAACCCAGCTAGAGACAAACCCAGCTAGAGACAAACCCAGCCACACGTGAACCCAGCCACACGTGAACCCAGCCACACGTGAACCCAGCCACACGTGAACCCAGCTAGATACAAAGCCAGCTAGATACAAAGCCAGCTAGATACAAACCCAGCTAGATACAAAGCCAGCTAGATACAAACCCAGCTAGATACAAACCCAGCTAGACACAAAGCCAGCTAGACCACTATGCTAGCTGGCCACTGACGCTGCTTTTTAGCGAGCGAGCGTGGCTGCGTGAGTGGCTGAGAGGGCGTGTCACAAGTCTTCGTTAGACCATCTAGCTAGATGCACCATCCCAGCAGGCGCGACATCGCTTTGCTGGGCGGCTTACTTGAGAAGTGGCTTGAGCTCTTCCTTGCTGATGCCAAGCATTTTGGCGGCGGCTTTAGGATCGCTAGAGCAGCGCTCTAGAGCACGGTTAGCCAGCTGGTGGGTGACCCACTCGAGCACGTTTTCATCGTCGTCTGAGGCGGCGATGACTTGGTCAATGACCTTGGTGAGGTCGCGCTTGACGTCTAACGCTGACTTCGCCAGCGGAATGTCTTCTGGAAGGAGAACATCTGAGCTGGCGAGAGCACAGGCGCGGGCGATGGTATTTTCCAGCTCACGCACATTGCCTGGCCAGCTATGTGCCTGCAGCATGTCTTTGGCCTCACCGGTTAGGCGGAGTCTAGCCATGCCATTTCTACGGGTAATGATGCGCAGGAAGAAGTCTGCTAGAAGCGGGACATCTTCGCGGCGATCGCGCAGTGGTGGCAGGTGAATTTCTACCACATTGAGGCGGTAGTAGAGGTCTTCGCGGAAATTTCCATCAGCGACTTCTTGGGCGAGATCTTTGTTAGTAGCGGCAACGATGCGCACGTCACTTTGTTGGGTCTCGTTGCTACCGACACGCGAGAAGGTGCCATCTTGCAGCACACGCAGCAGTTTTACCTGCACGGAGGCTGGCATGTCGCCGATTTCGTCGAGGAAGAGTGTGCCGCCGTCACATTGTTCGAAGCGTCCAGCGCGGCGCGCAGAGGCGCCGGTGAATGATCCTTTTTCGTGACCGAAGAGTTCGCTTTCGAGCAAGTTTTCTGGGATGGCGCCGCAGTTGATCACGAGCATTTCATTTTTACAACGCGGGCTGTATTCGTGAATGGCGTGTGAGACGAGCTCTTTGCCGGTGCCACTCTCGCCGGTGACGAGCACGGGCACATCGGTACGGGCAACGCGTCCGACGACTTTGAAAACATCCTGCAGTGCTTTGGAGTTACCAATCATCTTCACACGATGGTCGGTAGCTGGAGCTTCATCTTTGGCTTTGGTATTTCCCGCCGTCTTGCGGCTGTCTACGGTGGACAATGCGGCCTCTACAACGGGACGAAGCTCAAAGGTGAGTGATTCCTTGCGCAGGATATCGTGAGCGCCCTGCTGGGTGGCTTCGATGATCTGGCCAGTGCTGGGGAAGCCGCCGGTGAGGATGACGAGCAGATCTGGGTTGATGGCACGCACGCGCCCCATCATTTTGATGCCGTCGATGGGCTGCAGAACGAGGTCGGCAATGACGAGGTCGATCTCAGTTTTTTCCACCACTTTGATGGCTTTTTCAGCGTGGTCTGTGCGCAGAATTCTGATCCCAGGGGCTTCTAGATGGCGAGTGGCCCAGTCTAGGTAATCGAGATCAGTATCTACTAGTAAAATGGTCTGTTCGGCTATTTCGCTCATTATTTTAGCTCGCCAAATCGGCGATTTCTTTTGCCGTACTCAGCCACTGCCGCGTGCATGTCAGCTGCGCGGAAGTCGGGCCAGAATTTCTGGCTGATTACCAGCTCGGCATAGCTGATCTGCCAGAGGAGAAAGTTAGAAACTCTGAGTTCACCAGAGGTGCGGATCATCAGATCTGGATCTGGGAAATCGGCAGTGTAAAGGTGGCTAGCAAAGAGCTGGTTGTCAATTTGCTCAGGCGCCAGCTCACCGTCAGCTACCTTTTGCGCTAGCTGCTTGGCGGCATCCACAATTTCCTCACGCGCACCGTATGACAATGCGAGCACGAGATTGAGACCAGTATTGCTAGCAGTTTTGTTGATTGATTTATCAATCTGCTTGCGGCACTTGGCGGGCAGCCTATCCAGCTGGCCGATGGCGTGTAGCCTGACGTTCTGCTTGAGCATTTCAGGCAGTTTGTCTTTGAGAAATTTTTCCAGCAGGCTCATGAGTGCTTCCACCTCAGCCTTTGGTCGCTTCCAGTTTTCTGAAGAAAAAGCATACAAGGTGAGGTATTCAACTCCCAGCTCACGGCATGCGTCTACCGCCTCGCGCACTGATTCCGCACCCGCCCGATGACCATCGCGACGCGGAAGTCCACGTTCGTTGGCCCAGCGTCCGTTGCCATCCATAATGACGGCAATATGGCGCGGTACGTTGCTGTTTAACTCACTCATTTGCTCTGCGGCAGGAAGCCAAATCTGAACAGATTAGTCAATCCCCTAGAAAAGATACCTTCAATTTTCAGCCAATTTGCCAGTCAGCTGAAACACCTAGCAAGTAGCTGGGGAAAAATTTCCCCTTGGTCAGAGGGGTGAATTTTGGCTATGACCAGCGCAAGATGTTCCAAATCGTGCTTCACAACCCAGAGATCCCCCACAATGCCGGCGCTGCTGGACGCCTCAGCCTAGCCACTGGAGCCACCCTGCACCTCATCGAGCCGCTCGGGTTCTCATTGGATGAAAAAGCCGTGCGCCGCGCTGGCCTCGACTACTGGAAAGAAGTGGACCTGCACGTGTGGCCGAGCTGGGAGAATTTTCTCGAGAACCTGCCAGCTGAGTCGCGGCTATTCTATCTGACGACAAAAACCAAACACGCGCACTGGGACCACCAATTTGAAAAAGGTGACTACCTCGTCTTTGGCTGCGAAACCCGTGGTCTGCCCGAGCCAATCTTGCACGCCAACCCAGACCGCTGCCTGACCATCCCCATGCAGGAAAACTCAACCCGCAGCCTCAACCTGAGCACCGCCATTGCCATCGTGCTCTTTGAGGGCATGCGCCAAGTTTCCAGCTAGCTCATTTATAATGCCTGCAGCAATAACTCAGGCTTCACAGCGGCAATCTTCAGCAATGACTGAGCTGCGCCGCTAGGAGAGGTTTCGCCCTGCTCCCATTTTCGTAAAGTTTTGACAGGCACCTTCAATACCTCAGCAAACTCAGTTTGAGTCAAACCCAGCGATAAGCGGATTTTATCAGCCTGGAGCTCACAGCCGGCCACTGCCGAGAGCTTTTTGTAGGGGAAAACTCGAGCTGGTGGGTATTCTTTTCCTTCCTTATCAAAAGCCTCAATCCACCCGCCTTCGATGTCAAGTAGCTGAAGATAGACCTCCTTTTGCGACTCTCCGTCACAGCAATCACCACAAAGGTCAGGAATTGAGCCAATGAAACATTGGTCCTCATCGCTCCACCTCACTAGCTTGATGTAATCTGGCTTCTTCATTTTTTGCTCCTTTCGATCGCCTGCTTCACTAGCTTCTCCTGATAATGCTTAGCATCATCGCCATCTTTGCCTGAGATCGTCACTAATTCCATACCTTTGACGAAGTTACGATGCGATCCTTTCCCGCCACGATTTTCAAAGCCGTTTTTCTTAAGCTCCTTAATCAGCTGGCTGATCTTTCTCGGCATAGGCGAATGTACCCCAAACGGGCACCATCGCAAGAAAATACCCTTAACGGGTACATCAAGCACATGGCACCAAATAGAGTGAGCCAGCTGGGAAATTGCTCAGCCTCGCCAGCGTCTATTAATAAATAGGAATCACGCCGTCGGCATGAAATGCGCGGGTGGAATAAGTTATTGGCCGCCCACCCGTGATGCTGCGGTTCATGGTGATAGTGGTTCCTTTCCAGAATCCACGCACACCCTCGTTGAGCTCCAGCTGGCTGTGTTTGGTAATCACATACCCCTCGCCGTAATAATTGCGTGTACCGCCATCGTAGAGCTGCTCTACGCGCTGGCTATTGATCGGCTCCTGGTCAGCTTTGATCATTTCGAAATCTTGCACCGCCGCGCGGTACTTTTGCTGAGCAGCTGGATTTTCTGAAACTTTATTTGGGCTCGGCAGTTTGCTAACGGATTGCTCGCTGGCACAAGAAACCAAAAATACACACCCTGCTAACAGGCCTAACTTTGAACAGCTCAATAACTGGCTTATCATGCATGAGTTATTAGCATCTCATTTTCCAGCTGGGGAGGTATTTTAGTCATACAAATGATCGTCTAAGTAAGGTAGCTACAGGCATTCCCAGCTACTAGGCCAGCTAGACATGACTAGCTCATCACAAATTCTTTTACATTTTTTTAAATAGATCCAGCTGGAGCTGAGTCGAACTCGGTGAACTCAATCATCAATACTATGAAAAAAATGATCTTATCTATCGGCCTTGTTTGCACAGCTTTATTTGGACTTTCAACTAGCGGACTGGATGCTCGCCCACACGGTCACGGTGGCCATGGACATCAGAAATCTCACACCTATGTTAGCGGGCATACCGCATGTGGATGCAAGATCTACACCAAGCGTGTCGTTAGCCACTACCAGCGCTGTGGGTCACCAGTTTACCGCTACTACGCTCAGCCAGTAAACCATTCATGCCGCAGCCACTGCAGACCAGTTAGACCTCAGCGCAGTCATTGCGGATCTAGCAGACCAAGCCGTCACGGTGCATACAACAACGGCGGCTACTACAAACCTAGCAGCGGCAGTGTAAACTTCTACGGACGCAGTGGATCTATCAGCTATAGCTGGTAAGAGATAAAAATCCCCCTATCCACAGCTAGTCTGTATTCTTGAGAGCTCATCTGAGCTCTCATTTTTTTTACCCTATCAGGTTAAGTTCAGAAAACTCGTTAGCAGCCACACCTAGCTCACGGCTATTGATATCAAACCAGAATACGCGCTCGTCCACATTGCCTGTGCCCATCATCAAGAGGACTAACAAGTGACCTTCATCTGAGCGGCCAATGACAATGATATCATCAGGAAGTTTCTGCGCTAGGCGCTCCAGCTGAGTCTGGCGAACGACACTCTGGCTGGTATTTTGGGTACTGCATTCATCTGAAGAATCTAGAAATGGATGCAGCTGGTAGCACTCGGACTTGAGCAGCACAGAGCCACCATTATGGCGCATCATTTTTCGCCGATAGGCGACAGGAAATTT
Organism: Persicirhabdus sediminis; assembly: GCF_016595495.1. GTDB lineage: Bacteria > Verrucomicrobiota > Verrucomicrobiia > Verrucomicrobiales > Akkermansiaceae > Persicirhabdus > Persicirhabdus sediminis. The sequence goes on from NZ_JAENIM010000044.1 coordinate 5,581, forward strand.
TATACCGAGGTCAAACTCAGCCTCTTCGATGAACTTCAAATCAATAGGGGTAATCGTCGTCATAATTGAATACAAAATGGTAGATGGTTAGAGTTAAACAGAAAGTAATACGTTCGTTTATCACCTTAAGCACTAGCATCCATTCCCCCTCATAGCTAGAAATAAAAAGCACTGGCCCCCACAAAGGAGAGCCAGTGCCCGCTTATGCATCTCGTAGCTTCGAGAAATTTATTTGGTTAAAATCCTAATCATTAAGGACATCTGTTCCCTTGCTGTAAACGTCTTCACGAGTTACCTCGCCTGAAGAAATTTTTTCAATCAGCTGCTTCTGGAGCAGGTAGTCGGAGTTCTCAATTCCGGCTTTTGACTGCAGCATGCGCCATGACTTACGGCGTTCGATACAGAACAGCACCAGCTGGCGGCTAAGAATAAAGAAGGCTTCTTTGCCGTTGTGCTCAGTGCGGATGTAAGTACCAAAATCAGGCACGTAGGCATGATGCTCTGGGTTCACAAAGTTGAACTGTGCGATGTCCTGCTGAGTAAGCAGTTGGAGCAAGTTCTCCATTGGGATCAGCTTCTTAGCTTCATCAGCGTTTGAGCGCTTGATGTGCAGGCGGAAGCGAGCTTCTGTAGTGGCCCAGTGAGCTGTGGTGTAAGGATAGATCATGCCTTTTTCCAGCTTGGAGCGCACCATCTGCCAATCGCGATTGGTATTTGGGTTGCCCTTGAGGTCAAAGCACTCTTGGTGAGTTTCACCCTTAGTACCGTTGAAGGTAAACTCAGGCATCGCGCGACAATCGCGTGATAGCTTAGCCTGTACAGCGGACATATCATCACCGATGCCGTGTTCTGGCTGGCATGATGTGAAGCACTGGTAGAAGGCTGCTCCGCGGTACTCAAGACCGTCGAGGATTGCCTGATACAGCTTAGCTGAGTTGGCAATAGAAACCTGAGCAACGAATGGTGAACCGTGGCCAGATGTGAGGATGTCAGAAACTGACTTACGCTCGGTCATCTTACCTTGAGTTGCATCACCCAGCTGGTTCATATCATAACCACCAGGCATGAATGATGAGTCTGAGTTTTGGCCACCAGTGTTGGAGTACACCTGTGTATCGAGCATGAGGAACTTCACGTTCGGACGGCCTTGCAGCACTGCCTTAGAGAGGTTCTGGAAGCCGATGTCACCAAGCGCTCCGTCACCACCAACACACCAAACTTTAGGCAGCTCGCGAAGTTCTTGAGCGCTCATCATTGAGTCGTTGAGGTGAGTCAGCTGGAAGTAACGAGCATCATCCATGACCATTGCGTCTGCATCAGCAGCGAAGCCAAGCAGGGCGTCAGCAATGCGCTCAGGAGCAACTGAACGGCGAGCGTGGCGCAGGATGAGTGATTCACCCATCAGCCATGAGATACTTGGACCGTCTTGGAAGAGTGAGTTCATCCAAGGGTATGGGTGTGGGTTTGATGGAGGTGTAGATCCGTATACGGAGTTACAGCCAGTATTGGCACCCATCATCATCACAGACATACCATTTGCCATACGTCCATCGATGCTTTGCAGCTTCTTATGGTTAAAGGCGTCGACGCGCATTACAGAAACGATGGCGCTGATCAGGTCGTTGTCATCAATGATGCCATTCTGGGCGAGACGATGGTCGGTATCGGCATCATCTTCACCACCAAGACCCATCACTACGTGAGCAACGGCACGCTTGTAGAGCTGGTACTGAGCTTCATCTTTTTCCTTCAGTGCAGTCAGGAAGGCAGCACCTTTGGTTTCGATCTTGTCAGCCTTCTCGCTCAGGCGGTCAGACTTCTTGTGGTACATCGGGCGCATGTAAGCTTCAGTGACTGAAGCCAGCGCACGCAGGATTGATTTCTCACCACAGCCAGCACAAGCACCGTCACCGGATACTAGAGCTTCGTAGTTGCGGCGCACCATGAGGTGGTTACGCAGCGCAGCGGTACGGCTGTTTTCTGGAGCATCGTTATCGTAGAATCCGAGGTACTTGCTAGGTGTATCAGGCAGCAGGCGTGAGAAGTTCTGAGCAGACTGTAGTGTCTGGTTCAGCTCAGGCGTATCGTCCACCATGACCAGAGCGCCGTGATCACCACATTGCTCAACACACTCGCCACAACCTTTACAGAGGTCAGAAACGAAGATGGAGAATACACCACCGGAACCGGCTTCTTTCTTCTCCTTACCACGGAAGATAGCAGTCACCTTGTTGTAGGCTACTGGCACCACGTCGAGGATCTCGAACAACTGGTCTTTACCTTCTTGAGAAACAGCGCCATTCAGCTGGACCACTTCATCTTTGATGATCTCTTTGAATGGTGTGCCGTCTTTAGCTTCGATAGCGGCAACCATGCGAGCACGGGCGCGTTCTTCGATACCTGGAACGTGAGCGAGAAGCGCATCACGGTCGTCAGTGCTAGAAACGTAGTTATTTACTGCAGTGCGCAGGATAGTTTCTACATCTTGAGCGGTGTTTGGCAGCGCAGTATCTGGGCAGGCAGTGATACACTCCATACACTGAGTACAATTCTCAGCGATGTAAACTGGTGTGCGGCGGCGAGCTACATACTTGCTGTTGGTCGCACCTGTTCCAGCTGCCATTGCACCTACAGAAGCGAGTGCTCCAGCTGGCTGATGGTAACCGTAACCAGCGCGGAATTCGCTGTCGAACTTCTCCAGTGTGTGGATTGGGTAACGTTCTTTCTGCTCAGCTGGCATCGCGCAGGCACCACATGCTGAGGTGATTGCTTCCAGAGCTGGCAGGCGCATTGATGAACCGTCTTCGGCTTCAACTACGCCGTAAGGAACTTCTTGCACGCGGGCAAATCCTTCAGTCATCACGGTCATGTTGGACTCAACAACAGCGTCACCAAAGCGACCAAACTTCTTATTGTACTGCTTGCGTACGGTATTCTTGAAGGTGTCTTCGCAGATCTCGTTGTCCTGCAGGAATGAAGAAACGCGGAAGAAGGCGCCGAGGAAGGCATTACCTTGCATACGCAGCTGGAGATCTGGACGTGGTGTCGCATTTCTCGCAATATCAAATCCTGGCAGGATGAATACGCGGATCTTGTTATCGAGGATCCACTGACGGTATTTCTTAGGAATACGGTTCCATGCGTCTACTGGATCTTCGTCAGATTCCCAAACGAGGCAACCACCTGGGTTGATGCCTTCCAGTGGGTTGGTGTGAGTGAATGCTTTCGGGTCACAGCAGAGCACCACGTCAACGTGGTTGAGCTCGCAGTTTACACGCACACGGTCTTGCGCCACTACCAAGAAGTAGTTGGTTGGAGATCCTTTTTTCTCAGAACCGTATTTCGGGTTCGCCGCAATCTGCAGAGTTGGGATTTGCTCACCAGTCTCTGGGTCAATGCGTGGGCTCTTTTTGTCCAGCAGCTGGCCAAATTCACCGAGGATGCTACCAAGGTTTTTACCTGTAGTAATCATGCCCCAGCCACCAATTGAGTGGAAACGTACAGCGATAGATCCTTCTGGCAGGAGTGATGGAGTTTCCTCACTCTTCACTGCGTATTTGTGATCCACACCGAGGGTGAAGAATGTTTTGCCGTCTTCAGCTTTCTTGCCGTCCTTACGGGCGGTCATGTTCTGGCTGAATTCGTAAGCACCAATGATGTGCTCAGGGCGGAAATCGCGTGAACCAATGCCGTAAACACCACGGAACATACGTGGTACTTCTTCTGGCTCCATCGCAGGAACGTTGCCGCTCCACTGACGTGAATCACGTGATTTGCCAATCGCACCACGGATGTCGCGAGCGAGTGGGTTATCACCAGCCATGCTCTCGTCAGTACGCTCGAGCACGATGATGGTTTTCTTGCCACGGATGGCTTCGATGATAGCTTCTTCTGGGAACGGACGAATCACGTTCACGTGCAGTGAGCCTACTTTGTCGCCGCGAGTTTCACGCAGGTGGTCACAAACCGCCTCGATGTTCTCAGCAGCACAACCGATAGAAATAAATACAGTGTCAGCATCTTCCGTTCTGTACTTGGAAACAAATCCGTACTCACGGCCAGTCAGCTCAGCGAACTCTTTGTAAGCTGCCTCAAGGAAACCAGGAATCGCCTCTGTGAAACAATCACGGCGAGCAACCACACCATTCATGTGATGCTCTTGGTTTTCCACAGGGCCAAGAAGCACTGGGTTGTTGATGTCGATCATCTTAGGTACACGACGACGTGTCTCACCAAAGAGCTCTTTCTGAGCTGGTGTTGGACATTCGATTCTGTCGTCAGGAGCTCCTAAGAACTCACGCAGAAGATCTGCTTCAGGACGCAGGAATACACGCTCGGCGTGTGTTGTCAGCATACCGTCCTGGATGTTCATGCCTGGGTTGAGCGCTTGCTCACACACCTTGCGCAAGATGATGCCTTGGTCAGCTGCCTGCTGAGCATCTTTACCAGCTAGCATGATCCAGCCAGTGTCCATCGCTGAGTAAATGTCGTCGTGACCACAGTGCACGTTAAGTGCGTGTTTGGTCAGCGCACGAGCACCTACCTGGAGAACCATAGTAGAAAGTTTTCCTGGAGCGTGGTAGTACTGCTCCATCGCGTAGGCGATACCTTGGCCCGATGTAAAGTTCACCGCACGGCGACCAGTAACCGCAAAGGCAGTCGCACCACCTTGGGCTGCGTGCTCACCTTCAGTTTCAACAGCGATCTTCTGTTGGCCGAAAACGTTCAGTTTTCCTTGAGCCCATGATTGTTGGTAGAGCTCACCACCCTCAGTAGATGGAGTAATAGGATAAAAAATGCCCCCGTCAGTAATGCGGGACTCCACATGCATGGCTACTAGCTGGTTGCCATTACATGCGATTGGCTCACCTGGGTATTTAGGTGCGTTGGTTATGGGTTGCTTCGAGTTTTGCATAAGTCTTTCAAAGTAAATCTATAAAGATTTAATGTATATTTATAGACAGTGCAACATAGCATCCTTTGCATATTCTAGCCATGCACATGGTGCACATAGCTTCGCAATTTCTACCATAGACATACGCATGTTCTATGCTCGCCGACCGCCTTGAACTACAAGTAATAACAACGCATATCTTGCTTTCCACAGCTGGCAAAAAATACCACAAAACTAACAACATCAGCGAGGTGAGCATACACCTGTAAGATCGCGACACATTTCCACAACACAAATTTACCACGTCGCAAAATACAAAAATCCTCAGCAGAACTCACCAGCTAGCTAGAAATCCCTGGCAAAACCCGCCCAGCGAGCATCAGCCGCGGCATGCGCAAAAAAAAACCACCCCAGCCATAAAGAGACATCAAAACCATGCGCGATTTCCCATCCCCAGCCCACAAGCCAGCTCAGCTCACGCGCTCGCCATAGTCACGCCAGCCAAGCTGGCAACAGCTAGCTACGACTGTAAAAATTACCGGAAAATCTTACCGAATCGGTAAAAATGACAGGATAGCCGCCAGATGGTCCAATCCCTCCAGCCAGCTAGAAAAACTAATTTTCCTATATTCTATATAGCTTCATCCAGATCACCCAGCTACTTGGCACGCTCATTGATACTTAATTGGCATAACCAACCCCTCCACTCCCATGAACCGTATCAAACAAACCAACAACACTTCATCAGTCATCACCACCACCAACTTCGACCAACGCTCAAAATCACTCCAAGAATTCACCCCAGCTGAAAAAAAACCTCTCTACACATGGTTCACCCACAAGGGCGTCACCTACCCCATCCCACTCACTAACCGTAAATACTGGCCAGCTGATCAATCTACCCAGCTGAGCTACAATTAAACCAACCGCAAAACCCCCAAAGTAACCCCCAAAGTAACCCCCAAAGTAACCCCCAAAGTAACCCCCACGACCCCATAGCAAACAAAATTCCCTCTGGCCGGATCCCCCCAGCCAGAGGGTTTTGTTTTCCCACAAAGTACCAGATGAAAGGTTCGGCCTGCGGCCTAAGGTCGCTGCGCTTCAGATCCACTTCGTTGCAGGTCCGGCTTGCGGCCTAAGGTGCACTCGTGAAATCTAGCTGAGCCATCTAGACTGCGTGTGCTTTAGCACCGCTTTTAGCTTCCAGCCAGCTCCGCCTCGCCTGCAACCATCTCTATACCAATCCAGCCAGCTAGCTAAGTTTCATCAGTTTGCAACTCACTCTTCTCTCTTCAAAACTCACCCTTCCACCCAGCCCGCAGATCTAACAATAATTTAGCCGCGGGTCAACGAGCTCAGCGAGTGCAACCCGTGGTCAGCCAGCAACATCCATGATTCCACGGAGGGGAAATGGAAAACGCACCCACTAAATTGGAAAACAATCAAATCTGATAGAAGAGATTAAAACCTAACTATCAAATTGACTCGTTAGGTAATTAATTCATGCTCCGCACTCATCGGACTAACAATTATCACTGGGCGGCAAAATAAAAACGTTAAATGACTTATGCGCCGGATTCAAACACCCCTAACATTCATAAATTAGAATCAACATGAACAGAAAATTTATAGCCATAATCATCACTCTATTAATCGCTGTTGTCTTAGCTGCTACATTCTATTTTACACGATCAGAGCCGAATCTACTCACTGAATATGGATCCATCTCCATAGATAGAGGAAGAATCACTATTTCAATGACTGATGATGAGCCAGGGCTATCAATTGAGAGACAGCTATCAGGATATGATTGGGGATTTATCTCATCTAAAACGTCATCTTCTATCTCCCCCTCCTCATGGACTAACCACAGAGGCTTTTTCTCCTATGTAGACAGCACTGGCAAAGTTTGGTCCTACAACGGCAAAGACCGGTCATTTATTTACGAAATCCTCCCAGATGGTTCAGGTCGTTCATGGGATCTATCAACTTGGCCACACGAGCTGCCTATAGAAGTCTCTTCACGGATAACTAATTTGCAACAGACGCTAACTGAGCAGCAATAATATCTATCAGACATGCGTATCTGATAGGCTCATTCTATTGCTCAGCCAGCTGGTAAAAATTACCATCTGACTCAGACAATACCTGTAATTGTTACAGACATTCAGCCATGCATGGATGGAGCAAAATCTCACAAGTTCACAATTTTCCTATATTCTATAATGCTTCCAGCTGGCTGGCACAAACTTGGCACGCCCATTGATACAATGTAATCAGCCAAACTCCCCCACCCCATGGACAAAAAGAAAAAATCCCCCAAAGCACAAAAACAAGTTCCTTCGACTGACTTTGACCAGCGTGCTCAGTCGCTCAAAGCGCTCACCAATTCTGCACAAAAGATGCACTACACTTGGTTCACTAACAATGGAGTCACCTACCCTATTCCATTATGCAACTGCAGGTCGTGGTCACCCTATGAAGGCATGAGGTTTAACTTAAACTAACAAACAAGCTCTCTAATATCTATAGTTAGTCCATCGTCACCCTAGCTGGTGAGATCCAGTTAGGGTGAAATTTACACTCAAACAAAACAAATCCAGAACACAAACAGGAACTAACAGAGTGTGAGCAATCAACCCTAACAATTCACCTCACCGCGCACCATGAGATCATTACCCAGCTGGCTCCATTGTGGATTTTTCATGTGCAGGCTATTAGCCAGCTGCATATCCCCATCGCCCACGCCATCTTTAGATCCACCGCAAATCATTGGAGCATAAAAGAATACACATTCATCCACCAATCCAGCTTTCACAAACTCGCCTAGCAGAACTCCCCCGCACTCTAGCATGACTACATTACAATCCATCTCCGCCAGCTGCTTAAGAACACTAGCTGGCGATTCATTCTGATAGACTAGGGTTCGATCGCTAAATTCATCATTAAATAGCTTAGCCGAGTTTGGCAAAAATCTAGCATCACTACGCGTCATCACCACACGCCATGGTTGAATTTTTCCAGCTGGAACATTTTCACCACGCAATGTTAGTGCGGGATCATCAGCCCTAACTGTATTTCCGCCAGTAATAATCGCGTCACTCTCACAGCGAATATTTTGCACTTCAGCGCGCGCTTCAGCTCCAGTTAGCCACTGCCCTTCACCAGCTGGTCGGGTGATTTTGCCATCCAGACTCATGGCTGATTTAGCAATCACCCACGGTCGGCCACTGCGCATGCGCTTGAAAAACCCACGATGTTCGTATTCACACTGCTCAGCCAGCACGCCAGCCGTCACTTCAACACCTTGAGCCTGCAAAATTCCATCCGCGCGCCCTGCATGCTCGGGATTTGGGTCCACCGCACCATAAACCACGCTGGAAATGCCCATTTCTAGAATCCCCTGCACACAAGCTGGCGTTCTGCCCTGGGTGGAGCACGGCTCCAGCGTCACATAAATAGTAGATCCACGTAATTCATCAGCCGAATGACGAGTCAAAGCATCGGCAATCGCCTCGCGCTCGCCATGCGGAAGCCCAGCTTTTCGGTGCACACCGCGCCCCAGAATTTCGCCCTGTTTGACGATCACCGCACCCACATTTGGGTTCGGACTGGTCAGGCCGCGGCTTTTTTGCGCCTCGTTCAGGGCCATTCTCATCCACTTCTCATGCATGCCTTTCTTGTACTCAATCCTGTTATTTCAAGCAAGCTCAGGGCTGTAAAAACCGATGTGAGTAACCCAGATATCGCTGTGAGTAAGTTGTGAATTGTGGATAACTGTTAATAAACTTTTCTTAATTGGTCGATTTGTAGATTTCAGCTCTTTAAATTATTCACACGTTATTGCATGCGTGGAATGCTTGAGCTAATCACGTGGAACTCGAATTATTCACACTTATTCACACCTATAAGATGAAGATATATTTTTTAAAATTAATTTATTCATCCATTAAGCTCTCGAACAACTTGTGCTCAATAACTCAAATCACTCGGTAAAAAAACTCTATCACTAACAAAATGACTCAGGCCATTTGGCTCAATCCAATGAAGCGGGAAAATGAAAGACAAGCAAGGTGTATAATTAAGAAAACTTAAGTACTTGTTTTCTGCCTGCACCATGACGACCAGGATTCATGAGGAAATGATAGCAGGCCGGCAGGTAGATTTTCTCGAGTCAAGTTTCAGCGGAAATAAGCCACGAGCTCAGCTGATGGGGTTAAATTTGCCACTCAGCGGGAGGGTAAATTGGCCTCACCATGCAGCCTCAGCGGCCCGTAAGCACGTGAAGATTGGGAAATCCGGTCGCCTTTGGCAAAGTTCAGCCAAGTGCGTGTACGGGCATGTGAGCTCGATTTGCTAAAATCATCGACCATTTCGCCAATTTTGTATCGATGGGCGAAATCCACTGCAAACCAGTCAGCTGAGCTGGCATTCTTCATTTGAGCGCGCAGAAATGGACCGCTCAGCTGGCTAAAATGGACACAGCTGGATCTAGCCGCCCAGGCCGAGGGAAACATGGCTGTATCGTCTGAGTTAATCTTCAGCTGGCTGGAATGGGCTAGGGAAGCTGCTCATCAAAGGCGTTTGAGCAGCGCTTGTGAGCCGTGAAATGGATCTATCCACTAGCGGGCATAAGGATAGAATGTCAAATTTTAGGAACTGATAGAATAAAAATTTACGTATCAAAAAGTAGAATTTTTATATAAATATCTAATAAAAATTTTTGAAGATTACGTCTGATAATTTTTATAAAAATTCTTATTTATGAAAACCAGCCAGATTGTAGGTTTATTTATTCTATTGGTTGGCTAACAATTTACCTTTCTTCGTTGATGACTTGTCGTGGATCTTGAGTGGGAAAACCAGCATATCCAGCTAGCTAAAAAACTGATAATGAAAATTTATTCTATAAAGCATATGACTTCATAACCTGAGTTGTTGATGCATCGTAGTACTAGAAATAGTAGATCTGCTAGGTTTAACGAGTGATTCATCTCTTGGATAAATTGAGTCTATTTTTGATCCGTAATATCATGTCTAATTATTGAATAGTTGATTTCAGCCTGCTGTGTAAAATAGCATGTTAATCTACTAAATTGCCTGTCAATTTTCTTAATCAATCGATGATTCTACAGCTATTTTTTGGTGTTTCCAGCTAGCTGAAGATGAACCCTACTACGACATCTAGCGTCAGCTAGACCAGCGAAACCGAAATTGGCTAAAGACAAATGGCTAATCTGTGAGATAATGAGGCAATCAATTTTCAATCACTATGAAGCAACTAATTTTCAATCAATTTGGCCAACCAGAAGATGTGACTCAGATCCGCGAGCTAGAACCAGCTAGCCAGCTAGATGATGGTCAGATCCGCGTGAAGATGCTGGCGGCTCCGATCAATCCAGCTGATATCAACTACATTCAAGGCATCTATGGGGTTAAACCTGAGTTACCAGCAGTTTCTGGCTTAGAAGGATGTGGTGAGGTGATTGAGTCGGCATCTGCTGAGTTTTCAGCTGGAGATAAGGTGATTTTCATCCAGCGCGTGGGCACTTGGCAATCTGAACTTATCTGTCCAGCTGAGTCTGCCGTCAAGGTGCCAGCTGAGATTGATGCCATTCAGGCGTCGATGCTGAAAGTAAACCCACTAACAGCATGGTTGATCTTGCGTGAGTTTGAGAATTTAAAAGAAGGTGATTACCTGATTCAAAATGCAGCTAACTCTGGTGTGGGCGCCTGTGTCATCCAGCTGGCAAAATCGTTAGGCATTAAGACGATTAATTTGGTGCGCCGTGAAGAGTTGATAGATTCTGTTATTCAGCTCGGAGGTGATGAAGTTTTTCTAGATAATAAAGATGTGGTTGCTTCTATCAAAGAGAAGTTAGGTGATGTTCCTATTCGTCTAGCAAGTAATGCAGTCGGTGGTGATAGTGCGCTCAGATTGATGGATGCGCTGGCCCCACAAGGAACCATGGTGACTTATGGTGCCATGAGTAGACGGTCGCTTAAAGTGCCTAACAAATTCCTTATTTTCAAGCTGATCACACTGCGCGGATTGTGGGTCACCGAGTGGATGAAAACTCAATCTCGCGACCAACTGCAGTGTGTTTACAGCCAGCTCGCCGAGCTGATGGTTGCCGGCCAGCTCGCCCAGCCAGTAGACTCCATTTTCTCCATCGACGATGCGGTGGCGGCGTGTTTGCGCGCTCAGGAAGACAAACGTGACGGCAAAGTGGTCTTTGAGTTTTAGCCATATAGCCAGCTAGCTGAGCTAGTGGTGGTGAAATGCGGACTTGAAATATAGCTTTGTTTTGATATTTCGGGTGACGAAATTGTCACATGAGGTCCTGCAATGAGGCCTCGCGATTCTCATTTCTCACCCAGATTATGAATCACCCCACGCTACAACTAACTCAGCAGCACTATATCTCAGAAGGCAGAGATAGGGTTTGTTATCTTCACCCAGAGGATGAAAATCGCTGTATCAAAATCACTAAAACTGGCTGTGATAGAATTCTCAAACGCATCAATCGTGAGATCCGTTATTTTGAGAAATACCAGCGCAAGGGGAGGTATTATCCGTTTTTATCTGCCTATTATGGGCCAGTTGAGACCAGCATGGGGGAGGGGCATATGTTTGAGATTGTACGCTCCTATGATGGTTCCGTAGCACGCACGTTGCAGAGCTATTGGTGCGAAAAACGTGAGCTGCTAGATGAGGCTGGTGAGGCTGAACTTCGAGATGAAATCTCTACGAAGGTGATGGAAATTTACCAGCTATGCTGCGCTAACAAAATCCCGCTATCAGATCTAAATGGTGAGAATCTGCTGATGGTTTATGAAAATGAAACCGACTATTCTCTCAAGCTGATAGATGGTTTTGGCAATGCTCATTTCATCAAAGTGATGGACTGGTTCCAAAAAACATCTAGCTACAAACTAACCAAACAATTTAACAAGATGTTTGATTGCCTGATTGGGCGCCCATTAGTAGCTCGTTAGAAATTATCGGCTGACTTTAATTGGCCTTGAAATGCTATCGATACCTATAAATTGGGGCGGCTGGGATTTGTCGAGCGAGGCTGACATTTCGCGCCCTTGGGTATTTGGATAAGCTGCCCGGCTAGAGCTCGAGCTGTCATGTGACTGGCTGATGATGACATGAATGGGTGAGGGCGATTTTCTAGCCAGTGTCATGCTTGTTTTTTGATTTTGCCTGTGTGTGTGGGTTCAACTAGCTGGAATTGCGCTTGATATGCGGGGTGATTCCCCCTAAGCCGCCAGTCCTCTAAGCGTCTGACTTCACCCGAATTTGCCAATTTACGGCGTTTAGATTCCTTCCACCACAAACAATCAAAGCTCTTTATGTTTAAATTTCAAAAGAAGCGCGGCAACCTCAAGGACGATGTTTTGTCCGGTTTGACCGTCTCGCTAGTTCTTGTTCCCGAGGCGATTGCCTTTTCCTTTATTGCTGGCGTAAATCCGATTATTGGCCTGTGGTCAGCGGTTTTTGTTGGTTTCATTACTGCTGCATTTGGTGGTCGCCCAGGCATGATCTGTGGTGCCACGGGCGCGATTGCGGTGGTAGCAGCCAAGGCATTCCAAGAAGGTGGCGCTACTGGCATCGAGGGCATGGATTATAAATACCTCTTCTTTGCGCTGATTCTAGCTGGGGTGATTCAGACGGTGGTCGGTTTGCTCAAGCTCGGGCGTTACATTCGCCTGGTGCCGCACCCGGTGATGATGGGTTTTGTTAATGGTCTGGCTGTGCTCATCGCGATGGGACAGTTTAAGTTCTTTAAGACATTTACGGGAGATTTTGACGCGGAAGGCAACCGCATCTTCGACTGGCTAGCTGGATCTCAGATGGCGTGGATGGTTGGGCTGGTGCTTGGAACCATGGCGATTGTGGTTTTCTTGCCAAAACTTACCAAAGCGGTGCCTCCATCGCTCGTTGCTATCGTCTCTGTGGGCCTAGCTACTTACTTTGGCCTATTCGATGGCCGCACCGTGGCTGACGTCTTAGAAGCCGAATCTGGCTCAGCAGCGATCAATACTTCATTCCCTGAAATTGCTAACCTTACAGGTCTACCTCTTGGCCAGCTAGATTTCTGGATCATCATCCTGCCGATTTCGCTAACGATTGCCATGGTGGGTCTGATTGAGTCGCTGTTGACGTTGCAGCTGATTGATGAAATCACGGAGAGCCGCGGTAAATCCAACCGTGAATGTTTGGCTCAAGGGGCTGCTAACATACTCTCTGGATCCTTCGGCGGCATGGGTGGTTGCGCCACTATTGGTCAGTCATTATTGAATATGAAATCTGGTGGTCGTGGTCGTACATCAGGTATTGTTGGCGCTCTCTCGCTAGCTATATTCATCCTCTTTGCTTCGCCGCTGATTATGAATATTCCTATCGCAGCTCTCGTAGGTGTGATGTTCATGATTGTCATCGCTACCTTTGAATGGTCTACATTTAAGACTATTGGCAAGGCTCCTAACAGCGACATCTTTGTTATCCTGGTAGTTACTTTTGTTACTATCTTCAGCCACAACCTCGCTCTAGCAGTTGTTGTAGGTATCATTGTTTCCGCACTAACATTTGCAGTGCAGAGTTCTAAGCACGTTATCGTTGAGGTGGTGAAAAAATCAGCTGATGAAAAAATCTATGCGGTGGAAGGCATGATTTATTTTGCCTCTGTTAGCGACTTTGTCGACCACTTCCAGGCGCGCAGCGATACACCTAACATTGTGATTGATTTTGAGAAAGCACGCATCTGTGACCACTCTGGCATCGAGGCGATTCACGCACTCTCTGAGCGCTATCGCAAAGCTGGCAAAAACCTACGCCTGCGCCATCTGTCTACCGATTGTCGCAAGATCATCGAGCGAGCTGGCACTTTGGTTGACATCGAGGTCTTGCCTGATGATCCAGATTATACCGTTGCGCGGCTGAAAGAAAGCCCGCTGGAAAATGTATAATCGCAGCTAGATTTTTTACCTTCATTTAGGCCGTTTCAGTCATTCTGAAACGGCCTAATTTTTTGTTTTGAAAGGGGGAATTTCCTAGCTGGGAATTGCTGTGAATGGGGAATTTTACGTATTTGATATAATCATGGAAGCTTGGTTTTGATTGTCTGTCGTTTCAGCGAATTGAGCAGGGGTCAAATTCAGCTGGAAAGGTAGTGAAAGTATTAATAATTAAGGTAAATTTAGTTCCTTAAAGGCTTGTTTTGAGTGATCTGCATTACTTATTCACAGTGGCGCTTATGCCGCTGGAATGATGCTATTTGCGTGGTTAATCGATGGTTTTAAGCCAGCTGGTGCTGACTGTTTTTAGCTACCAGATTCGCAGCCTTCTATCCTCGTAATATCATTAGATGGGGAGCTAAGTTTTTGCTAGAAATTTGATGTTTCAGAGTACGTTTTCATTCAATGAGACTGTCCAATAAGTTATTTTTATATTGGATTCATCCGCTATTTTTTTGATGAAACTATCATGTCGAAATACCAGTGAACATGCTTTCAGCTAGACGCTGGAGATCAATTATGCTCAGCATGTAGTATGACCCGTATCCCACAGATAGCCATTTTCCTCAGCATGATGTTAACAGGAATTGTTAGTGCTCAGCTAGCGACTTCATTTTTCACCCAAGCTGATCCGAAGTATTCGGCTTTGGTTGCCAGCTCTGAATTTGAGAAAGAACCCGAGATTGATTATTTCACCGCGCAGTTGCCTGGTTACGGCGGCTACGAGTTGATCATGCAGGGTGGTGATAGCCGCAGCTGGATAGAAGTTCGTTACGCCGGCCAGACATCTAACTTGCAGTCTGAGATCATGGGCAAGGTTAACGGACAATTTCCAGCGGTGACGAATGGAGTGGTGGAATGGCGTGGAAAAATCATCAACAAGGTTTTTGTTCCACAGGTGATTATTTATCGTATGGATGGCAGCGATCCTGAGACGATGAAAAAAATTGAAAGTCTAGTGGTGATTGCGCTGAATTCTGGTGGTGATGCCAACTTGCTCGGGGTGGTCGCTGGTGACCAGCCGGCTCAGGCGAAAAAGCTCGCTGATCAAAATTTGAAGTAAATTTTTCCCGAAAATTCAGATCTCCGAAACAATTTCCACAAAACTCCCTCTTTAATCGCCCAAATTTGCGATTTGAGAGGGTTTTTGTTTTCGGTTAAGACGTGGTCGAATTTTCTCCAGAAATGCACCACAGGCGATTCTGGGGCCACGTTTTTCACCTGAGATGGGTAAAATTGGTACGATTTGGGGAATTTTTCATGTCTTTGCAACTTGTTGTCGATTGATGACATTAATCCTCCATGAAGGCATTTTCCTCCGGCTTGATATTTTTGACGATGGCGAATTTGGTTTTGGCAGATCGGCCGAACTTTATTTTCATGCTGGCGGACGATCAACATTACGAGGGAACGTCCGTGCAGGTGCATGAAGATTTTCCCGCCAGCAAAAGCCAGCTACATCAGACGCCACATTTGGCAAAACTAGCCAGTCAGGGAATGACTTTTTCGGCGGCTTATTCTCCGAGCTCGGTTTGCTCGCCGACACGCCTGAGTTTGCAGACCGGGAGAAATCCAGCTGCATTGGGCATGACTCGAGCTGGCCCGAGCCTGCGTGAAAGTGCTGGCCAGATGTTTGTCGGTGCGGAGAGCCGGCGTGAGATTTTGGATGATGAAATCACTTTGGGTGAGGTGCTGCAATCGGCTGGATATGCAACGGCGCATTTTGGCAAATGGCACCTCGGTGGTGGTGGCCCTGAGCGCCACGGCTACGACGTCAGTGATGGTGATTTGGGCAACGAACACGCGGCAAAATTTGCCGGTGATAACCCGGTTGATATCGTTGGCATGACCGAGCGAGCGGTGGCATTTATGCAATCTCAGCAGCTGGCGAAGAAGCCATTTTTCATCCAGATGTCGTATCACGCGCTGCATTGCCCAGAAAATGCCAGCGCCAAAAACAAAACGAAGTTTGCCGAGTCGGGCAGGAAAAATGGTCGGCGCGGACTGAATGCGGCGATCACTGCGGACCTCGATGATGGGGTGGGCGCGCTGATGCAGGCGGTGGATGGACTCGGGTTGGCGCAGACTACTTACCTGATTTACATGTCGGACAATGGTGGCAGTGGCGGTGGACGTCAGCTGATCCGCGGGTCAAAAGGGTCGGTGCTCGAGGGTGGCATCCGTGTGCCATTGGTCGTCGCGGGACCAGAAATTCCAGCTGGCTCGTATGCATCTCAACGAGTGGTCGGCTACGATTTTTTCCCTACCATCTGCCAGCTAGCTGGCGTGGATATTTCTGCCATGGAGCAGCTGGAGGGGGGAGACCTGAGAGGCATTTTGCGCGGTGGTGATGGCCCGGTTAAGCGCGCCGATGAGTTCTTGGTTTTCCATTTTCCGCACTACCAAGCGACGCCACCGCAGTCGGCAATCTTCCTCGGCGACTACAAATGGATCTACGATTACCAGAGCAAATCTGGCCAGCTTTTCCACATCGCCGCTGATATGGGCGAGGCTAGGGATCTGAGTAAATCACTGCCGGAACTGGCGGAGAAATTGCAGCTCCAGCTGGATGATTATCTCACTCGGGTGGCGGCAAAAATGCCGCAAATCAACCCGAGCTACGACCCAGAAAATGTGCCCGCCGTTCCACGTGGAGGAGGGCGCCTGCGCCTTCGGCGAAGAGAGAAGGGTGAAGAGAGAAGGGTGAAGAGAGAAGGGTGAAGAGAGAAGGGTGAAGAGAGAAGGGTGAAGAGAGAAGGGTGAAGAGAGAAGGGTGAAGAGAGAAGGGTGAAGAGAGAAGGGTGAATTCCTGACTGATGAAACTAGCGGGGTGACGCCTGACGCGGTGGTTATTCGAGCTGGTGGAGTCTGAGGAGTTGGTGGTTTTTCGAGCTGGCGTGAAGGCTCTGCTTGAGGTTTTTTTCAGCTGATGGAGTCTGGGGGGGGGGAGGTTTTTTCGAGCTGGTGCGTAGGATCAGCCGGAGGTTTTTTGCGGCGAGGCTTGGGTTACCTTTGGCTTGGAAATCGTTGGCCGCAGGCTTTGGAGTGCGGCGATCCTTCGCCGCTTTTGAGTGGTTTTAGAGCACGGCAAGATGGAGATAAACCCTCGAGCGTCGTCGGTGATTTTTAAGAAAGGCAAGAGATGAAACCAGCTGGGTCGATGTAGATCGAGGTGGTTTTTGCGGCTGGTGGAGTCTGAGGGGGGGAGGTTTTTTGTGGCGATGCTTGGGTTACCTTTGGCTCGGAAATCGTTGGCCGCAGGCTTTGGAGTGCGGCGATCCTTCGCCGCTTTTGAGTGGTTTTAGAGCACCTCAAGATGGAGATAAACCCTCGCGCGTCGGTGGTGATTTTTAAGAAAGGCAAGAGATGAAACCAGCGGGGTCGATGCCGATCGAGGTGGTTTTTGCGGCTGGTGGAGTCTGAGGGGGGGAGTTTTTTCCGGCTGGCGTGTAGGGCACAGCGGGAGTTTTTTGAGGCGATGCTTGGGTTACCTTTGGCTCGGAAATCGTTGGCCGCAGGCTTTGGAGTGCGGCGATCCTTCGCCGCTTTTGAGTGGTTTTAGAGCAGGCTAAGATGGAGATAAACCCTCGAGCGTCGGTGGTGATTTTTAAGAAAGGGAAGAGATGAAACCAGCGGGGTCGATGTAGATCGAGGTGGTTTTTGCAGCTTGTGGAGTCTGAGGAGTTGGAGGTTTTTCCAGCTAGTGAGAGGGGAGGTTTTTAGCCATTGGCTAGCTGGATATTCTCTAGATTAGTTGGTGTTGTTGAGCTCGATGCGATCACTGAAAGGCTCTGTTTTTTTACGAAGCTCGAGCGGAATGGTGGGCTGGGGTTTTAGGTGAGGAGGAGTCGCTGGTTGGCGAAAGCGGCGAAGGATCGCCGCACTCCAAAGCCTGCGGCAGATTAGGTCGTATGTGATGGGAAAATGAAAGGCCAGCTAGCTGGTGAGCTGGCTGGCCTGAAAATGGATGTGGTGTCGCTGGGCTTATTTTTTCATCCACACGGAGAGGATGGCGACGTCAGCTGGCGTGATGCCGCTGATGCGCGCTGCTTGTCCGAGCGTGCGTGGTTTGATTTCGTTGAACCGCTGACGCGCTTCTTTTTTCAAGCCGGGGATGGTGTCGTAGTCGATGTTTGGTGAGAGGTTTTTATCCTCCATGCGGCTGACGCGTTCGATCTGTTTTTGCTGGCGTTCGAGGTGGCCAGCGTATTTGAAATCGATCTCGAGCGTTGGCCAAATATCGCGTTCTACTTGGGTGAGGATTTCCTCAGGAAGTTCCTGCCAGCTGTTCTCTGAGCGGCGGAACCAATGGTCGAGTTTGATCTGCTGGTGGGTGGTGGCTTTGACAAATTCAGCACCTGACTTCAGCGCGTCGATTTTGTGTGCGCAGCGCTCGGCACGCTCGCCAGAAACTAGGCCAATCTCAGCGGCCTGCATGGTGAGTCGCTGGTCGGCATTATCCTGACGCAGCAGCAAGCGGTACTCGGCGCGCGAGGTGAACATGCGGTATGGCTCGCTGCATCCTTTGGTGACGAGGTCGTCGATCATCACACCGATGTATGCCTGATCGCGGCGCAGGATGAATGGCTCTTTGCCGAGCACTTTGAGCGCGGCATTGGCGCCAGCCATCAGCCCCTGAGCAGCGGCTTCTTCGTAGCCGGATGTGCCATTGATCTGGCCAGCGCAGTAGAGGCCAGACACCTGCTTGGTCTCCAGCGTAGGAGCCAGCTGAGTAGGTGGGCAGTAGTCATATTCTACCGCGTAGCCTGGGCGCACGATGTGAGCATTTTCCAGCCCGTGGATGGAGCGGATGAAATCCAGCTGGACTTCAAATGGCAGCGATGTGGACACACCGTTGATGTAATATTCGTGTGAGTGGCGACCTTCTGGCTCGAGGAATACTTGGTGGCGTTCGCGCTCGGCGAAGCGTACCACCTTGTCCTCGATGGACGGGCAGTAACGTGGGCCAGTGCCTTCGATCACGCCAGCGTACATGGGTGATTTGTCGAGGTTGCCGCGGATAAATTCGTGAGTATTTTCGTTGGTCCAGGTGATCCAGCACGGTCGCTGTTCCACGTGGAACTCAGGATTGGACCAATCATTCAGCGTGAATGTATCTTCCTTGTCGGCGCGAATGGTATCCGCCATGAAGGAAAATAGTGGCGCTGGTGTATCTCCATCTTGGCGCTCACATTTGGAAAAATCGATGCTCATGCCATTGATGCGGCACGGCGTGCCAGTCTTGAAGCGGGCAATGTCGATGCCCAGCTTGACCAGAGAATCACTGACGGTGGAGGTGCCGTCACCCATGCGTCCACCTTGCTGGTTGCGCATGCCTACGTGCATCAATCCACGCATGAAGGTGCCAGCTGAAAGCACGACGGATTTGCACTGAAACTTCATCTGCAGCTGGGTGCTGATGCCTACTACCTGATCATTTTCCACAAGGATCTCGGCGACGTTGCCCTGATGGATGTCGATGTTTGGGTCCATTTCCAGCCAGTGTTTGGCGCGGAATTGATAAGCTTTTTTATCACACTGTGCTCGTGGCGCGCGCACACTCGGCCCCTTGCGAGCATTGAGCATGCGGAACTGGATGCCTGTGGCGTCGGTATTGAGCCCCATGAATCCTCCCAGCGCGTCGATCTCGCGCACCATGTGTCCTTTGCCCAGCCCACCAATGGCAGGGTTGCAGGACATGGCTCCAATGGTGTCGAGGTTCTGCGTGAGCAGCGCTACACGACAGCCAAGACGCGATGCCGCCAGCGCGGCTTCAATGCCGGCGTGACCGGCTCCAATGACAATGACGTCGTATTCTTTGGGATAGGTGAACATAGTGGTATCAGCTGGCCAAATCAGTAGATCACCTGAGAAAAATTACAAATCGGAATTTTCATCTGATAGATTCCAGCTGGCGGAAATTTACCAGCTGAAAAAAAGTTCCACGTGGAACCAGTGAGCCAGCGGTGAGAAATATGGGCTTCGAGAAATAAAAAAACGCCGCAGGTCGAAATGACCGCGGCGTTGGCGAGCTGGCTGGAAATTCACCGCCGTGGCTCATTACCAATCATCCGCCTGAACCTGCTTCTCTTCATCTCCCGGTAGGGTGAAAGTTTTCATAGGCCAGCCATGCGGGGTATTATTCATGTCGCCTGCTAGGTTTGATCTATGTGTTGTATTCATTGTCACCACAAAATCTCCATTGTCTTTTTTTGTGATGTTGACCGCGGTGCCACCATTAGGAGTTAGAGCTGAAAACTCGATCTTAGTAGATGTAATTTGAACATCATCGGGTTCCGAATCTGGCTGGAGCTCGTTGATTTCTACCTGTATATTCTGCTGTTGGTAGAATCCATATGGCTGGTTGCTTATTTGCATTTTATGACCAGTCCATGCTTCTTCATTAGCATCGGAGCTAGTGGCTGAGGGCACGCTGATAGGGCTGGCTCCATCGAGTTCCTTACTATCATTATTAGCGCCCATGAGGCGGAAGGGCGTGTCTTGAAAACTAACACCCTCACTTTCCGCTAGCAGGATGTCACTAATGATTTGTCGTCTCTGTTCAGGGCTGAGAGTGATATTACCCGAGCTGTCGGTATGTGAACTGATTTGGTTGATGAGCTCCATTTGATCCGCTGGAATAGTAGCGAGTTGGCTATATTGGCCGGCAAATGTGCTATTTTTGCTGAACTCATTTTGCATCAAGTTTTCAATAACCTGCATGCCTCGCTGATCGGCATTGATGGTGAAATTGATGTTTTTGACTGTGGGTGCGATGCTGATGATATCATCTATATTTTTTTCATAGAAATCTGCGATCATCGCCTCAAGGCTAATGCCCTCAGTACTACCATATTTTTCGGCGTAGGCTTGCTGATAATTTTGTTCAGACATTAGATCGAATGAAGAAACCTCTATGTTATCATACTTAACTTTGACATTTATCGGTGTATGAGCGGCATCGAGTTGGTGCTTTTCGATAGAAAAAGCAGCTGGATCTAAGCCCGTTAGCTGGCTGAAAATTTCCTCTAGCGATTTGCCATGGTTTTCTTCTTCGCGCAGCTCGGCTCTGAGTTTTTCTTCCAGCAAATCTAGCAGGTTGCTGTGGTGACTCATTTCTACTTTTCTGAGCATTCCATCGCTGGCGATCTCAGTGAATTTCAGCTCAGCTTGATCGATCACTACGTGCATGCCAGCGGCGCCAGCTAGAAGCTGGATGGAGCGATCCAGCGCGTGTGAATGGAGTTTGAGCGAGTGGATGAATAGCGGTTCACCTTCGATGTCGATTTTGAAGCGGATTGGTCTTTCGCCGGTATTTTTGCAGACTTCAAAATATTGATTTTCCAGCTGGCGAATGGCTTCTAGCAGGCTGACATTTTCAAAAGTCATGCCGGGTAGGTAGAAATATTTCAGTTCGTCTTTTTGGTGGCTAGCGTTGACGCGAGCTCGTTTGCTGGACTCGCTGGTGCGTTTGCTAGCGAGCTGGTTCTGGCTATCTGCACTCGCGTCGCCTGATGATTTGATGGAGAAGCGTGAGTATAACCAGTCGGCCCATGGGGACAGTGGTGAGATAGCGATGCTGAAGGTGAAAACCAGCAGGGCAAGTAGGTAATAGAGGCGTTTTTTTGTGAGAGATGAGGAATGAGCTGACACGTCAGCAAAACTAACTGTTTGATCTATCTTGTGAAGATTATTCTGCAGTTAGTGATCGAAGCCAGACTGCTCTTTACCCTCCGCAGATGCCGCAGGCTTTGCCTTCTGAGGCGGTGCACGCGCGTCCGCGTTTGGTTTTTTTGTACCATTTGCAGCTGGAGTTGTGGCGCGACCCTGAGCTGGTATTGAGCCAGTAGGTCGTTGGGCCAGCTGGCTGGGTAGTTTTGTTAGCGGCTGGTTTTTTCTTTTTCAGCTGGCGGAATTCCCATGGCGCGATGGGATTATCGTCGGCCCACAGCCCGAGTTTGTTAGCGCGAGCTGATTTTTCTAATCGCGCGATCTCAGGTGATTTGTCGTATTGCAGGTAATGCCACGCCCAGCCATTGGCGACGAGCCAGTGGTTGATGTTTTCGCCATCTAGCATGATGGTGCCTATCGACCTGCCATAGCGGTCTTTGCTGGTGACATTGACCTGCACGGTTTTGCCGGCAATGCGTCCAGCTAGCGCTTGTTTGGCTTTGTTGCCATACGCTTGGTTAGACTCTGGTGCGTCGATGCCAGCGAGGCGGATTTTCACCTGCGTGCTGCCATTGAGCACGGTAACCGTATCGGCATCGGCTATTCTAACGACTGGTCCGTAGAGTGAATTTGCCAGCGCTGGCTGGACCAGCATGATGACCATGAGAAGGATGAAAATGCGCATGGCTGCGGCATAACTGAGATGCGTGCATTAGGGAAGTCATGGCTGAGCGAGTTTCTCGTCAATGGCAAAAAGCACAGCTAGAAGCTAGGTCAAGCTTGGTGTTAGTGATTGGCTATCACGGTTATTTTTGAGCATTAGCTAAATTTCTTTTCAGCTGACGTAAGATTCCCGCTATAAGCTCGTTATCATAACATGCGACAATTTTTAGATAGATCAGCAAAGGCTATTGGCTTGCTGTGCGTGAATATCGCGCTGTGCTCTAATGGCATGGCAGAAGAGGGGTCAAAGATGATCTCTCCTGCTCCAGGAAGCCAGCTCACAGGCAAAGGAGACACTTTTAAATGGACGCAAGCACAAGGTGACTCAGGAGGCATTGGTGGCTGGTTAGACATCAGCATTGTTAAGCCGGAAGCTGATGACGTTTATAGCAAAGAGTTTGAAGCGACGCTTGTTAGCGTGACGGTCGATGATCTACCAACTGATAAGCCAGTTTATGTGACGCTAGTTAGTTACAACATGGTGGATGATGTTTTCACCAAAACCTATACTTATAACGTGGCTGAAAAGCCTGCGGATGAGCAGTTTGCAATCAAGGTGAATGCTAGCGGACGTGTGGCTGAAATTGTTTCTCCAGAATGGTTTGTAGCGACTCGCACGACTATGGATAGCGCTGCTGCGCAGGCCATCTGTAGCGAGCTTTATAAAAACTTTAGTGATCAGTTTGGTTTTATCTATATTGTTAGTAATCAATCTGCTAGCTCGGGCAAGGCGGCAGAATATCATGCTGTGGCCATGAATGGCGGCGCAACGACATTTGGCTCCGCAGGTAAACTTCAAGGTGTGGTGCATGTGAAAAAAGCTGATGGACTGCTTAGCTCGCCAAGTTTGCACGAGATGCAGAAGTTAGCTGGCGTGGCTGAGGTGGATTTGAAGTCAGCCAATGTGCTCTACTTGGTGCTCACAGATCAATCGCTGAGCGAGGCTGAGCTGAAGCAGCAGGATGACGCTGTGGTTAAGTTTGCGAGCCAGCATGCTGGTATCGTTGTGGGTCAGCTGGAAGCGGCCCGAACTACTAAGTAAGTGTCTATTTATTAATTTCATCAAAGTGCTCCAGCTCAATCAGCTGGGGCACTTTTTTTGGCTGTGAAATGGTGGTCTCAGCTGTATGGAGCATGTTTATTACCATTCTTCCTGTTAACTCGCAGAAATGGTTTTGCTCTAGATGGGGGGATATTGGTCGAGTTCTACGTGGTTTTAGATGAATTCTAGCTGATTTCGTGACCACAATATTTGCTTATTTAGGCATCCTGTTGACCTATATCGATTGGACAAAATATGCGCACTTCCATCAATTTGGATAAATCTCTAATTTGTAAGGTCAAGATTTTCTCTTGCAATAAGTTATGAAAGTTAGAGGTCAATTAAGAGTTTATTCGCTGGGCGTAATTCGTTTGTTATTTGTGTATTTTGCCACGGCATCGATATTGTGGTCAGCTGGCGCATCGAAGATGATCAGCCCAGAACCAGGGAGCCAGCTGAAGGGAACGACAGATACTTTTACCTGGAATGTGGGTGATGGTGATATTGCCGTTGATGTGAGCGCCAAGCGCCAAGGATCGTCAGATTTACACTCAGGCTATTATGCTGAAGGGACTATTGGTATTAAGCTATCTGGTTTGCCGACGGATAAGGTTGTTTATGTAACCCTAACGACTATTGGGGATGATAATGTTTATGTGAAAAATTATATATTCAATGACCCTAACTATGAGACTCCTGAGCCTGAACCTCTGCCTAATGATTATACGATTAAAATCAATGATAGCGGGCGGGTAGCTGAGATGGTGGCGCCTACTTGGTTTGCCGCTACGCAGGAACGAATGGATGCTGAGGCAGCGAAGGCGTTGACCCAGCGAATCTATCAGGAGTTTGAGGACCAATTTGATTTCATCTACATCGTCAGCAACCAGACAGATGCTAACAATACGTATTCAGGTTTATTTTTCAACGTAGCGAACGACATCGAAGGATTGGGTTTGAACACCTTTGACGATACGGAGGAGTACGGATCCGCTGGCAAACTTCAGGGATTGATCCATTTGAAAAAATACAATGGTCTGGTGAGTGGCCCAGGCTTGCATGAGTTGATGCACAACTGGGGTGCCTTTATTGATGTTTTGGTTAATAACGATATGTACAGTCACTGGGGGTATAGTAACGCAGGTGGTCAGTTAGGTGGCTGGAAACCTGGATCGTTAGAAGATTTGGGTAACGGAAATTATAGAGCTAAGGATGTTTATTCCGATGCCTTTGATGGTTTTGGAGTTTATGCAAATGGTGGCAATTCCGTGCCATATAGTCGCTTGGAGCTCTACCTAATGGGGCTGTTAAATAAAGGACAGGTGAACCAAGATATTAAAGTAGCTAGAGGGGTAACGCAGACAAGTGGGCAATACTATAAAGGGGAATTTTCTGCTGATAGTATCGATACTTATACCATGGACGATATCGTCGCCTCAGCTGGTGCGCGCTCGCCTAACAAAAACAATTCCCAGAAACAATTTGATGTTCTCTACGTGGTGCTGACGGACTCACCGCTGAGTGAGTCTGACTGGAGCTACCACGATGCTGCGGTGGCGCAGTTTGGCAATCCAGCTAACGATTCTTTTTCTAGCTATAATTTCTACGAGGCTACAGGTGGCCGCGCGACGCTGGTGATGGATAACCTAGGCGGTGCGTATGATCCGGAGATGAAAGAGGTCAAGCTGGCGATCGATAAGGCATCCACTGGCAATGTGGAAGTTTCTGCCTTCACCGATAAAAATGCCGAGTACGTGCTGCAGTATAGTAGCAATTTGATAAATTGGACAGAGGCAGTTAGAGAGCAAGGAAGTGGTGGTCGTAAGCCATTTACTCACCGTCCATCTGGCGCCGAGAAGATGTTTTATCGATTAGTCAAAGAAGAGCCGTAAGCTATGGGGTGGGCGGGACCCCAGCTTCCCGCTAAGTAGTGTCATAGAAGGGCAAATTTGCCCTTAATAGCGATTGCATGTCTGTATCGATGTCCTACCTTGGGCCTAGGTTTTACAACGATCTTACGATGATACATTTTTTACACACACGGATACGGGTGGCAGACATGGAGGCGTCGATTGCCTTTTATTTGCAGTTGGGGTTTGAGCTTGGTGAACAGAAAGATTCTCCAGCTGGCAATAAGTTGGCATTTTTGCATTTGCCGGGAAATGAGCATTTTCTCGAGCTTTGCTGGTCGCCCGACTACGAGGTAGCAGTGCCCGAAGATCTCATGCACACAGCGGTGGGCGTGCAGGACATTATCAGCTACTGCGATAAGCTGGAAAATGCGGGCATTGAAATCTGGCCAAGTGCATGGCGTGAGAAGTTTAGCAGCGGTAAGCGCAAGATGGCGTTTGTGACGGATCCGGATGGATATGAGGTAGAAATATTGGAGCGCTCGTAACGCTTTGATAATCAGCGGGTGGATTTGCTTGAGGTTTCATTCAAACTGCTGATTTATTTTTCGTGAAAACATCTCGAAAAAGCAGGTTGAGGGTGCAAGTTTGCCCATTGATAATCAGTAATCATAGCACTGCATTAGCAGTCTTTGGTTGTAATAGAGTAAATCGATGAAGTGGATATTGCCCATAACTTGTCTGAGTTTGTTCGCCTGTACGGTGAGCGAGCCACCTGTGGCTGGTATTGAGCGCGTGGACATTCCTAGTGAATGGTCCAGTGCTGGTAAGGGGCAGTCGAAAAAAATATCCACTGGCTGGGTGAGTGATTTTCGCGATCCCCAGCTCACCAAGCTGGTCAATGAGGCGATGAATGCCAACCCCGATGTGCTCGCCACCGCTCAGCGGCTGCGAGTGGTAAAAGCCTCATCGGTAAAAGCTGGAGCCAATCGCCAGCCGAATGTGGATGGCTCACTCAGCGCCACTGGCCGCCACGACGAAGGTAACTACGATGGCAGCGCCGCGCTGAGCTTCCGCGCTACCTGGGAGGCTGACCTCTGGGGACGCCTGCGTGATCTGCAATCCGCAGCGGATGCTGATTACTACGCGGCTCAGGCGGATCTGCGTTCAGCTAGATTATCTCTAGCAGCCAATACCGCTCGCTCATGGTACCAGCTAATTTCCGCAGAAGAGAGCCTCGAGCTGGCTCGCATCACGCTGGATAGTTACCAGAAAAATTTACGTATCATCTCGCGCAACTACCGCGCGGGTGATCCAAGTACCCGAGTCATTCACGTCCAGCTGGCGCGCACTAACGTCTACAGCACCGAGCAGCGCATGCGCTCACAGACACGAGCTAGAGATGATGCGCGCAGGTCTCTCGAGACATTGTTAGGGCGCTATCCTGCGGCAAAATTATCATCACCAAAAAGCCTACCATCTTTCCCTAGAGACATTCCTGTGGGGATGCCACTGCAGCTGATAGAGCGTCGGCCTGATCTTGTTGCTGCCCGTGAGGACATCTATGCAGCGGGTATGCGCGCAGATGCCGCGCGCAAAAACCTACTGCCTAACTTATCACTCAATGCCAGCGTGGGGCAAAACTCTAGCGATCTAGCAAAACTGCTGGACCCATCAACACTGGCTAGCCAAGTGGGCGCAAACCTTGCCGCTCCGCTATACGATGCCGGCTCGCGCCGCGCTGATGTAGACGCTGCAGCTGGTCGTTACCAAGCGCAAATTCATACTTATGTTAGCCGCTCGCTGAATGCATTCCGCGAAGTGGAAAATTATCTAGCAGCTGAAACTTCACTTCGTGAGCAGGAAGAATTTCTCCTCAAAGAAGTAGAGCAGGCTGCACTGGCGGAAAAGCAAGCTGAGCGCGATTACGCTCAGGGCATTGATGGAGCAGACGTATTGAACTTGCTAGAGGCTCAGCGTCGCGCGCTGAATGCTCGCAGTTCTATCATCAGCCTGCGAAGTCAAAGAATTCAAAACCGTATTAATTTATATTTAGCATTAGGCGGAGATTTTTCCACCCAAGCTTCTAGTTAGAAAAATGGCGAAAGTATTAAGAGTTATTTTACCCATCATCGTGCTCATAGCAGGATGGTTTGCTTGGTCCTACCTGTCTGAGGAGCCAAACCAAAAAAAGGGCAAGGCGGCTAAGGTAGCAGGCGAGAAAAAAGGTGGACCTAGAGGGGCGCCTGGTGGCGGCTCTAAAGGTGGCCGTGGAAAAAGAAGCATCAACGCCACGGTGGTGCCGCTAGAACGACAAGACTATCAAATTCATCTGCGCACTCAGGGCGAGGTGCGGGCGACTTACGATGTCGATCTATCAGCTGAGGTGGGAGGCAAGATTTTACATATCGCACCAAACTTTGCCGATGGTGCCTTTTTCAAACGTGGTGATGTGCTTGTTGAGCTCGACCCAGCGGACTACCGCACCAATGCCGAGCGCGCGATTGCCAACCTAGCTAGAGCGCAAACCGCACTGCAGCAAGAGGAGGCGCGCGGTGAGCAGGCATTGCTCAACTGGCAGGATAGTGGATTCGACGGCGAGCCAGGTGAGCTCGTACTGCGTAAACCACAGCTGCGTGAGGCCATGGCTAGCGTGAAAGCTGCCGAGGCAGATCTCGAGCGCGCTCAGCGCGACCTGCAGCGCACAAAAGTGCGCGCACCATTTGATGGTCGTGTGAAACAACGGCTTATCGGCATTGGTCAGTCGGTTAGCGGGAATACTGTGTTAGGGGAAATATTTTCTACCGAAACTGCTGAAGTTAGAGTGCCTCTATCGCTCGACCAGCTGAAGCATTTTGAAATCCCAGGTGAGGGAGGCGTGCCCATTAACAGCGCCCGTGTGAAACTAACGGACGCAATCAATACCGACGCTGGCAATGAGTGGTCTGGCTATGTCATTCGCGCTGAAGGACGTCTCAATGAGCGTACTCGCGAGCTCTTTGTCATCATCCGTGTGGACGATCCATTTGGCCTGAAGAGCGGTCACGCGCCTCTGCGTATCGGCCAGCCAGTAGTAGCTGCCATTGAAGCAAATGTCCTCCAAGGCGTCTATCAGATCCCCCGCACCTCGCTGACCGGGGTAGATGAAATCATCGTGATTAGAGATGAACGCATCAAGCGGACTAAGTTTTCACCCATCTGGACAGATAGGGATAGTTTATTGGTGACCGATGGCTTTGACGCTGGCGATTACCTATGCATCACCAGACTTCGCTACGCTCCAGAAGGCGCTAAGGTGACGATGCGGATGCATGAAGAAATTCTCAATGGTGAGAGCAATACAGAGCAGGCCAAGGTCAGCAGCAAAGCTTCTAACTAGATAGATACATGATCCGCTGGTTTGCACAGAATAGCTACGCCGCCAACTTCCTGCTCATTGCAGTGATCTTGCTGGGCGCCTACACCGCCTATTTCAAGACGCCTGTTGAGGTCAGTCCATCGTATGATATTCCTGTTGTTAGGATTAACGTACCAATGCCAGGGGCTGCGCCTACTGAGGTCGAGGACAAGGTCATCATCCCGATTGAGAACGCGCTGAAAGGCATCGATAATGTCAAACATATCGACGCTCAAGCGCTCCGTGGAGTCGGTCGCGTGTGGGTGCGTGCTGATGATGGTGCCGACCTTCAGCAGCTGAAGATCGATGTAGAATCAGCGCTTACTGGTATCAGTACCTTCCCTGCTGAAGCAGAGAATCCAAATGTATTTACGCCTAACACATCCATGTGGGCGCAGGTGATCACCGTGGCTGTATACGGTCAGCTCAACGAGGGGGATTTGCTGAAAGCTGCGAGACAGGTGCGCGACGAATTGATGACCCTGCCGGGCGTTTCTAACGTCATCGTGACTGGCCAGCAGCAAAATGAACTATCTATCGAAGTCAGCCAGCATACTTTGGAGAAATATGGCCTGACACTGAGCACAATTGCTAGAGCGGTGCGTGAGAGCTCGATTGACATGTCAGCTGGCTCTATCAGCTCGTCGGGTTCACGCTTGCTTTTGAGAAGTAGCTCGCAGGCTTATGTGCGTGAGGATTTTGAAAAAATCATCATTTCACGAGAAGGTGGAGCCGAGCTGCGCTTGGGCGACATTGCCCGCATTGTTGATGGTTTTGATGACCAGATGAAGGATGTGCGCTTCAATGGTGAGCCATGTTTGTTAGTCGAAGTAAAACGGCGCAGCAACGAGAATGCGCTGAAGATTTCTGATCAAGTGCATAACTACGTAGCCAATGCTGGCAGTACCATGCCCGACGGCATCAAGCTGGCAGCGTGGAATGATGACTCAGTTAGTCTGCGCGGACAGATTAGCATATTGATGCGTAACATGATGCAGGGTAGCATCTTGGTGATTTTGTTTTTGGGATTGTTCCTGCGTCCGTCGCTGGCGTTTTGGATTGTTGTTGGGATTCCGGTGAGTGTGGCTGGCGGTCTTATCTTCATGCCACTTCTCAATGTTAGTATCAATGTAATGAGCCTGTTTGGGTTCATTATTGTCCTAGGTATTGTGGTTGATGATGCCATTGTGACGGGCGAAAATATCTTCTCCAAGCTGAAGCAAGGTTACGATCCGCTAGAGGCCGCTGTTGAGGGAACTACTGAGGTGGCTCGTCCAGTGACCTTTGGTGTGGCCACTACGATGGTGGCATTTCTGCCATTGTTATTTATCCCAGGCTGGTGGGGGACCTTTGCCAAACAGATCCCTGTGGTTGTTATCCCAGTGCTGTTATTCTCTTTGATAGAGTCGAAGTTCATTCTGCCGTGTCACCTCAAGCACGTGAAAGTGAATCGCAAGGGCTTAGGAGCTGTTGAGAAGGTTCAAAAGGCATGTACCGATAGTATCATGTGGCTGGTAGACAAAATCTACCGCCCTGTGCTGCATAGCGCGGTATCATTCCGCTATCTAACTCTCGCATTATTCATCGCCCTAGCGATGTCTACGTTGGGCTACTGGCAGAGTGGCAAGATGGGTTTTGTCTCCATGCCTGATGTCGATCGCTACTATATCTTTGCTCGTTTGCAGATGGAAGATGGCACGACATTTGAGCAAACTCACGAGCAGGTGCAACGCATTGCCGCAGCCGTTGAAGAGATCAAACCTCAATTCATGGACCCTGGATTGAATGAATCATTGCTAGGAAATGTGCTCACCGCTACTGGTGGCTGGCCTAGCTGGGGGAACGTGCAGGATGAGCGTGGGTTTGTGTTAGTGGAAATTATCCCGCCAAGTAAACGAACGGTGAGGGGAGCTAATAATTCCGACATTGCAGAAGCATGGACAAAAGCGGTAGGGGAAATCCCTGGCGTGAGAAACTTCATTATCCGCGCGCAAGACACTGGTAAGTCTGGGAGCGATGAGGAGAATAGTATTGAGCTGAAGTTGCTAGGTAATGACACCGGCGCTATTGAAGCTATCTCAGAAGATATCGTTTCGATGTTGGAAGAACGGGAAGGCATTAGCCAGGCCGGTCACGACATCCGTGAACCTCAGGATGAATTTCAGATATTATTGCGGCCAGAGGGGCGCGAGTTAGGGCTCACTCAGCAGGATCTAGCTAGGCAGGTTCGCAATGCTTTCCACGGTGATCAAGCGCAGCGCATTCAGCGAGGTGAAGATAACATCAGGGTGATGGTTAGATTGCCTAAAACCGAACGCGAAAGCCTACACACATTGGATAGCTTGCGCATCATGCTAGATAACGGTAGCTCCGTGGCTATCGGCAGTGTGGCGGAAATTATCCGTGGTAAGTCGCCACCTCACATCAAGCGGCATAAGGGCGCGCGGGTGACGAGCATCTTTGCCAACCCCGAGAGCAAGGAGGTGGATATCATCGCCATGAGTAAAGAGTTGCCAGCTGAGATTGATGAAATTATCAAATCTCACGGTGGCGGTGCGACTTGGACTTATTCTGGATTCCTAGCTGAAAACGAGGAAACGCGCATGCGCATGTTAGTAGGAGGGATCGCGATGTTCTTTACCATCTACGCGTTGTTAGCGATTCCATTTAATTCCATGCTGCAGCCGATATTTGTGATGTTAGCGGTGCCATTTGGCCTGATTGGCGCGATTGGTGGCCACATCATCATGGACATCACACCGTCGTACTTGAGCATGTTTGGTATGCTCGCTCTAGCTGGTGTGGTGGTGAATGATTCGCTAGTGATGGTCGACTTTGCCAACAAGCGGAGGAAAGAAGGCGCTACCGCATACAATGCAGTGATAGAATCTGGAGCTGCTAGATTTAGGCCGATTGTGCTTACTTCGCTAACTACCTTTGCAGGTTTGATGCCGTTGATTTTTGAACAAGCAATTCAGGCGCAGTTCTTGATTCCTATGGCAGTGTCATTAGGTTTTGGTATCCTCTTTGCTACATTGATCACGCTATTTTTGATTCCTTGCTCGTATCTAGCGATGGATGATTTGGTGGCGGTGATGAAGCGCATGAAGGATTGGTACTTTAAGCCTTTTGGTAATAAGGACAAGTCAGCCTAAGTTAGACTATATGAGGCGGGGGTCATGTGCCTCGCCTATCTAGCTGTTATTATCATTGTGTTATCTAGTGAGTTTGCGCCATCTTGGCTGCATGGAAAAACGGCCAACTAATTTGATAGAGGCAACCACAAATGCTTTTGATGGCATGAAGCGCATTTTGTTTCAGCCATTTGATCTGGCTCGCTGGTTTGTTATTGGCTTCACAGCGTGGTTAGCGCAGTTGCTGTCTGGTAGCAGTTCTATGCCTAGCTTCAGCTCGGATTATTCTGGTAGTTCTGCCTCAGCAGAAGAGGTTCCTGAGCTTCCAGCCAGCCCGCAAGAGGTGGTTGAGTCGGGGCTAGAATCGCTGCAGCCAGCTATTGATTGGTACGAGCAGAACAAGATGATGGTGATCAGCCTCGGAGTTGTTGGAGCGTTGATTGTTATGATTATCGCTGGGCTGTTAATTTGGCTGAGTAGCCGTGGAAAGTTTATGCTGCTAGATAATGTGGTTCATAATCGCGCCGAAATAGCTATACCGTGGCGCAGCCAAGCAGCAGCTGGATGGTCGTTATTTTGGTGGAACGCGGCATTTAGTATTGTCTCGCTGGTCGCTGGTCTCGCTTTTGTCGCGGGTGTATTTTACCTGACTTTGTGGCCTCATCTATCTGGTGCTGAAAATTGGCAATTTCCCATTTTCCAATTGATCTCGTTGGTATTGGTATTTTTATTATTTGCCCTGATCTATAGCTACATCATGAACATGCTAGAAAGCTTCGTGATCCCTATCATGTATAAGCGCGGTATTGGAGTGATGGCTGCTTGGGGCGTGTTTCTCAAACTGCACCGTCAGTATTTCTGGACCTTCATTCTGTATTTCCTCTGGCTGATGGTATTGGGAATCGCTCTTGGCTTGGCTGTCATGCTTTTTGGCGTTGTGACGTGTTGCCTAGGGTTTATTGTTATGGCAATTCCATATGTTGGCGCAGTATTACTACTACCTATCAGCGTATGGATGCGTCTGTTGGGGCCAGAGCTACTGCGCCAGATCGGACCTGAGTACGACCTGTGGGAAAGCTACCAGCAGCCCACTGATGATCAGCCGCCAGCTAGCTAGAAAATGTGACCGCTCGACAAGTATGACCATCGTGAGGTAGAAAGGGATATGACCTTGCTGACCATGTTTGGCAGAAGTTATTATAGCTTCGTAAATTACCTCGGATCACTAGCAATGCTGCTAGCTGAAATCATCGAGTCCTTGGTGCGTGGTAAAATCCGCATGCGCAAGGTGATCGCTCAGGTCTATGAGATTGGTTATAGCTCTCAGCCTGTGGTGATTATTACCGGTGCTTTTACCGGTGCTGTGTTAGCCGCGCAGGGATTGTTCCAGCTGCAGGGGCTGGGCATGGAGTCTATGGGCGGCGCGATGGTTAGCGTGGGCATGCTGCGTGAGCTGGGCCCCACATTGACAGGTTTGATGTTAGCTGGACGCGTGGGCGCGGCGATGTCAGCTGAGATTGGCACCATGCAGGTGACTGAGCAGATAGATGCGCTGCGCTCCATGAGTGTGCACCCTGTGGATTTTCTAGTCACCCCACGTTTGATCGCGATGATGTTATCTGTGCCGCTGTTGATTACAGAGTCGGCGGCTTTTGGCATTCTGGCCAGCTGGGTGGTGGGAACACAGGCATTTGGGGTGCCAGAGGCGTGGTGGGAATTTCGCACCAGCGAGCATACCGACATGAGCGACATCTATATTGCGCTGGTGAAGGGGGCTGTGTTTGGATTTTTGATCGTCTTAATCTCTTGTAATGAAGGTCTAAAAGCTTCGCGTGGAGCTGTTGGAGTTGGGCAGGGGACCACCCGTGCGATGGTCTTTTCTTCTCTAGCAATTTTGATCACTAACTTTTTCCTCACCATGCTGATGAATCTGGTGTTCCCAACAGGAGTGGCTGGATAGAGGATTCCTTATTGCCAAGGGCATAATTCTTGGCATCTTTATGGAAATTATGAATGAGTCACTTGCATCCTCCTCATTGGCAATAGCAGCCGCTTTGTCATTGGTTTTAGCGTCGTGTTCATTGGAGCCCATTGTGCCCAAAGATCAACAAGTGGATGATGTTCCTAGCCAAGCTGTGGAACTTGCTGAAGACGGTTCCGAGCTGCCAACTGGAGCTCAGCAGAGCGCGAGCAAAAAACCAAAAGTTCAGCAGCCAGCCTACGAGCCATTACCTGCATTTCCGAATCCGCCAGCGGGGAATCAGAGTGTGTGGCGGGCTCCTGATCCATCTGCAAATCTAGCGAGTGACGACGAACTGCGTGCAAGCAGCGGCTCAGATTCACCAACTGGCAATAAAGGCCCAGCTCTGGCGACTCCTCCAACATCTGAGTAATCTCTAGCTGGAGTTGTTATTTTGCCCGCGGATGGGCGGAGCGATAGGTATCTTGCATGCGCTGTTTGGTGACATGCGTGTAGATTTGGGTAGTCGATAGTGATGCGTGGCCGAGAAGCTCTTGTACGGATCTTAGGTCGGCACCGTGATCTAGCATGTGGGTGGCGAAGCTGTGGCGCAATTTGTGCGGGGTGACGTGAAAGGGAATGGTTGATTGTTGTAAGTACTTTTCTAGCAGTTTGCCAACCGAGCGGGTAGAGAGCCGTGTGCCAGATTTATTGAGAAATAGCGGGCCGCTATGAATTTGCGCGTCCTGACGGTAATGTTGGATGGCCTTCATGGCGTACGAGCCAATAGGCAGTAGTCGTTCTTTGCTGCCTTTGCCGACCACTCTGAGGGTTCCTGAATCGCTATCAAGGTCTTCTACGTTCAAGCTAACAAGCTCCGCTAGGCGTAGCCCAGACGAGTAGAATAACTCCATGATGGCAGCGTCGCGATGTTTCACCCACGGCTTTGCTTGTTTTGGTTGCTCTACTTTGTAGGGCATGTCTAGCAGCTCTTGCATTTGCGTAACGGAGAGCACCACTGGCAGCTTGCGTTTGGCCTTTGGTAGCATCACCTCTGAGACGGGGTTTTTTGCAAGTCCACGGCGTAATACGAGATACTGATAGAATGATCGCAGCGCTGAAAATCGTAGCCGGATAGTGCTCGCAGCTAGCCCTTCAAGGTGGAGGTGGTGAAGGTACTCACGGAACTGCTCACTGGTGCAGTCCTGCCAGCTGGAGAATGATTTTTCATTCCAGTTGGAGAAGTCTATCAATGCTTGTGTGTAGTTTCGTTTGGTGCGCGGTGAGGCATTTTTCTCAATGCTGAGAAAATCTAAGTAATCGTCAATTAAAGCATCACTGTGGTCATCCATCTGGCTGCCATGACAACATAAAATAGCCGCGCTGACACGTAGATACTTGCGAGATGGCAGATCGCATTGATAATGCGGCGCATGAGCGTGATTACAAAGCGAGGTGACCAAGGCCTGACCGATACAATGTTTGGCGGCAGAGTACCCAAAAATTCACCTAATGTGGTGGCGAGCGGAGTTGTCGATGAGCTCAATGCTTGTGTTGGATTAGCGCGAACCACAGCTGGTATGCCAGAGGCGGTGATCGCCATTTTACATCAGATTCAGGAAAAGTTGATAGGTTTGATGGGGGAGATCTCCGTCGACCCAGAAGCTAGAGAAAAGTACTACGAAAAAGGTTATTTGAGAATTGTTAGCGAGGACATCGGCTGGCTGGAAAATCTCGCATCAGAGATGGAGACGAAGTTTCAGGGTTGGGTGAAACCCGGTGAAAATGGTAGCCACCCAGCTGCTCATCTCGATCATTGCCGCACCGTGTGCCGACGCGCTGAGATTACTGCGTGGTCATTAGGTGATGGCGCTCCTGAGTTTGGACCCTTGTTTTTAAATAGGCTTTCTGACGTGTTTTGGCTGCTTTCTCGCGAAGTGGAGAAGGCAAAATGATCCGCGCAGAACTTTCTTCCTGAGGAGAATCATCTCAGAAGCATGGCTTTCATGATCATGAAAGAAAGCTCTTTTTATCTAGGTATACCTTTATGGCTATTAGATTAAGGAGTCGCGATTTCTTAACGGGCATAGCTGAAAGGTATTTGCATTCACAGGCACCTACATAATGATGATGAAAAATCCAGCGGCACTGGTCTTGGGCATGACCATATCCATTCTTAGCGGGGCGATTTCTGCTGAGCTAGAGAACCCATTTCAAACTCAGCTTAACCACTGGACTAGCCAGCTGAATGATTCTAACGAGGTTTCCAGAATCAAAGCTGTAGAACATCTATCTGCGATGCGAGCTACTGAGGCCGCCGAGCAAATTGTAGGCATGTTAGGTGATGAATGCCCACGAGTTCGCAGGGAGGCCGTGATGTACATGGCCTGGTCAGGAAAGCGACAGATGATGTTGCCATTGCTCAATGCCCTAGCTGATGACGATTGGACCGTTAGGAAAGCTGCACATCTAGGTTTAGAGCTGCATACGGGTTTACAGCTGGAATTCAACGCCCAGGAAAAACCACAGCTTAGGGCTGAGCAGATAGAGAAACTGCAAGATCGCCTAGCATTAATTCAGCTGGAATCGCATGTAGAGAGTTTGATGGCACAAGCTGAAGATGACCAGTTGCCCTACTTTAAGCGCTGTGATGCCTTGCGTGCAGTGGCGAGAATGGCAGATCCTAGTCCCGCTCTATCACAGCGTCTGATTGAGTTACTGCGGCCATACAAAGACATAAATTTGCAGCTAGATAAGCAGGTCTATAAAGATTCGATGTACTCTGATGAAGGGGCTAACGTACACCATCGTGCGGAGAAGCATTTCATTCAAGCTGGCATCAAGGCATTGGGGAAAATAGCCACGGCTGATTCTGCTGGAGAGCAATATCTAATTGAGTTGCTAGATAGGCCTGACTGGGCGGCATACGCGATGGAAGCGATGCTCGATTGTGGTGGCCCAGCGAGTGTGGATGCGGTGATGACGTACCTGCCAAAATTTTCCTTCAAGCCTGAAACCCGAGAAATCGGAGGGAATCGATATGGCAAACTAGTCGAAGTTTATCCATGGTATGATGCGCCAAATTTCTCCATGATTGATCGCGTTCCTCGCTTGTATTTCTCTGCATTGAGAGTGCTGAGCCGCTTGCCAATCAATGATGAGCAAAGCGTGAAAATGAAAGGGCTTACGCCTTATTTGGTGGTTGGAATTCCAAATAACTGGGACTCAACGATGATCTATCAACGTGAGCCAGTTCATGAAATGATTGGCTATTTGCTAGATATTGCAGACATGCGCCAGCCAGTGATCGATGCCGCTTTTAATGCTCTCGGAGAATCTCGTCCGCAGTCAGTATCTGGTAGCGAGATGGAGTTGGTAGAAAAGTTGGTTAATGATTACGTGAAGCTCGATACTGCGCGTAAACCACCCTACGCAGGTCATGTGTTAGCAGCTTTATGCAATGACAAGAGAGATGTGCCATCATTGCTAAAATTGCTAGAGTATCGCAGTGGTTGGGTGCGTATGGATGCGGCTAAGGCATTGATGGCAATGGATGCCCATGAGGCCGCTGATAAACTCCGCCAGCTACTAAGGCAGGCGCCCGATGATGCTAGCTACGGCGTGAGCATGGACTTTGAAACTTTCTATGATAAGGAGCATGGCGACGGATTTGATGAATTCAATGACCCTAGCCCGCGCTTCAAAGAAGCGTGGTTATTAGCATTAGGTAAGTTAGGCGACGATAGCGATATCGATCTACTTACTGAATTTGCCTTTAATGATAAAAATGTGCTAGAGGTTCAATACGCAGCAGCGAAAGCGCTGTGCAAAAAATCGGCCAGCAAGGTGGGGGCTGTATTGCAGCGGGTTGAGAGCCAGCATCCGTACTTTTCAATTAAGTTGTTAGCTAGAGAAGCGCTGTGGCAAAGGGGGCTAGAAAGAATTCCAGCTAGTCAAAATGCGCAGACACCAGCTGAGCAGATAGACGCGGGCTTAGTCGCTGATCAGAGCGAAAATTTCAGTTATGTTTTCATTCAAGCCGACCACGATATTGGCAATGATTATCAGATTTCCAAAGATCTAACGGCGTATGCGACAACGGACTCAGGTCCAACCTACCGCTATGGCAAAAACATCTTCAAATTCACCCCAAGCAGTGATGGCCAAGGTGAGTTACAGCAAGTGACCCAATTCACCAATGCCCATGTGGCTGACCTCGAGGTGCACTACGATGGTGAGTGGTTAGTCTTTGCGAAACGCGATGCCGATGGTGACGATCCATGGTGGCACTTGTTTGAGGTGAGGCAGGATGGCACTGGGCTAAAGCAGCTAACATTTGGTCCCTATCACGACGTGCAGCCAGTGCACATGCCTGATGGACGCATTGCATTTTCATCGACTAGATTAGGTTACCGCGACGAGTATCATGGCTATTTATCAACGGGCCTGACAACGATGAACCGTGACGGCTCAGATATCCGTGTGATTGGTTATAACTTTGGTCGTGACTCTGAAGCATCTATCAGCAGTGATGGGCGTTTGTTATTTACCCGTCTTGAGTTGTTTTATTCACGCTTGAAAACCGAGTGGAATTTGATGTCGGCATTCCCTGACGGCTATAGAGTGCAAACGCTTTACGGCCCAGAAAGGCGCCAGGCGTTTTTAAATATCAAGGGGGCCAACTCTGTTACAGCTCCTCGACACCGGCTATTGCGTATCACTCAGCCACAGCCATGGGGTAAAGATAAGTACATCATCAATAGCTTTGATGGACCGATGGTTATTGGCCCGGGTAAGCTAAAGGAGCGCAAGGTTATGCCTAACAGCGACTGGGCGGTGACTTGTCCCTATCCGCTGAATGACGAGGAATTGCTGGTATCTGCAGGTAAGCGACCACCGCTTGAGCAGCGCAGTCAGTTTCATCGCATAGATAACTGGGAACCTGTGAATCATGGAATCTACCGATTAAATGTTGAGACGGCTGAACTGACATTGGTTTACGATGATCCGAGCTATTCAGCGATTGAGGCTCGTCCTTTGAGACCACGTTTCCGCGAACCTATTCTGCCATCTAACTATCATGGCGAGAACCCTTCATTCACAGGCACGATGATGTGCAGTTCTGTAAAGAATACTCGCAAACCGCAAATTGCGGAGCGAGGAAAGTATGTCCGCATTAATGAGGGCATGCCGCAAATTGCTAGACATCAAACTCACAAAGATGGCGGTGTCGCCTGGCGCAATCATGGAGGTGCTGTTGGTCGCATATTGGGAACCGTGCCACTAGCTGATGATGGCAGCTTCAGTGTTGAAATTCCAGCTGATCGCATGGTTCACTTTCAAGTGCTAGATAGTGATAGACAAGTG
This sequence comes from Persicirhabdus sediminis, assembly GCF_016595495.1. Taxonomy (GTDB): domain Bacteria; phylum Verrucomicrobiota; class Verrucomicrobiia; order Verrucomicrobiales; family Akkermansiaceae; genus Persicirhabdus; species Persicirhabdus sediminis. The sequence goes on from NZ_JAENIM010000044.1 coordinate 44,646, forward strand.
GTTGGCAATGAGTTGATTTGGCAATACGTCAGACCTGGTGCCACCACTAGCTGCATTGGCTGCCATGAAAAACCAGACCTCGCGCCAGTATCTCAGCGCAGTTATCCGCTCGCCCTACGAGAGCCAGCTGTGCCCCTGATGCCGAGTAATGATGACATTATCTACCGTGCTAAAATGTGGTATAAAGGCTGGGCTCCTGATGAACGGGAAGAGCGTATTCGTACGGTAAATGCTATCAACAGCTTTGGCCGCGAGTAGGTCGTTGATAAATTAGTGAGCTTCTTAGCAAGTTAAAAACAAGCTGTGGAATGGTTTGTTTTTAAGCGTGTTAGGAATAAGGTGACAGGTTAAATGCAGTTGCGGTTAGTGTTAGTTTGCTGATAAACGCTCATTTATATTAGATTTCATGAGTCGTTGACTTAACTAGTTTTAGTTGTCCGATAGGTTTGTGTCTTTTAATTAGTGTATGGCGTAAATTGAAATCTCGCCTCGTTATCTAATGGTTTTAATCAGTATGATTACTTTTAATGTTTAAATCTCGTCTCGTTTAAATGTTAGGAGATTTTGCACAAACAAAAAACCAATAATGAAACGATATACAAGATGGGCTAATTTTCAGCCCGGGATTCTTAGTCTAGGGTTACTGGCGGCCTCGGCAGTCATCGCCCAAGCTGAAGAGCCCCAAATTACTGCAAGCGCGGAGCTCAATGAGCGAAGTGTGATTACGCCTGTCAACTTATCAGCAAGTGATAGTGTTGATACTCTACACAGGCTCTTAGATGACAACCTAACGACTCGATGGACGTCTAACGTGGTAGGTGTGGAGTTGATGCTTGAATACGATGATGACTACTTCTTTGACCATCTGGATATTGCTTTTTATAAGGGGAATGAACGAGTCTCATCATTTGAGTTGCACGCTTCTTTAGATGGAGAGAATTGGAATTTGCTAGGGAACTACAGCAGTCTTGAAGGCTCAGATCAGCTCGAGTCGTATGCTTTTACTTCTCAGCAGCTCCGTTTTATCAAGCTGATTGGGAAAGGGAATAGTGCAACTAATTGGACAACCATCTCTCAGATCAAATCTTATGAGTCTGTTGTCGTTGAGCCAGTCCCTCCAGTGTTAGAAGATGCTCACTTCAATATTGATGAAAATTCTGACGCTGGCGTGTTAGGAAGCATGGTAGCTAGCAACGCAGTTGCATTTGAAATCATTTCAGGCAACGAAGACGGTTATTTTTCCATTGATGATACGGGTGTTGTTTATGTTAACGAGTCATTGGATTTTGAAATTCAAAGCCAATACATTCTTGGAGTTAGAGCATGGAATGGCGAAGAAGACCCATTGTCAGCTGATGCTCAGCTAACGATTGAAGTTAACGACGTCTACGAAGGCCCTAATATGAGCTGGGGGATCCTGAAGGATGTATCTAGCAGCGAGTGGACGGAGATGACATTCCCAACTGGCTACAAGTCACCAGTGATTGTGGCGACGCCAATGTATCCCTATAATCGTGAAAAGGGTGCGGTGACTCGAATTCGTAATATTACAAATCGAGGTTTTGAGATTAAGTTAGACCGAGTCGATGGCAATACGGGCGAAATTCTATTAGATGTATCTATCTCTGTAGTCGAAGAGGGCGTATATACGGAGAATGTCGATGGTGCTAAGATGGAAGCGGCACAGTTTCTATCGGAGCGGGCAGACAGAAAGAACAACTGGGTTGGCAGTAAAGTTGATTATCAGCAGAGTTATGAGTCGCCTGTGGTCTTTGGCCAGGTGATGAGCTACAATAATGAGCGCTGGTCTGCATTCTGGAGCCGTGGAGCTAATTTCCGATTGCCAGCTGATGCGAAAAACTTCTACATTGGCAAACATGTCGGCGAGGATTTTGTTATAGAAAGACTAAGCGAGACCTTGGGCTACTACGTCATGGAAGAGTCTACTGGCGTGCTGAGCCACAGTGGCATTGCCTACCGAGCTGGAGTGGGGCCACAAACGGTGAGAGGTGTAGACAACGACATCGAAGGTTATTTTTATGAAACTAGCGGGTTAGATGAAGTTTTATCTGGTGTTCTATCAAGTGCTGGCATGACCGGTAACGATGGTGGTTTCCCTGCATTTTATGGTCATTATCCGATAGAGCGAAACCAAATCAATATTGTCGTTGATGAGGACCAGATGACTGATCAAGAAACCGCACATAATTTAGAAAGTTTATCATTCATGGTTTTGGGTGAGGGTGTTTCTGCTGGAAACAATCCACCTGAAGCGGTTGATGATCACGTTGAAATCGACGAGGGAACATCAGCATTGATAGATGTACTTGCGAATGATTCTGACGCCGATGGTGATAGGATTTACATCACTGCGGTAAGTTCACCTGCAAATGGAACAGCTACCAAGTCAGGCTCTAGCATTATCTATCAGCCAGCTGACGGTTTCTCTGGAGATGACCAATTTACTTATACTATCAGTGATGGGGTAGATAGCTCTACCGCGACTGTTTTTGTGTCGGTAAAAGCTATCAATCTGCCACCTGTTGCCACTCCTGTTACTGGAGTTAAGGTTGATGCAGGCCAAGAGGTATTGATCGATGTGATGGCTAATGATTACGACCCTAATGGTGACGTGATCAGCATCTACGCCTATAGCCAGCCAGCTAACGGCTCTGTGGAGCTGGTTGATGAACAGCTCTTGTATCGTCCGCGACTCGGCTTTACTGGGGTAGATACTTTCACCTATCAGATTACTGATGGTGAGTATGTTGTTCCTTCATCAGTGACGGTAGCTGTTTCTCAAGAGGGAAATCAGGCACCTGAGGCTACTGGCTTGAGCTATGATATTGGTTTGGGTGTTGAATACATCTCGCCAGTTAGTGTGTTGGATAACGACTTTGATGCTGACGGTGATGAACTTTATGCTTATCTGACACGTCAGGCGGAGTACGGCACGGTGCATCTAGATGAAGATGGATATTTTGTTTATGTGCCAGATGGCGAACGTGAGGGAATTGATACCTTTGAGTACATTGCCTTTGACGGATCGCTAGCTAGTAATCCAGTAACTGTGACTCTGCATTCTGATGGTGATAATCCGACAGGTAGATTAACTCGTTACTATTGGGATGGTATTCCTGGCTGGAAGATCGAAGATCTCACAGGTCATGTTGACTACCCAGATTACCCGAGCTGGAGTGATTATTTGAGTAGCTTTGAGACTGAGCCAGATCATGCTGATCACTATGGTCAGAGGATTTGTGGTTATGTTCATCCTCCAGTTGACGGTGAGTATACTTTCTATCTAGCAGCAAGTAATGAAGCCTACCTGTGGCTGAGTACTGATCGCTCTGAAGAGAATATTGAAAATATTGCCTACAGTATGAAGAAAGAGTGGCCAGGAGTGGCCTCAGTGAAGGTAAACTTAAGTGCTGCCGAGGCGTATTATATCGAAGTATTACACAAAGAGAATACAACTGCAGAGTATTTGCAGGTCTCTTGGACGGGCCCAGGGATTGATACTCCTGAGGTCATTTCATCTGAATATCTATCACATATCGAGTTGCCATTTTTTGATGAGTTAGTTGATAGTGATGTTGATTTTGTTTATGGCGACAGCTCGAACGTTCTGGAAGGCAACGTCGTAGGAGAGAACCAGCTTGTTAATGCTTGGGTTGAGTTAGTTGCAGGACCAAGCAAGGGCACTCTAATGCTTAACAAAGATGGCAGCTACAGATATTCACCTTATCCTGATGCTGAGGGCACAGATAGCTTCTCGTATCGCATCACTGATGGCATCCGCACACGCGGACCGATCACGGTGAGCATTAAGCTGAGCTACCAAGCTGGGCCGCCAATCTTGGTGGATGCCACTATGGCGACGCTAGAAGGTCAGGAAAAATCTATCGATCTAGCAGCAGAGAATACCTTAGCTGCTAGTGATGTGCTTGCGCTCGATATCTTGAGTGGCCCAGCTAATGGTTCACTAGAGAATGTTGGCAATGGTCTTGTAATCTATCAGCCAGACCTAGGCTATGTAGGTAGTGATATTTTCACATACAGTATCACGACATCAGGTGGCACTAGTGAAGTAGCAACGGTGAAAGTGAGCATTTTCAGGAATGAAACTCTCAGCGGTGGACTAACCTATGAGGTTCTAGCTGGTTATGATGGTAATATGGCCGATTTGATCGAGCTGCCAGAGGTGGGTGAAATATCTCACGTCTATGGTGATTATGTTAGCCCTGAACATGACGGCAGTCCAGCTGGCGTTAGACTATACGGATACATTCAGGTGCCATCAGATGGTTTCTATCGATTCACTCAGGAAGGATCTCTCAAGCCTCGTCTTTTTGTAAGTACGGACATGGATCCAGCTAATGCGGTGGAGGTGAACCGCTCCGGTAATATTAAGGAGTCCTTATATTTGGAAGCCGGTAAGCGTTATTATACCATCATGTATTACGTGATTACTGCGCCAGATCAGTTTGTTAGCATCAGCTGGGAAACTTTAGGCATAGGTGATATTCTACAGCCTGAAACGATCGGTTCTGAATATCTATCATGTTTTGAAAGTAATGCTCCAATGCAGATCAAAGATCAGAGTTATGCAGTTCTGCAAGGTCGTGCATTCTCACTTACCAGTGAGGCGATGAAGGCACTTGTGGTGCATCAACCTGAGCAAGAGCTGAGCTTTGAACTCGCAGAGGATGTTAGCCTGGGTAACTTGCACTTTAGCAGTGACGGTTCTTTCAGCTATAGCAGTGATGTGGCTGGAGAGACTGAGTTTAGTTTCACCGTTAGTGATGGCATCAATATGACTGCCACGGGCACGGTAAAACTATCAGTCAACGAGCAGAACCCGAACGTCGTTGTTAAAAGCTGGGCCAATGAGCTAGCTGGCGCTGATCTGGTAGCCTCTGCTGAAGCGGTTGGTATGTATGCTGTGGCTTCTCGTGAGAGCGGTCAGCTAGAGATCCGCGACATCCGTGGCGCGGTACAACGTGAAGTTACTAGTGAGCAAATTAGAGTATTGATGCCATGGGCGGACCTTCGCGGGAATGACTTCGGTATTAACTCCATGGCCTTCAGTATGTCTGGCCGATTATTATACATTGGTATATGCGCTAACGAAGAGAGCAGCTTAGGCAATGCTAACGAGAAGGATGCAATCTTGCGCTTCAACTACAATACCAATGAGTTGACCTTGTTTGCGCGCACCAACTTTGCAGCTGATGCTAACACGAAGTTAGAGATGCAGCACTACTTTGGCGAACTGTATGTGGGTACAAGCGAAGGTATTAATGTCTACTCGGCTCATAGTTCAGATAAGTCGGTGACTGTACCTAGCCGCCGCTACCCGTTTGGTGGTCAAGCAGTGCAGCGTTGTTCCATCTCCCTGGATTCCCATGGAGAAAAACTCTACGCAGTGGTCAATGATTCACTCTATCAGCTAGATGTGGCTGTTGATTTCGAATTGAACTATGAAGGGGTAGCGACATATCTGCATAAACCTGATGGTGAATTTAAATATCTAGCGGACATTGCGGATGTTGATTCTATGAGCTTTGCACGAAGCTACGGTGGTGAGGGTAACGATGGTCTTTATCTCTTGCAAAACCAAGGAGCGGGTAATTCCATGCTCTATCATGTGAGCAAAGATGACCTCAAAGCTGGTGAAAGCATCGCTTTGAATCCTTATTACATCTTCGAGAATGAAGGGGTAACGAGTATCAGTGCTACCGCATGTGGCCGCCTATTTGTAGGTGGTGAACAGGCAATGATGGTTTCTGATAGCCGCGATCAACGACTTGGTTTTGAAGATTGGCTGCTTGAGCAGTTCAAGAGCGAAATCAATGCGCTGAAAGCTCAGATGAGTCCTAACACAGCTGGTATGCGGGATTGGAATACCTGCTTTGCTTACAATGATTTTAAGCAATTCAATCGTGATGGCCTGTCTATCGCGAGCAAGTTTGTCTTAGCTGACATCATCCTAGGAGACCCAGATGCAGAACAGATTGTTGAAGAAATTATCTGTCGATATGCTGGTAATCTAGACGGTTATGATAGACCGGTAGAAACCAATGTGGATGGATTAGCTTGTAAATCCTATGATGAATACACTGGTGACGCAGCGCAATACGCGACGACATTGATGATTAAATTCACAATTAGTGCAGCGACTTCAGCCCTGAATCATTATGGGGATACTAATCCTAGAATCAAAGAGGCCTGTGAGCAGATACTCAAGCGTAGCTTCTACCGCTTAGGTGATTACTTCTCAGTGCCGATGCACATGGATAAGCCGTGTTACCCATATGGACCTGATCCAGATGTTAGGCAAATCGAGTGGAGCGGTGAGCATACCCCTGCGTGGGAGTTTGTAGCTGCACAAGACGTCTACGCGACTGACCGCATTATGGATGTTATTTCCGCACCAGAGAAGGTGCGTGAAGGGTCTACACTAACTTACAAGGGAGTGGCTGAAACCTTCTATCAGTACATCGAAGACGAGCCAGCGGTGGATACCAATTCAAATCACTACGATCTGTTTTTCCACTACGACTACACGACTCGCATGTATACCGACCCTGCGTGGAAACAGCATTTCTATAACCTAGTCTTCAGTCTATCAGCTTGGGTTGATGATCATAAACTGCCGTATCTAGCAGGCTTTAGTTTTGGTGATGCCCCATCCATGCCGGAGAAAGGGTTCATCAATACTGAAGGCACCTTTGTAAGCCGCATCACACGCCCTCGTATGGATGTGACTGAGCTGAGCCGCTGCATGACATACTCTATCATGGGGGATACTTGGCCAGCTGTAGGCGTCTACCTTGGCTACCGTGAAGGTCTTATGGTTAGAGGTCATACCCGTGCTGGTTGGGATGGCAAAAGCTACGAATATTCTATGTTCGATCGCTGGAGCCGTCTGGTTCCAGATTGGATTCCAAATGGAAGAATCTTCGACCGCTTTGGTCCGCTAGGTTCTGCTGAGCTAATCAAGCCTGGCACATTACTATCAGGATCCTATCTCGGTAGTTATATCCGTGAGACCTCTGTAAGCCAGAACGAACAGGGTCAGGATGTGGTAGACTTCAGCCAGATCACACCGCGCCGCGTTTTGGCTAGCGATGATGGTGGTGAAAGCTGGGTGTCTTATGGATTCCAGTATGCACCATTCACTCTGAGCAATGGCAAACAACACGGGGACTATCAGATCGTTGATCCAGAGGGTCAGCACTTGATGACGGTGATGGAAAATGTTGATTTCGAATCAGGCAACCTAGATGGCTGGGTAAGTTCTGGGGCGGCTGATTTCCAGCTGGTATCAGGTGCTCAGTCAGTCATTTCTGGTGACTACTCAGTTAGCGTTAGTTCCGCTGCTGGTAGCTCCATGCTAACACAAACCATCGATCTTGGTGAAGACTTCGCCAATACACGTTATATCGTGCGTGGTAATGTGATCGGTGATGGCTCGTCTAGCTCGCTAGATAGAGCGCTCATGGTAGCACGTTGGGATGATAATGCAGATCCAGCAGACGGGGTATTAATGACTGTGGAGTCTGACAAGGTAGATCTAGCCAGTGGATTACACGAGTTCCAGCTCGGGTTGGAGAAAGGGCCAGCTCAAGCACGTTACCTGCATCTATCATTTGCGGTAGAGGGAGCGGAGTCATCTACAGGCAGCTTCACTTTTGATAACCTATCACTCATTCGTTTGGGTGCAGTGGTTGAGAGTGGTGATGACCTTGGTCTTGAATCAGGAACCTTCGACAGCTGGACATCTGCTGACGGGTTTAGCCAATTCAACCTGACTGATGATCCAGCTCTGGTTAAGGATGGTAACTATGCATTGTTAGTAGAAACCACTCCATCTTCCGGCAACAAATCGGAGATGAGCCAAGTGCTAGATATCTCAGCTGACCCAATTGGCACACGCTACATATTCAAGCTGAACATCGACGCGGTCAACCAGACCAATACTGATGTGACCTTGTATACGACTATGCGTGGCGAGGGGATGAATTACAAACTATCCCAGATGATCGTAGAGCCTTACCATAAGGATAAGGAATATACCTTCACCATGCGTAAGGTAAGCGAGGCTGCCACTGAGCTTGAGCTGCTCTTTGAGAGCAAACTACTCAAGTTAGAAGGCGCTGAGAACGACCAGATCGTTATCGATAAGATCGAGATCTTCAAAGAGCCATCATGGCCAACTGCTCAAGGTTGGAGAAACATGACGCATACGAAGTAAGATTGATTTTGAGTTGATATCATAGCCAGCCGCTCACCCAACTTCGGGTGGGCGGCTTTTTTTAGGTCAGTTTATGAGGCCTGATTGACCAGCTATTTTGCTAGTGTTCCAGCTAGCTGAAGTTATCTAACTTCTAGCGTGCCCTCGGTGACGCCGAGTTTTTCCATGGCATTGAGTTGGTGCCAGAGTTTGGCGCCATCGACAGGATTGGCGAATAGTTCGCGGTAGGCGGTGATGACCTCAGCGGCTTCGGCTGCGTCTTCGTTGAGTAGGTCGATGCGGAAGCGTTTCAGCCCGGTAGCGCGCATTTGTTCAAAGTAGCGCGCGCCGGTTTGAGCTTTGCTGTTGAACAGCGTATTGCGGCAGCCGACGTCAGCTGTTAGTGTGTGTAGTTCACCGACACGGTCGCGGATTTGCACTTTGTGTTTTTCGCACGGGTAGCCGCAGTCGAGGAAGCTTTTGCCTTCGCTGAGGAAGGTGCAGAATACGCAGTGCTCCATGTGGAACATTGGCATGTGCTGGTGCAGAGTGAGTTCGAACCAATCTTGCGGGCAGCCGTAGAGCAGGTTGAGCACCTGGGTGATGTTGAGATCGTAGCTGACCGTTAGGTGGTGAAGTTTGCCTTCCTTTTTGAGAATGTCAGCGGTGATTGGGTTAGCGCAGTTGAGGGAGAAATCACCAGTGCGGTAGAACTCGTCTTTGTTTTTGAAATACTCGATGGCGCCGAGGTTGCGGATGAGTACGCCGTCTGGAGCGGCGCGTTCGATGAGCTTGAAATAACCGTGCTCGCCGGCTTTCTGAATGCGAGGTGTCGCTAGGTGGATGGTGCTGTTAGTTCCATGCTCAGCATTGTAGTCGCGCACACGCTGGACCACATCTTTGTAGAGACGGATGTCCATGAAGTCGGCGTAGAGGGTGGTGACATTAGCCGCTAGGCAAGTGTCGATTTGCTCCATGTTGCGGCACAGCACGGTGAGCTCGGTAGGCTCTTTGGGGCGGTCTTCGCGCTTGGGCATGAGCTCAGCTAGGGTGCCAGTTGGCTGGGCCTTGGCGGGCTCATTTTTAGCTATGGGACCTTGTTTGTCCAAGGCCTCTACGAGTGCGCGGCGCAGTCGGTTGAGTGCGGAGAGCGGCATGATAACGTCGCCTTGCAGCTGATTATCAATTCCCGCTAGCTGGTAGTCTGTACCGCCGAGGCGACCGAGCTGTTTGGCGAGTGTCTCGTCATTGAGTGGGCGGTTTTGGGCCGCTTCTAATTTCTCGCTAGATTCTACGGTGATGCCGTGGCAGCTGAGTTTCATTGGCTGGCCAGCTGAGCCGATGATGGTGATTTGTAGGCCGTCGCGCTGTGGCTCTAACTTCACATTTTTCCACCATGAACGCACTTTGGCATTGAGCTTAGGGTCGTCGGTTTTCCAGATTTTTTGTCCGGGTTTGATGCGTTTCCAGTCGAGTCCACTTTTCTGGTGGTGGAAGACCATGGTATTGCCATCTACTTGCCAGATCCGTGCGCCTTGTTCTTTGTTGCGGTCTTCACCAGCGTCAAAAACCACACCGTCGCCAGCGCGCAGTGGTACTTTTGATTCCAGCTCTAACTCGACACGTTCGTAGTCGACTTTGGTCACGGTGCCAACGTAGGCGCCGCGTTTTTTGCCAAATTTTCCGTGAGTAAGTTTTGGGTGGTTAGTTCCTTCTAACCATCCGGTGCTGAGTCCGCGTGAGAAGACCATTTCTAGCGTATAGCGGTCTTCATCGGTGATTGGGCTAGGCAGATCAGCGGCGGCTGCGTCGATGGCCTTGCGGTAGACGCGAGTGACGGCGGCAACGTATTCTGGTGATTTTAGGCGACCTTCGATCTTGTAGGAAACCACGCCCATTTTCACTAACTGAGGGACCACGTCCACGGCGGCTAGATCCTGCGGGCTGAGCAGGTAGCGGGTATCGCCCATTTCTTTAGTTTCGCCATCGACGACGAGCTCGTAGTTCATGCGGCATGCCTGCGCGCACTCGCCGCGGTTAGCGGAGCGCTGGCCGAGGCTTTCACTCGTTAGACACTGGCCTGAGTAGGCGACACAGAGTGCGCCGTGGACAAAAACTTCGATCGGCACGCTTTCCGCTGGGCCAAATTTTTTGATTTCACGCAGCGACAGCTCGCGGGCGAGCACGGCGCGGTCTAGCTTGAACAAAGCATCGGCAAAATCCAGTCCCTCAGGCGAGGTGATGGTCATCTGCGTGGAGGCGTGAATTTCTAGTGAGGGAGCGACGGTGCGAGCTAGCCGTGCGAGGCCGAAGTCTTGCACGATGATGGCGTCGACATTGGATTCTGCGAGCAACTTCAGCTGCGCTTCAGCCGCTTTCAGCTCGTTGGTGAAGATCAGCGTATTCATCGTCACAAAGCCGCGCACGCCGTGGCTGTGGAGGAAATCCATCAGCTCAGGTAAGTCGGCCTCGGTGAAATTGTCAGCTCGTAGACGCGCGTTGAACTTGGGCAGGCCAAAGAAAATCGCATCTGCGCCATTGGCGACAGCTGCCCGCGCACAGTCCCAATTGCCTGCTGGCGAAAGGAGTTCGGGGCTCATGTGGTGTGGCTGACGGTCGCTGCTCATACTTCACCCATGGACTAAGAATGGCCGTTTGGCTAGCGCGGATTTTTTAGCAGTAGAATCGTAGCGGTCAGCTAGCCTGCAGGCGAGCTCACCAATAGTGACGGCTGGCCAGCTGGCGCATGGAAATGGCTGGCTGCAGACTGTCGATTAACGGGCGAGCTACTGAGTTTTTCGCGGCTTAGTTTATACAAAAGACCTCTGCGTAGTTGAAGCTTTTGCTTGTTCTGCAGGGGCCATCTGTTTTTATGTTCTTTTAGAATATGAAACCATCGGCCACATGAAGGTAGATAAGTTAGGCAGTTATACGGTCCAGTTGGTTATGATGGCCTTGAATACGGCGCTGATCTTAAGTGGATCAATGGTGGTAGCGACTTTGCTTAAGCTTCGCGGTTTTCCCGAGAGAAATTACGATTGGCCATTGCTAGCTGTGTTTGTTCGCAACTGGGGTTTCATATTAGTGATTTTGCCAGCCATCTGGGTGACGATATCGATTTCGCTAGAAAGGAATGCACAAAGCAATTTCTCTACTCGTTCATCTCTGATAAGTGGTCTTTTGTTATTTGCTGGTCTGGCGGTATTGATAATTATTGTCGTCGTGTTAGCAAATGGGGCAGGGTCTATTATTCAAGTTGTTGAGTGATATCTAGCTAGCTTAGTGGCTACCAGCGATGACGGTCACGGTCATTATCGTATTCAGTTTCGAAAGTAAATTTCTTCATGTTTGGGTCATCCGTTAGATCGGGTAGGTCATTATCTGGTTTGCCTATATTTATGGAAAAATGGTCATCATCTACCATCGTTACGTTTGGAGATATTCCGGATTTCTTAGCTGCCAGCAATACACATACAGCAATGGCTCCCCAGCTGGCATAGCGTACAAGGCATGTGGTAATCACAGGGCCGTAAAACTTGGCTTGTATATCGTGATAACGGTATTCTCCGATTCCTCGGTGGGGGATGAGGATACATTCAGTTTTACTGTATTTGCAGGCTAGCCTGTGATGTTGGAAGAGATAGTATTGCTCTGCTAGATATGTAAGCGGTGTGACAATGATTAGAAAAAAGAGAATCAGCGCAATGTAGACGGTGACTGCTTTTATTTTTCCAGGTGAGAGATCTATGTTGCTCATATGCAGATATCACTCTAGCTAAATTAATTGTTATGTTAATTGTAAAATGCACCTATGTTTGTATGTGGTAAATGCACGCTGATAGATTCAGCTAGAAATATGAAGGCAATTTGTAATCGTCAGCTGGTGTAGATTTCATTAGTTAGTAGGGTGTATTTCAGCTAGATTTAACTAGCTGGCTAAATTTGATCACAATGAAAAGAGACTATTCGATTAATGGATTTTTGCAGAAGACGGGTAACCGAGACCGTGGCGAAGGCTTGTTTGAGCTAGAGACTGAGCGGCTGCTAGAAGTAAACCTGAACGGCTCAGTGTGGACCAAAATGGGCTCGATGGTAGCTTACCATGGCGGGGTGAAATTTACCCGCGAGGGTATATTGAGCCAAGGGATGGGAAATTTGCTCAAAAAAGCAGTGAGTGGAGAAGGGGCGCGGCAGTGGTGAGAGTTTTCAGATGGAATTCAGCGGCGACGGATTTGTGGTTGTGCAGCCGTATGAAGAGCTGCCGCTTCAGCCAGCTAGTTAGTCGAAGAAGCCGCTGGAGGAGTGTTACCCTGTGGGCCTAGTTGGAAACCATTTATCGGTGACTTGCTGTTTACGTGCACGCCGTTCACTGCTGTTTAGCATACGGTACTCACCATCCTCACTGACGATTTCGTCTCGCGGCTCAGCGGAGACACATGCACTGAGTAAGACGAGAGGAATGAGGGGTGATGATGTTAGGGTGAACGATTTCATGTAGCTGCAGTGGTAGTGAAGATTTAGCTAGGAACGGCCTAATAGAAGAACAAATGACTATCATGCTTCTTACATTTAGGTCCGTAGTTAGGGTTTGTATCGATGTGGTATTTATCTTCAATCTCATCTGATACATCATTGTATTCAGGTGTGAAAGGCCCTCGTGTTTCAGCATATTCAGGGTCTTCCATCAGCTGGCTACGGAGGCCATAATTACCGTTGTAGAAGACGACGGGATCCTGAGGTTTTTCCCTAGCGCAAGAGCTGAGGAGGATAATGTGGACGGCACAGCTTAGCCCGATAACTAACTTTTTCATCTGAGATTATCAAGCAGCTAGCAGAGTGTGGTGATGAAATTTTAGTTTTTCTCGCAGACGATTATGGTTGTTAGGCCGGTATCTGGGTCGGAGCTAACATCTAGGGCATACTTGTTTGGATCGCCACTATGGAGAACGGTGACTGAGTGATTTTTATGTTTGGACTTAGAAATCCAAGTGCCTGATTGTTCATCGATGGGGATATAAGATCCTTGAGCGCTGAAGCAGCTGTTGAGGTCTTGTAGCTTGATCGTTCCGCTAGCTCCCTGATTGTAGTCGGTATATACCCAACCGCCTTCGCCAATGCTTCTAAATGTGCATCCTTCTGTGATTTCTAACACGCCTGCACCTTGTTTTTGATGACCAAAGCGGATGCTAGCCATGGTATTTTCGGTTTCCAAGGTGCCACCGCCAGAGAGGATGAGAGTGCCATTGCCACTGTGGTTGCCTAGAAAGATTCTGCATCTGTTGTCGTTATTACCTAATTTGACGATGGCGTGGGAAGCAATGTGCCAGGTAGAGCTTTCATTTGAGCTTGAAAAGTAGGAATCAAAATCGAGCTGGATCGAGTTAGAGAACTCTTGGCTCGATAAATCTTCACCTAGCATGGGAGCTATGGGCAGGCAAAGTGATAGTACGGTAAGGCATAGCGTTTTTTTCATCGTCAGGATGGCTGGGTGATAGGAACTCTACAGACTGTCAAAATAGTAAGGTGACAGTCATTTGCTTTTAAGGGCTGAGTCGATTAACTGGCGATGGAAAAAAAACGAAATAGTGTGATATTTTGTTATAAATTTTATCATTTGGGGATGATTAGTCACCTTCGATGGTTACTTCTGGGATATGGCCAAAGGAGATGCGCATGGGGGCCGCTTGCATTTGTCCGTGGGCTCCGCCGAGATAGGCTGCCTGTCTGCCAAATTTCTGTGTTAACTGGTCCATTGCGTGGTTGAGTTGGTGGCGGTTAGGATCTGTTTTTTTAAAGAGAGAGGGGGTGAAGTTTCCCGCTTCAGTGAGCCGGCTGAGGACCATGCTGACTTTGAGAATAGGCTCGTTAGGATGTGGACGCTGGCGCCATAGGTAGCGCTGGAGGCGGGCGAAGAGCAGCGAGTCGTCGCTGGGGTCGAAGCGCTGATCAATGCTCCAGTAGCCACTGCTAACGAACTGTAAGTTGAGCTGGATCTGCCCTGCTAACAAACCGTAATGGCGCAAGCGCTGGCCAGCTTTCTGGGTGAGCTTGTGCATCACGGCTTCGGCTTTAGTGGCAGGGCGGCTGTCTGGGCCAAGTACGTGGCTGTGGCCGATACTGCGTTTGCGGGTGGGTCTATCACTCACTTCTTGGCCACGCAGTTGCATCCAGATGCGGTCGCCCTCGATGCTGCCCCACGCGCTGTGTAGTTGTTGCTGGCTGGCGTGGCAGAGTCGCTCTACGCTGTGCAGCCCGTGGGCGTGTAGGCGGAGTTCCATGCTGGAGCCGACGCCGTGTAAGTCCCGTAAATCGAGTTCGTAGAGCACCTCGGGTAGATCGTCGTGCTGGATGATGAATGTGCCGTTAGGTTTGCGCATTTTGGATGCCATTTTAGCCAGCCAGCGGTTAGGAGCCATGCCGATAGAGCAGCGGATCCACGGGCCCACTTCATCTTCGATGCGTTGTTTGATTTTTTCAGCCAGCTGATAGAGGAAGTCAGTTTCGCGCCAGTTAGTGGGCAGCCAGCACCACATTTCATCAATCGAGAGCACCTGCTCGACGTGGATACAGTCTTCTACACAGGCGACGAGCCGGTGGTGCATTTCTACATAAATAGCTGGCCGCGCCTCGACGATGGCAATGTGTGGGCAAATGCGCCGCGCTTCGTGAACGGGCGTGCCGGTGGAGATTCCCAGCGCTTTGGCCTCGTAGCTGGCGGCAATACAACATGAACTTTCCGCCATCACAGGCGCCACGGCGAGTGGTTTGCCGCGGAACTCGGGACGGAAATGCTGCTCTACTGAGGCGAAGTAGGCATCAAAATCAACAAACAGGGCGGTGAGCGGTAGTTTCATGAAGTTCATTCTATGACTGTTCGGGTGAACAGTCAAGATGAAGTGAACGCTGAGAGGCTAGCGAGACGGGCTATGGAGATGAGTCTAAGCTGATTTTAGCTGATGAAACCAGCAAACAGCTGCAGCTTGGCCAAGCAGACATTTTTTTGCCTAAAGGTGGAATTTGCTAAGGACAAACTATCAGGGCTATTCTGGGCGTGCATATTCAGCTGTGGCGGTTTATAGATGTGGTCATGGACGCGCCGCGCAAACAAGACCCACTTCATGGCATTAATTTAGAAACCATTCTTACTCGTTTGGTTGCTTATTGTGGCTGGGACGAGCTGGCGGATCGCATCGAAATCCGTTGTTTCTACAGTGATCCATCTATCAAATCTAGCTTGAAGTTTCTGCGTCGCACGCCGTGGGCACGCAAGAAAGTCGAGGATTTGTATTTGTTTTTCCAAGAGGATATCGAGGAAAAGTGTAAGTAGCTGCTTGGTGATTTGTTCAGCTAGCTGGCAAAGGCTAACTGAAATCTATCATTCTAGAATAAGCTAATGACGCGGGTGAAGACTCTCTCGCTCATGGAGTAGAATAGCTGGCCTTGATTGAGCCAGTGGTTGAGCACGTTAGACCACGTGAGAATGGATGATGCTAGCACCATCATGCAGAGAATCACGCTAACGTTAGCCAGATAGATGATCACTAGTGAGAAGAAGGTGCCATTTTCTTTGAGGTCAGGCTGGTCGCGTGGAATCATCCAAATCGTCCACAGCATGTGGAATGCCCAGCTGCCACCGATGGCGAAATACAGTAGCTCTTCTTGATAGCGGAAGCTCGTGAAGTGGCCAATGAGCGCGGCGATGATCATGACAACCACACTCCAGAAAGGGACAAAATAGGGCGACAGCGAGATGAACAAATTAGATTTGTTAGTCATGATGTAGCCGCCATCGGTGCTCACTTTGATGCTAGAAACGTGGCCGAGACATAGGTACACGGTGAGCGCGTGGGTGAGCTCGTGGCCCAGCACGTATAGGTAGAGGAAGAAGTTCTCTAGCAATTTTGAGAAAAACCACGATCCCATGAGAAACATGCCGGTGAAGAAAAATAGAAACTCGCGAGATTTGAGCAGCTGCAACCAGTAGCTGGCATCTTGCTGGCCAATTTCGTTAATCGTGAACAGCGTCATGCTGGTGATCGCGCACAGTGGCAGGAGAGCCAAAGCAAATAGCCAACGCATCAGGCGCGCTGGCCACTGCAGAGTTTCTATTTCATCATAAATGGACAGTCCATCAATAGCTGCCCGCATGGAGGTCAATCCGTGACGCCGTCCTAGTCGTCGGTTGGCTCGTTGGTGAGCGCGGGTATTGGCATCGCGCAGAAGTTGTCCCAAACGTGGGCGAGGTGCCCGTCGCTGGTTTCTGCTAGCTCTGCTGTGGTATCGACTCTGTCTCATCGCTTTGACGAATAGCTCACAAAGGTGGCGTTGTTTGGTGAACTAGATGGTCAATATTGCTTAGAGAATTGCCAAGGACAAGCAAGAATCGTTTTGAACACTAGAATGCGAGCTCGAGGGGAGGCGCGAAGAGTGAGCTGCAGAGCTATACAGGGTAAAGCTCAGGGCCTCCTTGATCCACTTGCTTCAGGGTGTGGGTTGCCGCTTGGGTTTCTGCTGAAACCGGAACTTGGCTGTGGCATCAGTTCAGCCAAATGAAACTTAGCTGGAAAATGGGCCCGAAGGGTTTCGTTGACTAACTATTTTTTCATTGCCAGCCAGCTGGGTGTTTTTTGAGCATAGGTTTCAGCGGACAAAAAATGGGCTCAGAGTGCGATGACTCTGAGCCCAAGGAAGTGGTTCTAACTAGCTGAAATTACAGCGAATCGATGTTGTCGATAGTATAGAGGGAAGGTGTGAGTCTTGGGAACTCTTCCTCTGGAATTTCTTGCATCAGCTGCTTGTATTCTTTGTAGAGTTCTTCAAATTTCTCTGGGTTAGACTGACGCAGATCGTTTTGTTGCTCGACGTCGTCTTTGAGGTTGAAGAGCATGGCGCTGACTTTTTTCATGTCTAGCTTGCCCTTAGAGGCTGGCTGGCCAGCGGACTTTTCTTGGTCGTTCCAGGTGAGCACCCAGTCGCCTTTGCGGTAGGCGATGTCATGCACGTAGCGGAAGAAGAGTTTGTCGTGTGGCTTGGCATTGTTAGTGCCATCGAGGAATGGCACGATGTTGACACCGTCGAAGCCAGTTTTTGGAGCTTCCAGCCCGAGGTGAGACATCATTGTTGGTACCATGTCCAATGAAATGACAGGCTCATTGTATTGTTTGCCAGCTGGGACAACTCCTGGCCACTTGATGAAGTAGGGCACGCGGATGCCACCTTCGTAGGTATCGCCTTTAAAGCCGCGCAGCTTAGCTGGTAGGCCGGCGTTGTTTACTGGATTCATGCGTCTAGGCATGGACTGGTAGCCATTATCAGACAGGAAGAAAATGGCGGTATTGTCATCGATGCCATGTTTTTTCAGTGTCTCCGCAATGGCGCCAACACCGTCATCTACGGATAGAGTCATGGCTGCTAGAGCGTGACGGGTATCGTGGTCGAACTTTTTACCTGCTGCGGTGTGCAATTTTTCAGCGCGCTCGAAATGCTCAGGCGTAGCGACCCATGGGTGGTGGATGGCGTTGTAGGCTAGGTAGAGGAAGAATGGTTTGTCGTGGTTGCGGTCGATAAAGTCGACGGCTTCCTTTGAAAAGACATCAGTGAGGTAGTCACCTTTTTTGTAGTTAACAATGCCTTCGTTACGGTGAATTGGCCAATGAGGAACCTTGGTATCATAGGTGGTTTTCGCCTCAAAGTAATCGTGGCCGCCAGCCATGAATCCAAAGAAATAATCAAATTCGCGGTTCCACGGTTTGTATTCTTCTTTGGCGTGGCCGAAGTGCCATTTGCCAATGGCGCCAGTGGTGTAGCCAGCTGGCTTGAGCAGCTCTTGGATCATTGGCTGACCTGTTGGGAGACCTTGTTTGGCATTGCCGCCGAAGTTGCCAATCACACCGAAGCGATCTTGGTAGCGGCCAGTGATGAGGCCGGCGCGTGATGGCCCGCAGACAGATGAGGTGACGTAGCCTTGAGTGAAATGTGTGCCCTCAGCTGCCATTTTGTCGATGTTAGGTGAGTAGATGTCATCGGCTCCCATGTAGCCGATGTCGTCGTAGCCCATGTCATCGATGAGAATGATGATGAAGTTAGGTTTGCTCTCGGCGGCTTGAACCGATGCGCAGCCTAATGCCGCGGCTCCCAGAGTGAGAATGCCTTTTGTGATAGAGTTCATTATTATGCGTGTAGAGTATTTTCTATGGAAGAGTACGTTGCTAGTTGGTGGAATCTGGATATAAATTTTTTTTACGGCGTTGGCGTGGGGCGGGTGAGGTGATGAGCGGCGATCTGCTCTGCTATGATGCGCTTGACGCGGCTAGCGGATTGGCGCAGACAGGTGAACGACATGTTTGCATTTTCACAACCGTACCTAGCGCTGGCACCCATGCAGGCAATCACTGATTTGCCATTCATGCGGGTGATGCAGCAGTTTGGCGGGCCAGATTATTTTGTCACTGAGTACTTCCGCGTGCACGAGCATTATCATCTAGAGAAAAAAATTCTAGCAAGCATCGTCGATAATGATACCGGGCGGCCAGTTTTTGCCCAGATGATTGGCCAAGACATTGACGCTCTAGTGCGCAATGCCAAAGACCTAATGAACTACCCAGTGGCTGGCGTGGACCTCAATCTTGGCTGCCCAGCGCCCGTGGTTTGCCGCAAAGATGCAGGTGGCGGGCTGCTCAGAACACCAGCTCGGGTGGATGAAATCCTTGGCCGACTACGAGATGCCATTGATGGAAAATTTACCGTGAAAACTCGTATCGGCTATACCAGCCATGATGAGTTTGAGCAGTTGTTGGAGATTTTTAATCGTCACGAGTTAGACCTTCTAACGATCCATGGCAGAACCGTGCTGGAGCGCTATCAGACACCGGTGCACGATGACTGTGTGCGCCGCGCTGTGGAGGTGATGGACTGCCCGGTGATTGCCAATGGTAACGTCGTGGATGTGACGACCGCGCGTGGCTACCTACAGAAAACCGGCGCTGCTGGCTTGATGATTGGCCGCGGTGCCATTCGTAGCCCGTGGGTATTCGAGCAAATCCGCCAAGATCTAGCTGGCCAGCCGATCAAGCAGGTGAAGCGCTCTGATTTGCTAGAATACATCCAGCTGCTTTACGATGCTATTGCCGCAGATCCGTTCATTGATTTTGACCCTAACAAGCATGTGCAGCGGATGAAAAAATACCTCAGCTACATGGCCCAGGGAGTGGACGAGGAGTTTGAATTTCAAATCCGCCGTGCCAAACAGCCAGCTGAGTTTTTTGCCATCTGTGAGCGCCACTTAGCTAACGACCAGCTCGTGCCTCAGCTGCCACCAGAAAATTCTAAGCTATTCTGCGGGTTCAATGAACTGGCTGAGCAATAAACATTAAGCCAGCTAGAGACAAAAAAACTCAGCCGACTAGCAGCTGAGTTTTTAAAAAAAAGATAGATGTTAGCTGGTTGTCCAGCTGGCTGGATTAGATGTTTGAGTGAAACTCATCATCTTCGTCAGACCCTGGCACAGGTGGCAGTAGATCCTCGCGCATAATCAGGCGCTCGATGGATAGATCGTCTAGCAAGTCTTCCGATGTTTGCAGGATGACTCCAACAAATGGGGTGATGCGGTCGAGCTCAGCCACAGCGGTTTGCACCATAGACGAGACGATGGTGGCGTCGAATTTCTCACGCTCAAATAAGTTAGTGATGCGGAACATCAGCTGGAGGCGGTCGAGATCGTACTCGAGGCTACCGAGGGTGAGCTTTTTGTTAGCGCGCATTAACAACTCGAGCACATATGGCATGTGCTGCTCGCCCACGCTGAGTGGTGACTCAGAAACGATAGAGAGCGCATTGATAGGCACAAATGCCTGAGCGTGCAGGTGGCAATGCGTATGGTAGGCCTCAAAGGCAGTGCGGATGACGTCGCGCCCCTCGAGGGTTTCGAACTGCCAACCGTTTTGACCGAAGGTGTCCATGACGGACTGGATTTGAATAGATTCTGGACGCATGGCGTGGTGAATTGGGATGATTCTAGCTCGTCGAGCTGCATAGGAAATAGCTCATTTTACGCCGATGTCCACGGCAAAGAAAGAGTGAAGAGTGAATCGCCGTACGATGGCGGGGGCAGCTCAGAGCATGCTTTGCATACTTGGTTTCGAGCATAGTCACAGTGAGGAGCGCCAGCTGGGGTGTCCATTTGCCCTTCGGGAAATCCTTCTGTGAGGGGGGGGCCACGGGTTGCGCTCGCTGGGCTCACTTACCCGCGGCTAAAGTCCCTGAGCCCTCCGGGCTAGCTGGTGAGTGATGCGGTGATTGGCTGCCGCAGGCTTTGGAGTGGGCCGATCCTTCGGCGCTTTGGTGTAGGTTTTGGGACGGAGAGGAGGATAAAAATAATGTCAGAAAATAATGTCACAGAAAATAATGTCAGGCATTTTTCAGCATGATTATCGGTTTTCAGCGTAGTTATAATGATTGGTGCATTTTTTTAGGATTTAAAAATGGGTTTTTCTGAGGGATTTTTGGCCAGCTGGAGTGGGCCATTTTCCCTTCGGGAAATCCTTCTGTGAGGGGGGGGCCACGGGTTGCGCTCGCTGGGCTCACTTACCCGCGGCTAAAGTCCCTGAGCCCTCCGGGCTAGCTGGCGAGTGATGCGGTGATTGGCTGCCGTAGGCTTTGGAGTGGGCCGATCCTTCGGCGCTTTGGTGTAGGTTTTGGGACGGAGAGGAGGAGAAAAATAATGTCAGGCATTTAAAAATAATGTCAGGCATTTTTCAGTGACCCTATCGGTTTTCAACGTAGCTACAATGGTTGGCGCGATTTTTTTGGATTTAGAAAAAATAATGTCAGGCATTTTTCAGTGACCCTATCGGTTTTCAACGTAGCTACAATGGTTGGCGCGATTTTTTTGGATTTAGAAATGGGTTTTTCTGGGCGATTTCTGGCCAGCTGGAGGGGGCCATTTTCCCTCCGGGAAACCCTTCTGTGAGGGGGGGATCCACGGGTTGCGCTCGCTGGACTCACATACCGGCGGCTAAAGTCCCTGAGCCCTCCGGGCTAGCTGGTGAGTGATGCGGTGATTGGCTACCGCAGGCTTTGGAGTGGGCCGATCTTTCGGCGCTTTGGTGTAGGTTTTGGGACGGAGAGGAGGATAAAAATAATGTCAGGCATTTTTCAGCGACCCTATCGGTTTTCAACGTAGTTACAATGGTAGGCGCGATTTTTTTGGATTTAGAAATGGGTTTTTCTGGGCGATTTCTGGCCAGCTGGGGGGGGCCATTTTCCCTTTGGGAAATCCTTCTGTGAGGGGGGATCCACGGGTTGCGCTCGCTGGGCTCACTTACCCGCGGCTAAAGTCCCTTAGCCCTTCGGGCTAGCTGGCGAGTGATGCGGTGATTGGCTGCCGCAGGCTTTGGAGTGGGCCGATCCTTCGGCGCTTTGGTGTAGGTTTTGGGACGGAGAGGAGGAGAAAAATAATGTCAGGCATTTAAAAATAATGTCAGGCATTTTTCAGTGACCCTATCGGTTTTCAACGTAGCTACAATGGTTGGCGCGATTTTTTTGGATTTAGAAATGGGTTTTTCTGGGCGATTTCTGGCCAGCTGGAGTGGGCCATTTTTCCTTCGGGAAATACTTCTGTGAGGGGGGGATCCACGGGTTGCGCTCGCTGGGCTCACTTACCCGCGGCTAAAGTCCCTGAGCCCTCCGGACTAGCTGGCGAGTGGTTTTGGCTAGCTCGCAGGCTGGATCAACTTGCTTTGTCGAATGAGCTTGGCTCGCTGGCTACAATGTTGAACCTATGCGATGATCTTTGAAATTTCTGATGCCGCTCGTAGGCAAAAGCGGTGAAGGATCACCGCAGTCCGAAAGCCTTCGGCAGAGCTGCCGAGCTAGCTGGGTTTCATCAGTCTGGAATTCACACCTCTCTCCTCACCATTCACTCTTCAATGGCTGGGGCTATGTTGAGCCTATGTGATGATCTTTGACACTTCTGATGCGGCTCGTAGGCAAAAGCGGTGAAGGATCACCGCAGTCCGAAAGCCTTCGGCAGAGCTGAGGAGCTAGCTGGTTTTCATCAGTTTGGAATTCACCCTTCTCTCCTCACTATTCGCTCTTCAATGGCTGGTTTTCATCAGTCTGGAATTCACCCTTCTCTCCTCACCCTTCACTCTTCAACGGGCAGGGGCTATGTTGAACCTATGTGATGATCTTTGAAACTTCTGATGCCGCTCGTAGGCAAAAGCGGTGAAGGATCACCGCAGTCCGAAAGCCTTCGGCAGAGCTGCGGAGCTAGCTGGGTTTCATCAGCCTAGAACTCACACCTCTCTCCTCACCCTTGACTCTTCAATGGCTGGTTTTCATCAGTCTGGAATTCACACTTCTCTCCTCACCCTTGACTCTTCAATGGCTGGTTTTCATCAGTTTGGAATTCACCCTTCTCTCCTCACTATTCGCTCTTCAATGGCTGGTTTTCATCAGTTTGGAACTCACTCTTCTCTCATCACTAGTCGCTATTCCAAACGTATGGACAGATAATTTATTTCTCTATCAAATGATCGATTAACGGCATGATTAAGAATGGGACAGGTAATTTAGAGGGCTGATCTAGCATACAGGCAGTCGATTGGTCATTTGACATCTAAACGTTAATTTGCTAACAGCTCGGGATGTTTTTCCTTAGGGTTTCGCGCCTTTTTGCACTTTTTACACTAATCATCTGTATTTGCTTACCGGCCCAGCACTGTGCCGCCGCTTCGGTGGAGGATCTCAGTTATACAAGCACGGGCGATTCGATCACGATTACTGGCTGCTCCACAAGCGCTGCTGGTGAGTTGGTTATCCCAGATACGATTGACGGCTTGCCTGTAACTGAGATTGCGGAGAAGGCATTTTATTGGTGCAACTCACTCACTAGCATCAACATCCCAGACACGGTCACCTCTATTGGATACAGCGCTTTCTATAACTGCTCTAGCTTAGTCCAAATGGAATTCTTGGGTAACGCGCCAAGCGTCACAGTCTGGCTATTTGGTTACTCGTACTACAAGGACCTCATCATCAAGTACAAGGCCGAATACTACGAGGCCTTCCAACAAGTTCCGTGGAACCTCTATCAATCTGAGATCTATCATCCAGATCTTACTTACTCTCTCAACAGCGATGGCAGCAGTGCGATTCTAACTTATTGCAGTAACAGCGCAACGGGCTTCATCCCGATTTCTCCCCTTTACCAAGGCGTCCCCGTCACTGTTATTGGTGAAAATGCCTTCATTGGCTGTAGTTCAATAGCAAATATCAGTATTCCCGAGTCGGTCACTTCCATTGAAGACGGAGCTTTCTCTGGCTGTTCTAGCATCGAATCGGTTACGTTTTTAGGTGATGCTCCAAGTGTCATGAGCGATCCATTTGGCTCTACCACCAATGAGAATCTCATCATCAAATACAAGGCTGAATACTACGAAGTCTTCCAGCAAGTTCCTTGGAACGTCTATCCAGCTGAAATAATCCATCATCCAGACCTTACTTATACGCTGAGCAGCGATGGCAACAGCGCGATTCTGACTGCTTGCAGCAGCAGCGTATCCGGCTCCATTCATATCTCTCCCTTTTACCAAGGTGTGCCGGTCACAGCTATTGGTGATAATGCCTTCCTAGATTGTAGCTCATTAACTAGTATCAACATTCCAGAATCGGTCAGCTCTGTTGGTGACAGTGCTTTCAAAAACTGTAAAGTCCTCACCTTCATCAAGCTGCCAGACACAGTCACCTCCATTGGAGGCTTTGCTTTCTGGGGATGCAGAGCATTGGCTAGCGTCAACATCCCTGACACCGTCACTTCCATCGAAGACTGCACTTTCGTGCTCTGTCAATCACTCACCAGCATCACTATTCCAGACTCGATCACGTTCATAGGAAAAGATGCATTTGGGGGCTGTACCGCATTAACCAGCATCAACATCCCGGACTCGGTTACTTTCATAGAAAGCCGTGCTTTCTATGGGTGTATGTCGCTCACCAATATCAGCCTACCTAACTCCATCACTTCCATTGAAAACTCTACGTTCGCTGACTGCCTAGCACTGATCAACATCAACATCCCTGGCTCGGTCACTTCCATTGAAAGCTATGCTTTTGAGGACTGTACCTCATTGGCCAGTATTAATATTCCTCGATCCGTCAGTTATATGAATACCGCGGTATTTAGAAACTGCAGTTCACTCACCAGCGTCTACTTCCTTGGTAATGCCCCTGAAGCAGGTATGGTAATATTTTCCGACTGCGAACAAGTTACCAGCTACATCCTGGCCGACAGTACAGGCTTCACAACGCCCAACTGGCAATTTCGTCCTGTCGTTGTTATTGGCACTGAGGAGTTACTGGCTGACAGCTGGCTGCAGCTCCATGGCAGAGCACCGCATGTCGATTTATCACTAGATGATACTGGCGATGGTGTGAGCCTGTTGATGGCTCGCGCGCTGAACCTTAGGCCAGATGAAAATCTGGCTGGAAAAATGCCCAAGCCGCAAATCTATGACGGTTCACTTGGCCTGATGTTTCATGGCCAAAGCAAAGGCGTGGATTACCTGGTGGAAAGCAGCAGTGACTTAGTCAACTGGAGCTCGCAAAACGTCAACCTATCTGAGCCCGACGCCGACGGCATGCGCGTGGCTGAAGCGTCCACTGAGGGCGAGGAAAAGCTGTTCATTAGGCTCACGGTAAATGCTAGCGAGCTGGATTGATCGATAGGGTGGGCTCCAGCCAGCGGGAAAAATGGTCGCCACTCTGAGGGGGACGCTCTGGGTATTCAGACCTTGGGCGATGCCCTGGGCTTCGAACAACCGCCACTCCGTGGCTTGTCGACTCACGGCTAAAGTCCCTTAGCCCTCCGAGCTAGCTGGCGAACGATGCGGTGATTGGCTGCCGCAGGCTTTGGAGTGGGCCGATCCTTCGGCGCTTTGGTGTAGGTTTTGGGACGGAGAGGAGGATAAAAATAATGTCAGGCATTTTTCAGTGACCCTATCGGTTTTCAACGTAGCTACAATGGTTGGTGCGATATTTTTGGATTTAGAAATGGGTTTTTCTGGGCGATTTCTGGCCAGCTGGGGTGTCCATTTTCCCTTTGGGAAATCCTTCTGTGAGGGGGGATCCACGTAAAAATAATGTCAGGCATTTTTCAGCGACCCTATCGGTTTTCAACGTAGCTACAAGGATTGGTGCGATATTTTTGGATTTAGAAATGGGTTTTTCTGAGGGATTTCTGGCCAGCTGGAGTGGGCCATTTTCCCTCCGGGAAACCCTTCTGTGGGGGGGGCCACGGGTTGTGCTCACTGGGCTCACTTACCCGCGGCTAAAGTCCCTTAGCCCTCCGAGCTAGCTGGTGAGTGGTTTTGGCTAGCTCGCGGGCTGGATCAACTTGCTTTGTCGAATGGGCTTGGCTCTGCAGCGAGCTGGATCAACCGCATCGTTTGGTTGAACGATTTCACCCGTGGCTCGCTCGCTGGCTACAATGTTGAACCTATGTGATGATCTTTGACACTTCTGATGCCGCTCGTAGGCAAAAGCGGTGAAGGATCACCGCAGTCCGAAAGCCTTCGGCAGAGCTACGGAGCTAGCTGGTTTTCATCAGTCTGGAATTCACACCTCTCTCTTCACCCTTCACTCTTCAATGGCTGGTTTTCATCAGTCTGGAATTCACACCTCTCTCTTCACCCTTCACTCTTCAATGGCTGGTTTTCATCAGTCTGGAATTCACACTTCTCTCCTCACCCTTCACTCTTCAATGGCTGGTTTTCATCGGTCTGGAATTCACCCTTCTCTCCTCACCATTCACTCTTCAACGGGCTGGGGCTATGTTGAGTCTATGCGATGATCTTTGAAATTTCTGATACTGCTCGTAGGCAAAAGCGGTGAAGGATCACCGCAGTCCGAAAGCCTTCGGCAGAGCTGCGGAGCTAGCTGGGTTTCATCAGTTTGGAATTCACCCTTCTCTCTTCGCTCTTCAATGGCTGGGTTTCATCGGTCTGGAATTCACCACTCTCACCTCACCCTTCTCTCTTCAATGGCAGGGGCTATGTTGAACCTATGTGATGATCTTTGAAACTTCTGATGCGGCTCGTAGGCAAAAGCGGTGAAGGATCACCGCAGTCCGAAAGCCTTCGGCAGAGCTGCGAAGCTAGCTGGTTTTCATCAGTCTGGAATTCACACTTCTCTCTTCACCCTTCACCCTTCAACCCTGAAGGGGTTCCGCTTCTCCTTTGCTGAGTACGGAGATGCACTCGAGGTGGCGGGTTTGTGGGAAGAGGTCGAATGGTTGGACTTCTTCGAGTTTGTAGCCAGCTTCGAGGAAATGGTTGAGGTCGCGCATTTGGGTGGCTGGGTTGCAGGAAACGTAGACCACTTTGGATGGGCCGAAGGCGAAGAGTTGGTCGAGGAATTCCTGGTTGCAGCCTTTGCGCGGTGGATCGATGACAACGGCGGTTTCGTCGCCAGGGAAGGTGATGTCGGCAAAGATGGCCTCGGCGCTGGAGGCGAGGAATTTGGCGTTGGTGATGCCATTGAGTTTGGCATTTTTGGTGGCGAAATCGACCGCGGTTTCGGACACTTCTACGCCAGCTACTTGTTCGAAGTTTTTCGCTAGGCAGAGGGCGAAGAGGCCGGAGCCGGAGTAGGCGTCGACGAGGAATTTGGCACCGCCAGCTGAGGCTTGGCGAGCGACGTAGTCGGTAAATGCTGGTAGGATGAACGGGTTGTTCTGGAAGAAATCACCAGCTAGGAAATGGAATTTGAGATCGCCAACGGACTCGCTGATAGGCGTGCGGGTATTGGTTTCTACGCGGCCTTCAGTAACGCGCAGGAGTACCTGTGCGTTCTTTTTGTATTTGGCGGCATTGGCGCGGATTTCAGCGCGAATTTGTGGCAGCGCGTCGTTGATTTCCTGCATGGCGATGGGGCAGTTTTCGACGTCAACAAGGTGCTGGCGAGTGCCTGGGCGCAGGAAGCCAATTTCTTCAATCTTGCCATTACGCGGGCGGCCAAAGTGAGGTGTGAGCTTGGAGCGGTAGTTCCATTCTTGTGGTGATGGATGCGCTGGCTCGACGTCAAACTCGATACCAACCATGTGCTTGAGCAGCTCTTGCACTTGCTGGGTTTTCCACTCGAGCTGTTTGTCGTAGCTGAGGTTTTGGTATTGGCAGCCGCCGCAGGTACCAAAGAGTGGGCACTTGGGGTCGACGCGCTCAGGTGATGGCTCAAGGATTTTTACCAGATCTCCCTGGCTGCAGTTTTTGTCGTTGCGGTAGATGCGCACGAGCACTTTTTCACCCGGCAGTGTGGAGGGGACAAAAACGACCCACCCTTGATGTTCGGCGTCCACGTCGATGCGGCCAATGCCCTGACCTAGATTGCTCAAGGCATGGATGGTGAGCTCGATTTCTTGATGGTATTCAAAGGGAACGGGTTTGAACTTTTTGGATGGACGTGGCTGGCTCATGGTCAAATGGTACGCGTATGATTTATGGATTGCTCTTGCCCAAGGATATGGGTGAAGTAAATTAAAATTACGATGCTAAATTTTCCTCACCGGTGGATTGTGGTCGCCTCCGCTAGCTCGCTAGCGGTGGCACTGGCGCACGCCCAAACTACCGAAACGTGGTATAATGCACATGGTGAGGCGGTGGCTGAGCTGCCAGTACCAGCTGGAAAATATCCCACAATAAAGCCGTGGCAACAGGTGGAAATCGACGCGGCTAAACGGAAAGGTGGCAATAGAAAATTTTTCCGCGCCAGCTCGTCGTCGAGGTACTTTTATTCTTGTGGATCATGGGGTGGCAGGGCTGGCTGTACCAGCTGGGGGATATGGCCTAACTATCGATTTTCCTATAGCTACCGGCGTAGTGATGCCGCCTACAGTGCTTGTTCCAGCAGGCATATTTTCATTCATGGGCGGAGACCTGCTAGACAGGGTAGGGGAATATTTTTATGGTATAAATGATATTTCTAGAATGAAACGGGTCTTTCGCGCTGTATATAGGCTGAGAGAGCATGAAAAATTCACTAATCAAATGTTTGCTATCACTGCTGGCAACGGCGGCCATGACCATGGCAGCGCAGCCTGAAAAGGTATTGCTGTGGCCAGAGCGTAATGTTTCTGGCCCTGAGCACCGTGAGAAGGTGGGCAAGAATAACGATGTGCTGAGACTAACTGATGTGAAGGTGCCGTCTATCACCTTGTATCCGCTGAGCAACATTGCCCAGCAGCGACCAGTGGTGATTGTCTGCCCAGGTGGCGGCTACAATATGCTCGCTTATGATAAAGAAGGCTCTGAGGTTTGTGAATGGCTCAATTCCGTTGGCTACCACGCTGTGCTGCTGAAATACACTGTGCCCGGCCAGCGCGATGCTGCTCTGGCTGATCTAAAGAAGGCAGTGAGCTGGGTGCGTGAAAATGCTAACCAATACAGGTTTAATGCCTCTAAAGTAGGTGTGATGGGATTCTCAGCTGGCGGCCATCTAGCTGCTAGAACGTGTGCCGGAGTGGACGCCGGCGATCTATCAACGCGCCCTGATTTCTGTATTCTGGTCTATCCAGCATACCTCGACAATAAACAAACTGGCCAGCTGGCGGATGAATTTGAAATGCCACCAGTGCCGCCAAAAACTTTTGTAGTACACACTGAGGACGATAAAAATTTCATCCGTGGTGGCAAAGTTTACGTCGACCGCATGCGTAAGGCGGGTGGCAATGTGTGCTTCAAACTCTACGAAACTGGCGGCCATGGATACGGGCTGCGCAGCCAGGTGGAGCCATTAATGCATTGGCCTAACGAGCTGAAAAAATGGCTGGATAAGGAAGTTGTTAAGAGCCGCTAGATTAAGCAATGCCAGCGAGCTCCCAGAGGGCAGCTACTTTTGGTAGTTTCAGCTGGCGCTGGGTGGTACACAGGCCGACGGTGTAGGGTTCTAACTGCGGTGCCTGGCTGAGGATGCGGATGTCGTCTTTGAACGGGCTGCGGTCTAACACTAGCTCGGGAACCACGCCGATGCCACAGCCGAGCCTGACCATGGCGATGAGCGCCTCGTTGCCTGATGTTTCGGAGTTGATCAGCGGTTTGACCCGTTGTTTTTTGAACCATTGGTCGATGCGCTGACGCGCCAGCCCGCTGCGCGGTAGCACCATGGGCGTGGTAGTTAGTTTTTCTTTGTTAGCTAGATCGATGTTGAGATTGCCAGTTTTCGGCGCGATGAATACCAGATCGGTCTGCACCAGCGGGATGAAGGCGAGTTTGTTCAGCTGGCTAGCTGGGAGAGCGGCCACGGCGACATCGATCTCATCGGTGAGCACTTCTTGTACGGAGTCTTCTTCAGCGCCAGTGTGCAGCTCTATCTGCACCTGCGGATAGGCGGTTCGGTAGGATTCTAGCAAGTTTGGTAGCAGGCTGTAGACGGCGGTGATAGAGGCATAGATAGACAGGCTTCCTTGGATGTTATTTTCCTGATTCAGCTGGTCTTGTAGCCCTTGCCATTGGTCGACTACACTGAGCGCGTAGGTCTTGAATTTCTCGCCAGCTGGGGTGAGCGACACACTGCGTTTATCACGCATGAACAATGGCTTACCCACAGATTCCTCTAGCCGTTGGATGCTGCGGGTGAGCGCTGATGGGCTGAGGTGACAGGCCTGGCTGGCGCGACCAAAGTGTAGCAAGTTGGCTACCGCGAGGAAATGTTTGAGCTCTTCGTGCATGCTAGCTGGGTGAGTTTGCCAGCTGGAGTTGGTAGGGGGTGAGCTTAACTCGCTGGCATTCAATTATAAACGGGTGATCGTTTCAGATTTTGCAATACAGTGTGCAATACAAATCAATTTACGCAATGGTTATTTTTTGTATAATGCGCCCCGTAACCAATCACCGTTATGGGAGAAAACTATTTCAATACACTACCACTTCGTCGTCAGCTCGATGAGCTTGGCACTTGCCGCTTCATGGATGCTTCTGAGTTCTCTAAGGGAATCGAAGCAGCTAAAGGTCTTAAGATCGTCATCGTAGGTTGCGGTGCTCAAGGTCTTAACCAAGGTCTCAACATGCGCGACAGCGGCCTCGACGTTTCTTACACACTTCGTAAGGAAGCGATCGAGCAGAAGCGTCAGTCATTCCTCAATGCATCTGAAAACGGCTTTGCTGTTGGATCATACGAAGAAATGCTGCCAACAGCTGACATCGTGATGAACCTCACTCCTGACAAGCAGCACACTGCTGTGGTTGAGAGCGTGATTCCATTCATGAAAGAAGGCGCTGTATTCACCTACGCACACGGCTTCAACATCGTCGAAGAAGGTACTCAGATCCGTGAAGACCTCACCGTAATCATGGTGGCTCCTAAGTCTCCTGGTTCTGAAGTTCGCGAAGAATACAAGCGTGGCTTCGGTGTTCCAACACTCATCGCTGTACACGGCGAAAACGATCCTAAAGGCAACGGCCTCGAGATCGCTAAAGCTCTCTGTGTTGCTCAAGGTGGTCACCACGCTGGTGTACTTGAGTCATCATTCGTGGCTGAAGTGAAGTCTGACCTCATGGGTGAGCAGACTATCCTCTGCGGCCTGCTGCAAGCTGGCGCTATCCTCTGCTTCGACAAGATGACTTCTAAAGGCATCGACGCTCCTTACGCAGTGAAATTCATCCAGTACGGATGGGAAACTATCACTGAAGCACTCAAGCAAGGTGGCATCACTAACATGATGGACCGTCTTTCTAACCCAGCCAAGCTGGAAGCCTTCACTATCGCTGAAGAGCTCAAGGACATCATGCGCCCTCTCTTCGAGAAGCACATGGACGACATCATCTCTGGTGAGTTCTCTCGCACCATGATGGCTGACTGGGCTAACGACGACGTGAACCTACTCACATGGCGTAAAGAAACTGGCGAGACTGAGTTTGAAAAAACTGCAGCTGCTGGTGAAATCTCTGAGCAAGAGTACTTCGACAAAGGCATCCTCATGGTGGCTATGGTTAAGGCTGGCGTAGAGCTCGCATTCGAAGCTATGGTAGAAGCTGGCATCGAGCCTGAGTCTGCTTACTACGAGTCACTGCACGAAACTCCACTCATCGCTAACACCATCGCTCGTAAGAAACTCTTCGAGATGAACCGCGTGATTTCTGACACTGCTGAGTACGGCTGCTACCTGTTCGCACACGCTGCAGTACCTCTTCTTACTCCATTCATGGAGACTGTTGACACTGACGTTATCGGCAAAGGCCTCGAGCTCGCTGACAACTCTGTAGACAACAAAACTCTGGTTGCTGTGAACCGCGAAATCCGCAGCCACCTGGTTGAGGAAATCGGTGAGTACCTGCGTGATGCCATGGGCAACATGAAGGCTCTCTAAGTTACCTAACTCTGTAACTTTCTAATGATTTAGGGAATCCCGTGACGCGGGGTTCCCTTTTTTTGTCTAAAAAATTTCAACTTTTTGCACTCTGTTAGTAAGATAGGTGGCGTCTGCCCAAATCGTTTAATTAGAGTGTTATGTGAAATCTCATCGCCCCGAGAGTTAAACGTCAGCTTGATTGATAGGCGGTGAATGTCATTTGCAGAGCTAGCTAATTGTGATGGAATCCTATTCAAGCAACGAGGGTTTCTAGTCGGGGTCGGCATTAACTATCTGTCTTTTTGTATGGGGATATGGAGGCGGGTAGTTGGATGTCGATCTCGTCTAGAGGCCCTCGTTTTTTATTCTCTTAAATCTAGTATATAAGCGCTAAAGCTTGGCTGTGATGAGCGGCAAGCAGAAGTTCTATGGGCCATGGATGATCCTGGCTGGATTTATCATGACCTTCTGTTCGGGGCCGGGGCAGTCATTTCTTTTTATGATGTTCCAGCCGTATTTGTTGGAGGAATTCCAGCTATCTCGCTGGAGCTTCGCACTCATCTACGGCGCCGGTAGTTTTTGCAGTGCCATCTTGGTTTCTGTAGTTGGTAGAATTACCGATCGCGTTGGCGTGCGGCTCAGTCTAGCGGTCGCCGCGGTGCTCATGAGCCTAGCCTGCGTGGGCATGATGACCGCCAGCGGAGTGGTCTCACTCTCTCTAGCATTGGCTGTGCTGCGTGCGTTAGGTCAGGGCACCATGATGCTGCTTTGTAGCTTGCTAATGGCTCAGTGGTACTCACAGAGGCGAGGACGGGCCATGTCGATAGCCTCCATGGGTCTAGCTACTAGCAGCGCGGTGATGCCAGCGCTTTGTTTGCTATTGATAGACCATTTTGGTTGGCGCGTCAGTTATGGTATTTTGGGGTTGATGCTTTTGTTTTTGCTAGGCACGGCAGCGGGTTTGATAGTGCGCAATCGCCCAGAAGACATAGACCAGCATGTCGACGGCATCGAGCCTGATAGCCAGCTAGAAAACCAGCTAGATGCAGCTGACAATGATGCCCAGCCAGCTGGACCGTCCAGCCAGCTAGATCGCAGGGTGTGGACGTCGCCGCGCTTCTGGGTATTAGTTTCCGCTCTAGCAAGTGCGCCATTTGTGATCACCGCATTGGTATTCCATCAGGTATCGATTTTTGCCGAAAAGGGCATCGAAGACGATGTGGCAGCTGGCGTGATGGTAGTTTTTGCCATTGCTGCAGCTTGCGCTAACTTGCTCAGCGGTGGATTGATAGACCGCTTTGGTGTGCGAAAGGTTTTGCGCGCTAGCTTGTTGCTGCAAATTCTAGCATTGTTGTTAGTGCAAGTGCTTTCACCGGGACCGATGGTGGTCGTTTACATATTGGTATTAGGTCTAGCCAATGGCTCAGCTAGCGTGCTGATGGGAGTGACTTGGGTGCGCTTTTACGGGCGTGATGGTCTCGGCAAAGTACAGGGATCTGCAGGCACAGTGGTGCTCACCGCCGCGGCGCTGGCTCCCATGTTGCCCGGCGCAGTAAAAGATATCACGGGATCTTTCTCCATGGGCCTGTGGTTATGCATCTTAGTACCCATCACCGGCCTGCTCTTCCTCATCCGCGAACTACCAGAGAAGTAGAAGGGGAGTTTTCGCCTCTGGTTTCTATACTACTGGTTGCTTATTGCGGTATTTTTGACTCTATCAATTTGAAAAGGCTTTCATGGGTAACCAGGCTGTATTCACGGAGGAAGCTATGATCTTTGAGCAAGGGTTGGATGATTTTGTTAGCTTCTTGATATTTTCCGTTATAGGCCAGAGCTCGAGCTAACAAGAGCTTGATAGTTGTATTTTGCGGTTCGATCTCAATGGCTAGGCGAGCTTGTTTGAGCATTTCTTCATGCTCTTGTCGCAGCCATGATCGGCAGGCTCCGATGATGTATTGATCCCTAGCGTAAAGGTATTTTTCGTCAAGATAGTCAAAGATGGCCTCAGGGATATCAGCCTCGGCGCCTTCATGATCAGCCAAAGTCATTAGCCAAACAAGGTTGCTTGTATCCGTACAATTCCCGCTCAGGCGGACGGTTTTGGCTAAAGTCTTGTCTAGTAATTCGTCGCGTGTGTTTTTGTCGATTTCCTGCTGGTTAAATTGCATGATTTTTTCATTAGGCAGGAATCTCCAAGCGTATTGATTATGAAGACTTTTTGAAGCAGCAGTATTTCCAGTTAGGAGGTCTGGGCGTTGCTGAGTGATAGCGGTATTGAGTAGGATAACATATTCTACGAAGCTAACAAATTGATTTGTTTTCTTGAGCTTGTGGGTGATATTGACGAGGTCGTCAGCTTCGGGCTGGCCATCCATATAGAGCTGGCTGAGTTTATAGATCAGATTGATTCTTGGATTATCGGCAAATTGATCCTGATGTTTTTCTAGCTGTTCATGCCATTGTTGGTGAAGTTGTTTGTCTCGGGCAGCTATTAGGAACAGAGGGCCTAGGTAATTGATATCATGGTTTTTATCTGCTTTATCAAGGATGATTTTTGAAGCTGCTAGAATGAGTTTGCCGTCTGGTTTTTGTTCGGAGTTTAGCCAGATACAATGGGTGAGATAAGGCTGATTGATGGTGTTTACTGGGTCGAAGAAGTTGTTAGTTAGCTTGGCAATTGTGTTTGCTTGGTATTGTTGGAATGAGTTACCTGACGAGCTGTATGGAGAAAGATGGTCATCTAGTTCAGCTGAGACATGTTGTTGGACTTCTTCTCCTTTGGCCTTGATGAGCTCGTTTAGCGCGGCGTAAAGCTCGTAGATTGGTTGTTGTTTTTTCAGCAAATTCTTCATCGCTACTATAGCAGTGAATTTGTTGACGGGGGCATCTGAGGCAAATTTCCATTGTTTTGCAGATTGGATGATTTCTTCAAATTTTTCAAACTCACCGAGTCTAAGTAGCTGGTTTAAGCAAAGATTGATGACCGCATATTTCAGATCATCAATTTCCCCCTGAGCTAGCTGGTGGATGTTGTCCATGTGATCATCTGCGGAGCTCTCTCTAACGGCGTAAGCCAAATCCATCATGATAGGCGCAAGTTCCTCGCGGATGGATAGTTTTAAATTTGCGTAGGCAGGCATACGGCGCATTTTTTTTGCCTCACTAACTTTGCCTGAGTTACAGGCTGCTCTGTAGCAGGCGTAGAGCAGCTCAGTACGGTTTGCTAGAGGAATGTCTTTGTTACTAATGACCGCCTCGAGCATGGTCATTGCTTCAGTCCACGTTGCTTGCTGTATGAATAATTGGTAGCTGGCTTCTAGCCATGCGCGAAGGCGAGTTTGGTCGTCAATTTCAGGTTCGATAGCGACGAGGATGAGCGATTTGATGGCACTAAGGTATTGGCTGCCAGCGTTATCTGTGGTGAATGCACTGGCATTATCAAACACTGATTGGCCTAGTAAAGTCGGTCTAACGGCGTCAAACCAGCTAGGTTTATTTTCTTTGAACCAAGTTTGTAGGCCCTTGTTAAGTGAGCTGTTATTCTCAAGATGCTCTTCCAGCTGGGTGATCCTTTTTTCAATAGCGTCATTGTTAGTTTCATCTTTAAATCCTAACTTTCTGGATTCGAGACAGACATCTAGCGCCTTTTGGTACTGTTTGGTGTTGATGAGTAAGGCGGTGTAGGAGTAGGCAAATTCAGGCGCCGACATAGCGGTGATGCCCTCTTTCCAT
Source organism: Persicirhabdus sediminis (assembly GCF_016595495.1). Classification (GTDB taxonomy): domain Bacteria; phylum Verrucomicrobiota; class Verrucomicrobiia; order Verrucomicrobiales; family Akkermansiaceae; genus Persicirhabdus; species Persicirhabdus sediminis. The sequence goes on from NZ_JAENIM010000044.1 coordinate 79,955, forward strand.
AAGCGATCACAGGTAGTTAGGCACTCATCTGCAGCCGATTTATTTTTAGGGTCAGTCGCTAGTGAGTAGAGCCAGACCATAGTTTCTTGGTGGTAGCGGTCGAACTCGTAAATGTGAGGAAGATATAGATCGAGGTATTTACGAGCCTCTCTCAGGTTGCTGTAGTCGTAGTGGTTAGCGATTAATGATCGCTGGGCAAAGGCGACGATTTCGGGGTTACCGCAGTCTACGTGTTTAAGTAGCGAGAGGAAGATGGTGTAGAGGTGTTTTATTTTCTTCGGATCATCGTTGAAGTAGCGATCTATCACTCTGTGTTTGTAATCGTAGCATCCACCAGGTGACCAACGAGCATAGTCTAAGACGCGCAGGGACATGTTGAGAAAGTCCTCCTCATTGCTTTTTTCTGCGGCGCTGAGGAGTTCTTCATCAGTGGAGTCAAACAGCTCTCCTAGATAGAGGCGAATTGGCTTTTTGTCGATGGTGACGCCCAGACGCCTCATGCCAGCTGTGGCCTCGCGCGACCACCATTTTGCAGTATTTTTCCAGTACTTAAGTAGAGCTTCTTCGTCACTAACAAGGTCGATGGCCTCGCTGATATCCTGAGAGTATTCGTCATCTTGCCAGAGCTCAACAGGCACGGTGGTGAGCCTTTTCCAGCTAGCGAGAGCTTGTTGGAATTGACCTAAGCGTACTTGGAGTGCGCCAGCTTTGACCAGCATGTAGCAGATGGTAACATCTTCATCTGCTAGGTCTTGCATGGCGGTATAGCAGTTGATGGCGGATTGTTCGGCGCCTAAAATTTCGTGATAGCGCCCTTCTAGCTGATAACTTTCACTGAGCCATTTTTTTGCGAAATCAGTGTTCTTGCGGGCTTCCTGAAAGAGGGTGATGGCTTGTTTGTATTTTTTGTGTTGGGCTAGCCAGCGCGCTTGGTGAGATTGGATTTTCCAATAATGCTCATCTTTACGGCTGAGGTTGTTAGCGACGACCCAGATTTGCGGTAGCAAGCTGTCTGCATAGGCGACCTGCTGGTTTTTTTCAGCTGTGATAAGTGAGTAGGTGACCAGCCTGAGGTGATAAGATAGTTTGTTGGTTTGTGTATTGATGAGGAAGTCAAAGTGGCTGGTGAGGTAGCGGGTAAATTTTTCCTCTTCGTAGTTATTGACCAACCAGCTGTCGAGTTGGCTGTCATCGAGCTCGCTGCTAGGTTTGATTTCATCATCACCACAGAGTTCGTGAATACGCTCTTTGTTTCGCTGATAGAAGCCGCTGAGTGCTTGTTTGGTGACTGCAAACTGCTGGCGTGCAGCACTAGCTTGGCTCCAGCTGAGGGCGAGCTCAGTACAGCTTTTCTGGCAAGTTTCATCCAGCTGGTTGGCTGCGGAAATCATGATGGAGGCAGCGCTAGCGAGCTGGTTGGCGTCGAGTTTGCCAAGCTGGTCATCGAGAAGCTTAAGTCTAGCTGCTAGCTTGTTGTTATTGTTAAAGTGAAGTTTGATGAATGCACTGAGCTGCGCCGGCTGTGAGAATAGCAGCTGGATGAAGTTGCCGACGACGGCTTCATCAGTGTGGTCGTTTTCAATGGCTACAGCGTGTTGGTATAAGGTGAGAGCTTCATCTGATGGCTTGCTCATGCCGTCGCGATAGTTAGCTGCTTGGGTGAGTGCCCAGCCGCGTCGATAGTCGTCAGCACCACGGCTAGCGGCGACCTTTTCCATCATCTGGCTGGCTAGCACTTTGTGGCCAGTTTCAGCATGGTTAAAGGCGAGCATGTATCTGTAGAAAGCGAGATTAGCATTGGAGAAAATCTCGCTGTGATTCTCAATGACATCCTGATAGAGCGAGATGCTTTCGTCGTATTTATGCTGCTGGTACTTCAGATAGGCTAGTCTGGTGTGAACGCGCGCTAATTTTTTGGGCTGGTCTTCAAACTGCTCCATGGCCTCAATTAGGGCTTTTTCTCGGGCTTCTATGTCTCCGTTGATAGGATATTGATAATCTATCAAGCTGAGTTGACCTTCAGCGGTAGGCATGGATGGAGGTGTTAGTTCTGGCTGAGAGATAGGAGAATTTGGATCGACATGAATGCGCGCTGTTTGGCTGATCCAGCTATCGAGCTGATTGGTGATGAGGCGTGTTTTTAGTACTTGGCTGGCAGGTATTTTGTTGTTTTTGGTAGAAATTTCTAGTTTGGCTGTACACTTCCTGCCCTGCATTTTCCACGATCCGAGAACGTCCAGGTAATTGCTTTGCTGATGTATTTTTTCTGGCAGGGAGCTAGCTTTCCACCCTTGCGGGAGTAGGATTGATAGGGAGATTTTCTCTCTGTCTTGCCATTGGAAAAAGTCAGACTTTCTATATTGGTCGCCATCGTAGTTGTAGACTTGGTTGCTAGAGAAAGGAATGGGGATGGAGAGGTTGTTCTGCGCGTCTACTTCCGATGCTGGGATGGTGATGAAGAGTTTAAGCTGGCTAGGGTTAGGGAATTTTTTGTTCTCCGACTGGGGAAGGATGTAGTCGATAATCTCAGCGTTAGAGACGAAATTGGAGACCATGTTTCTGAGCCTAGTGATGGTGCTGTCGCGATCGAGGCCATGATAGCCAGAGGCTAGTGAGATGCTGTAGAGTTCTGATCCGGTGATGGTGAGCCAGCCGTGCATTTGGCCGTTAGTTTTTAAAGTGAGGTCGAAATCATAGTGGTAGCTATTTGGTTTACCTGCAGGGATGGTCTGCCAGAGCGCTTTGCCATTGTTGATGATTAGGGCATCACGGCCTGAGCTTGATTGGCTGAGCTGGCCAGGTGAGCCGAATTCTATGGTGGGGTCGCAGAAAATCCAGCTGGAGTTGTTATTTTCTAACTGCACAGCGAGGATGGCGTGGTTGAATTTACGGAAACCAGCGGTTTTGCGGGGAATGATTCCGAGGTGCTCGGTATTGACGAGGGTGAGACATGAGTGGATGCCTTTGTAGGCCAGCAAATTGCGCAGCAGGTTAGACTTATCTTTACAGTCGCCATACTGGTGTTTCCAGACTTCGTTGCAGTGGTAGGGTTGCAGCCCTGAATGGCCAAATTCTAATCCGAGGTAGCGCACATCATTGGCCACTTTTTTGTATAGTACCTCCAGGGTTTCTTCGGCGGATTTGCAATCTTTGGTCCACTTATCGGCGAGGGATTTTAGTTCATCTGATAGCCCTGAGCGCGCATCAGCTAGCCCTTGGTACCAGCTAGCAAATTGATCCCAGTTGGTGAGAGTGGAGAGGTGGACGGCGGGGCCTGCTTGGGAGACGGGAGCGGCGGCGTTTTCGGAGGTGCCATAGGGGAGGGATTTTTTTGACCAGCTCAGCTGGGTGCGAGCATCGTTGAAGGCGCTTGTTTTGAGCTGGGGGATGCCATTGCCAATGGTGTCTAGCTGGAGACGTTGGTGCATCTGGTTAGGCAGGATGATGGTGTAGCTTTTGCTGTCAGCTGGCCAGCCAGTGGAGAAGCCAATTTGGTAGGTGAATTGGTTGTCAATGCGTGGGTTGATAGATTCGTAGACGACGATGACTTCGACGAGTGTGCCGACTTTGACATTAGGGTAGACGACGACGAGTGATTGGTCGCTGTTGTAGAGTTGTGACTGGCTCTCGTTACGGCCGCGCTCGATGAAGGCTCCGTTAGCTGCAATGTTTTGTATGCTACCGTCTGGCTGGATGGTGCGCGCCATCGCTAGGTGCAGCTTTTGCAGTTTGTAGTCGTAAGCGAATCTCTCTTGGCTGACGTACTCTGTACCTTTCTCGGTGTATGCTTGATAGATGTAATGGCAGGCTGTGGTGGTGCGGCCATTTTCGTGAACCCATGTGATTTGATTGGAATGTACGATGATGCCGGCATCTTCTGGGGTGGCTGGAACGTTGAACTTTTGTTGAAGACCTGTGGAATCTAGCAGTAGCGGCTGGATATGGTTTTCATATTCAGCAGGTGGCGTGGTGGATACCTCAATAGCTGCAGTTAGTTGGCTGAAGCATGATAGAGTTAGGAATAGTGCTAGAGTCTTGGCGATGATGCGCATGGTAGAGAAAAGGTCTGGGAGATTTGTGTTAGCGGATTTGTCACGCTAATCGAAGTGCAGGTAGATTGGCGCAAATTGACTAAACAAAAAAGTAGATAGTTTGAACTAGCTGCATTTTGCATGTTAGGTCGAGCGGGTGTTTTGCTAGCCTATGGGATGCGAGCTGGCTGAGTTGGTTGGGGGAGTTTTTGGTGTGGGCGCAAAAAAGCCGAGCTGCGGTGAGCAGCTCGGCTGGGTAAATTAGATGAAATGGATGGCTTAGAGGCTAGCTTTCAGAGTGGATGAGCACTTGAAGCCAACTGTCTTAGAAGCTTTGATTTTCATAGCTTCGCCAGTTTTTGGGTTGCGGCCCATACGAGCAGCGCGTTTTTTCACTTCGAAAGTACCAAAGCCGATAAGTTGAACTTTCTTATCTTTTTTGATGCCTTTTGAGATTGAGTTGAGAACTGCAGCTACTGCATCTTCTGCAAGGCGCTTAGTTGCTTCATTTCCAAGTTCTTTTTGGACAGCTTCGACGAGTTCGGATTTATTCATAGCGATCACTTTTTTGTCGAAAACATCACATTTTGTAAAGATAAAATATTTTCTAATGGAAGAGCTGGAAAGTCTTGACTTTAAAGAAGATTTCTGACTTCAGGCAGTCGTTTTAATTTTGTCTATTCCTTATACCTATGAGCTTTGAGAGATGTTAGTTTTTGATAGATTAAGTTATTCTATTGCGGTTAAAGGGATTGCGGCTGTTTTATTGACCTTTTTAGCTAGATTTGGGTGAATGGATGAATGCTAGGGCAAGAGCGAGAGATAGTGGATAAGGCGGCGCGAGTGGTGGAGGCGGTGGCGCCGATTATGCCTTTGGAGCGGGAAATTTTTTCTTATCTAGCTGATGCGCAAAGGGCCCAGCAGCGTGGATATTACCTGCCTGGCGAGGATGAAAGGGTGCGTGAGCTGTATGCTTGCTACCTGGATGCGCGGGTTTTGCTGCTGGAGGTGATTGAGGTTTTGTCGCCGATATTTAGGCGGGCGAGTCATTTGCACTGGGAGGATAGGCTGCGGGTATTTGGGGTGGCTTTTGCGGCGGCGGCGATGTTGTGCCGGGTGGCGACGTATTTTGTGGAGCTGGGGCGTGAGCTACCGGTGGTGGTGGCGAAGTTGGATGAGGCGGAGCCGAGGTTTGGCATTGAGCGCGGAAGTTTCACGAGAATCTATAAGAGCTTGGCGTCGACTTCTAAGATGTGGCGGTTTTATGAGGCGACTCGTTATTATGATGCGAACCAGCTGGAGGTGGAGGAGGCCTTGGTTTCTGGTGGCTGGCCTGGGGTGGCGGCTATCTTGATTGGTGAGGAGGAGTTTTTGGAAACCCGTAAGGGGGAGTATGTGAAGCGCCAGCTGGATTACCGGCTGTATTCGTTTAGGCGCAGGCAGTTTTCTGGTTATACTAAGGTGATGTTTCATTTGTTCCGTCTGTCTGGCAGTGTGATTGCGGAGCTGAAGCAGCCGCTGGTGAAGCCGCTAGGCGAGGGCAAGCGGGTGACGGCGGAGGTGCGCGAGCGGGTGCAGCCATTGTTAATGCCTGGCGATGTGTTGGTTACACGCCACGAGGATGCGCTGAGTAATTTGTTTTTGCCTGGGTATTGGCCACATGCGGCATTGTACCTTGGGACTGAGGGCCAGCGGGCTGAGCTGGGGCTGGTGGGAGGCAAGCTGGCTGGTGCGCCAGATGGCACTTGTGTGCTGGAGGCGAAGAAAGATGGCGTTTTGTTTAGATGTCTTGATGAAACTCTCCATGTGGACGCTTTTTTAGTTTTGCGTCCATTGCTCAAACCTGAGCAAATTCTAGCAGCACTAAAACGAGCGATTAGTCACGAGGGGAAACTTTATGACTTTCTTTTTGATTTTAAAAAAGCTGATAGATTGGCGTGTACGGAGCTGATTTATCGTAGCTATGATTCGGTCGAAGGGGTTGAGTTTGAGCTATGTGAGCACAAGGGTAGATGGTGCCTTTCAGCCGAGGATCTATTAAGACAAGCGCTTGACAGGAAAATGTTCCGGCAAGTTTTGGAATTTAACAAGAACGGCGGACGTATACTAACTTCTTCGGGATCGTGTAGTCTAAGGTAAATCAGACCTTTAGCGACTTTGTGAAAAATTTCACAAATGTGCTTGATACACCCCTTCCTGCGGGGTAAAGCCAGTTCGCCGCTCTAAATGGCGTCGAAAAATCATGGCAATTCGTACCATTCTCATTTCATTTTTTGCTACGCTAGCAGGCGTAGGAAGTACGTTCGCAGCGGGCTTGCCTCAGCACGCTCCCACGCTCACCCCTGAAGGTTTTCCGTTTCCGATTTCCAACTCGATGGTGATGGTGTGGATGGCGGCGGCGATCATTATTCTCTTCGCGCAGGTGGCGACTCGCAAGATGGCACTGGTGCCAACTGGCTTGCAGAACTTCGCTGAGTGGCTGGTGGAAAGTCTTTACAATTTCCTCAAAGGGATTCTGGGTGAGCATTTGGTCAAGCGCACATTTTGGTTCTTCGGCACGATCTTCATTTTGATCTTGGTGAACAACTGGATTGGTCTTCTTCCCGGTGTAGGCACCGTTGGTTGGGACGCTCACGGTCACGAGCACGTTTCTCACCCGCTGATGCGTGGTGGTAACGCTGACCTCAACATGACGCTGGCGATGTCTCTGACATTTGCAGTTCTCTGGCTCTACTGGGCGATTACAGAAAATGGTGTGAAAGGCTTTTTTGCCCACATCTTTGCCCCTAAGGGTAAGTTTGGCGGCCCAATGAAGATCATGATGATTTTGGTCTTTGGCATGGTTGGCCTGATTGAAGTGGCCTCTATTGCGCTGCGCCCTGTGGCTCTCAGTTTCCGTCTCTACGGTAACATCTTTGCGGGTGAGAACCTGCTGGAAGGTATGATGATGCTAGGTCTGCCAAATTGGCTGATGTGGTTACCACCGCTTCCATTCTACTTCCTCGAGCTGCTGGTTGGTGTGATTCAGGCATTGGTATTTATGCTTCTCACCGCAGTTTTCCTCAAGCTGATCTGTGAACACGACGATCACGACGAAGACCACGCTCACTAATAATTTTTGCCGGTAACGGCACCAATACTTTTGTCAGCCAGACCATAGCATAGTGACGGTGGGGGCTGATGATAACCACAACGATAAACAACAAATATTATGTTCGAACTACTTAACCTACTCGCTCAAGTCGAAGGTACACAAATCGCAAACTGGCACGTAGCATTCGCAGCACTCGGTGCTGCTCTTGGAATCGGTCTTCTCGGTTCTAAGGCTACTGAAGCAACTGGCCGTAACCCAGGTGCAGCTGGTAACATCCTTACTCTGTCAATCATTCTGGCAGCGCTTATCGAGGGTATCGTATTCTTCGCGATCTTCCTTGCTAAGGTTAACTAATTTAACCTTTCCCGCTCGCGCAAGCACGGCTTGCGCGGGCACCTTTTCCTACTCTCCTAGAAATTAATCAGTATCCGTATGTTCCAAATCATTAACATCCTAGCAGCAGCACCAGCTCAGGCCGCAGTAGAAGGCGAGGGCGTTGTTCAGGAAATCGCACGTACCTTCGGTCTTAACGGCCCGATGTTCTTCTCGCAGTGTGTTTCTTTCTTCATCGTTATCCTGCTCCTCAAGAAATTTGCTTTTGGCCCAATTCTCAACATGCTCGAGCTGCGCAGCAAGCGCATCGAAGAAGGTGAAGAGAAACTCAAGCGCATTGAAAAGCAGCTAGCTGAAAGCGAAGAGTCCACAAAAATTGTGCTCGCTGAAGCAAACTCACAGGCTCAGCGCCTGATTGACGAATCAAAAGAAAGTGCCGCTCACATCAACGAGCAGGCGACTCAGAAAGCACTGGCTGAAGCCGCTCAGATCAAAGAGCGCGCGCAGAAAGATGCTGAGAATCAAGTCCAGCAGATGCGTGCAGAGCTCAAGCAAGAGTTTGGCCGCCTAGTGGCTGCGACAACTACACAGGTCACTGGCAAAGTACTTACTGACGCTGACCAAGACCGCATTAACAAAGAGGCACTGGCAAGTGTCGAAGGGTAAGTTGCCCGCTAGCTAATCGCTAAAGAAATCCATTTTTATGAAAGCTTCAAAAGATGCCGTAAAAGCAGCAAAGCGCATTTTCCAGCTATGTCTGGTAGATGGCCGACTCGATGAGCAGAAAGTGCTCACAGCGGTGCGCAAGATCGGTGAGCGTAAGCCACGTGGATACCGTGGTATTCTGCAGACCTTGCAGCGTTTGGTACGTCTCGACGTCGAGAGCAGAACTGTGACCGTGGAGAGCGCAGTAGAACTCGACGCCGCCAGCCGCCAACGCATCGAAGACAGCCTGGTAGCCAAATACGGTGCCGGCTTAGCTTTCAATTATTCAATCAATGCTGAGTTGCTGGGTGGCACTCGCATTCGCGTAGGTAATGACGTGTGGGACGGCAGTGTGCAGTCTCGCCTCAACCGCCTCGTGAACTCTATCTAAACTCCCGCGCCATCTGGCTAATTCATTTTACAAAATTTAAAACATAGAAACTTCTTATTATGAGCAGCATCCTTCAGGAACTCGAACAAGAAATCGCTAACGTGACCTCAACCGTCGAGAAAACCAACGTCGGCACCATTCGTGAGATTGGTGACGGTGTGGCCAAAGTCGAGGGTCTTAGTGACGTTCAACTCAATGAAATGGTCGAGTTCCCAGGCGGAACCGTTGGCCTGGCCCTTAACCTTGAAGAAGGTGAAGTCGGCGTAGTTATTCTCGGTGAGTACACTCACCTGCAAGAAGGTGACGAGTGCACTTGCTCAGGCAAGCTTCTCTCCGTTCCTGTTGGCGAAGACCTCTTCGGTCGTGTTGTAGACGTTCTCGGTCGCCCACTTGATGGTCGCGGTGAGATCGCAGCAGCCGCTCAGTACCCAGTGGAGAAAATTGCTCCGGGTATCATTAAGCGTAAGTCAGTATCCGTTCCTGTGCAGACAGGTATCATGGCGATTGATGCGCTGATTCCTATCGGTCGTGGCCAGCGTGAGCTGATCATTGGTGACCGCGCTACTGGTAAGACCACGATCGCTATCGATACCATGATTTCTCAGCACAACCAGAACAAGGCTGCTGCTGAAGCTGGTGAAGAAGGCTACAAGCCACTTCACTGTATTTACGTTGCTGTGGGCCAGAAGCAGTCCAACATCGCACGTACCATCCAGAAGCTGGAAGATGCCGGCGCTATGGAAAATACTATCGTGGTAGCTGCCTCAGCATCTGAGTCTGCTGCTAACCAGTACCTCGCACCTTACACAGGTTGTGCCATCGGTGAATACCTGATGGACCAAGGTAAGGATGTTCTCATCGTATTTGATGATCTTTCTAAGCAGGCGGTTGCTTACCGTCAGGTATCTCTGATTCTTCGCCGCCCATCAGGTCGTGAAGCTTACCCAGGTGACGTTTTCTACCTGCACAGCAGACTTCTTGAGCGCTCAGCTCGTCTCTCAGACGCAGCTGGTGGTGGTTCAATGACTGCACTTCCAATCATTGAGACACAAGCTGGTGACGTATCTGCATACATCCCAACTAACGTGATCTCCATTACTGACGGTCAGATTTTCCTTGAGACTGACTTGTTCAACCAAGGTGTTCGCCCAGCGATTTCTGTAGGTCTGTCAGTTTCTCGTGTAGGTTCTGCTGCACAGACAAAGGCGATCAAGAAAGTGTCTGGTACCACTAAGGTGGATCTGGCTCAGTTCCGCGAGCTGCAGGCATTTGCTGCTTTCGGTTCAGATCTGGATGACGCGACTATGGCTAAGATCAACCGCGGTGAGCGTATTGTTGAGCTGTTCAAGCAAGACCAATACGCACCGAAGTCACTGGCTATCCAGGTGGTCCAGCTGTGGGGCATCCAGAATGGTCACTTCGATGATGTGGAAGTCGATCGTGTACAAGATTTCCGCGCTGGTCTGGAGGAATTCCTCGGGACTCGCAAGACTGACCTGCTCAACGAGATCGCCAAAGAGAAAGCGCTTACTGACAGCGTGCTCGAAGGCACTAAGCAGGCTATTGCCGACTTCAAGGCAACTTGGAAGTAACTCAAACAGCTTAATATTCGCTAATACCAATCAATTTATATGGCCAATCTTCGTGACATTCGCCGGCGCATTAAGTCGGTAAAAAACACTGCCCAGATCACCAAGGCGATGCAGCTAGTAGCATCCGCCAAAATGAAAAAGGCACAGGACCAGGCAATCTCAGGGCGTGATTATGCAATTTCCCTGAATAAGGTGTTGGCGAACCTTAAGTCTGGTGATGATGAGCTCGTACACCCACTGATGGATGTGCGAGAGGAAGGCAAGCACCTCGTGCTGGTAATCAGCACAGATCGCGGACTCTGCGGTGGCCTCAACGCCAACCTGCAGCGCAAGGTGACTGACATCGCCAATGCTGAAGGTGATAATGTGGATTTTGTGACCATCGGTCGCAAACTCCGCCAGCAGCTGGCTAAGCGGCAAGTGAATCTGGTAGCTGACTTCACCGTCGACGATCCAGTACCATTTGCGGACAGCCGTCCAGTAGCTAAGTTCCTCACCGAGCAGTTCCTCTCAGGCAAATACAACAAGGTGACCATCGCATTCAACCGCTTTGTCACCACCATGAGCCAGGAGCCAACGCTTTCTAAGTTCCTGCCAATCGAGGCAGAAACACTCGCTGAGCGCCGTGCCTACGAAAGTGTGGGTAAGCGAGGCGTGATCAAGGAAACTGACAAAGAAGAAGCTCTATCTAATGACTACATCTTTGAGCCAGGTCCAGATAACGTTCTCAATCACCTGCTGCCACTCTACCTCGGCTTCCATGTTTACCAAACATTGGTCGAGTCTCGCGCCTCTGAGCACTCAGCTCGAATGGTAGCGATGAAGGCCGCTACGGATAACGCTAATACCATGATCGATGAGCTGACACTTGAATACAACAAGGCACGTCAGGCAGCCATTACCGCTGAACTCCTCGAAATCACCACCGCGATGAAGGCCATGGAGTAGTGGCTAGCCACTAACCATTTAGACAATTCAAAAGTAAAAATCCCCCCCTCACCATACCCGCAACTAAGCTTGCACCACCACCAAACTATTTACCCAACAATAATATGAGTAACACCGGAAATATCGTCCAAGTCATCGGCGCGGTTGTCGATGCCGACTTCTCAAAAGCTGACAAGCTGCCGGCTATCTACAACGCCGTTGAGATCAAATACAACCTCTACGGCGAGGACACCACTCTCGTTCTCGAAGTGCAGCAGCACCTCGGCGACGGCTGGGTTCGCGCAATCGCGATGACCACTACAGAAGGTCTCAAGCGCGGCATGGAGATCACTGACACAGGTGCTCCAATCTCCGTTCCTGTTGGTACTGGCATCCTTGGCCGTATCTTCGACGTTACTGGTACTGCAGTAGACGAGCGTGGCCCAGTTCCACACGAGAAAAAGTACCCAATTCACCGTCCAGCTCCTAAGCTGGTAGACCAAGCAACATCAGCCGAGATCCTCGAGACAGGTATCAAGGTGATCGACCTCATTTGCCCATTCACTAAGGGTGGTAAAGTGGGTGCCTTCGGTGGTGCTGGTGTGGGTAAGACCGTGGTTATCATGGAGCTCATCAACAACATTGCTAAAAACCACGGTGGTTACTCAGTATTCGCCGGTGTAGGTGAGCGTACTCGTGAGGGTAACGATCTCTACATGGAAATGGCTGAAGCAGGTGTTATCGACCTCGAAAACATCGAAAACTCAAAAGTGGCCCTCGTATACGGTCAGATGAACGAGCCTCCAGGTGCGCGTCTCCGCGTTGCTCTCTCCGCACTCGCCATGGCTGAGTACTTCCGTGACGAAGGTGGCCAGGACGTTCTGCTCTTCGTTGATAATGTATTCCGTTACTCACAAGCTGGCTCAGAAGTATCCGCGCTGCTCGGTCGTACGCCATCAGCGGTGGGTTACCAGCCTACACTAGCTGAAGAAATGGCTGCTCTCCAAGAGCGTATTACTTCTACCAACAAAGGATCAATTACCTCATTCCAGGCCGTATACGTACCTGCGGATGACTTGACTGACCCAGCTCCAGCAAACACCTTCGCCCACCTCGACTCCACCGTCGTGCTTGAGCGTTCACTCGCAGAGATCGGTATTTACCCAGCGGTTGATCCATTGGCATCTATCTCCAACGCACTCACTCCAGCCATCGTTGGCCAGGAGCACTACGACGTAGCTCGTGGCGTGCAGGACGTTCTCCAGCGCTACAAAGATCTGCAGGACATCATTGCCATCCTCGGTATGGATGAGCTCTCAGACGACGACAAACTCACCGTGTTCCGCGCACGTAAAGTGCAGCGTTTCCTCTCCCAGCCATTCCACGTGGCAGAGGTCTTCACCGGTACTCCAGGTGTCTACGTTCCTGTAGCTGATACCGTAGCTGGCTTCAAAGAGATCCTCGACGGTAAGCACGACAGCGTACCTGAAGGTAACTTCTACATGAAGGGTGGCCTCGACTCCGTCGATCTCGGCTAATTCTCATGAGCCTGGGCTGGCCCGCCGTGGCCAGCCCACTCAGATTTTCTCAATCCAAACTCATATTTAGAAATCATGCTGCATCTCGAAATCGTTACTCCTGAGAAGAAAATTTTCTCTGACACTGTAGAAGATGTTTACTTGCCAGGTGAAGATGGTGAGATGGGAGTGCTTTCTCTGCACGCTGCCCTCGTCACCGTGCTCAAGCCAGGCGAGCTGCGTTACCAAAAAGATGGCGAAACCATCGAGTTAGCCATCGGAGCAGGCTTCGCTGAAGTTGCCCAAGACAAACTCATCATCCTTACCGATATGGCGCTCGACGACGAGCAGATCGATATCGAAAAGGCCGAAGAAGCCATCAAACGCGCCGAAGAAGCACTCAAACTGCACGAAGGCGACGACCCTCAGCACACCGCCCAGCTCGAACTCACCATCGCCAAGAATATCTTTGCCATCGAGTTCAAGCGCAAGCGCCGCAAGAGCATTTAGCTGAACAACTTCGCCGAAAGGCCAGAAGAGTAAGCCGCTCCATTCAATCGTGCCAAAAGCCCGAGCGATCGAGTAAATAGCTCAAGCTCACGAGTAAGCTGCCCAAGCAATTGAGCAAATAGCTCGTGCAGTTGAGCATAGTGCCAAAGCAATTTCCCAACCCGAAGCCCACCACAGCTTCGGGTTTTTTGTGCCCAGCCATTGAAGAGAGAATGGTGAGGAGAGAGGTGTGAGTTCCTGGCTGATGAAACCCAGCCGTTGAAGAGAGAAGAGTGAGGAGAGAAGAGTGAGTTCCTGGCTGATGAAACCCAAGCAGCTCAGCTGTTCGGCCGAAGGCTTTCGGACTGCGGTGATCCTTCACCGCTTTGAGTGAGACGCCAAAAGAAGTACCAAGGCCGAAGTCATGTGTTCATGTTTTATCGCACACGAGTGGAGTAGAGCTAGCTGGCTAGAACCATCAGCCAGCCAGAAACGCTTACTAGCTCAAAACCCCAGCACGCCAGCCGAGACACCAGCTATAGCCAGAACCACTTGCTTACCAGCCCGGAGGGCTCAGGGACTTTAGCCGCGGGTCGACAAGCCACGGAGTGACGATCGTCCCTAACCCTAGGCATCGCCTAAGGTATAGAGGCCACACCAGAGCATCCCCTCAGAGTGGCGACCATTTTTCCCGCTGGCTGGAGCCCACCCTATCGATCAATCCAGCTCGCTAGCATATACCGTGAGCCTAATAAAAAGCTTTTCCTCGCCCTCAGTGGACGCTTCAGCCATGCGCATGCCGTCGGCGTCGGGCTCAGATAGGTTGACGTTTTGCGAGCTCCAGTTGACTAAGTCACTGCTGCTTTCCACCAGGTAATCCACGCCTTTGCTTTGGCCATGAAACATCAGGCCAAGTGAACCGTCATAGATTTGCGGCTTGGGCATTTTCCCAGCTAGATTTTCATCTGGCCTAAGGTTCAGCGCGCGAGCCATCAACAGGCTCACACCATCGCCAGTATCATCGAGTGATAAATCGACATGCGGTGCTCTGCCATGGAGCTGCAGCCAGCTGTCAGCCGGTAACTGCTCGGTGCCAATAACAACGACAGGACGATATTGCCAGCTAGGCGTTGTGAAGCCTGTACTGTCGGCCAGAATGTAGCTGGTAACTTGGTTGCTGTTCTGGAATATCGTAGAACTCGCTGCAGGGGCATCACCGAGGAAGTAGATGCTGGAGAGAGAGATGCAACCAGAGAATGCATAGCTGTCAATGTAAGTGACCGAGTTAGGGATGTTGATACTGGAGAGAGAGATGCAGTTATAGAAAACATAGTATCCAATAGAAGTGACCGAGTCAGGGATGTTGACACTGGTGAGTGAACTGCAGCCATAGAACATAGACCTTGCTATAGAGGTGAATGAGCTTGGGATAGTTATATTCCTAAGTGAGCTGCAGAACGAGAAAGCTGAGGAACCAATGGAAGTGACCGAGTTAGGAATGTTGACACTGGTGAGTGAACTGCAGTTATAGAAAACATAGTTGCCAATAGAAGTGACCGAGTCTGGAATGTTGATACTGGTGAGTGAACTGCAGTTATAGAACGTATAGTCTTCAATGGTCGTGATCGAGTCTGGAATGTTGACACTGGTGAGTGAACTGCAGTTATAGAAAACATAGTTGCCAATAGAAGTGACCGAGTCAGGGATGCTGACACAGGTGAGCAAACTGCAACCATAGAAAGCCCTATTACCAATAGAAGTGACCGCCTTAGGGATGATGACACTGGTGAGTGAACTGCAGTTATAGAACGTATAGTCTTCAATGGTCGTGACCGACTCTGGGATGTTGATACTGGTGAGTGTACTACAACCACAGAATGCCCTATCACCAATGGAAGTGACAGTGTCTGGGATACTAATGATTGTTAGTGAGCTGCAGTTATAGAAAGTGTAGGATTCGATGGAAGTGACCGCTTCTGGAAGAATGATAGTAGTCAGTGATTCGCAGTTTTCGAAAGCACTGTCACCAATGGAAGTGATCGAGTCTGGAATGTTGACCTCGCTGAGTAAGCTGCAGCTAGCGAAGGCACTGTCACCAATGGCTGTGACCGGCACACCTAGGTAAAAAGAGGAGATATGAATAGAGCCGGATACGCTGCTGCTACAAGCAGTCAGAATCATGCTGTTGCCATCGCTGCTCAGCGTATAAGTAAGATCTGGATGATCGTCTAGGTCAGCTGGGTAGAGGCTCCATGGAGCTAGCTGGAAGGAATGGTAGTATTCATGCTGATAGCTGATGGTGAGCTTCTCGTTGACGGTGAAATCAAATAGATCCCCCGTCACACTTGGGGCATTACCTAAAAAGCTAAGCTGGACTAAGCTAGAGCAGCCGAAGAAAGCCCCTTCTCCTATGGAAGCGACCGCGGCTGAAATAGTGAGATCACCGAGTGATTTACAGCCATAAAAGGCATAGCTGCCAATGCTGGTGGCTGAGGCTGGGATGTTGATCTCACTGAGTGCAGAGCACTGCCAGAAAGTATAATTGCCAATAGAAGTGACCGAGTCGGGAATATTCAGGTTGATGAGTGAGTCACAGCGGAAGAATGCATAGTCACCAATGAAGGTGACCGTGTCTGGGATGCTGATATGGCTAAGTGAGCTGCAGCCAAGAAAAGCGTATTCGCCAATGGCGGTGACGGGCACACCGTTATAGCTTGGTGAAATGAGAATGGAGCCCGATGCGCTGTTACTGCAATGAGTTAGAATCGCACTGTTGCCATCGTCACTGAGTGTATAGCTAAGAGCTGGATTATAAATTTCAGCTAGATAGCGATTCCACGGTGAGCTCTGGAATGCCGCCGCGTATTCTACCTGGTATTTAATGATGAGATTCTCATTGGTGATAGTGCCAAATGGATCATTCTTCACACTCGGCGCTTCACCTAAAAACGTAATCCAAGCCAAACTCGAGCAGCCGTCAAAAGCCTTGTCACCAATGAAGGTCACCGATGCATGAATAGTGATATTAGTGAGTGAGCTACAGCTTTCGAAAGCATAGTCTCCAATAGAAGTGACGGAGTCAGGAATAGTGATGCTAGTGAGTGAGCTACAGCCACTGAAAGCGCCCCGCCCAAGAGAGGTGACGGAGTCAGGAATAGTGATATTAGTGAGTGAGCTGCAGCCACAGAAAGCATCAACTCCAATGGAAGTTACGGAGTGAGGAATAGTGATATTAGTTAGTGAGCTGCAGTTAAGGAAAGTAGCGTATCCAAGAGAGGTGACGGAGTCAGGGATAGTGATTTTGGTCAGTGAACTGCATCCGAAAAAAGTAGATTCTGCAATAGAAGTGATGGAGGCAGAGAGCTTGACGCTAGTGAGTGAGCTGCATTCCCAGAAAGCGTATTGCCCAATCGAGTGGACTGAGTCTGGAATGATTATGTTAGATAGAGAGAAGCAGTTACTGAATGCATAATCTCCAATAAAGACGACCGAATCTGGGATTTCTATGCTGGTTAGTGAGTCGCGCCAATCAAATGCACCATCCGCAATCTCGGTTACTGGCAAGCCGTCAATCGTACCAGGGATAACCAACTCACCAGCAGCGCTTGTGGAACAGCCAGTAATCGTGATCGAATAGCCCGTGCTTGTATAACTGAGATCCTCCACTGAAGCGGCGGCACAGTGCTGGGCCGGTAAGCAAATACAGATGATTAGTGTAAAAAGTGCACAAAGGCGCGAAGTCCTAAGGAAAAACATTCCGAACTGTTAGCAAATTAACGTTTAGATGTCAAGTGACCAATCTGCTATCTGTATGCCAGAAAAGTCTCTAAGTTACCTGTC
The DNA here is from genome assembly GCF_016595495.1 of Persicirhabdus sediminis. GTDB lineage: Bacteria > Verrucomicrobiota > Verrucomicrobiia > Verrucomicrobiales > Akkermansiaceae > Persicirhabdus > Persicirhabdus sediminis. Next base: position 96,874 of record NZ_JAENIM010000044.1, read on the forward strand.
CTATTCTTAATCATGTAGTTAATCGATCATTTGATAGATCAATAAATCATCTGTTCATACGTTTATGATAGCGACTAGTGAGGAGAGAGGAGTGAATTCTAAGGCAATGGAGATCAATCGGCTCCGTAGCTCTGCCGAAGGCTTTCGGACTGCGGTGATCCTTCACCGCTCTAGCCGACGAGCGGTATCAGAAATCCCCACTTTCAAATCCTAAAAATAGCTTCAATCATTGTGGCTAGGTCAAAGAACGATAAGCTCACTGAAAATTGCTGGGCATTAGCTTCTAATTAATCGTTGGTAGAGAGCAATTTTTCAGATTATGCGTAATTCATGCTTGGCCTAATAGGAGTTACAATTTTCTGCTTATCGATAATGATAGGTGTTCTCTCGGACGCGTTTCGTGATGATGATTGCGACCTCGTAAATTTATTTAACTTATTGATGGTCACGGGCATACCTGTTTTGTTTGCTATGTGGGTTAGAAGGACAATCAAATGGGATGACAAGGTGTCTTTATGGTTAACCCAGAACAGGCGAGTGATTACAGATAGAGATCAATACCTGAGAGATTCGCCTTGGCCAACGAGAGCTTTGAACTCGAATCAGCGTCTTCGTAACTACCAGTTTGTGACTTCGTTTGGCATTTTTAGCTCAGTCGGAGAGACTGGGGCAGACCTCGGTCGGCGACCATTACTTTGCATTGCCTGTTGCCTTTGGTGTTTAGTATTTGGCTGGTGGTCAATCCCATTTGGGCCATTTACTAACATCAAAATTATTTGCCGTAATATTAGCGGTGGACAAACTAGATCAGTGCGCAATTCAGGAATCTTGATTATAGACTCTGAGAGCTAACGCTCCTAGCTCCAGCTGGTCCCAAGTTAAGTACACCTCTGCTAGGTTTTTAGGTGCTAGATTTGGGGGGTTGTACTTTTGTTTGATGGCGTGAATAGCTTAGCGGCTCACCTTGAGGCTGTGATGGGTAATTTTTTGTTTGTGATAACAGAAAAAAAGTTAATGATAGGGGCATGATGTTGAACTTAGTTAGGTTAATGATGCTGTATGCCTTGTGCCATTTGGCTCATGCGGGTGATGGTTTTTGGAATGGTAAGCCTTGGGACAAGGCGGAGCTGGAAGCTGGTGTTGAGCGTGGTGACATTGCGGCGCTCACTGAGTGGGCGCAGTGGTCGGCTGATAGCTGGGGAGGTGTTAGCTATGATGGTGAAATGATCCGCGAGCGGCTGAAGCTGGCGCATGAAAAGGGCGACACGCTAGCAACGGCACTGTATGCGCATTGTTTGTGGTCTTGTGTGGGCGGTGATCGCGATGCTGAGCAGGCGGTGAAGTTAGCTTTTGAATCAGCGATGAGCGAGCAGCCGTATGGTTATTATTTGATGTCTGAGATCTTCTCGTCGCGTTTGGTTGAGACGGAGCAGGTGCAGCCGTCATATGAAATGGCTAGCGATTGGTTAGAAAAAGCGGTAGCTGCTGGTGTAGTGAATGCTATCTATCGCAAGGCTTATAATGTGTATTCGGGCGAGGGAGGCTATGATAAAGATGCTGATCTAGGTGCTGAGATGCTGATTGAAGTTTTTAATAAGTATCATCATATCACTGCCGCTCAGGTGATCACATATGATGCTAAAGAGGAGTGTTTCAACGATAAGCTACTATTGTTAGCGGCTTTGGATAGATGCAATGAGGGTGTGAAGTTAGAAAGACCGATCAGTCAGGCCTTTATGGGACAAATCCATGGCTTGAAAGGTGTATGGGTGAAGGGGGCTCCTATGATTTACAGCTCTTTAGATAGGGAGCATCAACCATTTCCTCTGCATATTAATCTAGCTTTGAGTTATGGTGGGCTATTTAGCGGGAAGTATGGATCTAAAGCGGACTATATCACCTTGGAGTACCTAGCAAGAGAGAGCTTTGCCAATGGTTCACGAAGTAGTTATGTCGCAGGCAATGCGAGTTCGGCTTGCATTGTGCCTCACGATAAAGCGATGCCGCGGGATTTGGAATTGGCTAAAAAAATCAGTTATGAATATCTCGATGGCGAGAGTAGGTTCTACCGACTAACTGACTTGGGCCAACTGCATTCGTTTGCGGATGAGCCGGACTATTATGATCCTGTGTTGGCGGAAGCTCTTTTGCTCTACAGCTGTGAGTTTCATAACTATCGTTATCACGTTAGAAATGCTGTAGCTCTCTTAGCTAAGCTGCATTTTGATGCCGCTGAAGAGGACAGAGATTACCGCAAGGCATACGTTTTGAACCAATGGCTACACAAAAAGAGCGGCTGGAATATGTACTTAAAGGGCATGAAAGCTTGTAAGAAAAAGATGAGTGCAAGCGAGTTGGCTGAGGCTGAAGACCTGTTGGATAGAGGTTATCCGTGGGCCGATGAATTTCGCCGACCCGCATGGAATTATCTGCGCAGCCAGAAGATCATTGATGAGAGCTGGCCGTATGAAAAGGAGGACATCGAGTGATGCCTCGTTGTGCCGGATCAGCTAGCTGGATATTTAGCTAACATCGATCCGCTTCTCAAAACTCAGCTGCTAGCTAGCTGAGTTTTTTTTGCCTCCAGCTGGCAGCTTACTTAACTAGTTTTGTTGTCAGCTAAAATCAAAGCCATTTCGACTAGTTATCTGGGAGAGAGCTATTAGATTTCTATTTTGCTCAGCCAAAGCTGGAACATCATTTCATGATGATAAGTTAGGTCGTGGTGATCTTCCCACTTTTTAGGTTTTATGGTAATCTGATAGTGTTTATTTTTGATAAAATGGCCAACACGGCTCCATGGGACACGTCTGATTTCAAGCTGAAGCTCACGGTCTGCTGGCCAGTTAGCTAAGACTTCGAGGGCATCTTGAGTGGCGGTTTTTGAGTTGAACTCAGTGCCGTTGATTTTGGTAATGACGTCAGCTGTGCGGATACCAGCATCACCGGCTGGGCTATCGGAAGATAGGCGATAGATGAACGGACTCGCGCTGATCACTCCTTCTCTATATTGGTGGTACCAGCCGATTTGGAAACCTATATAGCACTTTGGGTTGGCTGGTTTTTCGGTTTTTAGAAATATTTGGAAAAGGATGTCTTTCAGTTGTTCCTGCTCCTTATCATCTCTAGCGGTGAGGTAGTGTTTGTAGATGGTGGGCACACTAGCTGCAGGGGCCGCGAGCCCTAGCTGGAGGACTTGATCTGCGGAGTCATCAGTGCCGTTGTTAGCAAAGTGGATCAGCGCACCGTCGAGCTCGCTGGACGAGGTGTCGGCGGCGTAAACATGGCTGCAGGCAAAAGAAATAAAGATGAGGCAGGGAACGAATAATTTCATGACTAGCTAGGACGTGAAATTAGACATTTCCTAACTACGAGTCAATCTAGATTGTTAGCTCATGCTCAGCTAGCTGGGGCTAATTTCTATCAATTGCCATGCTGCCAGCTAGTGTAGAATGATATGCAGCTAGTTATTTCCAGCTGGCCTTAGAGCACCATGGAGGCGATCCAGCCAAAGGCGATCAGCGGCAGGTTGAAGTGGATGAATGTGGGGATGACGGTATCGCGGATGTGATCGTGCTGGCCGTCGGCATTCAGACCAGACGTCGGTCCGAGGGTGGAATCTGATGCTGGTGAGCCAGCATCACCGAGGGCGGCGGCGGTGCCAACTAACGCAATGATAGCTGGAATGGAGAAACCAAAACTCAAACCTAGCGGCACGTAGATGGTGGTGATGATAGGGATGGTGGAGAATGATGAGCCGATGCCCATGGTGATGACGAGGCCGACGCAGAGCATCAGCAGTGATGCTAGCGCGCGGTTGTCGCCGATGATAGATTGCACCGAGTTGACGAGCTCAGGCACCTGGCCAGTTTCATTGATGACGGAGGCGAAGCCTTTGGCGGCAATCATGATGAAGCCGATGTTAGCCATCATGTGTACCCCGCGAGTGAAGGCGCTTTGCGCGCTGATTTCATCGCGGTTCAGACCGCCGATACTGAGAATAGCAAAGCCTGTTAGCGCGCCAAAACTCATTGAGCTAGTACCTAGCTGGACTGCTAGCGCAACGATGATAGCTAGCAGCGCAACGATGATGCGGCGTGGGTTGAGCTCTTGGTGCTCGGGAGCCATTTTCACTGTTTTGGCCACGTCGTAGTTGCGCGGTTTGCGGTAGGAGAAAAATAGCGCCACCATCAGCCCGCAGAACATGCCGATAGCTGGGATGATCATGGAATTGGCCACATCAGAAACCGTTAGTTGGTCTATCTTCCCTTCATCTATCAGCGGTTGGAATCCACTATCCAGCAGATTTTGCAGCAGCAGACCTTCTTGGAAAATGAGACCAAATCCCAGCGGGACAGCCATGTAGGTAGTCACCAATCCAAAGGTGATGACACACGCCACCTTACGTCTATCCATCTTGAGCGACTCCATAGTGTGCAGCAGCGGCGGGATCAAAATAGGAATGAAGGCAATGTGAACCGGGATCAAATTCTGCGAGCAAACTGCCATTAACAAAATCACCAAAAGCAAGCCAGCGCTGACGCGGCGCAGCCGCTGCGGGTCGGGCTCTTTGCCTAATCGCTGGATGATGCCACGTGCTAGCAGATCGGTGATGCCAGTGTGGGAAAGCGCCACGGCAAAGGCTCCAAGCAGCGCGTATGAAAGCGCCACCTCGGCGCCGCCGCCCAGCCCAGCATTGAAGGTGACAATGGTCTCAGACAACCCAAGACCTGCAACTAGCCCAGCAATCAAGGCACTCACCATCAGAGCAATCACCACGTTCACACGCAGCACGCTCAGCCCCATCATCAGTAAAACGGCAATTATAACAGCATTCATAGACAATTCCGGTCACGCTCAGTGAGAATTCACTAAGTCGTTTGAAATCAAACTATAGCGCTGAATCGGCTAAGATGATAGCCCGAATCACATTGCTTGCATATTCAAGCATTTGTCTGTTTATTATCAATGAATTGAAGCTGGATTCAGTTAGGGTGTGTATTTGTTAGTCATTCACACGTCTATGTTGCTTTTGCTTTCGTATTGTTAGCTGAAGTATTGTGCTCGCTAGCGAAATATGTACTTTTGCGGCAGAAAATTTCACAACGATGATAGAAAATTTATTAATACTAGCGGCGAATGATTCGTCTGCATATCAGATTGGCAAAGTTATCGGGGGATTGATAGGGCTGGCGATATTCTTGGGCATCCCAGTTTTAGCGGTGATCTCCACCGTGATGTATGTGAAAAGTAAACGTAGTGGCTGGATGGTAGCGATGATTCTATCCATTGCTTCCGTGCTGGTTGGCCTAGTACTTGTGCCAGTATTGTTCATCGGCGCCAAAGCATATAAAGAGGGAGCTGATAGAGCGATGGCGGAACTCGCCGCAGAAGAACGGATCATCGAGAGTGACGATGGGCTGCTAAAAATACAGATGAGAGATGGCTGGCAGCAGCGTAGTGACCTGAACGAAAATGCCCAGCTGCAGTGCGGAAATCCTAGGCTGGAGGAATATTTGATTGTACTTAACGATTCGAAGTTAGATATCGATTTGACCATGGATGAATATACCCAAGCTTACGTGCAAGAGCTTGAGGGGCTGATGGATAACGCTGAAGTAGGAGAAATTCACCAGCTGAAGATAGCTGGCCGCGATGCCCAACAAGTGGAGATCCTAGGGTCTATAGATAAAATCCAACTCGTCTATCAATATACCTTTTTTGAAGACGAGCAGCATTTCTACAAAGTGCTCGCATGGACGTTGAAGTCGAAGAAACCAACCGCATTCAAGAACTTCAATAAGGCGCTTGCTAGCATCCAGCTCACGAGCTCAGCTGATGAGTAGTAGTGAGCTGATAGAAATTTGAGAGCTCAGCTGGATAGAAAGCCAGCTGGCTCGCTAGAAACAAACTTGATCTTAGCGTTTGGTGCAGACGTAGATGCAGTGTCTGGCGCGTTTGGATTTCTCGTGATCGCCTACGGCGTGTTGTTCCACGTGGAATCCCGCTTTTACCAGCTCGCGCTTGAACTTAGGCGCTGGCTCAGACAGCCAATAAGCGATGCGACCGTCAGCGGTAAGCACGTCGCGCAGTTTGTTGAGAAAACTTTGGGTATACATGCGCGCATTGCCCGCGGTGATCAAATCGTCCGGAGTATTGTCAATGTCTAGCAATAGCGCGTCGTAGCTGCGTTTGGCTTTGCTAGAAATGATATCGTAGAGGTCGCCCTGAGTGACTACCGTGCGTGGGTCATCTAGCAGTGGGCCATTGTGCTCTACTAAAAATGTGCGGTTCCACTCGATCAGCGGTGGCATCAGCTCGGCGACTTCCACCGTGGCTGGGCTGCCTACCAGCTCCAGCGTGCGTTTGAGGGTAAAGCCTAATCCTAGCCCACCAATGAGCACTTTGGGATGCTCGGGGCGCATCACCTTGTCAGCCAGAATATGCGCGCATCCTTTTTGAGCTAACATTTCCTCAGAATAGGTGAGCCGTGTGCTCATCAGGTCCAGACCATTGTATTTCAGGTAAAAACTACCATCGCGCGAGTGCAACGAAAATACCGTTCCATCAGACATCTTGGACTCACCGAGTTTCACATAAGGCTTCATAGTTACAAACTCCACTAAATCCGCGCTACCGACAAGCCTAGATCAACTAGCTAGCTGGCTGCGCGTTCTTTGCGGCGATCCACTGGGACATGTATTTGGTGCTGGCCATGCTGTGGTGGCGCAGCATGGCTCCGGCAAAGTTATCCAGCCGATGTTGCGCTAGATTTTCTTCTATGGTGCAGATGTTGGCTATCAGCTGGGCTCCTAGCGGGCGGCTGTCGTAGTGATTCTCTAGCAGTTTTCGGGCATTCTCCTGAGCTTGTCGCCAGCTAGATTCGTTTTGATAGATTTCAACCGCGGCGTCGACAAAGTCGTTGATATCGTCAGCTACCGCTCCTGGCCAGCATTCTGTTTGAGCATCATACATGCCCTCGCTGCCTATCGAGCTGGTGATGCTAGGGGTCTGCATGATCATTGCCTCTAGCAGCTTTCCTTTGATGCCCGCGCCAAACCTCAGCGGCGCGAGGCAAACGCGAGCATGCTCCATCGCGCTGGCTGCATCATCGGTCCATCCTTTAATTAAAAAACCAGTCTTTATATTATTCAATGCGGTCGCCTTGGGTGGTGGGTAGGAGCCATAAATGTGTAGCTCGGCATCTGGCAGACGTTTTTTGATCAATGGCCAGATGATTTGTAGATTGAGAACCGCATCCCAGTTAGGCGCGTGGCGAAAGTTGCCAATGGTCATGAAGTGTCGCCTGTCTGTATAGCTAGCCGTGCTGGCTGGGCACTCAGCTAGATCGACCATGAATGGCAAATAGTGCAGCAGGCTGCGGGCTACTTTGTAGGTATTTTCTAGCAAATCCATCTCGTAGCTGGAAATGATCAATGAGATGTCTGAGCGCAAAATGGCGGCAATTTCGCGCTTTGCTAGATCTGATGTTAGATCTAGCTGAGTCACCTCACGTTTTGCCTTGTGTGCCTGATGGCGTGCTTGCCTGAGGCATTGCAGATCTTCTGTATCCAAAACACGCAGGGCGTTGGGGCAGTTTTTTTCTACCCGCCAGCCAAATTGCTCTTCCATCATGAAGCGATCAAAAACAACAATCTCTGGCTGGTAGCTGCTGATGTATTGGTCAAAGCTATCGCAGTTCAGCTGGATACTCTGGCTGGTGATTCCTTCAGCTGATAGATCGACTCGATGCTCGGACTCCTGTGCTGGAGTAGCAAATTCTACCTGCCACTCTTGGCGGCGAAATAAGCGCATCAGCGAGAGCATGTGGCGGCCAGCTGCCGAGGAGTTAGGCTCGGGCCAAACGTAGCCAATGATGAGTATTTTTTTCATGGGATAGAGATTATCTCAACCACCGCTCGCCGCGCTGGCCGCATGGGAGGAGTCTTTAGAGTTCTATACGGCAGACGATAGTTTTTTTGTCAGCTGGCGATTTGACATAGTTTACTGGAATTCGCTGCTCATCGTCCTCTCCAACGGTGTCGCCATCAGGAATCGCTTCGCCTCTGGTAATGACGTAGTCTAGCAGGTCAAAAAGCCTGCCCATGCCCTCAGAGGCGTCGTCAACCTTACAGATGAGATAGAGATCTGGTAGAGCCAGCTGATTCATGCCGAGAGTTAAATAGCTTATGCGATTATTCTCTTCTGGAGCACGGCTAATACCCGTCCATAACATAATACGTGAAAGTTGGTCTTTTTCAGCTGCCAATAAGTTGAAAAAATCGGGAGTGTGCGTGGCTCCTGCATTTCCCCAGTAGACACCAACACTGTGGCTGGATTTATTGACTGAGGCTAACAATGAGGTGAAGGCTGACATGACATCACGTTCATTATTGCCATCCTGAACGCCCATTAGAGTGACTATCAAATGGGCCTTGTGAGCTTTGATTTCAGCGCCTTCGCGGAAAGACGATAAGGAATACTGAAAAGCGTTTTCAGCTTCACCATGGGGTATGGCGGCTTTTTTTAGGGCGATGAATACGGGGCCTATACCTTCTAGCTGGACGACTAAGATGTCATCACTGGAGCCCTCCTTATCATAAGATAGTTTTTCTCCTGTGATGGCAAAATCCTTGAAGTTGCTGACGATTGACTCGGCGCTTGGCATCTCAGTTTGATCTAACAATATAAAGGCAAGGTGATGCTTCGGAGACTCGAGTTTGGGCTGCGCGACGGCTTTTGATTTGTGAAATAAGCTAAAAATCCCCATAGCTAACAATAGGTAAGTGATTGTGTTTTTCATTAGGCTGTGTTGATTAGTATGACGATTACTAGTTAGGTCAATGCTGTATGTGTAAGCCGAGGCAATAAAGTTTGATTCCCTTAATGAAAAAATGCCAGAGATTTACGGTTCAGCTTTTTAGAATTTGATTCTAGCTGTTACGTTTAGGATGTTCTTTGTTGGGGGGAATGGTTTTTCTAGGGATTTCTCCATTTTCCCTTCGGGGAATCCAATTTCTGCTAGCTAACCACGGGTTGCGCTCGCTGGGCTCGCTGACCCGCGGCTAAAATCCATAAGCCCTCCGGGCTAGATGAAACAGTGGATACCGAAAAGTGAATTTCTACATGAGGGAACTTTTGCGTGGAAAACGTCTATCAGTTGTATCGTGGATGAGCTGGGAATAGTCGTTACTGCGAGCCTGTGCTGCTGCGCATATACGGTGACTATGTCGCTGCTATAAATCTTCCTTTGCTAGAGCGCCATGTTTTTTGACCCCGCTGGGATGTGAACATTGTTTGAGTTCAGGAGTAGGAAATCGGCCCTATTAGCGCAACTTTGGTAGCTATACTGGGTTAGTAATGATTCCCACACCCATCCCTAGATCATGTCTGCTTCACGTAACTTCACCCTTTTTCTCAGCCTTGTGCTGACAGCTTGCGTGGTGGCTGAGCCCATTCAGTCATCATGGTTTACTCATTTGTCTGGCCAGTACGCCAGAGTTTATCCTACGACGGTGGAGGAAAATGCCAACTCTCCAGCCACAACTTGGGACCACCCGACGGGAGCTGACCAGTTGGTGCCGACCTATGCAGGGGTGAGTGAAGTTTCACTGACAGCTACGGATCTGTACATCCGCACATCGGGTTTGGCCTTTCATGTGATGGGGCCGTGGTATGGGGAAAATGGTGGCTTATTTCCTAACTATCCGGCGAACATTGCTCAGACAGCTAGATTTCCGCTAGATCCGCAGGTGGCGGCTTTGCCGAAGTCTCTAACTACAGGCGGCGCGGTTGGCTACTTTGTTGATGGGGTGGCAATGTTTGATGCTCGGGATGCGTTTTCTTACATCAATGAGAGCGGCCGCGATGCGACTCCAGCAGATGTGCCTATCCGTGGTGATGGCATGTGGAACCGCGATGCTTACGTAAACGAATCGGTGACCTTTGATGCGGCTAATGCCCATCAAGCGGGCGCCACCCACCACTATCACGCTAATCCAACAGGACTGCGGTATTTGCTCAGTGACTCGGTCGACTACGACTATGCTAGCAATACTTATAGCGAGAATGCTTACGGAACTCATTCACCGATTCTGGCGTGGACATTTGATGGGTTTCCGCTGTACGGGCCATACGGGTATGCTGATCCGCTAGATCCTGATAGTGGCATTCGGCGGATGATTTCTGGCTTCCAAAAACGTGATGGTACAAATGGCTCTAGCAACTTGAATACAACGGGGCGAAGCTCACTGCCACAGTGGGTAGTAGATAATCAGAATGACCGCAGCAACCCTCTAGCAGCTGAAGAATACGGCCCCGCGGTGACTAATGTGTATACCCTCGGTCACTACATCGAGGATTATGCCTACAAGGGTGACCTCGGGCTAACGCTTGGGGTGGATTTTGACCTCAACGAATACAATGTGCGCTGGTGCGTGACGCCAGAATTTCCAGCGGGAACGTGGGCGTATTTCTGTTGTATCGAGGCCGATGGCACACCGGCATTTCCGTATAATATTGGCCGCTTTTTCTTTGGTGAAGTGCAGGGAGCAAATGGTGTTAATTTGCCAGCTGATAGAGAAATTATCTTTGAAGGTGGCCCGGAAGCTGAGCTGAAAATGGAAACTCCAACAGTGGATAGTGATAGTGGCGATGTGACTATCAGCTGGTCAGGGCCAGAGGGGGGCAGCTACATCGTCCAGCGGAGCGCAGACCTAGATGAGTGGCAGCTGCACCATGATGATGTGAAAAATAATGCCGGCTCATTTGGATCTATAGACGATGAAGGGCGAGCTCAGGGCGGGCCCCAGCAGTTTTACCGCAGCCAGCTAACTAGCCTAGCTCCCTTTGACGACAACGGCTTCGACTACAGTCAGCCGGTTGTGGCTGATTTCACAGCTCACTTTGACTCGCTGCCAGCTGAGGAGAAAATCGAAAGTGTGACGATTGGCAATGTGGCGGTTACTATCCTCAGCTATGATGCCGTTAGTGGCTCACTTGAGCTGACTTTTGATGAATCCTCATTGGCGGCTGGAGATTACCAAATTGCACTAACTTATCTGCCTGATAGCGGAACTCCTAGCGGACTAACGTCTACCAATGTTCATACGATTCACCCGCCACATAATATTTTGCTGCTGATTGTCGACGACTGGGGTGTGGATTCTAGCCCGATGGACAATAACGCTCAGCTGAACCCGAGTGCGACTTTCCCGCCCATGCCTAACCTTGAGACATTGGCTGCGCGTGGGCTCAGATTTACTAATGCCTACGCACAGCCAATCTGCTCACCCACTCGTGCGTCTATCCTAACGGGGCGTCAGGCCGCGCGTCATGGCGTAGGCACCGCAGGAGGTGCTCTGCCAGCTAGTGAGCTCACTCTACCAGAAATATTTGCCGCTGAAGGTTCACCGTACCAGCTGGCTAGCTACGGCAAATGGCACCTCGGTGGTGGCGTCAATGGCCCCGCTGAGATTGGTGGCTGGCCAGAGTTTGCCGGCATCCTCAATGGCGGTGTGAGCAGCTATACCAGCTGGAACAAAACCGAAAATGGCATTTCCACTAACAACTACACAACCTACTCGACTACGGATCAGGTGAATGAAGCGATCGACTTTATTTCTGGCCAATCAGCAAACCCATGGTTTGTCTGGATGGCGTTTAATGCGCCGCACACACCATTTCACAATCCGCCCAGCGAGCTGCATGATTACCCCACATTACCAGAAGATGAAAATGGCGAGGTGACTGGCGCCAATCGCCGTCAGGCCTACGAGGCGGCGCTGCAGGCATTAGATACAGAAATTGGCAGGTTGTTAGCCAATGTCGATCTGGAGACGACCAATGTTATTTTGATTGGCGACAACGGCACACCGGGCGCCGTGGTTCAGGCTCCTTATGGTGAGGGACACGCTAAAGGCAGCCTCTATCAGGGAGGCATCCATGTGCCTTGCATCATCGCGGGCCCTGATGTTCGTTTCAGCGGAATGAGTCATAAGTTAGTCCATTGTGTGGATCTATTTTCCACCATTCTGGATTTGGCAAAAATTGATGTTAGTACGGCAACGGCGGCTGTAGACGTGATCGACTCACAGAGCCTAGTGCCCGTGCTCAAAGGGCAAGATATCGCCCAGCGCAGCATTGTTTCAGCTATCTTTGCAGATGATTTCGCCAACAGCGGTCGCACTCTAATTAGCTCGGAATACCCAGGCTATGAATTGATCGCTTACGGTGACCCTAGCAGCCTAGCTACAGCCAGCTCTTACGAGATGTACTACCTGCCAGCTGATACTAACGAACAGATGCCTCTCTCACTGCCGCCAGCTAGCGGAGATCACCATTTTGCCGCCTATCATGCGCTGGTGGCTAAAGATGCAGCTCTGCGGCCAGCCGCAGTAGTTGGCGATACACTTTACCTCGAGCTGCCCAATGTGACTGGCGGTGCAGGGGTGCCGAATAATGCCAACCTAGATCCTATCAGCATCACGGTGAATGGCGTGGCTGCTAGCTATATCGAGCGCTACGACCAGACTGATACTTACAACCGCTGGTGGGTGAAGTGCACGGTGCCAGATACGCTATCAGCACCATATACCTCTGCCGTAGTCACCTTTAGTGATAACCCAAATACCGGTGATGCTCGGGTGTTTTCCGCAAGCTCTATCATCATAGCACCCTAATGTATCGATCCGTTATTAGCCTGATTTTTTGTTTTGCTGCAAATCTACCAGCAGAGGTGGATTTGCGGTTAAATTTCAGCCATCAGCTTAAGGGGAAAGCACTCATAGCTGATTCATTGCGCTACAAAAATGCGTCTTCTGAAGTCTATTCATCCACTCGTCTCAGCTACCTTGTTAGTGGCATTGCATTGCATGCTGAAAATGGACAGATTTATAATGTTAGTGAGTTGGTCGGCTACATCGACGATTCCAGTTCACGGCACAGCATCCAGCTAGCAGATGTGCCAGCTGGCAAGTACAGCGCACTGAGTTTTTACATCGGCCTAGACCAGCAGCAGAATCATTCAAATCCAGCGCTCTATCCGGCGAATCACCCGCTCAACCCTAACCTCAACAACATGCACTGGGATTGGCAGGGGGGATATATCTTCATGGCGCTGGAGGGTCATTGCAGGCAGCCGGGGGAAAAGATGCCTACGGGGTACGCCTATCATTTTGCCAATGATGCTAACCGCACGCGAGTCATGCTGGAGGCTGAGATTGATTTGCAGACCGACTCAGCCGCGCTGATCAGCTTCGATATCGCCAAGCTTCTCTCACAGATTTCATTTGCTGATGACGGAGCAACCACTCACTCGCAGGCGGGTGATCCAGTGGCTGAGAAAATCCGCGCGGCAATTCCCAGCGCTTTCCAGCTGCAGGCTGTGGCACCAGTTAGGGCCATGCCCAGCCAGCCAGTGGTCGAAGCGATTGACCTACCAGCGAGCATCACGCCACATCCTATCACCTTGCCCAAGTACATCCCGATTCCCAAATTACCGCTAGATAATCCATTGCTCACTGAGCGAGTCGAGCTGGGTGAGATGCTCTTTCATGAAACCAAGTTGTCGCGCACTAATGAGCTCTCCTGTGCGTCCTGCCATCAGGGTGAGACTCTATCAGACCCGCGGCAATTCAGCCCGGGAGTGGATGGCAAGCATAACCAGCGGCACTCTATGCCATTGGTGAATTTGGCCTGGAAGAAATCCTTTTTCTGGGATGGTCGGGCATCCTCGCTGCGTCTTCAGGCTCTCATGCCGATTGAGGATCATCTTGAAATGGATGAGTCATTAGACAAGGTGGTGGCCAAGCTGGAAAATGATCCAGTCTATCAAAATCTCTTTGCCGCCGCTTTTGGCTCGGCCGCAATCAGCGCTGAAAACATCGGCCTCGCGATGGAGAATTTTTTACTCACCCAGATGAGTTTTGATTCTAAGTTTGACCGCGCCAGCAAAGGGCTCGACAAGCTAACAAAAGAAGAACAGCGTGGGTTTGAACTTTTTTTCACTGAGTTTGAGCCACGTCTTGGAAAGTTTGGCGCTGATTGTTTTCATTGCCATGGCGGTGCCTTGTTCACCGATCATAGTTTTCATAACAACGGACTGACTACTAATGATGACATCGGTCTAGCAGCGACTACGGGTAAAGCTAGCGACCGCTACAAGTTTTCCACGCCCTCGTTGAGAAATATCTCACTGACCGCGCCCTACATGCACGATGGACGATTTTCCTCGCTTGAGCAGGTCATCGACCACTACAATAGCCCGATAGAGGCGAGTGCAACATTGGATCCTAATCTGGCCAAACACCCACAAGGGTTGGGTCTATCAGCTGAGGATAAAAATGCGCTCATCGCCTTTTTGAAAACTCTCTAAGGAGATAGATGAGCGGTTCACTCACCCTGCATGGCGTCGAAGCTGGCTTTTCTTTTGCGATACGACTCGAGGTGGCTCTGATAGAGCGCTTCCACAGGCATCTCAATCCCCTGAACGGCGCAGTTTTTGGCGTCTTGTTCGGCGATCTTTTTCAGGTAGTCGAGCGCTTCTTCCTCGCTCATAGTTAGGATTGGATCGGCGGTTTTTTTAGACTGATTGGAATCGGTGCTCATGATGATTAGCTGGGCTGCGGGAATCTTCGCCAATGTGGCCAGCTGTGGGAAGGAAATTAGATATTTCCCCAGAAGAGTTCGTTGATGTCTTTGATAGTGTCGTTGTTTGTTAGACTGTCTTCGTCGTAGTAGAATTTGTAGCCTTGCTCTTGTTTGCCATTGAGAAAAATAGCTACAAATTTGAACGCACCTAATAGAGCTGAGTAGGCATTCACTTGGGTCAGCGCTGATATTTCACAGGGCATGATAGCCCCGAGTGAGCAGCGCACTGCCCAGTTATCATGCTCATCGTTTAGTGGGTATGGTTTACCGATGCTAATGGTGAAGTATTTGGCTACATCCCCAGGTTTTTGAAACCACAAACTTTCGGTTAATTCGTATTCGGAATCATCATCCATAGACATGCTAGAGAATCTAGCTGGCTGGCACATTACGCAAAGCCAAATCCTATCCAGCATTCATGGTGAGTGGTGTGGTGATTGGCTGCCGCAGGCTTTGGAGTGGGCCGATCCTTCGGCGCTTTGGTGGAGGTTTTGGGTCGGAGAGAAGGTGGAAAATAAGAAAATAATGCACGGCATTTTTTCGCGGCGCTTTGGTGTAGGTTTTGGGTCGGAGAGAAGGTGGAAAATAAGAGAAAATAATGCACGGCATTTTTTTCGCGTGGTTATCGGTTTTTGACGTAGCTACAAGGTTTGGAGCGATTTTTTGAGTTTAGAAACCGGGTTTTTCTGGGGGATATCTGGCCAGCTGGAGGGGGCCATTTTCCCTTCGGGAAATCCTTCTGTTGGGGGGGCTTCGGGTTGTGCTCGCTGACCTATGGCTAAAGTCTATTAGCCCTTCGGGTCAGCTAGCTGGTTGGATCAACTGGGACCATTTGTTTACCTACCCTAGGTAGCAGGCTGGATGTGTCGTTGTGGTTTGGTGAATGGTCGCCACTCCGTGGCTATGCTCTCGAGGGGCGTCTATACCCTAGGCTATGCCAAGGGCTTCGAACGACCGCCACTCCGTGGCTAGCTGGGTCCATGATTAACCCATGCGCGATGATCTTTGAAACTTCTGATACCACTCGTAGGCGAAAGCGGTGAAGGATCACCGCAGTCCGAAAGCCTTCGGCAGAGCTGCGGAGCAGGCTGGTGGTATGGGTTCCATCAGTCTGGAACTCACTCTTCACTCTTCACCCTTCTCTCTTCAAAGTCTGGTTTGGATGAGCAGGACGAGGCGCTCGATGGGGGTGAGTTGTTGGCGTTCTTGCTGGAGGGCGACGAGGATGTCTGGGGCGTCGGTGATGATGTTGTCGACGCCGAGGTCGATCATGCGGTGCATCTGCACGCTTTGGTTGACTGTCCAGACGTGGATTTGTTTGCCGGCGGCTTGGGCGAACTCGATGGTGCTGCGGTCGACTTGGCCGGCGTTGAGGCTGAGGAAATCGACGGGAGTTTCGGTGATATTGCCGATGGCCTGGGTGACGATGAGCCCGCAAATGAGCTCAGGGAAGGCGGCTTTCATGGCGAGCAGCCCGTGTTGGTCGAGGCTGGTGATGACGCATTTTTTGGTAAAATCAGTGTGGCGCAGCAGCTGGCCGACGCCTTGGATGAGGCCGTCTCGGTCGGGGCCAAATTTCAGCTCAATATTGAGCTGGATGTCGTCACCAGCCAGCTGGATGAAGTCGTCTAGGGTGGCGAGCGGCTCGCCTTTGAACTCGCTACTGAACCACGCGCCGGCGTCTAGCTGGAGGCGTTTTTCGCGGGTGAGATCAGCGACTTGAAGGTTCTCGCCAGTGATGCGTTTGAGGTCGGTATCATGGGTGATGACGAGCTCGCCGTCGGCGGTGATTTGCACGTCGATTTCGCAGAAATCCGCACCGTGGTCGATGGCTAGCTGGAGAGCGCTGAGGGTATTCTCTGGCGCGTCTATGGAGCTGCCGCGGTGGGCGGTGACGGCGACGACGTGGGTATCGCTACGGCTCTGGCTGAGCAGCCCGCTGGCTACTGAGCCGCCGATGGCGAGCAGGGCGACGAGGCCGCCAACGATGATGGTGCGGGCATTGGCGCGTGAGAGGAAACCATTGAGCCGGCAGCTGGACTCGGTCTCGGTGCATTTTTTTCCGCCACTCTGTAGGTAGAAATGGCTAACGCTGAGGCCGAGTGTGGTGCTGTAGAAGAAGCTGGTGATGGCGCTCCAGATGATCTGGCTGGCGACGAGGACGCCAGTGATGATGAGGATGAGCTGCAGCGAGCTCGGTCCGTGGTTGAGAAATAGATCGCTAGCTAGGGAGAGGAGGAAATTGACCACACTGAGCAGGGCGGTGGTGAGGGCTGCCATGATGAGCACGAGCTTGACGGGCGCGAGGCCGAGCTGGCGTGACCGGCGCAGGCTCTCACGCATGGAGTCTGCGATGGTGAGAGATTCAAATAACAAGATGGGCACGGCGAGGAAAGTGCGCAGGAAGAGCCAAATCCACAGCCCCGCCGTGGCGGTTCCAGCTAGGACTACGAGGGCGACGGCTACCCAGAACTCGGGTGGTTTGACGACGAGGTAGTAGTTGATATCGCGCTCGGCGGTGAGGGTGAGAAATTGGTAACCAGCGGTGGTGAGCAGCGGGATGGCGGCGATGAAGTATAACCAGAAATAGACGACGCTGAGCTGGAGCAGTTTGACGAAGCGGGATTTTTCTATCCACAAAACGCGCAGCAAACTGGGGGTGGCCTGGTGGCTCATGGCTGAGCGGGCGATGATGATGACGCCTGAATGCTCGAAAAATAGGATGGCAAAGGTGAAGCCGATAGACACGGTGAGAAACCCGAGGCCGAGCGGCGAGAGCAGGAAGTTGGCGATGTCGTAGTTGCTGATGATGCTGTCATTTGCCCGGCCCAGCAGGTAGCTGGTGGAGAAGGCTGCCACCGGCGCTAGCAGGGTGGTGGCCACGGCGCTGAAGAGTAGCCGGATGAGGATGAACTGGATCAGGTTTTGTTTGAGCCTCAGTGGGTGAGTGATCTGGGCGAGTTCTTGAAGCTGGCGCTGCATGGGCCCAGCATAACGCAGAATGGTGAATTGCAAATCGGCAATTAGTAAACGTCGGTGCGGTAGCTGGATGATGGTGACACCCGCTGGTGGATGCCAAGAAAGGATAGCTGAATTTCTAGCTGGCTGGCGGCTGGGAGATGGCTGGAAATCTTGGCGAAAAGGCTGCGGAAAAACCCGAAAAGACCGAGGTGGTTTCAGCTGGGATGACTGTAGGTAAAGGAATGGTGGTCCAGCTAGCTGAAAAATGCCTGGCATTTTTTCATGGCCTTTAGCTGGAAATCTAGCTGGCTGGCGGCTGGGAGATGGCTGGAAATCTTGGCGGGAAGGCTGCGGAAAAACCCGAAAAGATCGAGGTGATTTCAGCTGGGATGATTGTAGGTAAAGGAATGGTGGTCCAGCTAGCTGAAAAATGCCTGGCATTTTTTATGGCCTTATGGAGCAGGAATTCCACTGCCGAAGGCATGGTTCAATGCCAGAGCCGTGCGATGGCGTAGTCATCACGCGGGCAGCGAGGTTCATTGAGAGCTGAGCCCTGAATGGGCTCCGCATAGGTGCCGCTGTAGCAGGTATTTGTCGCCAGCAGGTCGGCTGGGCTTTCTCTCACCCTTTCAGGGTTTTGGGTCTATTGTGGGCGATTTCCCAGACCTGCGTTGGGCTTTCAGCCCTGCCTTGGTCTGGGCTGCAGTTTCTCGGTCCTTCGGACCTTTTTTCGAAAATCTATCTATCACGATAGATCGCAAAACCAGCTGGTGGATGCCGAGAAAGGATAGCTGGAAACTAGCTGGCTGGCGGCTGGGAGATGGCTGGGGATCTTGGTGAAAAGGCTGCGGAAAAACCCGAAAAGACCGAGGTGGTTTCAGCTGAAATGATTGTAGATAAAGGAATTATGGTCAAACTAGCTGAAAAATGCCGTGCATTTTTTGCAGCATTTTTTAGCGGCATTTCACCTGCCGAAGGCATGGCTAAATGCCAGCCCTGCGCGATGGCGTAGCCATCCCTCGGGGAGCGAGGTTCACCGAGGACCGAGCCCTGAATGGGCTCCACATAGGTGTGGCTGTATAGCTGAAAAATGTCTGGCATTTTTTATGGCCTTATTGAGCAGGAATTCCACTGCCGAAGGCATGGTTCAATGCCAGCGCCGTGCGATGGCGTAGTCATCACGCGGGCAGCGAGGTTCATTGAGAGCTGAGCCCTGAATGGGCTCCGCATAGGTGCCGCTGTAGCTGGTATTTGTCGCCAGCAGGTCGGCTGGGCTTTCTCTCACCCTTTCAGGGTTTTGGTTCTATTGTGGGCGATTTCCCAGACCTGCGTTGGGCTTTCAGCCCTGCCTTGATCTGGGCTGTGGTTTCTCGGTCCTTCGGACCTTTTTTCGAAAATCTATCTATCACGATAGATCGCAAAACCAGCTGGTGGATGCCGAGAAATGCCAGCTAGAAACTAGCTGGCTGGCGGCTGGGAGATGGCTGGAAATCTTGGCGAAAAGGCTGCGGAAAAACCCGAAAAGATCGAGGTGATTTCAGCTGGGATGATTGTAGATAAAGGAATGGTGGTCCAGCTAGCTGAAAAATGCCTGGCATTTTTTATGGCCTTTAGCTGGAAATCTAGCTGGCTGGCGGCTGGGAGCTGGCTGGGGATCTTGGCGGGAAGGCTGCGGAAAAACCCGAAACGACTGAGCTGTAGTTTCTCGGACTTTTTTTCGGAATCCACCATCGTGGTAGATCGCCAAGCCAGCAGGTGGATCATGAGAAATTCCAGCTAGAAAGTGCGGCATTTTTTATGATGAGCTAGCTGAGCCAGCTACTCCGCTTCGGTGACGACTGTTTGCGCCATGCTGGTGACGAATTGGAGGTCTTCGCAGATGTCTACATCGCCGCGGAAGATGCCAGCTTGTTGGGCTTGTAGGGTGAAGGTGAAGTCTTTGCTGGCGCCGGGTGGGATTTTGCTGGCGAAGGTGAAGGTGCGGAATTCGCCGAATGGGTCGCCCATGGTGGATTTTGGTTTGGGTTGAATATCGGCAACGGTGAAGCCATCGAGGTAATCGTGGTAGATATCAATGTCTGATAGATCGAGGGTTTCTTCAGGTCTTTCATTGGTCACGGTGATGACGAGGTCGAATGTTTCGCCCACTTGGACATTGGTTTTGTTGGTGAGGGTGACGTCGACGCCTTCGACATCTTGCATGGAGTGGTTGAGAAGCAGGCCGATGCTGACGATGGCGAGCAGGCAGATGGCAAAGAAGATGCCGAAGCCCCAGAGGATAGGTTTGAGAGATGACATGGGTGAGAGAGTTGTTAGCGCAAAGATGGCTTTACTGTAGCTTGTCCTGCGGGGCGTGGAGTTTCAAGTTAGAATTTGCTGATGGCAGGATTTCACCGTGAGCTGCTTTGGCCTACCAGTTGGTCTAGCTGGTGAATATGGGTGATTTACTGGAAGTTATTAGCCTTCAGTGTATTACGATTAGACCTCTTTGCTGGTGGCTATAGATGAGCGGGAATGTAGCTAGTGGCGCTGTTTGTAGCGCATTGAGCTGATTGGGTGTTTGAGTTAGCGGGGTAATGTTTCATTGGCGCAATCGGGCATTTTGGGTAATGCTTTGGTATGGAAGTTGTGCAGGCACCAAAGCTCAAAGGGTATAAATTCATCAGCCAAATAGGTGATGCGGAGTGTGGGCGCGTGTACATTGCACGGGAGAAGGGTGGCCGCATGGTGGCGGTGCGTGTGCTGGAATCACTGGCGGTGAACCGCAGTATGCTGGAGAAACTGATGCACCGGCTGGATGGCGAGAGTTTCCCCACTGGCATGATTGAGCAAAAGTGGATCTCTGTAGGTGAGCGCAGCTATGGCTTGGTGATGCCACTGATGGCGGATGAGGTGGATGGTGAGTGGCAACCACGCACGCTGGAGCGCAAGTTCAAAGGGCTGGATGATGAGGGCAAGTGGAAGGTGATTTTCCAGCTGGCTGAGGCATTGGCGGCGATGCACCGCAAGCGTGTGGCGCACGGTCAGCTGAAGCCAAGTAATGTATTTTTTGATGAAAAAGGGGCGATTTGGCTGGCTGATTACGGCATGGGCCAGATGCCATCGGTGAATTTATTGCAGTTTACCGATGCGTATTTGTACGCGCCGCCTGAGCAGTTGATGAATCCAGATGGTTATACTGAGGGCAAAGGATACCGCTGGGATGTTTATGCTTTTGGTATTTTGGCTTACCGCATGTTGCGTGGTCAGTTTCCTCGCCACGATGAGATTTTTGGTGCCGCAGCCCCCTTTGATCCCGATGCGCGCGCACTGGTAGAGGTGGATGCTGATGTGGAGGAAATCTGCAAACTTGTCACCGAGGCCGAGGTGGAAAATTGGCCAGCGAGTTCGCCAAGTAAAAAACATCAAGCTCTGCGCGAGCTGATTCTCAGCTGTTTGTCCATAGATCCTGATAAGCGGCCAGCTGACCTAGAAGCCGTGGTGAAAACATGGCATGACATCGAGCGCGCTGAAAAAGCTGCGGTGGCGGGCAAGCTGCAAAAAGTACGCTTCACCGTGGTGGCGGTAGCTGCGGTGGCCAGCGTGGTGCTTGCAGTGACGATGATGAATCGTAAAAAGGAGATTGGCAACCAGCTGGAAAGTAAAAAGACTGAGTTCTCTGGCCAGCTGCATGATAGAGAAGCCGTCATCGAGCGGCAGAGCAGCCGCATCGACGAGCTGGAAAAACAACTGGCCAAAGCCAAAAATGCCAAGCTCACGGCAGAAGAAAAATTTGAACAACAAAAGCTGCGTGCAGATTACGCCTACCAGCAGGTGCTAGCATCTAGCGACATGAATGATAGGCTAACTGGCTGGATGATGCGCCAGGCTAACTACGAGCTGCCTGAGTTATTTGAAAATACCCCGCGGCTGGAAATTCTCCAAGACCAGCTAGAGGCGGCGCATGAGAGTGTGAAAGAAAACCCTGCACTGCAGCCGATGAAGGCACGTATCGAGCTACAGCTAGCTGAGGTGTACATCGCCCAGCAGAAATACCGCATGGCGGTAACTACTCTAGCGCAGGCAGAGACCACGTGGACTGAGCAGCAGATGGAGGTGCCACTGGCTAGATCTGCCCGTGTTCACCTGTTAGCATTGATGCAGGCGATTGATGCCGACGACGAGGAAAATGTGCAAATTTACCTGCCAGTAGTGCGCCAGCTGGTAGACCAGATAGATGAATCTCACGAGCTCTATGCTAGAGCGCGTGTGGCATTAGATATACAAGAAGCGCGAGCTATAGCGGAGGATAAGCCAGAGGAGTCGTTAGAACAGCTGCTCAAGATAATTGGCTCGCTAGAGCGCTTGCACAAAGTGATCCCGCAGAGCGTGAGGGTGAAGTCGAAGTTAGCTGAATACGCACTGGAAGGTGCTAGCCTAGCAGATGCGCTGAGCCGCGAAGATGATGCCGTTCACCTGCGCAAGCAAGCCAGCGGCCAGCTACTCGAGCTGCTAGAAAAGAACCCACAGCTGGAAATTGCCAAAGCCCAGCTGGCCAGCATCGAGCTGATGGCAGCCGAGGCCTACCTAGAAGACGCCGAGGATAAAAAAGGTCGCGATAAATTGGCCGCTGCAGAGAAACTTCTGGCGGGGCTGAAATCTAGCTACGAGGTAGATTTACAAAAAGCCACCGCATTGGGAATTAAGGCTGTAGTTTACCGTGATCGTGGTGATCGCACGCAAGCCGTGAAGTTTTTAAAAGAAGCCGTAGCTTTATTAGAAAAGTATAAAAAAGCCGACAGCCCAGCAAATGACGAACTGACTTATCGCCTGGCGATGTTCCATTGGATGCTAGCCAGCCACGAGACCGATAAAAAAACTGAGTTTGAGCTGGCCAGTAAGGCGGCAAGTCTAATGGACGGGATAATTGAGGCTGGTGCTGGCCCGCGTGAGGTGGAGCTGCGCAGATCGCTGGCATATCTGTATGGCGACTTGGGGAAAATTGCCCGCGAGCTCGGAAATAATGAGCAAGCAAAGCAAATATACCTTAAATCAGCTGGCCAATGGCAGGCATTAATTAACCGTGGTGAACCCCACAATGAGTACATCGAGGGGCGCCAGTGGGCAAAATCTCGTGCCGATCAGATAAAATAGACACTTTTTGAAAGAGCGTTAAAAAACGTTCATTTGACACAAATATTTAACTTTGTGAACCCGTATTAACTCAATGAGTTAATACGGTTTTTTTGTGCTTAAACCTTTAAGTAGGCAAGTACTTTTCAGGCGTAAAATCACCCTTTGACATCTTTTTGTAAAAAAAAGTGTCCAATTAAATGCAGTTAGCGGCATTACACTACAAGCAGGCAAGAAACGGTTTAACCACCCGCTTCTGCGGATCCCCCCCCGGATCACACGTCTGACAAATGATTAATGCCCCCACGCTGAGCAATCGGCACACCCAATTAACATAGCCCATCCGCAAGCACTTCGATGATACACTACACCGATTTAATATCGATCAGACGAGTGATTAAAGATGGCACAATCAACAACACAACTAAGCAAAAATCATGAAGGGGAAAAGAATATCACTCGCTGACATCGCAAACGAACTTGGAGTTTCTAAGACTACAGTTTCATTTGTACTCAATGGTCACGCTGAGACCAAAAAAATCAGCAAAAAGACACAAGAGCGCGTTGAAGCGTTAGTCGCCAAATACAACTACCGCCCAAATGCAGTAGCAAGAAACCTTCGCCTGGGATCAACTAAGGTCATCGGCCTTATCGTTCCTGATATCTCTAACCCATACTATGCAAAGATCGCTCGTATGCTGGAAGACCAAGCATCTGATAAAGGCTATCATGTGATCTTCGGTAGCTCTAGCGAATCAATCGAACGTGAGCGTTCAATCCTTGCTAAATTCCGCCAACAATCAGTAGACGGCATCCTTCTTGCATCAGCTGATGTAAATAGCCCACACATTGAAGAGCTCGCTGGCTCTGGCCTACCAGTAGTACTGTTTGACCGCATCGCTTCTTCTAGCGAAGTAAAACTCAGCAGCATCGGCGTAGATAACAAGAGCGCAATGAGACAGGTAACTAAGAGACTGCTCGCTAACGGCAGCAAGCGCATCGCCATGGTATGCAACCACATCGGCCAGCTCGCTACTGATTCTCGCGTAGAAGGTTACCAAGAAGCAATGAACGACGCTAACATCCAGATGGAAAGCAACTGGCTGCAAGAAGTTAACGAGTCAGCTGGCAAGTCTATGGACACCATCATGGCTGAGCTTCTTAATGCCAAACAGCCAGTAGACGCTGTAGTATTCAGCAACAGCCTGCTCGCTCAAGATGGCCTCAAGTCTATCCACCAAAATCACGCAGAACAAATTGCTAACCTGCAACTCGGCTGCTTCGATAAGCTCGACCTCTTCGACTACGTTACTCCTAAAGTAGTCTACGCTGAGCAACCAAACGAAGCGATCGTGCGCTCTGCCTTTGAGACCCTTTTGGCCCAACTTCCAGGTCAAGCGAAGCAGCAGAAAGAACCTGCCGCTTGCACCAAAGTCCTTCACGAAGTGAAGGTAGCAGTATAACCGCAAGGGCTGCTGGATCTCATTGATCCAATAAAAATTGTCGTATTATGTTTATGTTTGGCTGGCACTACCTTCGGGTAGTGTCAGTTTTTTTATCAGACATAAGGCGTCAGCGTCAGCTAGATCGATGGATTAGTTTTTGACGTAACCGCCAAGAAAGGTTTATATTTGAATGTAACGCACAAATATCTACCGACTATGAAAAAATACATGACAATCGCGCTCACTGGCCTCTTGGCAATGAGCTCAGTCGCACTGGCTGACAAAGCAGAGGATGCCCGTAATTATTACGACCAAGGAGTCGCCTACGTTAAAGCCGGCGAGAAATCCAAAGCGTCCGCAGCATTCCAGCAAGTACTCAAGCTCTACCCAAACAACTCCAAAGCTCGTGTCCAGCTGGCGAATTTGGACCAAAATATTGCCAAAGCAGATTTAGAGAAGCGCAAAGCGCGTTTTGCTAGTGTCAATATCAAGACCATAGACCTGCAAGATGCCAGCCTGAGAGAATCTTTGGACGCGTTAGGTCACCATATCGAAACTGAAACTAACAAAGAGTTTGCGCCTAACTTTGTATTAGTTGAAGCCCACGCCCAACAACTGCGCGGCAAAACCATCACACTGAAGCTGAACAACGTCCCAGCTGATAAAGTGCTAGAATACATCCTCAATGCAGCTGGTGCTAGAGCTAGCTTTGATCAATACGCTATCGTCATCACTCCACTATCAACAGTGCGCAATTAGTCGGCTGATAGTTAGTATCTTAAGATCGTAATCATTAGCGCAGGTGAAAACCTGCGCTATTTGCTGTAATAATAGGTGAAGATAAGGACGGTGATGAAAAAGGCCAGAATAGGTAAAAAAAACGCGAGCAGAAGAGGAAAGCAAGGACGTCAACTTATGCTAGGCATAAGCATCGCTTCTATCTGTACCTTCAGCACACAGATGAGTGCTCAAGAGCCAGCCGAGACCATGTATGGTGAGGCATTGGTGGAATACATTGACCCCATCATTGGTTGTTGGGCAAAAAAAGAGGGCATGAGTCATGGGCTCGGCAAAACATTTCCCGGGCCGTGTACCCCCTTTGGCATGGTGCAGCTCAGCCCTGACACCATCACTGGGCAAGATTATGCTCCCGGTTATTGTTATACCCATGAGCAGATTGAGGGGTTCAGCTTTGCTAGACTCTCAGGCGCTGGCTGGTATGGCGAGTTTGGTAATTTGCAAGTCATGGCAAGCACCGGTGAGGAACTCAAATATTTACGTCCAGTCGGCGGTAAAATTAGAGACGTACTCACTAGCCCAGTAGCATCTAGCTTCTCTCATGAAAATGAGTCTATCAGCGCTGGTTATTATTCCGTCATGCTGGACGACTACGATCTGCTCGCTGAGCTTACTGCGGCGCCGCGCTCAGGCATGCTCAGGTTCACATTTCCAGAGGCTAAAACCAGCCGCATCCAGCTAGATTTTGCTAGGCGGATAGGCATGCGCCAAGGTCGCCTGGAGTTTAGCCACCAGCAGGTGAGCAAGGTGGACGACTATACCCTGCAGGGATCCATGCAATGTTCGTCCAAAGATGGTGGCTGGGGACGCGGTAATGGACAGGCTAACTATACCATGCATTTCTATCTCCAGTTTGATAGAAAGATTGAAAATTGGGGGTTCTGGGATGCTGAGCAAATCACCCCATCACTAGCGGAAATTGAGGGCAAAAATACCGGGTTCTATTTTGAGTTTCCCACTAGCGCTGGCGACCAAGTCATGATGAAGGCTGGCATTTCATTTGTCAGCCAAGCTGGAGCAAAAGCCAATCTAGCAAAAGATATTCCCGCATGGGACTTTGCTCAAGTACTAGCAGCCAACCGCCAGCTATGGGCTGATGAATTAACAGGTGTGGCCATCCAAGGTGGCAGTGAGGATCAGAAAACCATCTTCTCCACCGCTCTCTATCATGCCTACATCGACCCAAGATCAGTTTCCGATTACGATGGCAACTACATCGGCGCTGATAACAAAGTTCACCAGACTGATGGATTCACATATCGTAGTTTGTTCAGCGGCTGGGATGTTTTCCGCAGCCAGTTTCCCATGCTAACATTAGTGCGGCCAGACATCGTAAATGATGAAATCAATAGCCTGCTACAGATGGCCCAACAAAGTGGCCGCGGATATCTGCCGCGCTGGGAAATGATGAACGCCTACTCTCAGTGTATGGTGGGGGATCCAGCGGTGATCGTTTTTGCTGAAGCCTATCTCAAAGGGATTAGAAATTTTGATGTCGAAGCTGCCTATCAAGCCTGTTGGAAAACCGTCATGACAGCTGGCAATGGTCGCGGGCGCGAGCAATACATCCAGCTAGGATATGTACCAAATAGCCAGTCTAGAACGCTAGAACTCGCCTATGCAGATTACGCAGTTGGTATGTTTGCCCAGGCACTTGGGAAAAACGAAGATGCTGAGTTTCTTCTCAAGCGCTCAATGAACTATAAAAACGTCTACGACCCAGAAGTTGGCAATATGCGCTCACGCATTAATGATGAGCAATGGGCTGCTTGGAAAGGGCTGCTCAAAGGAGCTGGCTGTGTAGAAAGTAACCCCTATCAACAAGGCTGGTTTGTGCCTCACGATGTCCAAGGGCTCATCAATCTAATGGGTGGCGATGAAAAATTTCTAGCTCATCTCGAGCCATTTTTTGAGAAAAGCGAAGGTCAATTCACGGGCTGGAATTTATATTATAATCACGCTAACGAGCCCGTTCACCACGTGCCATTCCTCTTCACCTACGCTGGTAAACCATGGCTCACTCAGAAGTGGTCGCGTACCGTCATGGATAGGGCATACGACGTTGGAGTAAAGGGGCTCTGCGGTAATGAAGACCTCGGTCAAATGTCTGCGTGGTACATCCTCAGCGCCATGGGCATTCATCCAGTGGACCCAGTATCTGGCGTCTATCTGGTAGGTAGTCCACTCTTTGATAAAGTAACTGTCGATTTAGATCCTAACTATCATTCCGGGAAGCAGGTGGAAATCATTGCCCATAACAACTCAGCAGAAAACGTTTACGTGCAATCATTGAGTTTAAATGGCACTCCGATAGAAGCCGCCTGGCTGAGGCACGAGGATTTAATCAAAGGCGGTGTGCTAGAATTTACTATGGGACCTGAGCCGAATAAAGACTGGGGCAGTGACCCAAGCCTGAGACCTCCATCACTCAGCCAGCCCAAAGAATAAACCAAATTTCTCAGCTAACTGGCTGATTTATCCCGTGAGCCAGCCAGCTGGAAGCACAGTTTTATTTCAACTGACTCGCCTCGCGGTAGCGGCTCGGCGGGTCACCATGCCATTTTTTGAAGCAGCGTGAAAAATGAAAGCGGTCAGCAAAACCACATTGCATGGAGATCTGCTCAATCGTCGTATCGGTATGTTCTAGCAAATACTTCGCTTTTTCTAGTCTCAGCGTGAGTAAAAATTGATGGGGAGTCGATCCTGTGCAGCGCTTGAATAAACGCAGAAATCCACCGCGAGATAAGTGACACATCGTCGCCATATCCTCTACGCTCAGTGGATCATGTGGATAGGCTTTCAGCTGGAAGACTAGTTTTTCAATCCGTGAGTCGTGATAGATCTGCATCAGATCGTCAGCTGGAATTTTACTCAGCTGGTAGCCACAGAGTGAGAGAATTTTCATACTCAGCGGCGGTGAAAATGGTGATTGATTAGATTCTATCAAATCGCAGATGGTCTGAATCTGCAGCGCCGAAAACTCATCCAGCTTAAATGCAAAGATATCTCGGTTACATTGGTGAAATGGCCGTCCCGCCAGAAAGTGCACATAAAGTTGTTTCGGGTTCCCCGTTTGGTCAGTTAGAAAATTAGTGCCAGGAGCAATTAAATAGAGGTTTTTTGGATGAATCTCATGCCATACATTGCCAATGCAGACACGTCCGCCAGCATCGTGATTGTAATAAAGCCGCCACGTGCTGCTGAAGTACTGCACATTCTCCCAGTATCTACCAACATGCTGGCAGTGGCATTCCTCCAGCTGGATCGAGTGATCTGAAAGCTTACTGTCAGGAAGCGTGCCCCATTCATCTAGCATGTTACTTTTTGACATAAGATGGTGAACTATTACTATATAGAATATCTAGCTACAAAGGTATTACTAATATAGTTTAAAATTTATCGTTATGAAAAAAGAGATAGTTTCAATAATAAATGGAGTAGGGATGATCGCCTTGAGCACTGGCGTCTCCTCGGCGCAAGAAACAAGCTATCAAGCTACTAACGAGTCATTGGTGAACTATCAAGTGCCTGAGTGGTACCAGGATGCAAAGTTTGGTATTTGGGCTCATTGGGGTGTTTATTCAGTACCAGCCTTTGGCGGCACTCATGCGGCGGAGTGGTACCCGCGCCACATGTACGATCAAACCAATGCTAACGGGCATTACGAACACCATCAAAAGACCTACGGTGACAATACCGAGTTCGGATATAAGGATTTCATCCCAATGTTTAAAGCTGAGAAATTCGACGCTAACCAATGGATGGATCTAGCTGAGAACGCCGGCGCTAAATTCTACACCGTGGTCTCCATGCACCACGATGGATTTGCCATGTACGACAGTGAGCATACCAAGTGGAATGCCGCCAAGATGGGTCCTAAGCGAGATCTCACTAAAGAGTTGATTGACGCTGCTAGAGCGCGTGGGCTGAGAACTGGTATCTCTAACCACTTCGCATTTAACAATGCCTACTACGATCACATGTTCAAATTTGGCGGTGACTGGGCGGAAGAATATGAAGACCTCTACGGTCGCGGCAGCGAGAAGATGGATGAATGGGGCTTGAATCGCTGGTGGAATGTAACAACTGAGCTGGTAGATAAATATAGCCCAGACCTGTATTACTTCGACTGGGGCTGGAACAATATAGCGATAAGAGACCACTTTGTTGGCCAGCCACAAAGGTTTGCCGCTTATTACTACAACCATGCGGTAAAGAACGGCCAAGGGAGCTACGGTGCTCCAGGTGTGGTGATGAATTTCAAAGGTAAAGTCTTACCAGTAGACGCTGCCGTTCAAGACTACGAGCGTGGTGGTAAAACTGAAGTTAGCCCAAATGTCTGGCAGTGTGATACTTCTATCAGCAAGCATTCATGGAGCTACTCAGTGCACGACGATTACTGGCCATCAGACGAGTTGGTAGACTCGCTCATCGATGTAGTTAGTAAAAATGGTGTGATGATGCTCAACTTCGGCCCTAAGGCAGATGGTACTATTCCAGCTGAATACTCAGATAGACTGCTAGATATTGGTAGCTGGCTCAAACAAAATGGCGAATCCATCTATGCGACTCGACCATTTGATGTTTTCGGTGAAGGCCCAACTGTGCGTACCGCAGAAAACCGTCAGGAAATCCACCGCAATGGATATAACTACGGCAGCAAAGACATTCGCTTTACCCGCAGCAAAGATAACAAAGACCTTTTTGCTATTGCTCTCGGCTGGCCAGAAGACGGCAAGCTAACAGTAACAACACTTGGCAAAGGAAAGTTTGATCTTAGCGGGCTGAAAACTATCAATCTTGTAGGTTCAGATAGCCAGCTGTCATGGAGCCAAGATGAACAAGGCCTGCACATCACTTGCCCTGAAAAAGGTGAAGGCAAATTTGCTTACCCATTCAAGCTCAGCTTCGGAGCAGAAATTCCTAAGCTTCAAGCAGCGAAGTAAGCTGCTAGCAATTTTGGCTGACTATCCGGCGCAGCGCCGGGTAGTCTACCTTTGCTTTATTATTAGATCTCGCCAGCTAGCTCCTCCATGACTTGGCGGAAGGGCAGGTGTTGGCAGGATTCCCATAGTGGGTTGCTGCGGATTCTGGCGGCGCTGCTAGCTGGGGATGATAGCCCGCAGAGAAAGCGAGCTGCCTGACGTGGGCTGGCGAGTGCTTGTGGATGTTGGGCGCGCAGTTCAGCTAGCTGGCTAAGTGTGTTAGCTGGTATTTCAGCTTGGCTTTCTAGCTCAGCTAGAGGCTCAGGAAAATGCCCGCGGCAGGGTGAGCAATGACCACAGGGTGGCCGCTCTTCGCCGAAGTAATCGAGGATTTTTTGAGTCAGACATTGATGGCTGGCGGCGTATTCCAACATCATGTCGATGCGCTCGATTTCCTGGTTTTCGTGATCGAGGAATTGTTGGGCAATTTGCGCTTTCAGCTGGTCGCGATCAATTTCGTTAGGAAGCTTTTTGTATAGCTGCCGGTACCCTTGTAGCTTGAGTTCGATGTGCCCTTGTTGGTGGCACCAGTCCATGGCGGCGAGTATGCGCTCGCGGTCACAGCTGAGTTTTTGCATGGCTAGGCCAGTATCTAGCGTGAGCCAGGTTTTTGCTTTGCTAGCGCAGCTGAAGATGATTTTGAGAAATGCCTGACGGCGTTCGTCAACGCTACCAAGAATCTCGCTAGAGCTGCGTAGTGCCTTGAAGCTAATTTGCCCGTAGTAGGCACCCATGGCGCGGATGACGCCAGCGAGCTCTAGGCGGGTGAGCAGGGTATTGACGACGAGGTTGCGGATGTCGTAGCGTCTTGCTAGATCGTGAATGGCGAGGTCAATTTCGTCGCCACCATCTAGCAGATAATCGATGAGGTCGTTAACTGCTTGGGGATCTGGCGTATCGCCGTAGACGAAGTTTTCTAGCACAATGCGGTCGCTAGCGCAGACGAGCAGCTCACAGATGGCTGGCTCACCATCGCGGCCAGCGCGGCCAATTTCTTGCATGTAGGATTCAAACCCTTTGGCCATGTTGTAGTGATAGACGTAGCGGATGTTGGATTTATCTACCCCCATGCCAAAGGCGATGGTGGCGACAACAATACCGGTGTCGCTAGCCATGAATTGGTCTTGCACGCTGGCGCGCTGCTCAGCAGCCATGCCGGCGTGGTAGTGCTCAGCTGGGAGTCCGTGTTCACGCAGCATGGCGGCGACGCGTTCGGCGGTTTTTTGCAAAGTGACATAGACCACACATGGACCTTTTGGTCGCTGTTGGATGTTGTCTACCAGCTTCTTGTCACGGTCTGCATCATTACTGCAGGTGGTATTTTTTAAGCCTAAGTTAGGGCGGTAAAACCCTGTGTTGATGACGTGCTCTGGCTGGATCTTGAACTCACGGGCCATGTCGTCGATGACTGGTGGCGTGGCGGTGGCGGTGAGCGCGAGTGTGCGCTCAACATTCAGCTGGCTAGCTGCCATGGCGAGTTTCAGGTAGTCGGGGCGAAAGTTGTGTCCCCACGAGGAAATACAGTGGGCTTCGTCAACCGCTAACAATGAAATGGTGATACCTTTGATTTGCGCAAGGAAGCGCTCGTTGCCGAGTCGCTCGGGAGCTACGTAGAGCAATTTCAGCTGGTTGGAGCGGATGTCTTGCAGCACTTGTTTGTATTCATCTTCGTCTAATGATGAATCTAGCCGAGCGGCGGCGATACCACGTTTCTGCAGCGCGTCGATCTGATCTTTCATCAAAGCAATGAGCGGGGAAACGACAAGCGTTAGACCGTCAAAGCAGAGCGCTGGTAGCTGGTAGCACAGGCTTTTTCCCGAGCCAGTAGGAAAGATGGCGGCTGCGCTGTGACCATCTATCAATGCTTGCACCACAGCTTGTTGGCCGGGGCGAAATGATTCGTGGCCAAAGTGGGTTTTTAAAAGATCAGCTGGCTGAGACATGGGTTAAATTTTCTATTAGAAGAGGATGTGATTTAAAAGTCGAAACTTCCTTGTGATGGTTTTTTGCTGAGCCGGGTGCGCCCGCCATTGCGTTTACGCATGGGTTCGAAAAGCATGTCCATGCCAGTTTCTTTGAAAACACAGACGTGCTGCATGAGTTCGCCGAGGCGTCCTTTGGGGAATCCACGCTCAGCAAACCAGGCGAGGTATTCCGGTGGTAGATCGTAGATGGGCACTCCGCGCGGGGGGTAATCTTTGGGGCCAAATTTGCCGAAGGGCATGTAGCAGTTAGAGATTTCTTCTAGCAAGTTGCGGAAATCATCGCGGTCAATTTCTGTGATCATGGCTGGGATGAGCTGGCTTCGTTGAGCCATGCGGTGATGAGCTGGTAGGAAATGGCTGCTGGGTTTGGCAGATCGACTTCTCCAGCTAGAATTTGTTGGCGGGTGAACCAGCGGGCGTCTTCGATTTCAGCTGGGTTATAGTTGATTTGAGAATGGCTAGCGGTAGCGCGGAATCCGAGCATGAGTGAGTAGGGGAATAACCAGGATTGTGAATTTTGATAGATGACATTTTCTACCTGAATGCCAACTTCTTCATCGACCTCACGCGCCACGGCTTGCTCGGCTGTTTCTCCGGGTTCTACAAATCCAGCTAGGGTAGAGTACATGTTGTCTGGCCATCTGGAGGATCTTCCTAGCAGGCATTGGTCACCCTTAGTCACCAGCATGATGACCGCAGGGTCCATGCTGGGAAAATACCTCTCGTCGCATTCATCGTTAGAGCATTGGCGCTGGTGGCCAGAGTCGCTGATAGTGGTCGGGCTGGCGCACACACCACAGAATTGGTGGCGCTGGTGCCAGTGGCTGGAAAAACAAGCTAAGGCGGCGAGCTCGGCATCACCAGCTGGCAGCAGCGGGGCGATAGGTTTGAGCTCGGTGAATGTCGAGTTTGGGTGTGATTCTAGCAGTTTGTTAGCTTGCGCGTCACTCAGGCAAAATGAGAAATAAGGCTGCTGGCCGTCGAGACCGAGAAAGGTGAGTTGCTCGTCAGCTGGCTGGAAATCAGCTGGGCAGTTGATCAGCTGCGGAGCTGAGGGCAAATTTTCTACCCACACCTTATGCTGATAGATGGCGAGGATACGGGCATCTGGCTGCAGCTTGGCGTGCTGGAGTTGGTTTTGCTGGTTGCGCAGGTGGGTGGCGAAATTCCACGATTTTTTGAGCTGGCTTTGCATAGCTGGAGAATGCTGAGCATGGCGTTGCCTGGCGATTTCTGCAAGGGCAGATGCAGGTGAAGGAGTCGCCGGAAATCGTGCTATTAGCTTTTCACTTGGAAGACTTGCGAGCTATATAATGTATTATCATGCATATGAAACAAAGTCTGATGCATACGAGACGAGCTTTGCTAGCCATGGTTTTGGCGCCCACATTTATGGCTGTACATGGATCTGACGAAGAGCGGGTTCGGCCTAACGTAGTTTTGATCATGGCGGATGACCTTGGTTATGAATGCATCGGCGCGAATGGTGGCGTTTCCTATCAGACACCGAATATCGATAAGCTCGCGGATAGTGGTATGCGTTTTGATAGCTGCCACGCTCAGCCAGTGTGCACGCCGTCGCGTGTGAAAATCATGACTGGTAAATCGAACGCGCGCAATTACGTGAAGTTTGCTCATCTGGACCGCAGCCAGCGGACATTTGCACACGAATTTCAAGACGCTGGTTATGTCACTGCGGTAGTAGGTAAATGGCAGTTAGGGCATGAGGATGATTCGCCTATCCATTTTGGTTTTGATGAAGCCATGCTTTGGCAGCACCGTGAAGGTCGTACATTGAAGGGGCAAAATGAGGATACACGTTTTGCAAACCCGTGGCTGCAGCAAACGCACCGAGATGAAAATGGCAAGGTGGTGACAGAGCTCAAGCAATATACAGGTGGCCAATATGGCCCGCAGGTACTGGCTGATTACGCGTGTGATTTTATCGAGCGCAGCAAAGACAAGCCGTTTTTGTTATATTACCCGATGTTGCTAACGCATTGTCCGTTTGGGCCCACACCGGACTCCGCTGATTGGGATCCTAAGTCTAACGGCATCACCGAATACAAAGGGGATGCTAAATATTTCCCCGAGATGATGAGCTACACTGACAAGATTGTTGGTCAAGTGGTGGCCAAGCTGGAGGAAGCTGGAATCCGCGATAATACCTTGCTGATATTCACTGGTGACAATGGCACGGATAATCCAGTGGTCTCGAAAATGCACAATGGCACAGAGGTGGTTGGTTCGAAGAGGAGAACCATTGATTGGGGAACAAATGTGCCATTCATTGCTAGCATGCCTAGCAAGATAAAATCACGTCAGGCTAATGATAACTTGATTGATTTTTCTGACATCTACCCAACGATCTGTGAGATGGCTGGGGTTGAGATTAATGCCGATGGTAAGCTGGATGGCGTGAGTTTCTATCCACAGCTGATAGGCGAGGAAGGCAATGTGCGTGAATGGTTGTATTGTTTCTACGCACCCTCTGGTCCGAATGGGAAAATGAAGAAAATCTGGGCGCGAAACCATGATTACAAACTTTATGATGACGGGTCATTTTTCAATCTAGCTGAAGATGTAAAAGAAGTCTATCCGCTAGAGCTAGACGACATGACAGAAGTGCAGCGCGACGTGATGGAACAGCTGGGCAAGGTGATCGCGCAGTTCGAGCAATAGACATTTAGCTGAGTAGATGGCCAGCTGCTGGCCATCGTGCTTGTCAGCTGGCGTGGTTGTTTTTAGGCTGCTGCTATGAAGATAGATTTAGATGGCGAGCACGCGGGGCAAGCTTATGGCATTTTGTCAGCATTGATCACGCCGCGGCCGATTGCTTGGGTGACCACAGTGGATGAGGCTGGCTCGGTGAATGCGGCCCCGTTTTCATTTTTTAATGTATTTGGTTCACGCCCGCCGTTAGTGGTATTTGCTCCGGGCAATAAAGAGCCTGGGATTCCTAAAGATACAGCGCGCAATATCCGCCGCAGCCGCGAGTTTGTGGTGCATATGGTAGAGCGCCAGCTGGGCCAGCAGATGGTGGCTACGGCGGCGCCGCTAGACCACGGTGTGAGTGAGCTGGACGGGCTCGGGTTAGATTTGCTAGCTAGCGATTTGATAGATGTGCCACGTATTGCTCAGGCCTCGGTAGCGATGGAATGCCGCGAGCACTCGGTGGTGGAGGTGGGTCAGAACCGCTTAGTGATAGGCACCGTTCACTGCATTCACGTGCGCGATGGCTTGTTTGATCCGCAAACGATGCGTTTTAATGTGGATGCGTATGCGCCGATTGGTCGCATGGCTTCGCCGGATTGGTATTGTGGCACTGAAGATTTGTATGAAATAAAACGTTGAGTAGCCCAGCTCTCGCCATGGGCTAGTGGAAAATCCAGTTCACCATTCAGACGATTTATCGGCTCAAATGGTATAGCTCGGTTCAAGGTTGACATATGCTAGAGGATTTCGTTTCTCATTAGCCATGAAGTATCAAGGACTCATTGGAATGGCAGCAGTAAGCTTTTTGCTGGCCTCATGTGCTGGCACAGATGTGGAAACTCACGACGGCCAAGAGGTAGCAGAAGACCAGGCTGGAAGTGGTAAGCTGCGCCGTGGAGCTAACGTCTACGTCGCTCAGCCAGCTGACCGCGTAACGGCAAAATCTACCAACCCTAACTCAGGGCGCGCAACGGCAGCGGCTATCGCTAACGAGCTGAAGCCATTTGCTGGACGTGTGATGCGTGGCACGAGCGTGCAAATGCTAGATGTAGCACTGCATGATGCGCAGCAGAACGGTGCTGAGTATTTGATCTATCCATCTATCATCCGCTGGGATGACAAACGTACTGATTGGGGCGCTAACCGCAGTGCGGTGCAGGTTCAGCTGTCAGTTTACGAGTCCGTTAGTGGCAAGCAGGTAGACGCCATGCTGTTGCAGGGGACAGGTAAGGTATTTGGAGATGAAGTGTCTCCAGAGAGTTTGCTGAAAGATCCTCTGCAGCGCTACTACAAGAGCGTTTATTAGGCTTCGACTCAGCGTCTAGCTGAGGGACAATTTTTTGATAAAGCCCGATCGCTATTATGCGGTTGGGCTTTTCTATTTCCAGCTGGCGCGGCGATGATAGATTGAGTCAGCTAGATTTAGAAAAAAATCCCGCCAGCTGGACGATGGGTCACAGCTGGCGGGATGATTGATTTTTAAGAAAACTATTTCTGTTTGATGATCAGCAACTTGCCGCGACCGTAGGGGATGTTGATAGCGTCGTTAGGCTGATAGCTGGCGGCATCTTGCAGGTAGAATGGGGTATTGCATTCTTTGCGGTTCACCTCTTTCTTTTTCTCGAAGTGGTGGTTTTGTTTGGCGTATTCGCCGATTTCAGGTGCTTCGATGGTAACCTGTTTTGGATCGAGTCCGAGTGCTTTCCAGTCGATGTCCAGGGTGGTGGATTCATCTTCTTCACTCCAGTTGCCCAGCGCGATGAGCGCGGCGCCATCTTTGAGGTAGGCGGTGGCATAGATTTTGTCGTTGCTAGATTTTACCGGGCAATCAGCACGCCACCAGCCAAACATTTCGCTGCCGATGATGCCAAACTCGTCCCAGACTTTCCAGACGTCGCGCGGTTCGCCGTGCCAGCCGAGTCGGTTCGTCATGCCAAAGACCATGCCGCGGCCAGGGTTGCCGCCGCCACGGAGCATTTCGCCGGCGAGACCGAGGTGGGTGCCGGAGATTTCGATGAGGTAGTTGTCGGCATCTGCATGGTAGCGGTAGCCTTCGCCGGGCCAGACGCGGTCGTAATACGGCATGCGGTAGAGCGAGTTGAGCATGGCGCTGTTATAGCCAGACGGAATGCTGTAGCTGCCGCGCCACAGGTGCATGTCGATGCGTGAGTCAGGGTTGTTAGCCAGCAGCAGGCGGCGCACGCGCTGGAGGGTTTTGCGATCCAGCGTGGTGCCGTCGATGTAGATGCCGTCGATGTTAGCTTCTTTGATGAGATAGTTGAGCCCCTCGATGTAGAAGTTGTCGAGACGTGAATCCGGCGTGGTGATGATGGATAGATCGAGCAGACCGTTGTAGGGCCCGCGCAGTGTTTCGCGCCATGCCGGGATGAATCCATCGCCGATGGTGCCAAGCAGCCACTCGTGTGGACCATTGCGGTTGGTGCCGGTGCGCACGTCTTTGGCGGCTGTTGGGCCCGGCAGAATGATTTCGCCATTCATGCTGTGGAAGGCGAACAGCTCAGGCATGTTGTTAGTGATCTCACGGGTGGTGTAGTAGAGCTTCACCTTGATGCCGGCTGCGTGAGCTTTTTTGACGTATTCTTTGAGGTGCGGGAGCGACGCGTCAAAGTACGGGTAGTTGATGGTTGGGTTCTCCAGCTTGTTGTGGTGGATGTTGCGCACGTTCACACCAGCTTCTTTCATCTGCTCGATGGTCCAGTCGTTAGATCTAATGCCGGGACCGGTGTGGTAGTAGCGGGTGGAGAAATGTTTGTCGGTATCGACGGTGTGGAACGGCGTTAGGTTCATGTCGAACTGATAGAGCAGTTCTTTACCAGCTTTCATGGAACGCGGTCCGCTGTAGGCTGTGATGTTGATTTTATCGCCCTTGCGCTGCATGGTGATGCCGCCTTTGCCATCGTTGCTCCATGACTCGGGCATGACGAGTTTCTGGAGTTTGAAATAGATGTTAGGCAGTGAGGCGCGGAAGTTTTGATCTTTCAGCTGGAGGCGGAATCCGGCGTTGACGTGGCCAATCCAGAAGCTGTCTTGATTGTATCTAGGATCCCATTTCCAGTTGATGTCTTCATTGACGCGCTTGCCCTCGAAGGTGAGCCCGTTCATGTAGGTTGGTTTGCTAGCATCAGTGCTGGTTTCTAAGCGGATGTCTTCAATTTGCAGATCGCGGGTGGCGGTGATGTAATTTTTGCAGCGGAGGAAGCCATCGAATTCCATGAAGGCTTCGGTGCGCAGTTTGATGCCGTCGCCAGCTGAGCTTGCGGTCCATTCGATGCGCCCCTGTTTGTCTTTGGTGAAATCTAATGACTCTGGCTGAAGTTTGATTTCGCCGTCTTTGGTGGCGATGACAAAATGGAATGGGGATGAGAGGAAGGAAGTGGCTTGTTTGCCAATCTTGATGTTGCCCTCGGTGAAGTAGGAATCAAATCCAGCTGGTAGGCCGTTTTCTCCCAGGGTGAGTGATTTACCTAGCAGGTCGATGCGTTTGTCTTTTCTAACTAGCGGTGTGTAGGGTGCAAAAACGTCGTCGTCATCGTGAGCGAGCGTGGAGTCTAACCAGCGAAGTCGGGAGAGACGTCTGGAGTCGCTATCACCGTGGTCTTCAAGGACGTCGCCTTTGACGTCGATGTTGAGCTGGACGGGGAATTTGTATTTGCCGCCGGAGATGACGAGCTGGCCGGTGTAGCTGCCAATGGTCTGGTCTTTTGGCAGATCGATGCCAAACCAGAGTGCTTGTAGCCCGCCTTTGGCAACGGTGATGTCTTTGGTGAATTTTTCGCCATCGAGGTTGGTGCCGCCTAGGCTGATGCAGCGGAATTTGTTGGCGGTGATTTTGCTGTCACCACTTGATAGGTCTTCGAAGCTCGCTTGCAGCGGGCCGATTTCATCGCCGACGGCGACGACGCCCACCTGGAAGACGTAGAATTCGCCGGGCTGGGCGACTCCTGAGAAGCTATCTAGCTGCTTATGTCCATCAGCCAGCCAGTGTTTTGGCGTGCCGATGAATGGGCGGATTCCATTGCTGCGGTCTTCGCCGAATGTGAGGATGGGACGTTGCAGTTTGGCGCTGAATTTTTCCAGCTCAGCGGGGCTGGCGACATCGATCATGATGGAGTTTTCGATGGCTTGCTGCTGCGCGCGCATGTCGTCAACGGGAACATTTTCCATGTCCTCGGCGTAGCTTAGCGAGCTGGCGCAGAGGGTGATGGTAAAGAGTTTGAGGTGTGCTTGTGTCATGGTGAAATAGATGGTGTGGGCCAAGTGATCCCGCTTTTAGCATATTTGCTGAGCTTCTTTAATCAGACAAGTCGGAGAAAATTTAACATGTCGAATATGAATTTAACTTTCATTTGTGAAAACAAAATGACGACCTGTGGCGGGGCATTATTTTTTACCAGCTAGCTGGAAAAACAAAAAAGCCCTACCTCTAGCTGGAGGTAGGGCGGAGTGAAACGTAGTTAGGTTTCTTAGAACTTATATGAGAGTCCGGTGATGAGCTTGAGGTCGTTGCGCTCGCTGCCGGCAGCTGGTTGATTTTCAAATTTGTTTTCGAAAGCAAACTTGAGGCTCATGGTTTCGGTGATGGCGGTTTCGATGCCGAGGTCGAATACCCAGTGGTAGTCATCGAAATCATCGAGGCGAGGAGTGATGACAAAGTTTTGCGTTAGTTTGGTAGCATCGCTGAACTTGTGGCTGAAGTGCTCACCGACAACGCCGTTAGCGTAGGTGTCTTGCACGCCGCCTTTGTCTTCGGTAGTGACACCCAAACCAGCTTCGAATGACAGCTCGGTGGTATCATTTTTGATCACATAGTATCCGAGTGTGGCGTTGAGTGAGACACGGTAGTCGATGTCGGCGAACTCGTCGTGGCGCGCAATGAGGCTGAGTTTGCTGTACATTTTCTCACTGTGCAGTCGCTGCCATGATGAGTTGAAAAGAAATTCATTTTGGTTTCTTGAACCATTTTCTTCACCAAATGCATAGGAGGCATCGAGTGCGTAGGTATCGAACTCTTCCTTTTTGATGGTGTTGTAGCCAGCCTTGATGAGCAGGTTGTCAGTGTTGCCTTTAGCTAGTGAGAGGCCAAGGTCGACGCTGTTTTCCCACTTTGGAGTTGCGGCGCTTTCTTCTTTAACTGATTCTTCAGCAAAGGATTGGCCGACGGTTGCGCTGGCTGTGAGCACAGCGGCTAGGATGAATTTGGTGTTAGTCATTGGGTGTTGTTTGGTAGGTCTTGTGAGGGGTGATTAGAGGTGAGGGGGAAGGTTGTGTTTTTAGTGCGTTAGAGGACTATTGCAAGCGCAGGAGAAAAAAAATCGCAATTAGAAGCAGACCAGTCTTTACAAGTGAGCATTTGTCGCGACACTCCTCCAAATTTAGCAACGCGCGATGCCAAAGGACACAAGTATCAAAAAAATCCTACTGATAGGAGCGGGCCCAATTGTAATTGGGCAGGGATGTGAGTTTGACTATTCAGGTGTACAAGCCTGTAAGGCGCTGGCCGAGGAAGGTTTTGAGGTGGTATTGGTTAATTCCAATCCAGCCACCATCATGACTGACCCGGAGTTCGCCGATAGAACTTACGTGGAGCCAATTACTCCAGAGTGTATTGAAAGAATCATCATTAAAGAGAAGCCGGACGCATTGCTGCCGACTCTCGGTGGTCAGACTGCTCTGAATGCGGCTATGGATTTATTTAAATCCGGCACACTAGACAAACATAACGTGAAGATGATCGGCGCCAATGCCGATGCCATCGATAAAGGTGAAGATCGCCTGCGTTTCAAGGAAGCCATGCTGGAGATCGGCCTAGACGTTCCTCAGTCTGGGGTAGCTCACAACATGGAAGACGCTCGTAAGATTGCCGAGGAAATTGGCACCTTACCACTGATCATTCGCCCAGCGTTTACGCTTGGTGGATCTGGTGGTGGTATTGCTTACAACAAAGAAGAATTTGAAACCATCGTCACACGTGGTCTCGATCTTTCTCCAGTGACTGAAGTGCTCATCGAAGAGAGCCTTC
Source organism: Persicirhabdus sediminis (assembly GCF_016595495.1). GTDB lineage: Bacteria > Verrucomicrobiota > Verrucomicrobiia > Verrucomicrobiales > Akkermansiaceae > Persicirhabdus > Persicirhabdus sediminis. The sequence continues at coordinate 137,564 of NZ_JAENIM010000044.1, forward strand.
TCGGCTGGAAAGAATACGAGATGGAAGTGATGCGTGACCGCGCTGATAACTGCGTGGTGATCTGTTCGATCGAAAACCTCGATCCTATGGGTGTGCACACTGGTGACTCTATCACTGTAGCTCCTGCTCAGACACTTACTGACCGTGAGTACCAAATCATGCGCGATGCTTCATTCGCTGTGATTCGTGAAATTGGTGTGGAGACTGGTGGTTCAAACATCCAGTTCTCAGTAGATCCTAAGACTGGCCGCTGCATCGTTATCGAGATGAACCCACGGGTTTCTCGTTCATCAGCGCTGGCATCTAAAGCGACTGGTTTCCCAATCGCTAAGATTGCTGCTAAGCTGGCTGTTGGTTACACACTCGACGAGCTGCGTAACGACATCACTAAGGAAACTCCAGCTAGCTTCGAGCCGACTATCGATTACGTGGTCACTAAGGTTCCTCGCTTTACTTTCGAGAAATTCCCAACTGCAGATCCAGTACTAACGACTCAGATGAAATCTGTCGGCGAAGCGATGAGCATCGGCCGCACATTCAAAGAGTCCATGCAGAAAGCACTGCGCTCACTAGAAACTGGCCGCTTTGGATTTGGCCACGACGGCAAAGGCCATCAAACACCTAGCTACGAAGACATCGAGCGAAAACTGCACGTTCCTAACGCAGAGCGTATCTTCTGGCTGTGCACCGCCTTCAAACAAGGTTGGACAGTGGATGAAATCTTTGACGCCACCGCTATTGATTACTGGTTCCTCGAGCACCTCAGCGAGGTGGTAGAAGAAGGCAAGCAGCTCGCGACTATGGACCTGCGTAAGGCCAAGCGCCTCGGCTTCTCTGACTTCCAGATCGCCCACGCTCGTGGTTGCAGCCAAGACGAAGTACGCGCTGAGCGCAAAGCAGCTGGCATCATTCCTACTTACCGCTTGGTAGATACCTGCGCGGCCGAGTTTGAAGCAGCTACTCCATATTTCTACTCTAGCTACGGTGACGAAAACGAAGCTCGCGAGAGTGATAAGAAGAAAATCATCATCCTCGGTGGTGGCCCTAACCGCATCGGTCAGGGCATCGAGTTTGACTACTGCTGTGTTCACGCAGTATTCGCGCTCAAAGAGCTCGGCTATGAAACTATCATGGTCAACTCTAACCCAGAGACCGTTTCTACTGACTACGATACTTCTGACAAGCTGTTCTTCGAGCCGCTTACATTAGAAGACGTGCTCAACATCTGCGACCAAGAGAAACCTGACGGTGTGATCGTGCAGTTTGGTGGCCAAACGCCACTCAACCTCGCTGCCGACCTCAAGCGTCACGGCGTACCTATCATCGGTACTTCTCCAGAAAGCATCGACCTCGCAGAAGATCGTAAGCATTTCTCAGCACTGCTAGACAAGATTGGTCTTAAGCAAGCTGAAGCTCGCACCGCTACTAACGAAGAAGAAGCACTGCAGGCAGCTAGCGAAATCGGCTACCCAGTATTGGTTCGTCCGTCATTCGTTCTCGGTGGTCGCGCTATGATGATCGTCTACGCAGATGATGAACTGCGCCGCTACATGCGTGAAGCCGTTGATGCATCTCCAGAGCGTCCAGTTCTGGTAGACCGCTTCCTCGACGGTGCCACAGAAGTAGACGTCGACTGTATCGCCGATGGCGAAACTGCCGTTGTTGGAGCGATCATGCAGCACATCGAGCAAGCTGGTATTCACTCAGGTGACTCCGCATGCATGATTCCTGCCTTCAGCCTCAGCGAGCAGATCCAAGAGCAAATCACCATCGCTGCTAAGAACCTCGCCATCGAGTTAGATGTGCGCGGTCTGATGAACATCCAGTTCGCAGTGAAAGACGAAGAACTCTACGTCATCGAAGTGAACCCACGTGCATCACGCACCGTGCCATTCGTTTCTAAATCTATCGGCATCTCACTGGCCAAGCTCGCAGCTAAGGTCATGGTGGGTGAAAAACTTGTTGATCTCGGATTTACTGAAACCATCATTCCACCACACTTCTCGGTAAAAGAAGCTGTGTTCCCATGGCCTCGTTTCCCTGGTATCGACATCGTGCTCGGACCAGAAATGCGCTCCACAGGTGAAGTGATGGGCATCGACGCCGATCCTGGCCTCGCATACGCAAAGGCTCAGATCAGTGCTTTCAACCCACTTCCAACAGGCGGTAAAGTATTCCTATCCGTTAATGATAGAGATAAAGATCGCGCTGTGCCAATCGCTCGCGATCTGGTTGAGCTCGGCTTCGAAATCCAAGCTACTGGCGGGACATACAAGCGCCTCAAGGCGGAAGGAATTCCAGCTACTCGCCTGTACAAGCTGGCTGAGCAGAAGCGTCCTAACGTGATCGACATGATGAAGAACGGCGAAATCGACTTCATCATCAACACACCTAGCAGCCACGAAGCGAAGATCGACGAAGTTGCCATCCGCAGCGGCGCGGTGACACACAAAGTGTCTCACTGCACAAACCTATCTGCAGCTGAAGCAAGTGTGAAAGCCATCCGCTCACTGCAAACTAAAGAGTTCACTGTAACTCCACTGCAAGACTTCCACCCACAGGTGTAAGACTCTAGCAGTACATCGCATTACTAAATTCTAAAGCGTCTCGGGAGCCCCCGAGGCGCTTTTTGTATCTAATGCCATGCCGACGATTTAACTGGCTGAGCGGCATAAGCAGTTCTAGCTAGCTGGGCTTAGCTGAGTGAGCTCTAGCTCAGCATTACGTGGGGCTTCAAAGAGGGTTTCCGTTTCATATCTAGCTGATTTCCATTTGATGATGCCAGCGATGATGATGATACAGGGAAGAACCCAATATGCTTCTGGCAGATTGTAGATATCCGCAAAAACGGCATAGGCAATGAAGATGAGTAGATAGGTGCAATTGAGAATCCTGCGCACCGACTTTGGCGCTGGATTTGCCGTGACGATCTGGTAGCGACCTATCAGGTGATGAAGCTGATAAATGCTACAAATCAAATGGACATGCTTGATTTTTGAGATTTCAATTTCGACCCGATACCGCTGGCCGTTAACTTCGATGAGATGGTGGCTTTTTTTTCTGAAGCTACGGATTTTAGAAATGAGCTTGCTGTTACAATAGATCAATTCGGTGCCAGTTATCCATGATCCCGTGATTATCATTTGCGCACCATTCAGCTCAAATTCAAAGGCTAACATGCGCATGATGACTTCGTCAGAAGAGCTCCGCGGTGTTTGATAGGGGGAATTACTGTCACTCATTCGTTAGGCCGTGAATCTATAATTTACCTAATGTTAGTGTCAATAGCACCGATGTTAATCGGGACAATCGATTGTTCCTTTATGCCATCATCGACTCTCCTCTAGCTGGATGCTTAGCTCTTGAACCTGCCGCTCTATCTCTTGGCCAATGGATTGCATGTGGGGCCTCTGCTGTTGGTTAGCTGGCAATTTCTGCCAGAGTGTCAGTGCTTGTTGATAGGCCTGTAGTGATGCGGCTAGCTGTTTATTTTCCAGCCACATTTCAGCTTCGAGAATCTTCCACCGGTAGGCGAGCGCGGGAGTTTGTTTGGCCAGAGAGTCTAGCACCGCAAGGCCATTTTCTGGCTGCTGCACGCTGAAATAAAACCGACTCTGCGCCTCTAGCAGTGAAGGCACGGGTCCTTTGTTTTTGATGCCTAACTGGAATGCCTGCTCCGCCAGCTGCGGGTCATTATTTTGTAATGCCAGCTGGCTCAAACGGGTGTAGTTAGGCAGCGCGTGTTGCGGTGCCAGCTGCATGTATTTTTGCAGATGGTCAATGGCTTTAGCGTAGTCGTGATCTTGTTCGGCGAGCTGGCTGAGAACTTGATGTGGGCGCGCTAGTGTGGCACAGCGGTCGAGCGCCAGTTGCATGAATTTTTCAGCCGCAGCCAGCTGCTGGCAGGTGAATGAGATTTCCCCTCTGAGCAGAGGGATGGCTGCGCTGTCTGGGGCAAATCTCTCAGCCAGCTTGAGGTCTAAGGATGCCGCGAGGTAGTTCTCATGTTGGATATTGAGCTCGGCGCGATCGAGGTACAGCTGCGGCATCTCTGGGTTTTGTGTGATTTGCTGGCTGATAACATCTATACGTTCGTGCAAATCGCCATGCGCCCAGCTGGGGAGGGTGCTCGCCAATAGGCTAGCTATTGAGAGCCAGTATCTTAGCGTTGATGTTAGCGAGGTGATCATGTTGAGCGGCGGCGTGATTGATTTGCTGCTGAAGTTGATTTAAATGATTAACCGATATATAGGTAGTACGAATTGTCCTGATTTGGAAAATCAGCTCGTAAACATCTTATACATACAAAACTATGACCGGACGAATGACGATAAAAACTAAAGTAGCGAGTTTATTTGGAGCTGCAATCACAGGCATAACTAGCCTAGCTGCAGCTGAGCAGCCTACCAACTTCATTATTGTCCTAGTGGATGACATGGGCTGGGGTGATGTTGGTTATCAAGGCGCGAATGATTTTCTAACGCCAAATATTGACCAGCTAGCAGCTGATGGCGTGCAGTTCTCACAAGGATACGTGACCTCATCAGTTTGTGGTCCATCACGCTGCGGATTGATTACTGGCCGCTACCAAGACCGTTTTGGTGTCTGTGGTAACTGGGGAGCATTTTCTAAAGACGGATTCCCCGTCGACCAGCCAATGGCTTCTGATTTGTTCAAACAAGCTGGTTATAAGACTGGTGTGATCGGCAAATGGCACTTTGGATTTGCCGACGAAAAATACCGTCCGGAAAACCGTAGCTGGGATTATTTTTACGGGTTCTACGTCGGCGGTCACGATTTCTACCGTGCGGATCATCCATACACTTCTAAAAAGAAAGACTTCTGGCCAATCATGCGCAATACCGAAGAAGTTGACTATAAGACAGGTGATTATTTGACTGAGAAATTTACCGAAGAAGCCGTTAGCTTTATTGATAGAAATAAGGATGAGCCATTTTTCCTCTATGTGGCCTACAATGCGGTGCACTTCCCGTGGCAGGTGCCAGATAGCTATCTCGATCGCATCGACGCTGAGCGCGATATTGACCTCAAATACCGCCGCATTCTAGCTGGCATGGTGCTCGCCGTGGATGACGGTGTGGGCGCGATTAATCAAGCGCTGGCGCGCAATGGCATTGCAGATAATACCGCAGTGATTTTCCTAGCAGACAACGGCAGCCCAGCTGGTGTAGGCGGCTGGGATAAATCTAACCTAGGTGAATACAAGATGTCTTCTAAGGGGCCATTCAAAGGCTTCAAAGGCGATACTTACGAAGGCGGCATCCGTGTGCCATTTGCTATGAAGTGGCCAGGTCAGATCAAGCCGGGCACCAAGTACGAAGAGCCAGTGATTTCTATCGACCTCGTGCCAACCATGATGAAGCACATCGGTGTGGCGACACCTGAAACTGGTTTCGACGGCAAAAACATCCTGCCTTACATCCAGGGGAAAAAAGAAGGCAAACCACACGAAACTCTCTATTTCCGCTACATGAATGACTACGCCATCCGCCACGGTGACTGGAAACTAACATGGAACTCGAAAGAGGTAGAAGAGCGCAACGGTGATCGTAAGAAAATCCCATCAAAAGATGTTAGGTCTCGCCTGTTCAACCTAGCCGAGGACATCGGCGAACAGAACGACCTCTCAGAGCAGTTCCCTGAGAAGAAAAAGATGCTACAGAAAATGTTCGACGACTGGGACGGCGAAATGCCTCAGGATGTCGGACTTTTCCCAAAACCATTCACAAGAAAATAATAACAGATTTATACGATCGATTAATTCTGTTAACTCCTTCGAGCCTAGCTTGGAGGAGTTTTTCTTTTTCAGTGAATTAGGTTTCTTTAGTTGTGTATGAAAAAATAATTGGACTCTAAGTGAAATGTGATTAGATTGGCCACATGTTTCAAACAAACGGGCGGGATACCCGTTGCCCGAAGTTTGAGATAACTAACGCATAACAATGAAAACGATAACAAAAAAAAGCTTAGTGGCCTGGTCTATGGCTGCGCTTTGTTCGCTGGCCTCCCTCACAGGCGAAGAGAAAAAACCAAACATCCTAGTTATCTGGGGTGACGATGTTGGTCAGTCTAACCTCAGTGCCTACACCATGGGCGTGATGGGCTACAAGACACCAAACATCGACAAGATTGCCAAAGAAGGTGTTATTTTTACAGATTACTACGGTGAGCAGAGCTGTACTGCAGGCCGCTCGTCATTCATCATGGGCCAGAGCGTATTCCGCACCGGTCTATCAAAGGTAGGTCTTCCGGGTGCCAAAGAAGGCATGCAGATTGAAGATCCAACAATCGCAGGGATGCTCAAAGACCTCGGCTACGCCACTGGTCAATTTGGTAAAAACCACCTCGGTGACCGCGACGAACATCTTCCAACAAACCACGGCTTTGATGAGTTCTTCGGTAACCTCTATCACCTCAACGCAGAAGAGGAGCCAGAAAACGAAGATTATCCAAAAGATCCTGAGTTCCGCAAAAAGTTTGGCCCACGTGGTGTGATCAAATCATCAGCTGATGGTAAAATTGAAGACACTGGCCCACTTACCAAAAAGCGCATGGAAACCGTCGATGACGAAACTTCTGATGCCGCTATCGATTTCATTCGCCGCAACCACAAAGCTGGCAAGCCATGGTTTGTCTGGTGGAGCGGTACTCGCATGCACTTCCGTACTCACGTATCTGAAACCGTACGCGCTGAAGTGGCTAAGCAATACCCACACGCCGATGAATACCAAGCCGGTATGGTTGAGCACGACATGCACATTGGTAAATTCCTCGCTCTGCTAGACGAGCTCGGCATTGCTGACAATACCATCATTCACTACTCCACAGATAACGGCCCTCACTACAATACCTGGCCTGATGCTGCTGCCACTCCATTCCGTGGTGAGAAAAATACTAACTGGGAGGGCGGATGGCGCGTTCCTTGTGTGATGCGCTGGCCTGGACATATTCAGCCAGGATCTATCTCTAACGAGATCGTTCACCACATGGACATGCTGCCTACATTCCTCGCTGCAGCTGGTAACAAAACTGTCAAAGAAGACCTGAAAAAAGGTTTAACTAACAAGGCTATGGGTCGTGACTACAAAGTGCACCTCGATGGCTACGACATCAGCGAGCACCTTGCTGACACCAGCAAGCCAAGCCCACGTAAGGAAATCTTCTACTTCTCTGATGACGGTGATCTGACTGCACTTCGTTATTCAGACTGGAAGTTTATCTTCATGGAGCAGAAAACTCAAGGCACCTTCCGTGTCTGGATGGATCCATTTGTACCACTGCGTGTGCCTATGATCTTCAACCTTCGTCGCGACCCATACGAGCGCGCTGAAGAAACATCTAATACCTATTACGACTGGATGCTAGACCGCGCATACATGCTGGTTCCTGCTCAAGCCTACGTGGGTCAGTTCCTTGGCACATTCAAGGAATTCCCTCCTCGCCAGGAAGCTGCTAGCTTCTCACTGGACAAGGTGATGGAGAAAATGAGCGAAAATAACGGCTCTAAGTAATTTCCTAACTTAATAAAGAGTTAGCTACTGACAGGGCACTGGCTTCCAGTGTCCTGTTTTTGATTTATGATAGACCAACCAGCTGGCTGACCCAACTGGTTAACGATTAGAAAAGAATGACCGCGCACGAATCTATTCAGCAAATACAGGCATCAATGAATGCAGCTGTAATTGGCCAAGAGGCTGTTGTTGAGCATTTAGTAATTGCCTTATTAGCTAAGGGCAATGTGCTCATGGAAGGCCTACCCGGAACGGCAAAAACACGATCAATCAAGACATTGTCTCAGCTGGTAAAAAGCGATTTCAGCCGTGTTCAGTTTACCCCAGATTTGCTGCCTTCAGACGTTACAGGCTCAGAGATCTACCGTGAGCAGACTGCTAGCTTTGAGTTCCAGCCAGGACCCATTTTTGGCAATCTGATTCTAGCAGATGAAATCAACCGCGCGCCAGCTAAGGTGCAGGCGGCATTGCTAGAGGCGATGGAAGAACAGCAAGTCACCGTAGCTGGCAAAACCCACAAACTTCCCGAGCTATTTCTAGTGCTCGCTACGCAAAACCCAATTGAACAAGAGGGGACCTACCCGCTGCCTGAAGCGCAGATGGATAGATTCATGCTCTACCTAGCAGTGCCATACCCGCAGGCCGCTAACGAGTTGGAAATCCTCCGCCTTGTGCGCGCTGAAAACACAGGTTCAGCCGAGCAAGCGCCAGCCATTTCTCAAGATCTTATTTTCACAGCTCGTACCGAAGTAGATGCTATTCACGTGGCGGAAGCGGTGGAGCAATACATGGTCGACCTCGTTATCGCCACTCGTGAGCCAGCTCGTTATGGTGGTGAGTTAGAAGAGTGGGTTGAGGTGGGTGCAAGCCCACGCGCCACCATTGCGCTCGATGCCGCATCGCGTGCCAGAGCATGGCTGCACGGTCGAGATTACGTTTCTCCTGAAGATGTGCAAGCCATCGCGCCAGCATGCCTAGGCCACCGTGTGCACCTTAGCTACACCGCCGAGGCCGCAGGCATCAGCCGTGCCGATGTGATTAGTAAGGTGCTAGAGAGCGTTGCAGTGGCGTAGTTAGAATTAATGAAACATCACTCTACAGAGGAATCTAGCCGTGTTTATGCCAGCTTTGACGAGCTGGTAGAGCTGCAGTACCAGGGGCGTAAAATCTCCCTATTGCCGCGTCAGCCGGTCAGCAGTCTACTCAGTGGCCGCCATGCCTCGCGCCTTCGTGGACGTGGCTTGAGCTTTGAGGAATTGCGAGCGTATCGGCCCGGTGACGATATTCGCACGATGGATTGGCGAGCTACGGCTAGACTGAAGAAACCGCAAGTTAGAGTGTATAGCGAAGAGCGCGAGCGACCAGTGATTTTGGCGGTTGATATGCGCAGTAATATGCTTTTTGGCAGCCGCCATAGCAGCAAAGCGCGCGCTGGCGCCAAGCTAGCCGCTCTAGCAGCGTGGGCTACCTTAGCTGGAGGCGACCGTGTGGGCGCGGTGATCTTTGGCGACGACGAGAAGGTGGAAATCAAACCACAACGTAGCCGCGCTAATGTGCTGAGAATCTGCCACGAGCTGGTGCGCATGAATAAAAAACTAAGTAGCGAGGCGCAAAGTGATACGGCACCAAGTAGCCAGCTGAATACGGCCCTGCGACGCGCCTCTCGGCTAGCAAAGCACGACCATTTGCTCATCTTGATCACGGACTATGAGGGTGATGATGAGGACACTCGCCGCATTGCTACCAAGCTAGCTAGCCATAATGACGTTCTAGCAGCTCTGGTATATGATCCGCTAGGCATCCAGCTGCCGCGTGGTCCGCAGATGGAAGTGAGTGATGGTACGCAGCGGGTGATCATTCCCGATGAAACTACATTCCATCAGCGATTCCAGCTGGCATTTGAATCCAGAATTGCCGAACTGAAAAACAATCTGAAAGCGATCAAAATCCCTATTTTACCTATCTGCACTCACGACTCAGTGACCGAGCAGGTGATGAAAGCACTGGGGCGACGAGTATGAGTGAAGCATTAACAGACGAGCAGTTGGGTGATCTTGATAGACTGCGTGATATCGTGGTCTCCGACCCAGTATCGTGGTGGCCGCTGGCACCTGCATGGTACGTCGTGATTGCCATCGTTATGTTGTTAGCGGGTGTAGTTAGCTGGAAGTTTTGGCAAAAATGGCGGGCGAATGCATTTCGCCGAGCCGCTCTCGCTGAAGTGGAAGCTGCTGCAAATTCTGCCAATGGACTGAGTGTGCCCCAGCTGGCTGAGATTTTCAAACGCTGTGCACTGACGACATACCCACGCGAGCAAGTAGCTGCGCTGAGTGGTGACGGCTGGGTGGGTTGGTTAGACGATAAATATTCTGAGCCAATGCCTGAGCTGCTAGCGCAGGCAATGCGCGAGGGACTGTATGCTAGACAGCAAAAGGAAGTTAGCCATGAAATGCTAGATTATAGCCGTCAATGGATCTCTGGCCACCGTGCCTATTCACCTCCAACGCCAAAGAATTAGAGATGTTTGTTTTTGCCCATAGCTGGATTTTTCTCCTAGCCCCTCTACCATTGTTAATATGGTTTTTGGTGCCACCGCGGCGTATTCAACGGCCAGTATTACGTGTGCCATTTTTGTATCGTGTGCAACAATCATTAGATGAGCAGTCTAAGTTTACACGAGCTCGCCAGCGCACTGTGCCCTTGGCCATCAAGATGGTAGTTTATTTGCTAATTATTACCTCGCTGGCTCGTCCGCAGTGGCTGGATCCGCCAGTGAGCCGTGAGCTGCCATCGCGCGATTTGTTACTTTTAGTCGATCTATCAGGTTCGATGGAGCAGAAAGATTTTACCAATTCAGCGGGTGAACAAGTAGACAGGCTGACTGCGGTGAAAGAAGTATTGGGTGATTTTTTGCTCAAGCGAGATGGTGACCGAGTTGGGCTAGTTGTCTTTGGTAATGGAGCGTTTTTGCAGGCCCCCTTTACCACTGACTTACAGTTATGCCACCAGCTGCTAGAAGAAACTGAAGTGCGCATGGCTGGGCCAAAAACTACCTTAGGTGATGCGATTGGGCTTGGCGTCCATTTATTTGATCAAAGCGAAGCGCCAGCGAAGACGATCATTGCGCTGACGGACGGCAATGATACCGCCAGCCAAGTGCCGCCAGTAGAAGCGGCAAAAGTCGCCCGCGATCGTGATATCACTATTTACACAGTGGCTATGGGTGACCCTGAGACTGTTGGAGAAGAGAAGCTCGATGTTGATTCGCTCAAACAAGTCGCGGCTGAAACGCAGGGTGAGTTTTTCCTCGCTCTCAACCACAGCGAGCTGCAAAATATTTACACGAAGTTAGATGAAATTGAGACACGCGAGGTGAAAGTAGAAAGTTACCGTCCGCGTATCGATCTCTTTTATTGGCCTTTGTTAGCGGCATTTTTGATCAGCTTGCTAGATAGAGCCATTCAGCTATGGCGGAGCCGACGTCATGTTTTCGAGCCTGCTGAGGATGTGCGCCTGCACGTCAGTCCGGTGAATTTTGATTTGGAGGTAAAATCATGATAGATAGCGCATTAGCTTTTCATTTTATCCGTCCGTGGTTCTTTTTGCTGTTGCCTGTCGCGGCTGTTGTTTGGTGGCTACTGAGCCAGCTGGACGATCCGCTGAGACCATGGCGGCGGGTGATGGACGCAGAGTTGCTACAAGCGGTAACGATGGGTAATGACGGATTTCGTCTGCGCTATCGGATGTTGTTAGCTCTGGTTTGGTTGCTGATGGTGGTAGCCATTGCGGGTCCAACATGGAAACCTGAGCCAACGCCATTTTCACAAGATACCGCGGCTGTGATGCTTTTGCTGAAGGCTGATAAGACGATGGATCTCACTGATCTATCACCGTCGCGGATGGAGTTAGCTCGGCTCAAGGCGCGTGACTTTGCTAGCGCGCGAGCTGGCCAGCCACTCGGTTTGATTGCCTATGCGGGCTCGTCTCATTTGGTTCTACCAGCTACCCGCGATACGGATGTGGTGGCGGACATGGCGGCGGAAATTAGCCCAGCGATCATGCCAGCTGAAGGTGACGATTTGTTAGCTGCTATCCAGTTAGCGGATAATACTTTAGGTCAGGCGAGTGGCTCAGTGGTGATCATTGCAGATACGGTGGATACGACTCAGTTAGTGGCGATGAAAGAGTTTGTCAAATCGTCCAAGTTGTCGATTTTCATCCTCGCGATTGCGCGCCAAGACACACCAGAGGCGGAGTCATTAGAGGCGGCAGCTAAAGCATTGGCAGCTGAGCTGGAGTATTTCGACCCAGCAGGCGGTGAGGTGAAAAAGTTAGTCAAGACGAGCGCAAAACCACCCGTATCAGCGGCTGGGGAAAATGAATCGATTCGTTGGTCTGAAGCGGGTTGGTATCTAGTCTGGCCGATTTGTTTGCTGAGTTTGTTAGCGTTTTGGCGTGAAAAAGACATCGAAAGTGAGGAGGTGGAAGGGTGAAATTTACAAGCATTATTGTTGGGTTCACGTTGGCGACTAGCTGGTGGTTTACCCCTGAGCAAGCTGGCCAGCGGATGATGAAAAAAGGTGATTTTCAGCAGGCTGCTGAGCAGTTCATTGATCCAATGCGCAAGGGAGAAGCTTTATTTCGCGCGGGCGAGTTTGAGGCTGCCGAGCAGTCATTTGCTAGGGTTCCTAGCGCCGCAGGTGAATATAACCGAGGTAATTGTCTGGTGATGTTAGGTAAGTATGAATCTGCTGCCGAGCGCTACCAACGGGCTCTCGAGCTGAAGCCAGATTGGCATGACGCCCAAGTGAATTTAGAAGTCGCTGAGGCGCGTGCTAGGCTGAACAAGAAAGAGGGTGGCGAGATGACTGATGGCAAGCTGGAGGCAGATGAATACGTCTTTGATAACAACAAAGGTAAGGGCAGCGATGATGAACAGCAGGAGGCTGGCAAGGAGATGACTGACGCTGAGGTGCAAGCGCTATGGATGCGTAAAGTGCAGACTAAACCCGCACAGTTTTTGAAGTCCAAATTTGCCTATCAACACGCAATGGGCACGAGTAAACCTGCAAGTGGAAAGGAGCAGGTAAAATGAGTGTTAGGTTATGGTTTTCTAGCGGGCTAGTTTGTTTGTTAGCTTCTGTGGCGAGTGCCGATGAAGTCGCTAAGCTGGAACTAAAAAAATCAGAGGTTTGGGTTGGTGAAGGATTACCTTTCGCTGTGACACTCTATTCGCCAGGCAGTTTTGTTGGTGTCGCGAATATTCAAATCGCAGATTTGCCCAAAAGCGTGGTGGTAAAAATGGGCAGCCCAGTGGTTTCTAGCGAAACGCGCGATGGCGTGGAATATTTTGTTCAGCATCACGATTACGAGCTCTTCACGCAGCAAAGCGGTCAGCTTGAGCTCCCAGCGGTGAAAGTCAGCTTTGAGGCGAAGCAAGGGTACACGGGCGATGCCAAGAAATTGACGGGGCAAACAGACCCAGCGAAATTTGTTAGCAACCGACCAGATGGCGCCAATGCTGGCGAATTTGTTCTTGTTAGCGAGAATTTATCGATCAGCCAGACGTGGTCAGCTGACGGCAGTGATGTCATCGAGCTGAACTCAGGTGAATTGATAGAACGTCGCATTGAGAGAAAATCAGCTGGTGTGCCGGCGATGATGATGCCACCTGTGGAGCCAGCTGAGATGGCTGGGGTGAGAATCTATCAATCACCAGCTGAGGTGGGCGATAAGGTAGACCGCGGTGAGTTGAGCGGCTCGCGGGTGGATGTGGTGAAATACCAATTCAGCCACGGCGGAAGCTATGAATTGCCTGAGCTGAATTTCCGTTGGTGGGACCCGAGCTCAAATAGCTGGCAGAGTAAATCTCTAGCAGGAGTGACGGTGAAGGTGACGGGGCAGTCATTAGCCGAGAGCGAGCTAGCAGGTATGGTTGAAGTCTCTGGACTGTGGAAGTACTGGCCAGCTGCGGTGCTGTTGCTTGTTGCGGCTGGTGGGGGATTTTTCTTCCGCCGTGAGCTGCAGAAAACCTATCATGATTGGCAGAACGCGCGTCGCGATTTAGAAGACGAAGCTGCTAGAGCATTGATTTTAGCGTGCCGAAATGATCAGGCGGATGAGGCCTATCAGGTCTGGCTAGATTGGGTGAAATTTTCTCCTAGCTGGCGTGATGATAGCCAGCTGGAAATGGCGCACGACGAGCTGTGCGAATGTTTATACGGAGGCAAATCCACCAGCTGGAATGGCAGCCAGCTGGCAGAGGCGCTTGAGCATTTCCGCAATCAACCAGAAAAAAACCGTCGAGCTCAGCAGCAAGATTTGCAAGCGCTGAACCCTTGATTCATGCCGATGTACTTAGTGTCCGGCGCAGCAGTTGTTTACCTCTCTCGCTGGCTTGGTGACGATTTCGCCTGAGTTCTCATCTTCTGCATTATTGAGGGATCTAGCTACAGCTAGATTAGACGGCTGAGCAAAGATGAGGTCAGCTACTTCAAATTGATAGAATGCTTTGTCTTGCAGAGGGGCGGGGTCGGTCCAGCTTTGGCTCTGGGCATTGCCGTTGAATACTGAGCTGCCAGCTGGGAAGGTCACTAGATCTTGACTGCGCTTCATTTGGTAGGATTTGAAAGACACGGAATTCCAGCTAAATGAGGCTTCAGTTGGGTTTAGCGAATTGATAGACCATGATTCTGGCGGGCTAATTTTCCAGCCAATATCTACCAATGCTGCTAGATCTAAATCTGTGATGACATCAAAATTTGAGCCCGTATCAGTGGTTGAGGAATTCATGATTGCCGGACGACTTTGACCGTGAGTGGCTGAGAAGACGCCAAATAATGAGCTGTTAGTTCCGCTGCCGAAGTGGCCATAATCAGCTGGAGGCGCACTGCCATAGCTATTGCTAGCAGCTGGTCCATTGAATACACCGTTGCTGATAAGATTGTCCCATGAGTCTGCTGATCCTAGACCTAGCACGTGGCCAATTTCGTGGATGGCGATGGTGACAAACTCTGAGCCCGTCTGGTTTTGGCTCAGTGAAAAGTTCCACTCACGCGGAGTGGAATCTGGCTTGATCGTATCAAACATGACAATGCCTCCCCATGGTGCGTACTCGGTGCGTAGCGATGAGGTGGTGATTTCAGCTCCAGGTTTGCCGCGGCCGAAGATGTGTTTTTTCCATGATTCCACATTATGGTAGGCGATGCTGCCGGTGCTGGCTTGTCCGGCTGTGGAGCCATCTAGGTCTTTTCCTCCCACATAGATGATGATGGTGTTAGCTGGGATGGATGGATTTTCTAGAACGATGGAATCTCCGGTAAGTGGATCTGCAAAGGTGATGCGCCAGATGTAGCTAGGAAATAAGCTTGGATCAATCGCTGCGAGTTCGTCGGTGATAATTTCTCCGTAGAAGTCGGCAACAGCCTCGATGGCGTCGCGTTTTTCTTGGGTATCGAAGAAGTTAGTGGTGTCGTAGGTGTAGTCGATGACGATATCGATAGCGGCAGCTGGTATGGTCAGCCCGAGTAGAGTAAAAAGAGTAGGACGCAACATGTGTCTGATGGATTGGGTTTCTAGCTACGGGGATGCCAGACACATTAAACGATTAATTAATATCCGTCATTACAAAAAAAAGCGCTCACCGAAAACCGGTGAGCGCTGAGTAAATTAGAAAATGACTAACTAGAAGTGTTAGTGAGAGCAACCGCAGCCA
The DNA here is from genome assembly GCF_016595495.1 of Persicirhabdus sediminis. Lineage (GTDB taxonomy): Bacteria > Verrucomicrobiota > Verrucomicrobiia > Verrucomicrobiales > Akkermansiaceae > Persicirhabdus > Persicirhabdus sediminis. Next base: position 152,810 of record NZ_JAENIM010000044.1, read on the forward strand.
CCGCCGCAGCACTTAGCTGAACCGTAGCTTTCAGCAACTACGTCCCAGTTTACCACATTCCAGAATGCGCCGATGTAGTCTGGGCGACGGTTCTGATAGTTGAGGTAGTAGGCGTGTTCCCACACGTCGAGGCCGAGGATTGGTTTGCATCCGCAGGTATCTGCAGCGGCACCCATCAGCGGGTTGTCTTGGTTAGGTGTAGAAGTAACAACGAGCTTCTTGTCGTCGTTAACACACAGCCATGCCCAGCCTGAGCCGAAGCGTGTAGCAGCTGCTTTGGCGAACTCAGCTTTGAGTTCGTCGAGTGAGCCGAAGTCACGCACGATGGCGTCTAGCAGCTCGCCAGTAGGTTCAGCAGCACCGCCAGGTGAGATGACTTTCCAGAAAAGGCTGTGGTTGAAATGACCACCACCGTGGTTACGAACAGGAGTACGGATAGCCTCTGGGATTTTGTCGAGGTTTGTGATAAGCGTTTTTACAGTGATGCCGTCGAGGTCGGCATTACCTTCTACAGCAGCGTTTAAGCCAGCTACGTAGGTAGCGTGGTGCTTGCTGTGGTGTATCTCCATGGTGCGCGCGTCAATGTGCGGCTCTAGGGCGTCGTAGGCGTAGCCTAACTCGGGAAGTTCGTGGGCCATGTTGTTATTGTTTTTTGAATGGTTGTCATTTGGCATGGAAAGTTATACCTTCCGTGCCGCGTCGAGCTGAATATGGATACGTTTAGCCGACTTCGCAAGTAACAACTTTTGTCATCAAATAGAGACTATGGATAACATATTTAATATCATTGCCCTCGTTTTTGGAGCTATCCTCGGCGGTAGCATTATGTGGGGAATTTATTCACCACGAATTAAAGCCGCTGAGATGATTGGCGATGAACGTCTTGACTCAGAAACGGCTAGGGCTAGAGATCTAGATCAGAGGTTGAAGCTGAGCAATGACGAGCTCCAAGAACTGCGCGCCAAGGAGCAAGATCTCATGAACAGCAAGACTGAGCTAGAAACTCAGCTGCGTGAAGTAATCAGGTCTGCAGAGGAAAAACAAGCATTGCTAGACAGTGCAGAGGCTCGCTTTAGTGATGCCTTCAAAGCGCTTTCCGCAGATGCTCTGAGATCTAGCCAAGAGCAATTCCTTCAGCTCGCGGGCAAAACATTACAAAATCAGCAGCAGCAGGCAGTGGGTGAGTTAGATCAACGCCGTGTCGCCATGGAGCAGATGGTGAAGCCAGTGGCTGAATCACTCAATAAAGTGTGTGGCCAGATCAGCCAGCTAGAAAAATCCCGCGAAGGCGCCTATGCCGCGATCAAAGAACAAGTGCAGTACATGGCTCAAACCCAACGTGGGCTGGCTCAAGAAACCAATAAGTTAGTAAGTGCACTGCGTCAGCCTACCGGTCGTGGGCAGTGGGGGGAAATGCAGCTGCGCCGTGTAGTGGAGATGGCTGGCATGCAGGAGTACTGTGATTTTGAAACACAAACATCAACGACAGATGAAGATGGCAAGCGCCTGCGCCCAGACATGATCGTCCGCCTACCTGCTGGACAGCAGATCATTGTCGACTCCAAAGCACCAATGGATGCCTACCTTAGCGCCGTTGAAGCTGAGGACGATGGCCAGCGCGAAGCTGAGCTCATTCGCCATGCTCGTCAGGTCAATACCCACATCAACCAGCTGGGTAGCAAAAACTATCAGGAGCAGTTTGAACAAACTCCTGAGTTTGTTGTGCTCTTCCTGCCTAGCGAAGCATTCTTCTCAGCCGCTCTAGCACAAGATCCTAGCTTGATAGAAAAAGGCGTCGACCAAGGTGTTATTCTAGCAACTCCTACAACATTGATTGCGCTACTGCGCGCCGCTGCTTATGGCTGGCGTCAGGAGGCATTAACAGAAAATGCTAAAGAGATTTCTAGCGTTGGCCAGGAGCTGTACAAGCGACTTAGTGCCTTTGGTGGTCACGTGCAAAAACTTGGCCGCAGCTTGAACTCAGCGGTTGGTGATTATAACAAAGCAGTTGGTTCGTTAGAATCTCGTGTCTATTCTAGCGCTCGCAGATTTGAAGTTCTAGGTGCGGCAGCTGAATCGCAGAGCCTGCCAGAAGCTAGCCCAATAGAAACGCTGCCGCGCACGCTGAAGTCTGAATACATGCAGTCTGACGCCGCGCTGATGCCTCCAGAAGGCGGAGATTTTGCTATCACTCCTGAGGAGATCGAAGCCTCTAGCTCAGTGGACTTTGATTCCTTCTCTGCCGATGATTTGGAGAGCGGTATCGAGGGGTTCACCGCTCTACCAGCTGACCAAGAAGCTCAGCCTGAAGAAGAGCTGGAAACAGCTAACTAAGGGCTGCTAGTCATTTCAAACCATTTTACAAAAGCCGGTGGGGGGTTCCCGCCGGTTTTTTTATGGCATGCAATTTTTGAGATATAAATTTTGTCATATCATCTAAAACGAACAAGTTAGATTTATCTAGCTGGCAAACAATCAATTTGATTGATTGATCAGTATAACAGGTTAGATGTGAACTACTTCACATATCTTGTGAGGAATGTGGTGGGGTTCTGTTATCTGATAGATTTAGAAAAAACCTTTTGCGCTGCCAAATCCTGCTCGCGCAAGCAAAATGAATGTCATATAGATTATAGGGTTATTAAACAACGTGTAATGAAAATCATATCCCCATGAAATTCAACATATATATAACCCAATGAAGATGATAGATAACATGAAATTGACCGCGTTCTCACTCGGCATGATAGCGCTTTGTAGCACCCATACAGAGGCGGCAGTCACCATTGTTGATGAGGATTTTACTCATCCTGATTGGATCATATTCGCCGGAGGCAGCCTGCCTTCTGATAATAACTCGGTGACACTTGGAGACTCAGTGCTAGATAATGGACAGACTTATAACGGCTGGAGTTTTGTAGCGTCTAATTCATACTCTGATTCTTTGGGCTTTATTAATGGCAGTGGTGAGAATGGTCACTTTAAGTTTCATAATACCCAGAATGCTGCAGGGAATTACGCTGTAGGCTTAGCCAATAACGCCATGATGATGACCAATATGGATATGAGTTTGATTGGCAGTCAGCCAGTTAACATTACCATTGATTTCTTTACCATGTCTGGGGCTTTTGGTCCTAACGATTCTATCACTTATGGTTTTGCCGATGGTGATGGCAATTGGCTCGCAAGTGAGAGTTTTAATCTCGAAGGGATGGAGGACTATTCAGGTCAGTTAGTGATAAAGGATTTTGATTTATCGGCCCTCGGTGACGACGTGAATTTTGCCATTCAAAAGGATGGTTATGGCGGAGCTATCGGCATCAATGGCATCACCATTAGTATTCCTGAGCCTTCATCTGTATTGTTGCTCAGTCTGGCTGGAGTAGTTGGAGTGATGCGCCGCAGACGCGCATAAGCTTATCCTAGTTTATTTTCTAAGCCCACCTTCTCATCGAGGTGGGCTTATTTTCTCTGATTTGTAATTGTTAGTTAACCTGTTTTGTATATCCTTGGTTGAGCTAGCTCGGTTGGGTATTTTCAGCTAGCTATGAGCTATCTAATTTCATGCAGGAAGAATCTAATGCAGCGCCGGTTATACGCAGGCTAACAATTTTACAAATGCTGAGCATAGGCATGCTCAGTGGTGGCTATGCTGCCATGCAAAGCAACTGGGGCCAGCTAATCACTAATAGCGTGAATAGCCTGACAGTAGCTAGCTCAGCGTTAACTTTAGGTCTCCTGATGTTAGTTCCCCGACTAGCTGAGGCCCTAGCTCCTATCCTAGTGGCCTATATTTCTGATAATCGTCGTCAGGGGCAGGGGAGAAGAATGCCTCTAATTAGAAATTTAGGCCTGCTAGGTTTGATTGCTTTTGCCGCCATCTGGTGGGTTCCTGGCATATTTTCCAAGATGTTACTGGTATGTGTCATCGCTATAGCCACGGGAGGTGTGCAGGTGATGGCGGGTGCTTTACAGCTGGAAATTTCGACGGACTACCGTGAACGGACCAAGGTCTTTGCGATTGCTAGTTTGGGCAATGGTCTGATTGCTTGGTTAGCTCCTATGCTGCTAGGTTTGGGCATTGGACAGGCCGCGAATGCTAGCCAAGTACCGCCCGAGCAGATGGCCTATAGCGCATTGGTGTCAGCATTGGTATTTGCCGGTATTCTACTCTGGTGTACACGCACGGTACCTGAACCACAATTTCCAGCAGTTAGTCGTCAGCCGAGAATCTCGTTTTGGCGTCATCTGGCGCTTGTTCTCAAGCATGCTAGGATGTGGCAGTTAGCTATCATCTCGGGCTTGCTTTCTTTTGGATTTTCGGTGACAGCCATGCTCACCTATTATCTCAATTTTCATAATTTGTTTGCTGGCGATGCGCAAAAGGCAATGGGAACGATAGGTATCTTTGGCAGTGCGTGGTCAATTTCTGGTTTGTTAGCCATTATCCCCTTGTTGTTCTTTGCTAAATTTTTGGATAAAAGACAGTTGATGCTGGGATCTATGCTGCTGATGACTATTGGCTTGCTGATCCGCTTCTTCTGTTATCAGCCAGCGATGCCGTACTTGCAGTTATTGCCCTTGGTGCTGATTTCGGTTGGCATGGTGTGTTTTTATCTGGTAGGCACTTCAATTCTAGCAGACTTATGTGATGAAGATGATTTGCGCCATGATAGACGCGCTGAGGCGATGCACTATTGGGCTTATTTTCTGCCTATTAAGCTGATGACTGGCCTCGCGTCGTTAGCGGTGGCGTGGATTCTGGGAATTGTCGCTTATGATGCTGAGATGCCTGCAGATCAATTAGCCGCAGCACTAACAAAGATGAAGTGGCTGGAGTTGATTGTGCCTTTGATAGGCATCACGCTAGCTGGTTTTGTGTTGGTGAAATTCAGACATTCGCAATCAGCCAGCTGTGAGGTGAGACGGCAAATTGACGAACGCAACCAGCTGCGTGAGAGTTAGTTTAACTTTTTCAGCTAGCTGGAGTGGCTGGCTCAGCTAGTGGGCTCGTAGTGGTGAGTGGCTCGATGAGCTCAGCTGGGATGATTGGCACTGCGGCTTTTTGGCCGCACACGTAGCCTGCAACTTTGTTAGCTAGTCTGTTGGATTCGACGAGCTCGAGTCCTCGCAGGCGTGCGATGACGGCGGTGGCGGTGAATGAATCCCCGGCGCCAACGGTACTGACCACTTCGACTGATTGGTCTGCGCGGCTGAAATTGTAGCTTGTACGCTCAAAGAGCCAGGCTCCATCAGCACCCCCAGTTAGGATGGCAAATTGCAGATCATTGCGGCGCATAATGGTGAGCATGAAGTCTTCCATGTTGCCTCTGATTTTGAGCATTTTGGCGAGTATTTCTAATTCCTCGAGGTTGAGTTTGATGGCATTACAGGCATCTAGTGATTTTTGAATTACCTCTTTGTTATAAAAATCTTGTCGCAAGTTCACATCAAACAATTTCATACAATGCTTTGGTGTGAATGAGAGAAACTCAAAGATGGCTGCGGCTGATTTCTCGCTCCTCTGGGCGAGCGAACCAAAACAAACGGCATCTAGCTGGCTGGCTATTTTGATGATGTTAGCGTCTAGCTGGATGTGATCCCAGGCTACATTGTTGGCAAATTCATAGCTGGCCACGCCGTCGTTATCTAGGGAGATTTGTACTTGGCCCGTAGGGTGCTGAGTGTCGCAGTGCACGCCATCTAGCTGGACGTGATGTTCGTTGAGGAATTGGCATGCTTGTTGGCCAAGGGCATCGCTGCCTACTGAGCTGATGAGGTAGCTGTGGGCACCGAGTGCGCTGGCGTGGCAGGCAAAGTTAGCAGGTGCACCGCCAAAAGTCCGCTGGTCGTGATAGACGTCCCAGAGGACTTCTCCAATGGCGGCGATGGTTAGCTGATGGTCGCTTTTATGCATAATCGTTTTAGTTATAATGGGTGAAGACATGTCATTGGTGCGACATGGGGAAATGTAACTTGCATTGTTAGCTCACAATGGCGAGGATGACCAATACGAATTTACATGAAGATGAAAAAAACGCTATTGATAATCAGTTACTTGTCGTCACTAGGCAGTCTTTTTGCCGATGTGAAGTTGGCACCGATCTTTGCAGATCATATGGTCCTGCAGCGCGACATGCCTGTTCCAATTTGGGGCACCGCTGATGCGGATGAAAAGGTCGAGGTCAGTTTTGCTGGCCAGACATTGGCTACCCAAGCCGATGCTGAGGGCAATTGGAAGGTAAAATTTGAACCATTAGAAAGCAGCAAAGTGGGGGCAGATTTGCGAGTCGCTGGTAGTAATACCATTACCTTGAAAAACGTTGTTGTGGGAGAAGTTTGGTTATGTAGCGGGCAGTCGAACATGGCTGGGCGTTTCAATGAACAAAAGGGCCGGCGCATGGATCCGGCGGTGTTTGAGAGCGACGTCAGCGGGCTGCGATTCCTCACTCGTCAGGGGTGGCGTGAGCTCAATGAGCGGTCGCAAAGCCAGATCTCTGCGGTGGCCTTTTACTTTGCCTACGAGCTCTATCAGCAGCTCGATGTGCCAGTAGGTTTGCTTCAGCGTTATAACTCAGCGACTCCCATCCAGGCGTGGATGCCAAAAGAAAAAGCCGAAGAGATTCGCCAAGAGTTAGGGATCCCAGCTGGCTGGAACGACGTGCATGAAATCCGCAATCCCGGCGTGCAGTTTGAGGATAAAATTGCCGACATCATCCCCGTCGCTATGCGTGGCGTGATCTGGTATCAGGGGGAGCGCAATGCTAAAGCAAAAACGGGCTGGGAATATGATAGGTTGTTAGCATTTCACATTAAGACGTGGCGCGATCTATGGGCCGTGAAAGCAGGTGGGGCAAAACGCGATTTTCCCTTCTACTACGTGCAGGTGCCTACCCAGGAAACGCCCGTGGATGCCGAGTGGCCGTGGCTGCGAGATCGCATGCGCCGCGCTCTAGATTTGTCGCCTAACACCGGCATGGCTGTCTTTTACGATTACGGCCCGAGCTTGCATCCCGACAACAAAGAGCCAGCTGGCCAGCGGCTAGCGCTGTGGGCATTGGCTAATGATTACGGCAAAGATATCGTCTACAGCGGTCCGCTGCTAGATGAGGTGAAATACGCCGACGGCAAGGCGATTCTCAGCTTTAAACATGTTGGCGGTGGGTTAAAAAATAAGTCAGGAGAGAAGCAGCTGAAGTTTTTTGAGATTGCTGGGCCAGATGGCAACTATCAGCCAGCTCTAGCTGAAATTGTTGGTGATACGGTGGTTGTGTCTAACGAGTCGATTACTGAGCCAGCTAATGTTCGCTACCTATTTCGCAAGCCATCACCCGATGCTGAGCTCAGCCTGATCAATGCCGCAGGCTTACCTGCCTCATCATTCATGACTGATGATAACAAACCTGCTAGGTAGCGATTTGAAATAAGATCAAGTCTAACAAGTTGGAGTATTATTGTTTCCAGCTGGTGAGCTTTGTGGGTTGATGGGATTATTTGATGAATGCAGGCAGGATGTTTTTTGGTGTGGAGGCGAGCATTTTGCCCATGCCTTTGTTATGGGCGGTGGTGACGATGATGAGGTCGAGCTCAGGCAGGATGAGGATGAACTGGCCACCGGCGCCGCGACCGGAGATGCAGTTGTAGGTTTTGTCGCCAACTTGCATGTCTGACCCCCACCAGAAGTAGCCGTAATGGGCGGCGCCGCTGGGGTTGGTATGGATGCGGCTGGTGGCTTGTTTGATAAATTCAGCGGGGATGAGCTGCTGGCCATTCCATTTGCCCTGGTTGAGGATGAGCATGCCAAATTTGAGCATGTCGCGTGAGCGCATGCTACTGCCGGCGGCGGATTTGGGCAGTCCGCTGAGGTCTTGTTGCCAGCTGAATGTGGTGATGCCGAGTTTGCCAAGTAGCTCGGATTGAATGAATTCATTGGCGCTGCCGGGCACGCTAGCTTCGACGACTTGCATGGTGATGGACGGGTCGGCGCCTTGGTATTTGTATTCTTGCTGGCCTGGCTGGATGGGCTCGGTGAGCTCGAGGTAAGTTTGGATTTGCCCTTGGCCACGGAGTTTTTCTGGGTTTTTGCGCACGGTGGCTGCGGCGGATTTTTTATCTACGCGGATGCCTGAGTGCATGTTCATGGCCTGGGCGAGGGTGATCTTGTCGGCTCCTTCAGCCAGCTGGCTGCGGTCGATTTCGCTGAGTAAATCAACGACGGGTTTGTCGATGTCCTGCATGGAAAAATGCCCCAGCTGGATGGCGCGACCGAGCGCCAGAGCGGTGTATGACTTGGTGATGGACATCTGATAGTGTGGGTAGTTGGCGCGGCCACGACGGTAGTAGGATTCAAAGAGCAATTTGCCATTTTGATAAATAAGCAAGCTATCCGTAGTATCGTGGTCACCTGCGGCAATCTCATGGGCATACTTTAGAATCATGTCCTTGTTGCCACCGTCGACGCCGAGTTGGCCGACGGCAATGCCATCATTCATGTCCTTCGGCTGGCTGCTGATGAAGGCTTTTTCTAGATAGGGGATCTTGGCCTCCTTGGCGTGGGAAATATCCGCTGCATTGAGGTCGGTAAGCTCTGGAGCTAGACCATTGCTTTCTTCAGCTGGGCATAGTGACTGAATGAGAATGATGGCAATGGAGAGCAGCGTTGGATGTTTCATGAGATGTGTATGACTTGTATAAGATTAACTAGTTGTATCTAGTACTATGGATCTGGCGAGGTAATTGATGCTTATGGTAACGTGAAGTTTGTCTAATTTAACACGGTTAACTTGTCCGACGGAACGCGTGTTTAATGCATTAGCTTTATTGAGGGGTGTACAAATCGATCATTTTGCATTATATGTGGATGCCTAAATGGAAAATCCGCGGTCACCCGAAACCAGTTGTTTTCCCTTAGTAGCACCCCCCGTTGAAACCTCCGGAAATTTCCCCTGCTGCCCCGTGATTCTATAAGAATCTAATGCTAAGTTAGATAAATTAAACAGACAAAGAGAACGACCATGAATCAGCTGGAAAGTGCCAATGATCAAGAACAAGCTCACCGCGATGCGTTGATCGCAGCGAGGGAGCGTGTCAGCACGCCGGAAGAACAAGCCAATGCAATTGGCTTGAGCTTTGAGGAGCAAATCCGGCAATGGAAAAAGAGCAAGCAGGAGGCTGCTCAGGCAGCTCAAGCGAGTGAGCAAGCGGCAGTAGTAGCGGAAGCCAAAGCTGTCATCCAACCTGCTGCAGAAGCACCAGCGAAGGTAGAAAATCCGCCAGTAGCTGAAGTGGTGAAACCAGTTGTCGAGGAAGTGAAGCCAGTAGCTGAAGTGGCGCAACCGGTTGTCGAGCAAGTGAAACCAGTAGCTGAAGTGGCGAAACCGGTTGTCGAGGAAGTGAAACCAGTAGCTGAAGTGGCGAAACCGGTTGTCGAGGAAGTGAAACCAGTAGCTGAAGTGGCGAAACCGGTTGTCGAGGAAGAAAAGCCAGCTGCTGAGGAAGAAAAACCAGCCGAAGCTGCAGGTGGCCAAAGTTTGCTAGAACAGTTTTTAAGTGCATCTAAAGCACGCGCCGAACAAGGAGAGTCAGCTGACCTGTCTAGCTTGACAGGAACTCAGGCGATCAATGTAGAAAGCTCACCGTCACGCCCACTTGCCTCGCAGACGACGGCGCAAGTTCGCCCGCTCACAGGGGCTCAGCAGGCAGCCATGGCACGTGCGCACGCAGCACAAGTACGCTCTGCTAGAATTGATGTGAAACCACATCACGGCGCTAATTTACCTGCATCCGCCCGCCCACAAAGAGAGGCTAGACCTTCCGTTTCAGTGAGCGAGCATTTGAAAAAGTTCTCCCCACCACCACAAGCAGAATAGCTTGGTGTGAGCATCATCCAGCCAGCTAGACGTCTAGCTAGCTGGATGTTTTTTTTTAGTATTTAAAGCGAATGCCAATGCCGCCGCCCCAGTCGTAAGGTCGGTCTGAGCCGAGGCCAACTAACAAATCGCAATACACTGCGGCTTTTTCGCTGACATGTCTGCCTAGCTGGAGCTCAGCAGTGGCTGGCATGTGCTGGTTGTTATCCCACTCGATGGGCAACTTAGCATCCAGCTTGGCCCACATTTTTTGTGGCAATGGCTGCAGCGCGATGAGGCGAAATGCAGTGGTATTGACGTCATCACCGCTGTAGCTGGTGAAGTGCTGAACCAATGGAATGAGGCTAGTATTGCTAGGTAGATTCATCGAGATACCGAGGAATGGAGCTAGCTGGTCTGAGCCGCTGCCAATGCCCTTGCTTTGATCGCCAAAGTCAATGATCCAGTCGAGTCCTGCAGCCATGCGGTAGCCAGTTTCTCCCCATTTGCCATCTTGGCCAAAGTAGATCGCCTTGAGCGTCATGGACTCCCAGCCTGAGGCATGTTTGCCGGTGGTATTGGTTTCCCAATAGTGGAGTTCGTATTTGATCTTCAGCTTGTCGTTAGCCATGAACGCGCCGTCGATAAAATAGTCATTGATGTGATCGCCAGACTCGAGGCTGAGGTACTGCCAGCGCACATCTGTATTGCGTGATTTTGATAGCGGGTTGCTAGGGTTTTCCGCTTCTGAGCTTTCCGCTAGAGCCAGCTGGGCGGGGGCGAGTGAAAGCGTAAGTAGGGATGTTAGCAGTGATCTTTGCATGATGAAAAATGGAGCCAGATCCAGCTGGATCTGACTCCATAGTTAGATTAGCTTATTGCCAAGAAGTGAATGTTTTCACTGCCTCGATAGATTCTGGGCGCAGGTTCTCGATGCCCTCGTAGGGAGCGCCTTTGCCCAGCTTGTTGTGTGGGTATTTTTTAATCGTCATCATGTGGCGCTTGACCATGTCTTGGAAGCTGGCGCCAGACCACAGAGCCATACCGATGTGGGAGTTCTCCTCACGTGGATCACGGTACAGGTTGTACACAGGTGCCGCTGCTCCAGGCACGCCAGGCGCAGGAAGGTGCATCTTGAACTCGTTCTTTACCACTGAGCGTAATAGATCATTTTCGTAGATGTAGACGTAGTCGCGGCGTCCGTTGTGTTCGCCTTCTAGCAACAGGGCAGTTTGGTCAATGCCATCAATCACGCGGTCGCGTGGGATGTAGTCGGTAGCTTGAGCCACTCTAGCAAAGGTGGTGAAGAGGTCGGATACAAAAACCATATCGCCAGCGGCAGAGCCAGCTTCTACGACGCCGGGCCAGCGGACAAAGGCATCGACGCGCACGCCGCCTTCGAGGTGGTTAGTTTTGCCGCCACGATAGATCAACTCTGATAGACCGGAGGTGCCCGCGTAGTGGTACATCAACCCGTTGTCCGCCATGAGCACGACGATGGTATTGTCGCTGATGCCGAGCTCGTCCACCTTGGTGAAAATTTCGCCGAGGAAATCGTCAATCTTCTGTAGTTTCTCAGCGTGGAAGCCACCATTGAGCGTGGTATTTTCCTCGCCGTCATTGACGAAGTTGAGCGGCCACAGCGGCCAGTATTGCAGGAAGAATGGTTTGTCTTCTTTGGCTAACTTATCTAGCTGATCGAGAGTTTGCTTCTGGTAGCGGTAGTTCATTTTGACGTAATGATCTTGCGTCCATTCTTCTCCCGGCTGCAGGTCTACTTCTTTGGCTTTGCCGCCAGCTACCGCTTCCACACCAGTGACTAGGCCTGTTGGACGGAATTTGCTATCGAGGTCAAACTCGGATGTTTGCGTGTGTGGTGCAAAGCCAAACATGTTGTTAGCATCGGCACATTCTTTAGTCATTAGAGACAGCTGCACTTGCTGGTGCAGCGGGAAAACCGCGTAGTCAAAACCTTGATTGTGCGGGTAAGCTTGCTCGATGTCTCCTTGGTGCCACTTGCCGACGTGCGCCGTATTGTAGCCAGCTTGTTTGAGCACCTCAGCAATCGTCACTTCATTTTCTGGTAGGCCTTCGCCCACTAAGGCCACTTTGACCTCTTTGATGCCAGAGCGCACCGCGTAGCGTCCCGTGAGGAAGGCAGCGCGAGTAGGTGTGCATGATGGCTCGGTGTACATGCGCATCAGCGACATGCCTTCGTTAGCAAACTTGTTGATGCTCGGCGTCTTGATGCCCATGACGTAGTTCATGGCGCGGTTGCCCATTTGCCCAAAGCTCACATCATCGATGAGAACGTAGAGAATGTTAGGTCGTTTGCCGTCATTCTTTTCTCTGATGTTAGCTAGTTTGGCTTCGATCTCTTTATCTTGAGCCGCCCATTTTTGTGCGTGCTGTTTTTTGACAAATTCGAATTCACCGTCGTGAATGATAGGTTTTTCTTCAGCGTGAGCTGAGATGATGCCCGCGGCGATGACGCCGATGGGAGCTAGGTATTTGAATAGGGAGTGGTGTTTCATGTTACGTTGTTTGTTATGTGAAAATGTTTCAGCTGGATAAGCTTGTTTACCAAGAATAGGTGACGCCGAGCATTGGTCCGCTCATGGTGACGTCGTAGACAAAGTCGTCTTCAGAATAGTCGATGCCAATGCCACGATAGGCTAGGCCAAGGTCCCAGCAGTCGTTGATGCTGTAGCCTAGCAATGCCATGGCTTCCCAGTTGAAGTCTGAAGAAACGCCAAAACCGCCAACTTCTCCAACCGCTCGGAGAAACCATTTTTCGCTGAGCTGGTGGCTAATACGAAGGCCAATCACAGGATCAAACCAGCCTTCAGTATTACGTTGTTCGATGTTAGCTAGGCCATTGAGCTCTAGCTGAGTATCAACATAGTTGTAGCTGATGCCACCGTAGGCATCGATGCTTGTTGTTTGCTTATCGTAGAAGCGGTAGTAAGCAAGCGCTTTGGCGCGAACTGTCTCTAGAGTGAGTTCTGAGCTTTCTAAAACCGGACCAGGTGTAGGTAAGTCAGCATTGCCTTTGAGCTTGAGCCAGAGGCCGTCTAATGCAAATCCCCATTTGCCTTTACGTGCCTCAAAGTAGGCAGCTCCGCCGATTTCTAATTTATCAGCGATGTCGCTAAAGGCGGCATCAACGCCAATGTTTTGACCGCCGAGCCCAACCGTTCCTTCTAAGCCTGCCATGAGAAGATATGGAGAAATCGAGAATTCCCATTGGTCAGCAGGTGGAGCTGTGGCGATGGTTATATCATCGGAGACTGAGTAATTTTCTCCAGCTAGTACGCTAGATGTCATAGTTAGAGCGAGGCTGCTGAGGGCCGCTAGAGGGAGCAATTTTTTTGTGAGAGTAGTTTGTGTTGCCATTGGCTAGTTAGTTAGGTGAGCTGTTTTTATTTATAACTGATGACGTGATAGTCAAACGGAGTCGTTTTGCAGTTTGCGAAAAAGGGATAGAGGGCTTATAAATATTTTGTTCATAGGGGATTATCGCGAATACCAACGTTTGCTCGGGGCTCGTCTCACATGGCTAGAATTATCGATCAGATTATAGGCAAATCATGAGCAAGCTAGTAAAAAACGGTAGCAGAGAAATATCTATGTCTAGGCTGAGAGTTGATGCTCAATGCGTTGATTCTCTACGTGAGAAAGTCTGTGCTTGGGATTTGGATTTCATGCAGTTAGAAAAAGGCGGGCTTGCTGCTACCATAGAGCAAGCGGCGCTTGCTCGCTTGTTAATGACTCGCGGCCAGTTTTCACGTAAGCTAGAACAACGTGGTGGATCGCCAGTTGGCTACCGGACATTTGGTTTCTCTCTGAATCCAGAGTCGCCTTTTTCATGGCGGGGCCACTCTGTTGAGGCTAACAAAGTGCTCTTGTTTCCACAAAATGGCGAGTTGTATGCTGTGTCTGAGCCGGGGTTTCACGTGATGACGGTGTCTGTGCCAGAGGCGTATTTTGATGCTTATTTAGACAAGAATTTTTCTTTGCTAGATCAGCAGCGGCTGAAGCGCCAGGAGGTATTTGAATGTTCAGATAGAGCAATGAACCAGCTGAGGCAGACATTTTCTTATGCCTTGCGTGGTGAGGAGCTAGCGCCAGCTCAGACTGGCTGGTTAGAGAGTGAAATGATGACAGCGCTGTTTGGCGCCTGCATAGAGGGGCAAGACCTTGTTTCTCTGCGAGCTGGTAGAAGGCAAAAACTGGTACTAGCGGCGACGGAATCTATCGAGCAGATGGGTGGGCACAAACTGAATATCTGTGAGCTGAGTACTGAGCTGGGAGTGAGTGTACGCACGCTGGAGTATGCATTTAGAGATCACTATCAGCTGGGGCCAAAAGCCTACTCGATTGCTTATCGAATGGCGCAAGTTAGGCGTGAGCTGCTGAGAATGGACGGAGCGCATGGAGGCGTCGCCGCGGTAGCCTCAGCGTGGGGGTTTAAGCATTTGGGGAAATTTTCCGCCAGCTACAGACAGTTTTTTGGTGAGCTGCCATCACAGACACTAGCTGAGCGACATGGGGCCTAGCTGGCTTAGAGCAGCGTGCCGCTCGGCTTTAGTCTGCTGGGGGGCTGACGGCTATTTTTGGATCTAGAAATGGCAAGATCTATGACTTAGGGAACATGAACTGCAACTGTAGACGGAAGGTGTAATCACCGTAGTCTTCAGGCTTTTCGATATTGTAGTAGATCTGCGCGTTTAGGTTCACTGGTTGCTTGCCCCAGCGCATGATTTTACCGATACCGCCGCCAATAGGTACCACCCAGCGATCGCTAGAGTCGGCATTCCAGTTAGCCGTGATGATGGGAGCTGAGACTAGGTACCAGCCGTTGTCCATGTTGTAGTTTACAAAGATTTGTGAGTAGAAGCTATTGAGTTGGTCGGTATCATCAAAGCCCCAAGTGTTGCTGGCAAGTCCACCAGCTACCCATTTGTCTTTGATGTAGACACCGACAGCTGAGATGCCGCCACCCCATTGGTCGAGGCCTAGGTTGTTAGTTGCTGTCGGCATGTAGAGAGTTGGGCCTACTCCCCAGGTGATGTAGTTAACGGGCTCTTGGGGTGAGAACCAGCCGGTAAATGATGTGTCGCCTAGCCCATTGATATTGCCGCTGCCAACGGGATCTGGCGCGCTTACCACAGGTAGAATGGTGCGTGTGATCAAGTTCCAGTCCTCGGATAGCGTAAATGGTAGCACAGGCTGGATGTTCAGCGAGTTACTGACGTCACCACCTCGATTACCAAAAGTCGTATTATTTTGAAATGGTAGACTGATCATTGAGGCTAGCGGGTTCTGCGCCGCTGCCGCTAGATCATCGCTCTGGGCATAGCTAGGAGAGCAGAGGCTAAGGAGCGATAATAGAGAAAAAATGGACTTTTTCATTGTTGTTAGTGTGTGTTGTTTTGTGTGTTAATGATGATTAGAGATGGGGGGAGAAAAAATCACCAGAGAGAGTGTGTGATGTAGTCACTCATTAGACCTTTTCTGATAGACTTAACGAAGCCGGGTGAAACAGCTGGTCGATTTCTAGCTTATGCTTAGCTAATCCCTGTTCGTGAGAGTATTGGAACAGGGCATTGAGCGTTTTCTTGTTTGGCTCAATTCCGTATGGCCACCAATTCTCACCCATAAGGTCGATAGTATTTTCTACTTCTTGATTGGCCCAAGGCAGAGAATTAAAAATCCAAGCATTCTCCTTCAAGTGGTTCAAACATAGAGTTTTTGATTCGCAGTAGGCATCAAAGATTGCTTGTGCGAGCCATGGCTGAGCATTGATCAGTGACTTCTTGATAGCCACTGCATGCATGATTGGAAAGATACCGGTTTCTTTAAAGTAGGCTTGCTCGGTGGCCCGGAAATCTGGAAATAATCTGGAGACGAGAGGGTTTCCATCGATATAGGCCTGCGGCTCTACGGCGTGGAAAAGAGCATCGACATCTCCATCCACAAGCATTTGAGATTCATCTTTGCCCTCTGGCCCACTAGCAACTTTGAGCCCATCAGGAATCATGAGCTCTTGTTTTGAAACTGTACCAGTAGCTCCGGCGGATGAGTCTTTTGAGGAGACTACCCATTCAACGTCTTGTGGGGAAATTCCATATTGATGTTGTAAGATTCCGCGAATCCAAGTTAGCGAAGTGGATGAAAAACCGGGCGTGGCAATGCGCCTACCCTTGAGGTCTTCAGGTTTCTTGATGCCAGCATCCGTACGAATGAAAATACTCTTGTGTCGAAAGGTTCTAACGGGAAATATAGGTAATAAAGTATAATCTCTGAAGCCTTCATTCGCATAGGCTAACATGAATGGATGTAAGCCGATTTCGGTTACCTCTCTGGAGGCCTTACCAGAGAAGACGTCGGTATTCATCTCACCGATTCGCCCACGCTCAAAGCTGTAATCACAGCCATCAATGCTCACTTTACCTTCAGCTAAAGCGGCCACCCGATCAAAATCATAGCCAGCAATTTTAAGCTTCATCTTTGATTTGGTACTATTAGATGCTCTGAGGATGTTAGGGGAGAGCGCGGCTGACAGCCCGAGTAGGCTGAGGAAATGACGACGATACATGACGATTAGTTAGGTAGGAGTGGAGAGTGAAATAAAAGAGAGAAAAACTAAGGATAGCTCACATCTGGAGCTATCCTTAGTATAGAATTTAGATAGATTGATCTAAATAAGGGCTCTAAAGAGAACTGAGCCCTATTTTGAGAGGTGAGAGATTACTACTTACTTACCTGTCTCCATGGTTTTGCGGACAGTTTCCTGATATTGGATACTCTCAGGGCGCAGGTTAGTAATACCTGTGAATGGAACTCCGTGACGAGTTGGTGTGAATGGGTACTTCTCGTTCATTTGGTCATGACGTTTCTTCACCATATCAAATGGTCCCCATGCCCAAAGCATTTGAGCCATCATTCCGCGCTCTTCACGTGGATCCTGATACAGATTGTAGAAATCATTTTTCACCAGACCTGGACGTCCGCCGAGCCAAACACGCTTGAATTGCTGCTTAATGGTAGCTGCGTGAATTGGACCTGTATAGATGTGATAATAATCACGACGGCTCTGACCGTCTCCGTATAGCAGTACTGCAGTTTGGTCGATACCGTCGATAATTCGGTCGGTAGGAATGTGCTCTTTCGCTCCAGCGAGGTTTGCGAAGGTTGTGAACAAATCATGCACTGCAAAGATATCCCCAACAATGGTGCCAGGTTCAATCACGCCTGGCCACTGTGCGAATGCGGCAACACGAACACCACCTTCACGATAGTCACCTTTACCTCCATTGAATACGTTAGGATACATAGCTCCTGGCGCTTCGGTCATTGGACCGTTGTCAGCCATTGCGATCACTAGAGTATTTTCGGCAATGCCTTGCTTTTCAAGTTCCTCTAGAATTTCACCGATATGGCGATCTAGACGCTCCATGTTCTGAGCAAATGGTGTACTGTTACTTGTAGTGATCTCCTGACCTTGGGTATTGAGATCGTAGACATGTGGCCAATAAGCTAGGTAAAATGGCTTATCGTCATTAGCTTTGCGTTTAATGAAGTCGAGCGCCTTCTCTTGATGGATCTCGATGAGTTTACGGTAGTTCTCCAGTGTGCCTTCAAGAGTGGTTGGCAATGTTTCACGCGCTTGCTCACCTTTTTTCCCTTCAATATCCATGATGTAGCCGTAGGGACGCCAAGTAGAATCAACGAGGTACTTTTTCTCGGTCATCTCTGGTGTGTAGCCATTGGTCATAGCGCCCGCTTCACCAGTACGGTGCCAAAAGATCGGTGGGAACTGATTGTAGAGTGAAAATTGTGCTTCGTCGAAGCCTTGGTTGTGCATGTACGCTTCCTCAATGTCACCTTGGTGAGCTTTGGCGAAAAATGCGGTGCTATAACCAGCCTCAGAGAGCACTTCGGCGATAGTCACTTCTTCAGCTGGTAGACCAGAGCCCTCTGGGGGGAACGCTACTGTGTACATACCACTGCGAACTGCCAGTCGACCTGTGAGAGCCGCTGCGCGTGTAGGCGTACAAGATGGCTCGGTATACATGCGAGTGAAAGTAATGCCTTCTTGTCCCATTTTATTGAGAACTGGAGTATCAAACCCACGAATCTTGTTAAAAACCGGAATTCCCACTTCACCAAATGAAGTATCATCCCACATGATGTGGATAATGTTAGGCTTTTTACCGTGTTTCTTTTCTAGCTCAGCTAGTTTTTTAGAAATTTCAGCATCTTGTTTAGCCCACTGTTCACCAAATTCTTCTTGGAGAATATTTTGTTCAGCATCATGAATGATGGCAAGTTCAGCCGCCATACCTGTCGTTAGTATGCCTGCAGACATTCCTAAGGCTACAGTAGCTGTTGTTAATGTGTGTTTTGTCATTGCGTTAATGTTTATTGTTAATCAATGGCTCGATGGAAACATACATTTCTATCAACCAAAGAATTGGATTTTACAGTGTCGCTTGTTAGCGTTTTAATCAAACAGATATTTTTGCGAATTTATGATAACGACCCTGACTTCTCCACTAGCTGAGTTCTTGTCGCCAACTAGATTTAGGGTAGCCTATCAACTAGATGGGATAGATGCGTTTTCAGAGTTTGTTCAAGATTGGAACCTAAGTTTTAGCCAGCTCAGTTTGGGTCGGCTTAGGGGTTCAATTACGCAGCTTGGGCTGGGGGAAGTTCAGCTAGGTTATGGCAAGTTCACTCAACGTTTGGAGCAGCACGGTGCTCCTCCAGCTGGCTATCGTACATTTGGCATTCCGCTACATCAGGATGCGCTCTTTTTTTGGCGTGGGCATGTGATCACCGGGAATGCTGTTTATATCTTTCCCCAAAATGGTGAGCTCTTCTCAATCTCTAACCCTGACTTTGAGGTGATGAATATTTCAATTGATCCAGTCCTGCTAGAGCGGACTTTGGCAGATATGGGTTTGGATAAATTAGAAAATCTACTCAAAACTAAAGAAGTGATTCGCATTCCCTCTAATTTGATGAAGGGGTTGCGCAGCCTGTATACTGGTCTAGCGAGGACAATGCTGACAGAATCAACTTACCAAGACTATGGGATGAAGTTGGATCTGGTGGGCCAATTGTTGTCAGCCTGTGCCGAGGGGGCTGGAGTGCAGCCACTCTCAGGATCTCATAAGAGGACGCAGGCGGTCAAACGAGCTAGGGACATGATCCATTCATGCTGCCAACAGGGCCTTAGTATCGTTGAGCTTTGTAAAAGCTCTGAGGTCAGCCAGCGCACACTTGAATACGGTTTTCATGAACTGTACCAAATGACTCCGAAGGCGTACCAAAAAGCGATCATGATGAGTGCGGTGCGCAAAGAGATACTGGCTAAACCTGATGCCAAGGAGCGGACAATTACAGCCATTGCAAAAGCCTATGGGGTCCGGCATCTAGGTAAATTCTCAGCGGACTATAAGAGTTATTTTGGAGAGCTACCGTCACAGACTTTGGTGAGGGCCAGCTAAGCCTGTTTTTAGTGGCTGTGGACAGGATACCAGCTTATCCACTCGACAACTGGCCATTGCTGATTATTTTGCCCGCGCGTGAGTTTTGTAGATACATTTGAGCGAGGTGAGATGTCGCCATTGCTACGTCGGTTTGAATCATTGATTGGCGAGAAATCTCCAGCTGAGCTGGAGGCGATGGCGGCGGAGAGCCAGCGGCTGACCCAGCAGCATTTTGGCCGAACGATGCGTCTATTTGCGCCGCTGTATGTATCTAATGAATGCGTGAATAACTGCAGCTATTGTGGGTTCTCGCGCGATAATCCTATCTTGCGCACCACGCTGACGGTGGAGCAAGTGGTGCAGGAGGCACGTCACCTGCATGGTTTGGGTTTTCGCAATATTTTGCTCGTGGCGGGTGAGCACCCGAAGTTTGTCTCCGACGGCTACCTGCAGGAGTGCATTGATGCGATTAAAGATTTCATCCCAACGATTGGCATCGAAGTGGGGCCGATGGAAGATCACCAATACGGTGAGCTGGTGGACCACGGCGCTGAGGGATTGGTGGTTTATCAGGAAACTTACGACCGCGAGGTGTATGAAAAATTGCACACGGCGGGGCCAAAAAAGAATTTCAACTGGCGGCTAGAATGCCCAGAGCGTGCGTATGCTGGCGGGTTTCGTCGCATTGGCATTGGCGCCTTATTTGGGCTGGCTAGCTGGCGTAATGAGGCGATGGCCTTGGCGCGCCATCTGGAGTATTTGTACAAACATTGCTGGAAGGCATCGTTTACGATTTCTTTCCCCCGCATGCGCCCGTATGCGGGAAATTACCAGTATACGCCGAATCCAGATTTGTTCCTCGACGATCGAATGTTCGTGCAGCTGATGTTTGCTTTCCGCATTTGTTTTCCGATGGTGGGCGTGGTGGTGAGTACCCGTGAGCCAGCTGCGATGCGCAATGCTATCATGCAGTTGGGGCCTACGCAGATGTCTGCTGAGGCGAAGACAAACCCAGGTGGATATACTGGCGCTGGCGCGGATGATTTGCACCTCACTGTGCGTGGCAAACGCAAGGAGCTGGAGGAAAAATCTGCCTGTAGCCAGTCGACTGAGCAATTTACCATCGACGATACGCGATCAGCCGCTAGCATGGCCGCAGAGCTTAGGAATCAAGCCTACGAACCGGTCTGGAAAGATTGGGATAAAGCGATTCTTGAGAACTCACCAAAAGCGAAAGAAATTTCATCATGACCATCCAGCTTAACGGCAAAGCTCACTCACTTGACGAACAAACCAGCTCGGTATCCGATCTGCTCGCATCGCTTGGATTAGCTGGAAAGCCAGTAGTGGTCGAACTCGACAAAGTAGCCCTATTTCCGCGCCAATACGCGGAGAGTCAGCTAGTTGAGGGGTCCTGTGTTGAAGTGATTTCCATAGCGGCGGGTGGCTAAGTAAAAAAATTTAGTATTCAATTGCTGATTTCTTGACTATGCCCCTTGTCGAAATACAAGAAACCGCGTGCGGTTGCGTTAATGATTTAGCGTGCTAAGATGCGGCCACCGGCCCCCGCACGGGAGCCAACAAACCAAACCATAAAGAGATTAGATCGCAGCTAATTGACAACGAAAACGAATCTATGAGTAGTACCACAACATGGCCTAAAATTATCCAAGGCGGCATGGGCATCGGCGTTTCCAACTGGGTGCTTGCGCGCGCTGTATCGATGAAAGGCCAGCTTGGCGTGGTCTCCGGCACCGCAGTAGACTCGTTAATCGCACGCCGTCTGCAAGATGGCGATCCGGAAGGACACGTGCGCCGCGCGATCTCGCATTTCCCATGGACAGACATGGGCAAGCGCATCCTTGATAAGTACTTTGTAGAAGGCGGCAAGCCAGCTGACAAAAAGTACAAACTTATCCCAATGGCGACGCAGAAGCTGAAGACCGCCACCGCGGAGATGCTGATCGTATCCAACTTTGTGGAAGTTTTCCTCGCCAAAGAAGGCCACGACGGCGTCGTTGGTATCAACTACCTGGAGAAAATCCAGCTGCCTACCATGCCCTCCATTCTTGGAGCTATGATGGCTGGCGTAAACTACGTGCTGATGGGCGCGGGTATCCCTACAGGCATCCCTGGCATCCTTGACGGACTCGCTAAATGGCAACCCGTCAAACTCAAACTCAACGTGGAAGAAAACCCAGAGCAGCTGGATTTCTACCAAGATTTCGACCCCGCTGAATACGGTGAAATGCCAGAAGGCGGCATCGGTCGCCCACTTTTCCTTGGCATCATTTCTTCAGAAATCGTTGCCAAAACCATGGAGCGACGCGCTACTGGTGAAGTCAACGGATACATCATCGAAAACCACACCGCCGGCGGCCACAACGCCCCGCCACGTCGTGTGCGTGGAGCTGATCCAGACGCGCCACCAGCTTATACCGAAAAAGACATTCCCAACGTCGGTAAAGTAGCTGCCATCGGCAAACCATTCTACCTCGCTGGTGGATTTGGTTGCCCAGAAAAACTTCAAGAAGCCATCGACATGGGCGCCCAAGGCATCCAAGTCGGTACCACCTTCGCTTACTGCGATGAATCTGGCATCACCCGCGAGATCAAAGACGAAGTGCTAGACCGCTGCGCCAACGGCACACTCAACATCGTCACCGCATTCAAAGCCTCACCAACTGGCTATCCATTCAAGCTCATCGAGCTGGACGAAGAAAATGACGTACCAAGCCGCCGCAAGCGTATCTGCGACCTTGGTTACCTGCGTCACATGTACCTAAAGGACGACGGCAACCTCGGTTACCGCTGCCCAGCTGAACCAGTCAAAGACTTCGTGCGCAAAGGCGGTACTGAAGAAGGTACCAACTGCAAACAATGTCTGTGCAACGGCCTCATGGGCACCATTGGCCACGGTCAGGTGCGCGACTTCGGCGAAGAGCCAGCCATCGTCACGACAGGTGAAGATTTCTCTGTGATCAAAAAGCTCATCGAGCCAGGCAAGCTAGTTTACCACGCATCTGACGTCGTCGACTACTTCCTCACCGGCAACTACAAAAAAGCCGAGCAAGTTTAAAGAGTGAAGAGAAAATAGAGAAGAGTGAATTCCAGCTAGCGGAAACCATAGGCCAGCTGGAGCCACCTCCTCAACCTAGCTAGTGGGGGGAAATTTCCAGCTAGCTGAAAGCAATCAGAGCGTCTATTCTAGGCGCTCTTTTTTATTGCTCGTGAGCTGGCTAGCTGTGGGATTTGTGAGTCTCTAGCTGAGCGCATATCCTAGCGCATTGAGGTTATGATTTGGGTTAGACCCGCTTGTCTTTCCTCCTGCCGAAGGCATGGTTAAATGCCAGCCCCGTGCGATGGCGCAGCCATCCCACGGGGAGAGAAATATCACGGAATCGCGTGCTGAAAGTACGCCGTGCTTGATTAGAATTCCAGCTAGCTGAAACAATAAGCCAGCTGGATGCTCCTCATCAACCTAGCTAGTGGGAAAATTCCCAGCTAGCTGAAAGCAATCAGAGCGTCTATTCTAGGCGCTCTTTTTTATTGCTCGTGAGCTGGCGAGCTGTGGGTTTGTGATTCTCTGGCTGATGCATATCCTAGCGCATTGAGGTCATCATTTGGGCTAGACCCGCTTGTCCTTCCTCCTGCCGAAGGCATGGTTAAATGCCAGCCCCGTGCGATGGCGCAGCCATCCCACGGGGAGAGAAATACCACGGAATTGCGTGCTGAAAGTACGCCGTGCTTGATTAGAATTCCAGCTAGCGGAAACAATAAGCCAGCTGGAGCCACCTCCTCAATCTAGCTAGAGGGAAAATTTCCAGTTAGCTGAAAGCAATCAGAGCGTCTATTCTAGGCGCTCTTTTTTATTGCTCGTGAGCTGGCGAGCTGTGGGTTTGTGATTCTCTGGCTGATGCATATCCTAGCGCATTGAGGTCATCATTTGGGCTAGGACCGCTTGTCCTTCCTCCTGCCGAAGGTATGGTTAAATGCCAGCCCCGTGCGATGGCGCAGCCATCCCACGGGGAGAAAAATACTACGGAATCGCGTGCTGAAAGTACGCCATGCTTGATTAGAATTCCAGCTAGCGGAAACAATAAGCCAGCTGGATCCACCTCCTCAATCTAGCTAGAGGGAAAATTTCCAGCTAGCTGAAAGCAATCAGAGCGTCTATTCTAGGCGCTCTTTTTTATTGCTCGTGAGCTGGCGAGCTGTGGGTCTTCTGGACATTATGGCTCTGGCTAATTTCTTTCTAGCTAGCCAAAGTGGAGCAGTCGTTAGTTTGCCGTTGCATCCTAATCTAATCTAGTGAAGCTGGCGGCATGAAATGGTGGCAAAAGAAATGGGTGAAGTCGATCTTCCGCATCGCACTGGCATTGATCATCCTGTTTTGTGGCATCTGGTTATACATTGCTCAGCCGAGCTTCTCTAGCAACGACCCTAGCGAACGCACTGCCGATCCAGCTAGCCTGCGCCAACACGTCGATTATCTCGTCACTGATTGTTACCCGCGCACTGCGGTGAAAGGTGGCAAGCTGGCCAAAGCAGCCGACTACATTGAGGCGCAATTTCGCCAATTCAGCCAGCGTGTTGAGTCGCAGGAATACACCATTTACGACTGGGAAGAGCACCGTAATATCATCGCCAGCTTTGGCCCAGCTGAGGGGAAAAAATTGATCATTGGCGCGCACTACGACGCCCACGATCATACCCCAGGTGCCGACGATAATGCCAGTGGCGTGGCGGGATTGCTAGAGCTGGCGCGGTTGTTGGAAAATGAATCCTTAGACATGCAGATCCAGCTGATAGCTTACTCTAGCGAAGAACCACCATATTTCCGCAGCAAGGACATGGGCAGTAGAGTGCACGCCGCTAGCCTAGAAGATCAAAAAGATGACATTACCGGTGTCATCGTGCTCGAGATGATTGGTTATTTTGACGATAGCTTTGGCTCGCAGAGCTACCCGCTGTACACGCTGCACGCTTTCTATCCATCGCGTGGCAACTTCATCACCGTGGTGGGCAATCTGTCTCAGCGCGCATTCACCAAGCAGGTCAAGGTGGGCATGAAAGGGGCCACTGAGATGCCGGTCTATTCGATCAATGCACCCAAAGCGATGCCGGGTATCGACTTCTCAGATCACGCCAGCTACTGGCAGCATGAAATGACCGCGGTGATGGTCACCGATACCGCTTTCTATCGAAATCCCCATTACCACGAAGAGACTGATACGCTGGACCAGCTAGACTTCGAGCGCATGGCCCAAGTGGTCACCGGCGTGCACGCTGCCGCGCTGAAAATCGCCAACGGCAAGTAGCTGGGGCATTTGTAGATTTCTTAGAATGATCGATCTCAAACCAGCTAGCCGGAATGCACAAAAGCCATTCCAGCTGGCTGGATTTTTCTTGTACCTACGGCTGCAGCCAGTTGGGTGAATGATGGCAAACTAATGTGCCCATTAATTTGACAACTGGCGAATGCTCGTTAATTTGGATTATTCATTTGGCCAAAGCATTCTGGCCATAGCTCAAAAAGATCATGGATTCGCTCACGAAAATCAAAATTGTACTCACGCTATCATTTTTCATGTCACTGGCAGGCATCGCCCTGATGAAGGTGACTGACGCGAGCTACTTTGGATTGGCCTTGAGCGGTGTATTCTTGAGCTTCATCACCGCCTACGGGTACATTTCGCGCCCACAGCAGCAGCCAGCTCGCCAGGAAGCAAAGGCGCCGCGTCGCCGTGATGACTAAGACCCTTTTTTCATAACAATAAGAAAGCCAGCTGGATGCATGTCCAGCTGGCTTTTTACTTTTCCCGGGCTAGCGGAAAATTACTTTTGATTTTCTTTAGCGAGGATCTTGTCGATCTTCTCGATGAACCCCCACGGGCAGCGGCCACGTTGGTATTTGTTCCACAGCATGTCGCGGATTTCTTGCCATTCTTCTGGCTGGATTGGATCGGACTGCGTCCACTCGTCTTCGCCGCGCATTTGCGTGGCATAGGTCCAGCGGCCACCGTGATGGGTGGCTCGGAAGAATTTGGTTCCCTCCTCAGTTTCCTCGCGCCATGTGTGCTTTTGCATGAGCACTGTATAAACTGCATTGGCTGAGGAAACAATCGCAATTTGGCAAACGAAAATCCACTCGATTATGCCCCGTCCTGTGGCATATTGGCGGGTGATGTGGCGTGAGAAATTCATGCATAGCCTGTACCCACCAGTGTGTTTGGCCTGCCACTGGCCATTGGTCGGGCGCCGTGCATTATGTGCTAGCTGCAATGATCAACTGACACGCACTCAGCCGCCAAGCTGCGCGACTTGCAGCGAAACATTCTCCGGTGAGATCAATGTGGCATCATTTGATTGCCCGAACTGTCGCGATCAAGAATTTGCCTTTTCCTTTAACCGATCGGTCTGTGTGGGCGACGAGCTGGCGCGCAAAATGGTCCACGGGCTGAAATATAAAGGACAACTGTGGATGGGCGTGGAAATGGCTATTTTGCTCGCTGAAGCGCTGTGGGATACACGCTTTGATGCCAGCTGGCGGCAGGCGATTGTGGTGCCGGTGCCACTGCACTGGCGGCGGCAAGTCTACCGGCATTTTAACCAAGCCGACGAGCTGGCGCGTCCCGTGGCACGGAGGCTTGGGCTGACGTATCTACAGGCGCTGCGGCGCATTCGCTATACCACCACGCAGACGCTGCTCAGCCGTGCGCAGCGGCAGAAAAACCTACGCAATGCCTTCATCGTGCCACCACGGCTGCGGCGGTCTAGCCAGCTGGAGGGGAAAAAGATCATTCTGGTGGATGATGTTTTTACCACTGGCTCGACGGTGAACGAGTGCGCGCGCATATTGAAAAAACAAGCCGCCGTGGAGGAAGTTGCCGTGATTACCTTCATGCGCGCATAGCGGGTGGATTCTAACCACTAACTTGCATTTACTATTGGCCATTCGCTGGCTACATTTCTGCCATGCAAATATCTAGCGACTTGATGAATGCCTGTGGCCAGCTGATGCGCCGCGTGGGGGAATTTCAGATGCAGCACTTCCGCGCCATGCCAGCTGGATCGAGCTCTAGCAAATCACTGCGCGAGACGGTTTCATTTGTTGATGTGGAGAGCGAGCGCATGCTCATTGACGGGCTCACGCCCTTAGTTGATGGCGCTGGATTTTTTGGCGAAGAAAGCGGCCAGTCAGGATCGCAGCAGCTGGTGTGGATTATTGATCCGCTAGATGGCACCACTAACTTCCTCAGCGGGCTGGATCATTTCTCTATCTCGGTGGCGCTGGTGAGTGATGGCCAGCCATTGCTCGGTCTGGTTTTCAAACCCTACACCGGAGATCTTTACTCCGCCATGCGTGGGCAGGGCGCTTATTTTAATGGCAAGCTGCAGCAGCTTGCGCAGCCGGATTTGCCTATCAACGAAGCGCTATTCATGACCGGGTTTCCTTACCGATCTGCCGATCTAGCAGAGTCGTTTTTTCAAACGGCTCCCGAGGTGCTCACGCTAGGCCTGGGCATTCGCCGCTCAGGCAGCGCCGCGCTAGATCTAGCCAATCTGGGCATGGGCTGGATTCAGGGGTTCTGGGAAAGCGACTTGCAGCCGTACGACTGCGCCGCTGGTTTGCTCATCATGGAGGAAAATGGCATCGTCTGCTTTAACGCCGCCGGCCAGCCATTTGATATGATGAAAGATCGGATTATTGTAGCTGGCCTAACGAATGTGCAACCCGCTTTGCTAGACATCGTTGCCCGCCATTACGGCGATGCTTAGCCACTGATTTGCAGTCCGCTCGCAGCTGGCTGGAGGGTGAAACACTCGTTGTGGCTGCTAGAGCGAAAGCTTGCGCCAGTGGGACTCTCGCGGTACTTTGCCGCATGGAAAAAACAATTTGCCCACTGTGTGAGATGGACGATGTACTCGACCATGCGGATAAATACGAATGCATGGTTTGCGGCCACGAGTGGGAAAAAGAAGAAGCCGAGGAAGATGATGCGCCAGAAGAACGCATCGTCAAAGACGCCTACGGCAATGTGCTCGAGTCCGGTGACATCGTGCAGATGATCAAAGACATCAAGCTCAAGGGATCGTCTAACGTGCTCAAGAGCGGCACCAAGTCACGCCCAATCCGCATTGTCGACGGCGACCATGAAATCGACTGCAAAATGAATGGCATCGCCATCGCGCTGAAAGCGTGTTTTGTCAAAAAAGTTCAAAGTTAGGAAGCTGCGGGTAGTGGGTTCGGCCTGCGGCCTAAGGTGCGCTCCGCTGCAGGTACGGCCTGCGGCCTAAGGTCCGGGCTTCGCCCTAAGGTGCGCTGCGCTGCAAGTACGGGCTTCGCCTTGGAAGTTCTATCAAGTGTGCGGCATCTAGAGTGCGCGTGCTTTAGCACCGCTTTCAGCTGGCGAGACGGCTCCAGCTTTCTAAGGTTCGGGCTGCGCCCTGCAGGTGCGCTCCGCTGCAGGTACGGCCTGCGGCCTGCAAGTTCTCCCGCATTCGCGGGATGCAGGTGCGGACTTCGCCTTGGAAGTTCTATCAAGCGTGCGGCATCTAGAGTGCGCGTGCTTTAGCACCGCTTTCAGCTGGCGAGACGGCTCCAGCTTTCTAAGGTACGGGCTGCGCCCTGAAGGTGCGCTGCGCTGCAGGTGCGGCCTGCGTCCTGCAGGTTCTCCCGCATTC
This sequence comes from Persicirhabdus sediminis, assembly GCF_016595495.1. GTDB lineage: Bacteria > Verrucomicrobiota > Verrucomicrobiia > Verrucomicrobiales > Akkermansiaceae > Persicirhabdus > Persicirhabdus sediminis. The sequence continues at coordinate 180,846 of NZ_JAENIM010000044.1, forward strand.
GCGGGATGCAGGTGCGGACTTCGCCTTGGAAGTTCTATCAAGCGTGCGGCATCTAGAGTGCGAGTGCTTTAGCACCGCTTTCAGCTGGTGAGACGGCTCCAGCTAGCACTCTACGTTCTAAGGTGCGGGCAGAAGGTACGGGCTTCGCCCTAAGGTGCGCTGCGCTGCAGGTACGGCCTTCGGCCTAAGGTCCGGGCTGTGCCCTGAAGGTGCGCTCCGCTGCAAGTACGGCCTGCGTCCTGCAGGTTCTCCCGCATTCGCGGGATGCAGGTACGGGCTTCGCCTTGGAAGCTCTATCAAGTGTGCGGCATCTAGAGTGCGCGTGCTTTAGCACCGCTTTTAGCTGGCGAGACGGCTCCAGCTTTCTAAGGTACGGGCTGTGCCCTAAAGTCCGCTGCGCTGCAAGTACGGGCTTCGCCCTAAGGTGCGCTGCGCTGCAGGTACGGCCTGCGGCCTAAGGTACGGGCTGTGCCCTGAAGGTGCGCTGCGCTGCAGGTGCGGACTTCGTCCTGCAAGTTCTCCCGCATTCGCGGGATGCAGGTACGGGCTTCGCCTTGGATGCTCTATCAAGTGTGCGGCATCTAGAGTGCGCGTGCTTTAGCACCGCTTTCAGCTGGCGAGACGGCTCCAGCTAGCTCTCTACGTTCTAAGGTGTTGCGGGCAGAAGGTACGGGCTGTGCCCTGCAGGTGCGCTGCGCTGCAAGTACGGCCTGCGGCCTAAGGTACGGGCTTCGCCCTAAGGTGCGCTGCGCTGCAAGTACGGCCTGCGGCCTAAGGTTCGGGCTGTGCCCTAAAGTCCGCTGCGCTGCAAGTACGGCCTGCGGCCTAAGGTGCGGGCCTCGCCCTGAAGGTGCGCTGCGCTGCAAGTACGGCCTGCGGCCTAAGGTACGGGCTTCGCCCTGAAGGTGCGCTACGCTGCAAGTACGGCCTGCGGCCTAAGGTACGGGCTTCGCCCTGAAGGTGCGCTGCGCTGCAAGTACGGCCTGCGGCCTAAGGTACGGGCTTCGCCCTGAAGGTGCGCTCCGCTGCAAGTACGGCCTGCGTCCTGCAGGTTCTCCCGCATTCGCGGGATGCAGGTACGGTCTAGCGGTCTAAGGGTACACAGCGCTCTATGGTTTTGGCGTCTATCGCCTGATACTAACGCCGCAGGCGTATCACAGCCTAGCCTTGGGTAAGGCAGCCCAGAATGGGCAACGCAACCCAAGGGAAAGCGCAGCGCAAAAGGCACTCTGAAAGAGTGCGTCAGCCGAGCGGTGAGGGAGTTAGTGAAGATTAGATACCTTCTCGCTGCCGCCTAGACATTCGACCTATTTAGCTCAAATGCTCCTCAGCGTATTGATAAAACTGAGCGCTGAGCTGGCGACTTCTTTGCCTTTCACCTTGAGGTGTTGGGCAAAGAAATCGATGTGATCTTGATGTTGGTGGAAATGGTGTGGGGTAAGCACTGCAGAGAATACCGGCACGCCAGTATCTAGCTGGATGCGCATGAATCCATCAATCACAGCCTGAGTGACAAACTCGTGTCGATAGACACCAGCATCTATCATCAGGCCAAAGGCGATGACGCCATCGTAGCGGCCAGTTTCAGCCAGCTTTTTGGCCATCAGAGGAAGTTCGAGACAGCCGGGAACTTTGAAATAGTCGACTTGTTGATCGGTATTGATTCCCTGAGCAGAGAGTTCGGTGAGGCAGCAATCTCTGGCTGCATCTAGCAGCTCAGCCTGCCATGAGGCGCTGATGATGGCGAGTTTCATGGGAAATAGTTAGTTTGAAGTTGATTCTAGCATGAGCAGTTGGTCAGCTGGAATCCAGCCAATTTCGCCATTCGCCAGTTCCACATAATTCCATTCACCGCGCTGGGTGATGATTTTCACTAAGCTGGCAGCCGGCGCGTCAATCTGCGTACGTGCCGATTGGGCAAAGGGCTGGCTAAATAGACTGGCTGTATCTGCCAAAATGGCTTGCTCAGAATAGCGAGCTAGCTGGTGGTCGTCTGGGAAATAATGGTAGCTAGCTGCTGCGGCCACTGCGATGGACGGGCACAGGATCATCAGCGCCAGACAGGTATTGGTTTTCCAGCCGCCAGGACGGTAAGCAAAACGAATGAAGGCCGCAATCGCGGTGAGCCAAACCATGGCAATAGTTAGGGCGAGGTAAACCTGTGGGGTGAGCCGAGTGAGCTCGTTAGTAAATGCGTGGTGGCTGGGCACGATGGCTTCTTGTTGGTGCTCGAGGTACTTCAGGTTGTGCCTCGCTTCGCGGTAGTTAGGGGCGATGTGTAGTGCGCGTCGCCACGCCAGCGCTGCCTGAGCTGGTTGCTCTAACCTGTAGTGGATGTTGCCAATTTTATAATAAAGCGATGCCAGTTCAGCGGGTTTGTTAGTTTCAGCAAGCTGCTGTTTGGCGGTCTCTAGCGCTTGGTTGAATTGTTTTTCTTGGTAGCTAGTATCGATGGTATTTTCACTAGCTTGCAGCTGTGGCTGGCTGATACCGAAGGCAAATAAAATGGCGCCGGCGATGAGCCCGCGCTGAATGGCACGGTTGATCGTTTTGATGATTTGGCCTTTTTTGGCGGCGTCTACTGGCTGATCTTCTTGCTCTAGCTGGAAGCATAGCAGGTCGCGCTGTTGGATGATTTCAGCCAGCTCTTGGTTAGCTTCCTCAGCTAGCTGCTTTGCATCTACCTTGGTTTCGATGATGCGGGCGGCCTCGCGGTACAGCTCGGCTTGCTTATTCAGCTTGCCTAGCTGGCGCATGTTTTTTTGCAGCGCTCTGGCTTCGCTTTGGTTGAGCTGGTACTGTTGGTATTTTCTAGCGGCGATGCCGGCGGCAAGTACGAGCACGACAAGCAGTGGCGCGATGTTCCACCACCAGCGCGGCTGGATGATGAGCGGGGCGCTGGCGGAGATGCTGAGGATGTCGCGTAACTCACTGGCTGGCGTGCTAAGATCGCCAGTTGGTACAACGATCTGTGGCGCTTCGCCGAGTAATGAAATAGGAATTTCTGGCGCTAAGGCAGTGTGATAGTTTTTTGTTTCTGGATCAAAATAATGCAGCTGATAGGCGGGGATGGATTTGACTAACTCTAGCGGACGCATCAGCTGGCGGAACTGGCTGTGACCATCTAGCTGGCGGCGTTCTTGGTTGCGCTGGGTGCGTGAGCTATCGATGACATTCCAGCTCTCACCGTCGAGTTGCTCTGGGCATTTGATTGAGTCTAGGTTGCCTTCACCGCTGACGATGATGTCTACGGCAACGGTGGCATCGCTGTTATAGACTTGCTTGGGGGTGCTGGTCTCGATGGAAAATCGGCCAACGGCACCGCTGAAACCATCTGGTGCGCCAGCTGGAAGTGGCAGCACGGTGAACTCTAATGGATCGAGAGCGTATTCGTTAGTGACCTCTGTGCTGCGCAAAAAACCTCGCCCGTCTCTGTAGCGGTGACGGGTGATGACCTTGAGCTCGGATGGCCCAAAGGTGGCCTTGCCCGGCTGGATGCCTTGCACGTTAGTGTGAAACTCTATGGTATTGTAACGTTCATTGTCGTAGATCAGCTCACTGATTTCTGACTGGCGAGATTGGCTGAAGCGCCATGCGGCACAGTTTTGTTTTTCGCCGGTTGGTGGCTCCAGTGCTGCCATGCGCAGGCTGCTAGGTTTGTAGAGCTTGAATGTTAGTGGTGAATACTCGCCTTGGTAGAGTTCGTCTTTATCCAGAAACATGCCCGCCAAGATGGCTGGACCATCTGCTGGGGTAGGGAAGGAGACCAGCTCTGAGCCATCGTGAACGGTGAAGTTGATAGATGGTGTGGCTAATACCTGACCGGTGCTCTGCAGCTGGAAAGGTGGTAGCGTATAGTCTCCCGGTTCAACCGCAGATATAGTGTAGACGAGGTAGTGGGTGGTGGTGAATCCGCCAAAACCGCCTGAGGTCTGGGTGCCTACGTGTTGGAAGTTGATGGCTAGGCCGTCGACTTGTGGTGTGGCTGGACGACTTTGCAGGCGGCCATTTTGCACGCTGAGAAATAGATAGGCGCGCTCCCCGGGAATGAGGTGTTTTGTTGTTAGGTTGGCGGTGGCAAATGGCTGTCTATCTTTGGCCACGGCGCCAGCAGCTAGGATGAGGCTGATTGCGCAGATTATCAGCGTTGCTAGCTGGCTGGAAAATGGCGACAGCTGGTAATGGTTAGCCTTGGCTGGTGTGTGTGCGGAAATCAATGACATAGCATTTTGTAAAAAAAAATAATGGATGGCTGGAGCCGGCTGGTTATTTTACCAGTCTTGTTTTGGCTGGCGCTGCCATCGGTTGCGTCGTCTGATAGGTTTGGTTTCTAAATCAGAGTTGGCCTCGAGTATTTGCCGAGCATGCTCGCGGGCGGCTTCCATTTCTTGCTCAGAGAGCTGGCGCGCCTCCATGCCTTGCTGACCGTCTTGTTGTTGGCCTTCTTGCCCTTCTCCCTGCTGCTCTTGGCCTTGTTGGTTTTGTTGTTGCCCCTCTTGTCCTTCTTGTTGCTGGCCGTCTTGTTGTTGTCCCTCTTGGTCTTCTTGCTGATCGCCCTCTTGGCCTTCTTGTTGATCTTGATTCTGTTGATCTTGATTCTGCTGATCTTGATTCTGCTGATCTTGGTTCTGCTGATCTTGATTCTGTTGATCCTGATTCTGCTGATCTTGGTTCTGCTGATCCTGATTCTGTTGATCTTGATTCTGCTGATCTTGGTTCTGCTGATCTTGATTCTGCTGATCTTGGTTCTGCTGATCTTGGTTCTGTTGATCTTGGTTCTGTTGATCTTGGTTCTGTTGATCTTGATCCTGCTGATCTTGAGGGTTTTCCATCTCCTCTTGAACCTTGGTATTTTTAAGCAACTGCAGCCATTTTTCTACCTCTTTGGCATTGGTGGCAGCGGCGCTGTGGCTGGCATTTAGCTGGCTGGATTGTTGGTATTGCTGCAGCGCGCTCTCCCATAGGCCGATGAGCTCTTTGGTGCCTTCGCCCTTGTTGTCCTTAGCATCTTTGGTGACAAATTCAGTGAATGCTTCAGCTGGTTTGCTGAGGTCTTTGACGCCAATCCTCTGCCACCCCTGAAGGAAGAGTGTATTGCCGAGGTTGTAATAAGATTCGGATTGCAGCTGATTATTCTGGCTGAGCAGTGATCTGGAAAATGAATCTGCGGCGGATCGTAAGTCGCCTAACTTGTAGTGAGCTGTACCCTCGGCAAAATCAATCTGCGCACGGCGCTCGGCGTTGCCTAAGTCGTTAGCTTCAGCTAGCAGGCTGAGCGCTAGCTGGTAGTCTTGTTTTTCTAATGCGGCTTTGGCGGCGACGACTTTTCCCGCAGCATGGGCCGGCTGGCTAGTGGCTGCTAGGGTGATGCCTGCTATAGCCAAGGCGCTGAGAATTGGCTTTTTGTTAGCTTTTCTGGCTGGCTGGGCTGGTGCGTCTGGCTGGCCGCGACGCGCGAAGCTCATAGTGGCGAGCACGGAGAGGAAAAGCAGGATGACGGCGGGCAGCAATGCCCATTGGTAGCGCTCTAGCGGGATGGTGCGCACACGGTCTTTTTCTTCTTCGGCATCAATGGCGGAGATTGCCTGAGTGATTTGTTTTACCGTATCTGCAGTGGCTCCCATGAATGGTCCACCAGAGGCGGCGGCGAGTTCATTGAGTGGGCTAACTTCCATTTTACTGAGTACTGTCTGGCCACGGAAATCGCGGAATTTACCATCGCGCTGGCGCGGATCAGGAATGATGCCACCGCGCTCGGTGCCTACAGCCACGCTGCAGATGAGGTGTGAGCTCTCGCGGATTTGTTTGATGGTGGAGTCGATGTTTTCTGAGTAATCTTCCCCGTCGCCAATGATGACAAGCGCATTGCGCGAGTGGCCGGATTTTTTAAAACTATCCATCGCCATTTCTACCATGCGGTCCATGTTGCTGCCGCCCATCGGGATGTAGTCGGTATCTAGCTGGCTGATGGTTTCGCGCACCGCATTGTGGTCGATAGTGAGCGGCGCAATGATCATGGACTCGCCAGCGTAGACCATCACGCCAACACGATCTTGTGGGCTGGCGGCTAGAAGTTCTAGGGCGATGGCTTTGGCGGCTTCCAAACGATTTGGCGAAACATCTTCCACGAGCATGGACCGCGATGTGTCGATGCTGATCATGATGTTGCGCGAGCGCGTGGTAGATGTGACTTCCTCGTGACCGTGGAATGGGCGTGCCATCGTTAGGCAGAGCAGGGCAAATCCACATAGCGCAAGGGTGAATGCTAACCATTTCATGAAGGGGGGCCGGCGTTTGACCAAACGGTCACGTAGACGCGGGGCGACGAGTGAGAGCCAGGCTTTGCTTTGTTTGCGCGCAGCGATGACCGCGACCACGATGATCAGTGGTATGGCTGCTAGCGCGATAAACCAATTGGGCTCGGCGAATTGTATATAGGTGCTATCGATGGGCGGAAAATAGAACCCATTTGGCAAAATGCCAAAGGAGAAATTTGTTTTGCTAGATATTTTCTTCACCACGGCTAGCTGGAGGCGCTGAGCGGTGCGGCTAATGAGTTGACCAGAGCTGGTGTGAGGGCTAGTTTCGCCCACCTGTCAGCCGGCCCATACAGCTGGCAGGCAACTAGCTGAAAATGATAGAAATACCAACACATACCAAGGGGGGGAGAAAGATCTCGTGGCCGAAGCGACAAAGGCTGAAGGGCGAATGGCTAGGGCTTCATGCGCTGGTAGCTATCGGTGGAGCATTGCCATTTTGGGCGCTCAAACCAGTGGCTGATTTCCTCGGAGGCATTGGTTATCGTGTGGATCGCCGGGGCCGTGAGCGTGCGCTGGAAAACCTGCAAGTCGCCTTTGCCAATCGTTTTGATGAAAACGAACGTAAAGATATGATTTTGCGCAGTTACCGCGAGTTTGCGCTGACCTTTTTGCAGCTGTTTTGGTCGCCTAATGTGACCCACGAGAATTATCAAAAATACATCGATATCGAACTGGAAGATGAAGCGGCGACACAAAAGGCGCTAGATGAAGGGGCCATCTGGATGACCCCGCATTACGCTAACTTTGAGTGGACGGCTCTGGCAGCATCTTGCATGGGAGCCAAACTAACGATCATTGCGGAGGATTTTAAAAACCCTAGCCTGACAGATATTTTTAAGAACGTTAGGCAGAGTTCTGGTCACGAAATTATTTCCCAAGATAGAGCCATGATCAAGCTGCTGAAAACTCTCAAACGTCACGATCATTGCGCCTTCCTAGCAGACCTTAATGTGCCAGTAAATAGCGCGTCAACCATCGTTGAGTATTTTGGTTTGAAAGTGTCTGTGCCGCTTTTACAGGCATTGTTAGCTACGCGCACAGGAGCTCCAGTAGTTCCATCTATTTCGCGATTTGACGACACCGGGCGCAACCAGCTACTAGTGCTGAAACCGATGTATTTTGCCAAAGGAGCGGACCTCCAGCAGGTCACTCAGCAGATCTGGGATGTGCTGGAACCACATATTTCTCAAGATCCAGCACCGTGGATGTGGATGTACAAACATTGGCGCTATCTATCCAAATGGAAAAGTGATTCATACCCGAGCTATGCTAGGCGGAATGATGATTTCAGCGCCAAAGAAGAAGAAATCTTTGGCCAGCCAGTCGACAGCTAACTAGCTGGTAATGACGCATAAATCGGTGGCATCTGTCAGCATGACGTAAATTACGCATTGACGTAATATTGACATCATTGGACTATGGTCTAGCTGTGGGCTCGATTTAACATGAATTTCTATCACTCCATTACTTATTCGATTTATCTGGCACTGGCCAGTTTGATGCTAGCATCTGGGCAACTGGACGCTCGCAATTTTGATCGTGTGATTCTGGATCCTGGCCATGGCGGCAGTGATAAAGGCTGCCTGTGGGGCGGCGTGCGTGAGAAAGAAATGACGCTCAAGCTGGCCAAAAAAGTGGAGTCTCGGCTCAAGGCTAACGGCGTTCCCGTTGTGATGACGCGGCGCAGTGATCTATTTGTTTCGCTCCAGCGCCGTGCTTACATTTCCACTCGCTATCGCAATGCTATTTTCGTTAGCCTTCACTACAATGCCCATACCAATACTTCAGTCTACGGATTGGAGTCGTTTTACTACAGCCCAGAAGGGAAAAAGTTAGCCACACCAATTCACCGTGAGCTACAAAAGCGATTCAACCTCAAGGATAGAGGCATTCGCAAAAAAGATTTCTACGTGCTGCGCAAGACTGCTTGTCCTGCCGCATTGATAGAAGTCGCCTACCTCAGCAATCCTGCTGAGCGCCGCCGCTTCAGTTCAGAAGCATTCCAGTGGCGTGTTGCCCGCGCCATCGCTTATGGCATCCTGCAGTATCGTAAGATGCCTTAGTTAGATTGTTGGAAATCAAGTTATCTGTTTGAAACAGCGAGGCTAAATCGTTTTTCCTTAGCTAAGCACTCTGCCCAACGATGTAGAGCTTTATCAATCTCGGGGTTTGTTATTGCCTAACTAGTTGATGTAAAGCTGCTTGAGGTGATTGCTCTGGTGAACGCATCGAGCGATTCTGTCAGCTTCCGTTAGAAAATGCAGCATGATGCATTTTTAGTATTTTCGCTTTAATTGTTTGCCTGCTAACTGACTTTCGTTAGTGGGTTTATTGTATCTATTTGACACCCAAACGGCATATCTGTATGTCAAATTTTACTAGTATTATGGATAGGATATTTACATCTGTAATCAGCAATTCTTCCTAACAATCAGGGGGGTAAAGAGACAGATCTATGAAACACATGATGATGAGAGGTTCGATAGCATATCGACAGGTGGCGAGTTTAGCTGCGGCAATGGCTCTAGCGAGTAGCCATGCGCTGGCCACTGAGGTGGCCAGTACGATTGATACGGGTACCAGTTTAAATCAATATCTAGTGGGGGAGACTCCTCAAGATGGAGTGAATTTGTTAGTCAATGAGGGGTTTGAGCTACCAGTTGGCGCGACAGCCATATCGGCCAGCGGTGATTGGTCTGAGCAGGGCAATCGGCAGCTGATTCAATCATCTGCTTGGGCGCGTCACAGCGGTGATCAAGGGGTTTGGTTGCAAGCGTGGCAGGCAAATACAGCGAGTTCATTCTATCAAGATGTAGCGATCGTTGGTGGCGGAGAATACAATCTCGGCGGCTGGTTTAAGTTTGAGCAAAACTTTAAGCGCAATGGCTCGGCGGTAGAAATGGCGATGATTTGGCTCGATGATGCTGGGGTGGAAATATCTAGAGCTAGCCAGAACATTGAGCTGAGCTCGGTTTATAGTTGGGAGTTAGTAGACTTCGCACAGGTGGCGCCAGAAAATGCGGTGACCGCTAGAGTCATGGTTTCTTGGACGACTGGGAGTGAGATTATCAGTGGTAGTGCATGTTCATGTATGATTGATGATATGACTTTTTCCTATGTACACAGAAATTCACCACCTATTGCTGAAGATGTTACTGGCATCGTCACTATAGAAAACCAGCCAATTTCTATAGATGTAATGGCTAACGATAGTGATCCAGATGGTGATGAATTGACGATCATTGAAGTAGCTGCAGCCAACTTAGGCGCAACATCTACTGATGGTCAGCTGGTATCCTATGTTCCCAATACGGGCGCTGTGGGCGACGATAGCTTCAGTTATACGATCAGTGATGGTAACGGCGGCACCGCTTCGGCGACTGTGAGCTTGACGATTGAGGCGGCTAACAAACCACCTGAATTTGGCGAAGATTTGTACGTGATGGCTGGGGGCACTGAAAATGCACTTTATAGCGAAAGCATTGCTTCCTTTGCTACTGACCCCGATGGTGACCCACTGACCTTTTCTAAACTATCAGGTCCGAGCTGGTTGTCGCTAGCTGGTGATGGTAGTCTATCTGGTACACCTAGTTCATTTGATCTCGGGCTCCATCGCATGGAAGTTCAAGTATCTGATGGTAAACTCACTGATACGACTATGCTAGAAATTTCTATCAGCGCGGTGACCGGTTCACTGCCATATCTCAGCTGGAACCACCAATTTGGAACCAGAGTGAGCGCAGTAGCCGCAGCTCCCTATGCGGGCCTGTATGCCCATGCTGAGCGGGTGAGTAATTCTGTGGTCATCAATGACATTGATGGCAATGAACTTGCTCGGATTGATGCCGCTGCCATGAAACAAGCAGCACCATGGTTAGATTTCTCTGGTGATGATTATGGTCCAGCTGGCATGGCTTTCACAGCCTCTGGTCGTCAGCTATTCATTACGCTGATTGGGAGCCCGAGCTCCTCTAATGGAGGGGAGCCAAAAGATGCTATCCTTGCCTACAATCATAATTTGAATGAATTGCGACTGTTTGCCCAAGTTGACCTAGCGGATGAGCTGATGTACGATATTGGAGTGCCTGTTTGTCACGTGGGGGGGGAACTTTTTGTAGGCACACAGGACAACCAAGTACTTAGATATCTTGCGCAAATGAACGATGTCGAAGGTACATTTGTTGAATCTATCAATGTAGCTGGAGCAAATGGTGTTACCGGCCTAACTGCTGATATTGCTAATGATCAGCTATATGTTTCTACTCAAACGGTATTGAGTCGTCTCGATCTAACTAATGATTCTGAATTAGTAGCGCAAACCTTGATGTCATGCCCAACAACTAAGGCAATTACCTTTGCTAGGGTGTTTGGAGCTGAGGGCGACGAAGGGTTATATTTGTTGCAGATGAACGGCGATATTCAAGTGGTGCCGATGGCAGATTTGCAAGCTGGAGGAGAAATTACCAACCAGCAGGTTTACGAATCTACAGGGACTTCTCTGAGTATTGATATCTCCGCCACGGCTTGTGGACGATTAATGTTAGCTTCTACTGCGCCATACATCATTAGCGCGGCAGCAGATGAAAGGATGGATTTTGATAGCTGGCTGGCGGATGAATTTAATCAATACATCAACTTGGCGAAAACATTGTGCTGGCCCGATGGCGAGCCAGAAGGCTGGGTGATAGATGCCCAAGTTCGTGATGGCAGAAATCGATTTCATCCACCTTCAACGGATACTGCCAGCTGGGCGGTATTGATGCTGATGTTAGCTGATGAGCTGAATGGTGACGATGATGCCGAGCAATTGGTAGAAAAAATTCTCGTGCGCTGGGCTGGCCTAGCTGCTGATGGCATTGTGGCTGAAACAACGCCAGATGGTGAGTTCCACCATTGGTATGATAAAGATACTGGTGCGCCAACATGGAGTGGTGATGATCCATTTACCAACCCGTTTTCTACTCAGAAAATCGTGGTGGCGGCACTGCGCGCGGGAGAATATTATTCTTCTAACGAAAGGATTGTAGCTGCTGTGCAGAGCATCATTGGCAGACAGAAGAATAAACGTGAATACGTCTTTTCTCGTGGCATGTGCGGACCTCTAGCAGATGACCTTGGGCCGCGCAATAACGGTGGCTGGGGACCAGGAGTGGAAAACCACGGCTATGCTGAGCTGATGGCTGCGCTGGATCCAATGACGGCGCATTCATTTGAGTATTATTGGCGTGATAGAGAAAATAATCAGTATGACCACTATCTAGCTGATGAGCCAATTTTGCATTCGGGTCATGCGGCCTTTATTGGCATGTACCCGCGTCAGCTAATGACGGTTTGGCGCAATGATCCATTGTGGAAGCAAGATTTCAGCAATACACTGGCAAGCTTCAATGCATGGACTGACGATAATGCACCTGCCTATTTAACGGTATTTTCAGCTGGGGTAAATACTAGTGGATACAATGCAGATGATCTGAATAGACATCCAGATACAGTGAGTCATTTCCCTGCTCTCTTAGGGTTCTCCATGCTGGATCAAAATACGATTCCAGCTGTGGCAGCATACATGGCGTACCGCGATGGTCGCCGCCAGCTGCTGAGCGGCTCAGATGCATTCCCAAATGGCGCTAACATTGTGACTAGGTATTCTAATGAAGTCCCATCATTTGTGATGGGGGATATCGCTCTGCCAGATTCAGCCTTCGCTATGTTTGGGCTGGCTGAGTTGCTAGAACCAGGGGTGGTAGACCGCGTCTTTGCTAGAGAAACTTATAAAGACCTAAGTGTAGGAACCGGTGTAAGCGGTGAAGTGGAGTTAGATTATTCTGAGCTGATCTCGCGCCGTGTATTGGGCTCTGATGACGGCTGGGAGACATGGACATCGTACGGCTTCCAGTATGCACCGTTTAGCTTTGAATACGGTAGATCACATGCTGAGTACACCTTGGCTGAACCAGAGGGCCGGTTTATCCCAATCCCTAACCATAATGCGGAAGGCGTGTGGAACCACTGGACGCGATATGGTGGTTATGCCTCCTACTGCGGCAATGGTGAGTTCCTCAACCTAGTGGGCCGGAGCTTTATGATGAACCTGGCGCCAGGTGAAACAGTGACCGAAGGCGGAGCCTATCAGACCATCGAGCTTTCTGACGAATGGGATGAGACTGCCTTTATCATTGGCGCGCTGGGTCGCGTGCAAGATGCTGCTAATGGTGAAGCATTCATTGCCATTGAATGGGATAATGATGCTGATCCAACAAATGGCATCATCGGTGAGAGGATTGAAAGTGAAAACCGTGTTAGTGTCTTAAACCCTAGAGATGAATTTGAAATCAGCACGCTGCGACCAGCTGGCGCGACTCATCTTCATATTTATATGGTGCTCCAGCTAACAGGAGAGACCCCAGTTAAGACCGAACGATATGCTTGGGATGAATTTAGCCTAGTTAGAGTGGGAGCTGAAGCTGTGATGGAAAATCAGGGTTTTGAGCAAGGTTCTTTAGCTCACTGGGGTACCTATTCACCTAATGGAAGTAGCTGGGCGATCACAGATGAGGAGGATTTGGTTTGCGAAGGAAACTTTGCCGCTAAGCTGACTCTACCAGTGACAATGACAGGAAAGGCTAATATTCAGCCTCAATATTTGGACATTTCACAGGATCCAATCGGTACTCGTTATGTATTGCGAGTGGATGTAGCTACTAAAAACCTAGAAGGTTCGATGGCTAACATCTATGCGCGTATGGATGACGACGAAGATGAATTTCCTTATACCTATATCAGACAGGTTAATGGTGATAGCTTGGAAATAGCCAATACCAAGCAGCAGCTGTATTTGGCATTGAGAAAACGTGATGTTAAGGAGACGAGATTGCGCATTTTCTGTGCCGGAGAACGTCTAGATAGCTCTGCGGTGACTGCCGATGAGGTGATTGCATTTGATAATATTCATCTCACTAGAGAGACACCATGATCAGATCATGAAGCATGAGTTAGCTGGTTTAATCTTCAGCCAGCTGGCTCATGTGAGGGCTCATTTTTGAGCCATGATGGGGGCACGGGCGCAGCTAATTGCGCTGGTGCCCCCATTTCATTTACTGGCAGAATGCTTGCCGAGCTAGCTGATATACGTGGTGCTCTGTTGCGGTTTGTTGGCGGAATTGGAATCGCCAGTTCGAGCCTTCTTGCGTGACAGCTATAGGTAGGTAAGTGTATGCTGCGCCCACCCGCGGCAGGATGCCAGCCGGGTTGTCAGAGTTGTGAGGAAAAAGTACCCATGGATAAAAAGGCTGAGCTGGAAGTTTGAATACGTTGTTATACGTATTTTAGAATTCTTTCTCAGTTTGATGAAGCTTGAGACGGTGTTCAAGCTCGGCCTCGCGCTGGGCGGGATCAGCTGGCTAGTTTTGCCGAAACGTAGGCGCAATGTGTTGCGTAACCTGCGCATTGCTTATTGCCATGAAATGGATGAATCGCAGATCAAAGACCTGTCGATAGAAGCCTTCCAATATACGGGGGCAAATATGTTAGCGTCGATGAAAACCGCGCTGATGACGATAGAGCAACTGCGGGAAATTGTCGAAATCGAAGGGGTCGAACATTTTGAAAAAGCCCAGGAAAAAGGTACTGGCGTGATTTTATTTCTCAGCCATATGGGCAATTGGGAAATCCTCGCTCAGCTGGGTGCCATGCTGAGCCCTGAGACTAAACCTGGTGCGCTCTATCGCCCGCTCAACAACCCGTACATGAACGAGCTGATCAAGCGCCGCCGCTCACGCAAGGGCACGGTGGTTTTTGCTAAGGGCGCAGCGCTCTCAGCGATGACTGATCACTTGAAAGAAGGTGGAATGTTAGGCATTCTGGCGGATCAACGCGGTGGCCACCATGGCGTGGCGGTATCATTTTTCGAAAGACTAACATCAGTGAGCCCGCTGCCAGCCGTGCTTCACAAACGATCAAAAGCTGCCATGGTGGCACTCTCGCTAGAGACCACTGAAGATGGCATGTGGAAAATCAAGTTCCAGCCGCCGATTGATGCTGAGGGCAAAGGAATCCGTGAGCTGAGCGCTGAAATGGGTAATGCTGTGGAACAATCTATCAGAGTTTCGCCTAGAGATTACTTCTGGCTGCAAGATAGGTGGAAGTTAGACCGCTGGTTGCCGCTTGGTCAGTACAGCAAGCGCGGCATGTTTATCGCTAAGGATGCGGTATTGCAGCCATTTCACGTTTATCTATTTCTGCCAGCTGATAGATCGCAGCTGGAGGCAGCCATGCCAGCTGTTGCGGAGATGAAACATTTCCGCCCAGACGCTTGTGTGCATTGTTTGGTGCAGGCTGAGCACGTCGAGTGGCTGCGCAGATACGATGCCGAGTTAGATATTTTTCCATTAAGCAATCGGGCACTTCAGGACAGAGACGAGCTGGAGTCATTCAGCAAGCGACACGTTGAAGGTGTCGAGGTTATTTTGATGTTTGAGCCCCGCGCTGATTATGCTCGTGTCTTGCGAGACGTGCTGCCAGATACGAAAATCTGTGGCTATGATGACCCAACAATGCGTGAGTTTCTCAGCTTCCCGCATCCTCCTAAGCCAGAAATCGCCTTCGGTTCTGAAGAGTATTATATCGAGCTGTGCACGCGCAATGGCATGCGTCATCAAACCAAAACTAATTGAATTTCATAGATGAAGGTATTGCAAATATTGCCAGAGTTAGAATCTGGTGGCGTCGAACGTGGAACGCTCGAGCTAGCAAAGTATCTGGTAGGCCGAGGCGATGAAGCTCTAGTAGTTTCTAACGGCGGAAGGTTGGTCGACGAGCTGGAATCATTTGGCTGCCGTCATATTCAGCTGCCAGTGCATAAAAAATCGCTCAGTTCACTCACCCAGGTGAAGGTGATGCGTAAGCTGCTAGAGAGCGAGCAACCAGACATTGTGCACCTGCGCTCACGTGTGCCAGCATGGATTACCTATCTAGCATGGCGCAAGATGGATCCAGCTAGCCGGCCACGTTTGGTGAGTACGGTGCATGGCTTCTATTCGGTCAATGCCTACTCTAAGATCATGACCTGCGGTGAGCGGGTCATCGCTGTCTCTGATAGCGTGAAGGAGTACATCCTAACGAACTACCCTAAAACTCAGTCTGAGTTGATTCGTGTGGTGCATCGTGGCGTGGATCCAACGGACTACCAGTTTGGCCATTTACCTGAAAAGAGCTGGCGCCACCAATGGTATGCTGATTTTCCTGAGACTAAGGGCAAGGTACTACTCACCTTACCTGGCCGCATCACTCGCCTCAAAGGGCATAGTGATTTTTTACAAATTCTAACTCAGCTGAAAAAACGTCACTCAGCCGTTCACGGAGTGATTGCTGGCGGGGCTCATCCACGCAAGCAAGCATACCTCGATGAGCTCAAGCAGATGGTCGCTCAGGCGGGTCTATCTGAATCGGTGACCTTCACTGGTCACCGTTCTGACTTGCGAGAGATTCTCGCCATGTCGGACGTTGTGCTCTCGTTAACATCGCAGCCAGAGTCATTCGGTCGTACGACTCTAGAAGCGCTGTGTTTGGGAACGCCTGTGCTGGGATACGAACACGGTGGTGTTGGAGAAATCTTGAGTGCCATTTTTCCAGCTGGAAAATGTGCCTCTGGTGATGCGAAAAAGGCTGCCCAGATGATAGATGGCTGGTTGATTAATGGTATGCCCGCGCTGGAGGAGAAGAATCCATTCACGCTAGAGAGAATGCTCAGCCAGACGGTCGAGGTTTACAACGAGTTGTTAGCCTAGCTGGAGGTTTTATTTTCTAGCTAGACCAAACGCTTGGCGTGCCTTTAGGCTTGAAATTGTGGGAGATAGTCCGCATGAAATGAGTCATGAAATGGTTCAGACTTTTGCTCATAGCTGTGATGGTTCCTCTTTTGTTAGCATCTTGCGGAGGTGGATACAATGGCTACATGCAGCGTCCATATACGATCAAAGGCGTGCGCTATCAGCCGATGAGTGTGGATCAGGCACTACGTTATAAAGAAGAGGGCATTGCTTCTTGGTACGATGAATCTAGCTTCTTAGGGCTCAAGCGCGGCAATACCTCGATAGGTGAAAAAGTCTATCCGTGGCACGTTTCCGCAGCCCACAAAACACTGCCGCTTCCAGCTGAGGTGAAGGTAACTAACTTGCAGAATGGTAAATCGCTGAAGATGCGTGTTAACGATCGCGGGCCATTTATCAAAGGGCGCATTATCGACCTAACGCCACGTGCGGCCAAGAAGTTGGGATTTCATAAAGATGGTCTAGCTAGGGTGAGGGTGGAAACTGTTAGCGTGGGCGACGGCAAGTACAAGCGCAAGGTGAAGAAGAAGTGGTTCTTTGGCCTGTTCTAGGATGCGAGCCAGCCAGTTAGCGGAAGATCGGTAGATTTTAGACGCGACAGCGGCGGTGATTTTAGTCAAATTACCATCATGGCAGATTATGAACAAACTGAGAAGAGTGAGTCTCGACGGTCACCTCACACGGTGATTTGGTCGCTCTGTGGTGGCGTCGCGCTGCTAATGGTTGTTGGATTTTCCTGCTTCCACTTTTTTGTTGCCAAGCCAGTGCATGATAGTGCCAGCCGCGGGATCAGCTTGATAGAAAAGGCGGCCTCTGCGATGGGTATCGTGTTTAATGAGAAGGTAGAGATCAAGGGGAATACCGCCGTTCTAGCAAAAGCAAAGATCGAAGAGTTAGCTGTCTGCCAGCGCAAGACGCAGGTGATTGTGAAATACAAAACCCAGTGGTGGGGCAGTGAGAAAATGCTTATCGTTAGGGGAGACTTTCTTGTCAAAGCTGGATTTGATCTCAGCGCGGGCGGCCAGTGGAGCATTATTGACGGTCGCATGAGTGGAGATTTTCCCGAGGCAAAAGTGCTCAGCGTCGAGCCTGTTGGAGATTTTGAAATCTACTACTCACAGGGTGGCATCATCAACCAGCTATCTAGCGAAGACCATTTGCGAGCCTTTAATGCGTTGAAAAACCAAGCCCGCCGCGATGCTGAAAACAGCGATATTATGGACGAGGCTAGCGGTATCTTACGGCAGAGATTTCGCGATCTAATGGATGGCCAACTGCTGTGGGAAGAACAGCTACCATAAGCGAAGCCGTCGGCCTAATGGCACTGGAAATTACTAGCTGGCTGTGTTATTGATCAGCCGTGATTTATCTAGACTCCAACGCAACCAGCCAGATTCACCCAGAAGTGGTGGATGCCATGCTGCCCTATTTGCGCGATCACTGGCACAATCCATCTAGCGGCTATGCGGCTGGTAAGCTGGTAAAGCAGGCGCTCAGCCAGGCGCGTGAGCAGGTGGCTGCTTTGATCAATGCCCAGCCAGACGAGATAGTTTTCACCGGCTGTGGTACGGAGTCTAACAATGCAGCGCTGGCATCTCTGATAGACATGGCGGGGAAGAAAAAACGCTTGGTGACCAGTACGATTGAGCACTCTGCGATCTTGCGACCATCTGAGTACTACGCCCAGCTGGGTTACGATGTGGAGAAAGTTGCCGTTGGCCATGACGGGCGACTCGATTTGTTAGCTTATGAAGAAAGTCTGCGCGCCGGCAATGTGGCGCTCAGCTCCATCATGTGGGCTAATAATGAGACAGGTGTGATACAGCCGATGGATGAAGTTTCTGCGCTGACGCGTGAGCTCGGCGTGCCGCTGCATACCGATGCCATTCAGGCGGTGGGGAAAATGCCCGTCGATGTGCAAAAAACACCAGTCGATATGTTGTCGCTCTCGGGACATAAATTTCACGCACCCAAAGGCGTCGGCGCCTTATATATTCGCCGTGGCGTCAGGTTTCAGCCGATGCTGCGTGGTGGCGGGCAAGAAGCTGGCCACCGTAGTGGTACCGAAAATGTGGCTTCTATCGTTGGCCTCGGCAAGGCTGCTGAGATTATGAAATCCCGGCTGGATAATGACCAGCACGCTGGTGTTCGCCAGCTGAGAGATCATTTTGAAAGTCGTTTGTTAGCCGAGCTAACTGGTGTGCGGGTTAATGGCAGTCTTGAGCACCGTGCAGTGAGTACCTCGCATCTATCATTTGAGAAATGTGATGCGTCAGGTTTGTTGATTTTGTTAGAGGAATACGGAGTACTTTGCTCAGCTGGAAGTGCCTGCATGACGGGGAAAACCAAACCGTCACACGTGCAGACGGCGATGGGCCTGAGCTCCGCTCAGTCTAAGAGCAGCTTGCGCATTTCGTTCTCTATCTTTACTGAGAGAGAGCAAGTGGACGCCGCTGTGGAAGCGGTCAAAAAGGCCGTTAATAAGCTACGCTCGGTGCAGGGTGGGAGTGGTGTCGGGCCAGTGATTGTGTACACATAATGCAGCTGGAATCTGGCTATAAGTATTTGTATACGGGTAGCGTGAGGTGCTCAAAACTCATGCGTTTTCTGCCGGACGTCAATCGTTTGTTTTTCGAGCGCGTCTCCTAACACTTCTGTGTAATGGGCAACTGAAGCCTTTAACATCAGGCTTTTCAGCGTCATCTGACAGGGGTGGTGTTGAAGAATGGGTTGAGTTCGTTTGCACGCTGAGTCATGATGCTGCTTTCGCCTATGGCTATCATCTTGATATCTTTGCGTGAGTTGATTAACAAGGCTCTAGGGTAGATCTAGACGAGATCCAGCATCTTCTAAAAAAGTCAGATGTCATGTTTGAGGAGGCATGTTTGCAGCTGCTGAAGAAGTCATTTTTATCCTGCAAAAATGACTCATATTGCGCATGTTCATGGTGAAAAAAAATACAAATTATCTTTGTGCTCTAGTGGCTTTGTTTAGCTCTCTAGCAATA
Organism: Persicirhabdus sediminis; assembly: GCF_016595495.1. Classification (GTDB taxonomy): domain Bacteria; phylum Verrucomicrobiota; class Verrucomicrobiia; order Verrucomicrobiales; family Akkermansiaceae; genus Persicirhabdus; species Persicirhabdus sediminis. The sequence goes on from NZ_JAENIM010000044.1 coordinate 199,997, forward strand.
TATGGTGTGTTGGCGTCACCGCCGGAGTATTATGATATTAATACGGCTTCGGAGCTCTCTAACTCGACCACATTATATGGATTCGAAGCAGAGGAGATTGCTGGCGTAGAAATAAGTATTGGAGATGGGCTAGAGGCTCGACTTAGCCGCAGTGAGCATAGTGGAGCACCCTACGTAGCGGAAGGGGATTACAGTATGGTGTTGAGCTGGCAGGCCGCTGGCACGTACGAGATCAGCATTGATTATATTCGCGATCTCATTCCCTTTGCCAATGAGCATCGACTGCAGCTGGATTGTTATATTTTTAATGAGGGGGTTATTCCTCAGCAGCTTAGCTTATCACACGATAGACTAGGAGAATTCTCCAACATCACAGGTTTGAAAAGCAACTGTTGGAATACACTAACATTCCGCACCGAGACCGTAAGTGATGAAGTGGCGAATGGTAAGTTTATTATCCGTTTTACAGCTGATGCGGCAGGCTCGCTGGCCTTAGATAATTTCAGAAATACCTCATTGCGACCGAAGATCTATCAGGCTAGCGGACATGAAAAGCGTTGTGATTTAAGATGGAGTAACGCTCAGACTACTGGTTTTAGCCGCTATAATGTTTACCGAGCGTCGGTTGGTAGCGATGACTTTGAGCTGATAGAAAATAACTACGTAACTGCAATCATACCAGCTATCAGTGATCATGTGGGCGAGAATGACGTGAGCTACGTCTACCGTGTTGGTGCATTGATCAATGGTATTGAATATCTATCCGATGATTGGACGGTTACGTCGAGAGCTGAGACAGATGATGAGTTTCTTGAAGCAGTTCAGGTAGCGACTAGCGGAAGTTATTGGATTAATAGTAACCCGAGAAGTGGACTATCTAATAATTACCAAATGAGCTCGGTGAATATTGGTGCTAGCGGGTTCACTCTTGCCTCCTTGCCGGTGATGGTGGAGCGTGAATATATCACACGTGAGGCTGCTGCTAGAAGGGTGTTAACAGGAGTGCGTTTTCTAAGCTATCAGGCGGAACGTTACCAAGGTTTTTTTGCCCATATTTTAGATTCCAATACGGGACAACGAATTGGCGGCAACTACGATGTTAGTGAAAACTCCTTTCTCGTTCAGGGTTTATTGACCGTTTCTAGCTATTTTAATGGATCTTCCGCTGAGGAAGTAGAAATTCGCCAGCTAGCTGATCAAATCTACCGTGATATCGATTGGTACTGGGCACTACGTGCGGAAGAAACGGATGCTCGTCGCTTATGGTGGGGATACAATGAGACTGATGGCTGGAATATCACGATCGGTGGCTATCACGAATCATCTGGTTCCTATTTGCACGCCATTGCTTCGCCTACCCACCCAATCCCTGCTGAGCGCTGGCACGATGGCTGGGGGTCCTACAGAAATGGTGCAAAAATCTACGGACATCGACATTGGTTTTCTAGCCTGGAGAGGGCATTGTTTTACGATTACATGACGCTCCTAACATTGGATCCGAATTTTTCTGACAATAACGGAAATTATTTCAATAATGCTAGAAATGTGACGTTGGCGCACCGTGAGTACCATATTGAAAATCCATTTGGCTTTCCTAACTATGGCGAAAATGAATGGGGGCAAAATGCCGTAGTTCTCAATAATACCTATTTTCATAACCGTCCATGGACTAACGATGTGGGTAATATTTCTCCTTATGGCGTACTAGGAATGCTGCCATACGCCCCAGAGGTTTGTTTGCCTGCGATTAGGCATATGTACGATCAACACAGTGAGAAGATCTATAACTCTTTGGGTTTCACCTTTGGCTATAATATTCAAGAGGGATGGTATAACATGAATGTTAGTAGCATCGATGCTTACATGCTGACAGGAGTGATAGAAAATTATCGGACTGGGTTAATATGGCAATTGTACATGAATAACCGATCAATTCACGATGCTATGGAGCGTATAGGTATGAGCCAGCATGCCGAAGCTGGGCTTAAGCTGAAGCTCTATCATGATCCAGGAAGCTGGACAAATGAGTTTCCCGATTTGGATAGTTTAGTGCCTATTGATGAGGAGGTAGTGCCAATACCCTCAAAGCGTTGGCGCAACCAAGAGGAAGATTTTTGTCAACGCTACGAGGGACATTTGATGATCCACACGGGTGGTGTCTATACGCTCTCTTTAGACCTCAAACGTGCCGCTGTGTTGAGCATTAATGGTGAGGTAGTGATAGATGAAAGTAGTTTTCATGCTTCGCTTAGAACCGTTACGGTTGAGTTAGACTTGCCAGCTGGCAGCCATGAATTCCAGCTAGATTATTTCAACAAATACCATTGGGGCTCAAGCGAATTGAAATTGCATTATCAGGGGCCTGACTCAGCGGATGAAATGCAACGTATCCCGGTGACTGCATTTCGCCAGCCGTCTTGGCAAAACTCTGCGCCACAATGGCATGGAGCTAATGTGTCGATGGCTAGAGTGGGTGAATCATTTAGTGTGGAGCTGCTAGCTACTGATGCAGATGGGGACAAGATGACCATTTCAAGCCATGACTTACCTAGCTGGCTGGAGTTGATAGACCGCGGTGACGGGCAGTGTGAACTCATCGGTACAGCGAGTGCAGATGATGTTGGAGATTTGCAGATTGATCTGCTAGCTGATGACGGCAGTGAGCAGAGCAGCAAGTCATTTTCATTGCAGATTCTTCCTTTGGTGGACAGAGATCCAGCTATCATCCAGTTAGCCGAGGCCTCGCCAGGGACGGTTTTTGAAGGCGAAACTACAAGCTTATCCGCGCTAGCGGTAGATCCTGATGGTGATGCTATCAGCTACCATTGGGAAATGGTTAGCGGCGTGGGTGAAGTGCATTTTCCTAATGGTCCCAATGGATCTGAAGTTCTAGCTAGCTTCAGCAAACAAGGCGACTACGTGATGGAAATGAGCGCGAGCTCAAACGGCAAAACCGTTCGCACTCGCTGTGTGGTTGAGGTCATCGACCATGATGTAGACCTTTATTATGACTTCAATGGCAGCCAGCCTGGTTTTGGCATTGATGAGACCAATCTTTTCGAAGTTAGTTTATTAGAGGATACTTGGACTGCTGACATTAACGGTCTAACGGGTCATGTGAATCCAGGTAATTATGATCATCTTTATTTTGTGCTAGAGGGGTCTGGCAGTAATACCTTTAACTTTAACAATTACGGCCAGATCAAGCTATCAGGAATCACTACAGACCGAAAAGAGGGCAGCAATGCTTCTATAGGTCGCCTGCAAAAGACTTCAGGTGGTGAGGAGTCTATCTTGTGGTCAGAGGGGGCTAGCTTCACATGTAATATTGAGACTGGTTTGTGGTGGAATCTAACTACAATAGGTGATTTTGATAAACTGGGGCCAGCGGCGCTTACGTTAGGTGACTCACATGTGAAAATCAACGGCAGGGTATCCGTGCGCGAGGGAGATCTTAAAGTGAGAAGCGTAACGACAGTAGGTGAGACATCACATGTATCTTTGTATGGTACTAATCTGCTGCTGTGGGATCGAATTGATGACAATGGACCGGTGGTATTGAGCATAGGAACTATCGGAGGTAGTGGCTCGGTAGCGGCGTATGGCGATACGGATATGGACCTCAGCCAGCTAACATTCACGACCACGGGGTTTGATTTTCGCAATTCGTATGCCGGTGATGTATTGCTGCTAGACGGCACTTTTTCTAGTCAGCTAACGGCAGGTTCACATAGTTACTTCGAGCTGGAAAAAACGATGGGGGAAACATCGGCTGACCAAGTGAAGACAATAGCTGGTCTGCCTGAAATCCAGCTGGCTGGAGCGATGACGGCTAGCTTGTTAGCTGGCAGCGATTCATTGCAAGCGGGGGATCGTTTCACATTATTCTCAGGTGAGCTGAGCGGTGGATTTTCGCAAATGAACCTACCTCCTTTGATTAGCTGGTTGGCGTGGAATAGAGATGATTTTTCTAGCAGTGGTGTGCTAGCAGTTGACTGGACGGAGGCATCCGATCCTTATCGAGAGTGGTCTGACGAGCACGGTCTGGAGCTAGGCCCCGATGGTGACGATGATGGTAGCGGGGTAAGTAACTTGGCGGAATACCTATTTGGTGGCGACCCTAATAACCCTCACGATAACGGCAAAATGCAGCAAGTGGATGTTGTTGACGGGGTCATTGAGTTTACTTTTTTCGAGCGCATTAACGACCCAAGTGTTCGCTACTCATTCAGCCAGAGTAGTACATTGGAGTTAGACTCTTGGTCTGAGATCAAAGAGCTCAGCCGTAGCGCAGGAGAAATCGACGGTGATTTTCAAGAGGTCACCTATCGATTTGCCATGGATGCTAACGAGAGCCGTTTGTTTATCCGCGTAGTTGCTGAGATTTTCTAATGGCAAATTGAATGCGCTGCTTATTCAAGCATGAGCTCCTCGCGGATTTCTTGGTTGTTGAGCAGCTTGTTGCGCTCGCTTTGTAGCTGGCTGATGATTTGGTTGATCTCGCGGGTTTTACCTGTCGTTAGCTGGCGTCTATCAGCATTGCTGCGGAGCCACTGAGCGAGTTTGATATAAGCGTTACAGTAGTCGTTAGTGCGACGATCTAGCTTAGCTTTAATGCGGTTGAGATCGTTGATGATGCCAAAGGTATCATTGCAGATAGGGATGCCATTAGAGCTTCCTGACGTATCTTGTACGAGCTCAGCTGCTTTGATTTCAATAGCATTCAGCGAGCCGGCGATGGACAAGCGGCTAGGTGCACGGCCTCTGGCTTCGGCGAGTAGAATTTCCGCAGAAACACAGTTAGGCGTATTGGCTAGAACTTCTTCCAGCTTCTCGATGACCTTTGGATGTTTGATGTTGTTGGGGTTTTGGCGCAGAGCTTTGGCAACTAGTGCAAAGTCATCAATTGACTGTCTGACTGCTGGAGATCGCTCAAGGCGTGCAATTTCCAATGCTTCGTCAAACTTCTCGACGGTGAAGATTTGAATATCGTAAATCGCATTTTGCCCTTGGTTGATGTAGGCGTCGATGGCTGATTGTTTATTGATGTTGGGGATGGTGGCTATTGGCACACCTTGGTGGCGAGCGCCGCGTAGCTTAGCCTCTATACCACCAACTTTTTGCACTTCACCAGTGGCCGTCATATCGCCAGTACAGGCGAAGTTAGGGTCTAGCTTAATTCCGGTAACAATGGATTCACACATCAAGGCGCATGCCACGGCTGCTGATGGGCCGTCTTTTCCTGAGTACTTATCGGCAAAGGCGAGTTCGATTTTCACCCCTTGAGGAAGGGTACTTTCATGGCGGATGTGCATGAATTTTTGCACTTCCTGAGTGGCGGCATCCATCATGTCGCCGACTTCTTGGTTAAAGATTACTGAGAGACTTTTGCTGCTGTCTTTCACGACCGTAGCGTTCATTTGCGATGCGCTTCCTGCTAGGCTGTTATTTTTCAAGGTGACTACTAGCAGGCCTTTGATGCTTGATTGTGATAGCTCAGGTTCAGCTGGCGTAAAACCTGCTGAGGCAGCTGGTTTTTGTGCGATTGCTGATGAGGTCGCGGTGGCTGGAGTGGCTGTGTCTACGCCATCTTTTTTCAGCTTGGCGAGTTCCGCTTCGAGGTCTTTTACCTGTCGGCGCAGTTCGTTGTTAGTCTGCAGTAGTGCGCGGTAACGAGCGTAGATATCAACTTCTGATTTATTGTCGGATTGGGCCAAAATGGCCTGTGGGCTGAGTGCTGCAAAGCAGACGCAGCTAGCGAGAGCGGTGGTGAAATGATGCTTCAAGGCCATGATGAAAATTGCGTTGATTGGCTGACGGGCGCGATCTGCCTGAAGCATATCGGCATCTGCTGCTGATGGGAAGCGTGGAGTCTGTGTGCGCACGCTGAGCTCCGCGGTGCAGACAGCGCGGAGAAATGCGCTGTTTGCTAGGAGCTGGCTGGAAGTAGCTTGCTGCTTGCGTTTCTCTATTGGTGTGATGACCACTTCCAGGCTTCTTCTAGCTCCCTGCGCTCAAAGAAGCGTATGTCAGCGCCGTCTTTTGGCAGGTGGAAATCGGGCATGATTTTGGTCCAACTGGTTGGTAGCACAACAGCAAGCCGGTCGATGTTGTGGTATTGGTCGATGCCAAATTTTAGATCCTCCCACATGGCGCCAAACTCAATGCCTTCGAGTAATTTGATCTCTACCAAGTAGTTTGTTTTGTGATTGTTGTCGAGCTGACCTTGCAGGTCGGCTAACATTTTCAGATAGGCATCGCGGGTAATTTTGCCGTCGACTTTAATCCACATGACATTTGGTTCTCCGTAGAGTTTGCAGCGGATGTCTACAGCCGCTGAGTTTGGCGACTCAGTGAGCCATGCTGTGGCGCTATCTTGTTGTCCTGCGGCAAATGGTTTGAGCTCGCATGAGACAAAATGTTTGAGCAAATGTGGCGCAACGCCGAGAAGATTATTGCTAGTGAGGATGGCTAGGCGGCGGATTTGATGATGGTGGTTTTGGACAAACTTTAAATGAGTTGTTAGCCCTTGAAAGTCTTGCCATCCTGAGAAATCAGAGGCGTCGATGAGCACGCCATTAAGTTGATTGTTTTCAGCTAGATAGGAATCGACGTCCTTAACCAAGGGGGCAAAATCTTCAGCTGAGAGTTTACCGTCAGGTCTAATTTCTAAGATACTAGAGTGCGCATGGAGATGATAGTAAATCATGATAGATTACTATGCACCTGAGCGCTGGTGAGGTCAAAAAAAATGGGCCGCAGTGGGCATTTTTCTAATTATCTAGGCGAGCTGGAATTCGCAAAATCACTAGAGCCATGGCTTTTTTGGCAGCGCTTAGCGGTAGAAGTGATGATATTTTGATTAATAGTCAGCATTATGAGTTGAGACTGGTAAAAAGTAACGGATGTTATACGAGCATTTTAGTCATGACACGTAAGCAAGCTCATTTTATTGCCGATTGGATGCGCTCTCGGTTTAGTGACCCACAGCGCTTTCTCATTCTGTGTGTGACTTGCGGGTTGCTCTGCGGTCTAGCAGCAGTGGCGTTCCATTTGTCGATTCACGGCTTATTCCACGCTCTGTGGGAGACCGCTGAGTCATTGCCGCAGTGGCAGTTTATTTTGTTAATGCTGGCGGCACCTAGTTTTGCCGGCTTGGTGGTGGGTGTGGCTACTTGTTATTTTGCTCCTAACGCAGTGGGCAGCGGCATCCCGCAGACGAAAGAAGCGTATTATAACTACGGCGGGAAAATTCTATCAGCCAATGCAGGTTGGCGATTTATTTTAGGATCTATCTACTGTGGTCTGGGTAACAGCCTGGGTCGTGAGGGGCCAACAGTACATATGTGTTCGGCGATTGCATCACGCCTCGGGCGCATGGCATTTCGCAAACCAGAGCGAGTGCAGGCGATGATTCCTGTGGGCATGGCGGCAGGGATTGGTGCGGCATTTAATGCTCCATTGTCAGCGATCACATTTGTTTTTGAGGAATTGCTAGATAACTTTTCCATGAAGGCGCTGGGTGGCATTGTCATCGCAGTGGTGATAGCAGCTGCGGTATCGCGGACGATTTTGGGTGAAGAACCCGTTCTCTCTGGCCATCTGGCCCAAGATTTCCAAACCTCCCTGTGGATGCTAGTGGCGATCCCATTAGGTTTGATCGCCGGATTACTCGGCCATGCATTTGTCAGCTCGGTGGTTTCTGTGCGTGGTAAAATCAAGCAGTCGAAAGTAGTGGTGTGGATTCGCCCTGCGATTGGTGGGTTGATCTGCGGTATGTTAGGCTTGGTGGGTTTTTACCTAACTGGAGCGATGGGCCAAGAGCAGAATACTGTATTCTCGATCGGTTATGAGAGTTTGAACCTCGCCTTCGAGGCTGAATTGGTTGTCGGTATTTTGATTGCTTTGTTAGTGCTGAAATTTTTTGCAGTGATCTGCAACTACGCGACTGGCGGTAGTGGTGGTTTGTTTTCCCCTACTTTATTTCTCGGCGGCATGTTGGGAGGCATCGTTGCCTATGGATTGATGAAAGTTCACGCTTGGTTTCCTATCTACGGCATGCCGGACTCGAAGGAAGTCATGGGAGGCTGCGTTTTGCTAGGGATGGGCGCTATGTTTGCTGCGGTGATCCGCTGCCCCTTCACTTCACTGATTATCATTTTTGAAATCACAGGCAACTACTCACTTATTCTGCCATTGATGGCGGGTAACATGTTAGCCTGGCAGTTAGCTAAGCGCTTCCACGAGATGCCACTTTACGATCGCTTGCTCGTGCAGGATGGCGTTTGCCTGCGCCAGTTTAATGCCTACCGTGGCGAGCAAGATTACGCTCACATGTCGGTCAATGCGATCATGACAAGTGAGCCGTACACCCTGTATGCAGCTGGAACAGCGGGTGAATCACGCCGCTTGATTAAGCGCTTGGATTATTGTTATCACGGTTACCCAGTGCTCGATGCTTGTGGCGACCTGATGGGGATTGTCACCCGCCACGACCTAGAGGATGCGGAGGCAAATGCTGTGTTAGTAGAACTAGTAAGGGGGCAGGATTTGCTAACGATCACTCCGGAAACATCGATCAAGCAAGCGGCTAACAGCATGATAGCCAGACACATTTCTCAGGTGCCTGTAGTTGCCGAAGATAATCCCAAGAAGTTGATAGGCCTGCTTACTTTAAGTGATATTGCTCGCCAGCAGAACGCGCAGAACGAGATCTTCTAGCAATCTGCTACTTGCAGCTGGAACTTACCATTGGCAACGACTTTACCGTTGAGAATGATCTCGAGGTGATGCTCGCCAGGGTAGTATTTGCGGGTGGTAATGAGCTTAAATGAATGTGATTTTTCTAGCTGGATGACTTGGCCTTTCTGGGCATCTACTACTTTGCCTTTAAATACTTTAGCGCGTCGTTGGCCATTGGCTTTGACAAAATGAATGGCGTAGTCGAGCGCAAGTTTTTGCTCAGCCATAGACTTGGCGGAAAACGTCATCTGGACGGCTTCACCGATACGTATTGATGTTGGCTGGATATCTAGCTGGCAATGGCTAACATCTGGCTGGCTGGAAAATCCAAGTAGCGAGAATACCTCTGGGTGGCCTTGTTTGATGAGGCTACGCATGCCATGTTTGACGATCCAGCTTGAGTATTTAGAAGGGTTGTTAGTGGTCCAATCACGAGCAATTTGCAATGCTGTGGCGGGGTGATCTTTGCTGATGTCGTTGAGGTGGTTGGCTACTGATTTTCTAACGTAGAGCGAATCGTCGTGGCGTAGAGCATTGAGAATGTAAAGGCATTTTTGTGGATCTTCAATGTGTGGTTTGAGCTGCTCACCCCAAGGTAGACGTGGCCGCGAGCCTTCGCTGGCGAGTCGGCGGATGTGCTCGTTGTCTGAGTGAATCCATTGCTCTAACTTTTGATGGGAAATTTCAGCATGTTGGAGGATGAATGGACGAATGGCAAATTCAGCGGTGAACATCTGGGTGAGCTCTGCTAGAGTATCTAGCGCCAAGCTTGGTGAGTGGAGCCCATAGCTGGCGTGATAGTCTATCAGCGGCCAAGCTGCAAATGGGCTATAGTTCCAGGAATCATCTGCGGTCCAGTGATTAGGTAGCTGGATCATTAGCTGAGCAGCTTTTTCGTAGTCAGCTGGTAGATGCTGGTGAAGTGCTCCAATGATGTGATGAACACGCTGTTTGAGGCTCAGTGGCTGCAGGCCAGTTAGTGCCTGTGAGCGAAACGAGTCGGCTTCGAATTGAGGGTCGCAGCTGGTCAGAGCAAGGGCGATGCGATCGATCGCTTCTGCTGCCAGTCCATCTTTCATGAGTAAGGATGCCATGGTGAATTGGTTCAAGCTAGTCTACCTGATTGATAATGAAACCGAAATTAGAATTAGATCAAAGGCTTGTTTGTTGATTGGTGATTGGTTAATACGCGGCAGGGCAGATAGCAAAAAGGCAAAACGATGAGTATGAGCAATCAAGGAAAGAAATGGGTCTTAGTGGGGTTAGTACTGGCCATGGTTACTAGTTGGTGTGCTGCGCAAGAGCTTGTGCCACGGAGATGGAGTCATTTGCCGATCAACAAAAACTTTGGTGGTGTTGGTTATGTTTATACGGAAGCGGATATTTATTTAGACCCCGTATTATTAGCTGAGGATGTGACGATGAACCGAAACTCGATGGCTATTTCCTACATCCGTAGTTTTGAGTTGTTAGGCAAGTCCGCGCGAGTTGATTTCACCCAAGCCTATCATGATGTGCGCTGGCAAGGGCTTGTCGATGGTCAGCCAACTACAGTTAGGCGTAATGGTCTCGGCGATACAGCTTTGCGCATGGCGGTGAACCTCTACGGCGCGCCGCCGCTAGAAGGCATGGCTTACAAAAAATACCGTGAATCAGTGTACGACTGTGAGACGGTCGTAGCGTGTGGTCTAGCGGTGCATCTACCAACGGGCCATTACAATGAGGACAGACTGATGAATATTGGTTCCAACCGCTTCACCTTTCGCCCTCAGTTAGGTATTGTGCATCAGCGTGGACCATGGTCATTTGAGACGACGGGCTCCTTATGGTTTTACTCAGACAATGATGATTTCTGGAATGGGAATGAGCTAGAATCGGATCCACTTTTTGCCGTGCAAGGGCATGTGGTTTATACCTTCAAGCCGGGCTTGTGGACCAGTGTGAGCTGCGGCTACGGTTATGGCAGTGAGGCTACGGTAAATGGGATAGAGAAAAACAATACGGGCAAGAATATGCTGTGGGCGTGGAGCGTTGGATATTCATTGACGCGCGAGCTGGGAGTGAAATGTGCCTATGTTGGCAGTGAGACATTAACCGAGCATGGATTTGACAGCCATAGCTTTGCTGTCAGCTTGTCTTATGTCTGGTGATACTTGTTAGCGTGCACAATTTGTCGCCATTGGGATTTCTTTCAAAATCCACAGAAAAATAATCTATCGCATTGAATGTTTGTTTGATATTTGAAACTCCTCTATTCTTAAACGGTTTAGTTAACGACTGGCTAACATGACAAACGTTCAATAATGGAATGTCTACAAGCCGCTATGCATGTTAGTATTTGCTTACGCAGAATTTTTTGTCTATAAAACATGCAACAGCCTGAACGGCACGGTACAAAAAGGTTATGGGGGTTTCCTTTAGTATTACGCTGATCAGGCTGTTCTTTTTTTGCCTAGATGTCGGCGACTTGGATTGCCCATGAAGCCACTAGAATAAAGGTGGCCGCCTATTATTGTGAGCTATTTGGTTTTTGATCTAATTATGCCTCCTCTGAGAGCAAAGCGCATAGAAAATTGATCTGTTACTTTGAGTGTTTGTTTTGCATTTTGAATCGCCATAAGGATAAACGATTTAGCTTTAATTGGGCTAACATAACAGACATGTGTGAGAGGAATGATTACAAGGTGTGCTGAATTGTTAGTGTTGGCGTGAGCAGAACTTTTTGTCTATAACACAGTCAACAGCCTGAACGGCACGGTACAAAAAGGTTATGGGGGTTTCCTTTAGTATTACGCTGATCAGGCTGTTCTTTTTTTGCCTAGGTGTCTGCAATTTGGCTTACTAATGAAACCATTTAAATGCCAAAATCGTACATTAAGTGGCTAAATTATCGATTGATGTGACTTATTGGGGCATTTTTTATTCAATAATGAAATCGTCTGGAATCCGCTATTTATGCGGATCAGCAGCTTTTTAAGCAATCGTTTAAAAGAGGGGCTTGGGAGATTTCTGTTGAGCAATCATAGCCTTTTGACTACAAATCTTTTCAGCAGCCCGAACGGCACACTACTAAAGGTTATGGGGGTTTCCTTAAGTATGAGCCGATCGGGCTGTTCCTTTTTCCAGCTAGAGCATTTCTAGCGATCATATCGATTTATCAATGCAACGAAATGGCCAAGCAAATTTGCTTGGCCATCGTTGTGTCCAGCCATGAGCTGGTGGAGCTGTGAGAGTGCCTATGGTTTGAGCGGCGCTTCGATGACTTGCCAGCTGAAGGCCTCAAATCCGACTTTAGCAGCTGGGCTGAGGCGTCCAGTGATCACTGCACGATATGACTGCGGCGTGGCATTGGCTAGCTGGAGAAACTCTAGCAAACGCGGAGTCATAGAGATGTAGTCAGCTGGAGCTTGAATCTCCACACTGCCGTCGGCTTCCTTGCCAGCTGGTAGACGACCCACACTGGTTAGGGCGACAAATGGTCTTTCATGGTGACGTTTTGCTAGGCGCACTACTGATTGATAGAAAAAGCCAGCTTGCTCGCGGCTAGTACAGCTAGCCGCTACCTCTAGCATCTTTATCTGTGCTGGGCCAGCTGGCAGTGCGGCGAGTGCCTCAACGAGCCCATGACGTTTAGCTACGCTGAAGTTAGTATTGAGAAATACTTGCTCAATTAGCTGATTGTTAGCACCCATGGCAGTCATCGCCTCACGGTCGCGCAGCAGTAGCTCACCCGGTGTGATGTCGTAGATATCTTCTGGTAGGCCGACAGTTTTTGTAGCCGTTAGTGCCATGGAGGCACCACCTGAAACTGCTGCTGTGCCTAAGCGTAATGGAAGCCCGCCAGCAAAAAATGCCCAGGTTACCTTTTCGATTTCATCCTGTAGCAGCTGGTTGTCGGTATAAGGGTCGACGCTGAGTTTGCGGGCACAGTCGAGTTTGGCTTTATCAAACCCGGCAATGCTTTTGGCTGATCGGCCTAATCCTTTACCTGTTTCCGTTAGCATTTCATCAGTTTCTTGATCGGGGTCGCGGTTTTCCCATTTATCCTGCACCTTCTCTGCGCCGTGAGAAATAGATGAGCCTACTTTTTTGAAAAAATGGCCGACGGTAGCAGGAGCTTTTTTCACTGCGCCCCCTGGATCGTCAGCGATGTTTTTGACGGCATCGATGGGCGCTTCTACTGATTTTTTGAGTCCCTCAGCAAACAGATCTGTTTTGCTAGTTTCTACCAGCACCTTGATAGCTCGCAGCTCGTTGAGCCGTTCTTCCAGCTCACTTACTCCTAGACAGTCAATTTGGCCAAAATCTGAATCGACGGTGAAGTGGATCATGAAGCCGTCGGTCGGGCACGATTCCCGCACGCGGTGGAGATCGCTCTGCAGCATCTCAGGTGGCAAGATTTTGGAGGCTTGGAATACAGGTGCGGGCTCAAGTTTTACTTGGCTGGCATCTTGCGCGTAGACGATGGCGGGCGCCGAAAACATTAGGGCACAGGCAGTAGCTCGGGTGAAAAGTTGGGACATAAGTCACTAATAAATCAGAAAATAAAATCAAACAAGGATATTGATAGGGTAGAGGTAGTGGTCGCATCTAGCTGGAGAGTGAGCTATTAGCTGCATCCTCTGTTGAGTAATTTGCAGTATTACTGACAAGTTCCATATTTGGGAACTTTTTAACTTGTTTTTAGGTAAGTGGGTGATATAGAATCGCTTAATAGATGAAGGTGCTTGGTCAGACAAAGCTTGAGAAATTCATGCGAAAACACGCCCGGTCCAAGGCACCTCTCTCAGCTTGGCTGCAAGACGCCAAGGATGCTCAATGGCAAACAACACAAGATATTCGAGACCGATACAATTCAGCTGATTTCCTTAGTGGCAATCGAGTTGTGTTCAATATAGGTGGCAATAATTTCCGCCTAGTGGTTCTCGTTCGCTACCAGAATGGCATCGTTCTGGTAGATCGTATAGGTACTCATGCAGAATATGATAAATGGAAACTAGACTGAGGGGTGAAATGCCCAGAGTCGCAAATTAGGAAATATGATGACTAAGCTTATAAAAACAGAAACTGAGCACGAGCAGGCATTAACAAAGCTCGAACAGTTGATGATGATGGACCCATGTGAGGGGACGGCTGAGGCTGACGAACTTGAGCTATTAGCTCACCTAATCGAAGTCTATGAAAGCGATGTGGTCAATATCCCCGCACCTAGCCCGGTGGAGGCCATCAAATTCCGCATGGCCCAGCAGGGGCTGAAGCAAAAAGACCTGATTCCCTACATAGGTAGCAAAGCCCGTGTGTCAGAAATTCTTTCAGGAAAGCGTGAGTTGACGATGAAGATGGCTAGAAATCTGAGCCGTGGACTTGGTATTTCGGCGGCAATATTACTTGCTGTAAATCATCTTCCTGAGAAAACCGAACTGGTCTAATTTCATCTCCTGCTAGACAATCTGGGTTATGGTGACGGCGTTATGTGAGTCCTTCAATGGTTTAGTTGGAGAGGTCTTTCTAGGTCTAATTTTTTGCTGTTTTGTTATCTGAGTGTCTTTAGATTACGAGCTTGTTGGATCATAGGTAGTATTTCCCTCAGGTCTTCCATATTTTCGATGACAGCACGACTGTATGATCCCATCCCTTGACGAAGTACGGCGGGTGCGTTTTTGAATTTATCGGGAGTCCCGTAGAAGCTGACGCGAATCCCATGTTTTCTTTTCAGCAAAGCCTCGATTCGGACGAAGTTATCACGAATGTCGACTTCACAATTTGCGTGTTTACGTAGTTCCACAGTTGGGTCGACTCTCTGTACCTCTTTCAAAAATATCTCAGCAAAATGTATTGATTGCTCGGGGAAGTTAGGGAAATTCTCGCGAACATTAAAGTCGCTCGCATTTTGGGGAGCTGTAGCGGCGGAGTGCTTTGAAGACAGCTTTTGTTTCCGAGGCGTAGCGGTACCAGTCTCAGTGTCAAAATACTCGATTAGTATGGACGTGCAGAGGGCTGTGACGTCTAGACCCGTTGAACTAGCTTGTTTAAGAGCCCTAGCGTATGTTGAATCTGTAAGAGGGATTGAAATAATTTTCATGAGTCACTAATAGTTGAGATGTAGCTACTAGCGAAGAATTATTTTCAGGATGTGATGACGCTCCTGCTAGCTAGACTTCTTGCGTTTGGCCTTCAGCTGGCCACAGCCGGCGGCGACGTCGATGCCGCGGCGCTGGCGCACGGTGCTTGGTAGGCCAGCATCTATCAGTACTTGTTGGAATGCGTCGATTTTCTCAGCTGATGGTGCTTTACCGGAGAAATCATCTGTTGGGTTGAGCGGGATCAGGTTGACGTGGGCGTGCATGCCTTTGAGCAGTCCAGCTAGCTGGTGGGCGTGGTCGAGCGAGTCGTTGACTCCATCTATCAGCGTCCAGGCAAAGAATACCTTGGCGCGTTTGATTTCTGAATACTCACGGCAGGCATCGAGCAGCCGATCTAGCGGCCACTTGCGGTTGATCGGCATGATTTTCCCACGCTCCTCGTTAGACGAGCCATGAAGGCTAACGGCTAGCGAATATCGCTTAGGGTGACGCGCTAGCTTGAGGATGCCGTCGACGTGGCCTACGGTACTAACAGCAACACGCGGCTGGGCAATTTTCATGCCAGCGGTATCGGTGATGATATCGAGCGCCTCCATGGTGGCGTCGAAGTTATGCATCGGCTCACCCATGCCCATCATGACGATGTTGCGCAGTTTTTCGCCGTGAGTGTGCATGAGGTGGCGCTGCACGTGCTGCGCCTGCGCTACGATCTCACCGGCGCTGAGGTGGCGGGAGAATCCCATCTGGCCAGTGGCGCAGAAAACACAGCCCATGGCGCAGCCCACCTGAGTGGACAGGCATGCGGTGAAGCGGCCAGGGAATCCCATCAGTACAGATTCCACTTCCGCGCCGTCTTCTAGCTGGAGAAGGAATTTATTGGTCCAGCCATCGGCGCTGGGTGTGGCATCCACTTGTTCCAGCTGGCACAGCTTGGGTGTGGATTCCTTGGTCAGCCAGCGCTGCACTGGCGCGAGCAGGTCGGCTTCTTCGCTGAGCTCGGTGGCGAGCTTGCGGTGAATGGCCCCAAATAGTGCCTTGGCGTGCACTGGGTTCACGCCATCATCTGCAAGTCTCTGCTGCAGATGCGAGTAGCTCATTCCTTGTAAATACGCCTTCACCCCGCTGGTATTTCTGATCCCTCGCCATTGCGCAAGCGAAATATCCAGCTGGCTGGGCTGCGGAGCTTAGTCGCTGGTGATGTAGATGGGTTGTCTGTGTATATCGTACTGAATGATATCAATGATCTTTTTGAACAATTTGTCATCGAGCCCGTCATGCACATGGATGACGATCTTGGGCTCGAATTTCTCCTCAAGGCAGCGGTTTAGATAATTGTAGAGTTCGCTACATACATAACCGAGGTTTTGCACGCCCTTATTATTGGCATAATAAAAGGTCAGGTTTTTTGTTTCGATGTGCAGCGTTTTTTTCTTTGATAGATAGGGTGATGCTTTTTTGAAAACGAGCGGGGCTTCATTTGTCCAAGTCTGTTGACCCACACGGCATTGATCTTGTTTTTCCAGCACAGCTAGAATTTGTGGTGCCAGCGCTTGATCTGACCAGTCGACGACATCCGGAATTTGATCAGCGGGGATCAATTTCATCGGTGCATTGATAATTGATTGCCATTTGAAAATGGGATCGTATTTGATGTGCACTCTGATTTGGTCGTTTTCGTCTGTGAAGTAATAGTCAAAGGTGTCAGTTAGTTTGAGCGGAAGCCAGAGGCCTAAGACTTTTTCATCTGTTGAATCCCAGTCAACTGTAGTGATGGTTTCATTTGAGAGGTAGAAACTTTCTGTATACAATCTAGCTAATTTCACTTTGAGTGGAGTCGATTTGAATTCATCCACCTCTTGGTTATTTATTTTCAAATGCCATGAGCCGTCTGGGTGAAAATCGCCGATACAATGTAGCAGTATGCGCTGCTGTTTTTGGTCATGCAGAACAATCACGCGCTTGTAGCGTGAGAAGTGACAGATAACAAGTTGCGCCTCTGGACATTCTTCTGTGAGGGCGCTGAGCAGGGCCAGCTGGTTATCATAGGTATCGTGAGCGTAGACTTTTTCACCCGCTGCATTGATTTTGCTTTCAGCTAACAAATGTGTATGAAGGCCAATGATGGTGGCTAGAAGAAGTAAGGCGCGCATTTTCATCACGGCTTATTTCAGCAGCAAACTAACGAGCTAACAAGTATGAATTGAACCAGCTGGCGACATCCAGCTGGCTGGGCTGCGGCGCTTAGTCGCTGGTGATGTAGATGGTGTCTTTGTGTATTGCAGACTGAATGAGCTCAACGATCTTTTTGAATAATCTGTCATCGAGCCCGTCATGAACATGGATGACGATGTTGGGCTCGAATTTCTCCTCAGTGTAGCGGTTTTTATAATTGTTGAGTTCCCTGTATATATAAGCGAGGTTTTGTACGCCCTTATTATTGGCATAATAAAGGGTCAGGTTTTTTGTTTCGATATGCAGCGTTTTTTTCTTTGATAGGTAGGGTGATGCTTTTTTGAAAACGAGCGGAGCTGAATTTCTATAACTCTGTTGACCCACACGGCATTGATCTTGTTTTTCCAGTACAGCTAGAATTTGTGGTGCCAGCGCTTGATCTGACCAGTCGACGACATCGGGCAATTTGTCAGCGGGAACCAATTCCATCGGTGTATTGATAATCGACTGCCATTTGAAAATGGGATCGTATTTGATGTGTAAGCTGACGTGCCCGTTTTCTTCTGTGAAGTCTATATCAAGGGTGTCAGTTAGTTTGAGCGGAAACCAGTGGCCTAAGACTTTTTCATCTGTTGAATCCCAGTCGATTGGAGCGTTGATTTTATCTGTGGAGACTTCATCAAAGGGTAGCACTTCTACGAGGCCCACTTTAGCGACTTTCACTTTGAGTGGAGTTGGTTTGATAGGATCCACTTCTTGGTCATTGATTTTCAAATGCCATGTGCCGTCGGAGAAAAAATCGCCGATACAATGTAGCAGTATGCGCTGCTGTTTTTGGTCATGCAGAACAATCACGCGCTTGTAGCGTGAGAAGTGACAGATAACAAGTTGCGCCTCTGGACATTCTTCTGTGAGGGCGCTGAGCAGGGCCAGCTGGTTATCATAGGTATCGTGAGCGTAGACTTTTTCACCCGCTGCATTGATTTTGCTTTCAGCTAACAAATGTGTATGAAGGCCAATGATGGTGGCTAGAAGAAGTAAGGCGCGCATTTTCATCACGGCTTATTTCAGCAGCAAACTAACGAGCTAACAAGTGCGAATTGAACCAGCTGGTGACATCCAGCTGGCTGGAGGTGGGGGATTTCTGGCAGCTAGCTAGGTTTGGCCTGCTGGCTTGTCTATGTGCGTCTGCCGTTGAGAATGTGCTGGTATCGGTGGGCTGGCTTTGGTAGCAGGGGGCATGAGCGACGACAGAAGTGAAGCGGTATCAGAGAGACATGAATTGGATTGCCCATGCGGCAGTGGCATCAGCTATGCCCAGTGCTGCTTGAATTTCCTTAGCGGCCGCGCTAAGCCATCTACTGCTGAGCAGCTGATGCGCTCGCGCTATACGGCATTTTATTTCCGTAATACTGACTATTTATTTGGTACTCACCACCCAGATACACGTTCGCCAAGACTGCGCAAAGAGCTGCAATCGGTCGTGCACAACATCATGTGGCGCTCACTCAATGTGCTTGCTGTGGTCAAAGGCACTAAAGACGACAAAAATGGCAAGGTCGAGTTTGAGTGTACCTACCATCAAGATGGTGAGCTGCACGAGTTTTATGAAAAATCACGTTTCAAGCGCTACAAAGGCGATTGGAAGTACTACGACGATCGCGGTTAGATTGTCGCCTCAGTCTAAGTAACTGACCATCATGCTAGCCAGCTAGGCGCCGGCATGATGGAAAATAACAGTCTATCAGAAATTGCTAGATTGTTACGTTTTAGTGTTTGTCATCAGCTGGCATTTGGTCCATGTGTCGGCTGTTATGTTTAAACATTCACTTGCTTACATCTCTTCCCTCAGCCTAGCTATGATGCTAGCTGGAAGTAGCCACGCAGCTGATGAGTCAGCTGAAAAGACAACCAGCCTGCTAGAGCTCAGCTCACAAGAAGCTAATGCTGTGGCCGCTGCAGCCACCACTGAGGTAGATGAGCTGGACGAGGCTGAGCAGTTTCTAGCTAGCTTTACCTGGCAGAAAGAAGGGCCAGGAAGCTTGAACCAATGGGCGACGGTAGATTATCCTACAGGCTATTTATTCCTAGATGGTTCTGACGCAGCCAGATTTATGGAAGCGATTGGCAACCTGCCCGACGAGTATGTGGGGTTTGTGGCACCTGAATCATTAGATTGGTTTGTTCTATTCCAGTTTGATGATTGCGGTTATGTGGAAGATACAGACAAGAGTGATCTCGATGCAGATGCCTTGCTGGAGTCACTGCAAGAAAATGATGCTTTTTCTAACGATGCTCGTCGTGCTCAAGGAATCTCCGAGCTGTTTACTGAAGGTTGGGCGGTGCCACCACGTTATAACGAAAGCACTAACAATCTAGAATGGGCGCTTACATTACGTGATTCAGAAGGCAATAAAACCGTGAACTACATGACAAAACTGCTAGGTCGCGATGGCATCATGCACGTGACTTTGGTTTGTGACCCTGAAGATTTACAATCTGTGCTCGCTGACTATCAGTTGATCGTTAGCGGCCACAAGTATAGGGCTGGCAATAGCTACGCTGAATACGTAGAGGGCGACAAGCTAGCTGGCTACGGGCTCAATGCTCTAGTGGCGGGTGGCGCGCTCTACGGAGCATCAAAGTTAGGATTGCTAGCTAAGATTGGTCTATTTTTCAAAAAAGGCTTCAAGCTGATTATTGTTGGGGTGATCGCTGTTGGAGCTTTCTTTAAGCGCCTCGTCTTTGGCCGCTCGGAGTAGAGCGCACTAGATCGCTTCGATTTGGTGTTTGTGATTAGTAGGTATTGTCTCCATCTTTTCGATCGTCATGTTTAAACATTCACTTGCTTACATCTCTTCCCTTAGCCTAGCTATGATGCTAGCTGGGGGAGTTCTAGCAGCTGATGAGCCGGCTGAGGAAACATCAGGTTTTTCTCAGTTATCGGCTGAGGAAGCTTTTGCTTTTGAATCTGGGCTGGTGAGTTCCCCCTTGCCGGACTCACAAACTAACTCGTCTTCTTCGCCGCAAAATGATCGAGCACGCTTGCTGAATAAGTTCGCTTGGCAAAGAGATGGCATCGGGCATTTGGGTGAGTGGTCAAAAGTTAGATATACTAGCGGCTACCTATTTCTCGACGGCAAGGAGGCGAAAAAGTTCATGAAGGAGATCGACAACCTACCGGGTAATCCTGTTGGTTTGCTTGCTCCCAGCTCACTAGATTGGTTTGTGATTTTTGATTATGAGCCCTGTGGTTATGTGAATGATGACGACCAGGGTGAGCTCGATGCTGATGCGCTACTAAAGGCGCTGAAAGCTGATGATAAGCGGGCTAACGCCCAGCGTCGAAGTATGGGGATCCGCGAACTCTATACAGAAAGTTGGGCATTAAAACCGAGCTATAACGCACAGACTAACAATCTAGAGTGGGCTGTTATATTGCGATCTCCAGATGGTGAGAAGAGCATTAATTATATGACGAAGCTGCTAGGTCGTGACGGCATCATGCATTTGACCTTAGTTTGTTATCCAGAGGAGCTTAACTCACTGAGGAGTGACTATCAGAAGATCATTGCTGGGCACAGGTATAATGCGGGCAAGTCATACCAAGAGTACACTAAGGGCGACAAGCTGGCTGGCTACGGGCTCAGTGCTCTAGTGGCGGGTGGCGCGATCTACGGGGCATCGAAGTTAGGCCTGCTAGGGCAGATTGGCTTATTATTCAAAAAAGGCATCAAGCTGATTATTGTTGGGGTGATCGCTGTTGCAGCCTTCTTCAAGCGCCTCGTCTTTGGCCGCTCGGAGTAGAGCTTTATTTCTAGCTGGCGTTAGTTACTATCGATACAAGTGAGCGACGGGCAAACATTCTATCTATTACTGGCGGCATTCTACCTGCTAGAGTGCAGCAAATGGCTAGGTGAAAACCAGCTACTGTGGCAGGGGCGCTGGGTGCGTAAACATTGGGCGCTGCGAGCGAAGCGCCAGCTGGTAGAGCTGCATGGCATCAGCAAGAAGATATTCGCCACCTCGCTGGCGCCAGGGGTGAGCTTTCCCATCGTCTGCGTGGCTGGATCTTATGACCAGAGCCAGCCACGGGCGCGGACCATGCGCCGCTCAGTATCACGCTTCCTACGTGTAGCGCGTCCTCTGCGCTGGATGTCGACTTTGTTATTTCTATTATGTTTTGTCGGCTATCCAGCATTGATCATTTTGCAAAAAAACGAATGGTTAGTGATCTATGCCATTGCTAACGGATACTTGCTGCAGCTCTTCATTGCCATCGAGTACCGGCGATTGCAGAAGTTTTTAAAGCTGCCCGCGGGCATGGGCAAAGCGTGGTTGATAGAGTTTTTCTACAATGCATTTTTCCCCTGGCATGCGATGCGCGCAGCTGATCGGCTTGCGGTCTCAATGACCAGCCGCTGGCACGAACTGCCATTGTTGCTGGCGATGCGCCACATGCCTGCGTGCACCAGCCAGCTGAAACATTATTGGCGACAGGCGCATTACGCAAAAAATCCCACCTATCAGCTAGCTGAAATGAAGGCTGTGTTAGGTTGTGAAAAGATTGACGTCTCCAGCTGGCTGGATGTCGAGTTAGACGGCGATGCCGGCCCGCGCTACTGCCCTTGCTGCCTGACGAGCTACGGCGAAGCCACCGAGACCTGCGCCGACTGCGATGGTGTGGAGCTGCGCCATGTCTAGCAGCCCAGCTGGGCAATCGTAGCGATGTGAGTGAGATCCCGCATTCTGGTATCGTATCACCACCGTCTAGCCGCTAATACATAGCACATGCAACACTTATATAAGTACACGGATAAACCTGAACTTTTTTTGAAAGATGGTTATCTGCGTGCATCACAGCTATCAGCTTTGAATGATCCTCTTGAAGCAAGCTACAATAAAGCAACTCTTAATAAAATTTGCGAGGATTACGAGTTGGACGCTAAGGTTGTCCTTAGGGGAGTCGACGAATTAGGAGTCATTTGTTTAACGGAGAGTAAGGACAACCTGCTCATGTGGTCACACTATGCTAATTACCACGAAGGGGCTGTTATTGAGTTTAAGATAGAAACTAAATACAGGACATCCTGCATAGGTGATCTAGATTTGGACGAAACTTACAAGTTACTTGAAAAATTAGATAAAAAAGAAAGAAAGGCTATTATACCAGCATACAAAAAAAAGAAGATCGGCCTGCTTAGTGATTTAGTAGTATCAGGCCTATCTGAAGGCAATGAATCCCATAAAAGACTATTCACAGGAGAATGTTTGCCAGTCAGGTATCGACCATCTCCGATTTGTCACACAACTATGTCAGATTCAAATCTCGGGGATCTCGATTGGACGGGCAAAGAGGACAGATTGTCATTCGAGCTATTTCGCCAAAAAAGTGACGCCTGGAGCTACGAAAAAGAACACCGAATCACACTAAAGCTAGCACAGGCACATAGAGTTCAGATTGATAGCCAAGCTGAGCTAGATCGGCTAGTCCATGAATTCAAAATGAACGAGATGTTCCTTGAGGAACTTAATGCAATCGCTAAAAAGAAAAATGATGATCCCAAGATAATCTTCGACCTTGATGAGGTGCCCAATAAAGATGATAGAATGGCTTATGGAAGAACCCTTGCTAAACTTAGTAACAATGCCAAAAATTTATATCTGTTCAGAACAGATGAGCGTCATCTTTGGTCAATCTCATTTGGATGCAAGGCTTCGCCCGAGGATATCAATAAATGGAGCATCCTCGCTAAGGCTAGAAATAAAAGTATCGAGGAATATAAGGCTGAATTCCTTAGTAATCACTATGCTTTGAAGTTTGAAAAGAAGGCGTGAACCGAATCATCTAACCAACACAGTACTAGGCAACAGCGTTAAATTATCTAGCTGATCAATCAGCTGGGCTTTTTGTTCCTCGGCCTCGTGTTGGCTCGCCTGAGCGGCGGTGTACTGAGCCTGTAGGGCCATGATCTCGGGCTTGGTTTTCTCGCCCTTCTCTAGCGTTCTTTGCCGCATTCAGCGCAGCTAGCTTCGCTGCCGCAGCATCATTAGCGGCTTACAGCTTGGCATTACAGCTTGGCATTACAGCTTGGCATTACAGCTTGGCATTACAGCTCTGCCATGTTTTTCCACAGAGGGATAGTAGCGGTTAGTCCAATAGTTTAGCTCTTTGCCTACTCGTTGATATATATCGATAATCTCTTTATGAAATTCTTCATTAAAACCAATCAGATCTCTCCTATAGCACAGGTCAACGCGTCGAGGGGTGCGTTTAACTTAGAATTGTATATTTGTATAAAAAAGTTACTTGGTTCTAACGGAATTAGAAAAATATTTTCTTTATTTTGGGGCGTATTCACCTTGATTTCCAAGTTTTCCTACAGAGAAAAACTCAACTTACTCTATATGAGGGAGTTGAGTTTTTTGTGACGACGAGCGCTATATATTAAGGGTTTTGAACGTCCAAAACGGCCACTTTTGAGATTTTTCGCGTCAAAACTAATTCTGTAAAGACGCAAAACTAACTGATAGACGGAGTTGGACTTGAGATTTATCTTTCACTGTATCGTTAGCGTGCTAGGGCTTTAGAAGCCTTGTAGGCATGAACAAAAGAACCCGTTATGATCGTATTACTCAGAGCCAATAGAAAGCACATTCAGGAACTAGCAAATGAAAACCTTGTGGGATATGGGTGGTCCGACGCTAATTTCGAAGAATGTACCTCAGCGGATGAATGCCTGAAGAAAGTGATGGAGCTTGATTACACTGACCTAAGCGGTCGTCAGCAGGGCGTATTTCGTGGTCAATTTAGAATCCTAACTGATTTGAAAGAGGGAGACTATGTGGTCGTTCCTTCTTGGGGGGGGATCTACTTAGCCAAGGTCACTAAAAGTGGATTCAGTTACAGCCCTGCATACGGCAAGTACGACCAAGCAAACACTATTACGGTGGAATACCAAAAGAATGACGATGGTACTCTGCGTAATATTTCCCGCACTGAACTCACAGAAGGACTTCAGCGTCGATTAAAGTTCAAAGGAACTCTCAATCGACTCGCTGAATTCCAAGAGGAACTTCAAGACGTGATCGAAAACAAAACCCTTGATGATAAGAGAGATGAACAACTTCAGTCGGATCAAGAAGCCTTAAAAACTAACCTTATGGCCAGAATCCGTGGTGGCCGTACTGCTATGAAGAGTGGTGGCTTGGGGCTTGAAGAACTGATCAAAGAGCTGCTTGAGATTCAAGGGTATGACGCCAGAATACTGGGTAAGAAAACGTTCTCAGGTATGGGTGATGCTGACGTAGTGGCTGAACGTACAGATCCATATTTAGGTGACCAGAAACTACTGGTCCAAGTAAAACATCATCAAAATATTACAGGCGAGCATATGCTGAAGCAGCTGGTGCATATTCACGAACACGAAGCGGACGAATGGGGTGAATACAATCTAATTGCCATCACCTCAGCGGACGTAAGCGAAGAGCTCAGGAAGAAATACGAGGGAGTGGGCCAGCCGATTTCTGCAATCATAGCTGGCGAGCAACTAGCAGAAATGATCTACGAAAACATCAATAAATTCTCACCAGAAACGTTGAAAAAACTAGGCATCGTATTTGGTCCAAGATTACTCGGAAAAACTATCTAATAGACACAGTCTTATGTGGCTAGAGTCTAACTATCTAGCTGGAGATTCCATTTTCTCCCACGGCACGCCTTGTTAGTCTGCTGGGCGGTTAGAGGGATAGATGGATGAGCTGGAGATTTTTTGATAGATGGCTGGCGTTATTTCATGGGCCTTCGTTTGATGAGTTGTCTTCTTGTTGGCGTAAGGAGGCGTCATAAGCTGCTTTTTCTCTGCGATAGATCTTCACTGCCGAGTCGAAAAATTTCTCGGCGGGGATATGAATATTGGAAATTGCTGAGCTTTGCGCATGAGCCTTTGCCTGGGACCAAAGGCGTTCTAATGCCTCTTCTTCGCTCAGATGCACATAGGGGTGTGGTTGCGTAACCTTCGCTTCTGCTAGATACTTTCTGCGTAGTTTTTCTGCTCCTGTCATGGTTAGGGATAGGTGGGTGAAATCCTATATTCATCTAACCATGCCATTGGGAGGAGTTGAGGTCAATTAAGATTGTGATGGCTGTGGATGTCTAGCAGGTGGATTTAGATGCCGGGATGTTTTGGCGGCTGAAATGGGCAGCTAGCTGGCGAGCACGTAGCTGCTTTGGAGGAAACTATGGGGAGCCCATGCAGGGCTCGGGCATCGGGTGGGCTTTGTCCCCGCGGGATGGCTGCGCCATCGCACGGGGCTGGCATTTATGGATGCCTTCGGCAGCTGGAAGCGGGGCTGAAGTATTGCTTTGAAGATGTCTCGTTGGTGGTTTTGCGGGCTGGAGGGCACTGAAGTGCCTAGAAGTCGGCTGGTGGTCGGCTGGTGGTCGGCTGGTGGTCGGCTGGTGGGCGGTGCGCTGGGGAGATGAAAGCGGTGCTGAAGCACGCGCAGTCTAGATGCTGGAGCTAGCTGATGTGGGCACTGGAGTGCCTAGGTGTTAGCTGGAATTTTGGGCAAAAAAATGCCTGACCGCAGTTGAGACATATTGACTTCATCTCAAAAATGCTCGCGGTCAGGGTATTCAAAGCACTTAACTGTAAGCGCTTGAGATATAGTACGCTGGATGTGTGAATGTGCAAATTTTTCGCCTGATTTTTTTAATATCCGGCGGCTTGGAGTGCTTGCCAGCCACCGTGCAGTGCGTAGCAGTTGGGGTTCATTTGGTCGGCGATGAGTTTGTTGGCGATGGCTTTGGAGGTGCCGCAGCCGGTGGTTTTGCAGTAGATGACGACGCGGTCTGCGGTGATGATGCGTTCGGCGGCTTCGCCGAGCAGTGTTTCGTAGTCGTGTTCTTCGTCGTCGGTGCTGAGTAGGACGGAGTCTGGCATGCCGTCGGTTTGCCATTCTTTGTAGAGGCGTGCGTCTACCCAGAGGACGTTTTCGTTGGCCCAGTCGTTGATGACGGTTTGCAGGCAGATTTCTGGCTGGCTGAGGGTGGCTGGATCGCAGGGGATGGTGCGTTCTGGCTCGCCGAGGGTGAACCAGAGCGCGGCGGTGACGATGAGTGCGGCGATGGTGATGGCGCAGGCTTGGAGAATGGTTTTCACTGGATTCACGGAGCTGCTTTTGGTGTTTTGGAAAATGGGCCTGGTGGCTGGGCGGTCAGCTGGCTGGATGGTTCTGGGCCAGCGGGGAGATTATTTGGCGGCTTTGATGGTGCAGAATGCTTGCAGCCGCTGGAAGCGTGGGATTTTTGCATCGGAGTGGATTTTGATGGAGGCAAATCCAGGTTTTGAGCTGTCTTTGGGGGTGATGGCGAGTTGGTATTTTTTGCCGGCTTCGATGGTTTTGAGATCGAGCTGGAAGTTGTCGCTGGTGGTATCGACTTTGGTGATTTTGATGGGCTCTGGGTTATTGATGGTGATGTCGATGGTTTTGCTGGTGGCTTCTTTGCCGAGCTCCCAGAGTAGTGTGCGCGGTGTGAGCTGGACGATTTCTGGGATGTTGATGCGCGCGGTGATGGTCATGGATGCCTTGTGAGCGGGGTCGCCTTTTTTCCACAGGTAGATGGATTTGTCGACGGTGCCGGAGAATGTGCCGAGCTTGAAGATGCCTTTGATGATGCCGGATTCGCCGGGTTTGTAGATGAGTTTGCCGCCGGAGATTTGTGCGCTGAGGCACGAACATGGTGCGTCTTGGCGGGTGATTTCGATGATTTCGTCGGATTTGTTGGCGAAGGGGAACTCGATGATGACGGTTTTGGCGTCAGCTGGCGCGTCTACTTCTTTGAGTGGTTCTTCAAAGGTGAGCTCGGCGGCGGTGAGGGCGCTGAGGGTGCAGCAGAAGATGGCGGTGAGGATGTGGCGCAGGGACATGGATGTGGTGGCTGGCTGGAGAAGAATGGACGTGGTGCGAGGGGGGGAATTTTTTAAGAAAATGGAGGGGGAATGGGGAAAAAATGGGGGAAGACCGGAGGAGAAATAAGGGCGGGCAGCTAGCTGGCTATTGTTTGCTGGATTTTGGTGTTCTACGCTGGACGAGCTCGATGCAGATGATGACGTAGCCGTCGCGCCATTTGGGCCCGCGGACGTAGAATGGATGGTTCTTGTCTAGCTCGACGATGCCTCGCATGACGTTGTCGCTGCGCTGCCAGAGTTCTAGATCGAGGCGGATGCCAGCTTCGGTGGGTCCGAGTGTTCTGAAGCTGAGCATGATTTCTTCTGAGGGGTTGAGCGGGGTGGCCCAGCCAGCGAACCGGCGCGGGATGACGGGTGTATCTTGGCCGAGTAGGTGGTAGTTTTTGAATTTGAGTGCGTCGATTTTTTGCAAGGCATCGACGATGGATTTCTCAGCTGGTTTGGTATTGGCTACGGGTTCGCCGTTGGTGCCGTGGTAGAGGGTGACTTGAAGGCGACCGACTTCACCTTTGTCGAGCTCTGGGTAGGGTGATGGCTGCTCGGCGCGCGCTGGCATGGCGGCCAGGCAGATGAGCATGGCGCAGGCGACGAGTGAGCTGAGGTGACGGAGTGGCTGGAGCATGGCTAGCTGGGAAAAATGGGGTGGCTGTTATTGGCTATTTTTTGCCATGATGGCGTCGGGTTTGGGGCCTGCGTGGTATTGCACGATGTTGCTGTCGCGTGGGATTTCTTCCAGCCCGTCGATGACGACGACGGTGGCTTCTTTGGTTTTCTGGTAATGCGCAGCGACGTCTGAGTCTGGCGTGTAGAAGGTGAGCGGCACGGGTGCTTTGGCGGCTGGCTGGGCGTCAGCTAGTTCACTGCCTGCACTTTCTGGCTGGTTGATTTTGGAACCAGCGAGGAAGGCTACGGTCATGCCGGCGGCGATGGCGGGCACACGTAGGTAGCGCCAGATGGAGATGACTTTTTCTGGCTCGGCTGGGCTGGCTGGAGTGCTTGTTGCAGCTGCTGGGCGAGCTAGGTTTTCCTGCTCGATGGCGGCGAGGATGCCGGCATTGAATGAGACTGGGTGCTCGGGCTCGACGCTGCGAGGCAGCTCGCTACGGAGCTCTGCCTGCATGGCGCGGATGGCCTGTTTTTCCTCGAGAAGTTCTGGGTGTTCAGCTACCCAGGCGTTCATTTGCTCGAGTTCTGCGCCTGTGAGGTCGTCGTCGATCCAGCGGGTAATGAGGATTTCATCAGGATGGTTTTTCATGGCTGAGTAGAGATTGGAGTTTTTTGCGTGCGTGGAATAGCCGGCTCATCACGGTGCCCAATGAGCAGTCTGCTGCGCTGGCTATTTCTTTGTATTCCATGCCCTGGACTTCGCGCAGCAGGATCACTTCGCGGTGGTCGGTGCTGAGTTGTTCTAAGGCGTGGTTGATTCGCTGGCCGAGCTCGGATTTTTCCAGTGCTTGGTCTGGTCTGTCGTATTGACTAGGCCGCGTGCGTGCGCCGGGGTCGATACGCTCACCGCTGAGGTGTTCGTCGTCGAGTTCACCGTCGCTATGGATACGGGATTTTCTTTTGTAATCGTACACCGCGTTGTGGGTGATGCGGAATATCCAGGTGGAGAATTTGGCACGGTTTTCGAATTTAGGAAGCGCGCGCCACGCTTTGAGGAAGATCTCTTGGGCGAGATCCCAGGCGTCGGCGTCGTTGTGAATCATGTTCATGACCATGGCATATACTTTTCCCCGGTGGCGGGTAACGAGCTGGTCAAAGGCGGCGGTGTCGCCTGCTTGCGCTTTGCTTACCAATTCGTTATCGCTAGGTTCGTTGGGAGCGTGGCCGCCGGAAGTGGTGGGCGGAATGGCTCCCTGTAATAGCTTGGACGCGAATTGGTGGAGAAAATTCATAAGAAATGATGTGCTTTTTGACAGCGATCAAGTGCGGCTAGAGTGTGCACATTGCAGGTACGTTTGGCAAAGTGATTTGGTAAATTTGTGAGCGTGGGATGATTTGCGGTGGATCATTTGCCCAGCTGGGAAAAAAATGCTCAGAAATGATCTTTTCCTTTCGCATTTTGGTGGTGTGCCGCTAGGATCATGGCAGCGATGCAATGCAATTTTTGTAACAAAGAAGCGACGATCTTTTACACAACCATCATCAACGGTGTGCAGAAGAGCATGAAGCTGTGTGAATCATGCGCTGAGGAGCGTGGCATTACTGACGTCAACGAGCTGGCTGCTGGCCATGAGCTGATGGGGCTTCCTAAAGGGGAAATCTCACTGCCGGCGGCGGAGAAGATGGCGGCAAAAGCGGCGCAGTCTGTGCCGATGGAGGATGGTGCCGAATGCCCGAACTGTGGATTTGCGCTGGAGGATCTCAAACGTGTAGGTCGTCTGGGCTGCAGCCAATGTTACAGCACCTTCCGCGGTGAGATCGAGGGGGTATTACGCAATATGCACGTCGGTGGTCAGCACCACGGGCGTGTGCCTGATGGGCTGGAAGAGGCCATCGAGCTGGACGAAAAACTTGACGAGCTGAAGACGGCGATCAACCAGGCCATTGCCAATGAAGATTACGAAAAGGCGGCGGAACTGCGTGATGAAATCAAGCAGCTGGAGAAGAAATCAGACGCGCCAGTGAAAAAGAAGGCAGCTAAAAAAGCCGCCAAGAAGGCGAGCAAAAAAGGCAAGGGAGGGACGCAAAAATGATGCGCTTATCGACATTGTTACGCAATCCAGCTGACTGGATGACGGGTAAGGAAACGGACAGCGCGATTGTGCTGACTAGCCGCATCCGGCTCGCTAGAAACTTGGCCAATCATCCATTTCCTGGCTGGGCGCGCAAGACCCAGCGCATTGAGGCGATGGGTGAGCTGCGCAAGGCGGTGGAATTGCTGCCAGAGATGAAAGATGGATTTTCGCACGAACTCAGTGAGCTGAGCTCGGTGCACAAGCAGGTGCTCGTCGAGCGCCATCTGATCAGCCGCGAGCAAGCGGCGCGTGGTGAAGGTAGTGCGGCGGTGGTCAACCGCAAGCAGTCGCTGAGCATCATGATCAACGAGGAAGATCACCTGAGAATGCAGGCGATCACCGGTGGGCTGCATTTGAAAAAAGCCTACAAAGCGCTGGATAAGGTGGACCGCGAGCTGGAAAAGCAGCTGGGATTTGCCTACGACAAGCGTCTGGGATTCCTCACGGCATGCCCAACGAACCTTGGCACGGGGATGCGCGCATCGGCGATGCTGCACCTGCCTGGTTTGGTGATTGGCGATCACATCAAAGCCGTCGTCCACGCAGTGAATAAGCTGGGGCTGGCGGTGCGTGGGATTTTTGGCGAGGGCACGGAGTCGCTTGGCCACATGTTCCAGATTTCCAATCAATCGACCCTAGGTGAGAGCGAAGAGCAAATCATCGAGCGGCTGGAGCGCGTGATCACTGAGGTGCGCGACCAAGAAAGATTCGCCCGTGAGAAGCTTTTGGAAGACCAGACCAACGGACTGGCTGATAAAATTGGCCGCGCGCTGGGAATGCTGAAATACGCACATCTCATTGATTCTAAGGAGGCGCTGACATATATCTCGATGTTGCGCCTCGGTGGCGATCTCGGATTTTTCTCGCCAGAGATGCTGAGTATCTGCGATCAATTATTGATGGATATAGAACCTGCGCATTTGCAACATCACGCAGGTAAAAAACTTAGCGCCGAAGAACGTGACGTAATTCGCGCTGAAATCATCCGCGACAGGTTGCAAAACATAGCATCGCCTGATAGTAGTCCTATAACGGAAATTAATCCCAAAAAAGATCCCCAAGACCCTGCAGAATAATCATGAATAATTTTACTCCAAGAGCCCAACAAGTTCTCGCGCTGTCGCGAAAGGAGGCAGACCGATTCCACCACAATTACGTGGGCACCGAACACATCCTTCTCGGCTTAATCAAGCTGGGCCAAGGGGTGGCTGTGACCGTGCTGCAAAATATGGGACTCGAGCTGGAAGCCGTCCGCATGGAGGTGGAAAAGCAAGTTGGGTCAGGGCCTGAGACTAAGGTTTCCGGCAATATCCCCTACACACCACGGGTGAAAAAAGTGCTCGCGCTGGCTAGCAAAGAAGCCCAGCAGCTGAACCATTCCTACGTCGGTACCGAGCACTTGCTGCTTGGCCTGCTGCGTGAAGGAGAAGGTGTCGCCGCCAAGGTGCTCACCAACCTGAATGTCGACATTGAGCAAACTCGCCAAGAGATCCTTGCTGAGATCGACCCGAACTTCAGCGCCGAAGAAGGAGATGATGATTTTATCGACTTCGAAGACGAAGAGGAAAACTCAGACGCGCCAGAAGGCGAAGGCAAAACCAAAACACCAGCGCTGCGCGCCTTTGGCCGCAACCTCACCAAGCTGGCTGACGAAGGTAAGCTGGACCCAGTGATTGGCCGCGAATCTGAAACCGAGCGTGTGATCCAAATTTTGTGCCGCCGCACCAAAAACAACCCAGTACTCATCGGTGAAGCTGGTGTGGGTAAAACTGCCATCGTCGAAGGGCTCGCCCAAGAAATCAGCACCGGCAACGTGCCCGAGCTGCTGCGTGGTAAAAAAGTAGTCGCTCTCGACCTCGCGCTGATGGTGGCTGGTACCAAGTACCGTGGCCAGTTTGAAGAACGCATCAAAGCCGTGATGGACGAAATCCGCAAAGCCGGTGACGTCATCTTGTTCATTGATGAGCTCCACACCATCGTAGGTGCTGGCTCCGCTGAAGGTGCCATGGATGCCTCCAACATCATCAAGCCAGCACTGAGCCGCTCAGAGCTGCAGTGTGTGGGCGCTACGACGATGAACGAATACCGCAAATTCATCGAAAAAGACTCCGCTCTCGAGCGTCGTTTCCAGAAGGTAAAAGTGGAAGAGCCATCCACCGAAGATGCCATCAAGATCCTTCACGGGCTGCAGAAAAAATACGAGGCACACCACAATGCCAAGTACACAGATGAAGCCATCGAAGCATCGGTGAAGCTATCATCCCGCTACCTCTCAGACCGCTACCTGCCAGATAAAGCGATCGACATTCTCGACGAAGCCGGCTCACGCATGCGCATCGCTCAGATGACACGCCCGCCGCAAGTCAAAGAACTCGAGCAGACCATCGTAGAAATCCAAGCCAAGAAGGTAGAAGCCATCAACGAGCAAGATTTTGAAAAAGCCGCCTCCATGCGCGATGCCGAAAAGCACAGCAAAGAGGAACTCGAAAACATCCTCGCCAGCTGGAAAGCTGAGGCGGAGGAAAATGTCGTCGAAGTAGGTGAAGACGAAATCATGTCCGTCGTCTCCAAGTGGACCGGCGTGCCGCTCCAGCGCATGGAGCAGAAAGAAGCTCAGCGACTTCTGGAAATGGAAACCGAGCTGCAAGGTAAGGTGATCGGCCAAGACTTTGCCGTCACCACCATCAGTAAGGCACTGCGCCGCTCACGCGCTGATCTCAAAGATCCGCGTCGTCCTATCGGTTCATTCCTCTTCCTCGGGCCTACTGGCGTGGGTAAAACCTACCTCGCTCGTAACCTCGCCGACTTCATGTTTGGTGATCCAGACGCGCTCATCCAAGTCGACATGTCTGAGTACATGGAGAAATTCTCCACCAGCCGCCTGATTGGTTCGCCTCCAGGATACGTGGGTTACGATGAAGGTGGCCAGCTCTCCGAAGCCGTGCGCCGCAAGCCATACTCAGTGGTGCTCTTTGATGAGATTGAAAAAGCTCACCCGGACGTCATGAACCTGCTGCTGCAGATCCTTGAAGAAGGCATGATCACCGATAGCTTTGGCCGTAAGATCGACTTCCGCAATACCATCATCATCCTCACATCCAACGTGGGTGCCTCATCCATCAAACGCCAAACCAGTCTCGGATTTGGCGCCATGCAGGAAGATGAAGCCGACTTCGGTGGCATGAAAGATAAGATCCTCGAAGCCGCCAAAGGTAGCTTCAAGCCTGAGTTCCTCAACCGCCTCGACGAGCTCGTCGTCTTCCACATGCTGGAAAAAGACAGCCTTAGCAAAATTGTCGACCTCGAGACCGCCAAGCTCTTTGCTCGCCTCGAAGACAAAGGCATCAAGATCAAGCTGGAAAAAACCGCTCGCGACCTGCTCATCGAAAAAGGCTACGACCCAGCCTACGGTGCGCGTCCAATGCGCCGTGCCGTTGAGCGCTTCCTCGAAGATCCGCTCGCCGAAGCACTGCTGCGTGGCGACATCCAAGAAGGTGATACCGTGCGTGTCAACAGACCGAAAAAGTCCAAGGAACTCACCTTCAAGCCAGTTAAACCAAAAGCTAACGTCGACTAAGATAGTCTGCTGTAAGCAGTGCTCCAGCCAGCTGGAGCTACTAACTAGCTAACAAAAATCTCAGCGCTGTGGGCCACCCCCACAGCGCTTTTTTACGCCCCGAGGTGAGTAGAGAATGGTGAGTAGAGAATGGTGAGTAGAAAATTCCAGCCAGCTGAAAAGCCGCCAGCCAGATTAGCAGTTGATGAAGCCAGCTCAGCTGAGCAGCTCAGCCGCAGGCTTTGGAGCGCGGCGATCCTTCGCCGCTTTTGCCAGCTCCCAGCCAGCTAACATCTGTAGAGAAGAGAGGAAAACGTCGGCTCAAACATCGTCTATCTATGTGCTGGAGAAATTATCTAACTAGTGACTCGCAAATCATCCTTGCCGCGAGGTCTAATAACTGCATGATTACTCCAGCAAATAACAAATAACTAGATAGGATGAGCTAACGAATAGTTCTTAAAAGAACCATTCCAGCTAGCGTCTTTCCTAACTAAATATCCTGAAAATGTTCCGTTTAATATTTATTTTGATGCTTCTATTGTCACCACTGGGCTATTCCAGTGAGTCGGGCGCCCGTGAGGGGATTTCTAATGAAGCCCAACTAAATACATTCATCATTCCCGTATCGGAAGATGCTAAAGTGTTGCTATCTAAGATGCTAAAGCATCATTCTGAAGGTGAGGACGAGGCGCTGACTGAGTTTTTTAAAAGACAAGGCGTAGCTTTTCCAGAGGGCTCAAGCTCTGAACTCGATGTAAAAAAGAATCTAATCACGGTCACAAATTCCCACTTCAATTCATCGTTAGTAGTAGCGATTACAGGTGATATCATACTCAAGGTCGTTAATAGGACTCCTGAAGCAGATTTATGGAAACGATATTTTCAAGATGAAGTTGAGCACGGGTGTGGCTTTGCAGCTGCCGATAAACCTGACAAAAATAAAGGAGAACAGGGCTGCACAGATCAACCAACTACTGCTGAGTAGTTAGACTTTAGGACGATGATAAACCTCGAGCCCTTTATCAAAGCCAGCCCCCTACAGGGGGTGTTATCCCTTCAACTTTCTGCTTAAAATGAGAATTCCGAAAATAGTTACGGCTGCTACAATACTGTTTATAGTCGGCTGCGAAAAATCGTCCGAAGAACCGCCATACGAGGCTGTTATCTATGATCGCTTCGGCAGTTTTGTTAGTCCCTCTGGTAATTGGCAGATCGAGCTGAGCGAAAGTGCGCCGGGGGTTGAGGTAATGCGCGATATCTCAAATCCTGCTCGAGCTGGCAAATTTGAAGGAACGTGCACCCTAAGGCCAAGCGACTGGCGCAACAACGACGGGTTCTTCTGTTTCGTTTCTGAAAATGATCGTGTATGGGTTTTTGATGGAGATGAGAAAGTTTGGATACTAGAGCGGTTCGAGGAAGGATCTAGAAGTTGGGCTTTTAATTATCCGGGCGAAATACCAGCGAAGTTCAGAGACAAGTTGCCCGCAGAAGTGGCAAAAAAATTTCAATAACAAGGGCCATCAGCCCAAAGCTCCGACTCGCTGAGGATCTTGAACGAGTAGACAGAGATTCTCATCTTGTGCGCCAGCTCAGCAGTTCAGCCGCAGGCTTTGGAGCGCGGCGATCCTTCGCCGCTTTTTGGCAGCACTAGGAGCCGGGTATTCTGAGAATCAGCTAGCCCGGAGGGCTATAGGATTTTAGCCGCGGGTCAACGAGCTCAGCGAGTGCAACCCGTGGATCCATGCCATTTAGATAGATTCCCCGCAGGGGAAATGGAATGCGGTAGCAAAAGATGTCAGGCATTTTTGAAGCTGAGCCAGCCGGAATCCTTGTAGCTACAGGGTTTAAGTCAAAATGGTGCCGGGTCGTTTTGGGTTTTTCTGGGGCATTTTTGGCTAGCTAGCGGTGAGCTGTGCCGGACTTTCAGCCCTCTGTGGTGTGTGGGGTATGTGACCTAGGGTTGCGTGGCACCTTCGGCGCGGTCTTACCCTAGGCTAGGCTGTTGCATGCCTTCGGCATTCTGGAGAAAAGATGTCAGGCATTTTTGAAGCTGAACCAGCTGGAATCCATGTAGCTACAGGGTTTAAGTCAAAATGGTGCCGGGTCGTTTTGGGTTTTTCTGGGGCATTTTTGGCTAGTGAGCGGCGCGCTGTGTCGGACTTTCAGCCCTCTGTGGTGTGCGGGGCATGTGACCTAGGGTTGCGTGGCACCTTCGGCGCTGTCTTACCCTAGGCTAGGCTGTTGCATGCCTTTGGCATTTTCTGGCTGGAGCTGGATAGCCATCTATCCCGCTCTCTAGCGGGCTGGACAGCGGCGATTTCTAGCCCCCTTTCAGGGCGCGGTCGGCAATCACCACTATCCCATGGCTGAAGCCATGGGCTTTGTTCTTTGGGGCTTTCAGCCCTCTGTGGTGTGCGGGGCATGTGACCTAGGGTGGCGTGGCACCTTCGGTGCTGCCTGACCCTGGGCTAGGCTGTTGCATGCCTTTGGCATTTTCTGGCTGGAGCTGGATAGTGATCTTCCCCTCAAATTTCGTACAGCAAGTCTCCTTTAATTTTTTAGTTGAATTAGGCTGCTAGAGCAACCTGATTTTGTTTTTTGAGGTACTCAAATGGCGATATATAGCCCAGTGATGAGTGGCGTCTGTAGGTGTTATAAAAGCCCTCAATGTATTCAAAAATAGCTTTGCGAGCTAGTTCTCTGCTTGCAAAATAACCACAGTTGGGAAGTAGTTCTGCTTTGAGCGAGCCGAAAAAGCTCTCACATGTCGCATTGTCGTAGCAGTTTCCTTTGGCTGACATCGACTGCTTGAACTTATGATATCCGAGTAACTTACGTAGTTTGCAGCTTGTGTACTGGCTACCTCTATCAGAATGAAAGATGGATTTGCCTCGTGGTAAATCCCATTGAGTCACAGCAGCTTCTAGGGCATCGGTTACGATTTCAGCGGGCATGGCTCCAGAGCATTGATGGCCAACAACTAGTCGAGAATGGAGGTCGATAACCACTGATAGATAGAGCCATCCTTCTTTTGTTGGAATATAGGTAATGTCAGCGATGAGCACTTTAGCAAAGCGGTC
>NZ_JAENIM010000045.1 GCF_016595495.1 Persicirhabdus sediminis
CGAAAAGATGCACGGCATTTTTTAGATGCAAGCCACTGATTCTGTGCGATATTGGTGATTATGAAATCTCCAGAACCATTGCAGAATCAACAAAAACCAGCTGAGTCGAAGCCGCTGACGCCGCTGCAGCTGGCGGATTGTAAAACGGGTTTTTCTGGTGGCGCCGCGGGCATGATTTGTGCGCCGCCGTCTGGCGGACATGTGCGCATTGTTGGTGATGCTCAGCACTCCTACTGCTACCACGTGATGAGTCGCACGGCGGGCGGAGATTACCTGTTTGGCGACCAAGAAAAAGAAGCGTTTTTGCGCATCATGTGGCGCATGGCGCGCTTTTCAGGCATAAAGATCCTGACTTATTGTTTGATGGATAACCATTTCCACCTGCTCATTCGCGTGCCTAGCAGGGTGAAATTCAATGCCAAATTTGAAGCCTACGAGTCACACGGTCGGCCAGATGAAAGACCATCGCAAACTAAGCTACAAGGGGAAGAGCGGCT
This sequence comes from Persicirhabdus sediminis, assembly GCF_016595495.1. GTDB lineage: Bacteria > Verrucomicrobiota > Verrucomicrobiia > Verrucomicrobiales > Akkermansiaceae > Persicirhabdus > Persicirhabdus sediminis. The sequence goes on from NZ_JAENIM010000045.1 coordinate 498, forward strand.
GATCGACCACCTGCGGACGCTGTATAGCAAAGCGTACATCAGCCAGCTACGAGCCGAGCTGGCTCACATGCGCGCCAATGGCATGGAGCGCTATGCTGATGAGCAACTAACTAAATACAAAGAGCGTTTTTGTAACTTAGAAAAATTCGTTAAAGAACTTAAAGAGCGCTACAGCCGATGGTATAACAAAACTCACGGAAGGCGCGGAGCGTTGTGGATGGGGCGCTACAAAAGCGTGTTGGTAGAGTCGACTAACAAACCCGCCGAGCACGAAACCGGTGAAGATTTCACCGCCCTGCATGCTATCGCCGCCTACATCGATCTTAATCCAGTTAGGGCGGGCATCGTTAGCGATCCCAAAGACTACCGCTGGTGCGGTTACGCCGCCGCGCTAGCTGGCAGCAAACGCTGTCGCTACGGGCTCTGCGAGGTGATGCGCGTGGCACAAACTAGCTGGCACAAAAACGCCCATCGCTACCGACTCTGGCTGATAGAAGACGCTGCCGTGACTGATGAAAATGCCAAATCTCAGCTAGAAAATGAACGTGCTAGAGGGGGCAAAATCTCACCCGCCGAGCTGCTACGACACAAAATAAAATACTTCACCGACGGCGTCGCCATCGGCGGCAAAGCCTTCATCAACAATCAATTCAGAACTCACCGCAAAAAATTTGGCAAGAAACGCAAGCAAGGCGCAAAGCCTATCACCTCAGCTGGCCAGCCAGCTAAAACTCCCGCCCAGCTGTACAGTCTCAGACACTTCCATGAGGAAGCCTAAGCAACCGCACTAATTCAAATTCTTGATATCCAGATAACGATAACGCTGCAATTCATCGCGCAGTGTTTTCACCTTCTCAGGGTTTTCATCTGCTAGATTATACTTTTCGGAAACGTCTTGTTGGAGATTAAATAACTCTACATTATCGAGGTGAGTAAATTTATGTTTCTCGGCTTTCTTCATGTACTGTTCCACCATTCTATCTGAGTGTAACAATAGCTTCCAATCCCCCTTGCGGATTCCTACCAACTCGCCCATGAGAGAAAAATAAAGCATGCTATCACGTGGCGATTTCACATCAGCGTCGCCACTCCACAGCGCACTGATATCATAACCATCCAGCTCACGGTCGCTTGGCAAAGTAGCTCCTATCAGCTTTGCAAAAGTAGTATATAAATCTAGGGTTGAAGCCATCTCATCGCAGACTTTTCCAGAAGCCACAATGCCTGGCCCCCACATCACCGTGGGCATACGCATGCCGCCCTCCCATTGGTAAGACTTGCCATCTCTCAGCGGGCCAGCCGTACCCACTTCTTCCGGAGAGCCAGCATAAATCCATGGGCCATTATCCGAGGTGTAAACTAACAAGGTATTCTGATCCACACCAGTGTCGCGCAATGCTTTGAGAATTTCACCCGTGCTCCAGTCGATCTCCTGAATCGTGTCGCCATATGGGCCGTGCGCAGATTTACCAGCGAAGCGCTCGGACAACTCGATAGGCAAATGCGGCATACAATGAGCCACGTATAAGAAAAATGGCTGTTCACTGTTAGCCTTGATGAAATCAACCGCTTTTTCGGTGAACCGCTGCGTCCACAATGTCTGATCAGCTGGAAATTCTATCACCTCGTCCCCCTGCATCAGCACGCCACGGTTTTCAGCGCCCCATCTTTTCTCCAAGAAATCCTCCTTCGTCCGACCATTCCTAAGCACCATATTGCTAGAAACTTTAAGGTGTGAGCTCATCACCATGTCATTGCTATAGGGGGCGCCATAGAAATAATCAAACCCACGATCTAACGGAAGATTTCCCTCGCTATGACCTAGATGCCACTTACCCACCATGCCTGTGGTATATCCCACTTCTTTAAACAAATCGGGCAAGGTCTTGATTCCAGCAGGCAGTCCATGCTCATGGTCTGGGAAAACTACCCCCTTGGAAAATCCAACTCTAGCAGGATATGATCCCGTCATCAACGATGCACGAGATGGCGTACACACAGACGCCGTCACATAGAACTGAGTGAACTTCATTCCCTCAGCAGCCAGCCCATCTATCACCGGCGTTTTGATCGTCTGAGAGCCAAAGCACCCTAGGTCGCCATAACCTTGATCATCAGCCAGAATAATCACCACATTAGGCCTTTTGCTTGCAGCCGCAATTGTCGTCATCAAACTAGCCAAGACGGCGCTCACTATCCATTTATTTATATAATTCCTCATTATCTAGGTTACTACTAAGCTAGTTAACTTCGAGCCGTATTGTGACATACTTCCCCTCACATAATACGAACCGTAGCCCCATCTTTAGCAGCTTCATTCATATTTATTATTAATACAGAACACATCAAATATGTATCGTTTTGTAATAAACCCCACTAATGGCTCCCCTGAAAGCTAGCTATTATCCCGTCGTTACACGAATAGCCACTGTCGTTTCGTAAAAATCACGGCCTAAAAATGCCGTCCATTGAAATTAAACTTGCGTAATCGCGCAGCTCGGACTAAACACTTGTTTGAAACATTTTTCACGCATCTCTTACACAGGTAACTCAATTAGAAAAACATATAAAACAGCCATGCAAACTAACAAAATATCATTATCGAGTTTAGCCATAAGCCTAGCCACTTTTGCTACTCTATCCATGGGGGCTCATGCAGCTGTGACTCTGCAGATTACAGAATACACCAGCTCAGCCATAACATTCACCGTTAGCGGTACTTTAGACGCAGATTCAGAAGGAGCAAGGAGGTCCGGCTTGTTGATTATAGCTCCCTCAGTCGATCTAGGCACACAGTGGTACACTGGCAGCCTGGTCCTTGATACAAATTCTCTCACAGTTGATGGCGTTTTGAGGGATCCTCAAGGATTCGATAATGGGGGAGAAACTGGTGATTCTATTTACTGGAGTGGACAGACGGGCGATAACGGAATTCTCACCTCAGGAACCGTCCTTTCAGGATCAGCCCGTTTGACTGGAACTATAGATGACTCGTTTGATATCTCAGACTTCAGCCTATACTCTGGTCTGAGTTCACTCAAAACACCAAATAGGCTCGAAGCCGTTGCTACTCCTGAACCGACGTCAGCATTACTTCTATGCTTTGGCGCAATTAGCCTTCTAGGAATACGCCGTAAAGCAAGCTGATACCATCTGAGCATCAGGCTTAGGAGATTTGTGTTTAGTTGCTTACCCCAGCTCGAAAAGACTCCTAGCTGTAAGCGAATTAGGTTCAAGGTAGATACGCATCTATATCCATCCTTACCAGTTCAATAATCAAGACCTTGGCGACGGCAATACTGCCAGCAACTAATATTCATCATTCCCATATCTAGTAAGACAGATCAACGAGAAGCATAGGCCAGACAGTCAACTACCCTCAGTCAGCAACTGAGGATTTATAGCCCGCTCGAAATTCATGCAAAATTGGCTTTGGCAATTGACCATCCGTTCCCTACCATCAGCCGCCACATGACTAGCGACTTTCTCGTTATTGGTACAGGCATTGCAGGCTTATCGTTTGCACTGCGCGCAGCTGAGCACGGCACCGTGAATATTATCACCAAGGGCGCCGCGCTGGAATCCAATACAGCTTGGGCTCAAGGGGGCATCGCCTCCGTACTTCCTGAGCCGATGCGTGAGCTGGGCGATACGATAGAAAAACACATTGCCGACTCGCTCGATGCTGGAGCAGGTCTGTGTAAAGAGCCGATCGTGCGCACCATCGTAGAGGAAGGAGCCGCCACCATCGAGGAGCTGGTAGAGAATGGCGTAAAATTTGACCGCACCGGTGATCGCTACTCGTTAGGCAAAGAAGGTGGCCATACACAGCGCAGGATTTTGCACTCTAAGGACATGACAGGCATCGCCATTGTTACCGCCTTGCTAGAGCGCGCCAAAGAACACGCCAACATCCAGCTGATGGAAGATCATTTTGCCATCGACCTCATCACCACCACCAAGCTGGGGTTAGTGACTGACGGTCGTGTGCTCGGCGCCTACGTTTTGAAAAAAGAATCTGGTGAGGTGGAAATTTTCCGCTCAGACCGCGTGGTACTGGCCACTGGTGGTTGTGGTAAAACCTACCTGTACACCACCAACCCAGACAGCTCAACCGGCGACGGCCTAGCAATGGCATGGCGCGCTGGCGCTAACATCTCCAACATGGAATTCATCCAATTCCATCCCACTTGCTTTTACAACCCAACAGCCACTGGAGCGGAGGCCAGATCATTCCTCGTCTCTGAAGCCGTACGCGGTGAAGGTGGCGTGCTGGTAGATGCCAATGGCAAAGAATTCATGCACCAATACGACGAGCGCGGGTCACTAGCACCGCGTGATATCGTCGCTCGAGCCATCGACCACGAAATCAAAAAAACCGGTGCTGACTGCGTCTATCTAGACATCACTCACAAGCCAAAAGGATTTGTCGCTGAGCGATTCCCACACATTTACAATACGCTACTGCGCTACGGCCACGACGCCGAGGTAGATCCAATCCCAGTAGTGCCTGCGGCTCATTACCAATGTGGCGGTGTGGTCACCGACGTCAACGGCCTCACTAACATCCGCGGTCTAGCTGCAGTGGGCGAAGTCGCACACACAGGCCTACATGGAGCTAACCGTCTAGCATCCAACTCCTTGCTAGAAGCCCACGTGCTCGCCCGCCGCGCGCTCAAGCGCATGATGGTCCTCTATCCACCTGAGAAAGAATCACCCAGCACACCAGACATCCCAGAGTGGGAACACGGCACCCGTGCTGCTCCAGACGAACAAGTCGTCATCCACCACAACTGGGATGAAATCCGCCGCATCATGCAGGACTACGCATCCATCGTGCGTACCGACAATCGCCTGCAGCGCGCCGCCATTCGCCTACACAACCTGCGCCGCGAAGTGCGCGAATTCTACTGGGGCCACCGTGTCACTCCGGATATTTTAGAATTGCGCAATCTCGTCACAGCTGCTTCTCTCATAGTCGATTGCGCTATCCAGCGCCAAGAATCACGCGGCATTCACTACACCTTGGACTACCCCAACAAGAAGTCTCGCTTCATGAAAGACACAGTGATGCGTCGGTTCTAATCGGATCACAATCTAGTCATGTTCAAGGGAATCATTGCATTGGTATTTTTCACACTCACACTAGCAGGCGCGCACGCCCAGCTAGACGCAGCCGCCATTGCCAGTGGCCCATCACTCACCGGTAAACCTCGCGTTTCCGCTGGCGGTCCGAGGGTAAGCGCCCCATCAGGTGCCCATCCGGCGAACCCATTCACCCGCTACCGCTACCCGTGGAAAAAGAACATCACCGCCACCATTTTCTGGATTGGTGAAAAACCCACCGCACGAAACCCCACGCCTAACTGCGCCAGCTCGTGGGATACCAAATGGGCCATCAACTACGGCGGCTACGACGACCCAAACCCAGCCGCCCGCATCAACTACCGGCCCAAAGCATTCACCCCCAAGCTCAACCCATTCTACATCGCGCTACCGTACAACGACCGCATCAACTGGAAAGAACACAAACCAGAAGCGTCAAAAGTCATCCCGTGGTTCAAGGCCATGAACCCAAAGCCAGGCAAAACCGTGCTCAAAGGACGCTGGCTGCAAATCGTGCACAACAACCGCGTCTGTTATGCCCAATGGGAAGATTGTGGACCATTCCTCACCGACGACTGGCGCTACGTCTTTGGCAATAGCCAGCCAGCCAACCCACATAATAGCCAAGCCGGCATCGACATCTCCCCAGCCGTACGCGATTACCTAAAAATCCGCTCCGGCGACAAAGTCCACTGGCGGTTCATCCACTTCAAAGACGTGCCTCACGGACCATGGGCGCTCTACGGTACTAACAACCCGTTCATCCACCCTGAGCAAGACCCAGACCTACGCGCCCAGCAACGCTACATGCGCTACCTGCGCGAGGTCAGAGATGGTAAACGGTAAGGTTTTCCGTCGCGGAAAAACCCAGAAATACCCACTTTCCAGCTGGCTCGCCTAGCCAGAAATCCCTGTAAATATAAGGGTTCCAGCCAGCTAGTGATTTCATGCTAGGTAAAAATGTCTGGCATTTTTTTTCTAAAAAACCAGCTAGAAAATTACCAGCTAACTCAGTAGCTCTGCCGAAGGCTTTTGGACTGCGAAGATCCTTCTCCGCTTTCGCGAGCTGGCTGGACTGCCTCGCTACATGCGCTACATGCGCGAGGTCAGAGATGGTAAACGGTAAGGTTTTCCGTCGCGGAAAAACCCGGAAACACCCACTTTCCAGCTGGCTCACCTAACCAGAAATCCCTTTAAATATATGGGTTCCAGCCAGCTAGTGATTTCATGCCAGGCAAAAATGCCTGGCATTTTTTTTTGAAAACCAGCTAGAAAATTACCCGCTAACTCGGCAGCTCTGCCGAAGGCTTTCGGACTGCGGAGATCCTTCTCCGCTTTTGCTAGCTGGATGGACTGCACCGGTTGCTGCCCTCCTGCTGACTGGAGTTCGGCACTTTCTAGCCCCCTTTCAGGGCGCGATCGGCTAGCTCTACCTCCCCATGGCTGAAGCCATGGGCTTTGTTCTTTGTCGCTTTCAGCGCCTGAGCAGCTTGTGCTGGCCAGCTAGATCTGGAAAACAAACAGCCCCCCCAGCTAGACAAACCCCTAACCAGTTAGCAAAAAGCAGCTGGAGAAATAGACAGCTACACGTCAATATCAGCGACTTGAAACAAGCAGCTAAAGAAAAAAGCCAGTACGCTGCGCCATCAAAACTCTAGCTGAAGCGGAGGCATCTAGAAATCTCACTCCTCGTTGCTAGCTATGATTTCCGCCAATAATTCCATCTGCTGATAGGTGATTGGACTGCCCTCAGGTCTACTCGCAAAGGGATCATCATCCGCTCGGGTATCTGCTGGTATGCTTTCGTATAATTCCACCAAGCTGGCTGGATCCTGAGCTCTGAGCCAATCACTAGCAGAAGAGGAAGTCATTCCTGATAGATTCACTAATCCTTCATGCATGCGCAGGTAAGCGATCTGCTGGAGGCGTGGGTCTTGAATTTGCTCAGCAACCTCAGGATTAAGGTCACAGCTAGATCGCATGCCCTGAGGGGTCGCCATGGCGAGCAAGTACTCATCCTGGTAGGATACCTCAATATGATCTGCCACCCACTGAATGGCTGCAGAGGCATCTTGCTTTGCATATTCATTTAATCCAATGCTGAGGTAGTTTTTTTGAGACTGCTGGTCATCAGCCTTCGCCAGCATATGCGCTAATCCAACAGGCGGATCACTTATCATCAAGTGGTAGCCGTACGCAGAATCAAAAGCCTGCTTCATCTCGGCACCCAGATTTTCCGCAATAGGCGCGAGCATCTCCAGCTGTTCTCTGCTGAGAGCCTGTTCAGAATTGCACTCTAAGACAACTTCGAGTACTTTTTGTTGGAAATACAAATCTTCCACTTGCCCTAGATTTTCTATCCAATTGTCTTTCATCTGTGGATTCCTGTGCCAGCCATTAAACATGACCTCATGATACAATTTGCGGCGCTCAGATTGGCTCAGTTCATTAACTAAAGAGATACCCTTATCTGGGTCTTTGATAATAAGGGCAGATGCCAGATTAGCCTTTGTTATTATGTCAGAGAACCAGTCTTTTCGAGCTTCTGGATAGTTAGACGACCATATCCAAGCGGCTTCGGGATCATCGCTCCACCACGTGCGAAATACATCACTTCTAGATAACTTATGCTGCATTGCAGCATAACAAGCGGCCTCGGGATCAACCTTAACCCAGCGCTCCAATAGAAACCCTATCATTTGAAGGTCGGGTTCATGCTCAGCTAGCATCACATCCAGAACTTGTTGAAATTCAGCCGAACTCATACCCTCAGTCATCGCCATCACGCGCGCATTGCGCCTCAAATACTGGTGACCATCTTGGGATTTTGGCAGACGCGTTAGCCAGTTACCTAGCTGCTTCACATGGCTCGGCTTAGCCGCAGCGTCCACAGGCAAAACAGACACCGAGCGCATCTGGCTATCTAAAACCCTCTCCGCTGGATGACTGGATGGCTTTCCAGCCAGCTGGAAACCTATCAATACTCCAACAACTGCGAGGCTAAGCGCTATAAGCGACGATTGGTATTTCACGGTTGTCCCTCCTCGCCAAGTAAGCTTTGCAAGTCAGCCTCTTGCCGGCTCAACCATTGCTCGGCCCCTCTGGGTGATTCTTTAACAAATTGCTGGTAATGTTTCCGGTAAAGTTTCTGCTGTAGAACCGGGTCGTCAATGCGCTCTAGCAAGTGCATACTAAACCCAACATCTCCGCGGTTCAGCTGTTCTTTGATTATATTGACTTCATCCAACTTATCACCGTATTGATCCAGCATCACCATCGCCTCGTCAGGGCTGGAATTCAGCAATGTTACCACTGATATCATAAGTCCATATCCAGCTTGCTCACCAGCTTCCAGCGCAGCCAGCTCTGACTTCATTCCTTCCGCTGATACTAGCCAACTCGATCTGTCAAATTCATCATATAGTATCGAGGATTTTTGCGAACTAGCGCTCACACAAAAATCGTCATCTAATTGCTCAAATGGAGCTAGAAAACTCTCGAACTCGCCCTCAGGCATCAGCCCTGCGGCAACCTCTAGCAACTCCTCAACCTCAGTATCATCGTCATGGCTAAGGATCATTTTTTGCAGTTCTTCGCGGCGCAAAAAAATAGCTGATCTCATCGTCCTTTGCAGATCACTACTTGATTCTGGCTGTTTTAGGCAACGTTGGATGGCTCTAGTCAGATCAGAGTGTACAAGGCCCTCCAAAAGCTCATGATGCAATCTTTCTGCCATTTGTTGAGATAAATTTCCCTGAGCGCATGACTGTATGTACCAAGCTTCCGCCGCATCAAAGTCGTTCTGCGCCCACATATTCATTACTCTATCAGGCCAAATCGATAGATCAACTTGGCTATGAACGAGTGCGTGATGAAATGCCGCTGATGGGTCGATCTCAGCCCATGAACTATACGGCTGAAGCCAAAAGTTAGCACTACAGTTTTTTATCGGCCCGCTAGCTAGCTGGGCCATCAAGGCATCCATTGTTAGCTGGAATTCAGCCGCATTCAGCCCCTCAAATATCATAAGCTGATAGATCATCAGCTCGTTTGTATCGGCCATCGGCTGGGTGGGATTATATTCACTGTAGAGAGCCATGAGCTCGTCCACCGCGAGCTGCACTTTTTGCTCTGAGCTGAGGCCAGATTTTGACAAATGCTGCCAATACTGCCGCGTCACATCCTGAGCGGAGCTGCTCCTTTTTCGCTTGCTTGGTTTTGCTAGCTGCTGGGCATCGCCAGCTAGATTTGATTCAGCCATCTCGCCACCGCGCTGGCTATTCCCTAACCCATAGCCGAGCGCCAAACCACCACAGCTGGCTGCCAGATAGATCCACTTTGCTAGACTCATGGAGAAATAATTAGATTCTTTGTTAGTTCGTGTAAAGCTCGGAACACCCGATTCAAACCTTTGCTCACGAAGATACTTAATTCCACTTGCGCGGTGAGCGATCTGTCGCACCTTGGCGCATGTCAGATTATCCACGAACCTTTTCACACATAGGCATTTCCGTTCCCGATCTCGATGCAGCTGTTAAATTCTACGCTGAAGTGATGGGCTGGTACACCATCATGCCGCCGACCGAAGTGGTGAGCGACGATTCCGCCATTGGCGTGATGTGCGACGACGTCTTTGGCAAAGGCTGGGGGAAATTCCGCATTGCCCACCTGTCCACAGGTGATCGCATTGGCGTCGAGCTGTTTGAGTTTGCTAACAAAGAACCAGCTGAGAATAATTTCCCCTACCAGAAAACGGGCCTGTTTCACTTCTGCGTGCAAGATCCAAACGTCGAAGAGTTAGTTGAAAAAATTGAAGCGGCTGGCGGCAAACGTCGCATGCCTGAACCACGCTATTATTACCCTGGCGAAAAACCTTACCGCATGATTTACGTGGAAGATCCCTTTGGTGTGGTCTTTGAAATCTACAGCCACAGCTACGAACTCCACTACTCAAGCGGAGCCTATCAAGGGTGAAGATTGAAGAGAAAAGAGTGAAAACCAGCTAGCTGAAACCCGGCTAGACAACTCCCAGCTAACTCGGCAGCTCTGCCGAAGGCTTTCGGACTGCGGAGATCCTTCTCCGCTTTCTCTAGCTGGCCCGACTTCTGCGCTTTCTGGCCCCCTTTCAGGGCGCGATCGGCTAGCTCTACCATCCCATGGCTGAAGCCATGGGCTTTGTTCTTGGACGCTTTCAGCGCCTGATCTAGTTCAGGAAACCCGGCGGGACAACCGTTAGGTACATACAAACCAGCTAGGCGAACCCCACCCAGCCAGAGATTAGTTAGAAAAGAAACTATCTACCTGCTACCTGCTGATGACATTGGGCAAAGAAATGAATCTTGCAGCTTGGCGGAGAATTTCATTTATTAGAGATCGTTTCCTATTTCTATCATGCCTGCTCCGCAAAATACCATCGCGCTCGTATACGATTACGACCAAACTCTGAGTCCTAGCTACATGCAGGACGACGTCTTGTTCCCGCAGTTTGGCATCGATCCAAAGTCGTTTTGGGAAAAATGCAATGCCCTGTGCACAGAGGACAACTGGGACGGCGAGCTAGCGTACATGCACACTCTGCTGCACTACCTCGATATGGATCAGGTGAGCAATGCGCGGCTCACCGAGCTGGGCGCTAACCTGAAGTTTTTCCCCGGCGTGGAAGCGTATTTTGAAGAAATAGAAAATGCCGTGCTGCGAGACCACCATCGTGCGGCGGACATTCACCTCGAGCACTACATTGTGTCCTCCGGGCTGAAGGCGCTGCTAGATGGCTCCAAGCTAACAAAATACACTAAGGCGATTTACGGTTGTGAGTTTGGCGAAAATGCTCACGGTCAGATTGCCTATCCAAAACGCACGATTTCCCACACCACCAAAACCCAGTATCTATTTCGCATCAACAAGGGGATGCTGAGCTACGACCAGGACGTTAATGATCACATGCCATCGAGCCTGCGGCCGATTCCATTTGAAAACATGATCTACGTGGGTGACGGTCCAACAGATGTGCCCTGCTTTACGGTGATGAAAAAGACAGGAGGTCGCGCGATCGCCGTCTACAACCCGGATGATCCGTCACGAGCTAGTTTCAAAAAATGCTATCAGCTCTGTGCGCATGCCGACCGCGTCAAACACATCGCGCCAGCTGACTACCGCTGCGGCAGCCACCTTCGATTGATCATCGAGCAGATGATAGGCGAGGTGGCGGACCGCATGCTGCGGCTACAAAAAGACGAAAAAGATCAAGGCACTGTATCTGCGCCAAAATTCTAGTTTCCAACAGCCGCGTATTCTGTTCTGCTTCTGGGCATGAGGAATTTCCATTTTATCGGCATTTGTGGCACCGCCATGGGCTCAGTAGCTGCAGCCATGCAGGCCAAGGGCTATCGCATTACAGGCTCAGACGAAAACGTTTACCCGCCGATGTCGACATTCCTCGAGAGCCAGGGCGTCACCATCACGCCCGGCTACAAGGCGGAGAATATTCCAGCTGACGCCGAGGTCATTGTGATTGGCAATGCCATCAGCCGCGGCAACGAAGAAGCGGAGGCGGCGCTCGACCGCAAGCTGCTCTACGTCTCTCTACCAGAAGTGCTAAAAGAACATTTCCTCAGAGGCAAACGCAATCTCGTGGTGGCTGGCACTCACGGCAAAACCACCACCTCATCGATGCTCGCGTGGTTGCTGAAATCAGCTGGTGTGGATCCTAGCCATATGATTGGTGGCATTCCTAAAAACCTCGGCAAAGGGGCCATCTTCACCGATTCTGAATTCACCGTGTTAGAGGGTGACGAATACGACACCGCCTTCTTTGATAAACGATCCAAATTCCTCCACTACTTGCCGGAGGTGGTAGTCATCAACAACATCGAATTTGACCACGCTGATATTTATAACAACATCGACGAGATCAAACTAACATTCTCGCGTTTACTCAAAGTAGTGCCGCGCAATGGCATTGCCTTTGTCAATGGTGACGATGCTAACTGCCTCGATGTTATCAAAGATGCTCCAGCTCCGGTGCAGACAGTTGGCTTCGCTAACAACTGCGACATCCAAATCACCGACATCGACTATCAGAGCGGTTTCAGCGCATTCACGCTAGCTGGCGAGCGCTATCAGATTCCCATGACCGGTGAGTTCAACGTGCGCAATGCTGCCATGGCTGCCTGCGCGGCTAAATTCTCTGGCTTCAGCGTGGAGCAAATCCGCGACGGGCTAGCTAGCTTTGACGGCATCGCCCGCCGTCAGGAGCTCAAAGGTGAAGTCAATGGCATCAAGGTGATAGACGACTTTGCCCATCACCCGACTGCCATCAAACTCGCGGTGCAGAGCTTGCGTCAAAAATACCCAGACTCACGACTGTGGGTCGTTTTTGAGCCGCGCTCAAATACCACGCGCCGCAAAGTTTTCCAAAACGAGCTGGCTGATTGTCTATCAGCTGCTGACCTCGCGGTGGTTTCCGCAGTGCCTGATCCGGAGAAATTTGCCGCTGACGACAGGCTCGATCCAGCCCTACTGATAGAAACAGTGGCCGCATCTGGCACTCCAGCATGGCACGGGCAAGACGTCGACCACATCATCGACATCATCAGCGCGGAAGCGCAAAGCGGTGATGCCATCGCCATCCTCAGCAATGGTGGATTTGGCGGCATCCACAACAAGCTGCTAGAAAGACTCAAGCAGATCCAGCTGGCTGCCAAATAGCTAGCTGGCTGACGCCACCAGCGAGCTAAAGCATTGTCTCAACGACAATGCCAAGCTCAAGCTGTGCCTATTTTGAGAAATACAAGCAGCTGCTGGCGAGGGCTTTCATCTTCTCTCACCTTTCACGTCCTCACAGCTGGGCAGCCGTGGCTTGCTGTCTGCTAGTCTATCTAATGACTGCTCAAACTCAGGTCGTTTCACACCTTCTCACTAAATCGATTTTATCCTCGCTGAGCAAAATGCCACCACGGCTAGCAAAGCTATAGTTTACGGAAAATCTTTTCAGCTCTTAAGTCAATCTCCCCTAACGGGGATATCCCTTTAGGACACACACCATCAATGATATACATTGACAGCTGAATGAAAAACCGTTTTAAACGATAGGTAGCACCAAGTTACTCTCAATTCCCATGAAACTAATACCCTACTCAATATGTCTAAGTCTATTAGGCATCCAACTAAGTCCCGCAGCCATTGTTTGGCCATCATCTGACGACGGCTGGATAGCGGTTACAGATTCTAACGGCGACTACTACGGCGATCCTGACGACATCAATCCCGCCTCATTAAATATGATAGGCGATGAAGATACGCCGATGCTCTTCTGGCAATACCAACATATGGACAGCGCTGAAATGGAAGACGACCAAATCATCTTTCGTCTGCGCGTTGAAGACATTGCCAAGAACCCCCAATTTACCTGGCAAATTCTGTTCAACACCAAGAGCGAAACAGGCATCGACTTTGTACTAGAATTAAACTTATCCGGTAGTAGTGACGGCATTTATTTAGCCCAAACTCTGACGGATGGGCCTAACTTTGATGACGTCACCTTTGACACATCCACCCCCATAGAAGGTCAAGAAGGTGGCTATCTTTGGTTCACTACAGTTGTACTTGACGAAGGGGAACCAGGTTACGAGGACTACTCGCGTTTTGTAGCCACCGGTGATGGAAACTATTTCGTAGATATCGGCATGAGTTGGGATGCATTTTCCACCGCCACGGGCCTCAGCCTAACTGATGAATTCAGTATTGGAGCATCCACAAGTGCCACCCATACCTCTATCAACAAAGATGTGCCTCTCGGACTGGCTAATACAGCTGGGGTAAATTCTGGCTTCGGATCATCGATCAATGGCATCATCCCAGAGCCATCGGCTTCAGCACTTATCTCTTTTGCGCTGTGCGGATTCATTCTCTACAGGAAAAAATAAACCACCTGAAAAGAGTCCAACAAACAACCACCAAGTAAACCTTAATCCACTTATTAACAATGACTTATTGACTTGAAGGCAAACACGAGCTAAAACATTAGATTAAACAATGCAACCTAATGAAAATATCTAATGCAATCATCTACCTCTTCTTACTCAGCCCTAACCTGACTCACGCAGCAGCTATCTGGCCAACGCTCAATGATGATTGGGTCGCCGTCACCATTAATAAAGGAGCTGGCTACTATGGAGACATAAGCCAGGATGAGAGCCCCACCTCGGTGGACATGGTGGGCAATGATACCACGCCTATGCTTTTTTGGCACTATCAGGACAATGGCACCGTGGATCAGAGCGACGACCAAATACAATTTCGTTTACGTATCGATGATGAGGCCAACAACCCGCAGTACGCATGGCAGATCGTTTTTGATACTGATACAGACGCTGGCATCGACTACGTGCTAGAGTTAGATTACTCAGGAAATCCAGATAAGATCTGTTTCACCTCTACGATTATCGGTGGAGAAGGCATCGATGAAACGATAGCCGATGTTACTTTTGATACCGACAATCCCATTTGGACAACTGAAAATGTCATCGCGTATTCACGTTTTATTACAACGGGTGACGGCATCAACCTCGGCAAAGCTGGCAGTGAAGATTTTTATGTCGATATCGCGATGGACTGGAATACATTTTCCACAGCTACAAATATCGGACTAACGGATACTTTCCGATTCGGAGCGTCTACTAGCGCAACCGACCAATCCATCAACAAAGACGTGCCTCAAGGTCTGGATCCAAGTGATCCGGTCGCTAGCATTTTTGGTGACAGCGTGGTGCCACTGCCAGAGCCATCGTCAGTGAGTCTCTTGGCTCTGGGGTTTTGCGGATTGGCCATGCGCAGAAAACGTTAAACAATCATTGCCATCACTCAGCAGCCAGCTAATCGGTTATCGTTAGCTGGTTTGTTTTATTTTTCCATTTGCATATTTAGCTAAATATTGTAAATCGCTGATATGAAGTCACTGCTGAAGGTCACCAAGTCGCTAGCGGATCGCAATCGGGTACGCATTGTGCTGGCGTTGCTAGAGCACGACGAGCTGTGTGCGTGTCAGCTGATTGAGCTGCTGGGCATCAGCGGCGCGACCGCTTCACGCCATCTTGGCCAGCTGGTTCAAGCAGATTTGATAGAAAGTCGCAAAGACGGACGCTGGGTTTATTACATGCTGGCGGCAGGAGTTCGCCAGCTAGACATCATCAAGTGGCTGAGCGCAGAGGCGACCATCTCGGACGAGTGGCGAGCCGACAGCTGGAAGCTGCGCGAGATACTCAGCACCGACCCGCTAGATTTGTGTAAAAAACAACGCAGCTAGACAGCTACGTAACCACAAAGTCACAGGATAACATTTCCCCTAACTAGATCACAAAGTAGAATCACCAATCACACCCTAATTAACTATGAGCACAGCAAAAATTGCTATTAATGGATTTGGTCGCATGGGCCGCTTATTTTTTCGCGCCGCGTGGGATAGACCCGATTTTGAAATCACACACATCAACGAGCTCAAGGGCGACGTGGCCGCTGCGGCCCACTTGCTAGAGTTTGACTCGGTACACGGCCACTGGGACAAAGAGATCGAAGTCACAGAAGACTCGATGATCATTGATGGTAAAACCGTCACCTTTGGCAACGCCAGCTCGCCAGCTGAGGTGGACATTGATGGCATTGATGTCGTCGTCGAGTGCAGTGGAAAATTCAAAACCGAAGAAGCACTGCAGCCGTACTTTGATAGAGGCCTGAAGCGTGTGCTGGTCTCCGCGCCAGTAAAAGGCAATGCCAAAAACATCGTCTACGGCGTCAACGACCACGAATACGATCCAGCTAGCGATCGCATTGTCACCGCCGCCTCATGCACGACTAACTGCCTCGCGCCAGTGGTCAAAGTCATTCAGGAAAAGTTAGGCATCAAACACGGCTGCATCACTACGATTCACGACATCACCAATACGCAGACCATCATTGATTCACCGCATCCAGACCTGCGTCGCGCACGCGCTTGTAGCCAGTCGCTGATTCCTACCAGCACCGGTTCAGCCACCGCCATCACTATGATTTACCCAGAGCTGAAAGGGAAACTCAATGGCCTAGCGGTACGAGTCCCTCTGCTCAACGCCTCGCTAACAGACTGCGTATTTGAAGTAGCACGCGAGACCTCCACTGAGGAAGTCAACGCGCTGCTCAAGGAAGCTTCTGAAACATATCTCAAAGACATCCTCGGCTACGAAGAGCGTCCGTTAGTTTCTATCGACTACAAAGACGACGTGCGTTCATCTATCATCGACGCGCTCTCTACCATGGTGATCGACGGCACCCAGGTGAAGATCTACGCGTGGTACGACAACGAAATCGGCTACGTCAACCGGATGGCGGATCTATGTTGTAAGATCGTTGAGGAAAACTAAGTCTTAGGATCCTTATTCATCATAGGGTGAGACGGGCTAAGTTGGTTAGTTTTCAGTGTTCAGTTTTCAGTTCTATCAAAATGAACAAACTGGCCACTACCAACTCGCCCTGCAAACCTGAGATCCCGCCACCAGACATCAGCTTTTTCGCTTCTGAAAACTGAACACTGAAAACTAGCCTACTACCTCTCTCATGCTCAAAAACTACGCTATTGTCACGGGTGCCTATTGGAGCTTTATGCTTACTGATGGCGCGCTGCGCATGCTGGTACTGCTGTATTTCCACGAGCTCGGCTACTCGCCGCTGACGCTGGCGATGCTATTTTTGCTGTACGAGTTTTTTGGCATTGTGACCAATTTATTTGGTGGCTGGCTGGCGACGCGCTGCGGGTTGAAATCGACGCTGGTGGGCGGGCTGGTTTTACAATCACTAGCGATGGTGATGCTTTCCCAGCTGGATACTAGCTGGCCAGAAATGATGGCGGTCGCCTACGTGATGGCCTCACAGGCGCTCTCGGGCATCGCTAAAGATCTCACCAAAATGAGCTCAAAAACGGCGATCAAATTCCTCATTCCCGAGGATCAAAGTTCGAGTTTGTTCAAGTGGGTTTCGGCGCTTACTGGATCGAAAAATGCCATCAAAGGCATTGGCTTTTTTGTCGGAGCCGCGCTGCTGTCGTGGTTTGGATTTGCCAACTCGCTGTGGATCATGGCGGCGGGAATTTTCACTGTGCTGATCAGCTCAATCGTCGCGCTACCGCAGGAAATTGGCCGAGCCAAAAGCAAACCCAAGCTGCAGGCATTGTTCAGCCAAGGGCGCGACATCAACTGGCTGTCATTCTCCCGCATCTTTCTCTTTGGCGCGCGCGATATCTGGTTTGTGGTTGGTTTGCCCATTTTCCTCACGAGCCAGCTGGACTGGGATCACCCGCAGACGGGTACTTTCATGGCCAGCTGGGTGATTGCCTATGGCATCGTGCAGGCATTTGCGCCCAAGATCATCAAAAACCGCCTCCACGGTAAGGCACCTGACGGCAAAACTGCCATCGAGCTAGCTGGATTTCTACTCGCCAGCATGGTGGCCATGATCATTGCGCTGCAGACTGCGCTGCCAGCCACCATCGCCATCATCGGCGGATTGTTTATTTTTGGCGCCATCTTTGCGCTCAACTCCAGCGTGCATTCCTTCCTCATTCTGGAATACGCCGACGGCGACAAAGCGGCGATGAATGTCGGGTTTTATTACATGGCCAATGCTATGGGCAGACTGCTCGGCACGCTGCTTTCTGGATTGCTTTTCCAGCTGGGTGGGCTAAATGCCTGCCTAATTGGCTCCGCCACCTTCCTGCTCGTCACCACACTGAGCTCGTTCAAGCTGCCACGCCACGCGAGTTAATCTACCAGTGGGAATGAGCTAGCTGGAAGTCAGGGCTTAACGTCGCCCCTTTGTGATCGCATGACGATAAATAACCACGGCCTCGGCGATACCACGCGCCAGGCGTTGCTGGTAAGCATTTGTGTGCACCATGCGGCTTTCACCAGGGTTGCTGATAAATCCTCCTTCTATCAATACGGTGGGAATGCGAATCCCTGAAAGCACATTGTAGCGCGCATGTTTGATACCTCGGTCCTCTTTGTTGCCGGTGTACTGCAAACTACGTGAGTGCACAGCGGTGGCGAGCGCCATGCTAGCGGAGTCGACATAGTTACCCGGTACGGCTTTTTTATCACGCGCCTGCAGTGAGCGTCCATAGTGAGTCACCCCAGGAGGCGATACACAGAAAGTTTCGATGCCTGTAGCACTGGAGTTCTTAGCTGAGTTAAAATGGATGCTGATGCAGACGGCATCGCGGAACTGGTTGGCAATCTGCACCCGGCGCTCAAGACTGACGTAAGTATCACTATCGCGAGTCATCACCACTTTGTATCCAAGCCGTCGCAGATGGTCGCGCACCATGCGCGCCACACGCAAAGTATAGTCGGCCTCAAATCCGTGATGGCCACGCGCGCCGCGGTCTTTGCCACCGTGACCGGGGTCGAGCACTACGGTGCCAAAAGCTTTGGCATTGTTAATGAAATTTGGCCGCAGCACTGGATCAATCAGCTTTTCTAGGTCAATGCGGGAAATCAAATATTTACCAGCATGAGAAACAATCGGGAAGGCTAGGTTGAAATGCACGTTATTGAGGTAAGCGCTGCGTGAGCCAACCTCGCCACGGATAAGGTAGTGGGCATTTTCCATTAACAGCATTTTCCCATTACGCGTCATGGTCAATTTATAGTGCTTACTCACACTCTGCAGAGTGATATAGGTGCCGCCCTTGTATTGGACCTGCTCCCATGATGAGGCTCTCGCTTCAAGCGTGTGCACAGAGCCCAGCACCAATGCGAGGGCCAAGATAATCGCTGAGTAGATAGACCTTAGTGATTGCATAGAAGTTATTAATGAGGATTGCATAGCAGCTAGCAGATTTACTCGCCCCATACGATGGGAAAATTAGCCTGTTTCCCCCTCTGATGGCAAACTGATTTTTCCAGCTGCCATCTATGAGTGTTTGGTTCGTAATACTTTAGCCCATGAAACAAAAGTTTTCCAGCCAGCTGGGATTTCGCCAAATCAGTAGAAAAAACGTCCCCTGAACTGCTGCCAGCTCAGAGGACATGGTTAATCAATGATCACCTGAGGTGATTACGCTTTGTTTTTACGTCTCAAGAGGTAGATCAACATCGCCACTCCTGAGAGCATAGGTACGTGTGGTTCTGGAACTGGTGGTGGCTCATCATCTGGACCAGGCCCTCCAACAGTATCTGGACGTAGAATGTGGAAGTCTACAGAACCATTGCGAATGGCATCTTCTGGATCCGTATCGAATTCAGTAAAACCCATGTTGTAGAGGAAAACCTCGTTACCTCCGTCAACACCGTCTTTGGCATACATGTCTCCCCATACCGCTTTGCGATCTGAGACGATGGTAATATCAAAGATGGTTGTATCGCCTGGGTTATCAAGTTTCAACGCGGTAAACCCGCTTGGTAAGCCTGGGTTTGATCCACCCTGTGAGCCTAATGCAAAATAATCGAGACTCAATCCCTCTGAACTTCCGTCCAGAATATTGGCTTCAGCAAATAAATCAGAAACCTCAATCACCATATTACTAATGTCTTTGCTCTGAACCGATAAAGTATAGTTGTAAGTCCAAAGCCCACTATGCGTTTCATCATAGTCGACATTCCAACTGAAGGTGGCTCCACTTGACCACGCTTCTGTTCCGAACAAACCTTGCGACGCTTCTAAATTAGCGTCGACATCAGTTGTCAGGAATCCTGAGTAGCTCACCGCTTGTGCGGATCCTGCCATCAGTGCAGCGCATGCGAAGATGCCTGCTATTTTTTTTGTTTTCATCTGGGGGGTCTTTCTATCGCCGCTCAAAGCTTGCCAGCACAGTCATCTGACCACTGCCAACATACTCATCACCGCGCGCAATCAAAACAATGGCTTCTATCCACACCTCCATGTGGCTGAAACAAAAAACCAACCGCTCCGCCAAGACCGCCAGAAATGGCGCCTCGATAGCTAGTTGGCTTACATTGGTCAAATTGCATTGGGGGTTAAATGGGAGTTTTTGCTATTACGCAATGATCATTAAAGCACTCTGAGACCTGTCATACAAGACATTCAGAGATCTTTGCATCATTTGGTTAAATAAAACCTGATCCCACAAACCATTCATTAGACTCTCTTCAGCTAGGATTATGATTAAGGTTGATTAACCAAGCTGCAAAACCCTGCAAATAAATGTAATAATGACACAGCCAATCACTTGCCAGCTGGACGCTCAGCTGCTTGATTGCCCATCATGGATCCCACACCCGTCACCTGCCCGCATTGTTTTGAAACCTTCTCCATCATTGCGCCACCAGCTGACGAATGCCCGTGCCAGCTGGATTACGATTGCGAAATCTGCTGTCGTCCGATGCTCATCAGCTGTGCTAAAGATGGCTACGCTGAGGCATCCAGCCTCGACGATCTCAGCTGATCCCCCGCAGCCCAACACCCACCACCATGTCCATTGCCGTCACCTGCCCGTACCCGCTCGATAGCCAGAAAGGCAATGCCATCTCCGCGCTGCGCATCGTTCATTTATTACAAAGTTGTGGCCAGCCAGCTACCGCCGTTCACCAATGGCAAGCCGATGGATCCAGCCCGCTGCCAGAAGTACTCATCGCCCTGCACGCGCTGAAAAGCTCCGCCAGCATGATCGCCTACCGCGCCGCCCAGCCAGCTGGTAAAATCGTGCTCTACCTCACCGGCACCGACATCTACGGAGGCCAAGAAAAATCCCCCGCTCTATTCCAGCAGATGCTGGAAATCGCCGATGTTTTGGTCATCAGCCAGCCAGCGTCACTAGATGCCATCGCGTCCCATTTCCACCCCAAAGTCCACATCATCTATACCAGCGCCGAGCTCGCTGAGCCCGCCGACATCCAGCTACCATCACGCCCGTACGCCACCGTCATCGGCCACCTGCGTGAGGTGAAAAATCCATTCCTCGCGGTGAGAGCACTCCAGCTGGTTGCAGATTTACCGCTGGAAATCCACCACCTTGGCGCTGCTCTGGATGATGAAATGAAATGCCAAGCGCTAGACTGGCAGCAGCGCGATCCACGCTACCATTGGCATGGCAATGTCGACCGCCCAGCGCTCACCAGCTGGCTGAAAAATAGCCATTTCACCATCAATAGCTCGTGGCAGGAAGGCGGCGCCAATGCCATCTCCGAGGCCATTGTTTGTGGCACTCCGGTGCTCGCCAGCCACATCCCCGCCAACTGCGGCATGCTGGGTGAACACTACGCAGGATTCTTTGATCCCTGCTCAGCTGAAGAGCTCAGCCAGCTGATGAAAAAATCCCTACAGCCAGCTGGATCCATTAGCCAGCTGCGCCAGCAAATAGGCGCCAGGCAGCCATTATTTTCCTCACAAACGGAAGCAAATGCTTGGTTAGCGGCTGTTGGGAAATCTGACGAATCGAGCTTGTCATGACCCGTGCTCAGCTGTACCCAATGAGCAGTCCCTCGAGTCACCAATCAAAATTCACTTATGTCACTTCTGGTCAAATACCACGCCGCCAAGATCTCATCTATGGCGCTAGCTAAAGTCGGAAACCCAACCCGTAACGAAACCCTTAAGACCTCTAAAGAGCTCTGCCGCGTAGGCGAGCGCGACAGCGAAGTGCTTACATTCGCCTTCCTCAAGCCATTCAAAAACCTTGAGCGCCAGCACTTCCACCACCACAGCGACGTTAGCCAAAACGAAATCCACCGCAGCGTCACCGCTGTATTCAAGCAGCCAGCTGCCCTGCTCGATAGCGGCCGCCAGATCGCCCGCCACCTATTCTCCAAGTCCAACCACCCGAACATCAAATCCGGTGACCTCTGCGTATCCATCGTAGAAGACGTCATGGTAGAAGGCATCAAACACCAAGCCATCTGCATCATCAAATCTGAGAGCCGTGTGCCCTTCCTAGAAATCTCAGACCAAGACGGTGACCTCAAGCTCACCACCCACAATGGCATCTACCCAGAGAAAATTGATAAAGGATGCCTGATTATCGACCGCGATGCAGAAGACGGATATCTCGTCTACACCTTCGACAAAAGCAGCGGTGAATCTCAGTTCTGGGTGCGCGATTTCCTCGCCCTCAGACCTAAAAAAGACGCCGCCTTCATGACCAAGCAATACGCAGAAATGTGTGTTTCTTTCGCCGAGGAAGGTCTGCCAGAAGACATGGCTCAGGAAGAAAAATTCCAAGTAGCCAACAAAGCACTCGCCTACTTCGACGAAAAAGATGAATTCGACGAAGGTGCCTTCAAACAAGAAGCACTCACCGAGCCAGCCATCATTGAGAAGTTCGACGAATACAAATCCAACTTTGTAGACGAAGACGGCAAGCCGATTGATAACCAATTCCCAATCGAGAAAAAAGCCGCCAAAAAAGCCAGCAGCAAACTCAAAAGCCTGCTCAAGCTAGACACTGGCGTCACTCTGCGATTCACACCAAACTTCGTCGACGAAGCCGAGAAGTGCTTCGAGCGCGGCATGGACGAAGAAAAAGGCATGAAGTTCATCAAGATCTACTACAACGAGGAGATCTAAGCCTCAATTTTCATAAGTCATAAAAAGGCCCTGCTAGAGTGATCTAGCAGGGCCTTTTTTTTGCACGAAATTTTCGCTGTATATATCCGCTGTAGGTATCCAGCTAGTTGGCCTAGCAATCATCTCCCCAGCTCATCTCAGCTAGCGGCAATAACAAATCTGTCATTGCTAAGATTTTGCACTCGCCCGCCATCAGCTAGACTGGCTAGATTACTCCCCAACAAACACTGTTATGAAAAAACTGTTCGCACTAAACACCCTTTTCCTAGCTAGCGCCTGCGCCAGCTTCGCCGGTAGCGCCAGCACTGAGATCGCTCCGGTGATGGAAGTTGCTCCACCAGCTGATCCATGGGAATTCAAAATCGCCCCATACGCCATGTTGCCCACCCTCAGCGGTGAGTTCAACCTAGACGGCAGCAGCGGCGGCGGAGGTGGTGGCATTTCCCTCCCCAATGGCAATGGCGATACTGAGTGGCAGTTTGGTGTGCCGCTCGCATTCGAATTTGGCCGCGACAAATGGGGCATCGGCTTTGAAGTTTTCTGGCTCAACTACAGTGGTGAAGGCGACGTCAACATCCCTATCGTTAAAAGATTCATCGATACCGTCGGCTTCGACCTCGACCTACTGCATACCAAAACATTCCTCTACTACAACCTGTACCAAAACCCACAAAGCAAGCTCGACCTCTACGCTGGTGCCAACATCATCCACGTCGACCTCGAGCTCGGCTACGACGGTCGTATTTCTAACTCAGGTCAGACAGACAATACTTGGGTCGACCCAATGATTGGCCTGCGCCTCGCCCACCAGATCCACGGCAAATGGTTCCTCGATGCGCGTGGTGAAGTAGGTGGTGGCACTAGCCGCTCAGGCGTCACTTGGGATGTCACCGCAGCCATCCGCTACCAGCAGAACCAATGCTGGTCATACATGGCTGGCTACCGTAGTATTCGTCTAGATTTTAGCTCAGACAGCTTCCTCTACGAAGTCGACATGAAAGGCCCGGTACTCGGCGTTCAGTACATCTTCTAATCTCCAGCTATGCAAAAAATCCCCTAATTTCCCCCATCTCTACACCTACCATCCCACCCGTCATGAATTTCCAGCCAGCCCTTATCACCGCCGTCAGCCTCGCACTGCCCACATTCGCACTAGCCGAGGAAGTCAGCTATTCCTTCACCGCGCCCAAGCTAGCCAAAGGGCAAGTAGTGCAAATCACCAGCGAGTTCAGCGCTCCTACTGGAACGATCACCACCAGCTCCAATGGCAGTGAAAAACAAGGCACCATGACGCTGCTGCACAGCTGGACCATGCACCGTGAAGTGCTCGAGACATCAGGCTCTCAAGAAACCAAACTGCGCTACTACATCCCCTCAGACATCGTCACCAGCACACTCACCATCGACGGTGAAACTCACACAGACACCACCGAAGCCGCCCTCTCCGGCATGGAAATCTTTGGCGACCGCAACCTCTCTGGCGGCTGGGATTTCTCACTCGATGCCAAAATGCCCAGCCCTGAGCAGCAACAAGAAATCCTCGAAATCTCCGACTACGAAAACCGCGATTGGCTGCCAAACACTCCCGTGAAAATTGGCGACAGCTGGAAATTCTCACCCAAATACATCCAACGCGTTGTCGAGAAAGACCTGCACAATGCCACCAGCTCAGGCACCATGACATTGCTAGAAGTTTCAGAAAAAGCAGGCAAAAAGACCGCTACTCTCCGCTGTGATATTATCAGTGATGGCTTCGAGAACGACCAAAACGGCTTCAGCGCCGGCGCTCGTTTTCGCTGCACAGGCACCATCCAGATCGACCTCGACACCATGATCGAGACCAAAACCTTCCTCGATGGTACCCTCGTCACTGGCGCCCAAGAAAACGGCCAGCGCAGCGTCGTCACCCTGCCGCTGACCATTCGTACTGATAAAAAAATCATCTCCGCAGCCAGTAAAAAATAAACTCGCGAGCCGCTAAACCACCATCCGTCCGCCGCTGCTCGCCATCCAGCTAACTACCTATGAGTCCTACTAGAATCGCCGTACTCCTCGCACTTTCCGCTCACCTGCCATTGGTGGCCAAACAAGCTGAAAATCCACCCGTCCAGCCAGCCAGCGAAGTCAAACAAGCTGAAAAAGTAGACCCAGCAGGCAAAGCCGACCAGCCAGATCAAAAAGCCGAGGAAAATCCTGCCGCTCAACCAGCAGACAAAAAACAACCGTCAGCTGCCAAACAAGAACAAGAAGAACTCGCGGAAAAAAATGCCCTCGCCGCCGAAAAACTCAAACTCGAGCTCGCCGACCTCAGCGCCCAAGTCGCTCGCCTCAAGCTAGAAAAAGAAATGCTCAGCGAGCAAGCAGCCATTGAAAAGCTCAAGCTCGTCAATGCCGATGAAGCCGCCTCCAAGCAATACCAGCAAGAACTGCTCGACATCACCCGCGAATCAGAACTCGCCAAAGCCAAAGCGCTGCACATCACCAACCAGCTCAAAGCCGAGCAAGCCATGTGGGGCATGAAAACTGCCCAGCTCAAAGCCGAAGTAGACGAGCTAGAAATGCTCAAAAAACGCCGCGAGTACAGCAACTCAGATCCCGTTTACCTAGAAAATCCGCTCAAAGAAGACGGCACGCTCGTCATCTCAGATCGTCGCATCGCCCTCAACGGCCCGATTTCCTACGGCACCGCCGACTACATCACCGAGCGCATCAACTACTACAATAACCAAGACGCCGACCAACCCATCTTCATCGTCATCGATACCAGCCCAGGCGGCTCCGTCATGGCTGGCTACCGCATCCTCAAGGCCATGGAAGGATCCAGCGCGCCCATCCACGTCGTCGTAAAATCATTCGCCGCCAGTATGGCAGCCTCCATCACCACACTGGCAGAGCACTCCTACGCGTATCCAAACGCCATCATCCTGCACCACCAGATCAGCTCCACATTCTTCTTCCAGAAATTCAACCTCACCGAGCAGAAAGAATTCTACGAAGACATGCAAAAATGGTGGCAGCGCCTCGCCACCCCAATAGCGGCCAAAATGGGCATCACCACAGACGAGTTCATCGAGCAGATGTACAAAAACTCATCCAAGGGTGATTGGAGCGAATTCGCCGAAGACGCACAAAAACTCAAATGGGTCGACCACATCGTCGAGCGCCTACAAGAGACCTCACTCATCAAAGACCCTAACGCCAAAGCCGAACCCACCAAAACCGCCTTTGGCCAGCTAGAACAGCAAATCGACGAATCAGGAAAGCCATTCGTCCAGCTGCCAAGACTTACCCCCAAAGACTTCTACTTCCTCTACAGCCCGGACCAATACTACCGCGCGTATTAATTTCCCAAACTCAGTAACTCGGTGGCCCACATCCAGGGCCACCGATTTTTTTTGCCGCCAAAGCAAAACCACCCATTCCCAGCTGGATGAGCGAATACTCATGGAGCCAGCTAGACGGCGCCCAAAAATCTATCATCAATGATTTCTGGGAAAAATTCCCTCCCCTCTCCAGCTAGAAATCCGGTTCACTAACAAAGGTGATCTTTTCCTCGCTAGGTGGGTGGTGATAGGTCTGAACTTGACAGCTCGCACCATTCTAGCAGGATGATAGATACACATGAAAAAATTTCTCGGCTTAAGCCTATCTATCATCGTCCTGTCAACTAGCCAGCTGCTAGCGGAGGCGCCCAAGTATTCAGTGCAATCAGCTTCAGCTATCCTCGTAGAATTACAGGACAGCAAATACGAACCTCTGCTCAAAGAATGGCTAAAAACTCATCACCCAGCTATCTTCGCAAAGCTCAGCCCTGAATTAGCTGAAACCCAAAAGCCTGCAGCTGAAGACGATAGTCTCATTCAGATAGCTAGTGAACTCAACGCAGCCGTTGCCGACAAACAGGCCATCCTGCTAGACTATTACATTAATACTAAATGCAATGATGGCTGGGAGCTTTTCTCCATGTCGGAGAAGTTCATTGTCTTCAAGCGAGTTGCTAAAAGTAATTAGCAAAAAACTAACGGATCTTCCAATCTAGCTAATAATTCTTTCAGTTTGTCTGTCTACTCGTTTCATAGCACAGAATCAGTGAGTTACCTTCAAAAGATTCGTGGAATCTTTATTGGCTAGCCAGATCTTCGATCATGCCTAGGAGGTCAATTTTATGACGCTTACCTTGAAAAGCAAGGATGTAGATCATCATGATCTCTCTTAAATGTTTTTTTTCCCGAAAAACACGAGGCCTCAATTTTTAATATTTCTGCTTCGCTCAACTTTACGACCCACCGATTCTTTACTATAGGGATAAATTCAATATCTTCATTATAATAATAATTAAACCAAAGCCTAGGATGAGATATACGCGGCAAACTCTCACAGAGGTCTTCTATATTTGAGAATTTAAACATCATCTCCCTCCTCGGATTAATTGGGTATGGGTCGAAAATATAATAATGCTGTCCATCTTTACTCTTCCCAAAGATGGAGCCATTTGCATAAAGAAGCCACGGCTCATCCTCAGCACAAGAAGCATTCGAACAGCTCCCAAATATAATTATCAGAAATATATATAAAACAGTTTCTACTCTCCTTTTTTCAAACATATCACAAGGCAAGTTTGGCATTGGACTAGCAGGGAAAGCAATGCCTAATCGCAATACTTTGTTAGTTCAAATCGCTGAATTCTATCCCAAATGTGAATTTAACATTTCAGCTAGATTCTAGCTGGTATTACTTCCAACAAAAACGCAGCTCTCCGACACTCCCTCTCTAGCTAGAAATCCGGCTCGCTAACAAAGGTGATCTTTTCGTCGCTGAGCGGGTGGAAGAAGCTGAGTTCGGCTGCGTGCAGGCGCAGTCGGCATTGCCCTCTAACTCCATTGCCGTAGAAAACATCTTCAACGATGGGAATGCCTAAGCCTTTGGCGTGAGCTGCGTGCACACGCAGCTGGTGGGTGCGGCCAGTGACAGGTCTGAACTCCACTCTGGTCCAGCCATTTTCCACACCTAACTTACGCCACTTGGTGATGCCCATTTTGCCGTGGACTTCGTCGTAGATCTGGATTGGGCGATTATCAATATCCAGCCGGAATGGCAGCTCGATGATGCCTTCGTCGTCGATTTCTTCAGCCAGCTCACCTTCTAGCAGAGCAATGTATTTTTTCGCGGTGACGCGGTCTTGAAATTGTTTCTGAATCAGCCGCTTGCACTCGACGGTGCGGCACATGACAATCAGGCCAGAAGTATCCATATCCAGCCGGTGCGCCTCTGGCTGAGCTGGGCAGCCAGGGTACATCTGGCGCACGCGAGCGGCCACACAATCAGCGCGCTCCGGCCCCTTACCAGGCACAGAAAGCATGCCGGGCGGTTTATTCACCACCACAAAAAACTCGTCCTCATGGATGATATCAAGTAGTGGCTTAGCGGGCATGATAGAAAAATGACGTTCATCAGCCTATAGTAGTCATAGGCTGATGTGAGGTGTTTGCTAGTGTTCAGTTGGCAGTTTTCAGACTGACCATTGCAAACTCATAGAAATCAGCCAGCTCAGCCTCGTGCGTGCACACTGAAAACTGAACACTGAAAACTAACAAACTTCCTTTATAAATTCTCCTTCAACCACTCAGCAAGTGCAGCTTCGTCAGGAGCCATTGGAGTCGCTACCTTTTCGCGCTCTGCTAGGATAGCGAGGCGCTCAGGAATCTCAACAGATCCAGCACCTAACTCTTCTTCCATGATGTCGATAAACTTCGATGGGTGAGCGGTTTCCAGAATCACCGTATGGTCGCCAGGATGCTCGGATTTCCACGCTTCTGCAGCCAGCCAACCAACAGCGCCGTGTGGGTCGATGGTGTAGCCGTAGCGTTCTTTCACCGCGCGGATTGCCTCACGAGTTTGCTCGTCGTTGTAGGTATAGCCAGAAATGTTGGCTTTCATATCTTCCCAGCTATTGCCGTAGATTTCTTCCATCCGGGCAAAGTTGCTAGGTGCACCTACATCCATCGCGTTAGAGATAGTTGGCACTGACGGACGTGGCTGGTAATCACCACTGTCGAGGTACTGAGGAACCACGTCGTTAGCATTTGTAGCGGCTACAAAATGCTTCACTGGCATGCCCATCTGAGTAGCGATCAATGCCGCTGTGAGGTTGCCAAAGTTACCGCTAGGAACCACAAATACCAAATCGTCGCCAGCTTTGCGCACGGCATCGAAGTAGTACAACATCTGTGGCACCAGACGTGAAATATTGATAGAGTTAGCGCTAGTTAGCGTTTCGTTCACCTCATCATTGAGGAACGCAGCTTTCACCATGCGCTGGCAGTCATCAAAGCTACCGTCGATCTCCAGAGCGGTGATATTGCCACCCAGAGCCGTGAGTTGTTTTTCCTGCAACAGGCTCACTTTTCCTTTTGGATAGAGGATGACTACGCGAGTGCCCTCGACACCCAAAAAGGCATCAGCGACGGCACCACCAGTATCACCAGAAGTAGCTACTAACACGGTGAGATCACTTTCGTCATCTTTGGTGAGATAAGCCATCAGGCGCGCCATGAAGCGAGCGCCAAAATCTTTAAATGCCAGCGTAGGTCCGTGGAAAAGCTCAAGGATAGATGTGGTCTCGTCCAGCTGCACAGTAGGCGCTTCGAAGTTGAGCGCATCCTTCACTAGTGCATCGAGATCAGCAGCTGGCACGGCATCGGCAAACAAGGTTTTCACCACGGCTGCGCCCATTTCAGCAAACTCCATGTCCTTCCAGCTAGCCCAAAATTCATCGCTCAGCTGGTTGATTTTTTCCGGCATGTACAGGCCATTATCAGCTGGCAGTGAGCGAATCACCGCTTCCTTGATATCGACAAATTGGTCCGGGCTTTTGGTACTGTAAAATTTCATGATCAATTACTTATTTTCGCCTTCGATCACATGCACGCCGTGCTTGTTGATTGGAGAAACGTAAAGTTGGTTGTTGAGCTGGATTTTATCAAAAACTTCAGAGATTTTAGCGCCTACCTTGCGGGCAGACTCTTCACCTTCACAGAGAGCAAATACTGACGGGCCAGCACCAGAGATGCTGAAGCCAAGCGCACCCGCGCTCATCGCCGCACGCTTTGCATTGTAAAATTCAGGGATCAATTTCTGGCGGCGTGGCTCAGCGATCACATCGTGGATCGACCGGCTAATCATGCCATAATCTTCCTGAATGATACCGCAGATCAGGCCACCGAGGTTGCCAGTCTGCTGGGTCGCATTTTCCAAAAGGATGCTCTCCGGCAAGATCTCGCGAGCCACCTTAGTGAGGATCTCAATGTCTGGGTGCACCACGGCAGCCCAGAGGTTTTTTGGTGGTTCCAGCTGGGCAATGTCGAGCTCTTGGTTGCTACGGATGAAAACGATGCCACCAAGCAAACATGGGCCAACGTTATCCGCGTGCCACGCACCATCGGCGCTGGCTTCACCGGTCATCGCAAATGGCAACAGCTGCTTTTTAGTCAGCGGCTCACCAATCAACTTATTCACCGCATAAACACCAGCTACAGCTGATGCCGCGCTAGATCCCAGCCCGCTACCAAATGGCATCTTCTTGTGAATCTCCATCTCAATGCCGCGGTCCTGCATGCCCAAATGCTTAAGCAAATCCAGAGCCGCCACACCGGCGGTATTTTTCTCAGCAGCCAGCGGCAATCGGCCGTCGTCTCCGGTCACCTTGGTAATGCGCAATCCTGGCTTTTCAGAAAATCGTACCACGACCTCGTCACCCGGCGCATCAATGGCAAATCCGAGCACGTCATATCCACAAGCCACGTTTGCAACGGTGGCTGGCGCGAAGACTCTTACTTCTTGCTGCTGACTCATAACGCCGCGGTCATAGGCAATTTATCCCATAATTGCCAGCATTATACGCCCAGCTGGAAAAATTTGCCTGCCTGAGCATTAAACTTAGCAATAGGTCATCAACTCAAAATGAGTTTTCACCATAGCCAAGCAACTTATGCAATAGACCGACTAACAAGTCGCCAAGCCCATGCAATCCCTGCAACTCATTATAGAAGAATAACTAAAGATTGGTGAGCACTCTTTAAAAAGTTGACTACCTAATAAGAAGATGGAATAATTTCACCCTTCACAAATAAAATAAAAATGAAAAATACCATGAGATTCCTAACTATTGCTGCCACCTCTCTGGCCTCAATTATTTCAGCCAATGCGGCGACCTTGTCATTTACTAACGACTGGTTCGGAGAAACTGGCCTAGGCAATGTATCACCTCCAGCCGACACCGTCATCACTGACGCAGAAGGCTTTGTCTTCACCCTCAGTTTGAATACTGCGGAAACCACTATCCGAGTCTCAAATATAGGGTCAAACTTTGGCATCGGCTCAGGAAACAATGCAGCCAACGCCTCGTTCAACGATGGAGACTCCGCCACATTCACTCTATCAGTGGTAGCGCCAGCGGGCTACCAACTCGACTCCATTAGCTTTGGCGACTTCCGACTAGTTTCTTTCGACACAGCTGCTGATGTTGCCACATTTACAAACACGGGAGGCGGCGGTAATTCGTTCGTAGCCACGGGTGCTATTACCACTAACGCCCAGCTAACTGGAGCCGGCTTGCAAGAACTCTCTCTAGCCACTTTAAACACATGGGACCTAACCTTAACGGCTAGTGATGTCTCCACTGATAGTGCTGATTTCAAAGTTAACCGTATCGACTTTGAATATACCACAAGCCAAATTCCAGAGCCGTCAGCTGCAGCTCTACTTGGCCTAGCTAGCATTGCTCTGCTTAGCCGCAAGAAGCGCTAGAAATAATACCGTAAATTCAATTTCAAGAGCAGTGACCGGTGCCACCCAGCCACACGCCCTCTACATATAGAAATTACTGAATCCAGCCTATAAGAGCTGCTCATTAGAGCTCTATAGGCTGATTTTTTTTACCGCTCGCTAGAGCCGAAGACATGCTCCACGAGGCGGAGATCATTGAATTCGTATTCATAGAACTTTAACAGATGTACTTCACTAGTAGCTTTAGGTTTGATAGATTCTAATCACACCCTATGAAACTACCGCTACTCCTCTCCCTCACCCTAGCCATTTCCCCTCTCACCGCAGCTGCGGAAAACCTCAACGCCGAGGCGCTTGAGGTCATCCAGATGGTCATCGATGCCGAAAAGCTGCAAATTCCAGCTGAGAAGTTTCTAGAAAAAATGCAGGAAGAGGAAATGCTCGAGCTCGATGAAAAAGCTGCGCTGGCCATCCGTGACGGCAAACCCGTGCGCCCTGAAAACGACTACCAAGCCGTCGCCGCCAGCTTCAAAAAAATGGCCGCCGAGCAGCCAAAGGAAAAGGCGCCCAACATCCCCGAAGTCATCCAGCTAGTGGAAAACCCAGCTGCCGATGCTAAAAAACGTGAAGCTGCCACTCGCTTCTTGGAAGTCACCCTTGGGCAAACAAAACGAACCGCCACCCAGCGCATCCTGCTAGGCAATCTGACCAGCGGCAAACAACTCGCCGTCAACCTGCAGCTCAATGAATGTGAGAAGCTCGCCGATTTCCCTAACTACAAAAAATACCCATTCACCTCGCCCGCTGACGGCAGCCAAATGGACTGGCTATTTAACAAAGATGGCTTTGGCCAGCACGAAGACAGCCAGATCATGCTCATCTCACCCGTCGCCTGGGAAGACCAATATACCATCGTCTGGCGCACCGGCGCCGCCAAGCTGGTCAACAAAAACGACATCCCTGAAATCCTCAAAGCCGCTGGATTAACAAAATGATTACTAGCAGCTAAGCGACGTCTATCCCAGCGGTGCTCGATATGAGAAAAAATCCAGCCACTCTTAAGCAGCGATTCAAGTCTGGCTAACCGATCACCTCTTGATTAAGGCTCACATCAGCTAGACCTAGCAGGTCTAGCTGGATAAAAGCCTACAATTCCTCCACGGTCACCTGATGGGGCACGCCGTCGATGGTTAGAGCGAGCTCACGTTTGCTACCTTTGGCGACTAATGGTTCGGCTTTGCTTTCAGCTGGTTTTTTAATCAGGTTTTTCCCTTTGCGGTCGCTGTTGAAATAATCTTCCAGCTGGCTTGGGAACATGGCGTGGATGACACAATGTTCGTCGTCATCAGGCATGCCTTTCTCACGCAGCTCAGCGCGCAGCTGGTCCATCATCGGTTCTTTGAGATCAGCGGGTCGGCAAGTGATAGGTTCTTTGCCCGCTTGTTTGGCAGCGAGTTTTTGCACCTCGGGGTCGACTGGCGCAGGCGTGGTGCCGTAGTAGCCGAGCGCGATGTCCATCGCCTGCGGCGAGAAGTTTTTCCAGCGGCCAAATTTCACGTTAAGCATCGCCTGCACACCCACAATCTGTGAGGTTGGAGTGACTAGCGGAATCCAGCCAAGCGCCTCCCTAACGACAGGGATTTCAGAAAATACCTCTTCAAACTTATCTTCCATGTTTTGCTCTTTGAGCTGGTTGCGGAAGTTGCTGAGCATGCCGCCGGGCACTTGGTATTTCAGCGTATCACTGTCGACAATCTCGTTGCGGTGCGAGGTGAAATCTCCCAGCTCTTCGTACACTTGGGTGAAATGCGTGCGCAGCTCGTCGAGCACGTCGAGGTCAAATTCTGGTTTGCGCGGGTGACCGTCTAGCGTGGCTAACATGCGCAGCATATCTGGCTGGCCAGTACCGTTAGCAAATGGAGTGATAGAAACATCAATGGCGTCTACACCGGCGTCCACTGCTGCTAGATAGGTCGATGACCCCAGCCCTGCGGTCTCGTGAGTATGCAGCCAGACGGGGATTTTTACCCGTGCTTTGAGGCCAGAAATAATGGCTTTGGCAATCATCGGTGGGATCAGCCCAGCCATGTCTTTGACCACAATGGCGTCTGCTCCCATTTCTTCTAACTCAGCTCCCAGCTCGATGAAGCTTTCCACCGAGTGCACTGGGCTAGTGGTGTAGCAGATCACGCCGTGGGCTTGTTTTCCAGCTGCCTTGGTGGCATCGATGGCGCACTTCATGTTGCGCGGATCATTGAGCGCATCAAAGATGCGGAAGATGTCCATGCCGTGTTTGGCTGAGGTGTGGATGAATGCTTCTACCACATCGTTAGGGAAATGCGCATACTGCACAATGTTCTGGCCGCGCAGCAGCATCATATGGGGTGTTTTGGGACACGCCTTTTTCAGCGCGTCTAACCTATCAAATGGAAATTCATTCAAAAACCGCAAGCCAGCATCAATAGTGGCGCCACCCCAAGTTTCTAATGAACCGAAGCCCATGTTGTCTAACTTTTCACAAGCAGGTAACATCTGCTCGGTACTCATCCGGGTAGCCGCTAATGATTGATGGCCATCACGCAATACTAAATTATTAAAAATAACAGGACTCTCACTCATATATTCGATAGGTTAGCAGCGCTTCGTTTGATAGAAAAATAAGACAACCATTGCCTCGCGACGACGAAACACCTATTAAGTTAAGAATCTCACACGTTTGATTAGTCGACTCAAGCATGGATTCTAATGAAATCATAATTTGCGGATTCAATTAGAGAATTTGCTGAGTCGCGCCAACCCTAACGAAACCCATGCCACTTTACCTGATCGCCCTGATTTGCTTAGCCCTCCATGGTCTCATGGCCTGGCTGTTATCTCCAGCGGCTAACATCCAAGTCTATCTGATATTTGGTTTGGGTTTTGAACCATTCACTCACGGACGTGTTTGGCAACTCTTGAGCTACGCCTTGCTGCATGCAAATGCGTCACACTTATTCACCAATGTGATCATGTTGGTCTATTCTGGCAGAAAAATTCAGCACATATTGGGCCGCCGTCGATGTGCTGAATTCATCTTAGTGGGCGCGCTAGCTGGTGGGATTTTTCACCTCGGTGAGAGCTGGCTACTGCACGCCAATGGCGCGCCATCGACGACGCTAGTTGGCATTTCAGGGGCGGTCTTTGCGCTGCTATGTGGCTACTGCACGCTGTCGCCAACATCACGATTTTTCCCGCTGCCGGTGAAGGCGATCAACTTACGCAACGGCATCATCATCGCGTCTAGCTTGCTCATGCTGAGTCACCCGCAGCTGGCAATTCCAGGCATCAGCCAGCTGGGAAAATGGTTTTTCCAGCACACACTACAAGACGTTTACATGATTTCTCACAGCTGCCACCTCGGCGGCGCGCTAGCTGGCACATTTCTTGCGAATTGGAGCCAGCGTATTGCTCTGCCAGCTAGGCTGAAAACTCGGCAAGCTGATCGATGACAATACATTGCACATACATTCCTTCTTGCTTTGAGGAATTTTTCTTCTAGATTGGTAAAAAAGTGATTCCCATATCACACAGATCTCACTAGCTTCGCACTTAATCATGATATTGTCATATTCACAATCGCGCTCACGACTGCTGCGCCCGGCCTTCACATTGGTCGAGATGATCGTAGTCATCAGTATCATCACCGTCCTTCTCTCTGTAGGCGCCATGTCGCTACAAAACATGACCGAATCCAAAGGGGTAAGCTCTGGCATCCCTATCGCTGAGGGATTATTTGCCGAAGCTCGCACGCTCGCCATGAGCAAGGGCACTAATGCCCGTGTGTATATTCACGCTGAAACTACCAGCCGTGAGCAACAAGATCTCGCCCGCCGCCTTCGCTACATGTCTGTATTTTACGAAAATACCGATGATGAAGGCAATGTGATTACTGGTGAATGGATTGCCAGCTCACGAGGTGAATCTTTACCTCAGGGTGTCTTTTTCGACCAACAGCTCAGCGAGCTGAATGGGCCAATCATTCCACAAGATACGGCAACCCTACCGGGCAACCGCACGCCAAAAACTTGTTATTATTACGAATTTAATGCCGAGGGCATCATCTCAGATCCCGGCCTATCTCAGGGCTCCGAGCAAACTGCACGTTTTGTACTGCGCAGCGGTTCACTGCCTCCTGGCGCCTCAGCTCCTATTGCTGGAAAAAATAAACGTGACGTGGGTGGTTTTGTCATCTGGCCATCTGGTCGCACCTCACTTTTCCGCAGCCCAAACCAAATCGACTCATCTCTGTAATCAAACGCTATGAAACTCACGCACCGCAAAGCTAAAAACGCGTTTACCCTGGTAGAAACGGTGATTGCCATGGGCATCATCACCATCATGCTTACTGGTTTTTTGGCCGCATTTGCCCCAGCGGTAAAAGGCATCAAAAACTCCATCGGCGCCAAAGAAGCCAACCGCCTAGCTACTACGCTTGAGCAAGAGCTGGCATCGCTGCGACCAAACGAGACCAGCCAGTACGACAATGCTTTTGAAAAAGCCTACGAGTGGATTCAAGATTCTCACAACTCAGGCGACAGCATCCTCATTTACCAATACAAAGGTGATACCAATGGATCTGCTAATTCAGATGGCTCGCTACCAGCCTACACTGGCAATGACGGCATTCCTGGCCGCGACTACATCATCCAGTCTGTAGCGCGCAAGCAAACGGATACGCTGGTCAGCTCTGAGCTGCAGCCGGGCGTTGTGCAAGGGCGTGTATTTGTCGCTCGTCTCACCCAGATGATTTACGACCAAAGCAATGGCGGCCTGATTGTCAGCTCCAATCCAACACAGATTGTTGATCCCTACACTGGCTCAGCAGCCTCTGATGCAGCTAGCTACCCAGAGGCAGTGATTGCGCTGCAGATGGAAGTTTTCATCCTGCCAAACAGCCTCTACGCCTACGTTCGCAACTTTGAAATTGCCGACGTGATCACCAATAACAGAACGGGCAATACCTACCCGAGAGCTACTGGTCCAACCATCTTCACCCGCAACATGGCCGTTCGCCGCTAAGCATCCATTTACTGTAATTTTTCCATGAAACTTCAACTCAATAGACGCGGCTTCACCCTCATCGAGCTCTTGGTCGCCATGACCATCACCATGATTTTGGTGGCTACACTCATGTACATGACCGGCATCTCGGTAGATACTTACAAAAAGAGCCGCGAAGAAGTGCGCGCCAACCGTCTCGCTAAAGAGGCGCTGGAAACTATCGCCAAAGATCTCGAAGGGCTCGTCGCCCAGCGTGACGGCAATAATTTTGAATGGTTATACTGCGCGAATGAAAGCAATCCAGAAGGTCCTAGTAAGCGCGAAATCACCAATGCTTCGCAGCTGATTTTCTTCACCGCAGCTACCGACCGCTACGACGGTCAGATTGGCCAAAGTGGTGTGGACAATGGTGGTGATGTTTCTACCGTTGGTTACCGCCTCGTTTACCGCGACCAGATCACCAATAGCACTGACGGCGAGTACGATGTATTTGCCCTCTACCGCAACCGCGTGGAACCTGATGAAACCTTCCAAGACCTACTCGCTGAGGAAGATCTTGAAGCCGCTTACACCAGCTCACAAGGGTCCAAAGAGCTCAGCTCACGTAGTTTCCTTGTAGAAAATATTTACGAGCTCACCATCACCTTCTTGGTAGAATATTCTTCCACCTCAGGGACAACGACAACAACGACTGTTGAGCGTGTGACCATGGGAGCTGGAGCTACACCAACGGAAACATTCAGCCTGAAAGGCAATGGCATCGAGCTGACACCAGCGAACTCAAACCTGACATCTGGCCAGCTGATTGGCGCTGAGATCTCCATCACTGTGCTTACCGATCAAGGGCTCGAGCTAGCCAAGCGCGTCTCCGCATATACTCAGGAACGCCTCGTGCGCGAACACGGCTACCATTTCACCAAATCAGTGATCTTGCCACGTTCATAAACACCGACGATTCATTCATAAAAACGCGCCGCTCACCAGCTGCGCGTTTTTTTTGTGCCCACTAGCCAGCTAGAAAATCTATGCCTGCCAGCTAGAAATTCACACTCGAGCTATGATGGAGACGCATTCACGCTTCGTGTCTTGATGATAATTTGAAGTTGCCATTTAAGATAAATGAACCAAAATGCCGCGCATGAAGATCGCGCTAGCCATTACCACCGTAGCTTTATGCCTCGTCAGCACCTCATGTAATACATTCATTGGCATGGGTAGAGACATTCAAAGCGTAGGCAAAGGCCTTAGCAATACCGCTGATAAAACGCAAAATAACTAATTAGCCAAATCACCAATAACCATTGATCAGGATTATGAATAAGCGCCACCTCATCCTCGCCATTTCAGCCCTAGCCTGTCTCGCCACATCATCATGCAATACCTTCATCGGTATGGGCAGAGACGTGCAACGCCTAGGACAAGGAGTTGAAAATACCGCCTACAAAACCGCTCCTCAGAAAAACAGTGAGCAGAGCGAATAGTTCCGCTAATCAACTCAACATAAGCAGCTCGTAACGAGCTGATCATTTACTTAGCCTTTGGCCTCACCGATTGAATCGTGAGGCCAATTCTTTTGTCGCCACGGCGCACGGTGAGTGTGGTCACGTCGGTAGCGAGCGACTCACTCAGGCGCTCGTAGAAATCCAGCACATCCGTCACCCAGCTATCATTGATAGCGAGTACGATGTCGCCAGTTTCAATAAATGGCTCCAAGTCACCGCCAGGGATGACTTCATCAACGACGATACCCATCAATCCCATCGCGCGCTCTTGGGCATTCACTGCTCTGACCAGCACACCCAGTCGGCGCACACGTTCCGTTTCGCTTTCGCCATCGCGTGGTTTGGTAGGAATCACCGAAGCGACTGATTTTTGGCGTTCGCCCACGGCAGCGCGCAGTTTATGTGCCTGGCCATTGCGCCAAACTCCCAGCACCACTTCGTCGCCCACCTTCGATTTGTGAATCAGGTCAATCAGGTGATCCATATTAAGCACGCGGCGCCCTTGGTAGCTGATGATGATGTCGTTTGGCTGCAGGCCCACTGCGTGAGCAGGCGAGCGAGGCACCACATTTTTCACAATCACGCCGCCACGATCTTGATAATCCAGCTCGTTTTTGGTGAAGCGGTTGAGGTTATCCATGCCCAATCCGAGGTACCCGCGCACAGCTGGCACATCACCTAAGATCATGCGCAAGCTATGCAGCGCATCGTTGGAGGGAATGGCAAAACCAATGCCAATAAACCCGCTCGTCTGGCTGGAGCTGCCTGACTGCTGGGTATTGCCTGAATAAATTCTCGAGTTGATGCCAATGATTTCGCCCAAATAATTGACCAATGGGCCGCCGGAGCTGCCTGGGTTGATGGCGGCGCTGGTTTGCAAAAGATCCACATCACTATCACTAAAGGCACGCTTTTTTGCAGAAATGGCGCCGTAGCTCACACTGCCACCAAGGCCAAATGGATTACCCACCGCAAATACGCGGTTACCCACACGGATGTCATCAGAATCGCCAAACTTCAGCGGCGGATATTTCACGTCGCCAATGATTTTGAGCACCGCCAAATCAGACGATACATCAGCGCCAACAATCACCGCCTCGCGAACGGTGCCGTCGTGGAAAGTCACTTTGATGCGCTCTTTACCCGCCACCACGTGGTTGTTGGTCATCACGTGACCTTCATGAGTGACGATCACCCCTGATCCTTGACCTTTTACCGTCTGGCTATGGATGCGGAAAA
Source organism: Persicirhabdus sediminis (assembly GCF_016595495.1). Taxonomy (GTDB): domain Bacteria; phylum Verrucomicrobiota; class Verrucomicrobiia; order Verrucomicrobiales; family Akkermansiaceae; genus Persicirhabdus; species Persicirhabdus sediminis. The sequence continues at coordinate 39,716 of NZ_JAENIM010000045.1, forward strand.
AATTATCAAACTCACCATCCACGGTGCCGCGCGTATCGATGCTCACCACAGATGGCAGCACCGCATTAGTCAGAGTGGCGCTCTCGCGATCCAGCTGGGCCAAAATCTCCACATCGCTCAAGTTGAGCTTAGACTTTTGCAAAAGGCTATAATCACTCCCAGCAGCTAGGCGGTCGCTATCGTCGGTCCAGACATCCTCCCACGGATCTGTCTGTTTATAAAAACGAATGCCCAGCACAACAAAAAAGGCCATTGCGAAAACAAACAATAGGATAAAAATTCGACGCAAACCTTCAGTCATGATTCTTGTGGGTGGGTGAAATGGGCAACAATAGGCACGAGCTACTCAGCTGGTGCTTGGGTGTCGCCACCTGCAATGACACCCATTAGCCTATTCTTCAACTCTTTGTGTTGGTTTTTCGCCGATAGCAACGAGACATTGGCATCTGAGCTGGCGCGATAATCACCACGACGTGCCCGTTTGGCCAGACGAGTAATCGAATCCAGATCGCGGATAAGCCCATTAAATTCAGCCATGAGCTCTTGATCGCGTTCGACGTATTCGCCGAGTTCCTTCACCGCCTTCTTAAATTCATCCAGCGTATCTTGCGACGCCGGGCTGCTAAAGCCAAACACACCGCCCATCAATACAGGGGTCAACTTTTCCAGCTGGCCATCGAGCTTCAGCGCCACTGTGCCTTCGGAGAGTTTGCTAGGACGTTGGTACAAATTCCCCTGAATCAACAACATCTGTGCTGATAAATGGTTCGGCTCCAGCTGCAGGATTTCGCGCAAGCGCGTTTGCACATGCACATTTGCAGCCATGCGAGCGGCATTACCACCAGCGCTCACCCGCTTCACATCCTCAAAGATTGTGCGGGCTTTGGCTAAATTTTCATCTTTCAGCACAGCGCCAGACCGGCTCATGGCTTCTTCGACGTTATTGACTTCAATCACTTCCCATCTGGCAAAAAAATCAGGATGGCCCATGACTAGAACATCTTTCAGCTGGTCTTCTGAGCCCGCGCCCACCAGCAGCACGCCTGAGCTCTCCCCCTCCATCAGAGACTCCAGCTGCAGCCATAGACTTGGTGATTTTTTCAAACTATCATCGGCCTGTAAATTCGCGCTGATATGCAGGTTTTCATTCAAGCTTTCTCCTGCAATCAATGACTCAACAAACAAAATCATGGGCAGGGCCACAGCCTCGCCATTGGATGAGCCGTATGCACGATCCATCATCACCGTCAGCTTACCCTGCGGAAGACCTTCATATCTAGGTTTCACCCAGTCGACCAAGCGGCTGCCAATTTTCTTAGCCAATCGGCTTTCCGTATCTGGGCTAATCACCACCAGCAGCGGCCCCTTTTGATAGCCTGTGTTGATATTGATGTCGCTCACCGCAGCTGCCGAAAGCGTCACCTGCCGCATGCCACGAGCGGTATATTTCCTCGTTGGTCTCGCTACCCCTAAAACATCCTTGCCCGCGCCCACTACCCACTCGAGCGGTAACTTCACCTGCCATTTTCCAGCTGGCAGCTGTGGTCCTTTTTCCTCCACCACCGGCTCCACTTCCACCGGCTTGTCCGCCAGCTCAGGGAAAATATCAGTCACATCCAAGGCCGCAGCGCTCTTTTCTTCCTTAGCTGGCGCAGAAAATTCATCCAGCGTGGCGATCACACCCTTCCAGTTAAAAGCTTCATCAATGGGCAATTGGTCGATGTCTGCAATCACATCGCGCAAGCCCAGAGCTAGATTATTTGACGAACGCCCAGCGGCTTCATCGGCGAGCCAAAGCATCATGTGCATCACCTCACCCTTAGCCATATCAACGATGTCAGCAGAATGGCTGCCGAGGATCTCCCCCTTAGCCATGTGAGTCTGCAGGCTATCAATGTACGATTTGTCTGCTCCCAGCCGGCTAGCTAGAGCAAAAAGCTTGGCATTCACCCGCAGCTCATAGGCCGATGGTTCGTGCGGGCGCTCAGATAGAATCACCAAGGCTCCTGCTAAATCAGCCATCTGCTCGACGGTCAGAGCCACCCGCTCGACACGAAATAACTCAGGGCTATCTAATGGCCGCTTGTATTCCGCCTGGGCCCACGTAGACATTGCGCCCAGAGAAGCGATGATCGCTAGCGTTTTCACCATTTGCATAGTACAAATGCTCACCAAATCTTCTTACAATTTCAAGGATCATTTTTCCTCCTGCTAGAATGAAATCATTTCATCCAGCGCCGCGGCCTAACCTAGAGCCAGTATTTAGAGAAAATTATGCCACGGAATTTCTCTGCACAACTAGCTGGCTCCCCAGTCCACCCTTGCCAATCCCCTTACGGGCCAATAAGCTACGCGTCTAATCATGTCTCCAGCTAGCCCATCCCGAACCCGAATCTATCAGCTCATGGTGCGCCATTTTGGCAATGCCAACGACACCAACCTCGTCAATGGATCCATCGAGGAAAATGGCTGTGGTAAATTCGACGATATTAATGATGCCGCACTCAGCCAGCTGGCCGCCACTGGCTATTCCCACATCTGGCTCACCGGCGTGCTTGAGCAAGCCAGCGCCACCAGCTACCCACATCGCCCCGCTGACGACCCCGCCATTCTCAAAGGACGTGCTGGCAGCCCCTACGCCATCCGCGATTATTTTGACCTCTGCCCAGATTATGCCAACGACCCCGCTGAGCGATTTTCCGAGTTCGCCCAGCTGATTGCCCGCATTCACCGCCACGGCATGAAAGTGCTCATCGACTTTGTGCCCAACCACGTCGCCCGCAGCTACGCCAGCGACGTGCAGCCAGATCATTCATTTGGCGTGGGTGACCAGACCGCTACCTTTTTCCACCGCGACAACCATTTTTTCTACCTCCAGCCAGACGCAGCTGGTCCGCCTCTAAAACTGCCCGTCGATGGCGAAGTTTACCCACCAGAAGCTGAAATTGGCAAAGTGACTGGCAACAATGCCGTCAGCTGGCAGCCGTCGATCACCGATTGGTACGAAACCGTCAAACTCAACTACGGCCACGATTTCACTACCGGTCGTGATACCAGCCACCTGCCAGCGAGCCACGCCCAGCTAGATGAAGTGCCTAAAACCTGGCGCACTATGGACCGCATTCTCGGCTGGTGGCAGGAAAATGGTGTTGATGGATTCCGCTGCGACATGGCTCACATGGTGCCTATCGAGTTCTGGGCATGGGCCATCCAGCGCGCTCGCCAGCGTGTCGATGGTTGTTATTTTGCCGCCGAAGCCTACGACGGCGACCCCGCCAAGCTCACCGACGACAACGTGCTCGAAGCGCTGCTCACCGCTGGTTTTAATACCATCTACGACGGCGATACCTACAAAACCGTCAAGGCCATCTACGACGGTGGCGGCTGGGCCAACGACATCGACCGCCACACCCACAACGACTCCAGCGTTTTCCAAAACTCACTGCGCTACGCTGAAAACCACGACGAAGTACGCATTGCCGCCGACGGCGAATGGGGATCCGCTGGCGCCAGTGTAGGCCAGCCAGCCAGCGCATTATTATTTGCCCTCAGCCGCGGCCCCATCATGATCTACAACGGCCAGGAAGTTGGCGAAGCCGGACTGCAGCCAAATGGATTTGGCGGCGGCAACCAGCGCACCAGCATCTTCGACTACGGATCACTGCCTGAACTCAGCAAATGGACCAACCAGCAGAAATACGATGGCGGCCAGCTGCAAGAAAACCAGCTAGAACTCGCCAGCTGGTACCGCCAGCTCGTTCTCGCCAGCGCCCACCCCGCCTTTGCTCATGGAGACTTTTACGGCCTCAATCACGCCAACTTGAGCAACCCAAACTACGCCCGCCACGATGGCGAAACCACCAGCGGCCACTGGCTCTACAGCTGCCTGCGCCGTGATCCAGCTAGTGGCAAAACCATCCTCGTGGTAGTGCATTTCCACCCAGTCTGGCCCACAGGTGAGGTCATCATCCAGATGCCACAGCACGCGCTCGAATGGATCGCACTCGATCGCTCAGCCAGCTGGCAATTCACCGACATCCTCGATGGCAAAAAATCCATCACCACGCCAGCCAGCCAGCTCGCCACCAAGGGGCTCAACATTGGCCCACTACAAGCGTGTGATGCGCTGTACCTCGAAATTACCGCCAGCTGAAAAATTTCCCGCTTTGACTTTGTGCAAATTCGTGGCAATTCAATACCAAGCTTATGTCTACTACGCCTACTGCCGATAAACGATTCAACGAGTTCCTCATGCTGCAAATGCAAAATGCTGGCCTATTCCTTGGCCAGATCGAGCACCCCACCACTGGAGAGAGATCCATCAACCTACGCGCCGCCAAAAGCGTGGTCGACTCACTCGAGATGCTCAAAAACAAAACCGTTGGTAACCTTACCGATCAGGAAGCAACTATCCTCGACAAAGCCATCGTCAACATCGGCGGCCTGTACAAAAACATCGCCGCATCACAAGATGAGGACGATTGCGATTCAGACAAAGTCTAACTCATTAAATGACCCCCTGAAAAACTCATCAGCTCTATACTTGCGCTGACTCCCGCAATTAATAATATACGCACAATGAAACAATTCTTACTCAGCATTCTCGCCATCTCCGCCACACTTTTCTGCGCACACGCCGAAGAGCCAGCTGCTACACCAGCCAAAGTGAGTGACATCCGCATCGTCATGACCACCACTAAAGGCGACATCGAGGGAACTATCTTCGCCAGCAAAGTGCCAATGACCGCAGCCAACTTCCTCAACCTCGCCAAGCGTGGTTACTACAACGGCATCGCCTTCCACCGCGTCATCCCTGATTTCATGATCCAAGGCGGCGACCCAACTGAAAGTGGCACCGGCGGCCCAGGCTACAGATTTGCCGACGAATACCACCCGTCACTCAAGCACAGCAAGCCAGGTCTTTTCTCCATGGCCAATGCTGGCCCAAATACTAACGGATCACAATTCTTCATCACTCACAAAGCCACACCATGGCTCGACCGCGGCGGCAACCCACGCAACGCAGCTGCCATGCACACCGTATTTGGTGAAGTGACTAAAGGACAAGACGTCGTTGATGGTATCATTGGCAAACTGCAAGGCCGCGGCATGAAAGGCAACGGCGTTGGCGATAAAATCGTTAGCATCAAAATCCTTGATTCTACCGACGCCCTCTTTGCTGCTCAGAAAGTCAACCTCGACAAGTGGAACGCTATTCTCGATAAAAAATAACCCGACGCGATAGAACCATGTTCGAAATTTACCAAGATGCTAATGGATTTTTGTTCCGCCTCGTCGACGAGCACAACGAGCTCCTGCTAACCAGCGCGCCGCAAAGCTCTCCAGACGACTGCGAAAAAAGCATCGAGACCGTTCGCAAAAACTGCAACGACCTCACCAAATACGAACTCAAGTGCAATACGGACAACAAGCCGTTCTTCATCCTCAAAGATGCCGACGGCCAGACCATCGCACAAAGCCCAGCATTCCAAGTAGAATCTAACCTACGCAAAGGAATGTCATCAGTGACCAAACTAGCCAAAAAGGCGGAAGTCAAATACGTCTAGTTCTCATTAGATAAAATCACTTTAATAAAAAACCATTGGATAGAATCTATCCAATGGTTTTTTTGTTCCCTGAAATAATAGGACAATTACGATTCTAGCGCGGCCTCAGGTTCCTCTGCGATTTTCTCTGGCACTGGTTTGCGCTGGCGATAGGCCATAGGAGATTGGCCTACCGAGTTGCTAAATGCGCGGCTGAATGCCTGCAGCGACCCGTATCCACACAAATCAGCCACTTCTGCAATTGGCAGCTGGCTGTTGCGCAGCATGCCCATGGCGCGGTTGAGACGATAATTACGCAGGTACTCACCTAAGGAAACCCCCGCCTGCTCGCGGAAAACAGCGCGCAAACGAGACTCAGACATAGACAGTGCCTCGGCAAAATCCGTCAGCAAAGTTACTTTGCCTGCTCGCTCCATCAACAAGCGGTTGATGTCATTCAAAATCCCTGAGCCAGTTTCCCCCTGTTGTTCTACCAGCGCATGATCCACGCCGAGTTGCTGTTTCAGCATCATCAAAAGAATCCGCTGCAGCTGTGCTTGGAGCAAAAACTCTTCTACGTAGTTCACTTTCTTCTGTCCGACAGATGCCAGATAATGGGCGACAAAACTCTTTAAAATCTCTCTAGCCTGTCTCGGTAAATCTAGCACAGAGTATTTTAATGACACTAACGAGTCCTCCGGCTCGAATTCAAAAGTAATAAATAGCCAGTCAAATTTACTCCTATCAATTCCGGAATAGTAGTGGAATTGATACGGGTGAATGAGCAATGCTTCACCCGGATTCACCGTCAATCCGCGGTGGTTAACATGTACTGTACCTGCTCCCTCAACCGCAACCAGTAATACAAATCTATGGTGCGATTTATTTGCTAAAGCCTGCTGCTGAAGCTCTTGCACATCGTGACGAGCAAATAGCAACAGGTTCTTAGGTGAGGGAAAACTCCCACTCCCAACACCTGAAAAGTAATCGTCGGGTTCCGACAAGTAGTCCACTAATTTACGTAAATCTCCGTCCATTTAACTTATCTATAATACCACCACCCCCCCATAATCAATCATTAATGTTAAATATTTCTCCCCATTGAAAACATTTACACATCGTGTAACGACTCTCTGTGTATCTATTATAGTTGGTAGCAAAACTTTTAATCATGCCAGTCGAAATGATATCTGAACCAGCCAACGCTACTTTGAGAAAGAATATTCACGTCTCAGACAGTGCCGCGAAAGCAGCCGTTGCTATCGCCCGTAAGATCAGCAACGCTATCAAGCAACACCAACTGATAGGCAAAACTTTCCGTCTTGGCCTAGCCACCGGTGCTACTCCAGTTCCACTTTATAAAGAGCTCATCAAACTCTACCAACAAGGTGACGTTAACTTTAAAAACGTACACACCTACAACCTAGACGAGTACGATGAAATTTCTTTTGATAACCCAAACAGCTATCACGGATTCATGCGTGAAAATCTGTTTGACCACATCAACATTCCACTAGAGCAAACTCATTTCCCTAGCGGAGATGATCCAGCTGCCTACGACAGAGAAATCGCATCCGTTGGTGGTCTAGACCTACTCATCCTCGGCATCGGCAGCAACGGCCACATCGCCTTCAACGAGCCAGGATCTGAAAAAGACTCACCTAGCAGACTCATCGAGCTCGATGCCAGCACCATCGCTGACAACAAACAATACTTCCCTGACGGTGACATGCCAACACGCGCTATCACTATGGGCCTGAAAACGATTCTGGACACCAAAACACTCGTGCTCATGGCATGGGGCGACAGCAAAGCCTCTATCATCGCCGAAAGCCTCAGCTGCACACCGTCCGCTGATCTTCCTGCATCTTTCCTCCAAGACCACCCCAATACCCTATATTTCCTCGACCACGGCTCAGCATCAAAACTTAGCTAACTAAATTCAAAAAACTAATACCAAAATGAAGTCTATCATCGAAAAAATTAATGACCTCGCCAAACCATTAGTTACTCCAGGTTTGGACCCTAACTTCATCCCCGCAATCAAGTGGATTGAGGCGTACGACTCACTAGCAAAAGAAACTGCTGGTAGCCGCGACGTCATCATCGACCTGCTACGCCCAGACGGCACAGGTAAGCGTGAGTCACTTGTTCTCTTCCCAGATCTTCCAGAATACACAGCCGCAAGCTTCTTGCGTGTTGAACGTCTCATCAAACAACTGCTCTGGCAGGTTGGTGGATCCAACATCCTCATTGATGGCGCTGACGAATTCAAAGCCCAGCTAGAAGCTCACTTCGCAGCTGACGGCGCAGGTCATTTCGACAACCTAACGATTGCACAAAAAGTGTACTCATCACCTATCAGCATCGAGAACAAAGCTCTCGCTGGTACCGCTGAGCCACAACTCAGCAAGGCTGACATGGGTGGTCACCTCGAAGGATACCGCATCGGATTCGACCTCGGTGGCAGTGACCGTAAGTGTGCCGCTGTGATCAACGGTGAAGTTGTATTCTCTACTGAAATCGCTTGGTCTCCATACTTCGAAACTAATCCTGAGTACCACTTCAAAGGCATCCAAGACAGCTTAGAAAAAGCCGCTGAACACCTTCCGCGCATCGACGCCATCGGCGGCAGTGCAGCTGGAATCTACGTGGACAACCAGCCACGTGTAGCCTCACTCTTCCGCGGCCTCAGCCCAGAAGATTTTGATGCACAAGCAAAGCCAATCTTCGAAGCCATCCAGAAAAAATGGGACAACGTGCCAATGATTGTGGTCAACGATGGTGATGTTAGCGCGCTGGCCGGAGCTATGGCTGGTGACTGCGACTCACTCCTCGGTATCGCTATGGGCACTAGCCTAGCAGCTGGTTACGTTGACGAGCAAAAGAAAATCACAAGCATGCTCAACGAGCTGGCATTTGCCCCAGTTGACTTTGCCGAAGACGCCGCTGTCGATGAGTGGTCACACGACAAAGGTTGTGGTGTTCAGTATTTCTCACAGCAAGCCGTTCAGCGCCTCAGCAAAGCTGCTGGCCTCGAATTCCCAGCTGACATGAAAGCTCCTGAGATCCTGGTAGAAGTACAGAAGCTGATGGAAAAAGAAGATCCAGCCGCCGTGCAGATCTACGAAACTATCGGTAGCTACCTCGGCTACACACTCGCTCTCTACGCCAAGTTCTACGGCCTCAAAGGCATCATGCTGCTAGGCCGCGTGATGACTGGTCAAGGTGGTGAACTCATTGTCAAAGTAGCTGACGAAGTGCTCGCCAAAGAATACCCAGAAGTAGCTAAGCAACTGCGCACTGTGACTCCTGACGAAAAAACTAAGCGTCACGGCCAAGCCATCGCTGCAGCCAGCCTTCCTCAACTCGGATAGAATTTTTTACCATGGACATTTACATTCCAGATTCACTAGACCGCGATCAGGCTCTAGCAAGAACAACACACCTAGGCATTGGTGCCCACCAAGACGACTTGGAATTCATGGCAATGGACGGCATTCTCAAATGCTTCCAGAAAAAAGACCAATGGTTCGCTGGCATCACTTGTACTAACGGCGCGGGTAGCGCCCGCTCTGGTGCCTACGCTGAATTCACCGACGAAGAAATGGTGCTTTGCCGCCAGCAGGAACAGCGCACCGCTGCAGACATCGGCCAGTACGCCTACATGTCCCAGCTCATGCTTCCTAGCAGCGCAGTAAAAAGCAACAACGACGAGTTTGTTAGCTCGCTAGCAAAACTCATCGAAGACAGCCAAGCTGAAGTCATCTATACTCACAACCCTGCTGACAAACACGCCACTCACATTGGTGTATTTGCCGGCGTGCTTAAAGCGATTCGCTCGCTGCCAGCAGACAAGCGTCCTAAGCAACTCATCGGTTGTGAAGTGTGGCGCAACCTCGATTGGCTCGATGATGACAAAAAAGTTGTCATGGACTTGACCGCCCATCAGAACCTAGCAGCCGCTCTAAACGGAGTCTTTGATTCTCAAATCTCTGGCGGCAAGCGATACGATTTAGCCGTGCAAGGACGCCGTGCCGCTAATGCTACGTTTTTTGATTCACACTCTACTGACGACGCCGAGTCTATCGCCTTTGGCATTGACCTCAGCGCTCTAATTAGCGATGAGTCTATCGACCCTAAAACATATATTGCCAGCCTTATCAACGACTTCAAAAATGACGTCGATGACGCGCTAAGCAATTTCTTCTAAACTAACACTCACAACACAAACACTAACATGCCTCTAGGAATACTAGACTGGGGAATCATTGCTGGATTCTTCATCGTCTCATTAGGAATCGGCGTCTGGGCTTCTCGCTCAGCCGGAAAAAGCTCTAAAGAATTCTTCCTCGGAGGCCGAAGCATGCCTTGGTGGTTGCTCGGCGTATCGATGGTGGCGACCACCTTCTCAACAGATACACCTAACCTAGTAGCTGGTCTTGTACGCTCAGATGGCGTATCAGGAAACTGGTGCTGGTGGGGCTTCCTGTTATCGGGCATGCTTACAGTGTTTGTGTTTGCCAAGCTCTGGCGTCGCTCGGAAGTACTCACTGATGTTGAGTTCTACGAGCTGCGCTTCAGCGGCAAGGCAGCTGCGTTTTTACGTGGCTTCCGCTCACTCTACCTCGGCCTCGTCTTTAACGTGCTCATTATGGGTGCGGTTAGTTTGGCTGTAGTAAAGTTTGGTGAGACTGTACTTAGTATCCCCGGCTGGCAAATGCTCTTAGCTGCTGGTCTGGTAACGCTTGGTTACTCATCACTCGGTGGCCTCAAAGGCGTTATTTGGACTGACTTTGTACAGTTCATCCTCGCCATGATTGGTTCATTCTGGGCCGCCTACTACATCATCAGCCTAGATGCAGTGGGTAGTATCAGCACGCTACTCAATCACTCCGAGGTATTGCCAAAATCCAACATCTTCCCTGATTTCACAGATCCTAGCAGCTGGATCCCTATCATCTTAATTCCTGTTGCCGTGACTTGGTGGGCGACCTACTACCCAGGTGCTGAGCCAGGTGGTGGTGGTTACATCGTCCAGCGTATGCTCTCCGCCAAAGACGAGAAAAATGCGATTGGTGCCACTCTCTTCTTCAACATCGCTCACTACGCTCTGCGCCCGTGGCCATGGATTCTCATCGCTCTAGCATCTATCATTCTTGTTCCGCTTAAGATTGATCAGGACTATACCAAAGGGCACCTGCGCCCACACGAAAAGACCGTTGCTAAAATTGAAGCTGAGCTCAATCCAGCCTCACACGCAAAGATGGTTGAGACTCTCACTGCAGACCTTGAAAAACTTAAAGCTGGTGGCAATGAAGAGAAAATTGCGAATGCTCAAAGACTGCACGACATTGTTAGCTCGAACCCAGACTCTATCGAAATCAAGGCTCTTGCTTACCTCTGCCAAGTAGAATCTACCATCAACTTGGACGGCAGCTGCACTCCGCTAGCTAAAGAATCGTTGGTTCACATGTATCTGGCTAACGACATTTCAGTCGACAAGTTAGGGCAAGACCTTGGTTACCCAACCATGATCAAGCTGCTGCCAACGGGTCTGCTCGGTCTGGTATCCGCCTCATTGATTGCGGCATTCATGTCTACCATGTCTACACAGGTCAACCTTGGCGCCTCCTATTTGGTCAATGATTTCTACGCACGCTTCATCCACAAGGATTCTTCTGAGAAGCACTTAGTGATGACTGGCCGCCTCGTTACCGTGCTCATGATTTGCATGGGTTCAGGTTTAGGTCTCATCCTAACGGATGCAAGCCAAGCATTTAAGCTGATGCTTCTGATTGGTGCGGGCACTGGCCCAGTATACATTCTGCGCTGGTTCTGGTGGCGCGTGAGTGCGATTTCAGAAATCACAGCGATGGTTTCTGCGCTAGTGATCTCAGGTTTCACTACCTTCTACATGGAGAGATTCGTGGGCGCTCAATTCATGAAAGACCACGATTGGTCCATCATGTTAGTCGCAGCGCTATTAACTACAGCGATCTGGATCATCGTCACTATCCTAACTAAGCCGACCGAAGAAAAAACACTTCTCTCATTCTACCAAAAAGTACAACCTGGTGGAGCTGGCTGGAAAACAATCCGTCAGAAAGCTGAAGATAAAGGCCTTGAGCTCGATCCTAACTCAGCTGGCTGGGATGACATCCCATACGGCATCCTCTGTACTCTGTTCTCCTCAGCTGGTGTCTACACCGCGCTGTTTGCTACAGGCGAGTGGATCTTTGGCAACGTTGCGCCGGCTAGCTGCTACACACTCATCAGTGTAGTCTCATTTGGCCTCGTCATGAAGTTCTGGAAAAAACTCAGAATGGACTAAGCACAACTCACATAAATATCTAAAAATGACCTGGTGGAGCCCGCTCCATCAGGTCATTTTTTTTCAGCTAGCTAGAAATATTTCACCACTAGCTAACAAGCCCAGCTAGAGACAAGCTATTCCTCGCCCTTGGCGGCTTCTTCAGCCGCCTCTTTTTCCATCTCAGCGCGGATTCTCGCTTCCAGCTTTTGTTGTTTTTTACGCGCTCTGGCTTCGCGGAAAAACGTCTGCAGGATCACTCGGCATTCATCTTCACAGATTCCGTGGGCAGTTTCACAGCGATGGTTCAGCGGTGGGTTAGAATCTAGCAAGTTGATCCAACCACCAGCGGCGCCACCAGCTGGATCAGGCAAACCAAAGACCACACGATCTGGCCGACAATGCACCAGCGCACCCGCACACATCGGACACGGTTCTTTGGTCACATAGACCGTGCACCCTTCCAGCCGCCAGTCGCCAGTGGCATTTTGCGCAGCTGTTAGAGCGAGCATTTCAGCATGAGCAGTAGCATCTTTGAGTGTCTCTACCTGGTTCCACGCCCGCGCAATGATGCGTTGATCTTTGACCACCACCGCACCAATCGGCACCTCTTCTGCTTTGTACGCTTTGCGCGCCTCGCGCAGCGCCTGCTGCATGAAGTACTCGTCATCAAATAGCTCTAGGCCAGCTGGCTGGTCGTGTTCGCTCTCACTCATGCGCCTATTGAATGTGCATTTCCCGTACAAAGCAAATGTCAAAAATTGGCATCGCCAGTTCCAGCTATCTTCGTTAAAAACACAGCCATGAACACTTGGACACCAGCAGACCGTCTCATCGCCCCGTCACTTCTCGCCGCCGACTTCGCCCGCGTCGGTGAAGAAACCAAACGCGCCGTAGCTAGCGGAGCTGACTGGATGCACCTCGATGTGATGGACGGCCACTTTGTGCCTAACATTTCATTTGGCCCGTCAACCATCGATGCAGTCAACCAAACCGATGACGTTTTCCTCGACGTTCACCTGATGATCTCACGCCCAGACGTCTACCTCGACGACTACATCAAAGCTGGCGCAGACATGATCACCGTGCACGTAGAGGCCGACCACGACGTCAACGAAACCCTCGACCGCATCCACGCAGCGGGTCTCAAAGCTGGCGTAGTCATTAACCCAGCCACCCCTCTATCAGCAGCCGAGCCCTATTTTGATAAAATCGACATGCTGCTCGTGATGACCGTCGTGCCAGGCTTTGGCGGCCAATCATTCATGCCAGAAACCATGCCTAAGGTCACCGAAGCCGCCAAAATCCGCGACCAGCGTGGACTCAACTTCCACATCCAAGTCGACGGTGGCATCGACGCAAAAACCGCACCTATCGCCATCGAAGCAGGGGCTAACGTGCTCGTAGCTGGCTCATCCACTTTCCGCGCCCCCGACATGGCCGCTGCTATCAGCCAGCTGAAAGCCATCTAACTTTCAAGCAGTACCGCCTACCGTTAGGGAAGGAAATCATTTTCCCAAAAACACCTCGCCACTAGCTGGCGCGGTGTTTTTTTTAGCTACAAAACCTCTACCTAGCAGATCTGTATAATCACATAAGCCAAATTACTAACACTCTAGCAAAACTCCAACCGAAATCTAGCTTGCCTACGTTTGTTTACTCACGTAATCTGACGCAAAACAAACACGCCCTTCGAGCAAGGGTTCACAAAACAATAATATGAAAGCTAATCTCATCCCCCTAGCTGGCAGTCTCTTTTTCACCTTATGCCTCTCGGCATTTGCCTCAGATTCTATCCAGCTCAAAAACAAAGAAGGTAAATCCGTGCACGTCACCCTAGTCAAGCTCGAGCACGGCACCGTATATTTCAAATTCAACGGCAAAACAGGCAAATACAAACTCACCGACTTACACGAAGATAGCCAAAAAGAAGTCAAGAAATGGAAGGAAAATGGCGGCGGTGGATCCACATCTATCAGCATCACCTTTGCCTCCGGCAAAAAGAACCGTGGCGACAACCTCGGCGACTTTGACGACCGCAAATTCTACATCGCCCCCACCATCAACTACCAAAATACCGACACTCAGCTAACAACTAGCCAGCTGAAAAGCCACGTTGTCCTGCTCGGTCGCCCAGTGAATAACAAAAGCCTCTATCACGTTCTCAAAGTACAAAAAGACGAGATCAAACCCATCCAGGCGCGCAGCAACAAAGAGATCTCAGTGAAGCCAATCACCGTGCAATACGACGACCGTGGCTACGCCACCTTTGGCTCCAAATACATCGGCTACGCCATCCTGCTCACCGATAAAAATAACAACATCATCGCCAGCAAATCCGTACCATCCACACTGGCCGACAAATTTGGCCCCCTCCTCATTGATGTCAAACAAGACAAATTCTATGACAAGTACCTCGAACTCGTAGAATACAATGAACCGCGTAAGGCCATCATTCATCATTAGGGGAAAAGATAGTTTCTAGTTTCTAGTTTCTAGTTTCTAGTTTTCAGTTTTCAGTTTTCAGTTTTCAGACCTTTGCATTGAAACCTGTTTGCACTACCACGCCTAAATAGACTGTCTTATCATTACATAGAAATCCCCGCTAGCTGGCATTCACCATTCTCTCCTCACCACTCTCTATTCCAGCCCGCAGGGCTGAGGGACTTTAGCCGCGGGTCAGCGAGCCCAGCGAGCGCCACCCGTGGATAGCCAACCCCACAGAAGGATTTCCCGCAGGGAAATGGACCCACCCGCTAGCTGGAATTCACCATTCTCTCCTCACCACTCTCTATTCCAGCCCGCAGGGAAAATGGAACCACACGCTAGCTAGAACCACCTTCTAGCATCGCTCATGTATCGTAGCCACGGAGTGGCGGTCGTTCGCAGCCCTAGGCATCGCCTAGGGAATGAGATACAGAAAAAGGAAAAGCCACATCGTGGCGGCCACCCATCAACCGACAGCAAGGCTCCCAGCCAGCCCAAATTACAGCCACTCGGTTTCAATTCTTCCGACCTCCAATTGGCTGGCTAGCCCGCAGGGAAAATGGAACCACCCGCTAGCTAGAGCCACACGCTAGCTGGCATTCACCATTCTCTCCTCACCACTCTCTATTCCAGCCCGCAGGGAAAATGGAACCACCCGCTAACCGCTAGCTAGACAGAGCGGCCTATCATGAGGCCGCGCCGAAGGTGCATAAGAACAAAGCCCGGGGCTTCAGCCCCGGGTCAGCTAACCAAAACAACCGTGTCCTGAAAGGACACCAGAAGCCTCATCTACCACCAAACAGCTACGGTCCGTATCATCAGACTGATGATGATCATCGTGCACATCAATTGAGTTATGGGTCTTTTGTAAACACCGTATTACGCCTTCATACTCATCGCGTACTCAGCACAGCCTGTATGCTCACAAACGTGTTCGTTATCGACCTTAAACCCTTGCGCAAGATAGAATTTATACGTTGCCTCATTGTCTTTATAGACGTTCAAAGTTAGATCTGAGCATTGCTGCTTTGCATGGGCCATTAGCTGTTTTCCAATTCCTTTTCCTTGGCACTCTGGAGATACAAAAATTGCAGCCAGTAAGTTTTCGTTTAATGAATAAAAACCAACGACCTGAGAATCATCCTCAAATACGAAGCTTTTAGAGGCGGGTAGATAGATGTCTCGCATCGCGGATATTTGCGACTCCCAGAACTCTGGTGCAACAAAGTCATGGGCTTTGATTGAGGCGGTGAGCCAAATATCTAAAACAGCTTCGGCATCTTGCGCTGTGTATTTTCTAATCATTTTCTTATTCTACTACGTGTTGAAACTGAATCATAGAACAATGATTATAACAACTTATCGCCTGAATGGTTGAACTTTTCCAACCATTTTTACTAATTACTACTAGCTCCACAACAGTTAACCACTCAGCCACAACTGGAGGGCGAGCTTTGATTAAATTGATAGGGATTTCCAACTATCTAATGAAATAGTTAGAAAGCTAGTCACCCTCCCCTTCAGGGAAGAGTGACCGGGGTAGAGAGAAGTGTTAATTTCTAGCTAGATAACACTTGCCCCTATTTAACCAATTCGATGGTCTCCATGGGAACGATCTTCCCGTCAATCACTGCTTGCGACGGGGTATAGTGGCGCATCGCAGCGTTCCAGCTGCCAGTTTTGTTTTTGATCGGAATGTTGTTCACTTTCCCTTCACAGCCGAAATGAACGGTATAGCTTCCGTCGTCATTCTTGATGGCGGTCTCAGAGTTGATATTCGCTACATCGTCGAACATAAATCCATCTTTGTCGTAGACTGTGACGGACCAGAATCCTCCTGTGTTTTTAGGGTCTTGGAAGGTTGTTGATCGTCCCTCAAACCCTTCAAAGAACTTCGAGAATTGGTAGATATTGTCCTTCCAAGTGGCGCCCCCCCAACCAATGGCTGTGCCCATGAGGTAGCGGTCTGGATCTACATAATCCTCGGTACCGAACATTTTCTCAGTATCCAGCAATCCGGATTCGGCAAACTTCTTGAGGATGCCGTGGTGGGTCTGATCGTATGACTCCTTGTCGAAAGAAATCGGCTCGAAGGGGGTTGAACTCTTGGCTTCGAGTTTGATTTGATCCTGGATCTTGTGAATCTCAGCAAGGTCTTTTTCATCACCTGATTTGATGCCAATACGCACCAACGCATACATGTGAGGAGTATGTGCCGGAATCTCGTATTCTTTTGGCTCATAAACCATATCGTAAACTCGATGGTTCTCGTCCAGATACATCAGCGAGATATACCTCCCCCCAGT
This sequence comes from Persicirhabdus sediminis, assembly GCF_016595495.1. Taxonomy (GTDB): domain Bacteria; phylum Verrucomicrobiota; class Verrucomicrobiia; order Verrucomicrobiales; family Akkermansiaceae; genus Persicirhabdus; species Persicirhabdus sediminis. The sequence goes on from NZ_JAENIM010000045.1 coordinate 56,368, forward strand.
GTCAGGGAGCGTAATGGTGGCGCCCTTGGATGCATCCACAATCGCCATGGAATAAAGTGTGTCGCGGTTCATCCGAATCACGGGTTGATTGTCGGTGGGAGGCACCGCGCGCTTGTGTTCGAATTTGTTTACGCCACCGGCATTCTTTTGAGTGATGCCCATTTGCCTATGGGTTTCAATCAACGGATAATTCTTTTCATTGACGATGACTGGCTTGCTTTCGTCTGCCGCAAGTGGGATTGCCCCCAAAGCGAGGCTGGATAGGGCGGCTAAGAGTGCTCTTTGTCTTTTCATAGTTTGGGTAATTTAATAATGAACTAGATTGAAACTTAATACGTTTCTTAGGGCTATTTGGACGTGAACATTTTTTGCAGATCAGTATTAGGTCCTAATAATGGTAGAGTGATTTAACCTGCCTTTGGCGAGATTAGCCGAGGCTACTATCATGGACTTTGCTAGCCTAGCTGAAATCTAGTTTGATTATATTCCAGCCTACGGAAAGTCACTCGATAGAAGTTAATGCAAACTGACTAAGGATTGATAGAAATTTCTAATCAGTCAACAAAATAGATGATAGAGCCAGAAACCCCTGCGGGATTGAAGAGTGATGGGAGAAGGCTGAAGAGTGAGTTCCTGACTGATGAAACTTTTGTGCTGCGCGACATCTATCAGGGAACCGTGGAAAACTGAAAACTGAAAACTGAAAACTGAAAACTGAAAACTGAAAACTGAAAACTGAAAACTGAAAACTGAAAACTGAAAACTGAAAACTGAAAACTGAAAACTGAAAACTGAAAACTGAATTCTAATTTCCGAATTTTCCAGCTGAGGGCACAAAAAAGCACCTTACCGGTGATGGCGAGGTGCTTTTAGAAATTGGTTTTACTCCCAGCGGGATGGAAGTGCGAATGGTGAGGAGCGAGGTGTGAGTTCCAGCTAGATGAAATCTACCAGCTAGCTGGATTTATGGGCTTTCACTCTTCTGCTGCGCTGGGAGCTGTATCGCTCTTTCAGAGCTTTTCTTCTGGCTGGCATTTACCTTGGGTTGCGTTGCCCCTTTGGGGCTGCCTTACCCAAGGCTAGGCTATTTCACGCCTTTGGCGTTTACCGGAAAGATGGCGAACCTTCACCCAGCGCCATCTGGAGCACCTTAGGCCGCAGGCCATACCTTCAGCGCAGCGTACTCTCAGCGCAGCGAACCTTCAGCGCAGCGTACTCTCAGCGCAGCGTACCTTCAGCGCAGCGTACCTTCAGCGCAGCGTACCTTCAGCGCAGCGTACCTTCAGCGCAGCGTACCTTCAGCGCAGCGTACCTTCAGCGCAGCGTACCTTCAGCGCAGCGTACCTTCAGCGCAGCGTACCTTCAGCGCAGCGTACCTTCAGCGCAGCGTACCTTCAGCGCAGCGTACCTTCAGCGTAGCGAACCTTCAGCGTAGTGAACCTTCAGCGCAGCGTACCTTCAGCGCAGCGTACCTTCAGCGCAGCGTACCTTCAGCGTAGCGAACCTTCAGCGCAGCGTACCTTCAGCGCAGCGTACCTTCAGCGCAGCGTACCTTCAGCGCAGCGTACCTTCAGCGCAGCGTACCTTCAGCAGCAGGCCGTACTTGTCGCCGGTTCCATTTTACCTTCGGCAAATTGCTTTGGTTTGGCGAGTATCCACGGGTGCGGTCGCAAGCTCCCTTACCCGCGGCTAAATTCTGCTTAGCCCTACGGGCTACTTTCCCTTCGGGAAAGAGTGAATGGGGAGGAGAGAGGGGTGAATTTCCAGCTAGATGAAACCTACCAGCTAGCTGCATGGATGGGCTTTCACTCTTCTCTCTTTAATCTTCACTCTTCTACTGCTTAGCCGCCGGTTTTTGGTCCGCGCTTTTTCTTGCTGGCTTTGTCAGTGGAGCTGGTTTGAGTCGAGGCTTTTGACTGGGCTTTTTTCGCTTGTTCTTGGAGTTTTTGCGCTTCTTCTACTTTAGCGGCCATGCGCTCCATGAATGTTTTTTTCCCGCCAGCTTTAGCAGGTTTGGCTTTTTTGCTGAGTTCTGGTTCAGGCAGTTTGTTCATCAACCATGTTTGACCGATGGAGAAGATGTTTTGCGTCGTCCAGTAGAGTGCGAGAGCGGCAGCGAAGTTGTAACAGAAGAAGAAGAACATGAATGGCATGAACATCATCATGCGCTGTTGCATCTTGTCGCCAGTGGTAGGTGTGAGGCGCATCTGCAGCACCATAGTTACCGCCATGAGGATTGGTAGCAGGTTGAGCGGCAGGCCACCGATGAGTGGCAATGTTTCCGCGAAGCGGTAGATGGTATCTGGCTGGGAAAGGTCATCCACCCAGAGGAATGAATTGCCGCGTAGCTCGACGGCAAACTGCAGCATTTTGTAGTAACCAAAGAAGATGGGGATCTGGATGAACATTGGCAAGCAACCACCCATTGGGTTGATGTTGTACTCGCGGTACAACTTCATGGTTTCTTGGTTCAGTTTGTTTGGATTGTCTGAATACTTTTCACGAAGGTCTTTCATGATTGGCTGCAGCTTGCTCATGCGCTTCATGGTGCGCGTGGATTTGCTGTGCAGCGGCCAGATCACGGTACGAATACAAATCGTCAGGCAGATAACTGCCAGCCCCCATGACCATCCTGATCCGAGGCCGGAGAATAGGCCGTTGAGCCAGTTAAGACCATTGCTGAGGATGCGGCTGATAACACCAAACCATCCGTAGTGCATGATCTTGCTCATGTCGTTGTCCATCTGCTTGAGCACCTGGTATTCTTTAGGTCCCATGTAGACGTCGAAGGCAACTGACTGGGTCTCGCCGACGCCGATTTTGCGCTCAGGCAGGCTCATGCCAAGGCGAGCGGCTTTCTTTTCTTTCTCGCCCTCGATGAGGGTGAATGGTGATTCTTTAGCCCAGATGGTGGACTTGTAGCGCTCAGCTGGGGTGAGCACGGTGGAGAAGTACTGGTTGGTCACACCTGCGTAAACCATGGACTCGCTAGACTCTTGGATCAGCGATGTTGGTTTGGTGTAGAGGCCGCTATTAAATAGGCCACCTTTGAAGCGGTTGACGTGGGTATATTCAAAGGAATCATTACCGTTGTAGAAGAAACCAGTCTGGTTGTCCCACTCGCGCTGGTACAGGGCGCCGGCGGCTCCTGCAAATACGGAGTAGTGACCGAGGTTTACTTCTTCAGCAGTCTGGTTGGTCAGCGCGACTTCGAGGTTGAGGCGGTACGGCTGGCCCGGTTCGTCGGTCTCGTTGAGTGTCCAAGTTTTGCTGATTTCAAGTCCAGCTGCTGTTTTGGCCCTGGCGACTACTTTGTTTTCAGCTGGCTGGCTGAGTGCGTAGGTGAGGCCGAGGAAATCATCAGCTCCACGTCCAATGGCACCTACTGGGTAGGCACCAAAGCGGTTGAGAAATACGTTGCGAGTAGAGCTTTTATCGATCTCTTTTTGCAGAAGAAACTCAGCAGTCTTCACACCACCACCGCGGCTAGTGAAGGTAAATACGGTGGTCTTTTCACCGGTCTGTACATCAAGGGCAGTGAGCTCGATGATTTCTTCCTCTTCAGCTGGCTGAGGTGGTTTCACCTCTAGCTCTGCGACTTGCTCTTTTTCAGCGGCTTCGCCAGCTGGAGATTGCGGTGCTTTGTCCAGCTGCTCTTGCTGTTGCTTAGCTGCTTCCTGAGCTTTTCTAGCTTGGTCTTGGTAATTCCATACCAACAGCATTCCGCACAGCGCCAGAATAATCCATGATTTACGATCCATAATTAATTGTCTTATCTAGAGTAAAATGTGTTCGAGCCTGATTAATTAGGCTCACCTTTACGAGGTGGTACAGGGTCATTGCCACATCCGCCCCACGGATGACAGCGAAAAATCCGTTTTATCCCCAGCCAGCTGCCATAAATCGGCCCGTGAATATCAACGGCCTGGAGAAAATAGTTGGAACAAGTAGGGTGATACCGACATCCTGCATACGGGCCACCAATGAGCTTGAGGATGGGATTAAGAAACTTCTGGTAAAATCGAATACCCAGACGAATAAACTGGCTGAGAAGTTTCATGCGCCGAGCTGAAGTTTGAGTCGCCTCGCCTGCTTGAGCACATCGGCTTCCAGCTGGGCAAAGCTAGCCTCGACGGCACCCCAACGCATGACCACCACAAGATAGCGGAGGTCATCGGCGGGAAAGTGCTTGCGCACAATCGCGTGCACTCGGCGGCGCAGACGATTGCGCACCACGGCACGTTTAGCTACTTTGCGGGTAACAATGATCCCGAGCTTGAGATTCTCGAGCTCGGGATCAGATAAAGTAGCTAGCACTATGGTGCGACCAGCGCGAGACTGTCCATGCTGACGAACGCGGGAAAATTCCGCGAAGCTCGTCATGCTGTACTTTCTCGGTAGGCGCATTGGCTAAGAGGGGCACGACTAGCGTGCCTGTTTACACCAAAGCGGGCAAATTAAGCAGCAGTTGTGTGCTGTTTAATGTGACGCTTGTAGTGGATCTCAGCACCCTTAGGCAAGAGACGCTTGCGGCCTTTTTGACGACGACGACGGAGAATGTCGCGGCCAGCTTTAGTGCTCATGCGAGCGCGAAATCCGTGTTGACGCTTGCGAGTGCGCTTTGATGGTTGATAAGTTCTCTTCATGGTGAAAAATCCTTCTCGTTAAAGGTTTCGGTCTCCAGCTGGAGACGGGTTGGGCGGGCAAACTAGTGATATTTATCTACTTGTCAATGCAGCATTCGCCTAGAATTGAATTTTTTTTGAAAAAAGTTCCCCCAAGCACGAGTTTTTAAGCTATTGATGTGCCCGTCGAATAGCTCGAATCTTATATTTATGAATCAAACTGCAGAAGAAAGTATCGCTCGTATCCAGCCAGCCACTCTTGAGGACCTGCCTATGCTCACTGAGCTTACTATGGACTTATTTCACCTGCAGCACGACTTTCGCCCCGACCACGAAGCGCAAGCGCGTGGCCTACAGATGATTCTCGAGCAACCGCAACGCGGGCGTATCTTTGTGGTGCGAACAGACGATTACATCTTTGGCATGGTTAACCTTCTCTTCACCATCTCTACCGCTCTTGGTGGACCAGTGATCCTGATGGAAGATTTTATCATCCACCCAGACCACCGCGGCCAAGGATACGGCGCCAAACTCATCGACTACGTGCTCGATTACGCCAATCAAAAACAATTCAAGCGCATCACCCTGCTTACTGATAAGATGAGCGCTGATTCACAAAACTTTTTCCAAAATCAAGGATTTGAGTACTCACAACTCATCCCAATGCGTAAAATTTTAGATTAATGGCCCATCCAGCTAGCTAGCTGGACGCCTTAATGCCATCGACAATTGCATATCGCTTAAGAAAGCATTTGCATTTCTCAGAAAACCCCTTATAGAAAGCCGCGTCAGAGCTGTGGAGTTCTCGGCAAGCGAACCCCGCCAGGTCCGAAAGGAAGCAACGGTAGTTTGTCCGTGATTGCCGCAGTCTCTGGCACTTTTTTTGCCCAAATTTTTAGGGCCACAAAAAATGACCCTCCAAACTAGCTGGAAGGTCATTGGCTTAAAGTCGATTTTTCTCCGCTGAGATGATTCCCAGCTGACTAGCGGCGACGGCGAATGATAAAGCTCATCGCCCCGAGGCACAGCGCCATCACTGAGCTTGGCTCAGGAATAAAGGTGACGTCAAAGCCCATAAATTCTGATGCGGGGCCAAAGACACCGTTGTCTTCATATCTTCCCGCTGTGGCGTTATCATCCCACTCCACGGTCATGTCTGTGATTCCTGATGGCAAAGTGATGCTCCAGTCAGCCTGCGTATTATTAGCATCCCAGGCTAACCAAATCGTAGCGCCTGAACTGATGCTTTTGCCATCTGCCGACTCATAACCAGCATCCCCGAGATGTGCCCCCAGATCTCCGAAAGGCCCTGTAAAACCAGAAGGATTATATGAACCCGGGTTGGTACTATCTCCATAATAATTCTGCATTTCGCCCAAGCTCAGATTGGCATTAGAATCCATAATCATGGCTTCACCGCCCCCAGTCCACGTCAGCGTGAACTTCATTAACATCTGCTGAGCGCGGTTGCCATTATCACTCGTGGACGAATTATCGTAGGGAGTGGATTTGAAAATGATTTGATCAACCTGCGAACCCGCATCAGCTGTAGCGCTGAAGGAAACTAACAGCGGATCAAAAGTGGTATCACTATAGTCCTTAATCTCCTCGCTGTTTTTATTATAGCCATTGGAGACCACATCATTACGAAATGTCGCCGAGACACCACTCGATCCACCAACTGCAGGCTTAGATTTTTGATAATACCACTGACTACTTGCCACATTCCCCGTTGAAGAGACATCGTATTGCTCTGTAGTGATAGCCCATGTGCCCGAGCTCCCCCCCTCTGACATCGTGCCGCTGGCGTAGTCCGTACTGTATGAATTTTCAGTAACAGCAGCTGAGGTCACAGTAAATGTCGCGGCTGGCGCAACACTGGCTACCAGAGCCAGTCCTAAAGTTAGAGGTAGTATTGGGTGATTCATTTTTTGGGAAAAAAGATGGTGCTGCTTTAGTCCTGATAAAGCTAACGTTCGAAACCATCGTTAATTGTTTTAATAAATCAATTTTTTATACTGAAAACTAACTAAAGAGCCTGTCTAGTTAACACCCCACCACAAAACCCATCTAACTCTAAAATCCATACTTACAGCAATCAAACAGGTGATTCATATGAACGTGGAAAGTATGACACCCAACAGCTCAAATTGCGGGCTTATTGTAACCATTTAGCTGAAAGCTGAACTAGGCTGGCCAATTCATCACCGCCGGCAAAGCTCATCATTATGTCCGCTGGCTAGCGGCGACGGCGAAGCACAAAGCCCATCGCTCCGAGGCACAGCGCCATTGCCGAACTCGGCTCCGGCACAAAGGTGACATCAAAGCCCATAAATTCTGATGCTGGCCCAAAAATATCTTCCCCCCCATACCTTCCAGCTGCGACATTGTCGTCCCACTCCACCGTCACGTCAGTGATGCCTGATGGCAAAGTTATGCTCCAGTCGGTTTGTGAGTTGTTAGCATCCCAAGCTAACCAAATGGTGGCGCCAGAGCTGATGGTTTTCCCATCTGCCGACTCATAACCTGCATCCTCGAGATGTGCCCCCAGATCTCCGTATGGCCCAGAAAAACCCGAAAAAGTATACGACTGCGGATTGGTGCTATCGCCATAATACTCCAGTATCTCGCCGAGGCTGAGATTGGCGTTAGGATCCGAAATTGTTGCCACGTCATCGCCTGCCCACGTTATCGTAAACTTCATTAACATCTGCTGAGCGCGGTTGCCGTTATCGCGTGATGTCGAATTATCATAAGGTGTGGATTGAAAAATAATGTTATCCACTTGTGATCCTACGTCCGCTGTAGCGCTGAAAGAAATCGATAAGGGATCAAAGGTGGCATCAGTGTAGGTGGTGATCGCATTGCCCCCACTAGCATTAGTATAGCCATTTGAGCTGTCATCATTACGAAATGCCGCAGCTACCCCACTAGCTCCACCTGTGGGAACCTTATCTCCACCAGTATCATTATACCATTGAGTGCTGCCCACATTTGTAGTGATAGACCAGCTGCCAGATGATGAGCCATCGGTCATCGTGCCAGACGCGTAGTCGTTAGAATTATCGTCTGGAACGGCTGAGGTCACAGAAAATGTCGCGGCTTGGGCAACGCTAGCCACTAAGGCCAGCCCTAAGGTGAGAGGAAGGATTGGGTGATTCATGCTTTATGGGATGGATAGGATTGTTTGTATCAAAATGTGGCAAAGCCAATAATTAACATGGCAATTAATCGTTTTAATAAATCAATTTATTACACAGGAAACTAACTAAACCACTTCCCGTAAGACACCTTCATTCCGTATCCACCAACATCAAAATCAACTATTTATGAAAACAAAACGGTTGATCTATTAGAATTTAACAATAATGACTTCAAAAGCTATGCCCAACAGGGCCAACTGATAGCATTTATCGCGCCAGCAATAATTTTGTCACCGTGATCACTTTATCTCGGTCAGCATTTGACATTTCTCCCGCCGCTCATGACTATGCGCGCATGTCCAACGAAGCTACCCGCCAACAACTTAAGGCCATGCTACTGGAGAAATCCGTACGCACCGGTGAATTCACACTCGCCTCAGGCAAAACCTCAGACCTCTACATCGACTGCCGCATCACTGCGCTCGATCCAGTAGGTGCCAATCTCATCGGCCAGCTCGGCTGGGATACGGTGAAAGAAAAAGTAGCTGAGCTCGGCATCGACGCCATTGGCGGCATGACTATGGGCGCAGACCCAATTTCACTAGCTGTAGGCATGACCTCAGCCGTACAAAACCCAGAAGCGCCTATCCAAGTCTTCACCGTACGCAAAGAGCCTAAAGGTCACGGGCGCGGCAAACAAATCGAAGGAAACTTCAAAGAAGGTGATACCATCATCGTTGTCGACGACGTCATCACTACTGGCGGATCCACGCTGAAGGCTGTCGATGCCATCGAAGCAGCTGGCGGCAAAGTCGCCTTCGCTCTGATTCTGGTAGACCGCGAAGAAGGTGGCCGCGAAGCCATCGAAGCACGCGACATCCCAGTGGTTTCACTATTCTCTCGCAGCACATTGCTCGACGAATAATCTAGCTGAATGCTCGCGGGCTCAGCCAGCCACGCTAAATTTAAGATTACAAAAAAAACTCTCCGATGCTCAGCACCGGAGAGTTTTTTTAGCTCAAGAGATCAAACCATCACGGCTTGTCCCAGCCAACTGGAGTTATTTTCCAGCTGGAATAAACATGCCTACCTGATCAACCTCATAGTCTCTGTAGGTGCGGTAATGTCCGCGGAAATAGACCAATGTCTGGAAGTCAGATTCACCACGGCGGCGTGGCATCACTGGGCGCAAATTGTCCACCTGTGTATCAAAGGTGAGCTGCTTCCAGGTCCACTTCTCTCCACTGCGTGTCCCTTCAAAAAGCTGGTAGCGGCCAGCAGCTAAGGCTTTGCCTGTTACAGGATCCACATCAGCTGAAATGTACACTTTATTGCCATCTTCCGGATTCACCGTGATGCCACCAGCGTAGTGGTTTTCACCACGGTACAGACGAGTACCAGCAAAGCCGATCTCACGGCATGTCCACTGCTTCGTCTTAGGATCAAAGTCAGAATACATATAGCGCAGGTCTAAGCCCTCAGCATGATCGTTAGAACGAATGCTAGCTGCGTGAATCGCACCATCTTTACCGTATTCCAGATCCCAAACCCAGCCGCGACCACCTTCTGCGCCGTCGTAGATTTTAGTCCCCTGCTGTGGCACCATAGGTTTGCCAGCTAGCACGTCTTCCATAGTGCCAATCACAGTTCCGTCGCTCTTGTGGAATTTGCCACCTTTGTAGTAGATGTGGTAGACGCTGTTAGTCTTCTCGCCACGCGGGTGGCCATCTGTGTAGAGCAGGTCAATACGGTCTTTGCCGTTGTTGCTGTATTTCACGTATGGGCGCACTCTAGCATCACCTGAGCGCAGCACTTCATGGGCCTCGGACCAAGTTTCTCCTCCATCGTCACTCCAGCTAACCGTTGGATTCCAGCCGATGCAGCGGTAGAAGTTATAAACGCGATTATTCTCATCACTCAGCTGAGATAGGTTGATATAAGTCGTATTGCGTGGTGTTTTGTACACCTTTTCCTCGCCGAGACGAACATCCATGTGGCGTTTATCTTGGTGAACTTTAGCACGGCGATATTCCCACTTTGCCGCTGAGTTGTGACGCGCGTAGGCAATCAACAAATCTTCGTCGTTCAAAAACAAAAATGATGGGTTATTGTGGTCATCTTTCTCAGTCCATGAGCTGAGCTCATACTCGTGCAGCTTGAAGGCTGCTAGAGCTGCGTTTTTGTTATAAATATTCAGCTTAGCTTTGCCCGCGCGGGTCATGCCACCAAGTAACAAATTCTGGCCATTCTGCACGGCACGCTCATCATTGAACCATGTCCAAACTGAGTCTTTTGCTAACAAGTGAGGTTCGTACTTAGGCTGCACTTTTTTGAAATCTTCACTAGTCAGATTCATGTTGTAGAGCTCAGCTGCAGCTAACAGGAAAATCCCCTGAGCGTAATCGACCTGATCTTGGGCGATCAACTTTGTTGGGCGCTCACCCACAATCTGGGCATAGCCGAGACGACCGTCAGTATTCATGCAGCCTAGCAGGCCATCCCACGCAGCCAGCGCAGGAGCGAGAAATGTTTCACGGTCCAGCCAGCCACGGTTAATTCCAGCTAGTAATCCATAACAGTAAAAGCTGCTGCCTGTAGATTCTTTGCTAGGAAACCAATCTGGATCGTTCACAGAAGCACGCCACAGTCCATCTTCCTGCTGGTACTTGATCAGCGACTTTGTTAGCTCAAGGTAGAGGTCGATGTACTTCTGACGCATCGGATCATCTTTATCTAGCTGGTCAACGATACGCACGATGCCACCGTAGACCCAGCCATTGCCGCGAGCCCAAAAAACTGGCTTTCCACTGCCTGTCTTTTTATTGAAATACTTGCGATCACGCATGAATAACCCTTCCTCAGGTCTGTAGAGGAAATCTACCGTGTCCCAGTAAAGCTCGTGCATCAGCTCAGTATACTTAGGATCACCAGTCACTTGGCTCATTCGTGCCATTACTGGTGGAGCCATGTACAAAGCGTCACACCACCACCACAAATTGCGCCCGTTAAACTCACCATCACCCAGCTCACCAGACTCGTGCTTTTCTAACTTATCCTTACCAAAGTACTGGTCCAAGCGTGACTGGATATCAGCAATCATCTTCGGCTCAGGGGTATCCTGATAGATGTCTAGATAGGTCTGAGCGATACAAATATGGTCAGCGTGAAAGGTCTTGCGCTGAGCTTTCCAGCCAGCTTTTTCACACCAATCATATGCCTGCTGGCGGTAGCTCTCATTGCCAGTCGCCTTATACGCCGCATAGAGACCTGTAAAAAATGTCCCCGCCTTCCAGTCGGTATTCAATCGATCGCCGTACTCAGCCATCTGATAGTTCACCGCTTTGTCGATCACCTTCTCGACGTTAGATTGCTCTGCCAAAATAAGCTGCCGCTCATCTAGCTGGAACTGCGCCGATAGGCTAGCAGGAACCGCTAGGGCTAATAGTAATAGTTTTTTCAACATCATCTCTGATTTCGTATTTGTGCTCCCCACTCAACCCACGCAAATGCGCTGCTTGGGTTGTTAAGTTATCATTCAAATTCCTATACTAAGATCATTTCGGGTTTTCTTACAACGATTTTGCTAACTTTCGTCCCCTGTTTCTAAAATGAAACTAACGTGGTAATTTCTTCGCTATTCTCGAAATGATTGTTTCTTATGGGAAATCAATGGTTTCAAATAGGAAATCCAAGACGGTGATTTTAGCCGGTCAATAGAGGCCCATCACGATTTCATAATTGACGAAACCCCTTCAATGTGATTTGTATGATGAATGCGTTTGTTTACTCTCAAAATCTATTCACTACGTGAGACATAGGCATAGCAAAGAACCATTCATGAGGACTGCACACCCTCGGTTCACCCAAACCAATACCAATAATGAAAATACATACAAGCACACCAAAGTGCGTTGTAGGCTTCTCGGCGTCCCGCCTCATTGCTCCAGCAATGATGCTGCTCGCGTTGCCTGCCCACGCCCAGCAAACTCTGTTCAACGATAGTTTTGAAACTGGAGATTTTTCCGCCACCGACGTCACCGGCGGCACATGGAATATTATAGACAATACCTGTCAGACAGCAGCCGCAGCAGCCAACGACGGCATGCTCGGCGCCAGAATCAAAAAAGGTGGCACGCTGGAAAAAAATATCTCCACCGTAGGATATACCAACATCCAAATCAGCTACATGCGCGCATCTGAAAACCTCAGCGCCGCAGAGCCCTGCATCGTTCAGTGGTCGGTGGATGGCACTAACTGGACAACGCTAGAAACAATCACGGACGCCTCACCCAGCTGGCTGCCATTTCAGCAAATTCTACCAGCCGCCGCCGAAGGTCAGCCAAACTTGCGCATTCGCTTTGATGTACAATCTAGCGCGCACAGCGAAAAACTACACCTCGACCAAGTGGTCATCACCGCCACCAGCGCAGCTAACATAGCGCCTAGCGCAGTCGCTGATAGTTATTCCACCAGCCAAAACCAAACTCTGGAAATAGACGCCGCAGCGGGACTGCTAGCCAACGACAGTGACAGCAACGGCGACACCCTGACGGCGGTCATCACCCAAAATGCTAACGCTGGCCAGCTAGTAGCCAACAGCGACGGCAGCTTCAGCTACACACCACAGCCAAACTTCGCCGGCAATGTTAGTTTCAGCTACATGGCTAATGACGGTGCTGAAAATAGCCTGCCAGTTGATGTAGTCATCTCTGTAGTGCCCGTTGGCGCCCCTAGCACATTGCCTAATGTTGTATTCCTAACTTGTGATGATCTCAGCTTACAAGACGTCAATGTGTACGGCCGAGCATTGATGCCAGACCTCACTCCTAACATGGATAGTTTTGCCGCGCAGGGGATACGTTTCAACTACGCACACACTCAGGCATCTAACTGCACACCATCACGCAATGTGATAGCCACTGGCCGCTTCCAACACAATAGCGGGATTTACGGATTTGGTGGCGTGAATAACAAGTTTCCAGCCATTGTTGACCTATTTCACCAAGCTGGCTACCTCACCGCTATCCGCGGCAAAGTCCACCATTCATCACCGCACAGCCCATACGCCGGCTGGGATTACGATCTAGCCGCTGAGCTCGGCCACGCGTCTGACGATCGCACCCAGGTGACCTTCTATGATGCCGCAGTAAAAGGTATCCAGCTAGCCCAACAGGAAGGCAAACCATTCTTCATGCAGATCAATATTAAAGATCCGCACACCGGCTTCTACGGTTACAAACATAAAACCGATACCTTCTTCAACGACCCCGACGTTCCCAGCCGTGTTTACACCGCCGCGGAAACGGTGATTCCAGGCTACATTCCAGCCATCGACCCAGCCTATCAGGATAACTTGTTTGAAGAATGGGCCGCGTATTACAGCAACGTTAGACGTGCTGATGATTCATTTGGTTATGTCATGCAAGCTCTCGACGACATGGGAGTGGCTGACGATACCTTAGTTGTCTTCCTATCAGATCACGGCAATCCATTCATGTTTGTCAAAACTCAAGTCTATCACCACAGCACCCACACGCCATTAATGGCTAGATGGCCAAATGTCATTTCAGCTAACAGCGTGGACGACCAACACGTTGTGCAAGCAGTAGACGTGCTTCCAACCTTCTGCGATATCATTGGCCTGCCCTATCCTGCTGGCATTGATGGCCGCTCGTTCGAGCCATTGCTAAAGGGTGGGACACAAACTGACCGCGACTATGCTTATAAGGTTTTCTACGAAGACGTAGCTGGCAACAGCCGCCCGATGCGTGCGGTTGAATCAAAGAACTTCACCTACATTTTCAACCCGTGGTCAGACGGCGTCACCAAGACTGTGGGCGTTTCTAAAAACATGGAAACCTACAGACAGCTAGCTGTAGCGGCCCCTCACCAACCAGAGGTGCAAGCTCGTCTTGATATGTACACCTACCGCGTGCGTGAGGAATTCTACGATGTAGCTAACGATCCAGACTGCCTCAACAACCTCATCGAGGACCCAGCCTACGCCACTGAGCTAGCTGACCACCGCGCCGCCATGGAAGCCATGATGGTGAAAACTCACGATGATGATATCCTCGTAGCTTTTCAAAATCGTAGCGATGAACAGGCCGTGCAAGATTACATCGCCCTCGCCCAAAGTCAGGCCGATGCCCGTAATAACGATCCATTCTACGCCCGCGACTACAACTACGCGGTGCGCGACGGCTGGCTAACCCTATCAGACGATGGCTTTGAAAATGGATTTTCCAGCTGGACTACTGATACACCTAACGCCACCACCATCCAGAATGATGCTAACTACATCCACACTGGTAGCCAGTCAGCGCAGCTAGATGATAGCGAGCCAGCTAGCTTATTCATGGCTAACGGCATCGACGCAAGTCCCTACACCGGCATCAAGTTAGACTTTGGCTACGTCTCCGTGGATCTAGAAAATGCCGACTCCTTCGACATTGCCTACGCTGACGGTGGAGCTAGCTGGAATGTGCTCGATTCATTTTTCAAAGGTACTGAGATATCTGGCACTCAATACGAATTTGCCTCGATAGAAGTCGCCCCATCTGGCACTAACTTACTATCTAGCAACTTTCAATTTGGCTTCTTCACCAATTTCTCAGCTGATGCTGATGCCGACAAAATCTACTTCGACGACATCCGCGTGGCTGGCTGGAAAAATTGGTCGGCAGTGAGCTATGATGATTTTGAAATCGACCTCGGCAGCTGGAGCGACAATGGCAGTGCCGTGGTGCTAGATACTTCCACACCAGCCTATCAAGGGAATGCGTCGGTGAAGTTAGAAGGCGGCAACCAAGCTGCTGTCGAGCTGAGCCAAACTATCGATGCCAGCCAGCTAGATGAAGTTCTCATTACCGTGCACTTCACTAGCAATGGCATGGATGATGACAGCGACGGATTTGAGCTACAATATTCTGACGGCAGCCAATGGCACACACTCGAAAGCTACGCGTACCAACACGCCTTCCACAATGGCGAATTTTACAGCGACAGTGTGGTGATCAACAAAAACGATCACAGCTTCTCCAGCCAGCTGAACCTGCGCATAGTGAACCACTCAGACCAAAGCGACGACGCCATCTGGCTCGACCTCATCTCCGTGTTCACTCGCTAAACCAACACAGCTTCGCCAAATAGCTAGCAGGTCCCCGGCTCACGCCGCGGACCTTTTTTTTGCGTCCGATTAGTGAGACACAACATTAGTCAGACAGGTAATTTTACTAGGCGCGCTACTAGCTCACACAGTAAGACAGGCAATTTTATGTCATCATCATTTGCAATCTACGCAACTTGATTTACCTGTGTAGATTATGGCTACAGCTCGCTATCTTTCCCCATACCGAAAATATCGCTCTGCAGTGTACCACTGCATCTCGCGTGTGGTGGATAAGAATTTCATTATGGGCGACGCAGAGTGCCTCCATTTTGTCTCGTTGATGAGAAAGTGTGAGACCTTCTATGGCATCAAAATCCTGAGCTACTGCGTGATGTCGAACCATTTCCACCTCTTATTAGAAGTCCCAAAAGAGCAAGAGGTGCAAATCAGTGATGATGAATTTTTACGCCGAGTGAAGGCTCTTTACTCAGCCAACTACTACGCTGAGGTTGAGCAGATATTTTACAATCTGCTAGCTAGCCAAGCCGATGACAATTCGCGGGTGGCTGCTGATAATTTTAAGCGGCAATTCACTAGCCGCATGAACAACTTGGGCAACTTCATGAAGAGCCTCAAACAACGCTTCAGCTCATGGTATAATCGTAAAAATGAACGCGAAGGATATCTGTGGAGCGCTCGCTATATCAGCGTACTCGTACAAGCTGGCTACATTGCGAGAATCATGTCGACCTACATTGACCTCAACCCTGTGAGGGCCGGTATTGCAGAGAAACCAGAAGACTATCGCTGGTGTAGCTACAGCGCCGCATTAGCCGGAGACAAACGAGCTCAAAGAGGGCTGAGCCGTGTACTTTGGCTCAAAGATGAAATGCCCAACTCGGCAGCTGAGAACTCACCCTGGCTGGAAGAAGAATCCCGCCATTACTGGACCCAAGGAAGTGCCGATCGCTATCGAGTTTTACTTTATGCCGATGCAGAAGAAACATTTAAAGAAATCCTTAACCGCGATGGAAAATGGGTGAAATCTCAAGTGAGAAAAGGCATCAGCAGAGAAGAGATTGAAAAAGTAGCCGCCAGTAATGGTCAACTAAGCATGGCCTCTATGCTACGCCATAAAGTCAGCCACTTTAGCCGAGGCCTAGTCATTGGCAGTCAATTGTTTCTCGATGATGTATTCCTTCAGACCAAAGAATACTTTGGAGAAAAGCGCACATCAGGGGCTCGGAAATTGCGGTCAAAGCAATGGTCTAAGTCACCAAAAACGATCCATGCCATGCGTGACATTCAAGTAGAGCCGCCGCCACCGAGCTAGCAGGAGTGATGCTTCTTCAAACGGATTTGACAAATCCGACTGGCCAAACAAAATTTAGTCACGAATTGCAGCCCTATCAGCCTGTCGCTGAGAACCTGTGTTTTTTGTAAATGGAAATATGGCAAGAACTAGCAAACTCTATCAATCGCTAGCTAAAGCTGGGCAAAAAAAGCTGACCTCAAGAGGTTAAATCCAGCTGTGTAGCAACTCCACCCCCTTTTTCCCAGCTCACCTCACCCCAGCGCACTGAAAATGACTGTCTAATTAAAAATTTGATCACGAGTAGATAGTAATATAGCGATCATGCTTAATCATGCTTAGTAAGACAGGCAATTTTAGTTGATAGCCTGTCTAGGATCTCCATGTCTGAGCCCTTCAGCTAGCTTGTCGTGTACTAAAGCAAAAATGCCCTAGCTGCTGGGCAGCTAGGGCACGGTGAAATTCACTCTTTGGCTTAGCGCGTTTTGCGCGCGTTTTTGGATGAACTTGCTGGCGGTTATTTACTGTCAGCTAGATTTGCTCATTTGTAGCCTTCGAGAAGTGATTTGAATGCGCCCGTCGGATAAAGTTCCGGCGGGCACATTGGTTGAACTATTTTGCTGGCTGCGGGCTAACCAACAGGCGCTGCTCGTATTTCTTACCAATAGCAATGCGGAAGTCGGTCGTGCCGCTCCACTTGTTACCAACACCGGCTACAGCTACGTCCAGACATAGAGTCGTTGGACCGTTCTGCGGAAGCAGTGCGTTGTGGTTGGTGTTGACGAGGTCAGCAATTTTGTACGGCCATGCTGCAATGTTGAATGGCTCTTGGCTGGTAATCTGCAGTCCTTGACCTTTGTCATTTTGCAGAGAAACCCAGCGTACTCCGGTGCGGTTACCATTGTCCTGAGGAACAACATATGGGAAATGGAAATCCGCTACTTTGCTTGAGTGACGAGACAGTAGGCCGCCGTCTTTACGGTCGCCGTATGTTTCGTGTGGGCCTCTACCGTACCATTCCAACTGGTCGTAGCTCTTGTTAAGTTCAAGTGTCAGACCGAGTCTTGGAAGTGGACCAAAGCCGTTGCTAGGCAATTTCTCTGGCAGGTCGATCTGGTGATCGATGAGCAGTTCGCCGCTGGCGAATAGCTGATACTCGAGCTGACCAGTGATGTTTGATGCGGCTGGCGCAGCAGCATCTTTCTTACCCTTACCTTTGCCGCTGGATTTCGTTGGCATTGGAATGGTGTAGCTAGCGCGGATCACACAGCTCTGGTCGTCTTGCTTAACTACAGCGAGATCGTTGAGCTTGAGGTTAGCGAGTGCTTCAGCATAGATGAGGTACTGCTTCACCTGACCACTACGGCCATTCACCATTGGTCCACGAACGATGTTTGGAGCAAGTGGTGACTCGAGCAGTTCTTTGCCACTGAGCTGGTAGCTGGTGAGTAGTCCGCTAGCGCGATCTACCTGCAGGCTTACAGTACCGGCGCTCAGTTTGAGTGCGTCGGTAGCTTCAGTGAGTACTACTTTACCTTTTCCAGCGTCAGCTTTGAGTTCATTGCTGCCTTCCTGGATGATGAACTGGTCCCAAGCAATACGGTATCCAGCTGGTGCCCAAAGTTCGTCTTGGCGAATTTTGTAGCTTACAGTGAGAACGTATTCCTGACCTGGGTTGAGTTTGATCTGGTCGAGGTCTAGGCTGAAGTTGCCTGTTTCGCCTGGAGCGGCTGCGAGGTCGGTGATGGCACCTTGTTTAACCACTTTGCCTTCACACTCGAGCTGCCAGTTGGTGTCGAACTCGTTCAGGTTGAGGTTGCTGAATTCGTTGATTACAGAGAAACTTCCGTCATCAAGTCGGCTGGTGAGGATGTTTTGCTGAAGTTTTTGCGCTTCATATAGAGCTGGTTTTGGAACGCGGTCAGGGCGAATCAAACCGTTAAGGCAGAATGCTCCGTCGTTAGGCATATCATTGTAATCACCACCGTAGGCGAGGATACGTTTGCCTGTAGCTTCATCAGTTTTGTAAAGCCCTTGGTCAACCCAGTCCCAGATAAAGCCACCTTGAGCGCGCTTGTACTGGCGGAAGACACGGTAGTAGTGGTGCAGACCACCAACACTGTTACCCATTGAGTGGGAGTATTCGCAGAGGATAGCTGGGCGAACCAGTTCTGGATCCATTGGTTTGCTGACAAACTCATCACCGTATTTGCTACCTTTGCTGACAACTTTGCCGTTGCAGTAGTCTTCGATCTGAGAGTAGCTCGGGTACATTGGTGTCCACATGTCAACGTAGTCGTCGAAGCCGGCACGCTCGTAACAAATAGCGCGACCAGAGCGGTCGATGCCGCGGAGCCATTCAGCAGCAGCACGCATGTTGTCGCCGTTGCCGCACTCGTTACCGAGTGACCATGAGATCACAGATGCGTGGTTGCGATCGCGGTAGTACATGCTCTGCACGCGGTCGAGAATCGCCTTTTTCCACTCAGGCTGCTTTGGCAGGGCGTCCTTTTTGTAGCCCATGCCGTGGCTTTCGTTGTTTGCCTCGTCGTTGAGGTAGATGCCGTAAACGTCACAGAGCTGGTACCAGCGTGGATCGTTCGGGTAATGCGCAGTACGCACCGCATTGAAGTTGTGTTGTTTGAGCAGTTCGAGATCTTTACGCATCATTTCCATAGTGACCACGTGGCCAAGCGCAGGATCGTGCTCGTGGCGGTTAACGCCTTTGATAAAGAGTGGTTCACCGTTGATGCGAGCCATGCCGTCTTCAGTGATCTGGCACTCACGCACACCAATGCGGTATGGTACGGCTTCAATCACCTTATCTTTAGCGTCGAGCTGCTCGATAAGAAGTGTGTAAAGGTTTGGAGTTTCCGCAAACCATAGCTTTGGCTTGCTGAGCTCTTGTACCCAGTTGAATGTCTGGCTAGCACCGGCGGCCACTGACTGAGCTGGCGATGTGTACTGGTGCAGGCGCTTGTCACCGTCGAAGAGGCTGAGACGCACTTTGCGGTCAACAGCAGTTTCGCCACGGTTTTGCAATTCTGTGATGACGTCGAGAGTGGCGTCGGTGTAGTCATTTTTCAGCGCGGTAAGCACGTCGAAATCACGCAGGCTACACTTTGGTTTGGCGTGCAGCTCGACATCGCGGAAAATACCGCTGAGGCGCCAGAAATCCTGACACTCGAGGTAGGAGCCATCGCTGTAGCGGTAGACTTCTACGGCAATCATATTTTCACCCGGCTTCAGATAGCTGCTGAGGTTAAACTCGGCGGTGGTGCGGCTGCCTTGGCTGTAGCCAACTTTCTCGCCATTTACCCAGAGGTAGAAGGCTGAGGCCACGCCATAGAAGTGGACAAAACAGTCCTTGTCCTGCCAATCAGCTGGCAGAGTGAAAGTGCGGCGGTATGAACTTACCGGGTTGATTTCCTTACTAACGGTGAAGTTTTCAGGAGGTGTTTTAGTCACCAGCGGCCATGCTTTAGCAAAAGGATATGGGTGGTTACAATAGATTGGAGTACCGTATCCCTCAATCTCAACGTTGCTAGGTACAGTGATCTTTTTCCAGCCAGAGACATCAAAAGAAGTTTTATAAAAATCTACTGGGCGGTCATCTGGGTTAGATACCCAATTAAATGACCAGCTACCACTCAGGCTCTGTGTCCATGACCCTGCGATATCGCCGATTTCGCGAGGTTTCATCGCCTCTTCGCTGCTTGGGTAAGCAAGGAAGTGCGCGTGCGCAGCTTCCTTATTGCGCCCGATCATCTGTTCATTCTCCCAGTCGTTCTGCTGCTCAGCTGCCCCTAGATGGGAGGAGCTTAGCGCCAATACACTGAGGAATGCTGTTTTTGCATGTTTACGTTTCATACTGATTCTCTCGTTGTTTAATAAAGTTTGTAGTGGATGAGCCCTGTGGCATGGCCAGCTTGCTGTTCGCGCCCTAGCTGGTCACATCCATTTGATTCATCCCATTGTTGCCTTTTATGGCCTACACCAGCATTGGCTGGAATGCTGGGTAGTTAAATTTTCTCGAATAACTCCCTGCGGAACTATTCCCCCCTCCGTGTCTGGGCTTCCCGCATCCGTCAGCAAAAGATAGCGGCGGAAAGGTCCAGCTGATGGTGCCAAAGGCCAGCCATGGCACCAACTTGAGGGATCTCTCAATGCATGAGATTTTATGACTAGAAGTTATGGAAGTGAACGCTCAGCATCGCGACCGATCACATCCATGTTATGCTTGGCTCGTTGGTTATTTTCCCATTTTTTGCCTTCGCCCCACTTGCGCTCAATCATTAGGCTTTCCCAATTCGCTAGCTGTTTCTGCAGGGCAGCGCAACGCTCTGGGTATTTGGCGGCAAGGTCCTTGGTTTCACTTGGGTCTTCTTTAAGGTCAAAAAGCAAATATCTATAGCTTTCGTCGAGTTCAGTGACACGAATCAATTTCCATGATCCATGACGAACAGCCGCAGCAGCGCCACGGCGCCATGCCAGATCGCGGTTAAAGGCAGTGCCTTCAGCTAGCGTTTTGGTCAGGTCGCTACCGTCGAGCTCTAGCTCGCTGGCATCCAGCCCAGCAGCAGCCATTGCAGTGGCATAGATATCTAATGACAATGCAGGGCTATCACACAGTTGGCCACCCTTCATGCCTCCTTGTGGCCAGCGGCATAACAATGGCACACGGTGCCCGCCTTCCCACTTACTACCTTTGATGCCACGCCATTGGCCGTTATCCGAGCTATTATTATAAGCTCCACCATTGTCGCTAAGGTAAAAAATCATGGTATTGTCCATCTCGCCGCGCTCTTCGATAAGCTTGAGCACACGACCGACGTTATCATCCATGCGAGTCATCATCGCCGCGTAGGTGCGTCTCTTTTCATCGGCAATCTGTGTGTGCTTGGCGAGGTCTTCATCGAGCGCTTCCATCGGTGTGTGTGGCGCGTTATAAGAAAGGAACATAAAGTACGGGTTGCCACCGCGGTCTTCATTGATCAGCCTGATGGCTTCGTCAGTGAGCCAGTCAGTCAAATATGTCACCTCAGACTCATCCACCTTCACGCCATCGCGCGTCAGGTTCTTTGTGCCAGAATCTTTACTGTATGGGAAATAGCTGCGTGATCCTTTGAGGAATCCGCTGAAATGTTTAAAGCCCTGTGCAATTGGCTGTTTGTCTTCGGTGTAACCAAGGTGCCATTTGCCAATCACACTAGAAACGTAGCCAGCTGGTTGAAGCGCTTCGGCGATGGTGACCACCTCAGTTGGCAATCCTTGTTTGCCGCCTGGTCCGTTACACTCAAAACCGACACGTTGCTGGTAACGCCCAGAAACAAAACCAGCGCGCGATGGTGCACAAACACCTGCAGTCACGTGAGCGTCAGTGAAAAAGACACCTTCGCTACCAATGCGATCAATGTTTGGCGTGGAGAAATCCTTACAACCAGTAAGGGAAAGGTCCGCATATCCCATATCGTCGGCCATGATGACCAATATATTTGGCGGTGACGCTGCAAAAGCAGACGCTGTGATGATAGTTGAAACCGTAGTTAAAAGGCGCTTTAGCATAATCTCTAGATCAGTGGTGATTAATAGATCTATATCTACCACGCTAGCAAACGTCTTCTTACACTGGCTACCCCGCTTGGTTGCACCATGCCCGCCATATTTGTAAAATCTGAGCACTATTTAACATAACAACAAAAAAAACGCCTGCTACACACATGGCAGCAGACGCTTTTTTGTATTATGAAAGTAGCTAAAATCTACATCAGCTAGACGATTCTGGCAAATTTCGCCTCGATCGCATCGTGAACGATGTCGATGAGTTCTGCGTCTTTCAGGCGCTCGTAGGCTTCAGCTGAGAATCCTTTAGCGATCAGACGACGAGCATCACGTGGGCGAATACCACGAGCTAGCAGGTAGCTGATTTCGTCATCGTTGATTGGAGATGCGGTGCTACCGTGTGAGCACTTTACTTGGTCGGCATTAATTTCCAGCCCAGGCATGCTGTTGGCCTCAGTGGTATCTTCCATCATGAGGTTGCGGCATGTCTGATAAGCATCGGTGTAATGCGCGCCAGCGTCTACCAAAATCAAGCCAGAGAATACAGACTTGGAATTTGCGTAGAGGGTATTTTTGTAAAGCAGATCACTGTAGGTGTGCGGCACAGCGTGGTGCTGGTAGGTGCGCTGGTCATACTGCTGAGTACCGTAAGGAATACCTACGGAAAGCATGTCTGAATGCGCGCCTTCACCAATCATGCGGCTGTAGGCTTCGTTACGAGCCCAAGCAGCGCCGATATTCAGCGTGAATGCTTTGGCACGAGCGTCGCGGCTCACTGTTGTATCATTGATCTGGATCATACGGCTCTGCTCGTTGAGATCCTGGATGGCAACGTAGTTGAGCTCAGAGTTATCACCAGCAATGAGATCGTTTACCGCGATACAAATACCAGCTTCTTCATCTGCGCTTACAAACTTATCTACCACGCTCACTTTGGCACCAGTCTCGGTGACAATCAATGTGTGTGGGCAGATCGCTGTGTTTTTTCCAGCTACAGTGTGAGTCACCTTGATTGGCTTCTCCACTTGCACGTTAGCAGGCACGTAGACAAACAGACCGTTAGTGAGCTTAGCGCGGTGCAGCGCTGCGTACTTGGCTGAGCCGAGCTCCGCTGCATTCTGCATGAAGTATTTTTCTACCAGATCGCTGTGCTTTTCAAGAGCCTCAAGCAATGGCAGGCAAATCACGCCAGCTGGAAGGTCTGCAGGCACCTCGAGGTCGAGCTTTTCTGTGGCGGCAAATTGGATGCCGTCGAAGTCAAGCTGCTTGAGGTTTGAGAATCTCCAAGTTTCGTGTTTACGGTTAGGTGTAGGCAGTGATTGGTAAGTTTCCCAGGCTTCTTGTTGAGCTGCGGCAAACCACTGCGGAAGTGTCGATGTAGTCATTTCGGACAATTAAAATTTGAATCAATATGATGATGCCTTCGCCAGCTAGCTGGCGAAGAATGCGATTAGCCAACGCTACCTTCCATTTCGAGCTCGATGAGTCGCTTCAGCTCGACGGAGTACTCCATCGGGAATTCTTGCGCCAGATCGTTGATGAATCCGTTCACCGCTAGTGACATGGCAGCCCCTTCGGAAATACCACGCTGCTGCATGTAGTAGAGCATGTCTTCAGATACTTGGCTCACACTGGCCTCGTGCTGAGTGACGTGCTTGTTACCGCGCACGGTGATGGCTGGATAAGTATCGGTGCAGCTGTTTGCGTTGATCAGCAGAGCATCACACTCGGTATTGTTTTTGCAGCCTTTGAGGTGCTTAGGAATGTGCACCTGACCACGGTATGTGGAACGACCTTCACCCACAGAGATGGATTTGGATACCACGTTTGAGGTGGTATTGTCCGCTGCGTGGATCATCTTAGCGCCGGTATCTTGGCTCTGGCCAGTATTAGCCAGCGCGATAGAAATCACTTCGCCGCGAGCGCGCTCGCCTTTCATCACCACACCTGGGTACTTCATGGTCAAGCCTGAGCCAATGTTACAGTCGATCCAGCGGATCTCTGCATCTTCGTGAGCGATGCCACGTTTGGTCACTAGGTTGAACACGTTTGAGCTCCAGTTTTGCACGGTGACATACTGGATTTTGGCGCCTTTCATAGCGACCAGCTCCACCACAGCTGAGTGCAGGGTAGAAGTTTCAAACTTAGGCGCAGTACACCCTTCCATGTACATCAGCTCGGAGCCTTCGTCAGCGATGATGAGCGTACGCTCAAACTGGCCGAAGTTTTCTGAGTTAATG
This sequence comes from Persicirhabdus sediminis, assembly GCF_016595495.1. GTDB lineage: Bacteria > Verrucomicrobiota > Verrucomicrobiia > Verrucomicrobiales > Akkermansiaceae > Persicirhabdus > Persicirhabdus sediminis. The sequence goes on from NZ_JAENIM010000045.1 coordinate 80,361, forward strand.
CGGAAGTAGGCCTGCAGTGGGTGCTTCACCTTGAGTCCCTTAGGGATGTAGATGAATGAGCCACCTGAGAATACCGCGCTGTTGAGCGCTGAGTATTTATTGTCGCCAGTAGGAATGACTTTGCCAAACCATGGGCGGAAAATTTCTTCGTGCTCCTTGAGTCCTTCAGCTGAGTTTACAAAGATCACACCATCTTTTTCCAGCTCTTCTTTGACGTTGGAATAAGCTGCTTCTGAGTCGTACTGAGCTTCTACACCTGCGAGGAACGCACGCTCTTGCTCTGGCACGCCGAGGCGCTCGAATGTCTCTTTGATTTCGTCAGGCACATCGTCCCATGATCTTTTTGGACGCGCACCGTCTGACAGGTAGTAGCGGATTTTATCAAAATCGATCTCGTCGAGCTCTTTGCTAGCCCAGTGAGTTGGATTTGGTTTGTCCCAGAATGTTTTCAGTGCCTTGTGGCGGAATTCACGCACCCAGTCTGGGTCGCTTTTTACATCACAGATGTAGTCAACTGTGGCCTCAGTAAGCCCAACACCCGCGTCGAACTTATGATTCTCTGGGTAGCTGAAGTCGCCCTTGCTGCGATCAACGTCGATCGCGTCATGGGTTTCTTGGTCAATGACAGATGTCTCACTCATTGTTTTGTTTGGGTTGGTGGTTAGGCGCCAACGAGGTCGTCAGCTTTGAGGAAATCGTAGCCGCTGGCTTCCAGCTCGAGTGCGAGCTCTTTGCCGCCAGACTTGACGATTTTTCCGTCAGCCATCACGTGCACAACGTCTGGCTGGATGTAGTCGAGCAGGCGCTGGTAGTGAGTGATGACGAGGAATCCACGCTCAGTAGTACGCATGGCATTCACGCCGCGAGCAACGATCTTGAGGGCATCGATGTCGAGGCCAGAATCAGTCTCATCGAGGATGCAGTACTTAGGCTCAAGCATCATCATCTGCAGGATTTCGTTACGCTTTTTCTCACCACCGGAGAACCCTTCGTTCACCGCACGTGAGGTGAATTTGCGGTCCATGTCGAGGATGTCCATCTTCGCGTAGAGGTTCTTGTAGAAAGCTACAGCGTCCAGCTCTTCGCCTTCTGGCTGGCGTGCTTCCATAGCCGCACGGATGAAGTTGGCATTAGACACACCAGGAACTTCTGCTGGGTACTGGAATGCGAGGAACACACCTTCGCGGCTGCGCTCGTCGACTTCCATTTCGAGAAGATCTTCACCGTCCATAGTGACAGAACCGCTAGCCACCTCGTAGGTGTCGTGGCCAGTGATCACTTTGGAAAGGGTAGATTTGCCAGAACCGTTTGGTCCCATAATGGCGTGAACTTCTCCTTTAGGGATCTCAAGGTTGAGTCCTTTGAGGATAGGCATATCTTCGATACCGGCATGCAGATCATTAATGATAAGGCTCATAAGTGTGTGCTTTTTAGTTTCTTTTTGTAAGATTGTTTTTCTAGTGGGAAATCTGATGAGAAAGGGTGCCTCGCAACGTGATCTCCATGTCGCGGATTTCACAGCCCGCTGGCAAGTCGAGGAAATCTGATAACTTGACTCCCGGCTTGAGCGGCACATCGTGAATCACACCCGTGGTTTGATCATGAAAATGGCCATGGTCAACCAAATTGGGGCAGTAGCGCGATGGCTCACGGTCAAAATTGACCTGCTTCACCGCTCCATGATCCACCAATACTTCTAGGCAGTTGTACACCGTCGCCAGTGAAATTCCGTCCATGTTTTTACGTGCATGGTCGTAGACCTCGTTGGCAGTCGGGTGGTCCGTATGCCCCATCAGCACACGGTATACCTCGGCACGCTGCTTGGTCATCCTTAAGCCTTTAATCTTAGGAATTTCACTCGCATCGTTATTGGTTGTGCTGTAACTCATCGGCGGGGCAACTTACCCATGCCCACACCAGACGCAAGTCTAAATTAGAATAATTCTAAGAATCAATAAGCACTAGCTACGGTCGTTTGTTTATCACTCGAACCAACGATTCGTCAACCAGCTAGAACAACTGAGCGTGAATTATTCGTGAATCTTAATTCTTTATTAGTCTAGCAATTACCAGTCGTTTGATCTATAGCGCGCCACATGGACGCGCTACATCTTAGCTTAGCAGCCATTATTCTCTGCTTATCCAGCGCCGCGCAGAGTGCCGTTGGATTTGGGTACGCATTATTTGCCACCCCATTACTCGTCTGTTTGGGCGTTCCCCTACCCACAGCGATGATCATCGTTGCCTCGTGCTCACTCTTTCAAGCTAGCACGGGAGCCTACAAACTACGCGAACACATTCCGTGGAAAATCGTCTTCAAAGGCTGTGCGATCCGCTCCATCGCCACCATGCTCGGCGTCACCCTGATGTTTGTACTCATTGGCATGAGCCAGCCCACCTTGCAGCTCTACCTCGGCATCATCCTCTGCGTTCTGCTGCTGATACGCATCGTCGCGCGCCCCAAACCACGTGAGCACGTCGCCGCTGGCTGGGGATGGGCCAGCTTCAGCCTCAGCGGGCTACTCGCTGGCACCTGTGGCATGGGCAGCTCACCCATCGTCATCTGGATGATGGCGCACGACTGGGATACCAAACGCATTCGCGGGCTGATGTTTGCCATCTACACCGTGTGCATTCCCCTGCAGCTCATCTTGCTCACCGCCACCATTGGCAAACACGCCATGCACGACTTCCTCATCGGCCTGTGCTGCCTGCCGCTCGCCTTCATTGGCGCGCAAATTGGCCACCCGATTGGCAACAAAATCTCCCGCAAAAGGCTCAGCCAATTTGCCTACCTGCTGCTGTTCTCCATCGGCGTGGGATCCATCATCCCATCACTCCATCTGTAAATTCAGAACCAGCTGGAAATCAAACACCCAGAAGAAAGAAACATTGTTTAAATACTCGCATTCTTTCTCTCCAGATCAATAAAGCCATCATGGACGTGGCCCACATCCTCATCGCTGGCATTATCCTCTGCCTATCCAGCGCCGCCCAGAGCGCCGTCGGCTTTGGCTACGCACTCTATGCCACACCACTACTCGTCTGGCTCGGCCTGCCATTGCCCAGCGCGCTAGTTCTCGTTGGCACCTGCTCGCTCTTCCAGTCGTCCACCGGCGCCTACAAACTACGCCAGTACGTACCGTGGAAACTAGTACTCAAAGGTTGCGCCATCCGCGGCGTCACCACCCTAGCTGGCATGGCCCTCATGTTCCAGCTCATCGAGCTAGACCGCTCCAGCATGCAGCTCTGGCTGGGCATTATCCTCTGCTCCATCCTCGCCATGCAGCTCCTACTGCGGCCCAAGCCACAGCCAAAAATAGCCGCTGGCTGGACCTGGGCTAGCTACTCACTCAGCGGCCTACTCTCTGGCATCTCCGGCATGGGCGGCCCGCCCATCGTCATCTGGGCAATGGCTCACGACTGGGAAACCAAACGCATCCGCGGCCTGCTCTTTGCCACCTTCGCCATCTGCATTCCCTTCCAGCTCGTGCTACTCGCCGCCACCCTCGGTAGCCAAGTTATCCACGATGTGCTCATCGGTCTTTGTTTCCTACCGCTCGTCTACCTCGGGCAAAAAATTGGCCACCCCATCGGCAACCGCATCTCGCGCCCAAGACTCAGCCAGCTCGCCTACCTCATCCTCTTTGTCATCGGCGTCGGCTCCATCTGGCCTTCGCTCTGAGCTGCCATCCAGCCAGCTGGAAATAAGATCGAGCTGGAAAACTCACCTCAGCGGTGGCATATTTGCATCATGAACACGGCCGCCGACATTTTCGACCACGCCATGAACTTGTCTACTGAAGACAAAACATTGCTGGTTGAGAAACTTCTCCTCAGCCTTCAGCGAGAGCTCCCTCTCAGCGACGAGTGGCTCGTAGAGATTGATCGCCGCGTGCAGAAACGTCGTAGCGGTGAGTCTCAACCTATCTCACAAACTCAAGTGCACCGAGAAATCGAAGCCCTGCTAGAGTAATGCATCTTCACTATCTGCCAGAAGCGAAAGCTGACATCCTAGCTGCGATGAACTACTACATTGAGCAGGAATCTGGTGACAAAAAAATTGCCGCAGAGTTCTATCAGGCTCTAAAAGTTGCCGAGCAAGACATCCTTGAATTCCCAAATTTCTGGCCCATTGCGAGCCCACCCTATCGCCGCAAAGTCATGCAGCGATTCCCATACAGCATCATCTTCCACCAGCTAGATGAAGCAACCATAGAAATTGCTGCCATTGCCCATCATAAACGGCAACCTAACTATTGGCTCGACTAAAGAATAAAAATTCTTCAGATTTCATAGTTAATAATGAAATCACTCACCAATAAAGACCGCGATCAGCTGAAAATCCTCTCCACCTGCCACTACGTCTGGGCGGCACTCATTTTGTTACAGGGCATTTCCTTCACCCTCATTGGATCGCAATTCTTTAACATGCAAAGACAAGCCGCTGAGATGACCCTCTCGGCTGCCATATCTCCCGAACCCACCTTTGGCCTCACACCAGCACTGCCAGCTACATTCTTTGTCATCGCTTTCATTCTAACGATCGCGCTAGCTATCGGCAACATTCTCTCAGCCAGCTTCATCAAAGCTAACAAAAACCGTACATTCTCATTCATCATCGCCATTCTCAACTTCTTCTCTTTTCCCATCGGCTCCGCGCTCGGCATCTTCACCTTTGTCATCCTCAGCCGCGAATCTATCAGAAATTCTTACAACACTAGCAAATTATGAAAACCGTCATCAGCATCATCACCGCCTTAGCTCTAATTCCAGCTAGCCTAGCTGCAGATCAGCTAGATAAAAAGTTAGACAATGCCGTCGCCGCTGGCATCGTCTTCAAGCTAGGCTACCTCCTTGGCGGCGAAGGATGTTCGAGTCATGAGCCAGACATCAATCACGCAGAAATATTTCGCAAGTCGCTCGATCACCTGCAGCTAGATTTTGCCAATTTCTCTACCAGCGATTACGGCAAACAACTCAAACAAGAAGCTGCCGATCTGATCAAGTTCTGTGATCATGCCATGACCTCTACCAGAGATGGCGAGCAATCGGAACAGGCCAAATTGTTTTACAAAAAATACGCCATCCCAGCTAGCCAGCAAAACGTTCCCAGCCTGGCAGCGATGATCACTGAAAAGCTCACTAACTACGCCAAGAAAACCCAAACCCCTGAGTGGGTATGGAACCCAGAGCTCAGAGGCGGTGAAAATACACAGCAAACCCAGCTAGCGGACTAGCTGGCCTACATTTCAAACTAATCTAACTTGGAAAACTAATCTCACTCAGTGGCCATTTCCTCACGCAGCCGCTTGATCATAGCGGCCACCCGACCTGCGTGCTCAGGGTTATCTAGCAAGTTCTCCTGCTCCATCGGATCCAGCTTCAAGTTGCACAAGAAGACAGGTTCATAGTCATTATCAGTGATCAACTTCCAGCCATTTGACCGCAGCGCTTTATGAGATTGATATTTCTCGTTAGGGAAATCCACATCCATGATACCAGTCATCGCTTGCTCATGTCGGCGCGCCGGTAATCCAGCTGGATTTTCCGCTAGCACGAGTTCAGAAAAGCCAATGCTATCCACCGCTTGGCCAGCAGGCACCTCTTGCCCAACAATTTCAGCTAGTGTGGGGTAAATATCCTGCAGAGCAACAAATTGCGGTGCTCGGCTAGCTGGAGAAATTTTTGATCCCCCAGCAGTCCCGTCACCCCATTTCATAATCAGTGGAATGCGATGCCCGCCCTCCCAGATAAGCGCTTTGTTTTCCCGCAATCCATAATTAGACAGATGCTTACTACGCGACTCCCTTGGTCTCAGACCACCATTGTCGCTAGTGAAAATGATCAATGTATTTTCTAGCAAGCCTTTAGCTAATAGCTTTTGCTCCAGCTGGCTGACCATGAGATCTATCTGCAAAAGCATATCACCATGTGCAGATTCAGTTTGTCCAGCTACTGGCACACCCATGAATGATAGCGGAGGCGTATGCGGCTGATGCACCGCCTCGGTACAAAAATGGATGAAAAACGGCCTATCTTGCTGGTCGCGTTGGTTTTCCTCATGATGCCTATCAATAAAGTCTAGCGCCTTTTGTGTCATCTCAATGCCGACCTCGTTAGACTTCCATGACGGCACGCCGTAACCAGCTTGCCAGCCCCAGATTTCAGCTACGCCGTTAGCATTTTCTGTTCTCCCACCTGGATGGAAAACAAAGCTTTTCTGCGGATCAGCGGGATCATCCACTCCGTATGGCAGGCCATTTTCAAACCACATATACGGAGAATCCTGAATGCCACCTTGGCTGATGAAGCTGTAATCAAATCCATGATCATTAACGCCATCTGGCAAAGGCCTCGTGAAGTCTGCATTGAAATAATCAAATGCCTTCTCATCACCAGCCTGTTTGTTTCCAGCTGGCCTGCCCTCATCCCAGTTAGTAATTTTTGTATAATCCTGCTCACCTTCTGGCAGTGGGTTTTTAGGCCAAACACGGCCACCTAGATGCGACTTGCCAAACATCGCCGTATGGTAGCCACGTTTTTGCAGTAGGCTAGGTAATGTCAGTTGCCCAGCCAGTATCTGTGATCCCCGATTAAAGTGCCAGCTGCCAGACGCATCGCGCCCGCGCCACACATAATTTCCCGTCATCAGAGAGTAACGGTTAGGCGCACACAGCGCCGCTGGTGTATTGGCATCTAGAAAGGTCATGCCCTGCTCAGCTAGCCTAGACAAGGTGGGTAGCTCAGGCGGCAAAATGCCATCTGGATTAGTTTCCCTATTGTTATAGGCGCGCAGGTCACCCGTGCCCACATCATCACATAATATGAGTAATATGTTGGGGCGATCTGCCGCAGACCAGCTAGCTTGGCATAAAATTGCTAGAGCCAATACGTATTTTTTCATCTTCTCTCCGCTAAATGATTAGAAGTTTCCTTCGCAGCCCATTTCTAGCATATTGAAGAAGAGCATATCATTGAAGCTATTATCAGCCTTCATGTGATAGGCTGGGTTCACTAAAATCATGCCTTTGCCATACTCAATAGAGCCAAGCAATACAGTGAGTGTAGGCATGCGCATGCTTTTATCGTGATCTTTAGGCTCCTGATCAGACAGCCACGGTCTAGCCATGTGCAAGCCGTAGACACCTAACTTATGCTCACTAGCAAATGGATAGAAACCAACAGGATCCGCAGGCACTTCCCAGCTATTTGTAGAAATAGTGGTTTTACCTGGATAAGCTAGATCTCCAACAAAGTGATCGAGGTACCCCCAACCATTGCCGTACCATTTGTTGGTTTGTGTGCCGCCCCATTCGGTTACTGGCTCACTAAGTACACCGAGATCGTGAAGGTGCTTGGCCCAGTTGCCATCAAATTCAACAACCATCAATGCGCCTTCATTCTTCACACGATCGAGCGCTTTGGCTGCCAACTTAGCTGGCATCACGCCCCCAACGACGATGTAATCTAACTTCTCTTTCGCATCCAGCGGAAGCAATGTCGCACCAGCTTCTTTGAGTGCGTCCTCTGCAGGAGGAACACCCCAAACGGTACCTTTTTTGCCTTTTACCTGGCTGCTATAAGAAGCGCGGTTTTGTACTAATACTTGCTCACAACCGTCGGCAAATACCTGATCGCCCTGCAGCAATTCAGCTTCTACAGTAAGGTATCCACCACGCCAGTTAGGGGAAATTTCTACACTCAGTGGATCTAGCCCTTGAGCAAATCGATCACCACCTTCAACAGATACTTTTCTAACTTCGCTGAAACCTGTGTCTTTTCCAGCTCCATCTAGCACTTTAATTTTCATCGTGTACTCGCCAGCTGGAATCACCCCTTCGTTGATCAGGTTGAGCTCAAACAAGGCGGTTTCACCTGGCTTGAGGTACTTGGCTTCATTGACACGATTTTCTGGCAAATGATCTGACTCACGGAAAATAGCAATCTGTGCAGGGCGCACCCAAACAGCATAATCTTCAGCTGGCCCCTTGAGGTAACGAGCTGCATCACAGAGAGCTGATTCCCAGTCCCAGCCCATGCCGTATGACATTGGTCCAGGCGACCAGCCATTGATGGCAAACCCTTCACTTGTATCGTTAACCATAGAAACCTGACCGTGTCTACCAGCCATGTACATCAGCCCTCGACCAGCTTGAACACTGATATCACCAGCGGTCTTGATGTTTCGGCTACCCACTTCGCTGAGGTTCCAGTCAGTAAATCCAGCTACCTGCTTCTTGTGGTTCTCAACATAAATGTTAGCGTCAAAACCATCGCGCTTAGGGCCAGGAAGACGATCTCTCATCTCCATCGTTTCTACCCAGTTTCTTGGGCCTGTGCTAGAGATTACCTCGCCAGCAAAGAATGGTTTATCAGGAACATGCATGCGTGTGGTGGCAAAGAAGTCCGTCTCAGGGAAACGTCCACCTGTGTTCCCAGCATTGTGTACATCTAAATAATCGTCGCGGATTTCTGTTTCGTAAGGACGAATGTGTTTGATGTGAAATTTCTCATAATCAGTCTGTCCTCTTTCAGGGAACTGCGAGCCACTCGTATTGATGATCAAACGAGTTGGGTCGATGCGATTGATCTCACGCAGTGCCTCCTCGCGAGCTGGAGTCCACACATTGCTTTCATTCATCAGGCAGTACATCATTACTGATGGGTGGTTACGATCACGCAGAGCCATACGTCTACAGCGCTCAACGTTGATCTTGTCAGTCCATGCATTACCATCACGGAAGCCTCCTGGCTCAGCGTGCAATGCGAGACCTAACTTATCAGAATATTCATAAATCAATGGCTCACCGATACGGCGGTGGTGGCTGATTGCGTTGTGGCCAATAGCCTTGGCATTTTCCACACTACGCTTGGCCATTTCCGGTGTCGCATAGAAACCTGTAAATGCATAAAAACCCCAATCCGTAGCTGACTTCATACGGAAACGCTCACCATTTAGATAGTAGTGATGGTCTCTGTTAGCTGCCTCTTTAACCTCAAAAGTACGTAGGCCAAATGTCTGCTCGTGCACGTCTTTGAACGACTTCCCTTCAATAGTAACGCGGCAGAGATAGAGGTTAGGATCATCTGGTGACCATTGCTTGGCCTCTGGTAGGGACGTGAACAAGCTCACATCAAAGTTGCCTGTTTCGGATGAATAAATTCGCTTCTCCGTCAGCAATACTTCATTCGTTTTTGGATCGATGAATTCTGCAGTTAGATTGACGCGCTTAGCAAACCAAATTGGGTATTTACAACCAAGGTTTACCATCAGCTCAATGTTGTTAGCTTTAGCTGGCAGCAGGTTTTTCACAAAGACGTGATTCACCCGCACCTTATCGTTAGCGATTAGGTTGATGTGACCAATGCCAGCGAAATCGTGAGTATTTGGGAAATGGTATTTACAGTCGTTGAAGTTCCAGTCCATGCCCGGTTTCCAAGGAATAGCAGGGAAATCCTGCCAGCCACGGCTACCACCTGGGTTCGTTAGTCTGACTGCAATTTGGTTTTTCTCACCGTATTTGAGATGTTTTTCGATCTCAAAATCGAATGGCACTTCAGCCATCACATCGTAGGCAGCGAGCTTACCATTGACATAAATCTCACAGCGCAGTCTGGCTTTTTCCACCATCAGGCGAACCACCTTGCCCTGCCAGTCAGCTGGCACATCAAACTCACGCGTGAACCAACTCACACCGTGGTAGCGATTGGTATTCACCCCACCGCCATAGTATTCTTCCACACAGCCAGGAACAGCCGCATCCTTACCTTGCTCAGCTGGAACGTTCCAGCCACCAGTTGGTGGATTCACTGGCATGGAATCCAAATTCACTTCGTTAGGCAGCCAGATTTGATCGTCCTGCCATTTAGCGTCTTCATCCATCCATACCTTCCAGCCATTGCCGGATAGATCCATTGTTAGTCTCCCCTTAGCCATAATCGAGCTGGCCATTATCGTCATCATCGAGACAACGAGCCATAAATATCGCGTTTTCATATTCATTAGATTTTTACATTCATGCCACAGCCCAATCACTGCCACCATAAACATACATCATACAATACGCCGAGGCCACAGGAATCTAGTTGACAGGACTCCAGTGGAAATATGATAAACTTTGCATGAAAAACACGGGTGAGTTTTATCGATTCAACCAAGATGACCCTGAACTTACTGATTTCCCCCATATCGACGTCTTGGGGCACATCGATATTTACGACTCATCTAAGATCCCCCTGCCCATGCATCTCAACGATGGCATCGAGCTCTGCTTCATCTACAAAGGTCACTTTCAGTGGCAAATCGTTGATAAAACCTACGACCTTTACCCTAACACCAGCAGCTTCACACTCCCGTGGCAGCTCCATGGCTCACCACTTGGCTACATTACGCGCGGCGAATTAGGCTGGTTAGTCATCAAAGTAGAATCATTTTCACCCAGCCAAAACCTCAAGTTAGGCAGCTGGAGCCAGCTGACAAACGCCGAGCAAAAATGGATCGGAGAAATACTAAAAAATAGCCCGCGTCCGCACATCAACATCACCCCATTTCTAGGCGAACTGATCGACCAACTCATGAACGCCATCCAGATGGAGCACCCGTTTCGCTCACAGATAGTCAACCGAGCATTAGACAATCTGTTATTTCATTATGCCGACATACTCAGCAAGGCGCCCACCACCACCTCAGCTGATGATTTCATCCCGCTCTTAGAGGAGAAGATCAACGAGGACCTCTCTCACCGATGGCAACTCAGCGACCTCGAATCCATCAGCGGCTACGGCAAGAGCCAGCTCAACCAGCTAATCAAACAACACACCGGCTTCTCTACCATGGCCTTTGTCAATAGCCTGCGCATCGCTGAAGCCCAGCGGCTACTCAAACAAACCGAGCTTCCTATCGCCGAGGTATGCGTTCTCGCTGGATTTGAAAGCAGCCAACATTTCTCTATCATCTTCAAAAAATTCACCGGCTCATCACCCAGAAATTTCCGTAAAGAGACAAACAAATAGCTGTCTGGCTAGCTACAACCATCTAGCGAATCAACTTCTGGAAAATAATAACCTCAAGCTATTCAGGCATACCAACACCGTGCTGCCCTCGTGAGCAAATACCCCCAAACTGAGCGGCAAGGCACCAAACAGCGCGATCACTAACATCAGGATGACCGTTCCAAGGCTGATGACCAAGTTCTGCCTAATAATGCGCCGCGCTTTTTTACTCAGCGCTAGGGCATCGAGAAAACCTTCGATACGGTCATTCATCAAAACCACCTCGCTCTGCTCCAGCGCCGCATCACTGCCGCGCCCACCCATCGCCACAGAAACATAAGCCGCTGCTAGACTCGGTGCGTCATTCACGCCGTCACCTACCATGGCTACTTTTCTTCCCTCGCTAGTATAACGCTGAATCAGCGCCACCTTATCCTCAGGAAAAAGCCCAGCGTGTACGTCAGCTTCTTCCAGACCAAGTTCATTGGCCACCTCATGCGCGGCCTCTATGCGATCACCTGTTAGCATCGCTGGATGCACGCCCATATGCTTGAGACTAGCCAGCACAGACCGTGAGCTACTGCGGATTTCATCGCGCAGCAGGAACCTGCCAGCGGCTTCAGGCGTGATCATCCACACTTCAGTATGGCCCACTGGTGGCTCGGGCGCACTCTCTACCAGCTGGCTGAGTGGTCCATCTAGCAGTAAATCTCGACGACCCAACATCACCTCACCTTCCTCAGCCACACCACGCACGCCCATGCCAGTTAGTGATTGGAAATTTTTCAATTCCACCTCGGCTACTTGTTGAGATTTACCATAGTCGATGATGGCTCTAGCGATAGGGTGAGTGGAATTGGCCTCCAACGCACATGCCAGCTCAAGCATTCTATTTTCATGGCCAGCTGGATAGCTCACCAATTCCTCGACTTGCAGCGCGCCAGTCGTGAGCGTGCCCGTCTTATCGAGCGCCACCACATCGATTTCAGCTAGCTTTTCCACCGCAGCGCCACCACGAAAGAGCACACCATGTTTGGCCCCCCAAGCAATAGCTGCTAGAATCGCAGAAGGAATGGACAAAACCAAGGCGCAGGGGCTAACAACAACTAATAATGCCATGGCACGGTAAAAGGCAGAATAAGAACTCTCGGTCGACTCAAAGGGGGCAACACCAAAACCTAACCACCAAACAAAAAACATCGCGGTTGTGATGCTTAGCACCAAGACCGTATAGCCGGAGCCAAATCGATCTGTAAAACTCTGTGATGGCGCCTTACTAGCCTGCGCATGTTGGATCAGGCGGATGATCTTCTGCAGCGAACTTTCTGATGCGCGCTTTCTAACAATAGCCTTCACTGCCCCCCATAGATTTAGAGTTCCGCCGTAGACTTCATCGCCTAGCTGCTTCTGTACTGGAGTCGCCTCACCAGTTAAGTTCGATTCATCAGCCGCCGTTTCTCCTGAAATAATTTCAGCATCTAGCGGAAACACATCGCCTGGACGCACCTTAACTACCGCACCCGGCTGGATTTTATCCACCGCAAGCGCGTGTTCGGCGCCATTTTCATCCACTACCAGCGCTTCTTTAGGAGCTGCGGTGAAAAGCGAATTGATCTCGCGACGCGTGCGATAGAGTGCAAAATGCTCCATCGCCCCCGAGCTGGAAAATAAGAATAACAATAGAGCCCCTTCGCCCCAAGCGCCAACGGATGACGCGCCAACAGCAACTGCTAACATGAGGAAGTGAATATCTAGCTGGCGTTTTTTCAGCAGCTGCCAAGTATCCTGAGCGGCATCCCAGCCACCTACTAACATAGCAATCACATAACAAAGAACCGATACCCACTGAGGCACCATTTCCATGTAGCCCAGCACATAGCCAGTCAGGCCCGCGGCACCACAGATGGCAGCAAATACCGCCATTTCACGCCATTCGTCTTCATCATCTTCCTGGCGCAACTCACTAGGCCAGGCCACCTCACGCCAAACCATCAGCTGAGCGGCAGTCGGGCATGTTGGTTTTTCTATCAATAGTGATTCATCGTCACTGCGGACACGCATTCTAGCATCTGATGATAGATGCAGCTTCCCAAGCTGGCCGAACCGCTCCTCCATCTCTCGCAGCACCAACTCAATGCGATGACGCAGCTCGACTTCATCGATCTCGCCAACCGTGGCAAAACGCACCTGCTTATTTTTCTGTGAAATTTCTAAAGCCTCCAGCTGCGGTTCATCGTACATGAAATCACGCAACCTCTCCTCAGCTAAGCTATCATTTAGCCCATCACCTCTACCTTGCTCTGTCTCGCCCATTGCCATTGATAATTTAGCCAAACATACGGCCACTGAGCGATTCCAGCTAATCAAAAGTCAGTAAATCACACCAAATGCAAATCCATGCACAGACGGCTTAGCTATTGAGAATCAATCGCCAGAAATGAAAAGCTAGTGAGAATCAATCGCATTTCTCCACTGCTCAAAAAACAAAAAAACGGCATCGCTAGAATATAGCCATGCCGTTCATTTTGTTCGAAAAAATTATTATCCGACTGTCTATCTGCGTCTTCGTACAACTAAAGAAGCTAGTCCTACCCCCATCAATGTTAGTGAACTAGGCTCAGGCACAACAGACAAACCTGGGTTGTTGTACAAGAACTCTACTTCTTCCTCACTGAGTGCGTGATCGTAAAACTGCACGTCATCAATGAATTGCTCTCCGCCCCCACCAAAAGGCATACTACCATCGAGACCACGTGCACCAATGGCCAAGCCCTCGTTATCCGTATTCGCAAGATAGTCTACATCAGTATTTGTGAGAATTTGGCGATCATCCCAACTTCCATCAGCACCAATGAGATAAAATGTTTTGGTTCCTGTGGCCTCGTCATAACTACCAACTACTTGATACCACTGAGTGAAGTCTGATATTGTGAAATCCTGTTGATTCCACTTCCCACTATTTCCCAGATTATTATCCCAGGCCCAGAAACTGAATGTATCCGTGCCCGTTTTTCTGTAAAAAATAAATCCACTACTCCCATCACCTCTATTAGAGACAGGTGTGCGAAACTCATCCAATGTTGTCTCCTCCATCTTTATCCAAAATGAAATAGTAAATGAAGTCGAAGCATAGGCCGCATTAGAATCTTCGTAATAGCCAGTACCATCAAATCCCACTGAAGAACTGCTAACACCTCCTTGAGCAAGATTGATTCCATCATTGTGACCAGTGCTCGTCGCCTCGTTGCCATTGCCACTACTATCAGTGAGCACATCGCCGGACGTATCATCCATGGTCCAGTGACTTACAAGAGATGCCTGTGAATGACCGAGCATTCCAGCTAACATCAGGGTAATTAATTTAGTATTCATAATGTGTGAAATTAACGTTCGCATAAACCTGATTACAAAGACCGCCTGCGGTCAATTCCACTATTCTATATGACAAAAACAACAGGCCGATTTTCGGTTAATTTTAACTTAATCGATTCATTTTTACCAAAACTAATCGACTCCAAAAACGCATGTTTTATATATTAACAATACGTAGACCGAACTAGGCTCTATCGCCAAAATAACTATGTAAATAAGGCACTAATGGTCACAAATGAAGTTTTCTAAGGCCTGCTCGACTGCATCAACTTGTCCGTCTTTATAGGAGTATTTATCAGAAAACGCCCAAACTACGCCTGGCAATGCTGGATCATTTCCGAAGCGACCAAGCAAATTCATCCACATTTGTCGTACAATATTTTCGATACCGCCGACGTTCACTTTAGTGGCAGAGAAATGCTCATCTACAAAGGATGAAACCGTGCGAATCGCACGGCAGCAGCCAGATAATCGACATCGTCTAGCTGATGCCGCAAAGTGACCATATCCACAAAGGTAAAGCACTGTGCCTCACTCTATCAGCCGATCGCCAGAGTCACCTATATACCCCCACTCGCTGGGCCAATCGTTGCCATTGCTAGAAAATACATAAGCGGCTAGAGACCAGCTAGAGCTTGTTATTTTCTGCGGCGCATGATGAATGCAAAACCAGCCAGTCCTAGCAGACTAACTGAACTTGGCTCGGGGATTGTGGTCACGTTGAAACTTAGCGCATTGGCATAAAATTTGAACTGCATACTTCCGCCAGCGCTATTTTCACTATTCGTATCGTCATCAATATTTGCTCCATCCGCTCTCCAGCCATAGATGCGGAAGGTATAGGTGCTCGGTGTGCCAGTATCGATGTCGATACTGTCAAAGCTTGTGCCGAGGTCTAGTACGATTGCAGCATCTGCAACTGGCTCTGCGCTGTTAGCATTATACCCCGTTACAGATCCTAACGAATCACCAACCGATGGTGTACCTGTAAACTCTGATCCAGCCTGAGCAAAGAAACCTAGCGCCCCAACAGAACGTCTTACTGAGCGAATACCATCAATGCTAATCCCCTCGACAGAGCTAACAGAGGCATCAAATTCTACTGTAATATCGATGTAGTTCCCATAAGTAATGGCTGTACTCAAATCCGCCGGTGTAGAGATATCAGACGTTCTACCTCCACTACTAAAATCCCAAGTATGCACCCCGTTATCAAAGTTGCCTGGGTTAAGCGCAGGCGTCTCAGCACCGACTTCAGTAGTATTGCCAGCAACAGTGCCCTCATTCACTGAGTAGGAATAGCTATTCACAGATGATGGTAGACTTGTGGAGCCATCACCGTTCAACCCGATGCTAACAGAGGCAGCCATGCTCGGCAACGCAGCTATTGTTAATGATGTTAATATTACAGAGATTTCTTTCATGTCGATTAGGTGTTTTTTGCCGCCCTGTGTGACAGACGGACGTTCCATTTAGGTTTAGTAAACGAAATCCATCTGACAAGTTATTATCACCTATGAAAAATTACATCGGTTTAGCTGGAGCTTGTTTTTCCATTGAGCCCACAAGACTTATGCCGATGAACAGGCGTTTAAACGTGTGGCGTAAAAAATCTCTCAGCTATTACCAGGGCGGCTATCATGCGCCACATCGTTCATCCTCTTACAGTCAGCCAGTCAATCCATAACATACAGGGAGACGCAATGCCTGATAGATTCCTCAATTGCGCTTGTAAACGAAGTTTCAATTCGTAAATTTATTTTATGACACGTCACCTCAATAACAGCTGGCGCAGGCTAGTGAAGTTAGCAGCAACATTGGCGCTGCTCAGCGGCCTTGTTTCTTGTGATGAATTTCTCAGCCTTCATAATGACACATCAGGTGAGACCTCAGATTCCTATAAAGCCAAACCAGGAATGGTTAGCGAGATCAACCAAGCGGATTTGAACTACCTAGTGAAAAATGATGACCGCATCATCATACTCAATTTTTACAGCACCTCAGACAGGACTTGTTATAAAAACAGGTGAGGCGTTTTAGTTCAAGTGGTTCCCGTGCTGGAGCCCATAGCTAGTCAATATCCTAACTCCACCATTGTTGTCAGAGCCAATGCTCACACAGAGAGAAGCTGGTTCAAATCACTAGGGCTATCGTCAACACCGTCAACAGTCATTTACCATCGTGGGAAAATACATCGCAGAATAGTAGGCACTCCAGATAAATCAGACTTTGATAAAATGATCAGCCAGCTAGAACCCAAAAGGTCTAAGCTCACAAAGAACCATGGCAACTCACAACATTCAACCATCCACCGCCCCGAAAAAGTGCAGATTGAGGCCCTCGGCGATGACTGGTTGCCTCCTGGTGTCAGTTTAAAATAACTCTCTAACTTCAGTCAGCAGTCTATCTCAACGAAGCCATCTGAGATCAAAAAAAGCGTCGGCCCGTTTGGACCGACGCTAGTAATCATTAGGTTTGGCTGAAGAGAATAACTAGTTCTCTTTGTTAGCCAGATGACTAGATATTGATCTGATACTTATCACGCGCTGGCTGATCTATCAATGCGTTAGCTTCTTCCTGTGCAAAGCGGAAGGTCTCAGGATTGAAATCGAGGTTTTGGTTAATGCGATGCGCAATGATACCAAAGTTGACCAGTGTTGATGAATAGTAGCCATTTTGCTCGTTGAGGCAGAATTTCTTACGCTCACGAACACATTCATGGAAATCAGTTTCCTGAGGAGCAGGCTCAGGCAGCCCCTTGAGTTTCTCGATTAGATTAGGGATATCACTCTTGAAGCCTTTCATGATTTTACCCTTAGGTCCTTCAATGAAGGCAGCGTCCTTATCTTTATCTTCGCCATCGAGGATAATCTTAGTTCCATCAGCGTAGGTATATTCAATTCTACGCCACTCACCAATAGCATCAGAGTCTTGTGGGTCGGCGTCGATTTCTACACTAATTGGCAGCTCATCGTCCTTACCTAAGATATATTGTACTGGATCTAAATAGTGCTGCCCCATGTCACCGAGACCACCACCATCATAATCCCAGTAACCGCGGAATGTGGCATGGGTACGGTGTTTGTTGTACGGCTTAGCAGGTGCAGGCCCTAACCATGTCTCGTAATCGAAGTGATCTGGAACTGGCTGTGTTGGTAAGTTAGTTTTCCCTACCCACATAAATTTCCAGTCAAATCCTGTAGATTTACTGATGGTGACTTTGTATGGCCCCTCACCGAGCACTTGATTATCCACTGCTTTTTTGACTAGGGATACCGGCTGTTTCAGTCCGTAGAAGTTACTTCTAAAGCGGAACCATGTATTGAGACGGAAGATACGCTCATACTTCTGCACAGCATCAATCATGAGTTGACCTTCAGCGATAGTACGGCTCATTGGTTTTTCACACCAGATGTCTTTGCCAGCTTTAGCAGCTTCAACAGTCATCAATGCATGCCAGTGTGGCGGAGTGGCAATATGAACGATATCAAGGTCATCGCGGTTGATGAGCTCTTTATAATCGTGGTATGGAGTCACGCCGTTTTCTTTGCCCTTAACGGTCTGCATGCGCTTAGCGAGATGTTTTTGGTCAACATCACAAATCGCAATCAACTTACCAGGTGTCTTAATATGATTACTAAAGATCATGCCGCAGCCGATAATACCTTTAGTTAGGGTATTACTCGGTGCTAGAGGACCACCCAAAATATGACTTGGGACAATTTGGATGCCAGCCCATGCGGCGGCACCTTTGAGGAACTGGCGGCGTCCAGTTGTTAGTGACTTAGATAGATCTGAATTGTCTTTCATGTGAATATGTTTCTATTGGAGATTCTTTATTTAGAGGTAGCTGGAAGCTCTTCAACATTGAGGTTGCGGAATTCAACTGGGTCACTGTGACCACAGATAACAATGTGTCCGCTGCGACGCTTCACACCTTTATGCTCTGGGTGCTTTGCTGCAAGCTCGTCCAAGTTAGCACGGTTGATCAACTTGCCATTTAGAATGATGAACATGTGCGGACCTGAAACAATGATAGTCTGTTTATTCCATTCACCTACTGGCTTAAGGAAACCCTGCTCAGCTGCCTGAAGTTTGTAGATAGCTCCGTGATGTTGGATAGGGTCGATATCCTTGTAAGATGCGTCTGAGCTGTCGAGAACTTGAATCTCCATCGCTTCGTAGGCAGCATCACCGTCACCTGTAGAATGGATGCCAATACCACTGTTGCCAGCTGGTGGAACTTTGAATTCAAAATCAAAGATGAAGTTTTCGTATTGTTTTTCGGTGTATAGATTGCAGGCGCCTTCTTTCTTGTCAGAGGTACAGACGATCTTGCCATCAATGACTTCATGGCCGACACCCTTCCAGCCAGTTAGATCTTTACCGTTAAAAATTGGTTCCGCTTGGAGGCTAGCAGAAATCATCAGGCCAACTAGTGCAATGTGTTTCATTATTTTCATATTATGCTTTATATTACGTGGCAGCTCACTCAATTCAACCAGCACTAAATGGCCCTATTTTTTAACAATAGTGATCTAAAACTCAACTCGCCAATTGAAAGTAATTTCCATGCTCAAACGAGGCTTCGTCCCCTTAGGCTTAGCTAAAGCGAAAGTTTAATTTTGTGATGCCATAGCAATTCATTAGCTAATGAGAAACTAAATCGGTAACACCTCTAATTATAGAAGGACAGGTATTTTAGTCGATTGGCCAATTTGATTGCAGATGTAGTATATTTACATTCATCATTATTTCATGGTTAATAACATACCTCTAATTCCCCCGTCATCTTTCAGATAATAAAGTGAATTCAGGCACCTTTGAGGCCTTATTACACCTGCAAGAAGAAATACTTCAGCTGCGTATAATAGAGTCCATGCGATTGATTTAGCGGAAGCTGAGCAGCCAATTGATGCTTCATGCTAATGTGCTAAATGGCAAATCAGCCCACATAATAGCTTCTCACATCATCTCAAAAAATAACCGCTTAAGAAAAAAAATTTCATTTGCGATAGCGAATTTCACATAATCAACTTGATCCATCAGACCAATACCAATAACAGAGCATCAAAGAAGATCGAGATTAGAAATTCCAGCGGATTGCCACCTTTAATATTTATTATGAATAGTACCAATAATGAACCTAGACCATCACTGCAAGATACAGGATCAGCCATACTGCTACGCCTCTGGCTATCGGTTAGGGCGATTCAGACTGGCATAGAAAAATACGCTGGCTCAGATGTCGGCCGCCAGCCAATAAAAGTTGATGGCAATGTCTACAGTTCAGATCTTACAGCAGTCACATCTAGCAATAAAGCTTACGCCTTAGACAACTACCACGGCATCCCTAGCTCACTGCAATCAGCCTTTGCCAAAGAGCCCTTAATGGCTGACTGGATGCTTAAAATTTACGATGCCATTCTAGGCCCATCACTCATCATCCTCGGTATGTTAATTCTCTTAGGCGTAGCTAGCAGAATTAGCTTGATTGCATTAGGCCTTCTCTACATCAGCCTAACATGGGGATTGGTACTCCTCAAACAAGATGCTGGTATTGCCTGGTTAGGCATCCACATCATCCTCGTGGTGATGGCTCTGCAGAAAACCCAACATGACCCATTCCGCCTACTAAAGAAATGGTAATCCAGCCGACTAACAAACTCAACAATACAAGTCATGAACAGGCGTAATTTCTTAGCAAAAAGTGGCGTTCTAGCAGGAGCTGGAATGGTCATGGGCCTACCTGGTTTAGCTAGTGTAGCTACTTCAGCTAACAACAAGATCAACGTAGCTCTTATAGGCGTAGGCAAACAAGGCAGAGTGCTCTTCGAGGCAATGGCCAATATTCCGGGGCTACACTTCCAAGCAGTCTGCGACATTTGGGACTATAACCGCCGTGGCGGAGCTTCAAAAGTTAGAGCTCTACAAGGACATGTACCAAACCAATACAGCGACATTGATGATATGCTAGCCAAAGAAAAAGGGCTAGATGCAGCCATCATCGCCACCCCTGATTTTTGGCATTCTCCACACACCGTGAAGTGCCTCGATGCTGGGCTCCACGTCTATTGTGAGAAAATGATGGCTGAGTCTATCGAAAGTGCCAGACTCATGGTTCACGCAATGGACCGCAGTGGCAAGCTCTGCCAGATTGGCCATCAGCGCCGCAGCAATCCACGTTACACCTTCACCTTAGATCATCTGATCAATGATAAAAAAATCTGTGGCACCATCGTTAATATCAACGGCCAATGGAACCGTGCGGTGGCATCATCACAGGACCTTCAGTACAAAAAGAGCCTAGCGATTGACCCTAAGATTCTCGAACAGTACGGCTACAAGGACATGCACGCCTTTATGAATTGGCGATATTATCGAGATCTATCAGGCGGACCTATCTCTGACTTAGGCGCCCACCAGATAGATGTCTACAATTGGTTCCTAGGATGCCAGCCAAAGAGCGTTTTTGCCTCTGGCGGCAATGATTATTTCAAATCGCGTGAGCACTATGACAACGTCATGGCGATCTTTGAATACGATACACCTCAAGGAGCTGTACGCGCATTCTACCAAGTACTAACAACAACCAGTTCCGGAGGTGGTTATTTTGAAAGTTTCATGGGCACTGAAGGGACGGTGAAAATTGCCGAGCTCGCAAGTAACAGTGCCATCTACAGAGAGAGTACCGCTCCATCGTGGGACGATCTAGTGAAGAAAGGTTACCTCAAACGAAAATCATCTCCTGTGCAGCAAAAAGCAGCTGGAGGAATCTCATCCTACGAGTCGGCTGCAGCGGAGGAATACATGCTTCCGGGCGAGCTAACAAAGCCGCCACATCAACCACACTTGGAGAATTTTTTTGCTGCCATCCGCGGTGAGGCAAAGTTAAACTGCGACGCCAGACACGCATTTGAAAGTGAAGCGCCTATCTACTGGGTGAACCCTTCAGCTGAGACTAAGTCACCTATCATTTTCACCGAAGATCACTTGAAAATATAAACCGTCACCCCAAACTCTAAGCCATCAGTACCAACCCGCTCTGCGGTCAGCCAGCTGGACTACCAGCTGTGATAGTTAGGGTTTTATAAGGCAGCCAAATTAACCTCTGGCCCAGCTATCATTCATGAGCCGCGCGCAAAAAATCATTAGCCTAATCACCCTCGTCGTGATTGGGCTGGCTGGATCCTATCTAAGATTCAGTGAGCTCAGCGAGCGGCCAATGCATGCAGATGAGGCTACCGGTGCGCGCCTTACCTCATTTCGGCTCAATTCTGATCAACCCTACCAGTTTAACCCGGAGCACTTCCACGGGCCGCTGCTCACCCTAACGGCAGCTATCTCGTGCAAACTAGCTGGAGAAAACGAGTGGTCTGAAATGAGCAAGTTTCCGCTCAGGGCCAGCTGCGCGATATTTGGTTCGGCCCTGCTCTTTCTCCCGCTACTTTTATACTCACGCTTTGGCTTCAGTGTGGCTATCTTATCAGCCTCTTTATTAGCCACCTCTCCGCTGTTAGTTTATTTCAGCCGGATGTTCACTCACGAGATCCAGCTGACATTTTTTGGTCTGCTCTGTGTGATTTTACTCATCCAGCTGACGCCGCAGCGAAAACTGAGCTATTACATGCTGATTGGGCTCACGCTTGGATTTATGTTTGCCGCCAAAGAGACCTTTGCGATCAGCGTGATTGCTTGGTTTGCTAGCTGGGTATTACTCAAACTACCCGAAATCCGCAGCTGCAAATTTGGCCAGCTAGAGCAAAAAATACGCCCCTATCGGGCTCCGCTAGCTAGCTGTGTCGGCGCGTTTCTTGTCGTTTGGCTAGTCATCTACTCAAATGGCTTCAGCCAGCCAGCTGGACTATGGGACAGTCTGAAGACATACTTTGTCTATCAAATAGAAGATGGTCACGACAAAGCTTTTGGCTACTACTTCGACATGTTAGTCATCCCGGAGAAAAGGGCCATCTGGTGGCACGAGTTGCCCATTTTTCTGCTCGCATTAGTCGGCTTTGCCCGCAGCTTCACAGCTATTTCCCATGCCCGCGTCATTCGCTTTCTCGGCTACTCCGCGTTCATTCACCTACTTATTTACAGCCTGATAGATTACAAAACCCCATGGCTGATGTGCCTGCCTTGGGCTCATTTCTGTCTGCTAGCAGGCTTCAGTATTTCTGGCTTCTCGCAGTGGTCTCGCACATTGAAGCTAAGCTCTATCACCATCATCGCGGTGGCACTAAGCATCCAGCTGCGCACCTCACAGCAGGCCTCAAAGCGCTTTCATTCTGATGAAAGAAACCCATACGCATACACAGCCAGCAACCGCAACATGGAGTCATTAGAAGTTTGGTTAGGCACGCTAAATAACGAACTTCCAGCTGGTTCTTTATCACCCATGCAGGTCATTGGAGAAAATTACTGGCCGCTACCGTGGTACCTCAGGCATCAGCCAATGGTCACCTATACCCAGCAACCGACAAGTCTACCAGACAGCTCAGTGCCAGTGTTATTTGTCATGCCGGTCCATTTCGAGCTTTATTCAGAGATGCTCAGCCATAGCCATGTTCCATTTGTCCGCTCCTTACGCAATCAACAACCGATGATGATGTATCTGCGCAGAGACCTGTGGGATAAATGGATGGAGAATTGGCCAATGAATCACTAAGGTCACAGCGAAGATGCAATCTATCGACTCACCCATTCCTCACTTTCTCATCCGCCACGAAGCGATGATGACCGAGTTCTCGCTGAGAATTCTCACGGATGACATCAAGTTAGCGCAGTCATTAGAAACCGAATGCATTGAGCGCATCGATGAATTAGAAAGAAAGCTGAGCCGCTACCATGAGGGCGGAGAAATCTACCAGATCAACCGCCTGCAAGCTGGCCAGACATTGCGTTTAAGCGAAGAGTGTTACGATTGTTTGCTGCTGGCGATGGAGGCTAGCGTGGATACCGCTGGCTTATTTGACATCACGCTGGGCAGACAGATTGAGCATCTCAAAAGTGAGCTCAGTGGTGATAGCCCAGCTATCACCGGCCAGCTAGCTCTGAGTCCAGATCAACATGCCATTGACTGCCTCTCAGCTGGTCGTGTGCTCGACCTTGGTGGCATTGGCAAAGGTTTTACTCTGGATCAGATTCGCTTAATTTTGCAAAGCTGGGAGATCAAAGGTGGTCTGCTCTCAGCTGGCGCGAGTACTCATCTCGCGTTTGGCTGCGCCAGCTGGCCTATCAACCTAACGGGTGAGCATCACTCACGCACTCTGCAGCTGGAAAATGCATCGCTGAGTGCCTCGGGCGACGAAGTGCAAGGTGGCCATATTCTCCACCCACAGCTTGCTGAGGTGCCCGCCCAGCACAAACGGATCTGGAGCCAGTGCGAGCTGGCTAGCCACGCTGATGCGTGGTCGACGGCGCTGTTCCTCACTCCTGAAGAAATGATAGGTGACTCGGTAAAGAGCTCGCAGTTTTTGCAAAAGGTCTATGTCGAAAACCAAGTCGAAATCACTGCCGTCAGCTAACTGAGTAAGGCAAAAAAAATCACCTGGCTAGCAGGTGATTTTTTAAAATTGGATTTTATTGTTAGCTGGAGATTACTTACTCAGTCCGTGAACTTCTAGCTCGATGTAGTGGTTCATTTCGTTAGCGGTGTTGCCATTGCTATAACAGCGGATGTAGCGGGCTTCTGTGCCTTTGCCGTCTACTAACAAGCCGTAGTGAGATTCCATATAAGCACTGTCGTGCCCTTTGCCTAACTGCGAGCTGTTATCGTAGTCGTTATTAAATAATGTGGTGACGCCTGATTTAAACTCAGGATCATTAGATGCCTGAATAATCACATCATGATAGACACGCTCCTGGCTATGGAAGTGCCAGAGAACAAGCGCGTAGATTTCAGCTGATTGCTCTAGGTCTACCTGTACCCACTGGGTGCCAGGCATGAGCTCTACAAAGTATCCTTCACCAGACTCTTTATCGCCATCTGTGAGATAGCTGAGCTCACCAATGATAGGGTCTGAATCACTGGAGGTGACTGGTTTTCCAGCTGATAGAATGACGCTGTCTTCTGGTACTAAGAATTCAGGAAATGACATCAGGATAGGGAGATCTAGATCCATCGTTCCTGGAGCTGGTGTGCCCTCAATCATTGGATCTGGTAGATCCACCTGCAACTGGATGCCGCCGAGGTAGCCGGAGCCTAGGCCAGATGATCCGCTAGTCGTTTCACCTGAGTCGCTGGTTCCTTTGTCGCATGAGGTAAGACCGAGGCAAGTTAAGGCGATGGCCGCTGTGGTGATAGCTGAAAGTTTCATTGTTATAAAATTTGATAGATATTGTTAGCTCCGCTTGCAACTGGCGATATCCTATGCCTGTCCATGCTGGGGTAAGCGAATTTGACGTACAATAAATACAGAATAATGTGTCCATTTCTTAAGTAAATTTAATTTTTTACACATAAATGACCATTTTCTAACCCACGATTCTAGCTGGCAGGATGAGCAGATAAAAAAAGCGCCGGCTCCCATTGGGAACCGGCGCTTGGAAATATTAGATCTAGCTAGAGAGAATTACTTCTTCTCTTCGAGGGCCTTAGCGATCACTTCGTCAGCCACGTTCTTAGGACATGGTGCGTAGTGAGAGAACTCCATGGAGAACTGACCACGACCTGAAGTCATGGTACGAAGGTCACCGATGTAACCGAACATCTCTGAGAGAGCTGCTTCTGCTTTGATGCGAACACCAGTAGAGGCTGCTTCTTGAGCTTTGATCATGCCACGGCGGCGGTTAAGGTCACCGATAACGTCACCCATGTGATCTTCTGGAGTGAAGACGTCGAGCTTCATCACTGGCTCAAGGAGCTGTGCACCAGCCTTAGGTACTGACTGACGGTAAGCTGCTTTAGAAGCGATTTCGAAGGCGATTGCTGAGGAGTCAACTGCGTGGAATCCACCGTCCTTGAGAGTCACTTTCATGCCTGTCATTGGGAAGCCAGCGAGAACACCTTTTTCCATGGACATTTTGAAGCCTTTTTCAACAGCTGGCCAGTATTCACGAGGAACGTTACCACCAACAACTTTTGATTCGAACTCGAAGTTGTTTTCTGCATCTTCTGGAAGCGGCTCGATGGTGTAGTCGATCTTAGCGAACTGACCTGAACCACCAGACTGCTTCTTGTGAGTGTAGCTATCTTCGAGCACCTTAGTGATGGACTCACGGTAGGCAACCTGTGGCTGACCTACTTCAACTTCCACACCGTGTGTACGCTTGAGGATGTCTACTTTAATGTCGAGGTGAAGCTCACCCATTCCCTTAAGGATGGTTTCGCCAGAATCTTCGTCAGTTTCAACGTAGAATGATGGATCTTCAGCAACCATTTTGCCGATAGCAACACCGAGTTTCTCAGCGTTTGCTTTGTCCTTAGGAGCAACAGCGATTGAGATCACTGGCTCAGGGAATACCATAGGCTCGAGAGTAGCAGGCTTCTTAGGATCACAGAGTGTGTGACCAGTCTGAGTGTTCTTCAGACCAACGAGAGCAACGATATCACCAGCACGTGCTTGGTCGAGCTCAGTACGGTCGTTAGCGTGCATTTCCACGATACGTCCAACACGCTCAGTTTTACCTGTGAAGCTGTTGAGAACGGTGTCACCTTTGTTGATTACACCTGAGTAGATACGTGTGAATGTCAGTGCGCCGAACTTGTCGTCCATGATCTTGAACGCCAGTGAGCGAAGTGGGCCGTCTGCAGTAACTGTAGCAAACTCACCAGTTTCGTTACCTTCAGCGTCAACTTCTGGCTGAGCAGGAACTTCTGTTGGGCTTGGCAGGTAGTCAACAACAGCGTCGAGCAGAAGCTGAACACCTTTGTTTTTGAATGCAGTACCACAGTAAGTAGGGAAGAAGTCGAGGTTGATTGTACCCTTACGGATGCAGCGCTTGATGTCTTCCATGCTTGGCTCTTCACCTTCGAGGTAAGCCATCATGAGTTCATCGTCTTGCTCAACAGCAGTTTCGATGAGCTGTGAACGGTAGAGTTCAACATCTTCAACCATGTCAGCTGGGATGTCTTCGATGGTGTAGTTTTCTGGCTGGCCTGAGTCATCCCAGATCCATGCCTTACGAGTAAGCAGGTCACAGAGACCTACGAAGTCGCTTTCGATACCGATTGGCAGAACCATCACCAGTGGAGTCGCGCCGAGCACGTTCTTCACTTGGTCTACCACTTTGTAGAAATCACCACCAACACGGTCGAGTTTGTTTACGTAAATGATACGTGAAACAGCAGATTCGTTTGCGTAGCGCCAGTTAGTCTCTGACTGAGGCTCAACACCACCAGAAGCACAGAATACGCCTACACCACCGTCGAGAACTTTGAGCGAACGGTAAACTTCAACAGTGAAGTCAACGTGGCCCGGAGTATCAATGATGTTGAAGCGGTGCTCTTTCCAGTAACATGTAGTCGCTGCTGATTGAATAGTAATACCACGCTCAGCTTCCTGCTCCATGAAGTCAGTTGTTGACTCACCGTCGTGAACCTCACCGATTTTGTGAATTTTGCCGGTAAGCGCCAAGATACGCTCAGTTGTGGTGGTTTTACCCGCATCCACGTGAGCGAAGATACCAATGTTACGATACTTGGAAAGATCTGTCATTTTTCTTTGATTTTGGTTGTAGCGACCTAGCGCCGTTGCGCATCTAGCTACGGCAATTCGCAAAATTAGCAATACCGCAGAGCAAAAAATTTTGCCGCGCGACGCGCTAATGCGCGAAAATCCGCAAAAAAAACAGAAAAAAATGTAAAAATCGCACCTTTGCGATCACTTTTCCAATAATCACTAGCCGGATGAAAACACTCAATTATTTCACTCGCTAGCTAGCTAGAAGAAATTTCCCTTACAGCCAGCTAGTATTTTCATGCTGCGGGCCGATAATGTGCTCATTTTGAGCTGCCAGCTGGCGAAAATCACTCACCAGCTAGCTAAGATTTCTAAACCATCAATGATGGTGAATTACTCACTCACCGCAGCAGGCTGAGCAGAGGCAGCTGGATCGGCAAATTTGACCGGCAGTTGTTTTTCAGCTTTCTGTCCTGGGATGAAGCTACCGATGTCTTTGCTGGTGACGTAGATGAAGAGAGAAAAGAGAACCGCCACAAAGCTCATCTGGATGACTTCCAGCACTTTGATGTTCACCGGCTTGCCAGCGATTTTTTCTAAAATGGCCAGGGTGATGTGGCCACCGTCGAGCACTGGGAATGGCATCATGTTGAGCACGGCGAGGTTAACGTTGAAGATCACCGTGAACCAGAGTGCCAGACGCCAGCCTTCTTGAGATTTGAACATCTCGAAGTAGCTTTTGCCAATGCCGATAGGGCCAGCGAGGTGCTGCACGCCAATGTCGGACTTAGAGGAAGTCACCGCCTGTAGCGTGCGCTTCATCATGCCCATGCTGTCAGAAATGGACTCCATTGGTGTTGGGTAAACAATCTCACCATTGTAAAAGTCTAAATCAGGAGACCACCGAATTCCTAATTCAGGCTTAGCCTTCGATGGTTGAGTAGGCTTGATTGGAACTAGAGACAATTCTAATGTTTCATCACCTCTTAGTACTTCCAGCCGTATCAGCTCTGCTGTTTCAGCCAAGGCGACTAGCTGACTGGAAGACCAAAGCTTTTCTCCATTCATACTCACTACCACGTCGCCCACTTTAACACCAGCCACTTGCGCTGGGCTATTTTCAAGCACAAGGCCTACAATTGATTTTTCCGCTGGCCTATACCCAATTTGACGTGTTGCCTTTCTTTCCCAAAACCTTGTATCAGGAATCTTGAAGCCCATGCGTAAGTCAATGGGATTTTCCTCACCGGGACGTTCCACTGTAATGCGAATGGTATCACCTTCACTCAGCATGACATTCTCGCGAATACCAGTATCGATGCGGCCACCAAAACAATCCACCGGATTGCCATTCACCGCGATGATGTTGTCACCCGGCTTGAGGCCAGCTTCTGCAGCTGGTTTTCCTGGCAGCACGTAGCCTACAGTCGTCGATGTCAGCACGTTAGCTGGCTTGCCTACCTGCCAGACACCAAAGGCGACCAGCAAAGCGAGCAGCATGCTGAAAAGCGGGCCGGCAAAGGCAACGATGATTTTATCCGTAGCTGAAATCGGAGGTAGCGGTTCGTCTGAGCTGTTGGAGCCTTCGATCGCCTCCATTGGCGCCATCTGCGGTAGGGCGACAAATCCGCCAGCTGGAATCGATCCCAGCCCCCATTGCACGCCGCCGATTGTCTTGCTCCAGATCGGCTTGCCAAACCAAATTTGGAATCGCTCGATCTTGAGCCCACGCCATTTCGCCGCCCAGTAATGACCGAGCTCGTGGACAAAAATGATGATATTGAAAACCAAGATGACACCCACAATGATGCCGAGGTTGATGAGTAAATTAACCATATATTGTTTTGCTTCGTGGCAATGTAGTCAGCTATCCCGAGTTGGCAAGAAGAGATCATGCTGACGAGCTCTTAGTCCATCAGCAGGAAACCATCACGCAAGCACAAGCACCTGTTTGTTTCAAATCTGACGCAGATCGGCCAATTTGCCAATTCTGCCGAAATTAATTTCTGACAGCCGCAGTATTTTTAGTTATTCCTCTATTCCATAACAGATAGATAACATGCTAAAACCAATTTTAACTCACCTCATCACCGCTGGCATTGCCACTCTGGGCCTGCACGCCGCTGAGCCAGCCACTGCCGAAAGCACTCTAGCCGCCATGAACAAAGTGGCTAACAAGCAGCTCGATGATTTTCAGAAAAAATGTAAAGCCGACTGGATCAACGCCACAGCCTTTGCCGGTCTAGCTGAGCTCTACCACCTCACTGAAGATCCAGAGCAAGGCAAGAAGCTCATTGAGATTGGGGAGAAGAATAATTGGGACTTTGAGCACGGGCTGAAACGCCAACCCTACCACGCCGACCACCTCGCCCACGGGCAATTTGACCTCGCCATGTACGCGCATTTCAAAAAACCAGAAATGCTAGCGACGATCAAAAAGCGCATCGACCACGTGGTCGACAATCCATCCAGCTGCGGCCTCACCCACGACAAAAAAGCCAACAAAGAACGCTGGAACTGGTGCGATGCCCTTTTCATGGCGCCGCCAGTGCTCACCCGCATGTACGTCACCACAGGCGATAGCAAATACCTCGACTTCCTCGATAAAGAATTCTGGGCCACCTGGGATTACCTCTACCGCCCAGAGTACAAACTCATCTACCGCGACGACCGCTACTTCGAGCAGAAATCCAAAAATGGCAAAGACGTCTTCTGGGGACGCGGCGACGGCTGGGTGCACGGTGGCCTCGCCCGCGTCATCGAGCTCTATCCAGCTGACCGTCCAGCTAAGGAAAAATACATCAAAGCCTTCCAAGACCTCTCCGCTGGCATCCTCGCGGTGCGCAACCCA
Source organism: Persicirhabdus sediminis (assembly GCF_016595495.1). Taxonomy (GTDB): domain Bacteria; phylum Verrucomicrobiota; class Verrucomicrobiia; order Verrucomicrobiales; family Akkermansiaceae; genus Persicirhabdus; species Persicirhabdus sediminis. Next base: position 110,202 of record NZ_JAENIM010000045.1, read on the forward strand.
GATGGTTTGTGGTCAGCTAGCTTGCTAGATCCAGAAGACGTCACCGGCAACGAGATGAGCGCCACCGCGTTTTTCTGCTACGGCTTCGCCTGGGGAGTCAACCACGGCTACCTCGATAAAGAAACCTACTGGCCAGTAGCGCTGGAAACATGGAACCGCATGCAGGAATACGTCACCGATGACGGCCGCTACATCGGTGTGCAGCAAGTTGGTGATAAACCTGTCGACTTCAAAGCCAATACATCCAAACCATACGGCACCGGTGCCTTCCTGCTAGCTGGCTCAGAAATCTATCAAGGACTCAGCGGCAAGAAACTCGATAAAAACAAAATCTACGCCGGTAAATAATTTTTCCCCGTCCCCATAACATACGGCTGGCCCTTGCCGTCCTAACAAGGGCCAGTTCATTTTTTTCCGCCAGCTGGAAAACCTCCAGCTCTAGGCACAAAAAAACCACCCATGCGCAACTGCACATGGGTGGCTTTTTTTTGAACTCCAGCTGGAGAAACTAACACGCCATGGTAAAAAATGGCCAACTGCTAGAAGATCCAGCTCTCGTTCTATCAATTAAAGGTTTGCGCCTGCACTCTGCACTTCGCTCTCAAGGATGGTGAGCGCGCTGAGCAATGTTTCAGATACGTTAGTCAGGTCTTGCATCAGCTTCTGTGACATCTTCTCACACTCAGCTTTTGAGCCAGGGCGGAGGAATTTGTAAATCGTTGAACGCTGTGCTTCCTGCGCCTGCAGGTTGTAGATCTGCATGTAGATAGTGTGCAGCATCTCGTGTGGCGTAGCGATCGTTCTGTATGACTCTAGCTGGGAAAGAACGGCGCCTTCTCCATGGTACCACTTACCAAACTTACAATCTGTGTGCGCCAATGGAACGAGGTCCTGGCTGATAGTAATGCCTGAAAGCAATGCCTGTGCGTTTGTACGCCACTGAATGTGAGCTGCCTTTGCTGAGCGAATTTGAGCCAAAATTTGGGCTACCTTGTTCGCCTGAAGTTGTTCTAAAATTTCATTGTCGTTCATGATTTCTGCTGGTTTTGATTTTACTCAATTAGTCTCAATGATCTGATAGCCCGTTAGCATTCATCACATCCTAGGGTTGCAATGACACTCGTTCGTACTAGCCGAAGTTAGGGGGGTAATTAGTCACGATCCCGTTGCCGCTAAATTGATTTAAAACAATATCTTCGGTAAAGTTCTAAAAAGCACCCCGCTCTATCAAACCATTGTGTAAAATACCTGACCAAATACAAAGAAACCCAGATCTCACACAGCTAACTCATTAGAAGTAGGAGAGATATAAAAACATCCAGCGGGCACCCAGCGATATTCAAATCTGCACTTCAAACGCAAACTAACACCTAATTGGTTTTACTTAAAATCGACCGTTTTTGGCGCGAAAAACCAATTTTCACTATTCCACGTCGATCGCGCTGCCCATTTCACAAACTCCCCCCACCAACCATCTGATGCTGAACTAACTAAACCGACCGCGCTGAGTGATTAGTTAGGCATCGCGGCGAAATATCAGCCCGCAATGGAACCGGCGCCATCGTCAGCGAGCTTGCCCTGTATGATAGGGTGACCGTGAAACATGAATACATATATCTCAGCGCTCGCCGCGCTCTCACTCCTCAGCCAGCTCCCCACCTATGGAGAAAGGCCAAACATCGTCTTCATCATCGCCGATGATATTTCCCAGGAAGACCTTGGCTGCTACGGCCACCCCACCATCCAGAGCCCGCACATTGATGCGCTCGCCGCTGCAGGGATGCGCTTTGATAATGCTTATGTTACCGCGAGTAGCTGCAGCCCGAGCCGCTGCAGCATCATCACTGGCCGCTACCCACACAATACTGGCGCGCCAGAACTTCACCAGCTCTTGCCAGATGATCAGGTCACCTTCACCAAGCTGCTGCGCGACGCTGGCTACTATACGATTCTTTCGGGCAAAAACCACATGATTGGCCGCAACTCACAAGCCTTTGAAAAAAGGAGCAACGGTCGTGGACCTGGCCGCCAAGAAGACTGGGTGGAGCTGCTGCAAAATAGACCTAAAGACAAACCCTTCTTCGCCTGGTTTGCTTCCGTAGATGCTCATCGACCATGGAACTTCGACGACAATGCGCCTACCTATGAACACGATCAAGTTGTGGTGCCGCCGTACATTATCGATAACGAGGTCACGCGCACCGACTTCACCGGCTACTACCACGAGGTCAGCCGCTATGATTATTACATTGGCGAAGTCGTTGCTGAGCTCAAATCCCAAGGGGTGCTCGACAATACTCTGATTCTAGTCACCGCGGATAATGGTCGCCCATTTCCTCGCTGTAAAACACGCCTCTATGATAGCGGGCTGAAAACGCCTTGGATTGTGCATTTCCCCAAGCTCATTTCCCAGCCAGCTACTTCAGACAGCCTGATCAGCTCCATCGACTTCAGCGCCACCTGCCTCGAGCTAGCTGGCGTAGAAATTCCACCATCCGTGCAAGGTGTGAGCTTTTTACCTGTGCTCAAAGACCCAAAAGCAAAATCCCGCGAGCTCATCTTTGGTGAGCGCAACTGGCACATGTACCGAGGCCACGAGCGCATGGTGCGCTTTGGTGATCTCGTCTACATCAAAAACAATACCCCAAATGACTCCAACCTCAGCTACGAATCTGGCACCAACTACCCATCCGGCACCGAGATGTGGAAAGCGCAGGCCGCTGGCCAGCTCAGCGCCATGCAAGAGCAGATGTTCGAGACCCAAGTGGAAGAACTTTTTGACCTCACTAAAGACCCCATGCAGACCAACAACCTGGCCAATAACCCAGAGTACGCCAAAGCACTTGAGCAAGGGCGCAAACTGCTCGGCCAGTGGACCAAACAAACTGGCGACTCCGTTCCCGACCAGCTCACGCCAGATAAACATGCGCCACCAAAAATTGTCGACGGCGAGGTGATCTACCCAGTGCGCAAAGGCAAAATCCTTCGTGGCACACTGCCCGGCAGCGAAAATAAGGCGACAAAAATCAACCACCCAGGGCCAATCTGGCTCAAACCATAAGCGCCCACTTTTCCAGCCAGCCAGCTGCAATCATCAGCCACTTAGCATTCTCGGCGATGACACAACAGCTGGCTGCCCTGCGCTTGGCCACATCACCGAGCGCAGGCATTGAAACTGTTTACATTGAGTCATTCTTGCGCCAGCTCACCACCTATTAGGCGGCGCAAGAAAGGAGCTGTTTTTGTCAAGATCCTTGCTTCTATGAGCATTGCCCTAGTGGTTAAATAGGACTATTAGTGCGCCAGCACCACTCCGGTGCCATACACCACAACAGATCATGGAAGTTATTGATTCATTACTCCAAAATCCTCTCATTGCTCTTTTTGCAGTGGTTGGCTTAGGCCTAGCCCTAGGCAATATCAAAGTGGCCGGGTTATCACTCGGTACATCAGGCGTTCTCTTTGTCGCTCTATTATTTGGTCACCTTCACTACGAACTACCAAACCTCATTGGTAACATCGGCCTGGTGATCTTCGTCTACTGCGTTGGCATCGGTGCCGGCGGTCGTTTCTTCTCCAGTTTAGCCAATGAAGGGGTCACCTTCGCCAAACTCGCCTGCATCATCGTAGGTCTCGGCGGCGCCATGGCTTGGGGAGCTACTCAGTTCCTCGATATTCCAGCTCCTCTGAGTACTGGTATTTTCGCTGGTGCGCTTACTTCTACTCCAGCTCTCGCTGCAGCTACAGAGGCTACCACATCATCTGACGTGATCGTTGGTTATGGTATCGCCTACCCATTTGGGGTGATCGGCGTGGTGCTTTTTGTCCAGCTGATGCCACGTATCCTCAAGCTCGACCTCGACAAAATCGACCGTGAGCAAGCATCTAAAAACGACGAAGGTAACGAAGTGGTAAACGTGCTCGTAGAAGTCACCAACCCAAACATCTTTGGCCAGCGCCTCAACCGCTCAGAAATGGTCAACATCGACGGCTGCCAGATCTCTCGCATCATGGACGAAGCTGAAGAAAAACTTCGCCCGCTGAAATACGACGATACCTTCGAAGAAGGTCACTACATCCTGCTCGTTGGTCGTCAGAAAACCATCCAGCTGGCCATCGACTACATCGGCAAAGTCAGCGATCGCAGCTACACTAAAGATGTGGAAAATGAGCGCGCTCAGCTAGTGGTCACAAAAAAAGAATGCAGCAAGCGCCTCGGCAGCCTGCACACACTGAAAAACTTTGGTGTCACCGTGACTCGTATCACACGTATGGGTCAGACCATCATCCCAACTCGCGAGACCGTTGTTCAAGTAAACGACGTTCTGCGTACTGTGGGTACTCCAGATGGCATCGATGCCTTCGGTAAATCCATCGGTCACCGCTCACAAGCATTCGAGCAGACTGACCTCCTTTCTATCTGTGCAGGTATCGTCATGGGCATCATCCTCGGTATGATTCCATTTGGCCTTCCTGGCTCATCAGGCATCACCCTTGGCCTCGCTGGTGGACCGCTCATCATGGCGCTCATCCTCGGTCACTTTGGTCAGATTGGTCGCATCCGCGGACACATTCCACGTCCTACACGTATGCTCCTTCAGGACCTTGGTCTGGTATTCTTCCTTGCCAATGCTGGTGTTAAAGGTGGTGACAAAATGGCTGAAACACTCGCCGCTCAGGGCCCAATGTTGCTCTTTGTTGGTATCGCCATCACTACCGTGCCAATGCTGCTCGCCTACCCGCTAGCTACCAAACTATTTAAGCTTAACCCGCTGCAAGCACTCGGCGGCATCTGTGGTGGCATGACCTCCACACCTGCTCTCGGCGCCCTTACCAGCCGTACCACCTCAAACATCCCGGTGGTTAGCTACGCTACTATTTACCCAGTAGCCCTCATCGTTATGACCTTGCTCGCCAAGTTCCTCGTTGAGCTATAAGCACCCTTTCATAGTCCATATTGTTTAAAAGCGGTTGGCCCAGCTGGGCCAGCCGCTTTTTTTTGTCTCTACCTGCCCACGCTGCCAAACTTCCAGCGGTCACTGAGCCATGCCATCTGCTGAGATCTCAGGAAACCCGCCCGCGCCCAGTCCACCAGCATCGCTCAGAAATAGCAAAAATTGCCGTCAGCTGGGCCACAAACCCGTCAGCTGGTCCATTCCTCACAGCTCGCGGAAACTTTTTTCACCTTCGCAAAGAAAATCCATCATACCAGTTTATTCATTTATTTCAAATGACTGGTGTTTACCTAGACCGCCCATCAACCAAGCGATCGTATAATACATCCCACCACTTCTTTATTTATCCTCACGAAATACTCATTAGAATCTCACTCGAGGGCTTGATCATTGCGACCCCTGAACCAATTTCTACCAGCCTGCCCAGACTAGCAGGCATGGCCTTTATCATGCGCCGCAGGAAAGCGTAAGAACACCTTACCCCCTGTTTCATATTGGAAGGATGCGGTTGGCCATCTCGGTCAACCGCATTTTTCTTGCTAGAAAATATAGCCAGTTAGCGTTTGCCTAGCACATTGGCTAGCGCGCCAGCGACAATCAAAGCACCGCCAGCTAGCGTCCACCACGTTGGCAGCTCGCTAAATAACAGCCAGCCAAAGATCATTGAGAACAACACCTGCACGTACGAATACGCCGTCGCCCGACCTGCTTCCTCAGCGCGCAGCGCCTTAGTTAGAAATACCTGACCAAACTGGGTCGATAGACCAACTAGAAGTAACAGCGCCAGAGCTGGTCCATCTGGCATGACAAAACCGTCACCTAACATCATCACCGCCACCGGCAAAGTGATCAGCGGAAAATAAAAAATAATCACCGAGCTGTCTTCCGTCTGGCTCAGCTGGCGCACGATCACATAGGCCAGCGCGCTACCAAAAGCGCCCGCCAATGCCGCCGCCACACTCAGCGCGGGCAGGCTCATGCTAGCGCCAAATAGAAAGCTAGGACGCACCATGATTAACAAACCAGCTAGACTCAGCACAATACACAACAAGGTGGACCTGCGCACTTTTTCGTTAAGGAAAAGCAATGCTAACAAAGCGGTAAAAATCGGGTGCAGGTATTGTAAAATGGTGGCCTCAGCCAGCGGCAATGTGGTCACCGCATAATACACACACACCAATGCCAAAGAGCCAACCAGCCCGCGCGTGGCTAACAACTTTTTGTGATGCCCCCACGGCGAGATCTTTTTACGTCTGACGTCCGCGTAGCTGATGATCAACGAGACCAGGGCACGCGCGGCGACAATTTCCAAAATGGGAATACCCCGCAAGCCGACTAACTTCACGCAGGCAGTCATTGTAGCAAATCCCAGCGCCGAGAGTATCATGCAGCGCGCACCCGTTGGCACACTGGCCAACCAGCTAAAAATCGCTAGAGATGCCAGCTGTCTAGCAGGCGACTCAGACATAGGAAAAATGAATCATGAAGCTACGCTCGGCGCGGCTGGACGATGCCAGCTGGCGAGCCATTTCTACTAGCACTCGTCTTCGTCGAGCGCTTCTTCGATGTTATGCCGCCAGCGTTTTGACAGCCACGGGCGGATCAGCCCGTAGATCAGATAGAGTGAGAAAATCACCACTGGTGTGTACCAGCGAGTTTGCTCGTTAAACAAAAGCAAGATCACGCAGGCGCCAGCTACAATGCCCCACAGGCTCCCTTTGGAAGTCATACCAACTTTCTTAAAACTTGGGTATTCCACATTGCTGATCATCAGCGCCGACAGCCCTAACATTGCCGCACCGAGCACGTAATTCCACGCGCCCAGGTCTTGGTCGGTCTTGCTCAGGTGGATCAGCAAAAAGGTCACCGAAGCAATAAATCCAGCTGCCATCGGGATAGGGATGCCGCGGAAGTCCATCGACGCTCCTTCTTTTTTCGGCATCATGGCTAGACAGTTGAAGCGCGCTAGTCGCATCGCTCCGCAGAGCAGATAGATAAAGGCAATCGCCCAGCCCACTTTGGCTTCGAGATTAAACAATACCGCCTTGGAAACTAACATCGCCGGCGCCATGCCAAAGGAAACCACATCGGCAATCGAGTCAAATTCCTGGCCGAAGGGAGATTCTTTGCCACCCATGCGCGCCAGCCTACCATCTAGCAGGTCAAACAAACAGGATCCAAAGATCAGCAAAATCGCATCTTGATAGTAGCTGTAGGCTAGCGAGAAATCATAACTCCCGCTGGCATTGGCTACTTCCATGCCCTTGAAAATGGTTAGCACCGCAAAAAATCCGCAACACAAGTTGCCCGCCGTCATCAGGTTAGGCAGCAAATAGATTTTAGGTTCACCAGTATCGTGCTTCATCGCCTCTTTTAGATACATGCTTCAGCTGGAATAAACAGCGAAAAAGCTGCCACTGCGCACATGCCTACAATCCATCGAATGAAAATAATACCACCTTGCCTGGGTGCATCGCCCGCAAGTTCGCGCGGTATTGGCGAATCGCCTCAGTGCGGCGCATGTCAGCTAGGTTGCTTTTTATCTCATCAGCCAGCTCGTCGTAACTCGCCTGACGCGCTGGATTTACCGCCACCACCTCAGCAATGTGCCAGCCCAGCGAGCTCTCAATCAGCCTCGGCTGACCAGTTTCCAGCTGGAATACAGCTTGGGCAAAATCTTCCGGCAAGCGACCTTCGTGCATCCACCCCAGCTCACCGCCGCGCGATTTATTGGCGGCATCTTCACTCACCGCTGCGGCCGCATCGGCAAAGTCAATTTGGCCAGACTCGATATTGCCCAGCACCTGCTCGAGCCGCTGTTTCACCACCGCGCTGTCTTTGTTGAGCTTGGCGATGAATATGTGCCTCACCCGCCGGCTCTCTGGCTGCGCCAGCTCAGATTTATTTTGCTCAAACCACGCGATCGCCAGCTCGTCATCGATAGCTACTGCGTCACTGATTTTCTCAGCGAGGTAAATATCCTGCTGCAGCTGGGCGGCAATGCGGTAGCGCATCTCCTCGTCGTTCTCGATGCCCTGAGCTACCAGCGCCTGCTGGTATTCCTCGTCACTAGCAAAGCGCGCTTTGAAATACGCCAGCTGTTGGTCGATTTTCTCCTCAGCCACCGGGTATTCGCCTTGGTTAAAGCGCACTTTGATACGCATCAGCTCTTCATCAATCAGCTCCTCAAGCACCACCTTGCGCCACATTTCCAGCTGCTTGGCTGGTAAATCTGCACGCTTCTGGTCCATGCGCCACAGCCGTTCGTCCAGCCGCCGGTCCACCTGCCCCAGATAGATGGGTTTGCCATACACTCTAGCCACCATGCCCTGCGCGCGCATCGCCGCCACCAGCTCATCGCTGTCTGAGCGCATGTTGTCAATTTCCCCTTTCACCGGCCCCTTAAAAACAAAAAAGTCCAGTGCTAGGTAAATAATCAGCAGCCACCAGACTACCATGCGTACCACAAATGATTTCGACATTTTCATCTTAGCGTCGGCGTCCTTGAGGTTTCAGCCGCGGGTCATTCTCCGCAGAAGTTTCGTCGTCTTTATACCCTAAAATCCCGTGTCTGCGCAGGTTGTTCAGAAATACCTTAGTATCGGTTTTCACCTCCTGATCGTAAACCAGCGTGCCAATCAAACCGTCGTCGCTCTTCAGCTGCTCCATCGTTTCCTCAGCCGCTTGCGCCGTATTTTTGATGCTGCGGATCGCTTCTGGCAGCTCATTCAGCGCCGGCTCCACATTGGCAATCTGCTGGTTCGCGCTGGCAAACATCGCCTTCGCGCCATCCACCGCATCATTTACATTGGCAATCGCCTCACGCGCCTCGCGAAATGTCGGCTGCAGTTCTTGGCTCGATGCCTTCATCTCCTCGCTCGCCTGCTCCAAATTCACCATCGTCGTGCGAAAACTATCCAAATTTTCATCCGAAAGCACACCGCCATTCACCTTCTCCATCGACACATTCAGCTGGCCAGCCACATCGCGGATGTCATCCAGCGCACCATCAATCTTCATCAATGTCGTCTTAGCATTTTCCATCAAGGTACGGGCATCTCGCGCCACACTCTCAGCATCACTCTGAATCGCATCAAATCCACCTGCCCCCACGCCCATCAGCTTCTCACCCGGCGCAAAATACTCATCCACCTCACCAGCTGGCGGAGAAATCTGAATGTACTTATCCCCCAGCAAACCCGAGGAAACAATCGTGAATGCCGATCCTCGCGGCACCTTGATCTTGTCCACAATGCGCAACTCCATACTCACCGTGCCATGGCCAGTCAGCTCAGGCTTGCTCGCCACTCGCCCCACTTTGGCACCGCGCAGCTTCACCTCACTGCCCTTAATCAAGCCCGCCGTATCAGGAAATTCTATCACCAGCGGGTACTGGCCCTTAAACCGATCACCAAACCGACCGAACTGAACGATCAAGGCACCCAGCATCAACAGACCTATCAATACAAATAGGCCTGCGCGAGTTTCGGTTTTACTATCCTGACTAGGCATAAACACATACTCCACGCGCACCGCAGAGATTCAAGTAAAACAACAATTCAAGATAAAGACAGAGAGGGAAGATTTAAGTTTTCAGACCTTTGCATGGAAACCCCCGCTACAAATCCAGCCAGCTGCAAGTGAACCCACCAGCTGGAATCACGCAAGTCGTCTAGAGTGCGCGTGCTTTAGCACCGCTTTTGGCTTCACCACCCGCGACACCACCAACAGCCAATTCTTAACCAAGCCCCATAACCACCAGCAGAAATCACTCACCAGCTAGAATCACTCACCAGCTAGAATCACCCACCAGCTAGAATCAACCGCCAGCTAGAATCAACCGCCAGCTAGACAAACCAACACCAATGGATCGGTAATTTACTTTCGCCGCACGCCAAACGTCGGCTCGCTCCGATCGTGACGCACTGCTGTCACACGCACGTAATCGGGAAAATCTCTGAACAATACATGTATGGGGAAGTCCTGAAGCTTACTCCGCCTCAGCCCCGCGCCAATAAGATCAAAATGATGCCTCTCAGGATGGCTAGCCGCGGAATCAATCGCTGCCAGCAAATCATTCCAAAAGCGGTCTCCTAATTCTTGGGAAATACCTTCGTAATAGGTCAAAATTTCGCGCACCTCAGAAGGAACACGAGGGTGGTAAACAACCTTTCTCATAGCTAGTCACGCCCGACCTGACTCAAAAAATCTTCGTGCGATAACAACTCCACGGAAGCAGAATCCATTTCCTGCTCACGTTCGAGAATCTCGCGATCCGAAACACCAGCAAAAGGCACAGGCAGCTCGTGTATCAAAAACGCCAGCAAACCTTCCTTTTCTTCAAAAGTAAGTGCCGCTGCCTGCCTTTGCACATCTACGAGATTAGCCATAAGCTGATTATAATGCGGCTTCAGAGTAAGGCAAGATCGGAGAAATGGATCGTTTTCAGACCTGTGCCATGAAACTACTGCAACTCAAACCTCCCCAGCTAGAATCACCAACCAGCTAGAATCACCAACCAGCTAGAATCACCCACCAGCTAGAATCACCCGCCAGCTAGAACCACCAACCAGCTAGAACCACCAACCAGCTAGAATCACCCGCCAGCTAGAACCACCAACCAGCTAGAATCACCCACCAGCTAGAATCACCCGCCAGCTAGAACCACTCCAGCTAGAACCACGCAAGTCGTCTAGAGTGCGCGTGCTTTAGCACCGCTTTTGGCTTCACCACCCGCGACATCACCAACAGCCAATTCTTAACCAAGCCCCATAACCACCAGCAGAAATCACTCACTAGCTAGAACCACCCCAGCTAGAACCTCTCACTAGCTGGAATCACGCAAGTCGTCTAGAGTGCGCGTGCTTTAGCACCGCTTTTGGCTTCGCCACCCGCGACACCACCAACAGCCAATTCTTAACCAAGACCCATAGCCACCAGCAGAAATCACCCACCAGCTAGAACCTCTCACTAGCTGGAATTCACACCTCTCTCATCACCACTCACTATTCGATGCTCGCAGCTTGGCCATCGATCTCTGGCTCGCTCTCCACCTGTTCTTGGATGAAATACGGCCACAGGTCTTTTTTATCAGATCCGCGATTGGCGATGCCATCTAGGCTCTCCTCTTGGTCCATGGTGCCAGTGTAGACCATGGAATACAGCGCTATGCCCTTCATCGCAACGGCTAGATTTTCCACCTGCAGGTCATGCTCGTGCAGTTGCTTGTTAGCTGCCAGCCACGCCAGTTCAGCCAGCGAGTCTTTGGCTTCATCTGTGAATTTTCTCAGCTTTGGCGCGTGTACTACAAAACAAGCTGAGTCTTCTGATAGAGAACAATAGGTAATGAAGTTTCCTTTGCTAGAGCTGATCCCCTTTTTCTTTGCTTCAGTAAATAACAACTCACGCATCGATTTCATGTCAGAGCCAAATCCATTAGCTAGAGTCACCGCTTGCTCGGTATTGCCGTAGCCGACTTGGTCTTTGAATACCGCAATTGCTGACTCGGCTCGCTCTAATTCGGCCTGCCCCGGCTGCATCTCGCGCGGCTCAGAGTCGCCAAAGATAAGCCCGACCACAATGAGCCCAACAAAAGCAATAATGGCTGCAACAACTATAAATAGACATCCTTTTTTCATGACCACCAGAGATGGCAAACAGCTAGATCTGAGTAAATGTTATATCCTCCCCGCGGCCCATTTATTAGAAAAATCAGCCAGAATATCAAAAATCAAGTCACACATAAACTGGCGGCCTAACGATTCATCTGACATCCCAGCTGATGAGATGATAACTACCAGCCGGAGGCGACAGTAAATCATCACTGAGCTAGCTGAAAAAAAATCCCTGCACACGTCTTGCCGCCGGTGGGAGTCTGCGCTAAAACTACCACTCGCACATGATTGGACTCGCAGAAAATGGCCCTGGGGCCGCTGGCAGTAATGATCTCGCCATGGAAATGCAGGAGGCATTTTCCACCAGCGGGTTATTGTCAAAATCCCCCGACTTCGAATACCGCCAGCAGCAGCAGCAACTCGCCGTCAAGGTGGCTGAGTGCCTGGAGGGACGCCAAGTGCTCTGCGCGGAAGCAGGCACTGGGGTGGGCAAATCGCTCGCCTACCTGCTGCCTGCCATTCGTTTTGCCATAGAAAAGAACCGCAAGGCGATCATTTCTACCCATACCATCAACCTGCAAGAACAGCTCATCGGCAAAGACATCCCGATGGTGAAAAAGCTGCTCGGCATCGATTTCAAAGCCGCCATTCTCAAAGGCCGCGGCAACTACGTCTGCCCAGCTAGATTGCGCCGCGCGATGGAGCAGAAAGGTGATCTCTTCACTGATAGCGAGGTCAAAGAGCTCAAACAAATCTGGGATTGGGCCGAAGGCACACGCGACGGCACACTCAGTGATCTGGACTTCCAGCCGAGCCCAAAAGTTTGGAGTTTGGTCTGCAGTGACGGTGCCGTGTGTACCGTGCGCAAGTGTGGCCGACGCGGTAATTGTTTCTATCAGGAAGCTAGAAAAGTGGCTGAGGAAGCCAACATCGTGGTGCTCAACCATACGCTTTTCTTCTCGCTGCTAGACATCGCCGAGCTCGACGATAAAGACGATGGTTACATCTTTCCTAACGACTTTGTTATTTTTGACGAGGCTCATACCATGGAGCACGTCGCTGCCGTCCAGTTAGGGCTGCGGTTATCGCAGTCGAGCCTGAAATTTGACATCAACCGGCTGTACAACCCTCGCAGCAAAAAGGGCGTGCTGAAAACGCTGCGCCACGCTGGTGCCATCACCGCCGCCAAAGACCTGATAGAAGAGGTGGATGACTTTTTCTATGCCGTGGGCGAGCAAGTCGAGTTTGGTAAATTTGGCAAAGAATGCCGTATCCGCCAGCCAGAACTGTGTGAAAATACGCTGGCTGAACCGCTGCGGAAATTTTGGCTGCAGATAGAAGACGCTGCTGAGAAGTTAGAAAAAGAAGCCACCACACGAGCTGAGCTATTGGATGCCGCCCGGCGCATGCGTGAGGCGCATTCTAGCGTGCGCATGTTTCTCGATCAAGAAGACGAAGACTCGGTCTACTGGGTGGAAAAAGGTGGCCGTGACGGCGACGTGCTCAACTTACGAGCAGCGCCTATCAACGTGGCTGATCGCCTCCGCCAGCTGATGTTTAGGCCGGGCAAAACTTGTGTGCTCACCAGCGCCACGCTAGGCACTGGCGACCAAGACCTGAGCTACTTCCGCACCCGCGTGGGAGCCGAAGACTCAACCGCGGTAAAGATTGGCAGCCCATTTAACTACAAAGAGCAGATGGAAGTCTACGTCATCAAATCGATGCCAGACCCAGCTGATAGTGAGCGCTACGAAAAGGCCATGGTGCACTGGCTGCAGCGTGTGATCAAATATTCTAACGGCAAAGCCTTTGTATTATTCACCAGCTACCGGCTGATGCGCAACGTCGCCGATGCGATGAAATCATTCTTCCGCGATAACGACTGGCAGCTGCTGGTTCAAGGTGACGGCACGCCGCGCCATCGCATGGTGGAAATCTTCCGCGAGGACATTAGCTCGGTGCTGTTTGGCACTGATAGTTTTTGGGCGGGTGTTGATGTGCCGGGTGAGGCGCTTTCTAACGTCATCATCACCCGGCTACCATTTGCGGTGCCAGACCACCCGCTGGTGGCATCCAAGTTAGAAGCGATCGAAGAAGAAGGTGGCAATCCATTTATGGACTACTCCGTGCCCGAGGCGATCATCAAGCTACGCCAAGGAGTCGGCCGATTAATCCGCTCAGAAAAAGACAAAGGCATGGTGGTGATTCTCGACAACCGCGTGGTCACCAAACGCTACGGGAAAAAATTCCTCAACGCGCTACCAGATGCGCCAGTCAAAATAGTCAACCAAGAGATGGAGTGAGACGCATGCGCACCATCTATCTATCCTTGCTAGCTCTATTAGCGATCACTGTCAGTGGCTGCAAAAAAAGCGAGCAAAGCACCGATGACAAGGAAATCACCATTGCCGTGGCTAGCAACTTCGCTTCAGCCGCCAAGGTCCTTGTCGAGGCCTTCAAAGCAGACCACGACATTAACGTTACTGTTTCGCTAGGTTCTAGCGGCAAACATTTCTCTCAAATATCCAATGGTGCCCCATACGATATATTTCTATCAGCTGACAGTCAACGGCCACTAAAGCTGCAACAATCTGGACTCACAAAGTCAGCTCCAAAAACCTACGCCATTGGCCAACTGTGCCTGTGGAGCCCTGACCCAAAGCTTGTCGACCCTCAAGGCTACATCCTCAAGTCCCCAAACAGTTTTAAGCATCTAGCCATCGCCAACCCAAAGCTAGCGCCCTACGGCAAAGCCAGCTCAGAGACACTTAAACACCTCGAGCTCTATCAATCGTTACGCTCTAAAATCGTCACCGGAGAAAATATCAATCAGACCTATCAATTCATCACCAGTGGCAACGCGGAGCTAGGGTTCATCGCCTACTCACAAGTCCTCAATTCAGCTAACCATAAGACCTCCGGATCACACTGGCTCGCCCCCCAGACACACCATCCCCCCATAGCGCAACAAGCTGTACTACTCTCAAACTCCCCTAGTGCAGAGATTTTCTATCAATTTCTATTTTCCCCACAAGCACAGGAAATCATTAAGATGTCTGGGTATCTTGTGCCATAGAGTCACAACCGCTCGCCCCCCCAACATAACAGCAACAATCTAACTCCCCTGATTCTTGTTTGCATAGTTGAATAAAATAAGCACTCTGTTATCAGGCTTCCGTGAAAGGGCGAAATTTCAAACTCATTAGTTACGGAAGCATTGCTTTTGCCATAGGTGCATACTCCTCAGCTCGCATGGCTGAACGATTCCAGCCTAATCATTCTGAACCTGCGGAATCTCATGTAGAAGCTAAGAGTGTTAAAATAAAGAAGCCAGAGCAAGCGATCGCTAATAAACAAGCTTTAGAGCAAATCTCATCTTTTCTTGAATCTAATGAAAATTATTCCTTAGGGTATCTTGAACGCAGTAAACTACGATCTATCATTTCAGATTTCAATGAGCATGAATTAGGTTTCGTACTCAAAGAAATGCTGCCTGATATCAAATATACTCATAGGAGCCGCTTCGGTACTGCTGAAGAATTATTATCTGCATTAGTCAAAATAAACCCAAGAAGCGCAGAAGAAGTCATCCTATCAGAGTATAGAACGCCGGTAGAAGTCCTAAATCGCCTAATGAGATCCTTCATGATCACTTGGTTAACCATTGATCATGAATCAGCAAGTGAAAGGTACTTAGACCCGAATGGTGTAATTTACGTATCTAGACTCGGTAACAATGATTTCTATATATTGAGCGCGCTAGATTATGCCTCCTTCACTCATGATCGAGAGGCCTTTCTTTCCTCTCTTGATAGCCTCGGAACGAATAAATTCAAGACAGTCACTCCTCACGAAATATTAGGGGCAAGCCCTCGAATGGCCTTTATTTTACATCAACTTAATACGCAAGGCGAGGATTTGAATAGCATATTAAAAATAATACCTAACCTAACGCTGAGACTTGATACTCTTCAGGACATGGTCGAAAATTATAGCGATGCTCATCTAGATACTTATCTTGAAACTATAGAATCTGCCGACTGGATTAAGAACGCTGATAAGTCTAGACTATTATCCGCATTATTCAAAAAAGCCTCAAAATGCGATCCTAACTTCTTCATTCAAAAAGCAGTTATCGAAGGTTTTTCAGAACACTACAAAATCGAAGACGAATGGTTTGTAGATGCATTTATTGCGTGGGAAATAGCTCCTGCTAACCCTAAAACTGATGAAGTTTTAAAGCTACTTTCAAACCGATTGGAAATAGATAAGCTTATTTACCTAAAAATACAAAACTCGTCCTTAACTGATGGTTCTGAAGAGCAAAGCATGAATCTAAATATGAAATGGGCCATGAAGATTCAAGAGGAGATATATAGAAAACATTACCTTAATGAGCTTTATATAAAGTATAGTCGCTGGCTAAAATATAATACGAATAATGAGCTTAAGCCAGAGCAGTGGCTAAATTCCCAGCCAGCAGATATTCAAAATTGCATCACCAAATAAGAGGACCCAAAAACAATCATGAAAAAATGCATAGCAACCCTCTTGTTATTAGGATGTATCTTTGGTGTCTTAATAACAGTAGCCTCAAAATCAAACTCCGACGGTAATCAAAACCTAAATCAGAACGAAGTTAGCAGTGCCAGCTCAGGGAACTTCGATAAGGTAAAGTTCATAGACGATACCCAATCCCTAATCGCTCAGTCCAACTATCTTGCCCTCGGATTATTTTATCAAGACCTTGATACCCAACATAATATTTGGCTGAGAGTAAAAAGTCTAGATATCAGTGAAGTCGAAGAATTATTGCCTTATGTAGAAGCTATCGAGAAAGAGCAGCCATCTACTACATCAACATATTTAGCCGACATGCTTATAGAGTGGTACACGGCATTGAGTAAGGAAAAATCCTATGCATATGCCACAGCTACAGGAAACACACAGATGTCAGCCAGAGTACTCGCGCAGTGGGAGCAGCATGACTCAGAGGACCTAAAAGCCTTCTATACAAAACTTGTCAATGAGCCCAATACTTCGGGCTCTCAGCCAGCCTTATCTTCTGGCAGACTTCACGAAAGATTATTCCCTACACTACTATCAAACAATATTCCCTTAGGCATCGAGGCCGCAGTAAATGAATGGAATTACAATCTCAATGACATCTTATCTGAGGCCATCTTTGCTAATAGAGATAATGATGAATTCATAACATCTATTCTGGATTATTTGAAAACCTATCAGAACAATGACATAAGAAGGATTGTTTATGAAAATATTCCCCACGAAAAATTTGATAGCCAAAGTGCGACAGCATACTTGTCTACTGTCGAAGGTTTATCGGAAAGAGCTCGGATTGCACTGCTGTTAGCAAGTGGCCATATTACTGAGTTCGAAACAAGCTCAGCACTAGATCAGCTATGCAATCTAATCAATGACGTAGATCTATTATCAACTGTGGCAATTTGGCATATGAATCATCTGGCTAGAGTAAATCCAGAGCAATTAAAAGCTTGGCTATCTCAAGATGAAAGAGCGGAAATAAAAGATACATTCATTGCTGCACTATTACGTAATTCACACGCGCCGTGGTACAGTGGCAAAGGAGCTCTCTATTGGATAGATCTCATGAACGACAGAGAGCTACATTCCAGATCCATCACTACAGCATGTAACCGTGGTTTTCGACTAGGTGAAAAGGGCCTCAAAGAATGGATAATTAATTATTCCACCGATGAGATTCGATACAATTTTGCTTTAGATCATATTTGGGAGAACCCTAAAGCAGCTCTTGATGTAGCGCTGAGTATAAAGGATGAGCCTAAAAAAACGAAAGTAGCTAGATATATCTATCAACAATTCTCCCGCGATAAGGCCAATGATTCAGAAGAATGGTTTATCGAGCAAAATGACGCAGTCAAAGCCTTATTACACGGGCCCTTAAACTAAAAGAGTTCGAGTTCTCCTCTCTTGCTTCTGCGAGAACTCTCAGCTAAACTAGAGGCAACAAGAACCGCAAACGACCTTGTTCACCTTTCCCGAAAATTCAGTCACCGCACTGACTCTGACCTTTGAACTCGCCCTGATCACCACGGTGATCTTGCTAGTGATAGGCACGCCGCTGGCGTGGTGGCTGGCAAATACGCGCTCGCGTTTTCGTGGATTGATAGAAGCCTGTGTAGCGCTGCCGCTGGTGCTGCCGCCCACGGTGTTAGGATTTTACTTACTGGTAGCGCTCGGCCCGCGTGGCCCCATTGGCCAGCTCACCGACCAGCTAGCTTTGCCCTCACTAGCATTTTCATTTTCAGGTTTGGTGATTGGCTCGGTGATCTACTCGTTGCCATTTGTCGTGCAGCCGCTGCAGAATACCTTCCGCAGCCTAGACCGCTCGCTGAGCGATGCGGCAGCAACAATGCGCGCCACTCCGCTCGACCGCTTTTTCTCTTTGGTGGTGCCGCTTTCATGGTCTGGCTTCATCACCGCCAGCGTCTTAGGGTTTGCCCATACCTTGGGTGAGTTTGGGGTGGTTTTGATGATTGGTGGCAATATCCCCGGCAAAACTCAGGTCGTTTCCATCGCCATTTACGAGCAGGTTGAGTCGATGAATTATCCCGCCGCCCACGCGCTTTCCGCCATTTTGTTAGTCATCTCATTTGTTATCCTCAGCGCTTTATTCACGCTCAACAAATCACGGAGAGGAGGGCTGTATTGAGCTTAGAAATTGACCTTTTCTGCGAGCGTGATGGATTTTTGCTAGAAGCAAAACATCACTTTCCTGCCAGCGGCATCAGCGGTGTATTTGGGCCATCTGGCTGTGGTAAAACCACGCTGCTGCGGGCAATTGCTGGCCTCATCCCGAGCCGCGGTGACCTGCATTTCAAGGCGACCAGCTGGCAGCGCGATGGCCGCCAGTTAGTGCCCGTCCACCAGCGCAACCTCGCGTACTTGGCGCAGCAGCCAGCGCTTTTCCCTCACCTCGATGTGGCGGGAAATTTGGCTTACGCCTACAAACGCGTGCCCAAGCTGCAGCGGCAAATCACCCCGCAGCTGGCGAGCGACATCATGGGCATTGGCGACTACCAACACCGCGGTCCAGCCAGCCTATCAGGAGGAGAAAAACAACGTGTGGCAATTGCTAGAGCACTGTGCTCAAACCCGCAGCTTTTGCTGATGGATGAGCCTCTATCAGCACTTGATAGTGAGGCCAAATCCCAGCTGCTACCGTACCTGAAATCTATCCACCACGAGCTCGATTGCCCGATTATCTACGTCTCTCACAGCCAGACTGAAATGGCTCAGCTGGCCGACCAGCTAGTGATCATGCACGAAGGTGGCATCGTGCGCCACGGCCCAGCTGACCAGCTGCTCAGCCAGCTAGATTCTCCGCTGGCGCTGACTAACAACGCGGTTTCTATCGTTCACGCGCGAGTCCTCGAGCACGATGCCGAATTCCACCTGAGCGAGCTGGATAGCGACATCGGCAAGCTAGTGGTCCCGCTTGTCGATCTACCAGCTGGAAGCCAGCTGCGATTGTGTCTGGCGGCCAAAGACATCAGCCTGTGTTTGGAAAAACCGACATCGTCAAGCATTCAAAACATCCTGCCGGCCACCGTCTCGGCTATTTCTGAGGCGCAGCAAGGAGCCGTCACCGTGCAGCTGGAATGCCACGGTCATCACCTGCTCGCCAAGCTCACCGCCAAGTCGGCCAGCGAGTTAGACCTACAAGCGGGCAAATCTGTCTTCGCGCAGATCAAGAGCGTTAGTGTGTCTAGTTAAAGGAATCCAGCCAGCTGGCATTTCCTGACCAGCTGGATGGCTAGAGACAAAAAACCCGCATGAGCTAGCTCACGCGGGTTTGATAGATTTTCTAGCTGGATTTTCTGACTGAAATTACAGCTGCTCTTTTTGGCGAGCGTTAGCCTTGAGGCGCAGTGCGTTCAGGGCGATGAAGCCAGTGGCGTCATTCTGGTTGTACGCTTCTTCTTTGCCTTCGCCAGCACCTTCCATGGAAGCTACGTCTTCATCGTAGAGAGAAAGTGGTGAACGACGACCGGCTTGGATGCAGTTGCCTTTGTAGAGTTTGAGGCGAACTTCACCAGTCACGGTACGCTGAGTGGATGTGATGAGGTCTTGCAGCGCTTCACGCTCAGGAGCAAACCAGAATCCGTTGTAGATGAGCTGGGCGTATTTAGGAATGAGGCTGTCGCGCAGTGCTTGAGCTTCGCGGTCGACAGTGAGTGTCTCGAGGTCTTGGTGAGCAGCGAGCAGGATGGTACCACCTGGAGTTTCATAAACGCCACGTGACTTCATGCCGACAAAGCGGTTTTCTACCAGATCAACACGACCGATGCCGTGTTTGCCACCGAGGGCATTGAGCACACGCATCACGCCGTATGGGCTGAGCAGTGTGTAACCGTCTTTTTCACCTTCTACTTTGAAGTCAGCCAGCTCAGTGATGAGGGCATCGAGACCGTCGTATTTGAGGCCAACTACATTGCCTTTTTCAAACAGGAACTGAACGTACTCAGGTGTGTCTGGTGCGTCTTCTGGAGAAACAGAAAGCACGTACATGTCTTTGTCTTCATCAGTAGTGGCATCGTGCCAAGTGTCTTCCATAGCGCCAGCTTCGAAAGAAATGTGAAGCAGGTTGCGGTCCATAGAGTATGGCTTTTTCATGGATGCTTTCACTGGGATGTCGTTAGCCTCAGCGTAGGCGATCATTTCGGCACGGCCTGGGAACTGAGCGCGGAACTCGTCATCACGCCATGGGGCGATCATTTCGATGTGCGGCGCGAGGGCAGCTACGGAGAGCTCAAAACGAACTTGGTCGTTACCTTTACCAGTAGCACCGTGGGCGATGGCGTCTGCACCTTCAGCGATGGCGACGTCTACCATGCCTTTAGAAATACATGGGCGAGCGATGGATGTACCGAGCAGGTAGCGGCCTTCGTAGAGGGCATTACCTTGGAACATTGGGTAAATGAAATCGCTAGCGAATTCTTCTTTAAGGTCGCCGATGTAGCACTTAGAGGCGCCGGTAGCGAGAGCTTTGGCTTCTAGGCCATCCAGCTCTTCAGCTTGGCCCACATCTGCGCAGTAGGCGATGATTTCTGCGTTGTACTTGTCCTTGAGCCACTTCAGCAGAACTGATGTGTCCAAGCCACCTGAGTATGCGACGACGATTTTCATGATTTGTAAAAAAGAGGATTTCACCCACTACAGTGTAGGCGAACTGGCGCAAGTAAACACGCTTGCCGCTGGGAATCAAGCATTACCCATGCCAGCTGACGCGGATGTGCCTAGCAGTGGAAATTTGCCCCCGCTGGAGCCATTGATGCCCATGCTCAGCCAGCTGGATATTGTGCGCATTCCGGCTGTTATTTGCGAGCTAGCTGAGTGGCTGGCAAGCAAGTGAATCAGGCTCAGCTGGCTAGGGCAAAAACAGCATTTAAAAACCCTGCTGAAATGAGTTAATCGATAAAAACGCGCGTTCCAATAATTGGCAGATAGACACGCAAAGCTCTTGATAAATGGATGTAGTTGTCGATGATACGCCCGATTACAACTCCTGTCTCACCCTCTCACCCCCTGCTTCTAAGCTGTTTACTACATTCTCATGATGACGGATCAATCGAATTCAACCACGCTCGCTGAACCAGCAGTATTCACCACCACTGCGGAGACACGTTTTCCCTGTCTATGCTGCGGCGGCGAGCTCAGCTCAGGCGACTTTCCAGCGCTACAGCAAATCGTCTGCCCGCTGTGTGAATCACCACTGATTATTCCGGGGAACTTTGCTCACTTTCGCGTCTACGCGCTGGTGCGTCTTGGCCGCATGGGCCGTGTGTACTGGGCCACTAACCAGAAAGATAATCGTGAGATTTGTTTGAAAGTCATCAACCAAGACCAGCTGGAACCGTATTCGGTTGAGCACATTTTGCACGAACACGAACAAGCAGTGCAGCTGAGCCACCCGAACATCACGCGTTATTATTCCACCGGCATCGTCGACGGTCATCCGTACGTCGAGCTGGAAAGGCAGTCGCAGGACAGCATGCAGGACTTGATTGACGAAGACCCAACGCTGAGCGAAATCTGGGTGAGCAAAACCGCGCTGGCCATCTGTCAGGCGCTGTCATCCGCGCGCAGCAAAGACCTCGTGCACGGTGATATTCGTCCCGCCAACATTCGCCACGACAAAAATGGCGGCACTCGCTTAAACAACTTTGGCCTCGGCATGCTGGCTGATGCATCGCGACCTGCCCTGTGGGGAAACCCTCAATTTTTCTCACCTGAGAAGTTGATGAAAAATGAGACCAGTCCGCTGAGCGATCAATACAGCTTGGGCGTCACGCTGTGGTATGCGATGACTAAAAAACTTCCCTATGGCGACATCGCGCCAGAGGATGCGATCGCCAGGATTCAATCGGGCACACCTATCCCAGACATCCGCTCCACCAACCCCCGCATCCACCCAGAGCTGGCAGACGTGATCACCAAGATGACTCAATTTGACCCAGCCAAGCGCTTCAGCCGCTACATGCAGATTATCCCACGCCTGCAGATTTCCATTCACATGCAGGAAAATATCAAAAAGGGATACACCAGCAAACCGCGACCGGTGCAAATCAACCCAAGCGCGTAAATCCAGCTGGCTCGTGCGCCAGCTGGAAATCATTCCTTCACCATCTAGGCTACTGCTTCATCTCTGGGCGCGGCCAGTCGACACATTCGTAGCTCTGATCTTTCTCCGGTTTATTCACCGTGATCACCTTGGCTTCTGGGTCGTATAATGGCCAATCGTCAGTGCGGAATGGTGAGGCGGGGATGCCCTCGCGGTTGTAAAGCAGGTTGCGCTTCGATGGATTCATCGCCCAAGCGTAACGCACAGCTGCTGGCTGGCTGACCTGCGGTGAAGAAACCACCACCGTATCGCCAACGATTTTGGCTTGTGCCCAGTGCCACACCTTATCTTCCCCCGCAATGGCAAAGCTATCTAGCGGCTCATCGCGCGCCGCCATCATGCCACTGCCTACTGAGTCAAACTTCAGCGTCACCTTGCCGTCATTGATTTCTGCAGAAACATATCGCGGCCCCATATCGACGATGTCTTTCTGGTAAACTCGCTTGAGCGCCAAATAAGCGTGGCGCAAGCCAATCGGCTTTTTATTTTTCGGATGCAGCGCCAGCTCATCGCCGGTATCAATGGCCACTGACATGCCGGTATTTGGGCATTCCTCAGCGACCAAGCGCATCGCTTCACGGTTAATTGCCCACGTTGCTTCAGGCCCTTCCACTGGCGTCGTCTGCGCTGGATTCCAGCTAGGCAGCTGGGTGAAATACACTGGGAAATCTTTATCATTATGGCCACCTGAAAGCTCGTGCCAGCTGGAGCGATAATAGTCGATCATGCGGGGCAGCTGGACGCGGTAATGGACCGCTTGCGCGGCGTCTTTGGAGTTGCGCTCACCTTGGTACCAAAGCATGCCGCGGATGCCGTATGGACGCACCGGATTGATCATCGCATTAAATACATTGCTTGGATATTGGTGACCCCAGTCAGCTGGCCGCGTGATCGTTGGTGGCGCCAGCTGCTTGACTTTGTTTTTCATCAAATTACCGCTGTCGATGGACGCCGTGTAGTCGGCAAATTGCTTATCATAAACAGCCTTCGCTTTCTCACGGGTATCGCCAGAGTCTATCTGACGTTGCGCAGCCGCGTCGTAGTTCGCTCGGTGAGCCTGCGCGCGTGGATCATTTTCCTGCACCTGCCACGGCATCCACGCCTCGATTGGCGTGCCCGCGTACGCCTGCACGATGATGCCCACGGGCACATCCAGCTCTTGGTGGAGTTTTTTACCAAACCAATAAGAAACTGCAGAAGTAAACCCAGCCACCTCTGGGGTGCATGGTTTCCACATCGCGAGGCGATCACGCGACTGGTCTAGCGGCTCGTGCCAGTGCTCGCGCTGAGATTTAAAAATGCGTAAATTGGGATGATTTGCCAGCGGCATCTCAGTCTCGCCGGCAAAGGTACTGCGCAGCGACCACCCCATATTCGACTGACCAGAACACAGCCAGACCTCACCAATAGCCACATCACTGAGCTCAATGAGATTGTTCCCCTGCACCTTCAAGCTGTGGCCAGTGCCATGCTCGGGAGTTGGCAAAAATACCTTCCACTTGCCATCATCTCCAGCGGTTGCGCGCGCGCTTTCTCCCCAGCTAGCGGTCACCTCCACCTTCTCGCCAGCATCGGCAAATCCCCAAATCGTATTGGTGCTCTGCTGCTGCAGGATCATGTGGTCAGTGAATATCTGTGGTAGGGAAACATCAGCGGCAGCGGTGCCAGCTGCCAGCGAGCTCAGCAGCATCACGCCGGCTATCTTGTGTGGGAATCGTTCATTCATAGATTTATTAGATTTGCTTATTATGCTCCGAACCACCCCTTACTCGTCAAGCAGAAGCAATTAAAAGCACAGTAAAGCGTTTTAACCTCATCAGTTCACGAGAGTTGCGCGGTTTAGTAAATTAATACCCACCACCCCACTCTACCAGATCATTTTTCACAGCTAGCAACAAAAAAGCTGGGCCCTCCTGCACGATGCAAAAGGACCCAGCTAGCTGGAAATTTTCAGTCAATGAATGCTCTGAGCTAGGTCTACTAACGCAGACCTTTAGTCTTCAGCTGTTCGAGTTTTTCCTGCATTTGCTTCACCCGCTCAGGATGCTGCTCAGCGAGGTTCTTCTCTTCACCGATGTCGTCGGCTAGGTTGTACAGCTCACCGCTACCCTGCTTCTTTTTCTTTTTAGCAGGGATGTACTTCCAATTTTTGTGGCGCAGCGCCCAGCCATATGCTTGCGCTTCTTCGACGATGTACTCATTACCAGTTTCGCTCTGGCCGAGCCACGCCGCGATGTTTGCCTGGCTGTCCATGGCGTCACCAGCTGGAATTTCGAAGTCGAGCATCTGCGCAAATGAAGCCAGTAAGTCGACCTGAGAAAGCAATGCTGCGCTCTCTGAGCCAGCCTTAATCTTAGCTGGCCAGCTAACGATAGTAGGTACACGTGTGCCACCTTCATACAGCTGGTATTTGCCACCGCGCAGTGGTCCCGCACCAAAATGCCCGCCATCGCTAGCCTTGGTAGAGGTTCTTACCGTCGTGCCATCATCGTAGCCATCGTCGTAAACCGGTCCATTATCACTAGAGAAAATGATGATGGTATTGTCGCGCAGACCATTTTGCTCCAGCGCCTTCATGATTTCACCTGTCGTCCAGTCAAACTGCACCATCGCATCTCCACGGTAGCCCAGCTCAGTTTTCCCCTGGAATCGCTTATGCGGCGTGCGCGGCACGTGGATGTCCTGTGAGGCAAAATAGATGAAAAATGGATCGTCCTTATTTTCCGCGATGTACTTGGTCACCTCGCCGATGAGCACATCAGAAATGTCTTCATCATTCCACAGCGCAGACTTGCCACCCTTCATATAACCAATGCGGCCAATGCCGTTGATCACACTATTATTGTGGCCGTGCGTGCTCTGATAGTATGTCATCGCCTCGCGGTCCACTTTGCCATCTGGGTACTCGGTGCCCGGTACGTCATCTGGAATTGGTCCCGAGTAAGATACTGTGATCGGGTCGTTAGGATCTAGATTCACCACGTGGTGGTTTTTTAAATACACACTCGGCACGCGGTCGTTAGTAGATGGGCACAGGAAAGAATAATCAAAACCAATCTCTAGCGGGCCAGGCTTAACGGCTTCATTCCAGTTAATAGCAGCTTCGCCATCACCCAGACCGAGGTGCCATTTGCCAAATACCGCAGTTTTATAGCCATTCGCTTGGAACAATTTAGGAAGTGTTAGCACGTCTGTTGGAATCGTCATCTTGGCGTCACCACGCAGCACACCTACACGATCGCGCTCACCTAACTTACCTGTGAGCATTGCGTAGCGTGATGGCGTACAAGTAGCTGCCGAGCAATGCGCATCAGTTAGCTTCAAACCGCTGTGTGCTAGAGCATCGATGTTAGGAGTAGGAATCATCGTCGAGCCATAAACACCAACATCACCGTAACCAACGTCATCACCGTAAATGATAACCACGTTAGGTTTATCAGCTGCTTCTGCGCCAAGCGTAAGCGCAGCTGCCGCGCACATGCCTAAACTGGCTATCCATAAGTTCTGTTTTTTCATCATGTTTTCTAAATTGGTATCAAGCCGAAATCTAGCTGGCGCATATGCACAGCAAGATCGTTTTCACTGATACGAGACTTACTAGCTATTCTCTCTCAGCTAAAGCAAGGATTACAAAAAGTGCTAATTTCCCCTACCTCTATAAACAAAACTAGCGGGTACACGAAGCACCCGCTAATACTAAATTTGCTAGTAATTACACTATATATTCTAAAACGTCTAACTTTCAGCTAGAACTTCACGTCTAGCGATCACAGCAGCTGAAAACTCAGCTAGAAGTTTCTCTGTATCATCCCAGCCAATGCACTGGTCAGTAACAGATTGACCGTAAGTCATATCTTCCAGCTTCTCTTGTAATGCTTGCGCGCCTTCTACCAAGTTGCTCTCAATCATCACTGAAGCAATCGCAGTGGATCCGTCAGCAATCTGCTCACACAGTGCCTCAGCTACCTTCGGCTGGTTGCGGTAATCTTTCAGTGAGTTGCCGTGCGAGCAATCAATCATCACATACTCAGGCAGGCCAGATGCAGCCAGCTTGTCAGTCACCTGCTTGATGCTTTCGGCATCGTAGTTAGGACCGTATGATGAACCGCGCAGAATGATGTGGCAGCTGTCATTTCCTGCTGTAGAAACAATCGCTGAAACCCCCTGCTTAGTCACAGAGAGGAAATGGTGAGATCCTTTGGCCGCCTGAATCGCGTCAAAAGCAATCTGGCATGATCCGCCAGTACCATTCTTAAATCCTACCGGCATCGACAGGCCTGAAGCCAGCTCGCGGTGGATCTGTGATTCGGTAGTACGTGCGCCAATTGCCCCCCAGGCAATCAGATCAGCGTAGTACTGCGGAGAAATCGTATCGAGAAACTCTGTGCCAGCTGGCACGCCAATGTGGGCAATTTCCAACAACAGCTCACGCGCAATGCGCACGCCACGGTTGATGTCAAATGAACCATCCAAATGTGGATCATTGATCAATCCCTTCCAACCCACTGTGGTACGTGGTTTTTCAAAATAAACACGCATCACAATCTGCAGCTCACCTGCATACTGGTCAATCAGTGGCTTCAGCTTCTTAGCATACTCCACCGCGGCTTGAGGATCATGAATAGAACATGGTCCAACCACCACCTGCAGACGATCATCCTGCCCGTGCAAAATGGCCTCTGCCTCACTACGCGCCTTCGCTACCACTGCAGATGCCTCATTGGTCATCGGCAGATAATACGACAGCACTGCTGGTGAAATAAGAGGAGCAATGTTGGCTATGCGTAAATCGTCAGTTTGAAAATCAGTCACGCCATGTATGTAACCCCAAATTCCAGAAATCCAAATATAAAGGGATCAAACAGGCTGCAAATCTTCTCAATTCCAACGCTCATTCCAGCTAGCAGGAAAAATCAGTTTTCAGTTTTCAGTTTTCAGTTTTCAGTTTTCAGTTTCCAGTTTTCAGTTTCCAGTTTCCAGTTTTCAGTTTTCAGTTTCCAGTTTTCCAGTTTTCAGTTTCCCAGTTTCCCCACAACTCCCAGATAGATGTCGAGCGGCGTAAAAGTTTCATCGTGCAGGAAATTCACTCTTCTCTCTTCAAAATTCACTCTTCAACCCCGCAGGGGTTCCAGTTTCCAGATAGATGTCGAGCGGCGCAAAAGTTTCATCGTGCAGGAAATTCACTCTTCTCTCTTCAAAATTCACTCTTCAACCCCGCAGGGGTTCCAGCAGCTGCTTGATAAACTTCTGCTCGTGACCGGCAAATTTTCTCCCCGCCTTACTCACCAGATAAAGTGATCTACGAAAATCAGCATCGCGCAAAGTAAGGAAGTCGATGTCCCGATGGCGGTAATATTGTTTAGCCATATCTGGGATAAAGCTGATGCCTAAATCCGCCTCTACCAGCCCAATCAATGTTTCCAAGCTCGCGCAGCGCAGGCCATTATTAGGTTTGAAATCATGCGCCTTACACAGCTTCACCGTGTGGTCTTTCAGACAATGGCCATCTTGCAGCACCAATAAATCCATGCCCGAAAGCTTGGCTAACAAAGTGCTGCGCTGGCCAGCGAGACTCGATTTCTTACTCACCGCCAGCCAGAGTTTCTCACTACCTATCATCCTCTCCTCCAGCCCGCTAGGAGCCTTCGCTGTAGCATCAGAATCACTATAAACAGCAAAAGGAATCTCATCATTCATCAAATGAGATCTTAATACGTCTGTCTTTTCTTCCACCAAATCAATCCCCACATCTGGCAGTGACGAACGAAGTTTTTCAATTTTCCCCGGCAGCCAATACGGCGCAATCGTTGGAATCACACCTAACTTCAAGCGACCATGAAACCTCCCTTTGCGCGCTAGAAACTCATCCTCCAGCTGACGCGTCTGCTGCAGAATCGATGACGCACTGCGCCAAAAATCGTGCCCTGACTGAGTCAGTTTTACCCCGCTACGAGCGCGGCTCACCAGCTGACACCCTAGCTCATCTTCTAGTTTTTTTATCTGCTGACTCAGTGACGGCTGCGCCACACCACAGCGTTCCGCCGCTAACGAAAAACTTCCATTTTCTATCAATGACTGTAAATAAACCAGTTGCCGAATCTCCATTCACCTACAATAGAATGATTCCAACTATAGGTAAAACCTATAATAACTATTAAAGAATCAATCTTCTTTTTTAAAGAAATATTCGTATGCTCTTAGCAATGGACACCCTAAATCTATCCACAGCACACGGCGCACCAGTAGGCGATAATCAAAACTCACAAACAGCTGGCCGTTACGGTCCAGTATTGATGCAAGACGTGCATCTGATGGAAAAACTCGCACACTTCAACCGCGAGCGCGTGCCTGAACGTGTTGTTCACGCCAAAGGAGCCGGCGCCTACGGCTACCTGCAAATCGATGAAGATCTATCTGAGCTAACAAAAGCACTACCATTCACCAAGCCAGGTGAAAAATCCCCCTGCTTCTTGCGTTTCTCCACCGTTGGCGGTGAAGCTGGTAGTGGCGACGCCGAGCGCGATCCACGCGGATTTGCCCTCAAAGTCTACACCGAGCAAGGCAACTGGGATCTGGTAGGTAACAATACACCGATCTTCTTCATCCGCGATGCGATCAAGTTCCCAGACTTCATCCATACGCAGAAGCGCAATCCAGCCACTCACTGTAAAGATGCCAACATGGCGTGGGACTTCTGGGGTCTCACACCAGAATCTACTCACCAAGTGACCGTGCTCTTCTCTGATAGAGGAACACCAAAAACCTACCGTCACATGAATGGCTACGGCAGCCACACCTACGCATTTGTTAATGCCGACGGCAAACGTACTTGGGTAAAATTTCACTTCAAAACCAGAGCTGGCATTGAAAACTTCACTAACGAAGAATCCAGAGCCATGGTTGGCAACGACCCTGACCACGCCACTCGCGACCTGTTTGATACCATCGCCAAGGGCGGCACCGCCGAGTGGGATGTGCAAATCCAAACCATGACCGAAGAGGAAGCAGCCACCTACCGATTCGACCCGTTTGACGTCACCAAAGTTTGGCCACACTCAGAGTTCCCATGCCGTACCGTCGGCTCGCTCGTTCTGGATAGAAACCCGAAAAACTACTTTGCCGAAGTCGAGCAAGCCGCATTTGCCCCTAGCAACTTCATCCCAGGCATCGAAGCCAGCCCAGACAAACTCCTCCAAGGTCGCCTGTTCGCCTATCAAGATGCCCACCGCTACCGCATTGGCGCTAACTACACCCAGCTGCCAGTCAACTGCCCGTACATGGCGCGCAGCGCTAGCAACCACCAACGCGACGGCTTCATGTATGACGGCGCCGCTGGCGATGCCCCTAACTACGAGCCAAATAGCTTCGACAATGTCAACGAGCAGCCAGAGCACAAACCAACACCAATGGCAGTTTCTGGTGATGCCGCGGCACAAGCTAGAGACTACCAACAAGACGACTTCATCCAAGCCGGCGATCTCTACCGCCTGATGGACGATGGCGAAAAACAACGCCTGATAGAAAACCTAGCTGGATCACTCAGCCAGGTGACTAACAAAGACATCCAACTGCGCGCACTGTGCAACTTCTTCCGCGCGGACGCCGAATACGGTGGCCGCCTTGCACAAGCACTCGGCATCGAGATCCCATCTCACCACGGCTAGGCAACTGATCTATCAATTTATCAATGAGCCGAGCTACTAACCAGTGGCTCGGCTCGTTTTTTTCCAACAATCCACATTCTCAAAAAATCATGAAACCAGAACCAACATCAATTTCTCACCCTAAAGACCACTTCTTTTCGCTAGATGCCCTCATCCGCATCATCTGCGGAGATTGAGTAGGGATAGTTTTTCAAGTTTTCAGTTTTCAGTTTTCAGACCTTTGCATTGAAACCTCCAGCTAGCTAAATCTACAAACTCAATTAGGCAACCTCATCCACAGCTAACAATCTAGCCCGGAGGGCTTACAGACTTTAGCCGCGGGTAAGCGAGCCCAGCTAGAACAAACCAGCTAGAACCTGCGAAAATGCCGAAGGCATACAACAGCCTAGCCTATGGTAAGGCAGCACCGAAGGTGCAACGCAACCATTGGTCACAGCACCACACAAAATCACAGCTCTGAAAGAGCGCAACACAGCATAGCTGACAGACAATAAATCCACCCTAATCATCTAGCCCGGAGGGCTTACAGACTTTAGCCGCGGGTAAGCGAGCCCAGCGAGCGCCACCCGTGGTCACCTAGCCAGCTAGATCATTCCCCGTAGGGGAAATGGAATGACCCCAGCTAGAACCATCCGCTCAGCTAGAACCATCCGCTCAGCTAGAACCATCCGCTCAGCTAGAACCATCCGCTCAGCTAGAACCATCCGCTCAGCTAGAACCATCCGCTCAGCTAGAACCATCCGCTCAGCTAGAACCACCCGCTCAGCTAGAACCATCCGCTCAGCTAGAACCACCCAGCTAGAACCTGCGAAAATGCCGAAGGCATACAACAGCCTAGCCTATGGTAAGGCAGCACCGAAGGTGCAACGCAACCATAGGTCACCAGCACCACACAAAATCCCAGCTCTGAAAGAGCGCAACACAGCCATCGGCATCCCCGCTCCATAGCCAGACAGACAATCTGAGAGGGATCAATCTGAGAGGGATCATTTTCAGGTGACGCTGCAGGCGGCAAAGAACAAAGCTCATGGCTTCAGCCCTGAGAGCAAATCATCAAAACGCACGTGCCCTGAATGGGCGCCAAAAAATGTCATTTTCCCCACATCCTAGCTAGAACATTCCCCGCAGGCGAAATGAACTGGCCACAACCAGCTGGAATCGCCAGCCAACATGCCATTTCCCCCAACAAAAAAACTGGGCACCCAATGAAGGATGCCCAGCTCGTATAAATTTAGCTTCGCGTGTGAGGAATTAGAAACTCCAGCTCACACCAACTTGGCCCCAGAACTCGTCGCCGTCTGGGTTTACAGTATCTTCAAATGTCCACTGGTAGTTCAGACCAGCATTCCATGAAAGACTATCTGTGATTGGTGCGCTTGTACCAATGTGTGCAGTTGCGTGGCTCCAGCCAGACTCAACACCAAATACACCAGTGTTGTAGTTTACGCTACCACCCAGAGTGAAGTGATCAGGCACGTACTTGCATGAAGAAATGTTCATCGGGATAGATGTGCTGAGGAAGAGCTCGTGCACAAATCCATCGTCAAACTGGTCACCAGTAGTAGGCATCCAGTAGTAGATATTGTAGCTAGGTACCAAGAAGATACCGTCAGCTAGAGAAATTCGCTTAGGCAGGCTAGCACCGATGTGCATCTTCAGGCCCTGGTAATTTGAAATCGAGTTGCTTGGTGCACCATTGCGGTCAACATCAACCTTCTGGTGTGGGTACAGCCAGTAGTTCACCAATCCGTGAACGTTCACTGCCCAGTCACTGTCTTCGTTCAGTGTCTTCTGGTAAGTGAGCATGAAGTCCATTTCATCAGCATCATTCAGCGCACGCTCATCTGTGAACGCTGCCCAATATGTGAATTGAAGACCTTCAATAGCAGTATCAAGCGTCAGGCTTGGCTGGTGTGACCAGTTGTCACCACCTACTTTGAAACCGTGGGTCATGTACTTGCTTGCAAGTGTGTAGTCCACCTTCACCCCCCACTGCTGAGCGGCGTCTTCTTGTACATAGTTAGCCAATGATTCTTCGCCGGCACTCAATGCTACCGTGCCCAATGCCAATGCGGCTGCTACGCCGTGTATCGCTTGATTTTTCATGATTAATTTGTCTATCGATCTGACACGTATATAACGTCAGCCACGCGCTGATTTTTCAATCTCTGTAACCGTTTGCTTAAACAGCTTATTAAAAGTCAAAATAAGCGGCAAAGATAACAATATCAGCCACTAATGAGAGCCCCACATGTCACTTGCTACATGGCTGGGGCAAAAGCCACAATACCAGCCAGACCTAGCTCGCCAGCCCACCAACGAGACATCACTCCGCCAGCAAATATCACAGCACTTTTCAATAAGCTGCCCAGCTTGCTGAGCCCGTCGGTTTTGTTAGCGCTAATCAAAACCACGCGAACTAATCCCCAGAGAGAATGGCATAAGTTCACCAGCTGAAAATGCGGCCAAACTCAGCATCACTCAAACACACACCCAGCTGGAAATCACAAACCGCTGCAGGCGCGGACACCTATACCCCAAT
The DNA here is from genome assembly GCF_016595495.1 of Persicirhabdus sediminis. Taxonomy (GTDB): domain Bacteria; phylum Verrucomicrobiota; class Verrucomicrobiia; order Verrucomicrobiales; family Akkermansiaceae; genus Persicirhabdus; species Persicirhabdus sediminis. The sequence goes on from NZ_JAENIM010000045.1 coordinate 142,664, forward strand.
CAGCCATTCCGCCCAGCTAGAAAAATCTAGCCCGTAAAACCCAGCCAGCTCGCCAAATTAAAAACAACAAAAAGGGCAGACCTCATCATGAGATCTGCCCTAATAAATCAATGTCTCACCGGCTCTCGCCAGTGAATAATTAGATCATTACTTGCGACGACGGATGATAAATCCAATCGCACCAAGACCAATCAGCGCCAAGCTTGATGGCTCTGGGACTGCAACGTTATTAGAAGCCCAAAAGTCTGATTCAGATACACCTCCACCTAAACTTGTATCGTAGTATAAGATGTTAACAGCTGAACCGTCATTTGGTACAGTCATGTTCCAATCACCAAAAACTCCGACATCACTGCTAGTGAAAGATCCATAGCTTTCTCCACCTGTAAGTGTATCGCCTGATGACACACCATCAAGAAACCAATAAATGCCAATATCAGCACCTGATGCAATGTTACCATCCAGTGTGTATGTACGTGTCTCCTCTACACCACCTGGGTCAACTGCATCAGACGTAGCAAAAATGTCTAAGATTTCCGACCCTCCCACAGTCTGGCCAGTAGTCAAAACTGCCCCTGAAAGATCATCTGCAGAAGGTAAGCCTCCACCAGTGTCAACAAACATGACTACAGTGGCGCCCTCTGGCACAACGTTGCCCGAACTGTCTCGCAGCGAGCCAAAACCCCATGTAATAGTTATTGAAGCCTGAGCTACAATAGCAGTCAAAAGGAGTGCTAAAATATTAAGTCCTATAATTTTCATTACCGTTCTATTTTGTTAGTGTGTTTGTGTTTTAGTATGTTGGAGTGTTATTCCAAAAAACTGTTGCCCCATCAACAGTCTCAGCCTTGCGGATGATAAAACCTTGAGATGCTTCCAACTCAACATCATCAGAGACTGAACCATCTCCAGCATCTACCCAATTTCCAGGAGACCCACTCACATAATAATAAATTTTACTAGGTGCCTTATTCAGTCCTGGATTATTATTATCATATACTAAAATTGTATCTTTCCTATTCCGAGCACTCGTTGATGAGCTTGAAACAAATGCCTCAGTTTCATGCAAACCAAGATCTTTCAGTTTCACTCCAACAGGTCGTGGAATAGCAATGAAATTATCTTGTTTGCTGTCAGTATTAGTGAAAAGGGGAATTTTGATTGAAGGATTCATGTCAACACCCCCGCTAATTGTGTAAGTAGTAGCCTCAGTTACACTTGATGGATGACGTACGATGAAATATGAATCAGGCCAAATAATAGTAGATCCAGCCTCTACGTTAGAGTTTGTAGCCTCTAACCAAGCACCACCGCTCAAGTACATGACGCGATTTGGAGCTAAGTTAATTCCTTTTGAAACCGAATCTGGCAACAAAATCTGAGTGCGCCTATTACGTGCTGATGTTGAGCTAGACTCAACTACAGTCACTTGGTCGGCTGGCGGGAATAAGGTATCTAGAGTCCAAAACTTCGCAACGACCAGCGAATCACCACTTTGTACCGCATTACCTGAAGCAAGCAAAGTATCACCATTAAGAGCTACGGTGATCGAATTGTCAGTATTAGACAAAACTTGATAATAGTTGCCAACTTTATTTCCTGAAGTGAAGGTCACGTAGTACAAAGATGCAAAGGCATCAGTATCGAAACTAGTATCGCTGAACGTCAGAACCGCTTGATCTGCATTCTCTGTAGGGGCCGCTGATATCGCGCCTTGATGAGCTTTTTCTGCCGTAAGTGGTGCCGACAAAACCGTATCTGAATCTGGCAAACAGGTGACAGTATTATAACCTACAGGTTCTGAAGTAGCGGACTGGGCTTGGGCGCCCGTAGTAAGAAGGCCACAAGTAGCGAGGGCGACAGCCGCTTGACCTAGTATCAATGTGTTTTTAATCATTTTCGTATTGATTTGTGTTGTTGATTTTCCGGGCTTTTTCGTGAGCTTCCTTAGACGCTATGGCCATAAGTTGGCATCTGGGTGATATGCAGATGAATCGTTTGCTGTAAATGTGCATCCGAAATCCACGTGTAGGTTAGACCTAAATATACCCACCCGTAAAGCAATGATATCGATCCCTCATTTCGGATCAAGCATTCATTTCAAAACGTAAATCGTTCAAATAGAGGAAATCGCAAATCATTTGTTTAAATTAACCGATTAAGCCTTGCGCTAAAAAAATTTGAGTTTTTGCAAATTTTTACGCCCATCTGGGGCAAAAATGCGTCATTTTACTTAAGTTAGCCTAACTATCACCCCACGTCACACCCCTTATTCTATCAACGCTGTCAGACACACTCTGTTATTGAAATTAAAATATACCCTAGCAGAACTAAATCTATTAAGCATTTAATTTTCAATCACTCCTCAGAACAAATTGATACAAAAAATCAGCCTTCGATGATAAAATGCTCTGACGATTCAGGCAAAAAACCAGCCATCTCAGCTGGCTTTTGAGTCGCCAAAACCCCCAAGGCAAACCTGTATGACTTATTGATATTTAGAACCTTTTAAACTCCCCCTAAAAACCTAAAATTGTCAAGAAATGGGCCAACAAATCCGCCAGCAACTATCATTTCTGCTGAGAAATGCCACTCGACCCACACACCAGGCAGCCAACACATCACACAAATCAAAACTTCACACGGCATATATCTCCAGATTTCCACACTATTTTAAAAACTTTCTCCGGTAGATCTGACCATCATCATCCATCAGCTGGCAATTTGGGTTGAAATTCTCGCTCAGCTGACTTTGATTGCCGCACATGGACGCCTTTCTCAATCGCTTAGAAAACCGCTTCGGTCGGCTAGCCACTCCTGGGCTAGTTCGCTACTTGGCACTCTTTTTCCTCGGAGTCTACCTGCTGGGAGCATTTCAGCCAGATCTAGAAAAAGCTCTGCAGTTTGATTTGGTAAAAATCATGCAAGGAGAAGTCTGGCGGGTGATCACCTTTATCTTTGCCGCCAAAGCGAGCTCTGGGTTCTCGCCAATGGGCCTATTGTTTATGGTTTTTGCCACCATGCTTCTCTTTACCTACGGCGATGCGCTCGAGCAAGAATGGGGCGTTTTCCGCTGCAACCTCTACGTCTTCTGGGGATACATCTCAGCGCTGCTCGCCAGCCTCGGCTTCCAGCTGCTCACTGGCTACCCGCCACCGGGCGCTGCTCTGCTTTTAGGCTTCTCCATTTTCTTTGCCTTTGCCACCATTCACCCCAAGTTCACCATCCTGCTGTTTTTTATCCTGCCGGTGCAGATTTGGATCCTAGCCGCCATCCTCGGTGGATTGGTGCTCATGCAGAGCCTCACCCACCCGCTGATCTTTGCGTTCAACGCCCTGTGTTTATCCAACTTCTTTTTTGCCGTCGTGCCACGCGCGATCATGGGAGCAAAAAACCGCCAGTACTCAGCTAGCCGTCGTCGCAAGTACATGAAATCATCCGTCAGTACGGATGACGCCTTCCACCGCTGCAGCGTCTGTGGCGCCACAGAAATCTCCCACCCTGACCACCACTTCCGCAGCAAAGACGGTAAGGAATACTGCCAAGATCACCTTGATAAAGTGGAATAGGATAGTTTTCAGAGGAAAGTTTTCAGTTTTCAGACCTTTGCAATGAAACCTCCGGCTAGCTAAACCGGCGCCAATGCCAAAGGTCTGAACATGCTTGTCCTCGACTCGCAAAAAATGCCAAAGGCATAAAACAGCCCAGCCTAGGATCAAGCAGCACCGAAGGCGCAACGCAACCATAGGACCGCGCCACAACAAAGATATCAGCTCTGCAAGAGCGCGAAATAGCCAGACAGACAATCTGAGCTTTAATTGCACAACTTGATCCACCGCTATTAATCTAGCCCGGAGGGCTTACAGACTTTAGCCGCGGGTAAGCGAGCTCAGCGAGTGCCACCCGTGGTCATCCAGCCAGCTAGATCATTCCCCGGAGGGGAAATGGAGTGCCATTAGCTAGAACCATCCATCTAGCTAGCTAAACCTGCGCAAATACCGAAGGCCTGACCATGCTTGTCCTCAAAAAAAATGCACGGCATTTTTCACCCTGACCAAACTCAATCATCGTAGCTACAATGATCAGCGGGATTTCCAGCCAGCTAAACTCGGGTTTTTTCTGGGGATTTCTGACCAACTTGCCCATCCATTTTCCCTTCGGGAAATGACTACTGTGAACACGAGATCCACGGGTGGCACTCGCTGGGCTCGCTGCCCCGCGGCTAAAATCCATAAGCCCTGCGGGCTAGCTAGCCAGTAAAAAAAATGCACGGCATTTTTCACCCTGACCAAACTCAATCATCGTAGCTACAATGATCAGCGGGATTTCCAGCCAGCTAAACTCGGTTTTTTCTGGGGATTTCTGACCAACTTGCCCATCCATTTTCCCTTCGGGAAATGACTACTGTGGACACGAGATCCACGGGTGGCACTCGCTAGGCTCGCTGACCCGCGGCTAAAATCCATAAGCCCTGCGGACTAGCTAGCCAGTTGCGATAAAAACCAGCTGAAATCAAAACTATCTACGAAATAGCCAGAAAAAAAATGCACGGCATTTTTCACCCTGACCAAACTCAATCATCGTAGCTACAATGATCAGCGGGATTTCCAGCCAGCTAAACTCGGGTTTTTTCTGGGGATTTCTGACCAACTTGCCCATCCATTTTCCCTTCGGGAAATGACTACTGTGGACACGAGATCCACGGGTGGCACTCGCTGGGCTCGCTGACCCGCGGCTAAAATCCATAAGCCCTGCGGGCTAGCTAGCCAGTTGCAATAAAAGCCAACTGAAATCAAAACTATCTACGAAATAGCCAGACAGACAATCTGAGCTCTAGGCAGCACCGAAGGCGCAACGCAAGCATAGGACCGCGCCACGCACAAAGATATCAGCTCTGCAAGAGCGAGAAATACCCAGACAGACAATCTGAGCTGGGTGATTTCCAGCTGGCGCTGAAAGCGGCAAAGAACAAAGCTCAGGGCTTCAGCCCTGAGGGAAAAATCACCAATGATCACGAGCCCTGAAAGGGCACCAGAAAACGTCATTTGGCCATTACACAAACGGAAAACTAAGATGCGGAGGATCTATTCAAAAGGGGCCAAAAAAATTTCCCACAACATCGAGCATGGCTGCTCCATCTTGCGGGAATTCGTTTTTGCCTACTTCATCTCGTAGGCTGAGTACATCTGTAAGCTATAGCTGAGAAGGATCTCAGCACTCCAAAGCCTGCGGCCGAACTACTGAGCGATCAGGGTTTCATCAGAGAGGAATTCGTTTTTGCCTACTTCATCTCCTAGGCTGAGTACATCTGTGAGCTATAGCTGAGAAGGATCTCAGCACTCCAAAACCTGCGGCCGAACTACTGAGCTCTCAGTGTTTCATCAGAGAGGAATTCACTCCTCTCTCTTCACCCTTCTCTCTTCAATCCTGCAGGGATTAAAGCGCTTCGATGCGGAACACCACTGGCGCTGAGTTGATGCAGTCGAGTTTTTCAACTTCGCTGAGTGTCGCCTGCAATTTACCCCATGGGCAAGTGTGCAGCATGAACACCATGTCTACAAACTCCGCATCCGGGTCGTCTGAGTTTACTGGAGAATGAGTGCCTGAAATACCAATGCCATGCTGCGCGAGCACTTGGGCAATATCAGCTACCACGCCTGGGCGATCGCTGACATCAAAACGCACATAATAAGGTGTTTCGGTCTCTTCAATCGGCAGCAAGCCACCGTCTGGTTTGTATGGCAAGAATCCAGCTGGCTGGCTTCCTTGGCCCATTGCTTGAGCGAGCTCGATGATATCACCCACTACTGAAGAAGCAGTCGGTCCTTTACCGGCACCGCGACCGTAGAATAATGATTCACCAGCAGCATCACCAGTCACCGCCACGGCATTAAAGACACCATTGACGCTTGAGAGGATGTGTTTCTGAGAAATAAATGACGCCTGCGTGCGCAGCTCCACCGCACCATCTGGGCGGGTATGCATGACGCAAAGCAGCTTCACCACATAACCGAGGTTTTTGGCGAAAGCGATGTCAGTGCCGCGCACTTGCTCGATGCCGTCAACGTAAACATCAGCTGGATCGATGACAAATCCATGAGCCAGAGAAGTCAGCAGAATCGCCTTGTGAGCGGCGTCCCAGCCATTAACGTCGAGCGTTGGGTCTGCTTCCGCGTAACCGAGCTCCTGAGCTTCAGCCAGCGCTACTTTGTAGTCCAGCCCAGCATCAGTCATGCGCTCGAGGATGTAGTTAGAAGTACCATTAATGATACCTGCCATGGATTCAATGCGGTTACCGGCAAATGAATCCTTGATCGCCTTGACGATAGGAATCGCTCCAGCAATCGCCGCTTCAAATAAAATCGGTGCATTGTGCTGGCGTGAGAGCTCAAATAGCTCGGCACCACGCTCAGCTAGCAGCGCTTTGTTGCCAGTCACCACTGGCTTACCCAGCTTCAATGCGCTGGATACGATGTCAAATGCGGTAGTCGTGCCACCAATCAGCTCCACTACCATCTGCACGCTGTCGTCATTGACAACTTCCTGCCAGTCGGTGGTGAAGAGCTCAGCTGCCGCTCCTTCACGAGCCTTGGTCAGGTCTCTCACCGCAATGCGATTGATCGATACCTGCACGCCAGTTCGTGCCTGGATAAGCTCAGAATTTTTCTCCAAGGTTTCCCAAACACCGCTTCCCACGGTGCCAAATCCTGCAAGTCCTATGCCGAGTGCTTTCTTCATTTTTCATCTACCCTGAATGGGCGCGGCCAATCTGCTACAAATTCAGCCAATGAAAAAGGGGAAAGTGGTGATATTTACAATCCAGCCTAAGAAATTGGCAGGAAATACCCCACAATCACACCTCTGCATTGACAAATCTAGCTGGCAAATTATTTCATTGGAGCATGTCCGCCAGCCTACAAACACGCATTCCCACCTCACCACTTACTGTTGGCTCCGTGGCCTCGCTCAACCAGCTAGCCTGCCTGCAGCCCAGTGAGCTGGCCAAACAATGCGACCTGCTCGAAATCCGGCTGGAAACCATGCTCGGCCACCAAGACCTGCTGCAAGTAGAGCTCGAGCGCTTCCGCGACATCCCACTTCTCATCACCGCCCGCTGCGCCGCAGAAGGTGGCGAGGCAGACCTCACACCAGATGAACGCGCCTCACTACTCAGCGCCGCCGCCCCATTTGCCAGCTGGGCAGACATCGAGCTCGCCTCCTACGGCGACATGCAAGACATCGCCAAAGACCTGCGCAACCAGGGCATCGGCCTCGTGCTCTCATACCACAATTTCGAAAAAACTCCCTACCTCTCCGAGCTCCAGCGCATCGTCGACTTCGGTGAAGACGCCGACATCGTCAAAATCGCCGTGCGCCACCATGAAGTCGAAGACCTCACCATCGGCACACAGATATTGCAAAAAAATCGCCGTCCCATGGCATTCATGGGCATGGGCGCTCTCGCCCCCGTCTCACGCCTGCTCTACGCCCAGCACGGCTCATTGCTCAACTACGGATACCTCGGCGATGAACCAACCGCGCCTGGCCAATGGCCAGCTGAACTACTCAAAAATGGTATCGCCGCATCTGAAAAAATCGGTGCCTAACTAAACCAGCTAGATCCCCCACAGCTAACAAAACCACTTTCTATCACCTCGTAGCCACCCAGCTGCGAGGTGATTTTTTTGTGCCTACTAGCTCGCCCACCAAATCTTCAAATCAAACATTCTATCGAAATAGCAGAAAATAATCACCCGCCAGTGCCGCAGCCGCCGTGATAAAAAGAAAAATCACCCGCGAACTAACCATCTATCACCCACTAAATAGCCGCCATTTCATTTGTCCATTTTCATCAAATAATTGCTCCATAGCTCTAAAGCATTGGTTTTGGGAAATCATACGCCTAGGGTAACAAATCTCATCATGCCAAATAGGCCCATACTTATGAACGCAAAAATAGAATCTCAACCAGAGCCACATAACAAATTCATCATTTACCTCATCAGTAGCGTCGCTGCCATTGGCGGCTTCCTTTTTGGTTTTGATAGTGGCGTCATTAACGGCACCGTGAGTGCGCTCCAAGAAACATTTGGCAGCGACTCAGTTGGCTCAGGTTTCAACGTCTCCTCCATGCTGCTAGGCTGTGCTGCTGGCGCCTTCATTGCTGGCAACCTAGCAGATAAATTTGGTCGCCGCTCTATCATGTTTGCCACCGCCCTGCTCTTCATGCTCAGCGCATGGGGATCTGGCATCTCCAGCTCATCGGCGGAATTTGTCGTCTATCGTGTCATCGGCGGGCTCGCCGTAGGTGCTGCCAGCGTGCTCTGCCCAGCCTACATCAGCGAGATCGCCCCCGCCCAGATCCGTGGCAAACTCGCCTCGCTCCAACAAGTCGCCATCGTCCTCGGCCTGTTCTTCTCATTCTTCAGCAACTACCTCATCGCTAACAGCGCCGGCGGCGCCAAATCCACATTCGCCTTCGGCTTCGAAGCTTGGCAGTGGATGTTCTGGATCGAGCTCATCCCAGCTGGCCTATTTCTCATCTCACTATTCTTCATCCCCGAGTCACCGCGCTACCTCGTCGCCGCTGGCAAAATTAACAAAGCCAAATCCGTACTCGCCAAACTCAGCCACGCCGATGATTCCCAAGAAAAACTCGAAGAAATTGAAAGCACTCTAGCAGCTGGCCACAAACCTAGCATGGCAGACCTCTTCGACAAAATCAAAGGCCGCATTCACCCCGTGCTCTGGATCGGCATCGGCCTATCTATATTCCAACAGCTCGTCGGCATCAACGTCATCTTCTACTACGGCAGCGTGCTCTGGCAGGCAGCTGGATTTACCGAAAGCAAAGCGCTGCTCATCAACGTCATCGGCGGTGCCGTTAATGTTGGCTCCACACTCGTAGCCACCTTCTACGTAGATAAATGGGGCCGCAAACCACTACTCATCGCCGGCTCCACCATCATGGCCATCTTCCTCGGCGTCATGGCCTTCATCTTCAACTCAGCCGACGTCGCCGCTAATGGCGATCTCGTGCTAGGCAACACAGAAGGCACCATCGCACTCATCGCCGCCAACCTCTTCCTCGTCGGCTTTGGCATCTCATGGGGGCCAGTCATGTGGATTATGTTAGGAGAAATGTTCCCCAATAAATTCCGCGGCGCAGCACTCGCTGTCACCGGCTTCACCCAGTGGGTAGCCAACTTCACCGTCACCATGACCTTCCCTATCCTGCTGGCTAACATCGGCCTCAGCGGTGCCTACAGCCTCTACAGTATCTTCTCATTCATCTCTATCATCTTCGTATGGAAATGGGTGTCTGAAACAAAAGGCATGACCCTAGAAGAAATGTAATATATCTCTATATAAACTCAGACTTATAATATGAAAAACACACAAATCGCCCCCTCTCGAGTACCCCGTCGCATCCGCAAGCCCATGCTTCAAGCAGCATCTATCATCTGCTTTAGCATCACCCAAACAGTTACAGCGCAAAATGACTATCTAGATACCTCCTTAAGCTTTGAACAACGCGTCGACGACCTTGTTCAAAAAATGACATTAGAGGAGAAAATACTCACTGTTAGTCACAGCAGAAAAAGATTAGACCGACTCGATATAGGCTATCAGATCTGCGGCGAAGCCTTACACGGCTACGTTGGCCCAGTGCGCCAGCCAGCTACTGTATTTCCCCAATGCATTGGTCTGGGAGCCACTTGGAATCCACCCTTAGTCAAACAAATTGGCAACGTCATCAGTGATGAAATTCGCGCCATGTACCACCACGGCACTGCGGAAAACTGGGGAAAAAAAGCCCCCCTTTTCCTCATGGCGCCAGACATCAACATCGCACGTGACCCGCGCTGGGGACGCACCCAAGAAACCTACAGTGAAGATCCATTCATGCTCAGCCAATTTGCCGCCGCCTACGTCCAAGGCATGCAAGGTGAACACGAAAAATACCTCAAAGTCGTTTGTGCTCCAAAACATTTTGTTGCCAATAACGAAGAACACAACCGCTTCAGCGCTGACCCACAGATCTCAGAAAAAGACCTGCGAGAATATTATTTGCCTGCCTTTAAAGCTGCTGTAACCGAAGGAAAATCACGCAGTATCATGACGGCCTACAATGCCCTCAATGGTGTGCCCTGCGTAGCTAACAGCTGGCTGCAAAATGATGTATTGAAAGGTGACTGGGGATTCACTGGTTTTACTCTACCAGATTTTGGTTCCCCACTCTGGATGATTGAAGGTGAAAGCTGGGCTGCCCATAAAGGCCACGGATACGCCAAAAATAAAGTGGAATCAGCATGGCTGTGCATGAATGCTGGCCTCGATTATGACGTCTTCTCACCAGTCTATGAAAACCACCTCAAAGAAGCTATCGAGCTAGAAAAAGTCTCCATGGAACGCGTCGACGATGCCGTCCGCCGCTGCCTGTTAGCCCGCTTCGAGCTAGGTGAGTTCGACCCCGACGAAATGGTCCCATTCACCAAAATCCCATTTTCCGTCGTCGCCTCAGAGCCTCACAAAGAGCTCAGCATGGAAGCCGCTAGACAAAGCATGGTCCTGCTACAAAACCGAGCTAACAAAGAGGGCAAAAAACTACTTCCCCTAGATGCCAGCCAGCTGAAAAAAGTAGCCATCATTGGACCTAACGCAGACAAGGTAAACTATGGCAACTACTCTGGCTTCAGCAAAACTCCCGTCACCGCGCTCAATGGATTGCGCAACTACCTGCAAAAGCATGATGTCTCCGTTGACTTCGTCAAATGGGATAAAAAGGTTACAGCTGAACCCATTCTACAGGAATTCATTAGTCTGCTAGGACCTGACGGTGTGCCTAGCTGGAGATCCCAAGTTTTTGCTAACGAAAACTACAGCGGCAAACCGCAGCTAGAATACTGGGAAAAAAGTATGGATATCAGCTGGAACAAAGATTTTGGCCCACGCACCGAGATCAAATCTCCACAATACTCAGCCATCTGGACAACCACTTTGATGCCACCAAAAGCTGGCCAGTACCTCATTGAACTCACCTACACCGGCGGCCTAACGGTCGACCTCGACGGCCAGCGTGTCATGAGTGATTGGTACCTCAATGCTAAGGAAAGAAAACAAATCGTTCCCGTTGCTCTAGAGGCTAACAAAGCTACCGAAATTGTCGTCAAATTCAAATCAGATCAAATCAATGATCGTGTCAAAATCGCTTGGGTCTTACCTGGTGAGCAAAGCTCTGATGCTGGATCTGAATTGGAAGCCGCCCAATCAGCCGATGCCGTTATCGCCATCATGGGCATGACCACAGCCTTTGAGGGCGAAGGCAAAGACCGTTCCGCTCCAGGGCTTCCGGATGACCAAATCAATGTGCTCAAAGAAGTTCTAGCAGCCAACCCCAACACCATCGTTGTGCTAGAAAATGGCAGCTCGGTAGAAAGCCAATGGTTAGCTGATAATGCTCCCGCAATTCTCGAAGCTTGGTATCCAGGTGAGCGCGGTGGCGATGCCATTGCCGAAACTATTTTTGGCGATAACAATCCAGCTGGCTGCCTACCTATCACCTTCGCCAAAAGCTGGAATGACCTTCCTGCATTCGATGATTACAAAGTATCTAACGGCCGCACTTACATGCACTTCAAGCACGAACCGCTTTTTGCGTTTGGTCACGGTCTCAGCTACACCGAGTTTAAATTAGATAATTTCGATTTAGCGAAAGACCTGTACGACAAAAACAGTAATATCCTGGTAAGCTTCGATGTTACCAATACAGGCAACCGAATCGGTGACAAAGTAGTTCAACTATACGTTAGAGATAACCTTTCTGAGAATAATCCAAAGCGCAGGCTCAAAGCTTTCTCCCGAGTGGCTAAAATCAAACCAGGTGAAACACGCCCAGTCACTCTAGAATTCAACTCCTCAGAGCTAGCCTACTGGAATGATTCGGCAAAACAATTCGAAGTCTCTAGCGGAGAATACTTGCTAGAACTGGCTGAGTCATCAGCCAAAATCGTCAATACCAAACCAATCAAGATAAAATAACACCATCCATGAGATCAGCTGCCATTTGCACATGTCTTCTCACCATCTCTCAGCCATTCCTATGCCTAGCGGCAGACACTGGAGTCAAGCCAAGGTCTGAGATGAAAACCTTCTGTAACCCCATCGATATCAACTATCGATTCGACAATAACAGATGGCGGCAGGCAGCTGATCCCGTAGTCACATTCTTCGAGGGAAACTACTACCTCTTCGCCTCCAAATGCGGTGGATATTATGTTTCCCCTGACATGAAAGATTGGCAGCTGATAGAACCTAAAGGCATGCCTGAGCTAGCCATCGAAGAATATGCTCCAGCCAGCATGGTCTACAATGGCGAGCTCTATTACATGGTGTGCCGTGAGGAAAACCTCTACCGCGCTAAAGACGCCAAAGCTGGCATCTGGGAAAGAGTCGGTCCCATGCGCAAAGTCGTCGATCCTGCCTTTCTGGTAGACGACGATAACCGCGTCTATATGTACTGGGGATGTTGGAAAATTTGGGGTGTAGAACTTGATCCTAACAACAACTTTGCGGAAATTGGCGAGCCGAAATTTCTCTTCACCCACGATGTAGCTAACCGTGGTTGGGAAGGCTCCGGCGACGATCATACACTTGGCCGCAGCGACGACAGCCCAGGCAAAACACCGTGGACTGAAGGTGTGTGGATGACCAAACACAATGACAAGTACTACATGCAAGTCAGCGCTCCAGGCACTGGCTGGGTTAGCTATGCTGACGGCGGAGCTGTTAGCGATAGCCCGCTAGGAAATTTCCAACACCTTGACTACAACCCAATTTCCATGAAAGCCACAGGCCACGCGCCTGGAGCTGGCCACGGCGCCGAGTTCATCTACAAAGATGGCATGCAGTGGCGGGTAGACACCACCGTCATTTCTAACCTCGCCTTGTTTGAGCGCCGCATCAACATGTTCCGCGCGGGCTTCGATAAGGACGACGTCATGTTCACCGATACCTACCTTTCCTGCCTACCGCAGTATTTACCCGGCGAAGACAATGGTGACGCCTCCACTAACAACCTCAAAGGATGGATGCTACTCAGCTATGGCAAACCAGCTACAGCCTCATCTAGCCACCCAAATACTCCAGTCGAGTTAGCCTTCGACGAAGACATGAAAACCATCTGGTCCACTGCCGAATCAGCTAACCAAGCTGGCACAATCATCACCGGCAAAGACCTCGTAGAAGGCAGCTGGAAAGGTGAATACTTCACTAACATGAAGCTCGAAGGCAAGCCAGCACTACAACGCCAAGACGCCGAAATCAATTTCCACTGGGATGCTAGCCCTGCCCCAGAATTACCAGCTGATGGATTCTCATGCCGCTGGACGGGAACCTACACCGCCACCTGCGATGGCTCACACGACTTCCTGCTCACTGGCGACGACGGCATCCGCTTGTTTGTTGATGACAAGCTCGTCGCTAACGACTGGTCTAACCACGGGCCTAGACTCACCGTGGGATCCATAGATCTCATAGCTGGCCAACAATACAAACTACGCCTCGAACACTATGAACATGTAGGTGGCGCCACTGCCAAACTTGCCATCCAGCTACCCGCCAGCGCCAATCAAAATAGCTTTACCGGCAACTGGCTGCAAGTTGACCTCGAGGCGCCTGCTGAAGTGCACGCTATTCAGGTAAACCATGGAGAATACAAAGCTGACTCCGTAAAACATGATAGATCGGGCAACTTCCGCTATACCATCGAGCACTCTAATGATGGCAAAACATGGCACACCACAGTAGATCGCTCAGCTGGCATTGGTGACCATCCACACGATTACATGGAGCTCAGCAAGCCAGTCACCGCTAGGTATTTCAAAATCCGTGAAATCGAAACTCCCTACCGCGCCAACTTCTCTATCAGAGATTTTCGCATCTTCGGATTCGGCCCTGGCGAAGCACCTGCGCTACCAGCTAACATCAAGGCAATCCGCGATGTCAACGACGCGCGAAATGTTACCATCACTTGGGATAGCACAGCCGAAAACGCTGAAGGATACGTCGTACGCTACGGCATCGCCCCAGATAAACTTTATAACAGCTACATCATCCGCGGTGAGCAAAAATGCCAAATCAATGCACTCACCGTAGGAGTCGACTACTTCTTTGCTGTAGACGCATTCAACTCAGCTGGTATCAACCAAGCAAAAACGACCACACCTATCACCAACCCAGCAGAATAATCAGCTTATTTCAGCGGCTACAGCTGAAAAAAAACGCTCCCAGCCAGGCTCACCATCGTGTGAGCCTGGCATTTTTTTCGCCCAAAACTAACAACCCGGATCAACTAAAACGAAACATCTATGCCATTTATAACCAGAGAGATCGCTAATGTCTGACAAACGAATTTTTCTCTTCATTTTTCTTCAAATCCCTGCAAACTCATTTGAATAGAAATCTATACGACCCATATAGATTTTTACATCATCACACACTTCTAACGACCAATGAAAACTTCACTCATGGCGCTGGGCCTACTCCACTGCGGCCTCATAGCTAGCCAGATCTGCATGGCCGCCAGCCGCCCTAACATTCTAATTTTCTTCGCCGATGATATGGGCGTGGGCGACATCCGCACCTACAACAACCACACCAACAATCCAGGCGCAGCACTTCCGCCAGAGCTGCCAAACCTTGAGAAACTGGCCGATCAGGGCATGGTCTTTACCAATGCCAGCACGCCAGCTGGACTCTGCGCACCTAACCGTTACTGCATTCTAGCTGGAAACTACCCGTGGCGAGGAAGCGCAGAAGGCGGCAGCTGGCACTTCAATAAAGGGTCACAATTCCTCAGCGGTCAGAAATCTATCGCCGTTGTGCTCAATGAAGTCGGCTACCACACCGCCATGTTTGGCAAAGTGCACCTCGGCGGGCGTGTGTGGCCCAAAGAACCAAATGCTAACGACCCAGCTGAGATCACTAACTGGGACAAAGCAAACCCACACTACAACCCAAATAAACCAGCCGATATATTCGACTTCTTTGCCGCCGACTTCACCCGCCAGCTTTACACTGGCCTCAGCCAGCAGGGATTTGACTACAGCTACCTCACCTACGGCGGCATCCAAGGTGGCCCGTACATGTTCTTTGAAAACGACTTTGTGGTCCCTGAAGAAAACCCAACAGATCCTAATGACCCCACCAAAGACTTCATCTACTGGGAGGGCGACAATTACGCCAACGACAATGGCTCATCGCAGATCTTCGGCTCAGTGGAAAGCTATGGGATGCCATCGTGGAAAACTAACGAAGTCGGACCGATTCTTACGCAAAAAACCATCGACTTCATCGACCGCCACCACAGTGACAACCTCACTAACAATACCGACACCCCATTCTTCATCCACTACTGCGCGCAGGCAGTACACGTTCCCCACACGCCTCCTATTGATTTCCTCGGCACAAAAGTAGCTGGAGAAACTGGCGATGGCGACCACGCTGACATGCTACTTGAAATCGATGTTGCCTACGGGAAAATTGAACAAGCCCTAGCTGATAGAGGATTGCTAGAAGACACCCTCATCATCTTCACCAGCGACAACGGCGGCCTCAAACCTGCAGTTCAAAAAAGCACACACGATTCTAACGAAGGACTGCGCGGCTACAAAGCCACCATCTATGAAGGCGGTCACCGTGTGCCATTCATCGTCAAATGGGGCGATGGATCCACCGCTAACTCACCTATCAAACCCGCCACCACAGCGCCTCAGTTAACCAGCATCCTCGACATCTACCAAACACTCTCCGAGTTGGTAGATAACGTGCAAGGCGAAGACCAAGGGCTCGACTCAGTCAGCTTCCTCAGCGTGCTTAACTCAGCCTCACCAGCTAACCAGCCAGAATTCCGTGAGTCAGTCAGCTACCTCGGAACCCGTTTTATTGATGATAGCCTTGACCCAGAAAGCGCCCACCGCGCCATCATCATTGACGGCTGGAAACTCGTCGCCGAAAAAGCATCTCCGCATACGCCTAAAGACCTCTATCAGCTTAACGTGGATCCAACAGAGGCCAACAACCTCATCAATGATGCCAGCCAAGCTGACCGCATTGCTGCCATGCACCTAGCGCTAACAAACATGCTCAACTCCAGCCGCTCAACCGCCGCACCAACGCCAAGTGATACATCTAACGATTCCACACCACCAAGCACCAACCCCATGGCATTTACCGGCAAGCCGCAGTGGCTTGGCGATGACAGCATCTGGATGCAAGCAACCATTGCCTACGATCAAAGTGGCCCAGTAGAATACAAATTCCGCGAACTCTCAGGTAACGGCACGTCTAGCGACTGGCAAACTAGCCCTTATTACACCGATACTAACATCGACCCAACACTCGACTACAGCTACCGCGTCAGAGCTAGAGATCTGCACAATAACAAAACCTCATGGTCAGAAATTTACTATCTCTACGGCAATGATCACGGCAATAACCAGCTAGGCGACCTGTGGGAAATCCAATACTATGGCAGCGCCGGTAGCATCCTGCCAGACGAGCCAGTAAGCGGCTGGGCTGGCAATGCCTTTGGTGCCTACGCCTTTGCCTCTGATCCAGCTGACCCCATTGGCCCAGCCATCCAAAGCGGCCTAGCAGATGACACTAACTTGCCCACGTTTTCACTCGTGCGCAGTGACGACCAACGCATCATCTGGCAGGTCAGCACATCCACTGATCTAACCAACTGGCAAATCATCACCGAAGGCACGGACTACTCAGTCAGCACCAGCCAGCTAGCCAATAACCAAGAGCAAGCCACCATCACACTAACAAACACAAGCGAAGACAAAGTCTTCCTCAGAATCACCGCCAAATCAGCTGAGTAACATCCTGAAAATCAATCAAATCCCCCAGATGCGCGCATGACTCTCCATGCGCGCATTTTTTTTACCCCCAACAAAAATGAACCTCGCCCCATAAATGTCCCACCCTGTCTGATAAAGTCATTCACATACAACTATCAAATCTACACTTTTCGATTTAATTATTCACAAATCTAATCTATCAACTAAAACATCTTTTCATGCTAGAAACCTCCACATTCTACGCCCATACAGCCAAGCTAGCCAACGGAGATACATCTCCTCAGGAGCATTGGGAACCGCTATTCACCCCATTTGGCCCCCCTACAGCGAATGACCCTACTACCGCTTGCTCAAGCGTCAACGAGCTAGACTCAGAGAGACAACATGCTTGCCCGCATTGTAATTCTCTAACCCCAAAGCACGGTCACTTGAACAAAGTAGCATACCTTTCCAGTCAGTTCTCTAGCAACATGTTTCCAGCTGGAGCAGACCGAGAAACGATCCAAAAATGGGGCTACCTCGCTGGCATCTTGCACGACATTGGGAAGTTCTCCGAAGAATTTCAACAATACCTCAAACTGGCATCAGATCCACACCACGATGAAATTCTTGAAAAAATTGACCACACCACAGCAGGAGCCAAACAAGCTATTGCAGATTCACCTCTAGGGCACTTTATAGCCACTGCGATTGCTGGGCACCACGCTGGATTATTAGACGCTCGCCACGAATCACACGCCTGCTTTGAAAAACGTCTTAATAAATCATTTGGAGATCAGCTCCCCTGCATCCAGCTGCCAGATGAAATCGCCAAACTAACCATTCCAGCCCTGCCCAAATTTCTCACTCAGTTAGCTGACAGAGAGTCCGTCAATTTCGCATTCGCATTCTATCAACGAATGTTATTTTCCTGCCTCGTCGACGCTGATTTCCTAGCTACTGAAAGCTTCATGAACCCACAGCAATCGGCCCTTCGCCCAACAAATCAGGCGCATGTCTTTTCTATAGCACTAGAGCTATTAGAGCGCAAGATTCAAGCATTTGGCACACCACCTCATGGTGATAAAGTCGCAGCAGCCCGGGCCACGGTGGTAGCCGATTGCACCCAAGCTTCCAGCTTACCTTCCGGCATCTTCACTCTCACCGTGCCTACGGGCGGAGGGAAAACCCTGTCTTCCTTGAACTTTGCCCTTCGGCACGCTCTCGCACATAACAAACAGCGCATTATCTACGTCATCCCCTTCACCTCTATCATCGAGCAAAACGCCCATGTTTTCCGCAAACTACTTTCCTCACTTGGTAGTGACGTCGTCCTTGAGCACCACTCTAACTTAGCACCAGAAATTGAAAGTAAACAATCTGAAACATCTCGCCTAGCCGCTGAAAACTGGGACGCTCCCATTATTGTCACCACCGCCGTTCAATTCTATGAATCACTATACGCAGCAAAGACTTCCCGTTGCCGAAAACTACATAACATTGCCAACTCGGTGGTCATTCTAGACGAAGCTCAATGCCTTCCAATCAACTACCTAACACCATGCATCCGAGCTCTACGAGAGCTCACCGAGCATTACAATACCACAGCTGTACTCTGTACTGCCACCCAGCCAACGGTTGCCAGTTCGCCCGACTTCCCTATCGGTTTTGCAAATTCTACTGAAATCATTAATGAGCCAGAAAAGCTGTTCAAAGAACTCAGCCGCGTCGACGTACGCTACCGCGGGCAGCTAGATGACCACACCATCGCAGCTGAAATTAACGCCGCTAAACAAGCGCTCTGCATCGTCAATACCCGCAAGCATGCTAGAGCCATATTTGAGCTCCTAACTGATACCGATGAAAACTTTCACCTCTCTACTTTGATGTGCCCACAGCATCGGCTGCAAATCCTCAACACCGTTCGCCAGCGCCTCACAGATGGACTCCCTGTGCGTCTCATTTCCACCCAGCTCATCGAAGCTGGCGTCGATGTAGATTTCCCACTCGTCTACCGCTCAATGGCAGGGCTCGACTCTATCGCCCAAGCAGCTGGTCGTTGTAACCGTGAAGGCAAACTCACTAACAAAGGGCAAACCCATGTCTTCCATTCCGAACACAGCGCAGCGGAGCGCTACTTTTCACAAACCGCCAATGTAGGCCATGAAATCCTCGATTTGCACAAAGGCGACCCACTTTCCACAGCTGCCGTGCAGGCCTACTTCCATAAGTACTTCTATCAACAAAAAGACCAATGGGACGCCAAAAACATCCTGTCTGATTTTCAATACACAGAAGACAAAAAACTACCTCTACTGACCCAGTACCGCACAGCAGCGGACAAGTTCCACCTCATCGAGAACCAACAAATATCGATCATTATTCCCGTCGATAATGATGCCCTAAAATTGATCGAGCAACTGCGCAACGAAGCGATCCCGCTACACCGCCAGCTCATGCGCGGACTCCAGCGCTACACTGTGCAAATCTACGAAAACCAATTTCGCCAAAACCACCATCAATTCGAGTCCATCAGAGACGGGCAATTCTCCATTCTGATCTGCCCAGAATCCCATTATTCCAGTGATTTCGGTCTCAACCTCACCGATGAATCCGCAAACTCAAAATTTCTAAATGCATAATCCATGAACTCATCCATCATCCTAGAAGTCTCGGGCGACTACGCCCTATTCTCACGACCTGAAATGAAGGTCGAGCGCGTCAGCTACGACGTCATCACCCCTTCAGCGGCACGCGGCCTCCTTGAGGCGATTTATTGGAAACCACAAATCCGCTGGCTCATTGACCAAATCACTGTGATCAACCCCATCCAGTTCACCAACATCAGGCGCAATGAAATCAGTAAAAAAGCCAGCGCGCCAAAGGCTGCCCTAGTCAATGCTGGAGGTTCAGATTCGCTGGGCATCTATGTCGATCAAGACCGCCAACAACGCGCTTCACTGCTACTCCGTGATGTCCGATACCTGATTCACGCCAGCATTCATATCATTGATAGGCGCATGGATAAAGGCGGTGAAAAGCTGCCAGCCAACGCAGCCGCTGGCAAACACCTCGCCATGTTCAAACGCCGCGCCAGCCGAGGCCAAGCCTTCCACCAGCCCTACTTTGGCTGTCGTGAATTTCCCGCATCATTCCAGCTCCACGAGGACGAATCTAGCTGGCCCACTCCCCACCAGTCCCTAGCTGGGGAAAAAGACCTCGGCTTCATGCTCCACGACATTGAGTTCGAGCAAAACAAAAAAACCAAAGCGGTCAAATCCACCACCCCTCACTTCTTCCGCGCTCAGATGATAGACGGCAATATCACCGTGCCTCCGCTGCCATTCAAAATCTAACCCGCCACCATCATGATTCTCAATGCACTCAATGACCTCTACTCGCGGCTAGCTGATGATTCCAGCTATGAGATTGCCAAACCCGGGTACTCGCCCCAGAACATCTCATTTCGCGTCGTACTGAGGCCTGATGGCAGTTTATTTGCTATCCAAGACGCTCGCATCCGTGATGATAAAGGGAAACTACGGGCTGACAAACAACTCGTTCTTGGCGAAGCCAAACCTTCAGGATCAGGCATCAACCCTGGCTTCTTGTGGGATAATTTCGCCTACATGCTCAGCTATAAAAAGGATGACCCAAAACCTGAGCGCACAGAAAAATCATTTCATGCATTCCGTGACGCCCACCTCAAAGTCGAGCAGACCATCAATCACAAGCAGTTCTCCACCGTCTGCCGGTTTCTAGAAAACTGGTCAGCGGAGCTAGCCGCCCAATACATCGCCGAGCACCCTGAATTGGACGAACTCACAACAGGGTTTGGAATCTTTTCCATCCAAGGAGAAACCAAGTCCGTCAATGAGCAATATGAGATTCTCAGCTGGTGGGACAATCGAGAGCCAGCATCCGATGCCACCACTGGCCAATGCCTCATCACCGGAGCTGAGTCTGTACCCATTGCCCGCCTCCACCCCAAGATCAAATCCGTAGCTGGAGCCCAGTCATCTGGCGCCTCCCTCGTCTCATTCAATGCCAAAGCCTATGAATCCTACGGCAAAGACCAATCATTCAACGCACCCGTATCTGAAAAAGCAGCCTTCCAATACGGCACTGCGCTAAACTCACTGCTCAATGGCCCCAAATCAACCAAACACCGTATCCGCATTGGCGATACCACCTGCGTCTTCTGGACAGACAAACCATCCGTCATCGAAGACGTTTTTGGCATCTTTGCCTCTGAGGGGTCCAATGCTCAAGTTCAGGACGAAAACCTCAGATCCAAGGTTGAAATCTTACTCAAACAAATCCAGCTCGGGGCTAAGGCCAGTTCTCAGCTGGATGAAGATCCAGAGCAAACCAGATTCTTTTTGCTTGGCTTAGCGCCTAATGCAGCACGCTTGTCCGTGCGCTTTTTCCATCAATCTACTGTGGCTGAATTGCTCGCCAAATTACGTGCCCACCACCAAGACATCAACATCGTTCGTGAGTGGGATACCCCAAAAGGCAAACGCCTCGCTGATCCAGAATTCCCAGCCTACTGGCAGCTCCTCAGCCAGACCGCACGTGTGGCTGACGAAATCCCCCCTCTCCTTGGCGGAGCTCTGATGCGCGCCATCCTTGAAAATACTCACTACCCAGAGGCCCTATACGCCGCTGTCCTGCGCCGCATCCGAGCCGACCGCACCATCAACTACTACCGTGCCGCCATCATCAAAGGCGTGCTCACCCGCAATCACAAACAAACCATATCCGTTATGCTAGATACCGAAAACAAAGAACCAGCCTACCTGCTAGGCCGCTTATTTGCCACCCTAGAAAAAACCCAAACCGACGCACTCGGCGAGCTCAACGCTGGTCTTAGAGAAAAATTCTACTCCAGTGCATCCGCCACCCCAGCCAGCGTTTTCCCCCGCATCCTCCGCACCTACCAGCATCATCTAGCCAAACTCTCAGGCGGCCAGAAAGTGAACCGTGAGCGACTCGTGCAAGACATCCTCGCCGACATTCCAGCCAGCGGATTCCCCACTAACCTCAATCTCAAATCTCAAGGGATCTTCGCCCTAGGCTACTACCACCAGCGCAAAGACTTCTTCACCAAAAAAGACACCTCTAACTAAGTCATCCATTTTAAATTCAAACCAATCCCAAAATCATGAATAATCGCTACGACATTCTCTACCTATTCGATGCCAAAGACGCCAACCCAAACGGCGACCCTGACGCCGGCAACCTACCACGCCTGGATGCTGAAACCGGCCAAGGGCTGACCACCGACGTCATGCTCAAACGAAAAATCCGCAACTTCATCGAGCAAACCACCGAGCACAACATCTACTTCAAAGAATTTGCCGTGCACAACCAGCAACACGAAGAGGCCTACAAAGCTCTCGATCTTGGCGACCCCAAAAAAGCCAAACGA
This sequence comes from Persicirhabdus sediminis, assembly GCF_016595495.1. Classification (GTDB taxonomy): domain Bacteria; phylum Verrucomicrobiota; class Verrucomicrobiia; order Verrucomicrobiales; family Akkermansiaceae; genus Persicirhabdus; species Persicirhabdus sediminis. The sequence goes on from NZ_JAENIM010000045.1 coordinate 164,945, forward strand.
GCTGAATTTGACAAAGCTCGCGAATGGATGTGCCAGAACTTCTATGACGTGCGCACCTTTGGAGCCGTCATGTCTACCAAAGTCAACTGTGGTCAAGTTCGCGGCCCCGTGCAGCTGTCCTTTGCCCGCTCCATCGATCCCATCATCACCTCTGAGCATGCCATCACTCGCACTTCAGTCACCGATGTCAAAGACATCGAAAAAGCACGCACCATGGGGCGCAAATTCACCGTCCCATATGGCCTCTACAAAGCCAGCGGCTTCATCAATCCATTCCTTGCCCAGCAAACTGGCTTCTCCGAAGACGATCTAGAGCTCCTCTTCACCGCGCTGGAAAATGCCTTCCAGTTCGACCAATCAGCCGCCCGTCCAGCTGGCAGCATGAATGTGCGCAAACTCGTCATCTTCAAACACGAAAATGCCCTCGGCAAAGCGCCCTCCGCCAAGCTCCTCGAAGGAGTCAGCGTGAAGAAAAAAGACGGCATTGAAGTCGCTCGCAGCTTCGATGACTACAAAGTCACCATCCCAACCGAACTCCGCTCATTCTGTGCCGACAACGGCATCGAAATCATCGAGCGCGTCTAAGCATCAGGCCACCTCACACTGACCTGTGGCAAGTTGACAAAATGTTTGTCACGGGTCAGCAAGGTCGCCTGATTGATCAGGCAAGACGCCGCAATCCAAATATCATTCTCAGGTAGCGGCGTGCCATTCTTCCGCAAAAACGCTTTCAAAAGCCCATACTGCTCGGCAGTCGGCGCATCCGTCTCACAAAACCGCACCGCAGGATGATTGAGAAATTCATGCAAATCCTTCACATTAGAAGCCTCACGGCTGCCACAGGCAAAACCATACCTGAGCTCCCCATACATCGTTGCTGAGATGAGCACCTCGCTAGCCTCAGCCACCACCTGCCCCCAATGAGAGCCACGCATCAAATCAGCATAAGCATTCGTATCAAGCGCCACTCTCATTTCCAGCCATCCTCGTCAATGCGCCCACAATCTTCCATCGCCTCATCAAACTCACCGCCAAAACCATCTGGCCGGCTACCCACAAACTTCTCTAAACCATTCGTCTTTGCCTTCGCCACATCACCAAATTTCTCCGCCAACGCTTCCACCAGCACCGTATTCATCGACACCCCCCGCTCGGCAGCCAAAGCCTTCGCCTTCGCCACCCATGCTTCTTCCACGCGCCTGACAGTCAACTGAGTCATGCATGCACATTATCACCCAGAATGCATGCAGTCAACCAAGCACAAAACCACCCACCCAGCTCAAAGACAAACTCACCACCACCATGAACCTATCCCAAGACTCACTCCGTATCTATAACCTTGGCAACCAATGGCAAAACCGCGTAGAACATCACGGACAAAAAGAAAGCTACGACCCCGACGGCTTCCTCGGCATCTAGCTCCACCATAAAACCCAGCGCGAACCCCAAGTAATCACCCCCCGCCTAGCCCACTCGCGCGACCTCTCATCCCCTTCCCCCACTCGCTCTTTGACATCCATTTAATTCTCACTGTTAGAAACAAAGACTCTAACATTACGCCTTCGCGCACAAATCTATTCTTGTCCTTATCCCCCCTACCCTCCTAGCCTAGGCCATCGCTCCCCACGCGGGAGCGCGGATTGAAACATGATGCGGAAGGCGAGAACGCCACCCACTACAAGATCGCTCCCCACGCGGAAGCGCGGATTGAAACCATGTCGTAGGCGGCTGAATGCGGATTTTAAATTATCGCTCCCCACACGGGAGCGCGGATTGAAACTTAATCATCTTTGCAGCATGATCCTCAGCCCTGATCGCTCCCCACACAGGAGCGCGGATTGAAACTATGGCGTTTGGCCCATCCTCACAGCGCCCCACAAATCGCTCCCCACGCGGGAGCGCGGATTGAAACAGCGGTGGTTTCTGCCATCGCCTCACTAGCTGCGATCGCTCCCCACGCGGGAGCGCGGATTGAAACTTCGCCAGCTCACGCCAAGTTGGCAGCACGTGATATCGCTCCCCACGCGGGAGCGCGGATTGAAACTATTTGCGTCGTGCATATTCCTGACCTTGTTTGAATCGCTCCCCACGAGGGAGCGCGGATTGAAACCACGGCGGCATCACCGCTACAGACCTGCAGCGCATCGCTCCCCTCGCGGGAGCGAGGATTTGCGCCCATTCGCGAGATGGATGACGTACACCTTCGTTCTTGCCATGGGTTGCTTTCGGCAGATAGCTTTCATCTAACCCTGATGAATGAAGATGCAGAATCATAACAAACGCGTGAGGAACTGGCTGGCCATGTTGATGGTGGCACTGGTGGGCCAGCTGGCAGCCGAGGATGCTCCAGCTCGTTCAGCTAGCGATGAGCTGGCGCAAAAACCGCTGCATATTTACTTGCTGATAGGTCAGTCAAACATGGCTGGGCGAGCGCCGATTGGCGATCAACAAAGCGCTCCGCTAGAGAGCGTCTATCTACTGGATGACAAAGCCAGCTGGGAGCCAGCACAAAACCCGCTGAATCGTTATTCAACGATTAGAAAAAAACTCAACATGCAGAACTTAGGCCCTGGCTACAGCTTTGCTAAAAAGATGCTAGAAGCCAATCCAGATCAGCCAATTGGGCTGGTGGTGAATGCTCGTGGTGGCAGCAAGATTGAACAATGGGCAAAAGGTGGCCAGTACTACAAGGATGCGCTGCAACGGGCCAAAGCAGCTCAAGCATCTGGAACCTTGATGGGGATTTTATGGCATCAAGGTGAGTCTAACGAATCTAATCCAGCTGGGTATTTGGCCAAGCTCGAACAACTTGTGAGCGATTTACGCGGCGACCTAGGTGAGGAAAATTTACCTTTCATCGCTGGTCAGGTAAATGATCTGCCCGAGATCAATCAACAAATTGCCCAGCTACCAGCTAAGCTAAAGGCAACTGACTTTGTTAGCTCAGCTGGCTTAAAAACATTCGACCGCTGGCATTTCGACACCGCCAGCGCCATCGAGCTAGGCCACCGTTATGCGGAAAAAATGCTCGAGTTAGAACTTCCATCAAAACAAAACGCACCATGATCAAACTAACTATTTGCCTCTGCCTGAGCATGCTCTTGCATGGGCTGAGCACAGCCTCCGACACACCAGAACTGCTCTTTCTGCTAGGTGGCCAGTCCAACATGGAAGGCCATGGCTACCCGGCTGATTTGCCAGCTGACGCTAAGAGCTACCGCAGCGCACCTAAAAATGTTTCTATCTGGAATGACAAAGAACAAAAGTGGCAAGCACTCGAGTTAGGGCGCAAGTTTGGTCCCGAGATTGGCTTTGCCCACACACTGGCCAAAGCGTGGCCAGACCAGCACATTGGGCTCGTGAAATATGCCGCAGGCGGCACCTCAATGGACCAATGGAAACCAGCTGGCAAACTCTACCAACGGCTGCTAGGCAGTTATCAAAAAGCTCAAGCATCAGCACCTAACGCCCAGCTGGCGGCGGTGATTTGGCACCAAGGCGAGAGCGATTCGGATTCATTAGAAGTAGCTAATGCCTATCAAGCTAAGCTGATCAAGCACATCAACTCGCTACGCAAAGATACTAATCAGCCAGATTTATTATTCATCTACGGTCAGATCAACCCAGCCAAGAGCTTCCGTGGCCAGCCGCGGTTTTTGTATGCCGAGGTCGTACGCCAGGCGCAAGCCGACTTGCAGCTAGAAAATGCCCACATGATTCAGACTGACGACTGCGAAAAAAACCTCTACCTAGCAGGTAAGGCGGGTACCACGGAGAAAAAGAAAATCGAAAAAAACGAAGACGACATTCATTACAGCGCCAATGGCCAGATCCTCATGGGCCAGCGTTTTGCCGAGACTTTTCTGCAAAAATACACTGCTGAGCAGAAATGATTTACATCTATCACCAGCTGATAGGTTGAAAGAAAGTTTGACCAGCTGCGATCTCGGAACTTGCCAAAGCACAGTAATCATTGTTGCTTAATGGGGTGAGTAATCCTGTGATCGATGTTTCCTGCGTTAACAAACGCTACCGTGGCAAAATCCATGCCCTGCGCGACCTCTCCCTCACCGTGCCCAGCGGCCGTATCTTTGGCCTCCTTGGACCTAACGGCGCTGGCAAAAGCACCTTGGTAAAAATTCTCCTTTCTATCGTAAAAGCTCGCGGCGTGCGCGGCGTGATGCTCGGCCACCCGATCGGTCACCGCGCTACTTTGGGAAAAGTAGGCTATCTACCAGAACATGCTAGATTCCCCAGCTACCTCAGCGGTCGCGACGTTTTGCGCTACACCGCGGGGCTGGCCAATGTACCTAGCAAACATGCCAAACAGCGCAGCGACGAGCTGCTCGAACTAGTAGGCATGAGTGAGCGCGCTAATACCAAGCTGCGTACTTATTCCAAGGGCATGAAACAGCGCATCGGCATCGCTCAGGCGCTGATCAATAACCCAGAAGTGGTTTTTCTCGATGAGCCGACTGATGGAGTGGACCCACAAGGACGCCGCGAAATGCGCGACATCATGATCAAAATGCGTGATCAAGGGCGCACGGTTTTCATTAACAGCCACCTGCTAGGCGAGCTGGAAATGGTCTGCGATAACGTGGCTATCCTCAACCAAGGGCAAGTGGTCAAACATGGTGAACTCGCCGAACTCACTGCCGCTAGCCGCCGATTTGAAATTCACTATCAGGGAGATCTACCAGCTGAGCTGCAGCAGCAATTTACCGCTGACGGCTTCGAGCTCACCAACCAGCTGATCTCCATGCCAATGACCGACGCGCTGGGCGCCCAGCCAGTCATCGATGCTCTGCGCGCCAAACAGCTTGTCATCAGCGAGCTCAAACAATCACGCCAGTCATTAGAAGATCTCTTTATCGAGTCTATCGAGACAGCCAAACAAAATGGTCCACCGCCCGAGGTTCCCAAAAAATCACCGCCACCACTAGCTGGATTTGCACCAGCTGACGAATCTAACGAAGACAAGAAAGGAGACCGCGCATGAGAGCGATTTGTACATTAATTTGGGATTCCTTCCGCATGCTCAGCGCGCGCAAGCTCTTTTGGTTTGCCATGGCGATCACCCTGCTCATCAGCGTGGGTTTTGCATCTGTTGGATTTAATGACTCTGGCTACTCACTCGGCTTTGGTCTCTATCAGGTCGACGACCAGCTGATCAACAGCGGCTCACCACTCGCTGAGGTGATGCTGCTCAAGCTACTCACCGACGTCGTGGTGCCTTGGTGGTTCGGTCTAGCAGCTCTAGTGCTCGCCTTGATTTCCACCTGTTCAATTTTCCCAGAGTTCATGACTAGCGGATCGATTGACATAGCGCTGTCGAAACCGGTGCGCCGCACGACGATCTTTTTCACCAAATACCTCTGCGGTCTGCTCTTTGTGGCGGTTCAGGTAGCCTGCTTCTGTTTGGTGATCTTCCTCGCTCTCGGGCTGAGGTTAGAAAATTGGAACTATACGATTTTCTGGGCGGTTCCGCTGATTGTATTTGTCTACAGCCTGATCTACAGCGTGGCTGTGCTTGTTGGCGTATGGTCGCGCTCCACCATTTTTGCCTTACTCATGGCGATTGGTTTCTGGGGGTTTTCATGGCTCATCCAAGTCAGCGAAGGCATGAGCTACAAGTTTGCCTACACGATGCCGGAACAAGGTATCAGCATCAACTATCAGTCGGGGGAAACTGTCATCAATGAAGGGGCTACTGAACCTAACAAAACCGCAGTCAACATTCATTCAGCGATTGAGAAAATAGCCCTGCCATTGCCAAAAACTCGCGACGCTACCTACCTGATTAGACGAAAAATTACCGTCGACAGCAACAACCTAACAAGCGCCGCTATCCTCGGTCAATTGGCTAACACAGCCGAAGACGATAAGATGTTCAAATCCGAGGAGAAATACCAGAACCGGCACAGCGAACGCTACATTATCCTCAGCTCACTGGCTTTTGAAGCCCTCGTGCTGCTGCTCGCCAGCTGGCTGTTCTGTCGTCGCGATTATTAATCGCCTGCTAGATAGCTTTGTCTCGCCGTGACCTAGAAGAAAAATCTAGTTCGCCATTCCGACGAATTAACAGCCAGAAGCATATTATCGATTTAGTTTGTTTGTTGTGCAATTTGCGGGCTAGCAGCTCAACAATTGAATAGACAAATGGTAAATTAATCCATTATCTGTCAGGTGTCCCCGACAGCATCCTCCAGCTGGAAATACCCCCCAGCAAACAAATGGAAGATAATGAGACGGGTAATTAAAAGTAAGATCACGCTTGGAAAATCATTAAGCATCGCAACTGTCGCGGGCTGTTTGGCATTAAGTAATCATCAGGCTCTGGCACAATCTGACAGCGGAGCCAGCCATACCACCGCCAACCACCAGAAACAAATCATTGGCTACCTGCCGCAGTGGGATGCGTGGAAAGGTGACTCCTATCAGCTATCAGCTGCTGGTATCTATAACCAACTCAACATCGACTACAGCCAGTATACGATGCTCAATTTTTCGTTTTTTGGTGTCGCCAAAGACGGCTCATTGCACAGCGCTGATTTGAGAAACAAAGACATCTATCAGGATGGAGCGGTGCAAGAACCGGGAGAACTGCTGATGACAGATATCTACTCTAGCTGGGATTACTGGATCTTGTATGGTGAGCAAAAACCCATCTGGTACCTTGACGAGGCGCTGCGCGCCGAAGGTTACGACGATGACGGTACTGGTGGCTGGGTCAACGAAACGCTCGGCACCAGTGGCAGTTTCCCGCTGCAAGGCACAGATCCTAACGGGCCCAAGGGTCTGCTAGAGTTATGCCAGGAAAAGGGAGTAAAATGTATGGCCTCTATCGGTGGCTGGTCGATGAGTAAACATTTCCCTGAGATGGCGGCAGATGAAACCATGCGCGCTAAATTTATTGCCGACTGTGTGGAGCTGATAGACATGGGATTTGATGGTATCGACATCGACTGGGAATACCCCGGTGAGTTTTCTGGCATGAACTTCATTGGCTCTAACGCCGACTACGAAAACTTTGCTATCTTGATGGAAGAGATCCGTGCCGCGATTGGTCCAGACAAGCTGATCACCGCCGCCTTTGCCGCGCAGGGCAATAAGCTAGCTGGCTTCGACTGGCCAAGGCTGAGCCAATCGATGGACTACTTCAACATGATGACCTACGACTTTCACGGCGGTTGGGATGATACGGCGGGCCACAACTCCCCGCTGTTTAGCTACCCGAATCAAGCGTGGGGGCCAATGTCATGGAATGATACCGTCACCGCTCTAGCGGAAGCGGGAGCGCCGCTAGAAAAAGTAACTATGGGAGCCGCCTTTTATGGTCGCGGGGTAACCACCGTAGGCCAGGCAGCGGTGCACGCGCCAACGGTGAAAGTTTCTAAATTCATCCAGCCAGATGGCAACATCATGACCGCGGCTGATTACACTAACTGGGCAGTCGCTGACGGCACACCTAACTACTCATTAATCGTCAAGAGCACAAGTAGCTGGGCAACTGGCTGGGACGAGGACGCCAAGGTGCCCTACAAAACTAACAATAATGCCTTTCTCAGCTATGACGATGAAAGATCCATCGGTCTGAAAGCCAAACTTGTGGCAGACAACGAGCTGGGCGGCGTGATCATCTGGACGGCATTTGGCGATATCTTTGAAGGCCCAATCAACGGCGGTTCAGACAAGCTCCCATATTGCCCAACCAGCGATGCGCCATTGGTCAATACCATCAACTCGGTACTTGCAGGGCAAGCTGTACCAGGGGAGTTGGCTGATAACGCTTTTATTTCCGTGGCAGCTAACAATGTTGGGATTTCTAGTTCTGAGAGCACTCAGTTGGTCTTCAATGTTAGCCTATCGGCACCGCTGGCTGGCCAGGCGAGCATTGACTTCACTACCCAGAATGGCACCGCCATCGCAGGCACACACTACGTGGCTAGCTCAGGCACCTTGGTCTTTGCCGCTGGCGAAACCAAAAAGACCATTGCCATTGACATTCCAGCTAATCAGCTAGACGCGCCGGTAAGTTTTTCTATCGAGTTAGAAAACCCTCAGCTAGCAAGCATCGCCAGTTCAACAGCCACGGCTACACTCTATCAAGCATCAGCTAGCGCCAGCGACACCCTAGGCTGGACGCGCCACTATACTGAGCAAGCAAACGCTAGCAATACAACCTATGCTGAGTGGAAATCCAACCACGGCATAGTTAGTGACAGCGAGGCTGTCGGCAGCTCAGGTCTTGCGCCAGTGCTTGTCTTCCTAGCTGGTCTAACGCCAGCTGACGACACCTCCAAGCTCGTCAACGCGTCCATTCAAAACCTCACCGTTGATGGTCAGACTGGTGACTACTTTGTAGTCGAGTTAGATGTCAGCGAATATTCCCAACAGGTAGAATATAGAATTGAGAGTTCAAGCGACCTCAGCTCATGGGCTGCTGGCCCGGACCAGATGGTACTGCATCATTCCAGCCAATCTAATGGTCTCTTTCACGCGCTCTGGCGCAGTGCCGCTCCAGTGAGCGACCACGACTCTAACTCACTCTTCTTGCGTCTCGCCGCACGTTTGGTGAATGATTAATTTCAGCCGGTGACAAACTGGCTAGATTTTCTAGCTGCCATCAAGCTGCTTAACTCACCCAGTTAGAATAGTAAATTCCCCCATGCTCTCAGCCAGCCACGATCTCCTGCTCAGCAGCGAGTTCGTCGCTGGCTGAATTATTTTCCACCACGCAGCCAGCTACAATGGCGGAATGCCATTCTGCCAGTTGACTCGCCGGAGTGGTTTTGACTACACGCTAACAAATAGGTCGCAATGCTAGCGGAGTTCTCATTAGGGATGGGTAAATGGCTGAATTCTACCAGCTTTCCCGCAGCCAATGCGCACCGCCACAAGCGAGCCTATGAATTGGCTGTAAACCACTTAGCCCAACCGACCGGCTTCACATCAACTTGCTAGCTGGCAGCTAGTTGACCGCTAGCTAACTAGGGAACCACCCGCCAAATAAAATAGAAAAATGATACGATAAGTTGTTCATGGAAATATTACCATTTCTCGCGCCCAATTAACTAAATCAAGTTAATAAAAAGTTTAATCGCCCCACCATGCAGCTACGAGCAGCCTAGTTACTGGCAATTTCAGCCATACAGATCTGCTTGAAATTGACTATCTGCCCTCACACCCAGCGCCTGAAAATACGGTTATTTACCGATTAACCTTAGTTTTTCACAAATATAGCTAAACGTTTGCAGGGTCAAAAACGCTAGCAAAGTCCCTGAATTTTATCGATCTAGATTCACATGCGAATATTTTTTTAATATTTAGACAAATTCTAGCGTATTCCTACTTGAATAAATTAAGTAACCGTAGGAACCTGCAAATGTTCACGGAGGAAATATATTTTCAGATTAGACACTGAGATTTCACCTTTAAAAAAATCACACACAATCATGCTAGTTCTACCTAAGTTTACATTCGGAATGGGTGACCGTTTCGGCAAACAAGCCCTTGCCCAACTCGACGCTGTACTTGCTGCCCGCCAGCTAGGCATCGATGTAGCCCCTACATGGAATAAATCATTCCGCGAGCACAGCATCATTGGCACTGAGCCTCAGTCACTGCGCGACCAAGCCGACGCAGCTATCGCCACACGCGACTACAAACTACCGTATTTCATCGACGCGGATCACATCCGCATGGAGACCGTGGACGGCTTCATGGCTGGATCCAACTTCTTCACTCTAGACGTGGCTGATTTTGTAGGCGAAGCCGCCGCAGCTGAGTCAGTAGAAAAATTCAAATCATTCATCGCGCCATTTGTTGGTCAGCTAGAAATCGACGGCATTGCAGGTGCGCTCGACATCTCAGCGGAGGCAGTGGAAGCCGCTGCTGGCCAGTTCCTCAAGGCGGTGGAAGAAGCTGCAAAGATTTACCAACACATTGCCGCGAGCAAAGAAGAAGGCAGCTACGCGATTGAAGTTTCCGCTGACGAGACTGACAAACCACAATCACCAACTGAGCTGCTACTCATCCTCGCTATGCTCGCCATGGAAGGGGTGCCAGCGCAAACCATCGCGCCAAAATTCACTGGTCGCTTTAATAAAGGTGTCGACTACGTTGGCGATCTGGTGGCATTTGACCAAGAATTCAGCGACGACCTCGCCGTCATCGCATGGGCAGTAGAAAACTTCGAGCTGCCTAAGAACCTCAAGCTTTCCGTTCACTCTGGGTCAGATAAATTCTCCATTTACCCAGCCATCAAAAAACACATCACTCGCACTGGCGCTGGCCTGCACGTGAAAACCGCTGGCACTACCTGGCTGGAAGAATTGATTGGCCTCGCTGAAGCTGGTGGCCGCGGGCTAGAAATCGCCAAAGACGTTTATCGTCAAGCATTTGACAACTGCGACGCACTCTGCGCACCATACGCTACTGTGATCGATATCGATAAAGCGCAACTGCCATCTCCTGACGAAGTCGACAGCTGGACATCTGAGCAGTTCACCTCAGCGCTGCGCCACGACCAGAGCAACCCAGAGTACAACCAGCACCTACGTCAGCTGCTGCACGTTGGATTTAAAATCGCTGCAAAAATGGGCGACGACTACCTCAACGCGCTGGAAGAATTCTCTGAGTGCGTGAACCGCAACGTCACTCTCAACCTTCTGGAGCGTCACCTCAAGCCACTCTTCCTTGCCTAATCCACTATGAAAACTCGCAAGCTGGGACCACTCGACATCGACGTCCCCATCCTCTCATTTGGTGCTTCATCACTCGGCGGTGTCTTTAAAGACGTCGACCACGACCGCAACGTGCGCACGGTTCACACCGCCATCGACTACGGTCTCAACCTCATCGACGTTTCCCCATACTACGGGCTGACCAAAGCGGAAACAGAACTCGGCGCTGGCCTCAAGGGCATCGACCGCGACAAGTACCTGCTGAGCACCAAATGTGGTCGCTACGGCGCTGATGAATTCGATTTCTCAGCTGAGCGTGTTACCAAATCCGTCGACGAATCACTCGGTCGCCTCGGCTGTGGCCATATCGACTTCCTATTCTGCCACGACATCGAATTTGTCAGCCTAGAGCAGATCTGGAAAGAAACACTGCCAGCACTGCACGCGCTGAAAGAATCTGGCAAAGTGCGCCACGTTGGTATTTCTGGCCTGCCGCTGGAAATCTTCGCCAAAGGCATGCGCGAGTGCCCAGAGCTCATCGACTGTGTGCTCAGCTACTGCCGCTACAGCCTCAACGATACCAGTCTGGAAACCTTGCTGCCTGAGTTTGAGAAAAACAAAGTCGCCGTGATCAATGCAGCGCCAACCAGCATGGGCATCCTCACCAACCAAGGACCACCAGAATGGCACCCAGCACCTAAAGAAGTACACGACGCCTGCCACAAAGCTGCAGAATTTTGCCGCAACAATGGTGGCGACCTTGCCGCTTTAGGGTTACAGTTCTCCACTGCACACGAGGGTATCCCAACTACATTGGTCAGCACAGCCAACCCAGACCGCATTATTTCCAACTGCGAAATCCTCGAACAAGACATGGACCTCGAACTCCTCAAAGGCGTTCAAGAAATCCTCGCCCCCATCCAGAACCAAACCTGGCTCAGTGGTCTGCCAGAAAACAACGACAAATAAACCATGATGAAGACAGTTATTCTAGACGAGCCAGGTCACTACAGCCTCATCGACCGCGACAAACCAACACCAAAAGCTGGTGAAGCTCTGGTGAAAGTCCATCGCGTCGGCATCTGCGGCACAGACCTGCACGCCTTCTCAGGCAATCAGCCATTCTTTGAATACCCGCGTGTACTCGGTCACGAGCTCGGCGTCGAAGTCATCGAAGTCAATGGCGACAACCCAAAAGGACTCCAGCCAGGTGATAAATGCTCAGTAGAGCCATACATGTTCAACCCTGACAGCTACGCATCACAAGCTGGCCTCACCAACGCCTGCGAAAGCATGCAAGTGCTCGGCGTCCACTCAGACGGCGGCATGAGCGAGTACATCTGCGTGCCAGCCAACAAACTGCACAAATCTGACAAACTCAATTTTGACCAACTCGCACTCGTTGAAACCCTCTGCATCGGCGCACACGCCGTAGAGCGTGCCAACCCACGCGTAGGTGAAAACGTGCTCGTCATCGGTGCCGGCCCCATCGACCTCGGCGCCATGCAATTTGCCCAAGCCGAAGGCGCTCGCGTCATCGCCATGGACATCAACGACGAACGCCTCAGCTTCTGCCGCGAAACACTCGGCATCAGCGCCAGCGTCAATGCCCTCGCCAACGACCTCGAAGACCAGCTGCGCCACATCTGTGATGGCAACCTGCCAACCGTCATCATCGACGCCACAGGTAACAAGCGCTCCATGGAAAATACCTTCAAGCTAGCTGGCCACGGATGCCGCATCGTCTTCCTCGGCCTATTCATCGGCGAGGTGCAGTTCGACGATCCTAGCTTCCACCGCAAAGAGCTCACCCTCATGGCCAGCCGTAACGCCCTGCCAGAAACCTTCACCAAGGTCATCAAAGCCATCGAAGAAGGACGCCTCGATACCTCATCATGGGTCACTCAACGCATGCAGCTCGGCGATGTACCAGAGGTATTCGCCTCCGTTCCTGGCCAAGCAGGCCAGATCAAAGCAGTCATCGAAGTCAGCAACTAACACCATTCCAGCAAATAAACCGTCGGCATAACCAACTGGATTTTCCCCTAGGCCCAGGCGTGCAGTGATCGCGTAGCTCCAGCTAATCGATCACCCATAAACGCCCACCTAGCGGAAAAGACAGGAAAGATTCTAATAAAAAAATCAGCCTGCTGAGCTAGCCTAATTGTTAGCTGGAAATCAAAAACCATTCCGACGAGTCAAACTAGCAGAATACTTTCATATCAATCTTATGGAGCCGGGAATCGCTTCCCCAGCTCTGGCATAATAAGTAAAAAAAGCGTGTTCGGGTTTTGGTTTTCGTTTTCACCGAGCACGCTTTTTTGTGCCCGCATGTCTGGACCACCAGCTGGAGGTACCAGCCAAATAGCACAGCCACGATTTCCAACTAGCTGCTGCCCCAACCTAACAATAGGCGCTATATTGAAAAATAATCTAGCTGAAAATCCCACCCAGCTGGAAAGCAAACCAAGCCAGCTAGAGAACCTCAACCAGCTAGAAGCTCCCCGCGCTGAAAGCGCTACAGAACAAAGCCCATGGCTTCAGCCATGGGACCAAATCCCCCAACAAAAAAGCACCCTGAAAAATACCACCAAATGCACTATCAGGAAAAGCGCCTTAACGAGTAGAGAGCCTCAGTTGAATTTTCTAACTGTATTGATTTCGCTCCTTCCTGACGTTTCGCCCCGAAACTCTTTCGGTGTATTTTGAATTGCTGATTGATGAATGATTTTCCGCCGATAGCTAGGCCATCGCTAAAGTATTTTACTTTGTGTTGGAAGATTTCAGCTAGACCTAACTTACCTCCGTTGGCCTTCGCTTTTTCCAGCTTCGACTTTGCCTTTTCATTGGTCACAGCTGCGTCTTCGAGTAGCCATATTCTATATCGATGGCCATGTTTTTGCCAGCTGGTTTGCGGCACACGCATCACCTCACAAAGCCCGTAACGACAGCGCTTGCTGCCAGCTAGAGCGGCGCTGTAACCACACCAGCGATAGTCTTTGGGATCATCGACTATGCCTGCTCTAACTGGATTGAGATCGATATAGGCGGCGATGGTGTGCAGCGCAGTGAAGTCTTCGCCAGTTTCGTGTTCAGCTCGCTTGTTGCTAGACTCAACCATCACACTTTTGTAGCGGCCCATCCACAGCGTACCGCTGCGCCCTTTGGTTTTGTTGAACCAGCGCGTATAGCGTGCTTTGAGCTCTTTGACAAAGATCTCAAGATTGCAAAACCGTGCTTTAAATTTCTCTATTTGCTCGTCGGCGTAACGGGCCATGCCATTTGCTCGCATATGCGCCAACTCGGCGCGCAGCTGATTGACGTAGGCTTTGCTGTACAGGGTGCGCAAATGATCGAGCAATCGTTCTTCACCATCTTCGGACGCCTGGGATGGACGCTCCTCGTACCTTCCCTTCGACTCGTAGGCTTCGAATTTAGCGTTAAACTTTTCTCGGCTAGGCACTCGGATCAACAGGTGGAAATGGTTGTCCATGATGCAATAAGTCAGGATCTTAATACCGCTGAACCTTGCCTGCCGCCACATGATCTTGAGAAATGCCTCTTTTTCCTGATCGCCAAACAAGAAATCGCCACCCGTCGTCCGACTCATGACGTGGTAACAATACGAATGCTGTGGATCGCCAACAATACGCACGTGACCACCGCTAGGTGCGGCACATATCATGCCTGCATTACCACCAGAAAAACCCGTTTTACAATCCGCTAGCTGCAGCGGAGTCAAGGGCTCGACTTCAGCTGGTTCTTCCTGATTCTGTGCTGATTGAGGAGTTTTCATACTCACCAATATAGCACATAATCAGTGAGTTCCCCTCAAAAGATTCCTGGAATCTTTATCGCGGCCCATCCACAGCGTGCCGCTGCGCCCTTTGGTTTTGTTGAACCAGCGCGTATAGCGTGCTTTGAGCTCTTTGACAAAGATCTCAAGATTGCAAAACCGTGCTTTAAATTTCTCTATTTGCTCGTCGGCGTAACGGGCCATGCCATTTGCTCGCATATGCGCCAACTCGGCGCGCAGCTGATTGACGTAGGCTTTGCTGTACAGGGTGCGCAAATGATCGAGCAATCGTTCTTCACCATCTTCGGACGCCTGGGATGGACGCTCCTCGTACCTTCCCTTCGACTCGTAGGCTTCGAATTTAGCGTTAAACTTTTCTCGGCTAGGCACTCGGATCAACAGGTGGAAATGGTTGTCCATGATACAATAAGTCAGGATCTTAATACCGCTGAACCTTGCCTGCCGCCACATGATCTTGAGAAATGCCTCCTTTTCCTGATCGCCAAACAAGAAATCGCCACCCGTCGTCCGGCTCATGACGTGGTAACAATACGAATGCTGTGGATCGCCAACAATACGCACGTGACCACCGCTTGGAGCGGCACATATCATGCCCGCATTACCACCAGAAAAACCCGTTTTACAATCCGCTAGCTGCAGCGGAGTCAAGGGCTCGACTTCAGCTGGTTCTTCCTGATTCTGTGCTGATTGAGGAGTTTTCATACTCACCAATATAGCACATAATCAGTGAGTTCCCCTCAAAAGATTCCTGGAATCTTTATTGCCACCCGTCGTCCGACTCATGACGTGGTAACAATACGAATGCTGTGGATCGCCAACAATACGCACGTGACCACCGCTAGGTGCGGCACATATCATGCCCGCATTACCACCAGAAAAACCCGTTTTACAATCCGCTAGCTGCAGCGGAGTCAAGGGCTCGACTTCAGCTGGTTCTTCCTGATTCTGTGCTGATTGAGGAGTTTTCATACTCACCAATATAGCACATAATCAGTGAGTTCCCCTCAAAAGATTCCTGGAATCTTTATTTCTATGCTTTGCTTTATCCTATGGCTGCGTCGGCCTACTTTACGCCCAATTCGTCCCGAGCCTTCTGCTCGATGATCTTTGGTTATTCTATCAAGCTGGCGAGAGCTGCAGCTCAATACTAACTGGCGCGTTTTACTCTCCAGCTTTCCGTGCCGTCGCTCATAGCTATTGAGCCATAGCGGAAGCATTTCCTTGAGACGCGTGCTGCAGGGCTGCTCGGATGATTTCCAAATAGTAACAATCACCAGCTTCTCAGCCTCTCCATAAATGGGCTTGGCGCCTCGTTTTTTAGCCTCTTGACCAAGGCTAACATGGCCATTGAGCACCTTGATGGTATGTTTGCGCTCTAGTCCTAACGTATCGCTGACTTCATCTATCATCGCACTTTTTCCCGCGCGATTTCGACTAGGGTAGCGAGCTCGACAGCTCTCGATGTAATCCAATTTACTCTGTTTACTCATGATTCCAGATAATGTTTTCATCTGGGTGTCATTCTTTCTGGCGCAACAACCTCCTTCAGCTACCAAATGTAGTTTTCTTCGGTGTCATTCTATTTGGCGCAATGCGCTCCTGGAATCTTTATATTTTATTGCTTATTTACCTTGGTCTTATCCATGATATTTGCGTCTCACTCTGACTTTCAAATAAGCCGTTGTTCGTATATCCTCTTTGCTCAACCCTAACCCATGACGACTGGCTCTTAACTGTTTCATAACCTGTATAACTATTATACTGGAAACTCTTAGAATCATTGGCTGCGTGTGCTATAATGTTGAAATTACCATTAACTGATGTCCCATTATTAATCACTTCCCATTCACCATTTGAGGCTTGGAAAGGTTGTTTTCTCCCATCAGTGGCCGTTATCAGGCAGCTCCCGCCCCTTCCAGGCCTATGAGCGGCCATATAGCTATCGTAATGCTCTTTTCTCATGGAGGATACCAAGGAGAATCTCACGTAATCATATCCAGAATTAATCATCTTCAAAACATAACCTTTATTCGCAGATAAGCCCTTTACTGAGCCTCCAGCGAAAGCATACCATGAAGCCCCCCTCTTAGTTGGAGGCTTTCCTCGATTGCGCGGTCCATGCTTTATGTCATTTTGATTATCCGCCTCGATAACCAGAACGTCTCCTATTTTCTTGAGAGATTTGGACTCACTATTAAAAAGGTGTTGGAAACCTGCTGAATAAGCAGCATTCGCAAACTTTCCTCCAGTTGCCGCTGAGACAGTTCCTCCTACAACTGCAGCAATTGTTGTTCGTTTGGCGACCCCTATGAGAACCTCACCAGTCGACATCTCATCTAAAGCTGCATTACTAGGAGCCTCCATCATATTGCGAAGACCTGGTACCCAACCAGCTGCTGCCCCGGCAGCTGCTCCAACGAATCCATCTTTAAACGATCCTCCCTGCAGCTCGCTCATCGCGCCCCCAACAATACCATGCCCCAATATATGAATTGTGGCGGACAGAGCTTTTACTGAGGCCGTCAATGTGGTGGTAGCAGATGCTACGGCAGCCGGCCCAAACTGCGCTAGACCAGCAGACAAGCCAGCTTGTAGCCCACCGATAAAGGCTCCTTTTATTATATCCTTGAATGAGCCTCCATTAATAGCCGAGCTGAAAGCCCCACTAGCAGCTCCTGCTAGTACCGGATTATTGGCAAAAATAGCTAAAGCCCCGATACCAGAGAATAATAGTACCGCAGTGAACGCAAGCGTTGCTACCATACGCCAATTATTACTTAACCACTTGCCTAATCTCTTAAAGGCTTTACCAATGTCTTTAAAGGCTTTCTTAATAGCTTTCCAAGCCTTGCTCAGCCATGAGAATCCGCTAGGGTCGGTGGCGTTGAGCGGGTTGTTCAGAACATAGGTATAGCGGTTGTAGTTCTGGGTGAAACTTGGTTCCTGTACCAGCGGATCGGTGGATAGGAACCGACCAATCTCTGGGTCGTAGATACGACCATTCATGTGCACGAGGCTAACGTCGTCGAGCATCTCGTGACCGGTGAAACCTGCGGTGGTGTAGGATGAATGGACTGGTTTGTCGTAGTCCGCTGGTGCCCAGCCAGAACGGCGTCCGCCCCATGGGTCAAAGCTCATGCGCTCGAGAATGGCGCCTTGATCATCAAGTACCGCGGTGGTGGATCCCAAGTGGTCACCTAGCTGGTAGCGGGTTTTTTGGTAAAGCTGTGAGTCGCCTTCGATTTCAACATAAGTCCTAATGGCGATGCCGCCAATAGAGTGGCGATGCTCGGTGCGCTTGGCCTTGCCATCGCGCTCGATGGTGTGTTGCTCGTAACTCCCGTGGTAGAGGATGGTGGTCTGGTTAGAGCCACGCTTGATCACCTGCTTGGCTCGCGCCATGGAGGCGTCGTACTCAAAACGGTGGGAAACATCACCAGCGGCGTAGCTGGAGCTGCCATCGATGCTAGTCATCGCCGGCGCACCGTATTCCTGAATGAGAGTCGGCTTAGAGAAGGTGCCCCAAGTGATGGCGCGGCGCAGGTTGCCATTGCGGCGCTCTACCGTCAGCTGGCCTTTAGCATCGTATTCATAAGTGCGATTCTTAGCGCCACCTGAGATGGCGCTGACAGCATGGGTGCGACCGGAGGCATCCGTGTAGTCATAGGAGCCGACACCTGTCTTGCTGGCGATATTGCCCGAGCCATCCGCAGTGTAGGTGGTTTCCTGAACTGGATAAGATTGAGCGCCAGTAACATGAGACGTGCGAAGACGGTTGATGGCATCATAGGTAAAGTTTTCCGTTAGGCTGGTGATGTGGTCGGTGCGCCACTCAAGGTTAGTCATGTCATCCCAGGCGTACTCTAAGTCCTGGATCTCGGTAGCGCCATGATTCGCCTTGGTACGGGTGAGCAGCCCACGCTGATGGTCGAAAGTATGCTTGCGCTCGACACCATTGCCTAACTTCTCGTGAACGAGGTTGCCTTTGCCATCAAATTCAAGCGGCTGCCAGTAGAGCTCGCCGGTGTGATAGTCACGAATACCGATATTAGCTCCGTATTGGTCGTACTCGTTGAGCAAGGTAAATCCGCCAGCATTGGAGGCTTTATATGTGCGGCCGAGGTCATCGTAGCTGACACAGGAATAGGTAGAGTCGCCGTCAAAGTACTTGATGGTTTTGACCGCTCGGCCAAAGCGATCGTACTCCATAGTGGACTGGTGCTGAAGCGCGCCGCCCTCGCTAGCATACATAGAAACCTTGTGCAGCTGGCCTAGCCCAGCGCCCGGAGCGGTGTCGTAGGTCCACTCGGTGAAGCTTTCTACAGCTCCCGCTGCATTTTTCAATGTCCTCGTCAGCTGACGGCCTGCGATGTCATAGGTGAAGCTGCCTGTATTGCCGGCAGCATCGGTATTGGTGAGGGTTTCGCCAAAGGCATTGTAGGTGGTGAATGAAGTGCCGGCATCGGAGTCTGCGATACTGAGCTTTCTGCCAAAAATATCTGTGGTGGTGGTGATGACATGACCACCTGGTGCTAGACTCTGGTAGGGTTTGTTGTCGAGGGTGTAGGTGAAGTCAACGACGTTACCCTCGTTGTCCTCAACCTGGGTCATCTTGCCCTGTCCGTTGTAGCGCTTGATCTGCTTCTGCTCGCCGTCACCGTCTTTGCGGTAGCCAACGACATCTAGCATGGAATCACCATACTCGTGAACATAGCGGCTATAGTTGCCATCTGGGGTAATTGTGTATGTGGCGCGTCCAGCAAAGTCGTAATGAGTGATTTCCCACTCTGGAGTGGTGCCGGAAACAAATGGTAGGGATTTTTTGTGTGGACGACCTCGGTGGTCGTACATGACACGGCTGAATACCGTGCGATAATTAGAGCTGCCTCCAGATACGGTGTGCAGCGCCAGCCCCTCGGTAAGGACGGGACGGCCAAGAATATCTAAGTACTTGGTAGCTGGTGGGCTGCCGCTCGACTGAGATTTCTTGATGAAGCGGATCTCTGGTAGGTCGTCGCCCGCGCCAGATGGATTGCCACTGGCCCACTTGGTGATCTTAGCAGCCTCTAGCCCTGTAGGTCCACGAGTAAGCAGCAATGTGCCCCAGACATCGTAATAGTTGCGGGTGGTTAGCCCATTGATATCCGTGGTGGAGGTGAGCAGTGAGCGAGATTTGTCGTAGGTGCTGGTGGTGACGCGGTCGAAGATGTCGTAGCTCTTGATGGCGTAGCGACCTTTATCATCGTATTCCACCTTCATGGTGCGGCGTGGGTCTAAACCTGCTGCTGAGCTGATGGTTTCTACTTCGTTGCCGAAGGTGTCGTAGATGTGCTTGGTGGTGACCGCATCATCGTGCCCTGGCTCTACCGTCTCGGTATACAGCATGCCCGCATTGGCGTGGCCAGCTGGATAGTAGGTAAAGGAACTCGTACGGGTAAGGAATGAATTCTCCGATGTGTACTCAGAGGCTGAGCCGCTGTAGGTGGTGGTCACTTCGGAGGTAGTCAGACGTCCGAGGATCCAGTTATCATCGGTTTTGGTTGGCTCTTCGTAGGTATTGACCGTATCGACCTGGAATCCATCTGACGAGGTGACCCGGGTGTGAAGCAGCTCACCATTGGCGTCGAATGCGAGGTTTTCGGATTTTTTCCATGAGATCATATGTGAAGCAAAGGTAAATCCTCGGCTATCATCCATGCCTAATATCGACTGATAATTCGACGGCAGCGCCGTATTATGCAGCGCCGAGTTCGCCATATCAAAGGGTTGTAGACCTTTTAGAGTCGCATAATCATAGCTCGTTGATGATTTCTGGGCGACTCGGAGAATTTTCCCACCGACACCTGAGACCGAGGGTAATTGCTGGTATTCGGCGATTTCACGAGCGACAAGAACAGCCTCTAAGCCCTGGTAGACAAAACTCATGCTATCCACAGGATTCCCATGGAATGGATACTGCTGACTATAGCGCGTGAGGCTGAGCGCAGATCGGGCATAATTTCCTTCACTATTGATTTCTTCTGTTTGCACAGCCGTCCAGAGGAAACCTAGGTCCACTTCATTGATGCGGTCAAATCGACGCTCACCATACTGATGGGAAACCAATTTGCTGGCGCCCACGCCATTGGTAGTTTCGTAGCTAGCAACCAAATAACTAGGCGCCACAACACGAACTAATCCGGCCTTGGTCTCAGCAGGATTGATGACGCCTTTGGTATAGGTTTTAGCAAAGAAAGTATTGGCACTATCATCTCGCTCAGGATTATTCATCCTATCGTAATTGATTTTCAGCTCGGCCAAGCTGCCATCTACGATTTTGGTAATGTGTTCAGGCTTGGAGCGGTTGAGCGAAACAGTAGGGGATGCACTGTATGGGTTTTTAATGACGTCAACAAAGCCGTCACCATCAATATCTACCATACGTACTTGCCGCTGTCCCTTTTTGTATTGATCCGTAGTATGAAAAATACGCTGAGGTAATAGCCAACGATTGTCTTTAACAAATCCACGCCCAGTATTAATATAACATGCAGGTTCATGCCCCAACGGCTGGCTGGTTACGGGCCGAGTCCCATAAAGAACGTCGACAAGACCATCGCCATTCACATCCACAAACTCAAGGCCTCTTTGAGTATTCTCGGCCCCTGATTGAACCGCTGAATCTTTACAGGCCATAGGCACAGGAAGCATCCATGGGTTTGCAGCCAAAATGTTATCCATACCCTGTGATTTCCAATCCATAGAAGTGAAATTGACATCAGCCACCTTTTCCCATCCCGTACCTGTATTAAGATAGGTTCTCGCGTACCATCCAGCCATCCAGCCACTCGTCTCAGCAGCGATCACGAGATCTGGCAATCCATCTCCGTTAATGTCCATCAGTTCATGGCCAATTTCTTTGCCCGTATCGTTAGCTAAATATTCACCGACAGGCCACCAATATCCGCCCCTATCCCAATGGACTTGGCGCGTCACGCCATTCCGCTGACGATAGAGATCTTTTCGATTCAACCAAACCTCCTTAGTTTGATCCCTTTTTGCATTAATGACATCAGGGAGCCCATCTCCATTGATATCAACAACTCGTTTTCCTGTATTTGTGCTACTATTGAACGGTGCTACACCTGAGACAGGGAGGTTAGGGTATTCATCAACGTATCCATAAGAATAGTTATACCCTCTCTTATTAAACTCCCAATGATTCGTATCTGATTGGCTTAGTAGAACAGACTGTTCACTAACGAGTCTATATGGAGCTGTGCAGACCTGCATAACTCTATAATTACTACCAGCTGATGAATCATTAGTCGCACTAGCATTGATGTCTACAAGTCCATTACCATCCAAATCCGCAATCAACCAATTGTTAGCAATATTCGGAGTTGTCGATCCAATTCCATCTGCCTCATCCACTTTTAATTTACGCGAGTGGCGAACCATTATCCGAGGGGGAAACAGATAATCGAGACTTGTGTACGCAGCACTTTCTGAAAAGTCAGAACGACCAATATTTTGGATGTTCGTATAACCACCTTGACCATTTGATTTAACAATTCTCTCACCGGCTCGTAAAAACTTATAATGATTATACAGCTTCACGAATTCACCGTTCACCTCTTCATACTGGCCAGATTCGCGAACTGCGTAATTCTTACGCATCATAAATTCCGGTATGCCATCGCCATCTAGGTCTGCCACATCAGGGCGCTGGGGCAGATCTAGAAAATAGGCTAAATCATTATATTGCTCACAGTATAAGACACTAGATGAAGCCGTGCCCTTGAAACTATTTGACTCGTACCGGTCAAAGATATCCATCATCCTTGTGTCCGCACGATACCTAACTATATCAATGGCTCCATCGGCATCAGTATCGATAAACTGTGAATTTAAAGTATGATCTGCCTTTTCAAGTTGAGGTAAATTAAACATATCCCCCACGTCTTGCCACATACTTCCTGCACCTTGGAATTTTCCCTTCAGTTCATCGGTAGCCCAAGTGAACTCTAATGGGTTTTTCAGGTAAGAACCATCAAAGGCGCGTTGGTTGATAGATACTAGCTGTGAGCGATTCGACTGCGGGCTATATTGGTAACTCAGCTCGTAGCTATGAAGCAGGCAACCAAAAGAATTGACGTCGATTGAGGTCAGACGCTCTGAGGTAGCGACCTTCTCACCTGCTAGATAACCTTCGGAGATGTCTTCTCTAGACTCCCAATTGAATACAATGCTGTTGTAGGGAGCGTGGCCGCCATCTTTACCCGTGTAGAGAATTTTACTGAGATGATAATCTAGTGGACCATAGGTGTTTTCACCAGGGCTGTAGATCACCTGATAGTAATTGCCCATGTTATCTGTGACCTTATTAACTGACCAAACCAATGGCTCAGAGCCGGTGGAGCCAGGGCATGAACTCAGACAACGGCCTAGTTCAATCGTCAGCCCAGCTTTGGTTCTCACCTGCCACCACTGGTGCCCTTCACGCATCAGCTGGATGTGTGCATAACTATCATTTTCTGTTTGATAGACAGAGCCATCTGCGCCGTAAGTTCCCTCGATGCAGATGAGTTTTTCTCCATCGAGATAAAAGCGATCATGTTCATCAAAATCCACGCCATCGACAAAACCATCTTTATAGAACGTAGAGCCACCGCGGGTGACTCGCTGCAATCCAGCCAAACCAAAACCAATGCCTAACTCACCATTGCCACCTTGGCTATTATAAGTAATCGCGATTGATGGCTCAACCCCGGCAGTTCCTTTAGGTATTTCGATAGGAATGGTGTAGTTAGCTGAGCCATCTCCACCAACAGAAAAACTACCACCAACACCACCGATAGGCTCGTGCTCGCTGAGAAGGCTAGCTACTGAAGCCGAAGCAGAAGCCAAACCAGAGAACGGTAATGTGGCCGATGTTGGGCGAGAGTTACCCTCAGCATCCACGATGCCAACAAAAGCATCCACGCTATTCCATGTGATATCCGCAATAGAAGAGACCCCTGCAAAGTCAGGGTGAAACGCTAACAAAGCATACTCAAACAGATCAGGCAGACCGTCTTTTTCAGTTTCATTGTCTGAACGGAACCTAAGTGCAAATACCGCCTTCAGCTGGCCAATGTTAGCCAGCTGCATATTGACATCCATAGCTGAATCAGGGTCCCATGGATAGACACCATTTTCTGTATATTCGTAATCAGCTGCGTGCTGAGCCGTAGCCTGATGCCTTGATGCCTCGTGCTGCTGAAGCTGAGCTGTAGTCCAGGCAGGGCTGAGAACATTGACAAAATCATAAAATGGTTTGGCCACGGCCTTGATTTGCCCCAGAGCCACCGGCGCATGGTTTTCAGCTAACCACTCGTCATAACCATCCTCGTATGGCTGCATTGGCGGAGCAAATAAATCATCCACATGGAAGGGCAGCTCTACGCCATCAGGCATGATCGCCTGTAGTTCTTTATGTGCTTGTGTCGCCACCCATTTCAGCTGACCTGTGTTAGCCAAAGCGTAATTGAGCTCAGCATTTTCATCTTTCTCCACCACGCCACGGTCACCCCACCACTCAGGAAAATACGTGCTCTGCTGGGCAAACAACTGCGGCTGGAAACCTACAGTGGCCAGATAAAGCATGAGAAAAACTTGCGTACTAACAATGAATTGACGCAGAAAACTACCTCTAAAGAAGTTCATATTTGTGTGTATGGGCGTTGAAATTAACAACAAAAAGGGTGACAAAGGCGCAGCTCATGCGCCTTGAAAAATAACAAAAATAATGGCTAACTAAACTACTCGGCTGGACCAAAGGCTCCCATGGAGATATCGCCTTGGGCTTTCTCCAACCTAACTCCACCTCGGAGCAAAGTATCTCCCTCAACCACCAAAGCCGTAGTATCCGCTACATCAGTAGGAGCTGCTGGCACCAAATCTGCAGCGTCTATATCCGTTTTCCACGCCTTATTTGTTAGCGTTGTTTGGCCATTTTTATAGGTCGTCACCGCATTTGTCCTTGTGCTTGATGATGATCCATTACCCACGGTAAACAGAGCATCCAAATCATACCAATTACGATTCCCATCATTAGTATCGTCTTCATCTTCGATCACTGTTGAAAAATCGTAGTTATACTGGCCGACGGCGGTAGAACTATAGGAAGTATTCATTAGTAAACTACCTAAGACTGAAGCATTGTAAGCCTGCAAAGTATTTGATGTTCCGGTAGCAAATGAACTACTTCCCAAAATGTAGTTATTGTGACCAGAGGCCAGGGAGTGTCTAGGGTATTGGCCTTCTGCCTCCTCATTGACATTATTATTCCAACCAAATACCGCACTGATGTTCTTGCTAAAGTTGCCTACTCCTGAAGCTAAGGAGCTGTCGTGGGCGTAGTTACTGAAACCTTGAACAAAAGAATTATATGAAGCATGGCTATTATAGCCCACCGCCATACTCGTCGCATAAACATTGTTCGCTGCTTGACTAGCAGGCCGCACCTCAAAGGCTGTACCTACGCGTACTCTGCCACTATCTGGAATCGCTACGAATTGGCTAGATAACAGACTCGTTGCCGAATCTTCAGTTACTACTTCTGATCCTTGTACTGTAGCTTTCCCAGTCACCTCTAGATCTGACTCAACCGTTAACTTATCCTGCGAAATAACTGCACCTGTTGAAGCTCCCAAGAACAAGGAAGCCATGATGGCATGATTCATTTTCATATCCTTTGTTAGTTTTAAATTTTTTTAGATTTGGCTGCTTGCTAGTCTATTGATGTTCCTTTCAGAACTGCATTGCCATAGACTCGTAGTTTAAGATGCTTTCCTGCAGGTTTGATCACGCTTTGTTGATACGCGTTAGCTGAACCTATCAATAAAATGCTCTGCCCATCCTCAGCTTGATTTGTGGCAGCGCCTATAGTTAGCAATGGACCTGTCGCTGGATCTGGCCAGCCCGCCTGAGCACTTCGTCCATCAAGGGCATCATTGCCGTTATCGCCATCCACATAGATGGACACATCCGCATCAGCGTAGCTGGCGATCTTGCCTAAGTTATATTCATCGAGGTCATTCATGCCATCGCCATCAAAATCCGAGCCCGCTCCAATCTGAGTAATGCTAGAGTAAGCCTCTCCTCCTGGACCATTGAGTAATGCCAACTCCCAAGCATCATCGATACCGTCGCCATCTTTATCGGTAGGATGAAATAGTCTGCTGCCAAATTCCTCAACCTGAGCCCAATCGGGAATCCCATTGTTATCACGATCTCCAGCCAAAGGCCCCTCACCCAATAATTTACCACTCAGATAATCATTAACCAACTTGGTTTCCGAATGGCTTAATGATCGATTAATAATAATCAATTCACCCCATGCTCCAACTTGAGATTGTTTCCCCCCAATCGCATTCATCCAGAACGCATTTTTGTTCCCAATAATCGTTTTGCCACTAAGGCTAGTGACAATTTCTCCATCCATATAGAGCTCAGTCAGGTCGCTGGGTTCAGCCCCTTCATAACGAACAGTAAATTGAAATGGCTCACCAGCTACTACATCATTAGGACAAGCCAAAGTGAGGTTGCCACCGCTCTCAGTAGACCACATTGAAAAATAACCATAGGTAGTCACCGCCATGCGGAAACCAGAGGGATTTGCGGAGGCATATTTACTAGTCTCATTAGTCAATAAAGCCCCGTGCTTCGCGGTAGGTATCACATCAGGCCGAAAAACGCCAAACAGGGTAAAACCATCTATCTGCGGAGTTAATATATCGACATCAGACACCGACCCTAACAACTTATCATTAGAGTCAAACTTAATACCAGGTTGACCATTAAATACAGCATTCTCGATAACTGGCGCTTGATCGATATTTTCTTGGTTCATTGCTAGGCCAGCACTACCAACATCTCCCCAAGCATTTAATGAACTACCATCAGGCTGATTCTCAGAATTAAAATCTACTAAATCTGTCCTATACCAATGAATGATGGATTCGGCAGGCCAAGATACATTCCCTCCTGAGTAAAAATCATCAGGGTGAGATCCGGCTAGAAACTCCGCCTTATTACTAACACCATCAAGATCTAAATCACCTTCAGCCAAGAAATCCTCAATAGAATCGAGATCAGCCGAGCCATCCACCACCACCTGCTCCCACACATCATCCATGCCATCAGCATCAGAATCGGTGAATCCATAGACACAAACAATGCCCAATAAACTAACTAGAGATGACGCGGCGACAGTTTTCATATGCGATTTAAACGCTCTATAGTAAAAACGATCAAGCCGGTCAACCGTTAGTTTTAATCCTTCTGATGAGCCCCATCCATAAAAAATGGCAAGCACCTTAAGGTGAAAACATTATGACCTTTGTGAATAAAGTGACATAAAAACAAGTTTAGCATGATTCAGCTATCGATAGCTTACAACTGCATGTTCATTTCACAACTAAATGTATGAACCTACATCTCGTCAAAGAATTGATCGGCCCTGATATACCCTTCTTCACACGAGTCGGTCATGAGACGGTATTGCGAGCCATCCAGAATGCTAACTACCTCACCATTCTCATCTAACGAGCACAGTCGACCATTAAACGAGTCCGTAGTCACGCAGACATATTCAGCCCCATTTTGGTCAGAAAACTTCAGCCACCCGCAGGGAATCATCGTTTCGAAAACAAGCTCGATCATTGGCACTAGCATTACAGGAAAGTTAGATCGCTGTCGAGACCACACATTCAAATCTGCTCAAATCAGCCACACACCTAGCTGATAGCAAAATCACCCCGCCGGACACGACTTTTCCTGATCCCAGCCGAGACCGGAATCGCCGGTGACAAAGGCTTTGAGCTCGGCATCCTCTGAAGCCTCTAACTCAGCTGGCGTCCCCTGCCAGTAGACTTCGCCTTTTTTCATATAAACCACACGATCAGCAATGCGGAAAACCGAGCGCATCTCGTGAGTGACCACCACGTTAGTCATCTTATGGGTATGCTGCAGGCACTTGATGAGGTGGTCGATAGTATCCGCGGTGACCGGGTCTAGGCCAGCGTGTGGTTCATCGTAGAGCACGCAGGCTGGGTGGGTCACAATCGCCCTAGCAAGCGCAACACGCTTGCGCATACCTCCAGATAGATCGGAGGGCATTTTCTCCTGCTGGCCACCGAGATTAACAATCTCTAGCACTTCAGCCACACGTCTATCCATTTCGTCCTGATCTTTGACGCCAGCTTCTTGCATGGCAAAGGCAATATTACCGCCCACGCTCATGGAGTCAAACAAAGCGCCATTTTGAAATAACATGCCCATCTTAGTGCGCACGGCTGCTAGCTGGCGCTCATTCATTCTGGAAATATCAACACCATCCACTTCCACCGTGCCCTTCCATGGCTGCATCAAACCTAACATGTGCTTCATGAGCACCGATTTGCCGCCCCCTGAAGTACCTAGCAGCACCAGCGTCTCCCCCTGATAGACATCGAGGTCGACACCTTTGAGCACGTGATGCTCACCAAAACGTTGGTGCAAATCACGTACTTTGATGATGACTGGTTTTTGTTCTAGCCCTGACACCACTCCTTTATGGCCAATTTCTAGGCACACTCCAAGCTTGTTATCCTGTTGCTAGAGTTAAAATGCCGCGATGTCCACTATCTCTCTGGCTCATTGGCTATCCGCTAGCTGACGAGCCCGCTGGTAATCCTCATCTTCCAGACAACAAGGATCCGCAGCCACCCAGTGACCCGGTTCAATTTCTACCAGAGATAAGTCTAAGCCAATGCTTTCTTCATAGCGTGGGTGGTTAAGCCTATGGCCAAAAGCACTTCCAGCTGGTGGATTGATAGGCGACGGCACATCACCACCTAATACCTCTCGCTGCTGACGCGC
This sequence comes from Persicirhabdus sediminis, assembly GCF_016595495.1. Taxonomy (GTDB): domain Bacteria; phylum Verrucomicrobiota; class Verrucomicrobiia; order Verrucomicrobiales; family Akkermansiaceae; genus Persicirhabdus; species Persicirhabdus sediminis. Next base: position 193,334 of record NZ_JAENIM010000045.1, read on the forward strand.
AGCTGGATCCGGCACCGGAATCGCCGCAATCAAGGCCTTGGTATAGGCATGTTTAGGATTTTTATAAATGGTATCGGCATCTGCTAGCTCAACAATTTTGCCCAAATACATTACAGCTACACGATCTGAGATATGTTTCACCACCGCTAAATCGTGAGCAATGAAAACATAAGACAGTCCAAATTCCTCCTGCAGCTCTAGCAGGAGGTTGAGAACTTGGCTCTGCACAGAAACATCCAGCGCGGAAACTGGCTCATCCAAAACTATCAATTCTGGCTTCAGCGCTAACGCTCTAGCAATACCAATACGCTGACGTTGACCACCGGAAAATTCGAACGGAAAGCGATCCACTGCAGACTCTGATAGACCGACTCGATTGAGCAAACTAAGCACCTGCTCGCGGCGGCTCTGCGCATTACCAATGTTCTGAATCACTAACGGCTCGGCAACAATCTCTCCCACACTCATGCGCGGATTGAGAGACTCAGCTGGATCCTGAAACATCATCTGAAACTGACGACGCAGCGGTCTCAGCTGGCGCTGGCTCATCTTGGTGATGTCTTGGCCATTGATGGCAACCTTTCCAGCGGTTGGCTCGTAAAGCCTAACGATGGCTTTGCCTAGAGTCGACTTGCCACAGCCAGACTCACCAACAATACCTAAGGTTTCACCTTTTTTCAGGCTCAGAGAAATTCCATCCACCGCCTTACAGGCACCTGACTTCGTTAGAAAAATACCACCGCGCAGCGGGAAATGCATTTTCAAATCATCCAGCTGTAATAGGCATCTATCACCTTCCTCATTATTCATCATGGCCTCCTTGCTCTTGCACACACAGCGGGCAGTTTTCTACCCAATGACGAGGTGCTATTTCTATAAAATCAGCACGATTTGTTAGCGTTTCTCCAGTGCGTTCCATTCGCTGGCAGAATCGACAGCCAGGAACAAATTCATCAATGCTAGCCACATTTCCGGGGATCGTTTTTAATACACTCTTACGCGGTGTATCCAGCCGTGGGATGGACGCTAACAATCCCTGCGTATAGGCGTGCCGAGGATTGGCAAATAAGTCGTAAACACTCGCCTGCTCAACCACGCGACCACCGTACATCACCACCACCTCGTCACAGCTTTCGGCAATCACACCGAGGTCATGAGTGATTAGAATCACACTCATGCCTTGGTCTTTTTGCAGCTGGCTGAGCAGCTCAAGAATCTGCGCCTGCACGGTCACATCCAGCGCCGTGGTCGGTTCATCGGCGATCACTAACTTCGGGTTGCATGCCAGCGCAATAGCGATCACTACACGCTGGCGCATGCCGCCTGAGAGCTGGTGAGGGTAATCACTAACACGAAGCTCAGGCGATGGGATGCCAACCATTTCTAAAAGCTCGATAGAACGTGCCCACGCCGCTTTTTTATCCAGCCCGAGGTGCAATATCAACGACTCACTGAGCTGCTTGCCAATGCGGTGCACTGGGTTCAGCGCGGTCATCGGCTCTTGGAAAATCACGCCAATCTCCCCACCACGCACTTCATACAGCCTCTCGTGATCGGCCTTTAATAAGTCTTCGCCACAAAAGTTCACCTCACCTGCTAGAATCGTTCCAGCTGGCTGAGGCAGCAGCTGGACGATCGACATGGCGGTGACGGATTTACCGCAGCCACTCTCTCCAACAATGCCCACCGTCTTGCCTGCCGGCACGGAAAATGACACTCCATCCACCGCTACTAACTGGCCGCCTTCGGTATCAAAGGCAGTCACCACATTTCGCAGTTCTAATACATTTTCAGCCATCTTAGTGTTCTCTAAATTGATCGTAAACTTTTTCTACTTCAGGGAATTTGCGCCCATCACGTTTGGCTTTCAAGGTCTCCTGCTTCACCTCGTCATCTATCCAATAGAGGTAGCTGTCGCGTGGTTCATAGACCACTGGTACGCAGAATTTAGTAGTCTCACTATCAGGCCATTTCAGCCAGCGCCAGAATGCCAAGGAAGTGAAACTTCTATCAGCCCCCATGATAACCAAGGCATCATCGTGAATGATCTGTTGGATCTCATAGGCTGCTTTTTTGAACTCATCTACCGTGCGCGCATTGCGGGTAATCTCTACCAACTCGTCCATCCGTGGGTTGGCATAACTATTAAGATTATTGGTATTGGGCTTCCTTTTTCCTTTATCGTCAAAGGCTTGATCGCTGTGAAAAAATTGTCTGTAGTTAGGAAACGGTGGCCCCACTCCCCAGCCGCTATAAGTCGTTTGGTGCTCTTTGCCTAAGACCTTTTTATAAGTCACACTGCCATTCAAGCTATCCAAGCGCAGCTCGAATCCACAGCGCTTGGCCTCCTCTTTGAGCACATTCATGATCTTCTCACGAGTCTCTTCACGGGTGTAGGTCACAGGCACTGATAGACGCGTGCCGTCTGGCTTGCGACGAATACCATCTGCTCCCATTTCGGTGAATCCAGCGCGCTCAAAGGCCTTCACCGCCTCGGTGATAGAAAACTGGCGAGGTCGTAAATCTGGCTGGGTGAGTTCGCCAAAGCCAGAGCTGAAGCTATTGAGTCGCTCGTAGTCGCCGCGGAATACTGAGTCGATGACCTTTTGAAAATTCATCGCATGATGCATGCCAATGCGCACATCCTTATCGCGCATCAATCCCTCATCAACATTCAGATAGATGCCCCACGGAATTCTTGGCCATCTGTTATAAAACCTAACCTTCTCGATATAACCGTCAAAAACTGGCTCAATTTCTGTTTTCTCATACCAGTATTCTGGCACCGAAACGGGAAATGAATCCAGCTCGCCAATGCGGAATAACTCAAAAGCTTTGTTCATATCACGAATCACCTGATAGACGATTTTATCCGTATTGAAGCGATAACGATAATACTGGTTATCTTTGGCCCACCAGTCTTTCACGCGGCTCAGAGTAATCGATCTGCCTTTGACAATACCGCCAGGTTCTACCGTGTAGGCGCCAGTCGTTGGTGGTACGCGCCATTGGTAGCGGTCTTTGTAATCTGGCCCGTACTCGCTATAAAATCCAGGGTTAGAAGGAGATAATCCACCAGCGTACATGGGTGCCATCAACTTAACTTCCGGCAAGCTAACGGATAACAAATCGTCAGCGTAAACGGTGATGTTAGCGTATTGCTCTTTGAAGTACTGCTTGGAAAAAGGATTAAAAACATGATCAGAAATACGCACGTAGATAGATGTCATGAAATCCTTGGCCATCACCTTATCACCATTCGAATAGGTGGCCTTTGGGTTGATGCGGAAATAAACAGTACGTCCATCTGCTGACTCAGCCCACTCACTGGCAAGCCCAGGAATCAACTCCATGGTGTCTGGGTGTAAAGTCACCAAGCCCATAGAAAAATCATCGTACATCTTACCACGGAAGCTATGGTTTGAGTTTGGACCAAATGGCCTAACGGTTGGTGGAAACGCCAACATGAAATCATGCATCACGCCACCTTTGATCGCTCTCTCATCGCCAATTTCTGGCTGGTCTAATCCATCTACCCAGCTGAGATCTTGCGGTATGGCGCTTGCATCTTGAAAGCTGAAATAACCATCTAATGATTTTCTAAATTGGTATTTTTCGAGTTCGCGTTGGGCAGCTTGCACTCGCTGTTGCGCGGCGAGCTGAGCCTCTTCCCCCTCTGCTGCGAGCGCCTTTTCTTGCTCATCAGTTAGTGCCTTTTGTGCCATTTCCAGCTGGCTGTCCAGCCAGCTATCAATCTCCTCGTTATACTTCTCAATAAAGCCGTCGAGATCGTAAAGCACGACATCATCGCCAGCTTTCTGTTGACGTTTACAGCTGGTCAATGAGATCGACAAACCAGCTAACAAACACACCATCATGGTGCTCCATTTTATGAATCGTTTCTGCATTATCGATAAGTTGTAAATTTTTTCGGATCAAAGGCCTCGCGTATGGCTTCACCAACAAAGGTGACTAGCACCAACAATAAGACCAACATGGTGAAAGCTGAGCTAACAATCCACGGTGATGATAGATTATTTAATCCATCCTGAAGCAGTTGCCCCCAGGTGGCATATTCAGATGGCAGACCAAAACCAAGGTAGTCGAGCGAGGTCAAGGCCAAGACAATACCAGACACACTGAACGGGATCAGGGTCACTAAAATAGCTACTGAGTTAGGCAAGATGTGCCTGAAGATAATCCGTGGAGTAGATGCGCCAAGCACACGCGCCGCAGCCACATAGTCACGCTGCTTTTCTTTCAGCGCAGCGGTACGCATGAGGTAAGTCATGCCCATCCAGCCAAATAAAATCAAAATAGCTAGGATGAGTCCCAAACCACGTAATTGGTCTGGCAGTAACGAACTCATGATCAAAACAACAAACAAAAATGGGATATTGGAGAATATCTCAATCAGGCGCTGAACTAAAATATCTACGGTACCACCAAAGTAGCCCATCAATAAACCTACAGTAACACCAATCAGATAGACACAAGGAATATATAACAAGGCTGCCTTTATATTGACCTGCAGCCCGCCGTATAAATAGGCAATGACGTCTAGCCCTTTTGAATTGGTTCCTAAATAGAGTTTTTCAGCTGGCAGTGGTGGTGCTGGATTATAGTGAACAATACGGAGATCCGTCACTTCAGCGTTGAGAAAATCGGCTAGTTCACCCGCGCCAGAATAATTCTCTTGGCTAGCATTTCCCTGCTGATAGGTCGCTGAATAAACACGCTCTTTTTGTTCATCCCAGCCGTCAGCTACTCCCTGTTTGATGCCCTCACGCAGGCGGTAGCGAATATGCATGGAGGTTGGTTCCTCGACATCGTACAAGCTAGCTGCCAAACCTGAATACGGCAGGCCCGTGCGTTTGCTAAAATACACACCGTCGCGCAGCTCTAATGACTCTGATACAGCTGGAATCGAGTCGTTGCTAGAGTCATAAGGAATCAATGGCATCAACAGCCAGTTTCCCTGATCTTCACGCGCAAAGTCCTTTTTCAACTTTCGATAGTTAGGCTCGGAAACAGCGGCGTCACCGGTGAGCCCGAACTGCTCGCCCATCAGCGGATTTTGCATCAGCGCGGGAAAACTCAGCTGGCCATCGTAGTAAACAACTAGCGCACGTTTTCCAACCACTAGCTGATCAAGAGCTGCTAACAAGATCATCGCAATCAAAAGAATGAACGCGACATAACCCCGCCGAATGCTCTTAAAGCGCTGCAGCCGGCGCACCGTCATCGGTTTAAAATTAAAGTGTTTTTGCCTTTTACACAGTAGTCCGATGCCGATGACCAATACCACAATTGAGCAAATATATCCAAAGGCGACATGCAGCTGGAACGGCCAGCTGAGTGTCGGCAAGGCCAGCCCGCAGGCCCAGCCCGCGATGGCAATGACTCCTAGAAGGATCAATGAAATAGCTAGTTTTCTCATGCTTAGTTAAATTTAATTCTAGGGTCTACCATGGCCACGACCATGTCCGAGATCACATTGCCCAATAACATGAGGAAGGCCGAGATGGTCAATGTGCCCATAATTACTGGCATGTCTTTATCTGTAATTGCTTGGAATTGCATCAAACCAAAGCCGTTGATATCAAAAACGGTTTCAATCAATATAGATCCGCTAACAAAGATGGTTAGCAAACCACCAATAGATGTAGCGATTGGTATCATTGAGTTGCGCAGCGCGTGGCAAAATACTGCCCGCTTGAAGCTAACACCTTTAGCCATGGCAGTGCGAACGTAGTCAGCAGCTAGATTGTCCATGAGGTTATTTTTCATCATCATGGTGGTACCGGCAAATCCTCCAACTACATAACAAAGCAGCGGCAGAACCGTGTGATGCGCTAGATCGAGCAGCTTCTCCAGCCCGCTGAGCTCGGAGAAATTATCACTAACGAGGCCAAATAAGGGAAAGATCTCAGCGCGCGCACCAAGATAAACCAGCAATACCGCGCCGAGCGCAAAGCCAGGAATCGAATATCCTAAGAAAATAAGAATCGAGCTGAAGTTATCGACAAAGGTTCGGTGTTTGATTGCCTTCAATATCCCCAGCGGGATGCAGACCGAATAAGTGATCAGGGCGGTAAGAATACCAAAATACAAAGCGATAGGAACACGCTCAAAAACCATTTCTATCACAGGATCTCCATAAGTGGATGAATTGCGCAAATCCCCTTGCAGCAAACCTGAATAGTTCGTTTTAAAAACTACTGCTCGGTGACCGTAGTTAGGTGGTTTGGCATCGGCATCAGTTTGCCGACGTAACCAGCGATCTTGCCTATCAGCTGGTGATTCTACGCGGGCACTCCAGCCAGCATTTTCAATTTTCTCCCCAGTATCTACAAAAACAGCGGATACCAGCTGGTCACCATTGCGAGTTACTTTGACCACCCGGTCAGTGCCTTTGGCGACCACATCGATGGCTTCAGCGCCATCAGCTAGCGGTTCAGCGGCCTCAGAAAATTCCCGCTTTGATAGATTATCTTCACGCGCTACTACGCCGAGCCACTGGCCGTAGGCAATCAACATCTTTTTATCGACGCCAAATTCCTCCTCCATAGCTTCGACTTGCTCGTCACTCATGCCGCCTTGTTGGTGGCTGGAGTTAGATTTACCACCATCGCCGTTAGCAGCTTGCTCTTGCAGCAGTCTTTGCACTGGCCCGCCGGGAGCAACTCGGGTCACTGAAAAGACAAGCCAAGTTACCCCTAGCAAGGTCAGCGGGATCAATAACAGTCGTCGTATAAAGTAGGCTTTCATTTGGCAAAAAATGAACAAAGACACACTCTTCATTCTATCGCCACCAGTCATAAGCCAGCCCACAGCTGCGCGCAAGAGGGAATCTTGAGGATACAGGCAAATGCCAGCTCGCCCAGACACGCAGACAAAAAAGTGCCGGGCCCCCTAGCGAAAGGGACCCGGCAACAAACAGACAAAATAACTATCAGATCTAAATCTGATTAGAAGTACATACGGTATGCAGCCCACAGAGTAGTAGCGTCTGCGTCACCGTTTGGAGTAGAAAGGTTATCATACTCAACACCGAGCATTACCTTTGATGCGTTGCCGCAGAGGTACCAGTTTACACCAGCATAGATTGAGTGAAGGCTGTCACCACGACCGCTGTTTACGTCAGCACCGTGATCACGGCGGAAGTAACGGCTGTTGGTACGGATACCTTCTGACTCGCTAGAACCAGAGTATGAGTAACGACCTACAGCTTCGAGAGTGTCTTCAACCAACCAGTATGAAGGAAGGAGAACAAGACCGTAGAATGAACCGTCGCGGTCTTCGCCTTGGTCACCGTTGTCACCGTAGATGGCGTTTGCCATGAATTCAAAGCGACCGCGCTCCATGTAGTATGCAATTGATGTTGCCCACTTGTAATCAAGCAGATCATCTTGGTTAGAATCTACATTGTTATAACCGTAATCGAAGAGGAGTTCGTCACCGTTAGCAAACTCGTAGCCGAGGTTGATAAGGTACATTTCACCGTCGTTCCATCCTGCTAGGTCGTCGCTTTCAGTTGTGCTGTATACACTAGCAGCACCGCTCCATGCGCCTTTAGCTGCGTTTACAGTAACACCAGTACCGCGAGCAGATGCGTATACTTTGTTGGAAATTGCAGAACGCTCAACAGTCTTGATGCTCTTTGATGATTCGTGAGCTTCAGCACTAAGCGTCCACTTCTGACGACCGTAAGTTACGCCAAGTTTATCAACACCACCGAGGTCGAACTGCTTCTTGGCATCCCAAGAAAGCTTGAGTTCGTCAAAGCTCTGGTAGCCCCAGTTGAGATCACCACCGCCTGGGCGACCGTCGCTAACCATGTTGATGTTACCTTTGAGTTTGAATGTGTTGAGGAACTTAAGCTCAGCACCAAGACGAGCACGGCGGTGCTCAGTGAAATTCTCGTTAAAGCTATCACCATCAACATCTGATCCGTTGATTTGTGCAACCTGATACTGGTAGCGACCGAAGAACTTCAGCTGCTGAACGTATGGGTTTGAGCTATCTTTGTAGACTGTGCCGATAGATGTAAGTGTTTCGCACCAGTCACCGCAGTCAGCTGCTGGAGCTTGAGCTACAACTGGCTCACCTGCGATAGCAGGAGCTGCGAGTACAGAAGTAATAGCAGCTGCTTTGGCTGCTGATTTTAGTGTGTGTTTAATCATGAGTTTTCTTTGTGATATATTCTAGCGAATCCGTTCGGTTAGCTTGCCGAGCGGCCGCCAATTGCGAATTCGTCAGCACACTAGGTCGAAGGGGCCGGATTCTTTGAGTGCTTTTTTGTGACATAACCGTCACACTCTCTAGACATCTGTTTTATAACTACTCACAGATGCTAACAAGTCCACAATGCCATAAGGCTAAATCCCATGATTAGCTAGCTTATTCTAATGAGTTTGGTAGCAACCTAGAATCTGTTTGAGACATGCTCGCAGCCACTCTTTTTTGTTAGCCGTCGGTCTAGCAGGCTGCACCAATTGCCAATCAGCAGAGCCATCGGCATCAGCGGCGGCTTGTAGTTTTGCTGTTGGGTGAACGATCACCTTCTTTTCACAAATTCGCAGCATTGGCAGATCAGCATGGCTATCAGAATAGCCGATGCTGTTTTCTAGCACATCTCCAGCGGCGGGGTCAAATCCCTCAGGGAAGAGGTGAGTCATGCGGCCTAACTTCACCGCTCCCTTATTATTACCGCCATCAATATCGGGAAATAATGGCATGTAATCTTCGACGATCATTTTTGAAGCATAAGCATAATCAAATCCCATCGCCTTGCCCATAGCCACGGCATAAAACTCTGGGCTGGCTGAATTCAAAACCGTCACCCGCCCAGCTTGTTTATTTTTCTCCACCTCAGCGAGCACTTCTTCATAACAGATAGATGGAATACAATCGGCGACAAAGTCTTCACACAATGCCTCTAGGTGATCGCGACGCATACCGCAGAGGAAGCTGAAAAAGATGCGTTTCATGGTGCCGTCACCGAGAAACTTCGCCAGTGGCAGGAATGGCACAAAGACTAACAAATAGAGTCGTCGCCACCCTTCGCGCTGCAGCACGTAGTTACAAAAATACATCTGCATGTCCCACGGCACCAATGTCTGGTCCATATCAAACAGGGCGTATCCGGCGAATGGTTTCTCTTCTTTCTGCACGACCGCAGCTTGAGCCAGCGCCCTACAGATTGCAAGCACGAGTGAACTGGCTCAGCCAGCTGAAGCAGGCTACAAATAAAGCGCTTTCACCATTTCTAAGCTCTTGATGCCGGGCATCGGGCTGAGGTCCATCTGGTTCATGGTGTAGGCAAATGAAAGCCCGTTGCTAGGGTCACCAAAGGCATGGCTACCGCCAGCCCCTGGGTGACCAAAAGCAGATTTAGACAGTCCATAGAAGTGGCGCTCTTTGCGGCCAAAGTTATCTAATGGATCCAGCTGGAAACCACATGAGAATGCGGTATTGCGCAGCAGCACACGGTCGTAGCCATTGACGCGGATGCCACGCATCCAGCCTAACACAGCCGGTGAAAAAAATTCGATGCGGCCAATGGCCAGCTGATAGAACTTAGCCAGCGCGCTAGCGGTACCGACGCCCCCCATGGCGGGCAGCCCACATTGCCACGCCTCAGGCGAGTTCATCTCGCGCACCGAGTTGAGCCCACGCAGCGAGCTGAATGCCTTGCGCACGAGTGTGCCTTCGGTATTGATTTCGCGGTAGAACCCAGAGTCGAGGTCGCTTTTATCCATCTTGCCTGGGTACAGCCTAGCCATGCGGCCAAACTCGCTCTCAGGCAGGCCAATCCAAAATTCTATCCCCATGGGCTGGGCAATTTTCTCCCACCACACTTCACCTAAGGGTCTGCCACCAGTGAGCTCACGGACGATTTTTTCTAGCAAAAACCCATAACTTCTCGGGTGATACCCGTGGCCATCATCCAGCGGCCAGTTAGGAGTTTGTTGCTCCATCGCGTCTATCACTTCGTCGTAATCCCAGACGCTGGTTTTTTTATCTAACGCGGCTAAGCCACATTGGTGTGAGAGCATATGAGCGATGGTGGCATTCTCGTGAGGAAACTTTTCCCACAGCTCACGCACATTGGTCTCAGGCGTCATGCCTTGCTCTTCTAGCAGCTGGAGTAGAATGGCAGCCGCGGGTCCTTTGGTACAAGAATAGACAGGCACCATGGTATTTTGAGTCCACGGGTTTTGCTGTTCTTTTTCGCACCAGCCATCGGCGATGGAGAGGATTTCTTTGCCATCACGCCACACGCTCACCGAGGCTCCCAGCTCGCCATGATACTGGAAGTTGCGCGCGAATACTCGTTTGACTTTTGCGATGGGCACGCCCGCCAACATTCACATTCGCGAGCACAGTCCAAGCACAAAGTCGACGATGGCAGAGAAAATCGCTTGCAACCCGATCCAGCTCGGCAAAAACTGCCCGCGCATGGCCAAGAAACCACAGACTACTAGCCCACTACAATTCATTCCACAGGACTACTTCCGCCGGCTCAGCATCAATGAGATCTTTGCTGATGACAAACCGCTGGAAATTGACCTCGGCTGCGGCGATGGAACATTTCTGTTGGAAATGGCTAAACATTATCCCGAGCGTAACTTTTTGGGAGTCGAACGTCTGCTAGGACGCGTGCGCGGTGTGTGCAAACGCGCCGAAGATGCCAAACTCACCAACGTCAAAGTGCTGCGGCTCGAAAGCAAGTATACGCTAGAGTGGCTGCTGCCTGAGGAGAGTGTGAGCCGCCTCCACCTGCTGTGCCCAGATCCATGGCCAAAAGCCAAACACGCACGCCGCCGACTGGTGCAGCAAGATTTTCTCGAAGCACTGCGCAAAGTGCTCACTCCGGGTGGTGAGTTTCTTTTCAAAACCGACCACCCACCGTACTTCGAGTGGGTTGAGGAGGAAATCGAAACCTTCAGCAAGTTCAACCAGCTAGAGTGGCCAGAAGATGCCTTTTTCTATCCAAAGACAGATTTCCAAAAACTCTGGGAATCTCAGGGCAAATCACTGCAAGCGCTGAGGCTGCAGAAATAGCTGGCGTGAGCGCCAACTAGATTTTCTCTAAATTCCAGCTGGCTGGAATGCCTAAACTAATCTAATTGTTATGTGCAATTAGCCAAGCCAGCTTGGCTATCAAAACCTCTATACACTAATAGAATCTAGCAATCTCACCCAGTCCGACCAGCTGCTGCCCATGCTCATGAACGGCCAAGCGACTATGACGGAACTCTCTATGATACCTGCAGACCACCTTGAAAACACGCCCGTTTTCCATATCACCCATGTGGATAACTTGCCGAGTATCCTTAAAAAGGGAGCCCTCCTGTCGACAAATAGCGCCCGAGGAAAAACAAAAACTTCTATTGCTAACGAAGAAATACAGACACGCCGCGCAACCCGACTTGTAAGCCTAGCCCCAGGTGGTGTTCTGCACGACTACGTACCATTCTACTTCGCCCCCAGAGCGCCGATGCTCTACTGTAATCACCTCGGTAGCATTCAAAACGCTCGTGCTCAAGGGGAGATCATCTACTTTGTCACCACAGCTCAAATCTTGGCAGACAACAATGGCTTTGTATTTTATGACCGCCACGCGGTGCTGGCCCATGCTACTTGTTATAATCAACTTCTGGATCTGCAGAAAATTGACTGGCGTATTTTTTTCGAACACCCAACTGTAAGCGGCTACGCAAAATACTGGCAAGATAGGTACGATACCAACAAGCCACACTGGAGCAGTCGAAAAGAAGTCCGACAGGCTGAGTTTTTGGTTCACGAAAGCATGCACATTGACAACATTCAGAAGATCGTCACGCAAAACTCTGAGACAGCGGTGCGTGTGAATGTCGCTTTACAAGCAGCTGCTTCCACGCTTACCGTGGAAGTGAAACCCGACTGGTATTTCTAAAATGGCGATTCACATTACATCTGGAGATTTACTTCGCGCTGAGGCAGATGCCCTAGTGAATACAGTCAACTGCGTCGGAGTCATGGGCAAAGGCATTGCCCTCCAATTCAAAAAGAAATGGCCCGCAGCCTTCAAGGACTATAAAAAAATCTGCGATCATAAAGAGCTACGGCCAGGCACTATGCATGTCTATGAACTGGGAAAGCTTGCTGAAAAGCCCTACTATATTATCAACTTTCCCACCAAAGACCATTGGCGCGGCAAATCTAAGGTCACCTATATCACCGATGGTCTCAAAGAACTTGTCGCAACCATTCAAGAGCTAGGAATCAAATCGATAGCCATCCCTCCCTTAGGGTGTGGAAACGGTGGACTAGAATGGGGCCTCGTTCACAAACTCATTAACGATGCTTTTGAACCTATTGCAGACTCAGTAGACATCCAGGTCTTCGCGCCATTAGGTGCTCCCGCTGCAAAAGAAATCGTTGTGCATACTGAGAGACCCAAAATGACCAGTGGCAGGGCAATACTCATCCAGCTCATCTCTCTCTATCAAAAACTTGGCTACAGCCTGAGTAAAGTTGAAGTGCAAAAACTCTGCTATTTTGCCCAAGAAGCGGGCCAGCCACTGCGTCTCAACTACAGTAAAAATCAATTTGGCCCCTATGCTGATAACCTAAGGCATGTCCTTAACTGCATCGACGGACACTTTGTCGAAGGTGTAGGAGATCACGATACCTCTGAGATGAACCTGCAGCTTAAAGGAAATGCAAAGCAAGAAGCTGCTGATTTCCTAGATGGCGACAACGAGTCATTAGAACGGCTCGCTAGAGTGGGGAAACTTATTGAAGGGTTTGAAACTCCCTATGGAATGGAGTTGCTCGCTACGGTTCATTGGGTCGCCACAAAAGACAATTACTCTGCAAACCTTGAATCTGTTCTACAAGGCATCAAACAATGGGAGCCCACAAGGCCAGAGTGGAGCGCACGCAAAACAGCGCTGATGGGTGAAGCTCAGGTAGCAACCGCTCTCGAACAACTGAAAAGCTGCTCTTGGCTTTAACGGAATATCCATTTTAGGCAGCATATGCCATCCACCAATAACCGTATCATCAAAACAGAAGAACAATACGATCAGGCACTTGAGCGTATTGACTCCCTCATGATGGATGACCCAGCTGCGAACAGCGATGCAGGCAGAGAGCTTGAGCTTCTCGCCATGCTCGTCGAGCAATACGAGGACCTTGTTTATCCAGTGGACCTTCCTAGCACTAACGCGGTGGACAGATTCAGAATAGACCAGGCAGGGTGATTACTTTTTGTTATAAGTTTTGACCCAGCTGACGGTGGTGCCGTTGGCGAAGCTGGCCTGACCTTTTTCCTCAAACTTGTTCGTGCCATCAAATTTGACCCGATTAGAAAACTCAGCGCCTTCTCCTTGGTCGAGCAGAAAGACTTCAAGTTCATTGCCCTTAGCTTTGATTTTGAAAAATTCCACATTGCCTAGGCTACCGCTCTAGCGCTTTGAAATCCGCTGGCACGGGTTTTGCCTCGGCGGCATATCCTGCAGGAGTTAGAACCATCATGACTGCGACGACTAACAAAGATAAAATCGTTTTCATAAGCGTATGCATAGCTGGCTGCACATCACATGTCTAACATTAAGCGTGAAACAGATAGATGGCCAGCTGGCGAAAAATCGATTTTCCAGCTGCATTCTTGGAAATCCCAGCTAGTTTGTAAGTTAACCATAGCCCAATTTCCGACATGTCAGACGAGCAAGATAAACCAGCTGAGAGCAATGCTGGCATCCCCCAGCCAGATATTCCAAAACCGAGTATCCCGAAACCAACCATTCCGACGCCAAGCATCCCCAAGCCGGACATTCCTAAACCATCTATTCCCAAACCAAACATCGAGACCCCAGCTGCCGCAAAGGAGGAGACAGCTGCTGAGCCGACTCCGCCAAAGGATGAGGTAAAACCTGCGGCTGAGCCAGTAGCCAAAACAGACGACGCGCCAAGCACTTCATTGCTCGACACGGATGAATTTGCCGAAGCCGCCTTCAAAGAACGTGCGCTGGCTGGCCTGATCGACTGGGCGGTGTGGCTGGTTTTGTACATCGTGCTCATCGACTACGTCGCCTATGTGGCGGCCACGGCTTACATGCTGACACGCGATACGCTACCATTTCTCAATGGCCAGAGCATAGGCAAGAAAGTGATGAAACTGCGTGCCATCGGCAGCGACGGCAAAGACCTCAATGGCAATTGGCAGAAGGGTGTGCTGCGCAATGTCCTATTCCTCGTGCCGCTCGGCGGACTGGTTGAGCTCGGTATTCTTTATCTCAAAGATAGCGACAACAAACCACTGCTGCGCCTCGGCGACGAGTGGTTCAAAACTGAGGTGATTGTTGTCAACGAAGCACCTAATTTAGAGCAATAAAGTCAGAGCAATAAAATCATCGCGCGGCACGGTAGCACTCCAGCACCTGCCGCGCCGCATCGTCCCAGCTGAAATCTGCGATTTCCAGCTGGGTCTTTTTTTGCCTATCTCCTGACGGCTGATCCAGCGCACACTTTACCGCTCGCTGCCAGCCAGCTAGATCCCAGAAATCCAGCGCCTGCACACCAGCTAGCTGGTCGCGCACGCCGCTCTGGCGCGAGACGATTACCAGCATGCCCATCGCTGCGGCCTCCAGTGCCACCAGCCCAAATGGCTCCGACACCGATGGCATGCACAGCACCTGCGCACGCCTCATCACCGCTAGCAAATCACCGCGGTCCAGCTGACCGAGAAACTCGAGTTTTCCCTGCAGCTGACGGCGAGCCGCCATCGCCTTCAGCTCGTCACCTTTCTCACCTGATCCGGCGATAAAAAATCGCACATTCGCGCGCTCATCAGTCACCCGCTTGGCTAGCTCGACAAAAAACTCCGGCCCTTTCTGGTAAGTCAGCCGCCCGACAAAAAGTACCCACTTCTCATCATCATCGACGTCTATGATGGGCTCATGCCATCCCCGCTCAGTCACCCGCTCAGATTGTCTGTCTAGCTGTCGTGATAAGGCGCCGCTAGCCATTGCCTCTGCTTGGGTGGGGAAATTTTTCACCGCTGGCGGGTCAGCTGGATTTGCCGGCGAATAGGCATTGCTAATGACGGAGATTTTCTCCTCAGCCACGCCATAGTGGTTTTGCAAAATGTCTGCGGTGTAGGTGCTCACACAGACCACCACATCAGCCAGCTGGAAGGCCTTTTTTTCCAGCTGGAAAATCCAATCACGCGCCCAGCTCCCCAGCCTATCGTATTGGCTCGAGTGCACGTGCAGGATCACTGGTTTGCCCGTCAGTCGGCCCAGCTGAATAGCGGCTGGAAAAGTCATCCAGTCGTGCGCGTGGATCACCTCCGCTGAAGATGCCAGACCACGCAAAACCGCACGCCGTGTATAGGCCACCACCTTGGCGTGCAGATCACCCGCATACAGTTGGGCGTCAGAAAATCCACCATCATCACGCGCCGTCGCCGCCAGCTCAATCACCCGCTCAAGCGCACAGACACCAGTCGCTAACGCACGATCTCCCGCCAGCGCTGAGCGCCGCGCCCGATGCCTTCTGGGCACCCGCTCAGATTGTCTGTCTGGCTGTTGTCTTTTTGCCGCGTCACCCCTTGCCACTGCTTGAGGGTGAGAATTTTTCACCTCTGATCCCGCTCCGATAATGCCAGTCCGATTTGCCCGATTTGCCCACGGCGAAAATGTAAAATATCCATTTGCCTCCGCCGCACTCTGCCAGCCAAAACCAGCCACTCTGGATTTCCCGTGACGACAAAAACAATGCGCATGTCCACGCAGCCCATTTCCCCCCGCGTAGGGTGACCATTTTTCCACCGCCATCTCACGCGCCGGCCCAGCAGCCGCGTCATACGGCGAAAAATCCCCCCACTGAGTCGCGCAGGCATAGGCATTGGGAAAAATTCTCCCCTCCGCCGATGGTGATCGATTTCCAGCTGGAAACCTCACCCGCGCTCGCGAGCCATCCACCTCCCGCTCAGATTGTCTGTCTGACTGTCCTAGCTGGTACGGCTGCAGGCTCGGTGAAACCGTCAATCCCTCAGCTGGCGGAAACAAATCCATCGGCACCACGAGGTCCACCTCGGCTAGCTTTTCCAGCGCCTTCACCAATCCAAAACAAGCCACTCCGAGCCCACCGCTCACCGCAGGTGGATACTCCCACCCCAGCATCAATACCCGCCATCGATCCGCCATCAGCCCAGCACGCTAGCCAGCTGAAATAATCACGCCAGCGAAAAAAAACAAGCGTGCCGAAATCCGTCACCATCCATCGGTCAGCCATTTCCCCCGCAGTGCCCACAATGGGCTAAACTTGAAACTTGAATCTTAGCCTCGCCGCTTTATGCATCTGCCATGGATTTGCGCACCGCTGATTTTGACTACCATCTGCCTGAAGAACTGATTGCCAGCCGCCCGCTGGAAAATCGTGCAGCCTCGCGCATGATGGTGATTGATCGCAAAACTGGCACTATCGAACACAAAATGTTTGCCGACTTCCCGCAGTACATGCGCGAGGACGACATGATTGTGCTCAATGATACCAAGGTGATTCCAGCTAGATTTCACTCCAATGATGGCAAAATCGAGATGGTTCTCACCGATAAACTCAGCGCCACTGAGTGGAGCTGTCTGGTGCGCCCTGGTAAGAAAATGAAAGTCGGTCGCACCGTTGAAGTCGCCGATGCCACCGGCACCGTAGTCGCCATTCAGGAAAATGGTAACCGCATCATCAGCTGGGACAAAGAGCTCGATATTGATGAAGTAGGCCACCTCGCGCTGCCGCATTACATGAACCGCGAGGACGACAAAGCCGACCGCGACCGCTACCAGACCGTTTATGCCCGCGAAGAAGGTGCCATCGCCGCTCCTACTGCAGGACTGCATTTCACCCCAGAAATGCTCGCCAAGCTGCCGCATACCTTCCTCACTCTGCACGTTGGCGTGGGTACATTTCGCCCAGTCAAAGCTGAGTACATCAAGGACCACGACATGCACAGCGAGCGCTACCACCTCAGTGCACAGAGCGCGGAAAAGATCAACCAAGCTGGACGTGTCATCTCCACCGGCACCACCTGCACACGCGTGCTCGAGAGCCTAGGAAAAGTAAACCCGACGCTCAGCGAAGCCACTGGAGAGACCGATATTTTCATCTCACCACCTTATGATTTTCAGGTGGTTGACTGCCTGCTTACTAACTTCCATTTGCCGCAAAGCACATTGATCATGCTAGTCAGCGCCTTTGCCGACCGAGATCTCATTCTCAAGGCCTACAACGAAGCCGTTGCCCATAAGTATAGGTTTTTCTCCTACGGAGACTGCATGTTAATTTTGTGACACCCCCCAGCCGATTTGATATTTTTCGTCACATTTTTAACCTAAAGTTACTTTTTTTAACGTATCTGAAAGTTCATATTGAGTCTATGGGTTATCATGTTATCCCACATGATAATGAACAAACGACTTCCACACATTTCGTGGCTCACCCTATCCCTCCTCGCTAGCGCCCCAGCTAGCTGGGCAGCAGACGGCGAAGCCCTATACACAACATACTGCGCCAGCTGTCACGGAGCAGACGGCAATGGCGCCGCTGGAGGAGCCTTTCCTCCACTAGCTGGCAGCGAATGGGTCAAAGGAGATCCAGCGCGTGGCCTCAACGCCGTGATCAAGGGGCTCATGGGGGAAATCGTCGTCAAAGACAAAGCCTACAACCTCGTCATGCCACCGCAGGGCGATACACTCAACGATAACCAGCTCGCTGATATCTTCAGCTACGTGCGCACCAGCTGGGGAAATAAAGAATCCGCCGTCACCGCCGAGCAAGTGAAAGCAATCCGCGCCGGCACTGCTGGCCAGACTGACATGTGGCAAGCTGACGCCTTGCTGAAAAAATACCCATTTCCTAAAAAGACCACTCCTGGCTTCCTGAAAAATGGCTTCCGCTCCATCTACGCTGACGTTGAGGCCATGCCAGATTTCAGCCAGCTGGAACCAGAATCCCAAGGAGAAGATAAATCAGGATTCCTTTCCCTCGACGGCATTCCCAAACAAAAACAACACTACGCAGTCGTCTGGGAAGCTGAGCTGATCGTGCCAGAAGATGGCGAATATACTTTCATCCTACGTAGCGATGACTCCGGCCGCGTCATCATGAATAAAAAAGAAGTCGCCATCATCTCCGGACTTGGCGGGCTTGACCGGGTCAACTCAGGAACCGTCACCCTGAAAAAAAGCGCCAACCCAATCCGCGTAGAATATTTCCAAGCTAAAGGAGGCGCGGGCATCATCCTCCAATGGAAAGGTCCAGGGCTAAAAGGCTCACCATTCATCAGCAAAAAACCGACCAAAAAGCCAAAACCATCCGCACCGCCAATCATTCTCAACCACGGCGACGCTGGCACCGCCCGCATCTACCGCCACTTCATCGAGGGCACCACACCGCGCGCCTATGCCGTTGGCTACGCTAACGATGCCAATCTGGCATTCAGCCTAGACCACTGCGCCGTCGAGCTCATGTGGACAGGCCCACTCATCGACGCTGGCCGCCACTGGACTGGCCGCGGGCAAGGAGCCACCAAACCTCCCGGCAAAAAACTCAGCAAAATAAATAGCCGATTGCCATTCGCCCAGCTCAGCGATGCCAAACAAAGCTGGCCAGCCAACGAGGAAAACCAGCTCATACCAAAGTTCCTCGGCATGGACCTCAACCAGCTCGGCGAACCAAGCATGTTCTATCAGGTGGCTGAAATGAACATCACCGATGTCGTCAGCCCAAATAAAGATGGCAGCCTAAACCGCCAGCTATCTATCAGCTCAAACAAAGCACCTGCTCAAAACCTCTACTTCTCTGCCGCAGACGGTCTAGCCGTCAAAAAACTCAACGAAACCAGCTTCCAGTTAGGCGACCACATCCAGCTAGATATTTCCTCCAGCGCAGCTGGCTCAGCCACCATCAACGGCCAATCAGTAGTACTCCCACTCGAACTAACAAAAGGAACACAAACCATCAACCTCAGCTACTCATGGAAATAAAATCAATCACCAGCCAGCTGACCCTAGCAGCCGTCATTAGCACAGCAGCTCTAGCTGAAAAAGGCCAAGAAGCTGTGATGGCACCACTGCCAGTGGATACCATGATGAGCGAGTTCTATACCAAAGAACTCATCCCCATGCCGGAAGGTGAAGTCATCGAAGTCGGCTCCATTGCCCTCATGCCTAACAATCGACTCGCCATCGGCACACGCCGCGGCGACATCTGGCTGGTAGACGGCGCCTACGCAGATGACCTCAGCAAGGTCAAATGGACACTCTTCTTCCGCGGCGCTCACGAGCCATTTGGCATGTTCTACCGCGACGGTTGGCTGCAATTTTCAGACCGTGGTGAGATCGCAAAAATCCGCGACACTAACGGCGACGACAAAGCAGATCAATTTCGCGTCGTCAATGCCAGCTGGGGAATCAACGGTGACTACCACGAATACAACTTTGGCAGCGAGCCAGACAAAGACGGCAACATGTGGACATTGCTCTGCCTAACGGGCTCAAAGTCAGCGCCATCAAAATTCCGCGGCTGGGCGATGCGCATCACCCCTGAGGGTGAAGCCATTCCCACCTGCTCAGGCGTGCGCTCACCAGGCGGCATCGGCTTCAATGCCAAAGGAGACCTTTTCTACTCAGACAACCAAGGGTTTTGGAATGGATCATCCTGCATCAAACACCTCAAGCCAGGTGGCTTCATGGGCAACCCAACAGGCAATGTTCACTACGAGCTAACTGATGCCATTGGCCCGCGCCCAACAGAACCTAACGAGGACTCAAGAATCCAAACCGAGCGCGCCCGCATCCCCGAGCTAGTGCCGCCAGCCGTGATCTTTCCCCACGTCATTGTCGGCCGCTCACCTACCGGCATCTTGCCTGACCTCACAGAAGGAAAATTTGGTCCCTTTGCTGAGCAGACATTTGTCGCCGAGCAAAATGGCGCCGAAGTCCAACGTGTCTATCTAGAAGAAGTCAACGGCGTCTATCAGGGCGCCGTGTGGAAATTCCTCAACGACTTCGCCACCGGCATCGTACCTATCCGCCTGAGCGACGATGGCACACTGTTCTGCGGCGGTACTAACCGCGGCTGGGGCGGCGCTGGCAAAGTACCATTCAGCCTCGAGCGCGTGCGCTGGAATGGCAATACCCCAACCGCCATGAAGGAAATGAAAGTCACCCCAGATGGCTTCGACATCACCTTCACCAAACCGATCGATAGCGCCGCTGCTAGCCAGCTAGAAAACTACCACATGCACTCGTGGACCTACATCTACCGCTCTGGCTACGGCTCACCAGAAGTCGATCCAACTGACCAGACCATCACTGATGTGAAAGTAGCTAGCGATGGGCTCAGCGTCAGCCTCAAAGTAGACAACCGCCAGCTCGGCCACGTCCACCACCTAGAACTTAAAAATATTAAAGGCAACGACGGCGCCACCCTGTGGCATCCAAACGTCTTCTACACCCTCAACGAAATCCCTAGCAAGTAGCGCTAGATTTCACTTAATCACTAATCACCAAAAACCTTCTGGCTCATCTAGCCAGAAGGTTTTTTTTTCGCATTAATAATTCGATAGATTGAACTCTGACTGATTGATAGAAGTAGCTTCTATCAATCACCATTAAATCAAATTTGAGTTACAGAGCGGCGTATTTTAACTCACTCAGCCGTGAGCAGCGGGCAGTTCGTGGGCAAGACGACCTTGATTGCCTTTGGCACGACTTCAAAGCGGATCTTCTTCTCGGCGATTGGCTCACCGTCTAGGTTGACTGGCATCACGTCATCAGACTGCCACTCAGCCCACGCGGCGCGGTTGATGTGAACAAAATCACCTCCTGTACCATTCACTAACTCATCAATGACCTGCGGGATATCTTTGGCCTCAAAATGTGTCAGCGCCACTAGGTCTAGCAATCCATCATCTAGCAGAGCCTCTGGAGCCATCACTTGCCCGCCACCCGCTTGTCTACCATTGCATACGGCGCCAGCTATCACCTGCCCGCTTTTCTCCACACCTGGAATGCGGACTTTACCAGCATAAGGGACAAAACTCAGCGCCTGCACTAAGCCAGAGATGGTGTAAGCACCGCCACCTAAAAAGTTCTTCAGCGCCACTGGTGTATTCGCCGTCACCTGTGCGCCAAAACCACCAGTAGCTAGATTGACAAAATATTGATCGTTAGCCCTAACGATGTCTATCGACCTAGCTGTGCCCGATTGCGCCAGCTCGAGCGCTTGCAGCAAATCAGCGGGCACACCACAAGACGTGGCAAAATCATTAGCCGTTCCTAATGGCAGAATTGATAGTTCTGGGCGACTAGCAGCATCTAGTTTCA
This sequence comes from Persicirhabdus sediminis, assembly GCF_016595495.1. Taxonomy (GTDB): domain Bacteria; phylum Verrucomicrobiota; class Verrucomicrobiia; order Verrucomicrobiales; family Akkermansiaceae; genus Persicirhabdus; species Persicirhabdus sediminis. The sequence continues at coordinate 214,717 of NZ_JAENIM010000045.1, forward strand.
TCATCGCCTGAGCGACTTCATTCACGGTGCCATCGCCACCGCCAGCGCAGATACGTTGGCAGCCGTCAGCCACGGCTTCCCTAACTAGCCGATCAACATCAGCGCCTTCCCAGGTAGGCCTAACTTCTAACACACCTTGCTTCCTCGCTGCAAAGATAGCTTCACGCACTGGTGGCAGCCCAGCCTTCTTACCGTTCAAAATCACTCTGATGTCCATAGTCGAATATACTCTACGACTACTATCGGCCCAGCCCACATCTAGCAAGTTAACAATCTCGCTGCATGACAGCTAGATCTTGCTCAGGCATGGCCTTAAAACCCTCACTAGCAGCTGCAGCGGATCATTCCAGCCAGCTGGAATTCAATGCCCTCTAGTCACCATGTCCAATGGGCCAGCTCGCTGGGCACAAAAAATCCGCCGGTGACCTAAGCCACCGGCGGATTTAGAAATTAGGAAACTAATTCAGAGAATTAGATGCCGTAGCGTGCTTCAGCACCGAGTTCTTCTTCGATGCGAAGAAGTTGGTTGTACTTAGCGATCCTGTCAGAACGGCTCATTGAACCAGTCTTGATTTGACCTGCGTTAGTAGCAACAGCGATGTCAGCGATAGTGTTGTCTTCAGTTTCGCCAGAACGGTGAGATACAACTGAGTTGTAGCCGTTGATCTTGCCGAGTTCGATAGCATCGAAAGTCTCAGTAAGTGTACCGATTTGGTTTACTTTGATGAGGATTGAGTTACCTGCACCGAGGTCGATTCCCTTCTGCAGGAAGTCAACGTTAGTTACGAAAAGGTCATCACCAACGAGCTGGCACTTGTCGCCGATTTTCTCGGTAAGGATCTTCCAGCCGTCCCAGTCGTTTTCGTCACAACCGTCTTCGATTGAGTCGATTGGGTACTTAGCAACGAGCTCAGCAAGGTATTCAGCTTGCTCAGTAGTGTTGCGCTTCTTGCCGTTCTCACCTTCGAACTTGGAGTAGTCGTATACACCGTTTTCGAAGAACTCAGAAGATGCACAGTCGAGAGCGAGTGTGATGTCTTCACCTGGCTTGTAACCTGCTTTTTCAACAGCGAGAAGAACGGTGTCGAGCGCGTCTTCTGTACCTTCGAATGTAGGAGCAAAGCCACCTTCGTCACCAACTGCAGTGCTGAGACCACGGTCGTGAAGAACTGACTTGAGGCTGTGGAATACTTCAGCACCCATGCGGATTGCTTCGCTGAATGAAGGAGCACCTACTGGACGGATCATGAACTCTTGGAACGCGATTGGTGCGTCTGAGTGTGAACCACCGTTGATGATGTTCATCATTGGTACTGGAAGTACTTTGGCGTTTGGTCCGCCGAGGTACTTGTAAAGTGGTTGACCAAGTTGGTCAGCAGCTGCGTGGGCAACGGCGAGAGAAACACCGAGTACGGCGTTGGCTCCGAGAACCTTCTTGTTGGCTGTACCGTCGAGCTCGATCATGGCCTTATCGATGCCAGCTTGATCAGTTGCGTCGAAGCCGATGAGAAGATCAGCAATCTTTGTGTTTACGTTTTCTACTGCCTTAGTAACGGCACGACCGAGGTAGCGAGACTTGTCGCCATCACGGAGTTCGTGAGCTTCGTGCTCACCTGTTGATGCGCCACTTGGTACTGCGGCACGGCCGAAGCCACCGCCTGCAAGGTGAATGTCTACTTCTACTGTAGGATTACCACGAGAATCAATGATCTGGCGGCCGCGGATTTCTGTAATGCTGGTTGCTAACATAATAAGTGGTGTTGCGGGTTATCTACTTACTTAGCGTAGGCAGAAATGGTTTTAATGGTGAATGTTCCCTCAAGCTCAGTTTCGAGATCGCGAAGAACAACGGTATCACCAATCGCTTTACCGAGCAGCGCTTTGCCGATTTCGGTAAGGTACGATAAAATGTTCTGCTCGGGTACTGAGTCCCAAGCTCCGAGAATAGTAAACTCTTTCTCAGTTCCGTCTACCCCGATCAGGCCAACAACTGTGCCAATATTGACAACATCAGTCTTTGCGCCTACAAAATCAGAGCCTTTGACGTTGGAAAGTGCCAGCTCCATCTGGTGCTTGCGCTTAGAGAGTACAGCCTGCATGTCTTTGGCGGCTTTGTATTCGAAGTTTTCCTTAAGATCACCGTACGAACGTGCTACTGAAATTTCTTTCACGTTCTCTGGGATGAGAACTTTCACGAGGTGCTCGAGCTCGCCTTTGCGTTTTTCGATGCTGCCCCATGAGGAAACAGTAGCGTCTTCGTCCTCTTCTTTCACGCCACCTGTGACAACGGCTTGAGTTTCTGGACGTGCTTTGATCACACGTGCCATCAGAGATTTGCGGTCGAGATCAGTGAATACTGGGCTCTGGTAGAGCTTGCGGCCGAAGTTACGAGCTTCCACGTCATCAGCATCAGCCAGCAGGTCTGAGATCAATGTTTGATCTGCAGTGAGCAAATTGCGCAGGCGGCCAGATCGGCTTGGGCCGTCAGCTACCATGTCGCGCTCCAGCAGGTTGAGCACTGAGTTACCAGTTTCGAGATCAAATACAGGTGCAGCTACCTTCTTGCGCTCGCGGCATACCCAAACCAATGCATCTGGTCCGAGGCGGCGGTTTTTGATAGCAATGCGAAGGTGCTCGAGAAGCAGCGTTTCTTCGTTTTGATCGTCTAGGTACTTGGCGATTTCACTCACACCGCGTGAGCCCACTTCGTCAAATACAGAAAGAATCTCGTTTTTCCACTCGTCGCCAAAGGCATCTGGGAATGTTTCGTAAATGCGTCGCTGAGTAGCTGCAGGCAGTCCCTTCAGGCTCTCAGTGATGCGCTCGCGCTCCATAGTGAGAACGTCAGCTAGGCGTAGCTCTGAGCCAGAAATTTCCAGCTGCTCTACTTGCTCCAGCATCAGGTCACGGCCCACCAGCAGCTCCAGCACTTTGCCCAGCTGAATCTTGCGGCCCTTGGTGCACGCTTCGTTGATGTCGTGAGTGAGGCGCTGTAGCGCTTCCTCTTGACCTTTCAGCACGTCAACGTGTTTGTTGATCGCCTCAAGTGCCTTCACTTTTCCTTTCAGGTCGCGGGCAGATTCAAAATCAGCCACCAACATCTCAGCTGGAGTCATAGACTCGCAGCGCAGCACGATTGGCTCAGTGCGCTTTGATGGTACGGTAAACTTGTGGCTCTCACGCATCGCCTTCTTAGTTTTGTCCCACCACTTTTTGTAGTCGGCCTCAGGCACGATGCTTTCGATGATTTCACGCTCCAGCTGGTCAAACTTAATGGTACCGCCTTGGCTTTCCACAATCTGGCGCACCAGCTCCACAGGATCAGTCACTGCCAAAATGCGCAGCTCATCCAGAGCATTGATCTTTTGTGCGCTGAAATGGTCGGCATCCAGTGACTCAGTCTTCTGCATAGCAAACTTCAGATCCATCTGAGCAGCCTGCTTTTTCTCAAAATCAATCGTGATCTTGCCTGTAGAAAAATCCCAATCGAGCACTTTGCCTGCTCCCCAGCTCTTATGCATGCAGAACTTACCGGGGGCAATTTCTGACAATCTTTCGCCAACATTTTGGGGAATTCTCCCCGCCTCTACGAGTTTCGCTACGTCTGGATGCATGACCACCAGCGTGCTATCACATGGCAAAATAATCAACTGTAAAGGATCCATATTTGAGGAAAAGCAGAAAGTTAAGCAAATCATGCGCGGTCGTTCAACTTATCCACCACCAGCTAGATGCAACACAATAGACAGATAGCAAAATAAGCCACTTGCACTTGTCTAGCTTTCGTCTATATATTTACTCGTGAGCCAACTACATACGATGAAAATAGCCACCCAGAGATCTGGGTTAAGCCCGCACGTTCTTCGCGTCTGGGAAAAACGCTATGCCGCCGTCACCCCCCACCGTAGCAGCACTAACCGTCGCCTCTACTCAGACGAAGAGATCCACAAACTCCAGCTCCTCCACCAGCTCACCGAGCAAGGGCACAGCATCAGCCAAATCGCCAAGCTAGACAACGGCGAGCTCATGGTCATGGCCCAGCAAAGCGACGAACTCACCCCCATCGCCCCAGACAGCGGCAGTGCAGAAATTTTCGTCGAACGCGCCCGCGAGGCCACCCAAGTCTTCGATATGCACGCCCTCGAGCGCGTATTTGACGAAGCCATCGTCCAGCTCGGCTACTCAGCGCTGCTCGAGCGCGTCATGGTACCATTCATCCAGCTCGTCGGCCAAGACTGGCAAGACGGCCACATCTCCACCGCAGAAGAACACGCCGCCAGCCACCTCATCAAAGACTACCTCGCACGCACCGCTCGCCCATTCACCCACGACGCCAGCGCACCCTGCTGCGTCGTCGCCACCCCCAGCGGACAACTCCACGAAATCGGCGCCGTCATCGCCTCCAGCATGGCCAAAAAAATGGGCTGGAACGTGCTCTACCTCGGGCCATCACTACCCGCTGAAGAAATCGCCGGCGCCTGCATTCACCACCAAGCCAAAGCCCTCTGCCTCAGCATCGTCTACCCATTAGACGATCCCCACCTGCCAGCCGAGCTCGAGCGCCTGCGCAAACATCTACCCGCAGAAACCCCCATCATCATCGGCGGTCGCGCCAGCTTCTACTACCAAAAAGCCATCAACAAAATCGACGCCACCCTAGTAGAATCCATGCCCGAGCTGCGCCAAACACTAGACCAGCTGCGCACCATCGAGCAATAACACCAGCTAGGAAACAACAACGCCAGCTACGGAACAATAGCACCAGCTAGGCCAATGTTCACCGGCTTCCATTTCCCCTACGGGGAACCCATCTAGCTGGAACAAAACCACGGGTTGCACTCGCTGGGCTCGTTGACCCGCGGCTAAAATCCATCAGCCCTCCGGGCTAGCCCGCCAGTCCACATAATCGAAATGTCAGGCTAGCTGTTGCAGATTTCCTAGTGTGACCGAAACAATCCAGCTAGCTAGAACTAGCCCTCCGTATCCAATGCTCCCGCACCATGCCGCAGACATGCAACAGCCAAGCCTAGGTTCCAGTCCTCCCGCACAATGCCGCAGACATGCAACAGACAAGCCTAGGGTTCCAGTCCTCCCGCACAATGCCGCAGACATGCAACAGACAAGCCTAGGGTTCCAGTCCTCCCGCACAATGCCGCAGGCATACAACAGCCAAGCCTAGGGTAAGACAGCCCCGAAGGGGCAACACAACCCTAGGTAACGCACAGCACGCCACAGAGGGCTGAAAGCCCGAGACAGCCCGACGCGGAAAGAAAACCCAGCGCACAAAAACCCAAAAAGGCCCGGCGCCATTTTACCTCACACCCTGTAACCACAGGGTTTCCAGCTAGCTCACCCTCGAAAAATCTCTACGCTTTTTCACTATCCCCTCTAATTCCGGCGGCGGTTAAAGGCGAACGCTCCAGCTGCCGCTCCAAGAAGCACGGCGATAGAAGGCTCGGGAACAACCGTGTAGCTGAAATCCCCGCTAAACACACCCAGAGACGATTCACCGACGTTCGTGTAGCTGTAGTTAATGGTTGTCGTTCCATCAAATGGCGACAAGAAGGAGCCATTGAAGTCAGGGTAGGAAGCCAAAACCCCGCCAGAGGTGTCGTATTGTCTGCTTGCAGTTCGAAGTGTGGGGAAATTTATATCCACACCGCCGATGTCGATCGTATTGCTCGCGCCTATTTCGATAAGAACATAAGAGGAGCCCGGAACGTAGCTCTCAGGAGGCAACAAAGAGATGTGAAAATGCGGAAAGTTGGCAATGGTTGTGCCGCCACCTATGCCCGAATCAATCACATAGTCGAACTCAAAACTACCCGTTAGCTCAGTGGCTGAGTCGACAGAATAAGTCACCACCGATGCCGCGTGGCTAGTAGAACTTTGTAGGATGCAGATTGCAATCGTCAATGCGAACGTTGGGAATGGGTATCGTTTCATTTTGTTAGCTACTCAGGTTAAATTAACAGATTTGATGGGATTTAATTCAACTAACGACAAGACCACTATCAATTTATCGTTAATAAGTTAAATACATCAACCAGCTTAAGTCATAACAAAACCAATCCCATTGTCAAACTTCACCGCAAATCAAAAAATAGCTGCGCATAAAACCTAACATGGAATTATCACCGCAAGACTAACCACCTCCTCTCTTTGCGCCCAACCAGCCTACCAATAACATGCCGCAGGCATTCAACAGCCAAGCCTAGGGTTCCAGTCATCCCGCACAATGCCGCAGGCATGCAACAGCCTAGCCTAGGGTAAGGCAGCCCCGAAGGGGCAACGCAACCCTAGGTAGCGCCCCACACACACCACAGAGGGCTGAAAGTCCGACACAGCCCGCCGCGGATAGACAAAACCATTCCCAGCTAGCCAGCAGGAAAAACCATGCCTCACTCCAGCTAGAGATTAGAATCGGTCGCTCTTTTTCTGGTTTCTAAGTTTATCCAGCTCAGACTCCCCTTTAACTATCATAAAGGCGTCATCCACCACCGCCGAGAAGCCAGAATCTACCACACGCCCAAAAGACTCCTTACCCTTATCGTAATTTGCTTTGCCGACAAAACCTTGCTGCACGGCAGTAATTTGATCTAACTCTGCTGGCTGAACCGCAGCTGGAAATACCAGGCGCACTGCAAGATCGAGGTCTTGGCGTTTTTGCTCTACAGTAGCAAAACGACATCGCCACGCTAGCACCTGATCCAGCGGGCCATTAAAAATAACAGCGGATTTGCCAGCATCTAACTCGCCGGCAAAAACAGGCTTGCCCATATCCGCATCTGCTGATTGCGCCAATTTCCTGTCTTTATAAAATATCTGATAATCCACCACGCTGCTAGATTGATTCACCAGCTCTAACTTCACCTTGCGCTTCTTCGTAGCTGCGGCAAGATCATCGCCAACTAGCAAAACAGAAAATCCCTCAGTGCGCTTCATCTCAGCTGGAAACTCAAGCACACGGCCAGACTCAACCAACTGTGAATCCACCGGCACCTCCCAGTAATGGTGATCAACTGAGCACGAAAGTAACATAAACTGCCCGAGCACCAATACGGGCAACTTTCCCGCCTTCAACGATAAGCGATTCCACATAGGCCTACTAACTAACAACCAATCTCACGCGCTGACAAGTTCACAAACGAAAGAAATGAACTAACATCCATGTATTGCCATTCGGCAACATACATACAAATGAAGCAATTTCTGAGGATGGCAAAAAGCACCATGATGAAATTCCCTGTCTGTGATTTTGCTATTTATGCATTTAAAATGTTGCCAGAATACATAAATTTCTTACCTATCAGGATCAGCAGAATATTAGCTAGGCCTATTCCTAACGGATCTGGTTACATGTAAAATTAGTGAATGATGAAAATATTGATATCGATTTTATGCGCAGTGGTGACAGTAGCTCTGGCCACTGAACGCCCAAATATTGTGCTGATTATGTGTGATGATATGGGTTACTCCGATCTCGGCAGCTACGGCAGTGAGATCCACACACCTAACATAGATGCATTAGCTCAGCAGGGCATTCGTTTTACCCAATTCAAAAACACTGGTCGTTGTTGCCCCAGTCGCGCGTCCTTGATGACTGGCCGCCACCAGCATGCGGTAGGCATGGGCTGGATGGCGGTTGTAGATGAACACCGTCCGGGCTATCGAGGTCAACTCTCAGCTAACATCCCCACCATGGCTGAACTCCTCCGCGAGCAGGGCTATGGAACCTACATCTGTGGCAAGTGGCACCTAACGGTAATAGGAAATGTCCACAACCTAGAAGCGGGACCAAATGGCAGCTGGCCAGTGGATCGCGGCTTTGATGAAAGCTATGCCGGTCTAACTGGTGGTGGCTCCTTTTACACCGTGAAGGGCCTGGTGCGCAATGCTGAGCGCATCACCACATTTCCAGATGACTATTATTACACCGACGCCATTACCGAGCATGCGGTAGAGTTTATTGACCGCCATGACAGCGAAAATCCGCTGTTTTTATATCTCGCCCACTATGCGCCGCACCGTCCACTGCAGGCCCCTAAGGAGCGCATTGATAGATGCAGAGAACGCTATCAGGTAGGCTATGATGTACTGCGAAAATCCCGATATGCGCGAATGATAGAAACTGGCATTCTGGAAACTGGCGCAGACCAATCTATCCAGCATGAGGGCATCCCAGCGTGGCAATCATTAACCGAAAAACAGCAGCAAAGTTGGATCACAGAAATGGCTACCTATGCAGCCATGATAGAGATCGTCGACGACGGCATCGGTGAGGTGGTCGATGCCCTCAAACGTAAGGGCATGTACAAAAATACCGTCTTTTTATTCCTCAGCGATAACGGCGCCACTCAGGAAGGTGGGCTGATTTCCAGGCTGGGAGCGCATTTGAGCAATACCCCCTATGCTGGCTTTAAAACAAAGACCTTCAATGGCGGCATCAGCTCACCATTGATTATCCACTACCCCGAGCGGTTTAAGCAATACAGCGGGGCGATGCGCCACGGCACAGCTCATATCACCGACATCCTGCCGACCTGCCTAGAAATCGCAGGATTACAATACCCTGAGTCATTTAAAAATAAGCCTCTCCCGTCTCCAGATGGAGTTAGCTTAGTTCCCGCCATTTCTGGGGAAACCCAGCCACCACGAGATCTCTTTTTCGAACACCAAGGGAGCTGTGCTATCATTTCTAAAAATTGGAAGTTAGTGCGCGATCGCAGTGAGCATCCATGGTCATTGATAGATCTCAAAAATGATCCATTTGAACAAAATGATATCGCCAAAAACCATCCAGAAATGGTGCAGCAACTAGAAGCCAAATGGCTGCAATGGGCTGGAGAAAATGACGTCTTACCGCTTGGCTCCCCCAAGTGGTCAACACGCGTTAACAAGTATAAAGAACTGTTTCCTGATCAAGACGGCATCGATTAATCTATAAGTTAGATCACACAGATCCAGCTGGTAACAACAGCTAGCCAGCAAAAACATAAATCTGCTAGAAACAGGCAACCAGCTAGAAACAGACAACCAGTTAGCCAGAGAACAACGATAGGCAGCCAAAAATGCCAAAGGCATGCAACAGCCTAGGGTAAGACCGCGCCGAAGGTGCCACGCCAACCCTAGGTCACATGCCCCGCACACCACAAAGGGCTGAAAGCCCCAAAGAACAAAGCCCATGGCTTCAGCCATGGGATAGTGGTGATTGCCGACCGCGCCCTGAAAGGGGGCTAGAAATCGCCGCTGTCCAGCCCGCTAGAGAGCGGGATAGATGGCTATCCAGCTCCAGCCAGAAAATGCCAAAGGCATGCAACAGCCTAGCCTAGGGTAAGGCAGCACCGAAGGTGCCACGCAACCCTAGGTCACATGCCCCGCACACCACAGAGGGCTGAAAGCCCCAAAGAACAAAGCCCATGGCTTCAGCCATGGGATAGTGGTGATTGCCGACC
>NZ_JAENIM010000046.1 GCF_016595495.1 Persicirhabdus sediminis
AACCATACTGCACATCTCGCAATGCACAGCGCACAATTCAATCTTTCCTACTCCACTTAGTTGTTTCTTCGCTTCTGAACATGCTAGTCAGAATCGCAAATTACTTTGCTTCATCTGGCACGCTCCTTGCTTAGAACTAGGAACTAAGTTAAGTACACTCTGTAAAAGAACTAATACGAGGAGATAAAAAACCCGACTGGCTACTGGAGCTCGTCGGCGTTTGCTTCTCTCTCGTGCCCCCTTTCGGCTGGCGGGGCGCAACCTACTCAAAATTCGGATTTGCGCAAGATAAAACTACAGCGAAAGTGACAATTTCTTCACCCACCACCCGCAAAGCCCACAAAATCAACCCTTAGCGATTTTTACAAAAATCCACCACCTCAGCAAACTACCCACACCACAGCTGGCCAAAATACAATTTTGCCAAATCAACATGCACCACATCCCCAGCAAAATCGCCTAACCGCCAGCCAATTCAGCAAAAAATCCAGCCAGAAACTCCCAGCCAGCCAAGCCTCCCGCCTCACTCAATGTGAATAAGTGGTGAACAACCCCAGCGGGCTGGTCATCAACTGAAATCACCAGCGCACAAAATCTCTTCTCCTGCAAATTTCAGCCAGCTGAGGAGCTGCAGGCAAAAGATCAGTTTCGCTCTTTCAGAGCTTTTTTCTTTAGGGCTCCTTCTCCTTGGGTTGCGTTGCCCCTTCGGGGCTGCCTTACCCAAGGCTAGGCTGTTTCACGCCTTCGGCGTAGGCATGCCAGCTGGAACCGAAAGCGGTGCTAAAGCACGCACACTCTAAACACCGCTATGCCAGCAGCTGAGGATCTTAGCTATACTTTCCACTGAAGCGATGTTTACCTTTCCTGCTAGCAGGAAAGCACACCTTTAGCGCAGCGCCCCTTAGACCTTCAGCGCAGCGAACCTTAGACCTTCAGCGCAGCGAACCTTAGACCTTCAGCGCAGCGAACCTTAGACCTTCAGCGCAGCGAACCTTAGACCTTCAGCGCAGCGGACCCTAGACCTTCAGCGCAGCGAACCTTGCACCTTTAACGCAGCCCGTGCATGCTGCGCAAAAAAGCTCCTCAACGCACTGAGCGATGAGAAGCTTGGTAAAATTAAAGTTTATCTTGATTGAGCCTAGGCTGGAGCACTGACTACATCACCAGCAACTGGGCCATCATCTTCATCTTCGCCAGACTTGCGTGGTGGCTCAGGTGCAGATGTTTGATTGCCGTCTGGAGTAGGCGGCGGCGTTGGTGAACTTGGTGGGTTTGACATGGAACCTTTCTCCATGAGGTCAACAATCTGCTGGCCGTCTAGAGTTTCGTATTCAATCAATGCCTGAGTTACCAGCTCGAGGGTGTCGCGGTTGGCCACGAGCATTTCGGTCGCCTTGACGTAGGCTTCGTCAACGAGACGCTTGATCTCACTATCGATCGTATTTGCGGTTTCCTCAGAGTAACCACGGCTACCGCCAGCATCTCTAGCGTAAACGACTTCACCTTGGTCACTACCGTACTGGATCATGCCGAGTTTTTCACTCATGCCCCATTGGGTGACCATTTGGCGGGCAATATTTGTCGCCTGGCGAATATCCCCCATGGCTCCATTAGTCACATTGCCAAAGATGATTTCTTCCGCAACGCGTCCGCCCATAGCAACGACCAGCTGATCGAGCAGCTCGTTAACGCGGTAGTTGAAGCGATCTTCTGTTGGCAGGAACATTGCCATACCGAGAGCTGGACCGCGCGGAATGATGGTTACCTTATGAAGTGGATCTGTGTGCTCTAGGAGAACATTGAGAATCGCATGGCCAGCTTCGTGGTAAGCGGTATTCTCTTTTTCTTTTTCACTAAGCGCCATACTACGACGTTCACGCCCCCAACGAACTTTATCACGAGCTTCTTCCAGCTCCTTAATCGTCACCTCTTTGAGGCTACCGCGAGCGGCAAGCAAGGCAGCTTCGTTGATCAAGTTTGCCAGCTCAGCACCAGAGAAACCAGGAGTTCCGCGAGCAATGATTTCGAGATTTGTATCCGCAGCTAGCTTGATATTTCTCACGTGCACGTTGAGAATTTCTTCACGTCCTTTGACGTCAGGAAGACCAACACGAACTTCACGGTCAAAGCGACCCGGACGCAGCAGAGCTGGATCCAGAACATCAGGACGGTTAGTAGCCGCAATGATGATAACACCAGATGTGGCATCAAAACCATCCATCTCCACGAGAAGCTGGTTGAGTGTTTGCTCACGCTCATCGTGACCACCACCTACACCGTGTCCACGGTGACGACCGACGGCATCAATCTCATCGATGAAAATCAGACATGGAGCGCTCTTTTTGCCCTGCTCGAACATATCGCGCACACGGCTAGCACCCACACCCACAAACATCTCAACGAAGTCTGAGCCGGAGATAGAATAGAATGGCACATCAGCCTCGCCAGCTACAGCACGCGCAAGCAATGTTTTACCGGTTCCCGGAGGGCCCACCATCAATACACCTTTAGGTAACTTGCCTCCGAGCGTTTGGAATTTCTTAGGATCGCGCAGGTAATCAACGATTTCCCACAGCTCTTCTTTGGCCTCTTCAATACCAGCAACATTTTTGAATGTCACCTTGTTGGTCTCATGATTGAGCAGCTTGGCTTTGGATTTACCAAAACTCATTGCGCCCTTACCAGCGGACTTCATCTGCTGGCGGAATAAGAAAAAGAGCACTAAGATGATGAGCAAAATTGGCAGCAGATTGAACATCAGCATTTTCAAGTTGCCAGTCTCAATCTGAGTTTTGGCAATGCTTGAGATGAAATCTTTTTCGTCTTCTGGGAAACTTGCGTAGTTTAGATCCACTTCAAATGGCGCCAGCTTGATGTCCTTTTCATCAGGATTAGCAATGCGCTCCACCTTGTTGTAGCGGCCGAGAATATACGCAGAATCGCTACCATTGATAGAAACGATGGATAATGGCTCTTCTTTCGCATTGGCCAATACATCACCACGAGCAATACGCTCGCGAAGATCTTTCAATGTGAGAGAATCACGACCTTCAAGAGATGGCACTGCGTCAGCGCTGACGTTTGGCACATTCAGACCTCTGAGGATCTGATTAACCTCTTTGACGTTGAGCTGCTTGTCGATTGTGACCACAAATGGGAACTCCCCTTTGTTTTCGTATTTAAAGCCGTCATTTTTTGGATCGCTATAATAATAGCCTTTGAGTTTAGCAGTAATACCAGCATCCCCCACAGCAATGAGGCGATGTTTGGTATTTGGCTCCACACCTTCAGTTGGATCAGGCAAATCAGTCTCAACGACAATTTTGCCCTGATCGACCATGGTGCGGAATTCGCTATAATCAAAAACCTTGGCTTTCTCTGAGCTCATGGTCATCGCGGCAAACAATATCGTACCGCCAACTAGAAGGAGAATTAGTACACGCCAATTCATGCCCCCTGATTGTGGGTTTTTATCATTAGGTCGCACGGGAGGCCGATTTTCTGGTGGTTTCGGTGATTCGGGTGGTCGTTGATCAGACATTCTGTATCTTATTTTCGGGTAAAATCATTTATCGCACAGCGGCGAGCCAGCATAGCACAGGAATCCTGAGCAGGCTAATCAAGCAGGTGAGTTGATAGGCCGGATGGCGTGCGCAACGTAACGCAGCTTGAAAAAAAGAAAATCCTTTTTTCAACAGCTTGCGCCGAGCGCCATTTCACGCCACCATCGGTGCCGTGGCAAGCAATCAACACAAAGTCAGCCTAAAAAGTAAGCTTTTAAGTCGATTAGAGACACTTCCAGGCATTCAACGCATGGTTTCGCGCGAGCCTAGAAGCATGACACATGCTGGCTCGCTGATTGATGTTTTTGCCGCATTTGTCTCGCTGGACAATCAATTTGCCCAAGGCGAAGCCAACGTGGCGCTAGACTTACTTCGCCATGCCTTCCCCGAGGCCGACCACGGGTGGATTGCCCGCCGACTTCGCCGTGCACTGCGCTCGCCAAAGTCAATCGACGAAATCAGCGAACAGATCCAAGGGTCGATTCAAGCCGAAGAACTCGTGCACGGCTGCATGCAACTCTACTTGCTCGTAATGAGCTCGGGATCTCAACAAGTGAGCACCGCAGCTTTCAAGCAACTGCTAGACGCAGTCAATGCGGCTGATTTGGCCGAATCGATCATCACGGAATTTTCCGGCAAGGCCGATAGCAAAAAGCTGCCCTTTGACAAAATCACCCTAGCCCACCAAGACGCCGATATCCTGCTGCCCGACCACGCCATCGGCTGCGCACTGAATGCCTACCGCAGCGGCAACATCATCATCATCCGCAACATGGGCGCCGAACGACTATGGTTGAGCGGAACCTCGCTAGCATCAGGCGACTGCCTGCGCATGCGCAGCCACCAAGTGATCACCATTTCCAGCTGGAGCCTGAACTATGATGACCTGTCATTTTTCCTCAATGCCAAGCGTACAGGCGTTGGCCAGACGCTATTTTTACATGAAACGGAAAATGGCCTGAGTATCGAACGCGTAAAAAGTAGCCAGAGCTGTTTGAAAGTCACCATTGGCACCAAGGTGGAAGTGGAAGCAATCCGCGACGCGGCGCTGATCGCGCTGCAGCCGTATGCTCTTGAGCTCAACCAAGCCATCCAGCTAGCGATGAGCGAGAGCCTCAACCTCAGCTCGGGCTCGGCAATGACCATGGACCAGTTGCGGCTGCAGGCGATGAAAGTTGGTCGTAGATTTAAAATCCAAGCTGGCAAACAACAATGCCGACTCTCTAATGATGCCTCCGCGCTGAAGCGTGGCGACGTGTTATTATCCCCAGGTCTAGCTAGACGATGCATTCTCGACATTCGCTACAATTCTAACTCAGGAAGTGGTAGTGTTCGGGTGGTAGAAGCCGAGCGTACTATCATTGTGGATGGCGTGCCAATCAGACATCAGACACGCCTACACGAAGGGTCACTCATCCAGCTGAGCGCCAACCAAGCAGTACGCTGTCGATTCAAAGACGGCATTCTAGCAGAGGAAAGAAATGTCATCAACGAGCTGTCACTCAACAGCCTAACACACAGTTTTGGTTCTGGGCAAAAAGCGCTAGATAACGTGGATTTCTCCATCAAGCGCGGTGAGATGCTCTGCATCATTGGTCCCAGTGGCAGTGGTAAAAGCACTCTGCTCTCAGTCATTGCTGGCCAGCTGCGCCCCGACCGCGGGCAAATCCAGCTGAATAACCACTCACTCTATCACCAGCTCGACCGCCTGCGCCCATTCATTGCCAACATGCCGCAAGAAGAAGCGCTTAACCCGCAGCTAACGGTACGCGAACACCTCAGACACGCGTCGATGATTAGACGCCCACACCTGTCGCAGCGCGAACACGAAAAGCGCGTGGACCACGTGCTAGACGAACTTGCTCTACAACCACTCGCCCACCGTCGGGTTGGTACAGCTGGCGACAAGAGTCTATCAGGCGGAGAACGCAGCCGCCTCAACCTTGGCTTAGACCTCAGTAGCGGTGCCGAAGTTTTCCTATTTGATGAACCTATCTCCGGTCTATCATCCAAAGATTCAGAACACGTGGCTGAGTCATTACGCGCGCTGGCTAGAAATAAAATCGTCATTGCCTCATTGCACCGCCCCGGTGCCTCAGTGCTGTCGATGTTTGATAAAGTATTAGTGTTAGACAATGGCGGCAAAGTAGCCTTCTACGGATCGCCTAATGAAATGGTGCAATATTTTGCAGATGCCTGTGACGACTATCAAATCACATCAGCCAAACGGCCAGATGCGCTAGAACACACATTTTCAGCTGGCGCTGACTTTGTCTTCGACGTTCTCGAGACAGAGATGTTTGACAGCGGCGGCATGGGCGGAAATAGACGATTTTCATCAACCTTCTGGCAAGAACGCTTCGAGAGTAAAATGCTGATCACGCGGTACAACGAGCCGCAGCAGATGGATACCAAGGAAGCTGATCAACGAAAAGAAGATGGCGGCATCCCAACTCCCCTACTCAAACGCTACCAGCGCTGGAAAGAATGGCATCGATTGTTCCGCACACATTTTGAGCGATCATTTCTATCAAAGTTCCGCAACCGCGGCACCATCTATAGCATCATTTTAGAAGCCCCGCTGCTCGCCTTACTCATCGGCCTAACATTACGTGCATCTTCTGAGGGAACTTATGAATTCTACACCGGGCTACATATCCCCGTGTATCTATTCCTCACCGTCACTATCGGCATGTTCCTCGGCCTAACCAACAGCGCTAACGAAGTCTTGCGCGACATGCCCGTACTGCGGCGCGAGCGCAATACACGCTTTAACGCCTCCCTCTATCTGCTGGCAAAGTTTTCCTCTTTAAGCATCCTAGCAGGCTTGCAATGTGCCATCTACACAGTAGTTGGCCATTTCATGCTAGAAATCCATAACATGTGGTTTGATATGTGGTTATGGATGACCATGACGGCATTGTGCGGCACCTGTATCGCCCTGTTTGTATCTTCATGGGTCAATAGCGAGCGAGCAGCTCTCAGCTCAGTACCGCTTCTGCTAGTACCCCAGTTATTGTTAGCTGGCGCACTAGTACAGTTCGGCGAGATGAACCGTGGCCTGTTTCGCGGTGCTGAGCACGCACGTGCAGCTGGCGAAGAACCGATGCCAGCTAGATTCATGCCACTGCGCTACGCGTACGAAGGGATATTAGTCACACAAGCGACAGAAAATCCATTCGAGCAAAACCGCCGCACTCTGCAAGAAGCGATAGATCCACTGAGTGAGCGATCATTTAAGTTTGAGCAAAACCTCCAGCTGAACGAAAAAGAACGTGAACGACTACGCACGCTAACAAATGCCCTAACCTACCTCATGGGCACAGGTTCTAATTCCGCAAAAGAAGCCAAAGAGCTCAATAGACAAATCACAGAAATTGGCCTGCATGGCACGACTGATGACTTGGAAAAACTGCAAACCTGGCCGGAAGATGAGCATGAAGAAACCCGCGGCAGCATGGAGTTTTTTGTCAACTCACGCACTAACTTGCTAGTCGGCAAAGCAGACATCGAGCGCATCGACTACCGCAAAGAGGAAGAGAGAAATATCTTCCTAGCTGAATACAAATTTCCAGCTGGGGTAAAAATGCACACAACCAACTACTGCATTGCGGCACTGGCTATGGTTAGCTTCCTCTCGCTACTGATGAGCCGCTTGGTGCTCGCGCGCAAGATGAAGAAGACAAGCTAAGCCAGCTAGTTAGAAACTAGCTGGCTAGGAAAATTCCAGCTGGCAAATTAGTCCATTTTAAAATCAGGAAACTCACGCTTGAGGTCGTCTAAATAACGTTGAGCTTCAGCTTGATCACCCTTCTTGCTGAGTGCCTGATAGGATTTGTACAATGCCTTTGGTTTGAGATCTTTATCATCCACAAAGAGCTGAACAACCACAACATAGTAGCCAGCTGCTTTCTCGTAGTCCTGACGGGCAAAAGCAACATCGCCAAGAACCAATCGCAGCTCAGCATTCACGCGGCCTGATGGCTTCATGGCTAATGCCTGGTTAGCAATCTCCTCAGCATCATCCACACGGCTCAAGCCTAGCAGAGCAATACTTTTATCCAGCAATGCCTCAGCTTTCCAGAATCCATTGTCAGCAACATCAAGGAAATGATCGATAGAAACCAGTGCGGCTTCAAAGTTCCCATTGCGCACCTGCGACTTACCTAACAATCTCCAAAATGCCTTAGGCGTTTCGCGTGGTTCATCAGGAGTCACACCTAGCGTTAGGAACAACTCGGCATCTTTGAGCTCATCTGCTTTTTCACACTGCACGCCTAACCAACGGTAAACTGCCTTAGGTACTTGCTCGCCGAGATCTAACTCACGAACGTCGAGCACAGCTTCTTTCAGCCCCACTCTATCTTTCAGCGCGTATTCGCACATGACGATCAACATGCCAGCCTGTTTCCCGTAGGTTTGCGGCTGCATTTTCTTAGCCTGCTGGAGAGCAGGCAATGCGTGCTGGTAATCATCAAGTTTGTATTTTCCCCAGCCAACCCAATAATATGCATTCGCTTTGGTCTCATCTCCCAGTTCAGGGAAATCGCTGAGCAGGCGCTCGTAACGCAGCACCATTTCATCAAACTTCTGCTCTTCCTTTTTGATACGCGCACTGTTCTGCCATGCCAGCGCAGCTAGCTTTGACTTAGGGAACTTCTGCACTAACATGTCGAAGTCGCGCAAGGCGGCACCATCTTGGCTGAGATGCTGATAGGCTTCACCACGCTTGGCGATAGCCTGTGGTAATCTATCATCTTTAGGAAACTTGTTGATGAAATCGGTGAAGTTTTTCACTGCACCTGAGAAGTCACGCGACTCTGACAAACACCAGCCACGTTTGTAGTAGAGGCTCGCTAAGTTTGCCTCACCCACTTTGCTCGCGCGGATCGCATTGTATGAAGCCGCTGCTTGAGTAAACTTGCGCTCTGAGAATAATGTCTCAGATTTGAGCAATAGCGCCTTGTGAATCTTCTCGTCGTTAGAGTAGTTGTGAGAATAAATCTCGAGGAAAGCATCTACCTGATCTGGGATATTAACTCCCTCCATGTTATAGAAACAAAGCAGTCGCATGTAGTTTGCCTCAAAAGCTAACTCACTAGCAGGAAGCTCTTGCTCCACTTTGATGAATGTTCTAATCGCTAGATCGTAATTTTTCAGCTGATAGGCACTCTTCGCCGCAATCATTGCCTGGCGAGCGCGCAGTGATGCAGTGCCCTGAAGGTCTCCAGCGGCATAAGTTCTCAGCACCTCACTGTAGTTTTTTGATTGGTACTGGCTATTCATCAGCGCCACCTGAGCTTGTGCCATCCACTTAGACTTAGGGAAAAGCATCACCATATTGTAATACTTTTGCGCCAGCTCGTCTTGCTTCAGCTTGGAAGCAACGAGGCCAGCGTGCATGGCAGCTTCCACGCGGATATCTGGCTCAACCTGCACACCTGTGAGTGCTTCAAATTGCGGCAATGCTAAGTCGTATTTTTTCTGCTCGAGGAAGATATGCCCGAGCGCTAGCTGAGCCGCTTCGCGGTAGGTAACTGGCGCTTCAGGATCATCAACGATCTGTTTATTGATACGCTGAGCTTGGCCAACATTGCCGTCAGCACGGTAACAATAAGCCTGCATGTAGAGCGCGCGGAAACGATCTTTAGCGTCTGCCGCAGTCTTAGCTGGGATATCAAAATACTTCGCTGCAATACCAAATTGCTTTTGCGAATAGGCATCGTAACCAAGGCGATAAGCCGCAGCGGCAACAAATCGTCCTTCGCGGTGTTTGCGCACCACGTCAGCGAGAATGCGTTTGGCCTCGTCTGTAAAGTCGATCTGATAATACGACTCACCTAGATAATACTGAGCCGCTTGAGCATTGGCGTGCTCCGGGAATTGCTCCAGATAGTTTTCAAACATCGGGATGGCACGGCGGTAAAAATCCTGTGCCTGCGCACGGTTTGAGCTCGCCTTAGCCGCATCATAAAATTGTTTGCAACGATTGAAAAAGTCTTCGCCCGGATTGGCTTGCAAGGGCACCTCGTCTTCCTCCACTGGCTGAGCAACGGGAGCCTGAGCCATTACTGCTGGAGCGGTGGCTAATAGTAGAAAAATGAGTTGGCGCGTAGTCATAGAAATTTCAATGCTTTGAAGCTGCGGCAGTCTACCGACCTATACCAGCTGTGGCAAATGAAACATTCCAAATGCGTGCATTTTGACAAATCTCAAGGATCCAGCCAAGGCATACGCCATGCTAGCTCGCACTGCCTAGCGATGTAAAAAATCGCCATGATGACAACAAATACCAAATCACCAGCTCGCGGGTCAATTTCCCACCAACGCGTGATAGTCACTGACGAGCCAGACAAACACGGCTACAAAGACTGTCAAATTAGGCTTCAATGACAAATCGCAGTCGAATAAATGCATTTACCGCAAAGCGATCTCATCTTAGCTGAAAATGGCTGAATGTTCGGCCTCCGGACCCCGTATTGATCAGCGTTACTAGTTATAGTTTCGTATGTGTATTCGTTATGCGGGGGTGGGTGCCCCCGCATATTTTTTTGCCTAAAATGCACCATCTGTCAGACAGACGACATTGATCACGCTTAAGTGACCATTTTCAAAAAATAGATCTAGCTGGAAGCCAGCTAGACCTAAGAAAAAATATCTAGCTGGCAGGAAAATGTCCCCAGCTAGAGATATGTTATTCAGCTAGAAATAGGATCACTTTGCCAGCTCGGTCGTGGCAAAAGTAACATTCCACAGGCCAGCTTTTTGGCAGGCATCAATAGCAACCACCACCTTCTGATACTCAACTTTAGCATCACCAATGATCTTAACCGCTTGATTTTTGTTCTCAGCACTTAGCGCTGCTAGAAGTTTAGCCAGCTCCTTCGAGTTCACCTTTTTGCCATCGAGTGCGAACGTGCCGTTAGTATACAAGCGTAGTTCAGCTGGTTTGGCTTTTCCTGCTTCAACATGCTTTTCAGCATGCTGCTTAGATTTCTCAGCTGGCAACTTAGCGAGCTCATCACCAACAGCGGCAAAACTTATAGTCACAGAAGATATGATGGCACTGAGTGTTGCTAATTTGTAGATCATTAATTTAGTATAAAAATTTCTAACTAAAGCGTACAGAAAAAAAGATCCAGCTGGCAGCCAGCTAGATCTAAATAGTCATCCAGCTAGAAACAAAAGCTTCTAGCAAAGATTGAGTTCTATGGAAATCAACTCCCTTACGGTTGTTTCACTGAGGTAGCGAATGAAACATTCCATACGCCAGCTTTTTGGCAGGTATCGATGAGTTCAACCACCTTTTGGTACTCAACTTTGGCGTCACCACGGATACGCACTGCTTGGTTTTTTTCCACCGCGGCAATGCGGCCGAGGCGATCGTAGAGTTCTTCACGAGTATACTCGCGGCGATCAACAATGATCACACCATCTTCGCGCAGGTTGATGGTGATTTCGCCAGCAGTTTGCGTGGCATCAGCACCTTCTTCAGCTACTGGAACGTCTACATTGAGCTCGCGTTCATTTTGCGAAAACTGCCAGCTGACAATGAAAAAGATGAGCAGCAAAAAGACCACGTCAATCATGGGCGCCAGCTGAAACCCTGCTTGCTCTGGTTCTCGTTTCTGAAACTTCATAGCTCTAGATAATTAGATTAGAGGTGCAGCTCAGGACGATCATTGACCGGTAGCTCACCTTCAGGAAAATCATCTTCGTGATCTTTATTGCTAGCGTAGAGCGGGCGCGGAGCAGCGCCTCCTCGGCGGTTGTACTGCGCTGATAGAAGTGCCAGCAAATGTGTTGCAGCGGCTTCCAGCTCAGCGATGTATTTCTGAACTTGGCCGCGGAATAGTGAGTAAAAAATCGTCGCTGTGATACCAATGACGAGACCAGCAGCTGTAGTTACCAGCGCCTGATAGACACCTTCAGCTAGACCCATGTGTTGGACGCCAGCTACTTGACCTTCTGAAATACGCATGAATGACTGAATCATACCAATCACGGTTCCTAACAAACCAACCATAGGTGCAATTGTTCCCACATCCATCAGGTAGCTGATACGCTGAGTGAGCATGCCAGCTTGGCGGCCACCTTCAGCTTCAGCCACCTCACGCACATCATTGAATGATGCTCCTGGGTTTTTGGTCATGAAATCCAATGTCTTCTCGGTAACACGCGCGACACTTTGGTTTTCGCGGTTACAATGCGCAACCAATCCGAGATAGTCGCGTTTACGAATCAATGCTTCCGCAGCATTCATGAAGTTATTACTAACTACGGCATTGCGACGGATCGTTAGAATGTAAAAGAAAATAAGAATCACAGCCACCACAGAAAGCATTGCCAAGACATACATGACAAAACCGCCCATCTGCAGGATTTCTAGCAAATCCTTTTGCTGCTCTTGTGTCTCCGCAGCAGATGCGCTGAGCATGCCAAGCAGGGAGAATCCTATGGTAAAAAATGCACTTTTCATTTGATGAGTCGTGAGTGTAACGAGTATTTGCCAATGCGCAAGCGTGGGAAATCCGCAAATTAGGATTGTGGTGGACCGGCTTGCAGACTGCTGCTGCATGCACTACGCTGCCCCGCCCCGCAATCTTTCCAGACATATCATGATCGACCTAAAAGCGAAACTGCGCACCGTGCCCCACCAGCCAGGTGTCTATCTAATGAAAGACCGGCTCGGCGGCATCATCTACGTGGGCAAAGCCAAAGATCTGCGCAAACGCGTTGGCAATTATTTCATGCCATCACGCAAAATGACGGCCGACGTCAAAACGCGCGCGCTGATAGAAACTATCTGTGATTTCGACCTCCATCTGGTACGCAACGAAGAAGAAGCACTGGTGCTGGAAAGCAAGCTGATCAAACAATACCGACCGCGCTACAACATCGCACTGCGAGACGACAAACGCTACTTGATGGTGAAAATCAAACTGCACGATCCATTTCCAGCCTTCGAGATTACGCGTTTGAAAAAGGACGATGGCGCGCGCTACTTTGGCCCATTTGTCCACTCGGCGGCATTGCAGTCGACACTTGAATGGCTCAACCGCGAGTTTGGTTTAAGAACCTGCCGACCGCGCATTCCCACAGAAAAAGACTACCGCCACTGCCACGCTGATATTATTCGTAAATGCTCGGCACCGTGCATCGGTAGAATTTCCCCTGAAGCCTACCGAGAAAATGTCGCCGATGCGGTGCGAATTCTCGAAGGCAAAGGCAAGCGCGACCGCGTCAACCAGCTGAAAGAACAGATGCAATCTGCCGCCGCGAGGATGGATTTTGAAAAAGCCGCCAAGCTGCGCGACATCATCGACAACTTGGAAAAAACGCTCAACCCAACACGCCAGTTCAACAAAGCGCATTACGTACCGAGCACAGTGAATCCAAAACAAGACGTCAAGGAGCTCCAAGAAGCACTTGGCATGGACGAACCCATTCACGTAATGGAATGTTTTGATATTTCAAACGTCTCCGACAACCACATCGTTGCCTCAATGGTACGTTTTGTGGATGGCGTACCCAATAACCAAGGGTACCGGCGCTACCGCATCAAAACGGTCACCGGACAGAACGATTTTGCCTCCATGGCTGAGGTGGTGCGCCGCCGCTATTCACGCATCTTATT
The DNA here is from genome assembly GCF_016595495.1 of Persicirhabdus sediminis. GTDB lineage: Bacteria > Verrucomicrobiota > Verrucomicrobiia > Verrucomicrobiales > Akkermansiaceae > Persicirhabdus > Persicirhabdus sediminis. Next base: position 13,201 of record NZ_JAENIM010000046.1, read on the forward strand.
GGAAAATACCAAAGCCAACCCAGAGGTAGCCGCTGAGACTCAGGAGTCGCCGATAGCCGCATTGCGACGTCTGGCCAAGGAAGGAAAATCGCCCATTCACCTGCCAAATTTGGTCATCGTCGATGGAGGTAAAGGCCAACTCAGCGCCGCCTACGATGAGCTCAAACGCCTCGGACTCGCCGAGCTACCCATCGTTGGTCTGGCTAAACAATTTGAAGAAATATTCAGCCCCGGTGAAAGCGAATCACTGCGGCTCGACCACAATACCGGCGCACTCAAGCTGATGCAGCGCATCCGCGATGAAGCCCACCGGTTTGCCAACAACTACAACGAGCTCTTGCTCAGCCGGAGGATGCGCGAGAGCTTGCTCGACGACTGCCCAGGCATGAGCCGCAAACGCAAAGAGGAGTTACTCAGGCGATTTGGCAGCGTGGCAAAAATCCGCAAAGCCAGCATTCCAGCGCTCAAGGCAGTGCCGGGCATTGGTCCAAAAACAGCCGAACAAATATATCAATGGTCGCGCGGTAGCTAATTCCCCCCACTCAAGCCGCCGTGTGGCTGCAAAATCATCTTACCTACAATGCTCATTAGCCCGCTGGTGAGATAACTACGCAGCTCAGCACAAGGCTATCGACCAGCATGATTTACAGCGGCTGACATTATGTCTGTTAAATGCAATTTTTGCACTTCCCCACACGTATTCAAGGTATCACTGTGCGCGCGCGTTCATCACCTGCTCGCCGCCACATCACCACCTACCCGCCTTCAATGATTTCGCGAAATTCCATCGCCCCAATGTGGGGTCTCATGCTGCTCGTTTTTCTGACTGGATTCCAGCTCGGCTCAGCAGCAATGAAACCAATTCCTATTCGCCAAATTGAGGCCCTACCACGCACCATGCGGGTGGATATCATGTGGCAAGAATCGCTCGACCAACAAACATGGCAGCTGCCACTGGTCTACGAAATCGAGCGATCAAGTAGCAAAAATGGCAAATTTAGCAAAATTCACGACGGCTACCTTCAGCTGCCCATGTACTCAGACTACATCGGCAAAGCAAAAAAAACATTCTACTACCGCGTGCGCTCGATCGTGCCCAACCGCGGCAAAGCCAAATCCAAATCTAGCTCAAATACCTCAAAATGGAGCAAAGTAGTCAGCGCCACCACAGCGGCGTATAATAAAGAGCAATTTCTCACTGAAATTCAGGAAGCTGGATTTCGCTACTTTTACCACCACGCACATCCGGTATGCGGACTCGCGCTGGAAGGTGCACCTAACCGCAGCAAAAGCATCGTCGCCACCGGAGCGAGCTCGATGGGCATGTTCAACATCATCGTTGGCGTGCGCCGTGGGTTTATCACCCGCGAAGAAGGTGCCGCTAGAGTTTTGAAAATTCTCACCTTCCTCAATGAAAAAGCCGAACGCCACCACGGTGCCTTTTCTCACTGGATGGATGGCACCTCAGGCAAGATCGTGCGCTTCAGCAAAAAAGACGACGGTGTCGATCTCGTAGAAACTGCATTTCTAGCGCAATCGTTCATCATGATGCGCGAGGCCTTTTCTGATGACAATCCCACAGAACTAAAAATCCGTGAAACCGCAGATAAGCTGTGGCGTGATATCCAATGGGACTTTTTTGTGCAGACAGATAAAAAGTCAGGCAAAAAATACCTCGCCTGGCATTGGTCGCCAACAACTGGTTTCGAGCAAACCATGAAAATCACCGGCTTCAACGAAAGCCAGATTGTCTATCTACTGGCAATGGTTTCCCCTACCCACCCAATCTCACACAAAATCTACAAGTCCGGGTGGCAAGGTGGACGCTACTCAACACCGCGCAAAGTACTCGACGTCGACGTCGAACTCGGAGGGAAAATTGGCGGGCCATTATTCTTTCTCCATTACTCATACATGGGCTTAGACCCACGCAAGATCAGCCACAACGGCAAATCTTACTTTGACCATTTCACCGCCATCACCCAAGTGCAGAAAAACTACGCTCTGAGCATGGCCGACAAATTCAAAGGCTACGATAAAATGTGGGGCATCACCGCCAGCTACGGTCCCGATGGCTACTTTGCTCACGCACCTAACCATGGAGATAATGGCACCATCGCTCCAACAGCCGCTCTATCATCCATGCCCTACCTGCCAGACGAAGTGTTCAACTGCGCCATTGAGATGTACCGTAAGGCTGGCAAACTCTGGGGACCATTCGGCTTCTATGATTCATTCAACCTCGAGCGCAACTGGGTAGCTCCGGGATACCTAGGCATCGACGTCGGGCCAATTGCTCCGATGATTGAAAATCACCGCACTGGTATGTGTTGGAAAATATTCATGCGTGCGCCAGAGCTCAAAAAACTCAAAGGCCTCACACTCTAACGCTCGCAGATAACAATCATTTCTAGCTAACTAATCAGCTAGAACCTGTTTGATTACCTTGGCCACTTGCTCAGCCTGAGCGCGCTGCCCTTTGCTATTGTAGTGTACGTCAGTTGGAGCCTTGGCCCACTCACTCTGATGCGGCTTGCTCAGCGCATACAAATCATTGACCACAATCTCAGGGTAATCTTTCAGAACCTCAAGAGCCGCTTGGTTGTATTTCTTGGCGTCACCAGCAATGCGACCGCGAGAATTCTCTGGCACAGGAGTGGTGGTCGCAAAGATGATTTTCGCCTTCGGGTTATTCTTTTTCACGTCGTCGAAGATTTTGCGCAGATTCGCTTGGTAATCTTCTATCGATCTAACTTGCTTGCCGTCCTCAACGGTATAGTTGCCTTTTGCATCGAGGTATTTCATATCGTGCAGGCCAAAGTTCAGCTGGATCACCTGCCAATCAAAATCCCAGTGACCCTCTAACTTAGGATCACGCATCACTTCATTTAGAATCGGCATGCGCTCAAAATAGCGGCCAGTATCACCACCGTTACAATACATGCGATAGACATTAGCCACACCATCTAACTCTTCACGTAGCGGCTTCATGTAATGCATCGAAATCGAGTCACCGTAAATGAACACGTTAGGGAGCTTCTCGTTGCGCTGCGGATACGCGAATTCACTGCGTCGCATCATTTTTTTTGTCACTAACTTTGCCCATGCATCTTTCGCATCGTCAGCAGCTAGATTTCCAGAACAGACACAAACAGCAGCCATCGCTAAGGCTAATAATCTAAACTTCATGATGTTATTAATAACATCAAAACTAACTAAACAAGCCTGAATCTAGTTTCCGTCCAGTCAACCTGCCACACAGAAGCGGCATGCAACATACAGACAAAGAAAAGAAACCTTTGAGGAATAACCAATCTATGGTTTACTCTAATAGCTGAGTTTATTGGAAAATTCACTAAACCACTGACAAACAAACAAAATAACAACTATGAAAAAATTCGCAAAATGCCTCTCCATCGCCTCGCTATTCGCAGCTTCAGCATTTGCTATGAGCTCATGCGCCTCTAAGACTGAGTCATGCCCAGCTGGCTGCTCTAAGCCATGCTGCGCACAATCATGCTCAGCCAGCTGCACGAAGTCATGCTGCTCAGTTAAATAATTTCTTACACCGAGCATTTCATCCCAGCTGGCCGATGTCAGCTGGGAATTTTTTTGCTCATTTCCAGCCAGCTGGCGCTGAGCTGGAATATTCAGCAAATGGTATTACTTCGCATCGTGAATGAGAATATCGCGAGGTTTGGCACCATCTTGAGGTCCGATAATACCACGCTGCTCGAGAATATCCATCATGCGAGCGGCACGTGTATAACCTAATCTTAGGCGGCGCTGCAGCAGCGAGGTTGAAGCCTTCTGCTCTTGATAGATGACCTCGAGGCATTTCTTAATTGTTTCCTCGTCGGCGTCAGAAACGGCATTCTCTTCGTCGTCGCTACCGCCACCACTTTCGATGCTTTCTTGCACAGCTTTCTCGAATTTCTGATCCACTTGATTAGAGCAGAAATCAACAATGCGCTCGACTTCTTCGTCGGAAACAAAGGCGCCCTGAGCTCGTTCTAACTTCGCAGAGCCAGGCGGCAGGTAAAGCATGTCCCCCTTACCAACCAGCTTATCAGCACCGCCGACGTCGAGGATTACTCGGCTATCTAACTTGGATGAAACCTGGAAGGCAATTCGCGAAGGAATGTTAGCTTTGATGATACCAGTGACCACATCAGCACGCGGCGTCTGCGTAGCCACAATCAAGTGAATACCAGCTGCACGAGCCTTCTGCGCGATACGCGCGATGTTCATTTCAACATCAGCTGGCGCGGTCTGCATGAGATCAGCTAGCTCATCAATGATGATAACGATGTATGGAATGCGGTCAGGAATCTCGAGCGCAAATTCATCAAACTCTGGATCCACAGCCTCAGGACCTAACTCGCCATCAGTGAGCGCGCTAACAATAGAGTCAATGTGCTCCATGTCTGGCTCCTCTTCAGGTTCAGCTGGAGTTTCCACCTCTTCAGGTTCTGGCTCTTTTTCAATCGGTCGCTTATTGAAGCTATCGAAGTTGCGCACGCCAACTTTAGCAAAGATCTTGTAGCGGTTTTCCATCTCGTTGACCACCCAGCGCAGGGCAGCGACAACTTTCGCTGGATCGGTAACCACTGGCACCGCTAGGTGAGGCAGTGAATTGTACATCTGCATCTCTACCACCTTAGGGTCAACCATGATGAAACGTAGTTCGTCAGGGCTAAATTTATAGAGAATACTTGTGATGATAGAGTTGATGCAAACCGACTTACCTGAACCAGTAGCACCGGCGACTAACAAGTGAGGCATAGCAGCTAGATCGCCAATCACAGTATTGCCGTAGACATCTTTACCCAGCGCTAGAGGAATGCGATTCTTCGCGCTAGCAAATGATTTGTCCTGCAGCAACTCGTGCAGCGGAACAGCCACAGCCTTATTGTTAGCAATTTCAATCCCAACAGTATCCTTACCTGGAATCGGCGCGAGGATGTTGATGCGCTCAGCACAGGTTGCACGAGCAATGTCTGCTTCTAGCTGGGTAATGCGGCTAACACGCAAGCCAAGGCTCGGGTAAACTTCGTAACGAGTAATCGTTGGGCCACGGGTAATATCCCCCGGGCTCACCTCCACACCAAAGGCTTTGAGCGTTTCGACAATCTTCGACTGCACGGCTAACAGCTCACCTTTATCAGCTTCTGGCTCTTCTTCTTCGACATCGTCAATGTTGAGCAAGTCAAAACCTGGCAGCTCGTATCCTTCGTAACCGTCGGTATTCAAACCGCCAACAGCTGGCTTTTTATCAAATAGTTTATCCCCCGGCTTGGCGGCTGGCGTTTTCTTGCGCTGTGAGGCGTCGATGATCTGCGGTGGCGGAGTCGTTTTCAGCGGCAGCTCTGGCTGCGGTGACTCATCAGCTGATGTCTCAGCCGGCTTAGTTTTCGCTTTTTTCCGAGAGGCGCGTTTTTTCTTCGGTTTTTCTTCCGCGCTAATGTCGAGTTCTAGCGAATCAGAGTTGTTGCCTTCTCGCTGGCGCTCGCGCTTAAGTTTTTCTTTTTCACGCTCTCTTCTGCGTGCTTCATGACGTTCTTTAGCGCGCTTAACTTGCTCTTCAGATCTTTGCTTCCACCATGCTTTGAGTGAGCGAATGCAATGGCTAATAAAGGTCATCGGGTGAATGCCAGTCACAAGAATGAGGCTCACCAGATAGATGCATAACAGAACGATGATAGCGCCCGCTTTGTTGAGCAGGGCGACTAAGACCTTTTGACCTAGCAAATCACCTAGCAATCCCCCGGGACCGATGATGATCATTTTATCAGCCCAATCGGTAAGGATCCAATCCTGTACACCGAGAAATGCCGCCGCGCTGATAACAAAGATTCCACCGCCCAGCCAGTTCCTCCAGCTGGTCGCTTGTTCTTGGAAAATTTTAGCAAACCCCAACAGCAATAAAACTGGCGGGACCAAATACGCCGCTGCGCCACAAATTTGTAGCGTAGATAAACCTAAGATGGCACCCACGGGTCCAATCCAGTTAGTGCGAGGCAGATGCGGTTCCGCATCGGTCGCAAAGTTAGCAAACCACTTCCAATCAGTAAGTGGTAGGTCGCGTGGTGAATAGGATAACAGCGAGAGCATCAACAATGCCCCAAACCCTAGCAGGATGATTCCCTGCACCTCATTAGCCCAGGGGGGAGCTTCCTTTTGCTCTGATTTTTTCTGATTCTTTGCTGTCGCCATAATGACCTCCGTCTTTGCTAGCCGCAGCCAATCAAAATGCTGCGCCTTCGCTAATAGGTAACGCAACGCGCCTATAATTTCAATAACGCATTATATTACGCCACGCTTAAGTGACTAGACTACTAGACAACAAAGCCTTAGCAAGCAAGATTGCCGCAGTCTAATCAGCGGAGGTCGACGATGGGTCAACTATGGTGTCATGCCCGGCACCAGCTCAGGCGTGACATCTAACTCCACCAGCTGGGTCCCACGAAGAACTTTGAACTTCACGGCCTCACCGGAGACGAGATAATAAAATGCGTCGACGACGTCGGCGTAATCAGAAGTTTGGCGGTCGCCTACGCTGATGATGACATCACCTTTAACGATGCCAGCTTTGCGCGCAGGAGACGCTGGTCTGACACCAACAACCACTGGCGCTTCGTTTTGCAACTCCATTGCAATACCAATCCAACAACGAGCAACTCGCCCTTGATCTTGGCTGACATCAATGGCGCGCATGAGCACCTCGATAGGTAGAGCATAAGTGCAGCCTTCTACATCGTAAGCTGGCTGGTGAACGAGTGCGACCATGTCGCCAGCTTCGTTATAAATCGGGCTTCCAGCTACGGGAAGTTCACCGTCGTGGTTCACTCGATAGAGTGCTAGAGGAAGGACTTTTCCCTGAAATCGTTTATCTTTGCTGACCAAGCGGCTGACTTTATTTTGATCATCATGATCGAGATAGAGAGCCTGCGCAGGTTCTAGCATACTACCATTGCCAAACTTCACTTTGTCCGCGGACTTGAGTGATTCTGGCAGCTCGTAGAGAGCGATGCGGCTAACATCATCAAAGGCTAGCAATTTGAGATCTTTGTTACCATCAGCTAGTACCAACTGCGCTTTGCTAGGATCAGATCCAACAATAGCCACACTGGCTAGAATACCTCTGCTAGGCACGGGCAGCGCCATGGCTGATAGTGCCTGATCTTTAGCTTGAGGGTTTGCTAGTTCGATAGCTACGGAGTCGGCCAGCGCTGAGCTAACCATCATTGCGCTAGCCATCACAGCAGCCGAGATAGAAAATTTCATATTAAATCAATTAACAAGGAATGGGCGATTCTGCCAATGACAGAAATGGAAAAAATGATTTCTAGAAAACTTGCAGTTCCCCAACAGGCATCGCCTGTGGGCGTAGATCCACTACCTGCATGTGCTCCATCGGCTCGTAGCTATTGGCATTGCTAGCTGGCTGAACAACCAGACGGTTTGTTGGAACCTGTTGGTCATCTGGCTGCAGCGTGAATAGCAGAGCGATAGCGGCAAAAGCAGCGCCGCCAGCGTAGGCCCATTTGACACGACCAAGACATGAAAACCAAGTAGCTAGACGCTCGATGAATAATTCATGGGCTGATTGCTGCAGCATTTCCTGGCGCTGGCGCTCGCGGAATTCTGCATGAAATTGGTCAAAGAATTCATCACTAGGTTGCTCGTATTTTTTAAGAGCAATCAGCTTGGAGATTTCTGAGGTATGATCCTGTTTGTCCATGATGTGTTATTCTATTGCTTGTCGTGTTCCACAAACTCCTTGAGGTGACCTTGGAGCAGTTGGTGGGCGTAGTGAAGTCTAGATCTCACCGTACCTACCGATACGGATAAAATCTTACTAATTTGCGCGTGTGGCATCCCCTGAATGTCAAACATGGTCACCACGGCTCTATGATCGTCAGACAACATTTGCATCGCCTCGTTCAATCTTTTTTGCAATTCACCTATATTTGCTTGCCTGCGCGGGTTGGAAAAGTGTTTTTGATCAATAAATGCAGGGTCATGTTGCAGCCCTGATGAAATGTCATCATAGCTGTAGCTGGCGCGGCGCTTACGTTTTTTGAGAAAGTTGAGTGTCATGTTCACCGCAATCGCGTAGATCCATGTGTAAAAGCTGGATTTTCCCTTGAACCGCTTCAGCGATCGATAGGCTTTGGCAAAAATATCCTGCAGCAGATCACTGGTATCCTCGTTGTTTGAGGTCATGTTATAAACTAGCCCATAGAGCCGGCGAGAATACCGCTGCACCAGCACGTCAAATGCCTTGAGATCACCAGCTTGGGCTCTCGTGACTAATTCTGCATCATCACTTGCGGATTCTGTTTCTAATTCTGGCTCCATGCCTTGGGCATCTAGTTGCTAACTACGATCAATTCATTAGCTAGCTGATCAATCTAGCGGGGTATTGGCTGATATCTTATATATACCAACTCATCATGCACAGACAAACGACATCAGCGCGCGTTCAAATATTTCTACCAGTTAGCAAGAAACTCGCTCGCGCTTGATGCGCACACCGACAAACTCGGTATCCGGCAAGATGAATTTATGCAATTCCAGCTCAACGGATAAAAGGTCAAATTCCGCCAACGCCATGGTCACCACATCGTGAGCAAATGTCTCAATCAGCTGGCGAGGTTTTTCCCCAGCTAGCTGGTGAATCCGCTGAGTCAGCTGGAAATAATCCACAGTTTTGGCGATATCATCGTCCAGCTGGTCGAAGGTATTGCTAGGCTGCAGCCACAAGCTGAGCTCGAGCACCTGCGGCATAGCACGTTCTTCAGCCGGCACACCGATGTGTGTGGAAATACGTAAATTTTTGATAATGATTTGATCACTCACGACGAGATGAGCTTCTGCAATAATCCGAGATCACGCAAGATCATATCTGGCTCAGCTTCAGCCAAAGGCACCGCATGGTTGTAGCCAGTCAAAAGCGCAATCGAGCTGATGCCGCCAAATTTAGCCGTCTCCACATCATGATGCATGTCGCCGACAAATACGGTATCAGATTTTTCTAGCTGGTGGGTGTCCAGCAGCTGAGAAATGCAGTCGCGTTTATCAACAATGCCCGCGTAGATGTGCTCGAAAAATGGCCTCACCCCCAGCTGGCTAGCATTCAGGTGAAACGCATCTTCACCAATGGAGCTGAGAATAAACATGCGGAATCCTTTGCCGTGAGCAAATTGCAAAAACTCCAGCGCATGCGGCAACAAGGGAGCCTCGGTATTTGATTTGGCAAATCCCTCGCGGAAAACTGGCTCCAGCTCGTCGAGGTCCACACCAGGTAAATATTTTTCGTAAAACCCAGTATAAGGTAGCTGGAATTGACGGCGAAAAGTTTCGCGATCCATTTCCTCCACACCAAAATGGCGAAATACGTAGTTAGTAGCATCAATCACCAATGCCAAGTCGTCCACTAAGGTGCCTGACCAGTCGAAAATCCAATTTTTATACATGCTTAACCAATTTTGAAGCGGATCTGGCGCACCACATTTTTGCCGAGATCGCGCTGCAGGTTTCTGAGCAAGCGGCCACTTTGTTGTTGCAGCTCAAAACGCATCGTCGGCTGCACGACGTGTAATACCAAGATGCCGTGCTTGAGCGACTCAGGTCGCGCGTGTTTGGCGACAAATTCGCCAGCTACTGACTGCCAGACAGATTCAAGTTTCTGTTGATCAAATCCTTGATCAATGCCGGCATTTTTTAAAAGCGATTCCACATACTCCTTTGGGGTATGCAGATTGCGGCGCGGGTCTGGTCTCTCCCAGACGCCACGCCATTCACTAAGAACTTTCGCCCGAATCTTTAATGACTCGGGCAATTTTTTAGTTCTTCGAGAAGTTGACCGTTTAGGCTCCATCGTCACCAATGGCCTCAACTGGGCAACCTTCCATAGCCTCAACGCAGAGCTCACGCTCTTCATCGTTTTCTGGCTGTTTGAAGATGTATGAATAGCCTTCATCTTCTTCACGCTTGAAGTTGTCAGGTGCGGTCTCGCGACAAAGGTCGCAGTCGATGCACTGGCTATCTACATAAAACTCTCCATCAACATTCTCTGAATTACGATCTTCTTTATCTGCCATAATATTTAAAACTAGGTGGATTGCTAATTCGCCTAAATTGCCATAGCTAGCAATCTAAAATTGCAGCAATCGCTATATTTGCCGAAAAAGCAACAATACGTGCGTAGAACTAGCACAGAATACGACTTGCGGATAGTTATTTCTGGCCATCGCACTCATCTCGTATTAAATCATCTTAGGCCTATCACTAATCATCCAATTTCTTCAATCTGACATGCACAACGAGTCCCAAAATTCACCTGACCCACATCCTGCACCTGAAAATCATACTCATGATGACTTCTGGGCACTCGATGACGGACTCGACAAAGCGAGCAGCATCCCTGGTGCAAAAACACCACTAGCAGATTATCAACCGCTAGATACTGACGCGCTGGAGGAAGTAGCCGCCGCAGAGATAGATGAAGTCGCCGCCATCGCCCCAGCTACTACAGATTATCCAGCTGCCAATGCTGCTAGCCCGCGTATCGAAAAAACCGCGCCGGTTGACACGCTTCTACCAAAAGACGATCTCACGCTGGATGATGATTTTTTCGAAGACGACCCAACAGATGCGCTGGCTGAGAAATTCACCCCATCGTCACAAAGCATCCCATCACCTGCATCCGCCCAACAAGCCGCAGATCCAGCTGCCGCAGACAAACTTGTGCTAGAACTTCCAGCTGAAGAGCCAGAAGTGAAGGCTCAGCCAAAAAAATCAATTTCCGGGCTGGAGAAAATCTGCCTAGCAGGATTTGCAGTCGTGCTCGTTTCCTGCATCAGCTACGGCGCGATGGCAATCAAAGATCAAATCCCTAGCAAAGTAGTCTTACCATACACACCAGCACTTCCGCTAGAGGGAAAATTAGCTGTAATTACTGAGGTAGAAAGCTACTGGGTAGATCCATCTGTCGCCACAGCAGTAAACCTAAACACCGTGCATGCACCTGCAGTTAGCATCGAGCTAGACAGTGCTGCTAGCAAATCAGGCGCCCTGCGCGTCTTCTTCTACGACAGCAAAGATAACAAAGTGGGAGATACCAAAACCGTTGCTTTCACCAATGGCCAATTCCCCAACAACAGCAACAAAGCACTCATCGTGGGCTCCAACGGATTCCACTCACAATCTGAGTTCGACGCCTACAGGCTCGACACCAACGAAGTCTGGAGCGTGAGAATTTTTGAAGCGCCTAGCCGTGATTCACGCGGTGCAGAATTCCAAGAGCTCACCCGTATCCAGCTCACCAAATATTCCAAGGAATAGCCACCCGCTATTTCCAGCCACTTCTAAACATTGAACTTTCTCGCCCACCTGCTCTTAGCGGACCAATCTGACGCTGGTCGTATTGGTAATTTTCTGGGCGATTTTGTGCGCGGTCGTATCGACTCGCTCGACGGCCAATGGCCAGCTCAGGTGATAGATGGCATCGCCCTGCACCGCAGCATCGACCAGTTCACTGATTCACACACCGATTTCCGTGCCTGCCGCCAGCTCCTCGCTCCTGAGCGCCGTCGCTTTGCCGGCATTATCGTCGATATCTACTTCGACCACTTCATTGCTTCCAACTGGCACCGCTATCACACCGAGCCGCTAGATGACTTCATTGCGCAATTCTATCAAAGCTTGCTAGATAATCCGGCATGGCTCACGCCCATGCTCCAGCAAATCATGCCGCGAATGATAGAAGAAAACTGGCTAGGTTCTTACGGCTCGCTAGACGACCTGCGTCTCACCTTTGAACGCGTATCGTGGAGGTCACCACGCATCTCTATCATTCGCCATGCCGTTGATGATCTCGAAGCCAACTACCAGCCACTGCAGCAGCACTTCGAGTCATTCTACCCACAGCTAGAAACACACGTCGCCAGCTGGAAAAACCAGGCAAAGGGATAAAGTTCACAAGCTAACAACCATAAAAAAAGCAAGCCAGCTAGAATCAGCTGGCTTGCTTGTTTTGAAAAATAGTTAGTCGACTACGACTTAGTCTGACCATTACCACGCACGCGGTACTGGTAGGATGTCAGCTCGCGCAGCGCCATTGGCCCACGCGCATGCAACTTATCGGTAGAGATACCTATCTCAGCGCCGAAGCCATATTCTTCACCGTCGCTGAAGCGAGTAGATACGTTATGATAGACACAGGCACTATCAACGGTTCTGAGGAAACGCTCAGCGTTCTCTTCGTTAGTTGTCACAATACAATCACTGTGCTGCGAACCGTAAGTATTGATGTGAGCAACGGCAGCGTCTTGGTCAGCCACTACTTTTACTGATAGAATGTAGTCGAGGTACTCAGTGCTCCAGTCTTCTTCAGTAGCCGCTACCACTTTGTCGCCAAGAATCTGCTGGGTGCGATCATCGCCACGCAGCTCCACATTCTTTGCCCATAGCGCTTCAGCTACCTTTGGTAGAAATTCGTCAGCAATCTTCTCTTCCACTAACAATGTCTCCAGAGCATTACACACACTTGGTTTCTGTGTTTTGGCATCCACGGTGATTTTCACCGCCATTTCTTGGTCAGCTTCAGCTTCTACAAAAGTATGGCAGATGCCGTCGTAATGTTTGATCACTGGCATTCTTGCTAGAGACACAACAGTCTCGATGAGCCCTTTACCACCGCGTGGAATGATGAGGTCTAGCCATTTGTCCATACCTGCTAGAACAGCCACACTCTCGCGGTCAGTGAATGGAATCAGCTGGATCGCATTGGCTGGAAGTCCAGCTGGCTCGCCACCAGCTTGCAGAGCATCTGCAATCGCGCGGTTAGAATGGATAGCCTCAGAGCCACCACGAAGAATCGTTGCATTGCCAGACTTCAGGCATAACACAGCCGCATCGCTAGTGACGTTAGGACGGCTTTCATAAATAATGCCAATCACGCCGATAGGCACACGCACCTGTTGGATCTCCATGCCATTGCCCATGACTTTTTTATCCAGCTCTTCGCCTACTGGATCAGCCAGCTCAGCTACCTGCTCGATGCCACCAGCAATCGCGTCGATACGATCGGCATCGAGACGCAAGCGGTCCAGCATTGCAGATGTCAGGCCGCGTGCTTCGCCAGCGGCAATGTCCTTGGCATTCGCTTCGAGAATCTCACCACTGCGAGATCTCAATCCTGCTGCCATCGCACGCAAAATGTCATTTTTCTTCTCAGCGCTAAGCACTGCGAGCGCATGAGCCGCTGCATTTGCCTGTTGGCCCATTTGGTAAATAGTATCGTGGATTTCCTGAGAATTCATGCCGCCAAGGTTGAGGAATTTTGGAAAGGTGCAAGTGTAAAAACCAATTCATCGCCACCAGCTAGGAAATTTCACCCAAATATCGAGTGAAATATTTCCCACGATCTATAATCGCCAGCTGGCCACAGATTGATTAATTTACCACATCATGCCCAACGAACTTGTCCCAGCCGACCAATACAACGACCAATCCGCGCTTGTGGTGCGGGCGATTCGTGAGTTTGCCGCTCATATTCCCAAATCCGACGAACCCATCGCCATCCACCCAGACGAGCGCGCTCGTGAAATCGTCAACCGCGCGTGCATCAAAACCGCAGGAATCGCCGGCACACTGGCCATTCCTCCCGGTCCAGCTGGCATGGCTCTCATCATCCCAGATCTCGTCGCCGTGTGGAAAACTCAGCAACAAATGGTCTCCGACGTCGCCGCCTGCTACGGCAAAACTTCTACGCTAAACTCCCAGCTGATGATCTACTGCCTATTCAGACACGGCGCCGCAGTAGTCACGCGCGACATCGCCATCCGCGTCGGCGAGCGCCTGCTCATCAAACATGCCAGCCTCAAAACCATGCAGAATATTTTGGCCAAACTCGGCATCAGCGTCAGCCAGAAACTTATCGGTAAATCTATTAGCCGCTGGGTCCCACTCGTCGGCCCCGCCGTCATGAGCGGCTATTCGTATCTCGATACCAAACGAGTCGGCAAAACCGCCATCGAATCATTCCAAGGCCCCATCGAAATGATAGATGCCAACACCGAGCAGCTAGAAACCCCAGTCAGCTAGAAATCTCAACCAGCTAGAAACCCCAGTCAGCTAGAAACCCCGGTCAGCTAGAAACCCCGGTCAGCTAGAAACCCCGGTCAGCTAGAAAACCCCGGTCAGCTAGAAACCCCAGTCAGCTAGAAATCTCAACCAGCTAGAAATCCCAGCTGGGCCGAAGGTCCCAAAGAACAAAGCCCAGGGCTTCAGCCCTAGGATAAGTCCCTCCACAATGCCAGCCTGCTGAAAGTAGGCCAGAACCGCCAAGTTGAGCCATTCCAGCCAGCTAGAAATCCCAGCTGGGCCGAAGGTCCCAAAGAACAAAGCCCAGGGCTTCAGCCCTGGGATACCTCGCCCACGTGATAAGCCTGCTGAAAGTAGGCCAGAACCGCCAAGTTGAGCCATTCCAGCCAGCTAGAAATTCCAGCCAGCTGGCTAGCCCGGAGGGCTATAGGACTTTAGCCGCGGGTAAGCGAGCTCAGCGAGCGCAACCCGTGGATAGCCGCCCCAAAGACAAAATTTCCCGAAGGGAAAAGGGAAAACGCAGCACACCAAAATTGATAACCCTGCTAAAAACATGCGACTAGCCAGAATCTATCGCCTCAACACCATTCCATTCTGCCTCCGGCAGACCATCTAAATCCAAGCTTCCGTGGGTGGCACTCGCTGAGCTCGCTTACCCACGGCTAAAATCTTTAAAGCCTCCGGCTTTGGAAGGCTGTATTTCGAAAAGAAGCCATTGGTCTCTCAGCTAGCCCCAGAGCAGATAGAAATAACCAGCCCGTTAGCATCCCTACCAGCTAGAAACCCCAATCTGCTAGAAACCCCAACCAGATAGAAACCCCAATCTGCTAGACCAACCCAGCCCGTTTGCATCCCTATCAGCCAGAAACACCAGCTGGGCCGAAGGTCCAACAGAACAAAGCCTAGGGCTTCAGCCCTGAGATACCTCCCCCACATGATAAGCCTGCTGACAGTAGGCCAGAACCGCCAAGTTGAGCCATTCCAGTCAGCTAGAATTTCCAGCTGGGCCGAAGGTCCAAAAGAACAAAGCCTAGGGCTTCAGCCCTAGGATACCTCGCCCTCATGATCAGCCTGCTGAAAGTAGGCCAGAACCGCCAAGTTGAGCCGTTCCAGTCAGCTAGAAACCCCAGCCAGCTGGCTAGCCCGGAGGGCTATAGGACTTTAGCCGCGGGTAAGCGAGCTCAGCGAGCGCAACCCGTGGATAGCCGCGCCAAAGACAATATTTCCCGAAGGGAAAATGGAAAACGCAGCACACCAAAATTGATAGCGCTGATAGAACTATGCCAATAGCCAGAATCTATAACCTCACCTCCATTCCATTCTGCCTCCGGCAGACGATCTACATCCAAGCTTCCGTGGGTGGCACTCGCTGAGCTCGCTTACCCACGGCTAAAATCTTTAAAGCCTCCGGCTTTGGAAGGCTGTATTTCGAAAAGAAGCCATTGGTCTCTCAGCTAGCCCCCAAGCAGATAGAAATAACCAGCCCGTTTGCATCCCAACCAGCTGGAAACCCCAATCTGCTAGACCAACCCAGCCCGTTTGCATCCCAACCAGCTAGAAATTCCAACTGGGCCGAAGGTCCAACAGAACAAAGCCCAGGGCTTCAGCCCTGAGATACCTCCCCCACATGATAAGCCTGCTGACAGTAGGCCAGAACCGCCAAGTTGAGCCATTCCAGTCAGCTAGAATTTCCAGCTGGGCCGAAGGTCCAAAAGAACAAAGCCTAGGGCTTCAGCCCTAGGATACCTCGCCCTCATGATCAGCCTGCTGAAAGTAGGCCAGAAAGCAAGGCCTCGGCATCCAACTGCCCAGCTGAGCCCAATAATTCAGCAAAAAAATCAGCCAGCTAGAATTTCCAGCTGGCTGAGGTGAGTGAAATAACAAACCAAGTTAGACGGCACCGTAACCACACATGGCATCAGCCACCTTGATGAAGCCGGCGACGTTAGCGCCGGTTTTGTAGTCGACTGAGCGGCCAGGTCGCTGGCCATGGACGATGCATTTGTCGTGGATTTCTTTCATAATCCCCTGCAGTCGTCCCTCAAGCTCTTCGCGTGACCAGCTGATGCGCAGTGAGTTTTGGCTCTGCTCTAGGCCCGAGACAGCCACACCGCCAGCATTGGCTGCTTTAGCTGGCCCAAACAGAACATCCTTCTCGAGGAAATAATGCATGGCCTCAGCTGAGGTTGGCATGTTAGCACCTTCAGAAATTGCTAACAGACCATTTTTGACCAGCTCTTTGGCGTCATTGAGGTCTAGCTCATTTTGCGTAGCACACGGCAGGGCGATGTCACATGGCACTGACCATGGATTTTCTCCAGCGCGGTATTCGGCACCAAATTGCTCGGCGTACTCGGAGATACGACCGCGGCGCTTTTCTTTCAGATCTATCAACCAAGCTAGTTTATCTCTATCAATACCATCTCTATCATAGATGGTGCCGCCAGAATCTGAGGCGGTGTGCACGGTGGCTCCTAGATCTAATAATTTCTCAATCGCATAAAGCGCTACATTGCCAGATCCTGATACGCTGGCTTTTTTTCCAGCTAGATCAATGCCGGCGTGCTCTAGCATGTTTTGCACAAAATACACGGCACCGTAGCCAGTGGCTTCTTTGCGCACCAGGCTACCACCGTAGGAAAGCCCTTTGCCGGTGAGCGCACCGTGCCAGCGATTTTCTAGCCGCTTGTATTGGCCAAACAAATAACTAATTTCACGCGCGCCCACACCAATATCACCAGCTGGAATGTCGCGATCTGGGCCGATGTGACGGTGCAGCTCTATCATCAGCGAGTGACAAAAGCGCATCACTTCGCGGTCAGACTTGCCTTTTGGGTTAAAATTACTGCCACCTTTAGCTCCCCCCATCGGCAGCCCCGTCAGGCTATTTTTAAAAACTTGCTCAAATCCGAGAAACTTCAGAATGCTCTGATCCACGGATGGATGGAAACGCAGACCACCTTTATATGGCCCTATCGAGTTGTTAAATTGCACACGCCACGCACGGTTGGCACGCAGGTGGCCTTGATCATCTTCCCAGGTGACACGGAAAATAATAATGCGATCAGGCTCAGTCATGCGCTCTAGAATGTATTGATCACGATACAGTTGGTGCTCAGAGAGAAATGGAATCACACTCTCAGCAAACTCGCGTACCGCCTGGTGAAAAACCACTTCACCTTCATTCCGGCGGATCAGACCATGCATAAAACGCTCGATCTCGTTGTCAAAATAGCCCGTTGGCTTGGCAATCCATGATTCACTCATAATCCATATTATTTCACATATTAGTACATTTCACAAATCCGCAATGCATAAAACTATCAGTAGAGGGGGTATCATTTGTCATCGCTTGTTACTGAAAATGAAGTTTTTCCAATGCAAAGCTTGTGCTTAACTCAAATCTGTGCACATTTGCGTTCGTAAGTCGCAGCTCAATAGAGACAGTAGCCGTGCAGCCACCCTTTGATTCATCGGCTGGATATTTCAACTAACTAACCCAACGTAAGCCTACCCCGCAGCTGTCCTCGGTGTACCTTACTAATATCAACACCCAACAACCGAATTCACGATGGTGATACAGAATTTGGTCCTTCAATTTTCACCACAGAAAGAAAAACAATATGAGTAAAGGTACAGTTAAGTGGTTCAACGCTGAAAAAGGATACGGTTTCATTTGTCCTGATGACGGCGGTAAAGATTTGTTCGTTCACCATTCAGAGATCCAATCTGGTGGCGGATACGCAAGTCTCGACGAAGGCCAGAACGTTGAATTTGAAATTGGCCAAGGCCAAAAAGGCCCATGCGCCACTGAGGTTAAGCCTCTCTAATAGATTTCCGAGTAATACTATTTTATAGAAAGGCGACAGTGTTTACACTGTCGTCTTTTTTTGTTTTAAATTCGCTAGCAAAAAACTAAATCCACATAGCTGCAGTAAGCTTATTTTAACATCAACAATGCTCACTCAATGGTGTATCTCCCCCAAGTAGATTTTATTCCTTATCACATGCCATTAGCAATGGGTGCAATAAACTCGCTAAGCTAAGTCACTTCGGAGAAATCCACAGCAACAACAATCAATACAACTAATCAACCATCAAACGCTTGCCAGATACTCCGCACCGCCTGATAATAGGTCATTAAAAGACTATTTCCCCTCAACTCACACCTCATAGCCAACTAAACGGCCCAAGAATTTCATCCAGACACTGAAATATCAGCCGTATTCAAGTTGTATCTCACATCAACATTCTTATCTCATCTTATCCTTATGCAAAAACAAATAGAAGACGCTCAAGCAAAGCTAACTGCTGTACGTAACCGCCTCGGAGAAGTCGTCGTTGGCCAAGAAGTGCTTGTTGAACGTCTCATGTTAGCTCTCATCTGTGGCGGCCACGTGCTCATTGAAGGTGCTCCCGGCCTAGCAAAGACACTCACCGTAAATACGCTCTCCCAAGCATTAGACGCCAATTTCAGCCGCGTACAATTTACCCCAGACCTTCTACCAAGCGATCTTACCGGTACACTCGTCTACGATCCAAAGGCGCATACATTCACCGCAGAAAAAGGCCCGATCTTCGCTAACATCGTTCTTGCAGATGAAATCAACCGCGCGCCAGCCAAGGTGCAGAGTTCACTACTCGAGGCCATGCAAGAAAAGCAGGTTACCCTTGGCAAAGAAACTTTCCCGCTGCCTCAGCCATTTTTAGTTCTCGCTACACAAAACCCAATCGAACAAGAAGGTACCTACTCGCTGCCAGAAGCACAGGTAGACCGCTTCATGTTCAAGCTCAGAGTCGACTACCCAACTCTGGAAGAAGAACTGGAAGTCATGCGCCGCATGGGACGCCCAAATCCAACTCTCGACGTGAAGGCTGTGATGACACTTGACGACATCGTCGACATCCGCGACCTCGTTGGCCAAATCCACCTCGACGAGCAAATCGAGCTCTACATCATCCGCCTCATCGATGCCACCCGTAACCCAGAAAAATACGGCATGGATACCAGCAAGTACGTCCGCTTTGGCGCTTCACCTCGTGCTTCTATCAATCTATCACTCGCGGTACGCGCGCACGCACTCATGCAAAACCGCGACTACGTGGTACCTCAAGATGTCAAAGACGTCGCTCCAGACGTGCTTCGCCACCGCCTAGCCATCACTTACCGCGCAGAAGCTGAAGGCCTCATCTCAGACGACCTCATCAAAGACCTGCTCAATAACGTCCCAGTGACTCAATCATGATCGAGGGAAATGACAGCGCACTCCACTTGTTGGAGTTGAAATGCAGACGTCCAGTCGAGCACCTACTCTCTGGTGAATACCGCAGTGTATTCAAAGGTAAAGGCATTGAATTTGAAGATGTTCGTCCCTATCAGCCAGGTGATGATGTTCGCACCATGGACTGGCGCGTCACTGCAAAAACCGGCACGCCGCACATCAAAAGGTTCATCGAGGAACGCGAACAGCACTTCTACCTGCTCGTCGATATCTCAGCCTCCATGCTGTGTGATGCTACTGGAAAAAAACGCGATACCCTCGCTCAGTTAGGATCATTGCTCACACTCACAGCCGCCAAGAATAATGACCGCGTCGGCCTCACGCTGTACTCAGATGAAGTCGAGCTCATGATTCGCCCTAGCAAAGGCCGCCAACATGCCCTGCGCATCATTGATACCTTGATGAATGTCGAGCCCAAGGGCACAGGATCTAACCTAGCGGAAGCAATTGCTAACCTTGGTCATGTCGTTGGTAAGCGCTCAGTCATTTTCATCCTATCAGATTTCTTCTGCGAAGGCTATCAAGACGAGCTACAAGCACTCGCCCATAAGCACGATCTTATCGCCGTCAACCTTATTGATCCACAAGAAGTCACCCCTCCTAACTGTGGCCTCGTCAGAATTTCTGACTCCGAAACTGGAGCCCAAGCCACCGTGGACCTCAGCCAAGTCAAAGAAAACCATCGTCAGCGATTAGAAAAAATCAGGAACGAAATGATGGAATCTGGCGTCGACCTCATGGAGGTCATGCACGGTGAAGATTGTGTCAAAGCACTGATCTCATTTTTCAATTCTCGCCAGCGCCGCGTCGCTGATGAAACCGGAGGTTAATCCAATGTCTCTCACATATAAAAAATACTACTCCTGGCTGCTAGCCTGCGTGCTTTTGTGCTTCCAACTGCAAGCCGCAGATGTCGACAACATCGAACTCTCCGTCTCTCCCTCTGAAATTAAGCCTGGCGATGTCATCGAACTAACGGCAAGCTTCACTAGCCATGATTACTGCAAATTTACCATGCAGTTCAGTCGACCTAACGAGCTCATCGCTATTGGCAGACAAAAACGCCCAGTCACACTAACCGACGACAATAAATTCGTCCACAGTGAAGTCTACACCATGCAGGCTGCTGCACCTGGTTCATGGCCGCTAGAAAACCTAGCTGCCGTCATCCAACACCCCGATGGCTACGAGACCACAATCAAAATCGTACCCGTCCACATCGAGGTATCTCCCGTTGCCCTGCTAGAAAATGCAGGAGGCCCCGAGCCTCTCCCCGAGATAGCTGATAAAGCTGCCGAAAAATCCCAGCTAAGCATCATCATAGCAATCGTCGCCGCCGTCCTTCTCATTGCCACCGTGGTCATTTTAATCGAGCGCAAGCAAACTGACAATGACGGCGAAGACAATAATGATGCAGTCGATCAAGCGCTGCAATCACTCAAAAAAGGCGAAATTCCAACATCACTTTTACACAGCCTGCTAGAACCATCATCCAGCCGCCTTAGTGATGGCAGTAAAAGCCAGCTGGAACACGCAATATTCAGCGGTAAACCATCCGCTGATGCGATCATTAAAATTCTAACGAAAGAGGTACAATCATGAATTCATGGATCCAACTACCTGACGACCTCACACTCGTCTACCCTTGGCTGCTTGTCCTCATCCTAGTCATTGGCTGGTTCTGCCTGCGCAAGGAAAACAAACCTAGCCTAACTATTGCAGCCACCGAGCTTTGGAGTGATCTCGATCAAGGCAGAGCAAAATACCTACCATGGCTAACCGCATTCAAAGCATTAGGGCTAATTGCCTTAATCACCGCCATTGCTAGGCCTCAAGCTATTGTTGACCAATCATACCAAAGCAATGAAGGCATCGCCATTCAAATGCTTGTCGACATTTCTAGCAGCATGGAAGCGGAAGTCACCCTCGTGGATGGCCCAGCGCAAACACGCATGGAAGCATCCAAAGAGATCGTCGAGCGCTTCATTGCTGGTGATGGAAACGAACTCAATGGCAGACCTAACGATCTTATTGGCCTCATCACTTTCGCCCGCTATGCGGACACCCGCAGCCCTCTAACATTTGGTCACTCAGCGCTGGTAGAAATCGTGCGTAGCATCGAATCACAGAATCGTCCTAACGAAGATGGCACCGCCTACGGTGATGCACTGGCACTCGCTGCAGCGCGCCTCCACCAGCTAGACCAACCATTAGCTGACGGCAGCGCCAACCAATACGCGCACATTACCAGCCGCATTGTTGTTCTCCTCACCGATGGTGAAAACAACTCTGGTAGCCACGAACCTCTAGCAGCAGCTAGCTTGGCTAAAGAATGGGGATGCAAGGTTTACATCATCAGCTTAGGCGACGAACCCTACTACGGCAAAAACCGACCAGTTGATAAAGAAGACGTGCTCACTCCAGCTGAGCAAGTGCTAGAAAGAATCTCTAAAGAGACAGGCGGTATTTATCGCAAAGCCACCGACTACGAATCATTGCTCTCAGTTTACGAGGAAATCGACCAACTGGAAAAAAGCAAGATTGCCACCAAGAGCTACAAAATTACTGAAGAGATCTTCTGGCTGCCCTTGGCATTTGCCTTCCTCTTCTTGCTCTTAGTTCTCGCCCTGAAGTCAACCGTTCTGCGCATTGCTCCATAAGCACCATTTTCCCATGATTCCCGAAATCACATTTCAAAATCCTAACGCGCTCTATCTGCTCGTCCTGCTCTTGCCACTCGCGTGGTTGATGGCCAGAGCGCGTAAGCTCAACAAAGAGGTGCGCGACCAACTCAATGGCTCATCACCTAACCGCCCAGCTTGGCGTGACCATGTGCGCATTCTAGCTGCAGCCATCATTGCGCTCTGCTTAGCCAAGCCTGGATATAATCCAGTTCCTAGCCAGCTAGCCAGCGCAGGCCGCGACGTCGTCTTCATTCTCGATGTTTCCCGCAGTATGTTAGCTGAAGACGTTCAGCCTAACCGCCTAGAATCAGCTAAACAAGCCATCCGCGATACCGTCGAAGGTTTCACCAGCCAGCGAGTCGGCCTTGTTCTCTATGCAGGAAGCACATCTATCGCTTGCCCACTAACAAGTGACTACGATTTCCTTCGCTACATGCTAGACCAAGCTTCACCATGGGCAGTTGAATTTGGTGGCACAATGCTCAACGACGGGGTGGAAAAAACTCTCGAGCAAGTCTTCACCGACGACCGCGTCGGTTTCCAAGACATCATCCTCATCACTGACGGTGAAGATCACGGCCCCGATATGCAAAAAGTCGCAGCTCGCATCAGCGAAGCTCAAGTAGGGCTGTTAGCGATCGGTCTAGGTGACGCCGAGAACGGTGCCAAAATCCCGGAAGAGTTAGAAGATGGCACAATGTCCTTTGTGCAATACAAGGATGAAGATGTGATTACCAAGCTAGATAACCAGTCATTAGAAACGCTCTGCTCAGCTAGCGAGAATTTCACCTATTTCAGTGCTGGCACTCGCCCATTCTACCTAGCTGACACCTATCAGGACTTTGCAAAAAATAAACAGCAACAGCTCAGCGTCGGCAATGATACCTTCATGATCTACAAAGAAGCCTCGTTCTTCCTCATGCCATTGGCCCTCATCTTACTTGTCATTCCTCACCTGCGCATCAAAACAAATTCTATCGCCGTGATTCTTGTGGTGATGGCGGCAATGCCAAACAGCTCAGTCTATGCGCAATCCAAACAATTTGTTAGCAAGTACGACATGGCTATCGATCACATGAAGCTCGAGCAAATGGAAGAAGCTCAAGCACTTCTCATCGAGTTGCGCAGTAAACCTTCTGACATTCCTTCAGTCGATGCTGCAGTCTTGCTCAACCTTGGCATTTGTACCGACGGCCTAGCTAAGGAAATGCCGACCCCGCAGGAGCAGCTAGACCTAGCAATGAGTGCTCAGCAATACTACCTGCGTGCCGCTCGTATGCAGCCAGGATACCATCGTGCGGCGCACCAACTGCAAGTACTCCACGGCAATATCCTCGCGCTGCGAGAGCAAATTGCTAACGAAGCCGATGATAGCCAAGACATGAACCAATCGATGCAAAAACTCATCGAGGACTTGGAAGAGCTCAAAGACAAGCTGATTTCAGCTAGAGAGAAAGTCCAACAGGTAAATCCTCCAGCTCCGCGCAGAAATAGAAGACACAATGATCCACCACCACCAGCGGCACCAGAACACGCTGCCGCGGCTCTAGCCAATTTGAAGACTCAGTCTAACGAACTCAAAACCAGCGCCGATCAAATTCATGAGGACATGAAAGAACTTCACGAAGTGATGTACGCGATGCTTAGAGAATCAGCAGGCCTCAGTGTGCTCGATCCATCAGAGTTAGATGACTCAGTCGACCTCAACGCTCCTGTGGATAATGCTAAGATTGGTGAACATGTCGAAGTGGATGAGCTCGAAACAATCTTTGAGGAACCTCTCAAAATCATGCCAAAAGTACCTGAGCAAATCACTGTGGGCAGCAACCAACTCAACCAGTGGAATACGGCATTTCACTCTCTCAGACACTATAACATCGCCGCCGAGCACGTTCAGGAAATCCTCGACCTACTCGCCAATAGTAACAGCTCACAAGATTCTGATAGCGAGGAATCTGAAATGGATGAATGGGACGACTACGAATATGATGAAAGCGATGGCGAATCCCAAATGATGTCCATGGCTATGGAGGGTGACTTCAACTCTAGCGAAAGCATGCAACAGCTGCCGCCGCCTAACTTCTCACCGGAAGATATTCTCCAAGAAGAAATGGCTAGCCAGCAATTCCGCCAAAAACAACAGTCAAAATCAAAAGCGGCTTCAGCTGTAGAAAAAGATTGGTAATATCATGCATCTAAAATTTTACATTCCCGCGCTGATCTGCAGCCTGAGCCCATTGATGGCCCAATCTCCAGCTGACGCAGATAGCTCCCAACAGCAACCAGCTGGCACCTTCGTGCCGTCTACCACAGACAGCGCTGCAGTTGATGACGTCGTGGCAAATCACCCGCCGCTAGATGAAGAGGAGCCTGAAATCATCGTCGAGCCAGAAACTCCCGAGCTGAATTTCAGAGATCGCAGTATCTTTGTCAATGAAGCGACCATGCTCATCTATCGCTTCAAGTCAGAAGTAGAGCCTGAGTTAGAACTGCCAGCTTCAACTGAAAACCTAGCATTCCTCAATGTTAGTTTTGAAAAACTGAAGAAGAGCCAAGGCTTCAACTACGCAGCATACGTCTACATCGTACCTCGCACTACAGGCCTAATCACCCTGCCATCACTGCCATTCACCGTTGGTGAGGTCGACTGTAAATCCGCCATCACCCAATTCACCGCCGGTCAGATCAAGCAGGATTCGTCCATGCGCCTCACCTACACACCGGCAAAAACTCAGGTCTACGTCGGTGAGCCGGTGAAAGTTGATGTCCACTGGCGTAGCCCGTACTCAATGAGTGCGCTCCGTCAGCTCAATGTGACTCCAGCATTTTTCACTAATCCTAACATCACCTCAGTCGTGCCTCGTCCGCAGTTTCCAGAGGAACAGCAAATCGGCCTACCATTTGGCGGACGTCGTGTCATTGCTCATAATACCAGTAATGAAAATGACCCGCTAGGTGACGTTAGATTCACCATCTACCTGAGCTTTGACAAAGTGGGCAGCTACCAACTTGAGCCGACTCGCCTACAAGTTCAGCGTCTGCTAGGTAAGGTTTCACACTATCGTAGATACGCCGCCTACTTCGACAACAGCTTCTTCGAGCCAGCTGAAAACAACCAACTATTTGAGCGTCTTTATGTGGACTCAAATACGATGGACTTCGAAGTACTGCCGCTGCCAGCTGATGATTCAGCACCAGTTTTCAGCGGCCTGTTTGAGCCCGTTGATATCGAGCTCAGCCTGAACCCACACGAAACGCAAGTGGGCCAACTGATGGAAGCCACCGTTAAGGTGAAAAGTGAAGTCGACCCACAATTCCTCACCATTCCCCCATTAAATACTCAAAAATCACTACGCAATCGTTTCTGGACTAACGAAAACCAGGCTCGTTTGTGGCAGCCAGACGGTCGCCAGTTCACCATGCGCATGCGCCCATTGAGCGCCGACCTCAATACCCTGCCACCGCTACAGTTCAAAACCTTCGATCCAGCTGTTGGAGAATATAAAACCTACACTACCGAAGCGATCCCAATCAAAATTACACCAGATGGCGATGAACGCTTCTTCGACATCAGCAAACTACCAAATACAACCATCTCTATTGAAAGCAACGCCGCAGGAGTGTGGCACAACCAACCCAACAAGCCCATGGACAACCTCGTCAACACCATCGTCAATAGCCTTGCTAGCCAATTCTGGATCTGGCTCATCATTGGCCCGCTGGGCTACTTCATCATTGGCCCAATCCTGCGCCGCAAGTATCTGCTCGCTACTAACGAGAGCTTTAGACTGCGCTACGAGGCGTGGATGAAACTTCGTAAGCAGCCAACTAACGAACAGGCATTTGAGGACTATCTGGCTACCGCGCTTGATATGGCTCCAGGTTCACTAACAACAAAAGACCTTACCACGGAATTGCAAAAAAATGGTGCTAGCGAAGACCTAATTGCAAACGTCAACGACTACTTCAAACAGCGCAATGCCAGCCAGTTTGCAGCGAGCAAACCAGCTAGCGATCACGCACCACTCGTCCAGCTAGCCACAAGTATCCAGAAGGCAATGAACCGTAGTTTGTTAGCGATTCTCGGGTTCGCCCTCATCAGTCTAGCAAGCGTAGTGGATGTTCAGGCTGATACTTTTGCTGATGCTGAAACACGTTTTGCCAATGCCCTAACCAGCACCGACTTTACTGCTGACTCACAGTTTGCCACCGCTGCTTTGCTATTTGAAAAGGCAGCTGAAGAAGATCACAATCCAGGCATCGCCTACTACAATGCAGGTAATGCATGGACCAAAGCGGGTGAAATCGGACGAGCCATCGCAGCCTACAAACAAGCTCTACCGTACCGCCTTCACGATGCTAAGCTACGCGAAAGTCTCGACGCAGTCAGAGGTCTCCGCAAAGACAAAGAGCTACAAAACTTAGATCCAGCATGGTGGCAATGGCCGCTGCAGTGGGATCTAGCAGCTCTGATTATTGCTTGGTTAGTATTCTGGCTACTGATCACATTAAGAATACGCTTCCGCAATCAAAAGCTAAACTTCACCGCCTATGCCGTTGGAGTGATCACACTTTTGCTAGCCATTGCCAGCGTAGCAAAGTTCAGCCAGCAAAGCGAACAAGGCGTGATTATCTTAGATGAAGTGCAAGGACTGAAAGGCCCAGCCGCCTCATACTCACCGGCATTTCACGGTGCCCTGCACAACGGCCTCGAGTTCAAAGTCGTCAAAACAGAAAATGACTGGTTGTATATCCAGCTGGCAGACAAACGTAACTGTTGGATTCCAGCAAGCTCTTGCAGTATTTTCTAAAACAAATTAGAAACTTCTATCTACATCTAATGAAAGCCGTTCACCTGAGTGAACGGCTTTTTTCGTTTAATCATTCAACAGCGAAGATAAGCAAAAATAACAACTCTCAATCACTATCGTTAAACCGCACGTTGGCATGAAATTTTTATCCCTATGGATGGGTAATTAAATCAGACAATCAATTTATAAAATGAGTTCATCACGAAGACAATTCATCAAACTACTGAGCGGGCTGGGAGCAGCTGTTGGCTCAGCCAACATACTCAACGCACAAAACAAAGCAGCAGAAGCGCCAGCGCCAGCAGCTGGGAGCATCTATATGGGTGACTTCGCAGCCCCTAAGCTATCTACCATTAAAGTAGCCATCATCGGCTGTGGTGCTCGCGCCAGCCTACATTGCCGCACACTAGCTAGCTATCAGGGCACAGAAATCGTTGGTGTTTGTGACATCTATCCGGATCTGGTAGAGAAAAGATTAGAACTCATCAAAAAGTCAGCTAAGGACGACAGCAGACATAGCAACATCAAGGTTTATCACGGTGATAAGCATGCTTACAAAAAGATGTTAGCTGAGACCAAACCAGATCTCGTTTACATCATTACTCCATGGCAATGGCACGCACCAATGGCCATCGACGCGATGAATGCTGGTGCCCATGCTTGTGTTGAAGTCCCTCTCTGCACCACGATTGAAGAAGCTTGGCGCATCATCGACACCTCTGAGAAAACTCAGCGTCACTGCATGATGCTAGAAAACTGCAACTACGGTCGCGAGGAACTCATGTACCTCAATTTGTGCCGTCAGGGCGTGCTTGGCCAACTTCTCCACGGTGAGGCAGCTTACATTCACGATCTCCGTCACCAGATGGCATCCATTGATAGAGGACGCGGCACTGGTTTCTGGCGCACTCCAGAGTGGGCAAGCAAGAGCGGTAACCTCTATCCAACACATGGGCTGGGACCAGTAGCCCAGTACATGAACTTGGCTCGCGGCGAAGATAACTTCCGCAGGCTCGTATCCTATTCATCACCTGGCCTGAACCACGAACTTTACGTCAAGGAACGATTCCCAGCTGAAAGCAAGCTCAACCAGATAGACTTCACCCCTAGTGGCGATATCAATACCTCTATCATCAAAACTGAGCTGGGAAGAACCGTCATGGTGCAGTGGGATGAATCCAGCCCACGCCCGTACAGCCGCCACAATCTCATTCAAGGAACTCGCGGCACTGCAGCTGGATACCCTAGCCGCATCGCCCTAGACTACGGTGAAGGCGAAGGACTAGCTGAGAAAATATTCAACATGTTGCCGAAAAAGCGCAACCGCACTAACTTCCACAGCTGGTGCACCGACATCAATGCCTTCTACGAAGTCTACGATCACCCGCTGTATAAGCGTACGCTGCACCACGCCAAAGAAATGGGCGGTCACGGTGGCATGGACGCGATCATGAACTTCCGCGTCGTCGAATGTCTGCTTAACGGTGAGCCGTTAGATCAGAACGTTTACGAAGGCTGTTACTGGTCTGCTGTCGCCCCACTATCTATCAAGTCAGTGAAAGAAGACGGCATGCCTCAGGATTTCCCAGACTTCACACGCGGACGCTGGAAAGAAACAAAACCTCTCGGCATCGTTTCATAAATTAATCGCTTCATCATTCATTACAGATCCATCCAGCTGCCGCTGGATGGATTTTTTTTTGCCCACTACCGCTAGCCCCCTGCGAAATCACGCTGCGCCCGCCGATGTTGAATTATCAGTCATTCTGGCGCAGCTCAGCAATTTTGTAAAAATTAACAAACCACAACATATTGATGTCAACGTTTTATCATACTACTTCATGTAGATATTTTCCCGTTGACCAAAACTCCAAAACAGCATTTAAATTCATCTCACCTCGCGGCCGGTTAGGTAGCGAACAACATGCCCCATTGCAAGATATGAACTTCAGCTACCCACAAATTGTTATGCAGGAAATTCCAGGCGAAATCACCCTCGCTCTGTCGATTTCTGGCTGCCCGCTCAAATGCCCTGGCTGCCACTCAGCATTCACATGGGATGGCAATTTTGGCCAAAAACTGAATAAAAGCTCATTGATTCAACTTCTAGATAAATACGAAGGTTTGCTGAGTTGTGTCTTATTTTATGGCGGCGAATGGGAAGCTGACACCTTGCTAGACCTGTTGGCTATCGTACGCGAAAGGGGCATGCTAACAGCGCTTTTTAGCGGGCTCGAATCACTGCCCGAGAGCATCACCTCACAGCTGGATTTTGTAAAATTGGGACCGTGGAAACGAGAGCTTGGCGGGCTGGATTCTGCGATCACTAACCAACGACTCTACGACCTACGCAGCGGGGAATGCCTGAATCATCACTTTGTTAAAAAAGACTCCTCAGTCGAACTTACTTTCTAATTATACCTAACTCTATCAATATGCTTACCGACGCACAGATCTCCCAGAAGCAAAACTTTATCCGCAACTACATCAGCGCAGACAATGCCGCTGACGGCTCACAGCAAGACCCTAACGCCAACGTCACTCAAAAGAACATCGCGACGCTGGAAAACGAGCTCTTCAAAGATTACTTCCGCCAGATCAACCGCCGCATGATGTACGACCGCATCGGCGAAATGTTTGACTCCGAGCTGGCTGACGAATACCTACGCCAGCTGGATACTCACGAGATCTATGCTCACGACGAAACCAGCATCAAACCTTACTGCGCATCTATCACTCTCTATCCATTCTTGCTAGATGGGCTGACAAAAATTGGTGGTGAATCCAAGGCACCAAAACATCTAGATAGCTTCTGCGGAAGTTTCATTAACCTCATCTTTGCGGTTTCTAGCCAGTTTGCGGGCGCTCTCGCCACGGTTGAGTTTTTGATGTATTTTGACCATTTCGCCCAGCGCGAGTTTGGCGACGAATACCTCGAGACTCAGCGTGAACTGATCAACAGCCACCTGCAACACGTCGTTTACTCAATCAACCAGCCAGCTGCCAGCCGTGGCTATCAGAGTGTGTTTTGGAATATTTCCGTCTACGACGAGCACTACTTCGAAGCTATCTTTGGTGACTTCGTTTTCCCTAACGGCGACAAACCTAACTACGATCGTCTAGCTAAGCTACAATCGCATTTCCTCAGCTGGTTCAACCACGAGCGCACCCGCTCAGTACTCACCTTCCCAGTCGTTACCGCAGCTCTGCTCAACGAGGGAAATCAAGCTAAGGATAGAGAATTCTCCGCGCTACTGGCCAAGGAAATGAGCGAGGGCAATAGCTTCTTCATCTATCAATCTAGCAGTGCCGACAGTCTTTCATCATGCTGTCGCCTGCGCAACGAGATCTCAGATACCAGCTTTTCCTACAGCCTAGGTGCTGGCGGCGTCAGCACTGGCTCGCTCAATGTGATCACGCTGAACATGAACCGCCTTGTGCAAGACGGTCGCGATCTGGCTACTGAGATTGATAAAATTCACCGCTATCAAGTGGCCTATCACAGCCTGCTTGGCGATATGAAATCTCAGAACATGCTGCCAGTCTATGATGCTGGATTCATCACCATGGAAAAGCAGTTCCTAACGATCGGCATTAACGGATTGATAGAATCAGCTGAATTCCTTGGCATAGCTGCAGAAAATGACGCCAGCTACATCAGCTACCTGCAAAAACAGCTGGGAACGATTTACGATCTCAACCGAGCTGCTAGTAAGAAGTATGGCTGTAAATTTAATACCGAGCTAATTCCAGCTGAGTCACTTGGCGTTCGCAATGCACAGTGGGACCGTGAAGATGGCTACCAAGTGCAACGCGATTGTTATAACAGCTACTTCTACCGCGTAGAAGACGAGCAGCTGAGCATGCTCGATAAGATGATTTTACACGGCAAGCAGGTAGTCGATTACCTCGATGGCGGCAGCGCACTTCACCTCAATTTGCACGAACAACCGAGCAAAGAATCATTAGTCAAGCTGATCGACGCGGCTGCCAGACTGGGCACTAACTATTGGTGCATCAACGTCAAGTGCACGATCTGCGACGACTGTGGCTACATCGACAAAAAAACCTGCGTCAAATGCTCTAGCTGCGGGTCAACTAACATCGCCTACGCTACCCGTATCATCGGCTACCTGAAACGCATCGATCACTTCAGTAGTCCACGACAAAAAGAGGCCGCCGTGCGCCATTATACTCGCCAGCCAGTTTCCAGCTAGAAACTAACTGCGATCATCCATTTACCATGCCAGCTGGGAATTCCAGCTGGCATTTTTTTATCATTCATCCAACGACGCCGCAGCTGAAGGCAGCATCATAGCAATCGAGCAGCTGGCAAAACCAATGAAACAAGCGAGCATCACCCCCGCTAGAGGGAATAATAGGCCAGCCCAATTGTAGGGAGACGAAATCCCTGATAACATAAACTTCCAATAATCAAAGTAGCCATAAATGCAACAGGCAGCCAGCCCTAACGACCCAATGGCAAACTGGCCCATCACACCACAGAAAATCATTTTGCGGCGACGCTTAACAAGAACTAGTACAGCTATCATTGAGCTCAGCACTATAGCTAACCAGCCAATCCACCCCATGAAACTCAGAAGCTCCATAATTAGCGTAAGATTTGATTTTTCTATCATCATTTCTAATCACAAAACTAATCTCTCAATCTAACTAAGCCAAGACATTTGGCTCACAAATAAAGAAGCAGACCAGCGCTATACCTAACTAGTTAAAGAATCCAGCTAGCTGGCATGGTTCCATTTCTAGCTAGCTCGAGCTGGCATATTTACAAGCGCTTGTGGGAGGCAAAACAATCACTGCAAATCGCTTGCTATTGGTCGAAAGCTCGTAGACGCTCGCGGAGTTATGAGAATCATTTCTATTAAAGACGCGGTTTACGCAAAGATCGAAGAGACACTTGGTGAGAACCAAGACGCCACTGAGCTAGAGAACATTGCTGGTATCGACTGTGATGAAGACGACATCGCGCTGCAGCGTGAGCTTGGCTCTGAAGACCCAGCTGTAGCTATCGAGCTGATCGTGCAGTGGCACGAAGAGTTCCAGGAAGGCATCCTCGACTGGTTCTATCTTCCAGAATCACAAGCGGACTCAGACAAACCTGACATCATGCACGGCGGCGCACTGCTAGCCTTCAACTACAAGGACTCTAAGCTCGACTTCGACAAACTCATCGAAGAAGCGATTCCTGCGCTCAACGAAGCCTGCGAATGGGCTGAGTTTGAACTCGACGAAGACGGCGAGTAAGCAACTAACAAATCGAAACTCATTGTGACTCACACAGACGAAAACCACTGGGACCTCATCGTCATTGGCGGTGGTGCAGCTGGCTACTTTTCCGCGATCTCCGCGGCTGAAGCAGGCTGCCAGCGGGTTCTTATTCTAGAGAAATCGCCCCAGGTTCTGGGCAAAGTAAAAGTCTCTGGTGGTGGCCGCTGCAACGTGACTCACAATTGTCTCGATCCTAAAGCCTTGGTGAAATTCTATCCACGAGGCGAAAAATCACTCATTGGCCCGCTCCATCGCTGGGGCGCGGCTGATACGATAGAGTGGTTTGAAAGCCGTGGTGTAGAGCTGAAAACTGAGGCTGACGGGCGCATATTTCCCGTTACTGATAGTTCACAAACCATCATCGACTGCCTGCAAACCGCTGCTCGCGATGCTGGCGTGATGCTGCGCACACGCTGTGGTGTAGAGTCTATCAAAAAGATTCCAGCTGGCGAAATGGCTGAAGTTTTCCAGCTAGCTGTGGCCGACGGCGAAAGACTAACAGCTACAAATATTTTGCTAGCGACTGGCGGCACACGCCTCGCAGCTGGCGCAAAGTTAGCGGCAGAATTTGGTCACAAGTTAGAACCGCCAGTTCCGTCACTATTCACCTTCAATATCAAGTCACCACTGCTCGCTGAGCTGCCAGGCTTAAGTGTACCCAAGGCAATCATTAGCTCGCCTAAGGTCAAAGGATTAAAAACCGAAGGCCCCTTGCTGATTACCCATTGGGGACTAAGTGGACCAGCTGCACTGAAGTTCTCCGCATGGGGAGCGCGCGTGCTGCACGACTGTGGCTATCAGTTTAAGTTAGAAGTAAACTGGCTAGCTGGCATTGATACACTGGCACGCTTTAGCGAGCTGCGCAACGAATGGGGCAAACGCACCATTTGCAAACGCTCACCATTTTCAGAAATCCCCAAACGACTGTGGGAACGCATGGTGGAAGTCAGCGGAATTTCAGGTGAAATGATTTGGTCGCAGCTACCCAAGCAACAAGCTCAGGCACTTGCGCAAACGATCAATCACAGCCAATTTCAAGCTCAGGGCAAGAGCATCAACAAAGATGAATTTGTCACCTGCGGCGGGGTAAAACTGCCCGAGGTAAACCTCAAAACCATGCAGAGCAAACTCTGCCCAGGCCTTTATTTTGCAGGGGAAATCCTCAATATCGACGGACTCACCGGCGGGTTTAATTTCCAAAATGCATGGACCACTGGCTACCTCGCTGGCATCGCCATTGCGGACGCGAGCTAGTGCCAGCAAAAGGATGTGCTCGATCTTTGCGGCGATATACGCGGCTAATAATCTTTGCATAGTCAGCGAGGCTGGATTAAAAATATCAACATGAAGCCGCACAATCATCTCGAGCGCGCTCGCTCGGTTTTCGCTATGGAAATTGAGGAGTTGCAAAATGTCTACCAGTCACTCGACGAGCAATTCAACCAAGCCGTCGACATCTGCCTTGAGACCCTGAATACACGCGGCAAAATCGTGGTCATTGGTATCGGCAAATCTGGCAACATTGGCCATAAAATAGCCGCCACGCTCAACTCCACCGGCTCCACCGCCGTGGTGCTCAACTCACAAAATGCACTGCACGGTGACCTCGGCCTCGTTTCCGATGGCGATACCGTTATTGCCCTGTCCTATTCTGGCGAAACTGCTGAGCTGCTAGACCTGCTGCCATTCATCAAGCGCTTCGACGTTGGCCTCATCGCCATGACCGGCAAGCGCGGCTCTACCCTCAGCCAGCACGCTGAGGCCACTCTCTACTCAGAAGTCACTCGCGAAGCCTGCCCGCTCAACCTTGCGCCGACCTCTAGCTCAACTGCGATGTTAGTGATGGGCGATGCCCTCGCCATGGCGCTGCTAGATGCCCGCGGGTTCACCGAAGACGACTTTTCTAAATTCCATCCAGGTGGCTCACTTGGCCGCGCTCTGCTCACCACCGTGCGCGACATCATGCGCAGTGGCGACCAGCTAGCTACTGTTAGCCCGCAGAGCTCTGTCTACGACGCGCTAGATGCCATGACTCGTACGCGCACTGGCGCCTGCGTAGTAACCAAAGAAGACGGCAGCCTAGCTGGCATCTTCACTCATGGTGACTTCGCCCGCTGCTCACGCGAGAATGATAACATCGGCCAGAGCACCGTGAGCCAGCACATGACGGAATCACCTATCACCGTACCAGCTGACTCACTAGCAGCCGAAGCCGTCAAGGCTATCGGCCACCACCGCATCGATGATATTATCGTCGTCGACGCAGACGGCCTACCCGTCGGCCTCGTCGACACCCAGGATTTCGCTAGACTCAAACTCGTGTAATTCCCGCCTGCAGGTAGAAAAAAATACTCTCCGCTTAGCAGCTCAGGCGCAGCCTTTGGACTGCGGCGATCCTTCGCCGCTTTTACCTCAATGCTGCGAATTCCCTCAAACAGCCGATCTGCTCTAGCCGGTCATCTCTACCCCACCCAGCTGGAAGAGAAAAAACCTCTCCGCTTAGCAGCTCAGGCGAAGCCTTTGGACTGCGGCGATCCTTCGCCGCTTTTACCTAAAAATCCCGCACTCACCCCAAGCCATCAGCAGCTAAAAATCATCAGCAATACTGATCCTATCAGTTTTATAACTACTCACAGTTTTCACCATTGCGGAGCTGGAGTTTTTACTGAACCAGCGAGCTGAACACCAATCATATTGCTCAGCATGACTGACTAGCCCGTGATGAACTGGGTTTTCGTGAACATACTTCAATCTAGCAAAATATGACGCGGTATAAGTTATCTGTGAATCCCAGTAGTTATGCCAAACTTTTCTACCAGCCACACCGTCTAGCTTGTTGACAAAAATCGCTGATTCGCGGTGGATTTGGCTCAACATCTCAGCCAGCCGTTGCGTGCCATCTTTTGGTGATAGCCCAACAAAGTGATAATGGTTTGATAGAGCTGCCCAGGCCTGTGGCCGCCAGCCATATTGCTCCATTAGATCTAGCATCAGATTGCATAAAAACCGCAACCTCTTGCGGCTAGCAAAGTAGTGCTCCTTTTGGTAAGTCCCAGCTGTAACCATATAGGCACCACTAACGCCTCGATAATGAGGCGGAGCATGAGGCCATTTTATTTCTGCCCCCATACAGTGATTTTAGCACAAGCAGCTTAGTTAAATCTAGCTCGATCTTTTTTGACCTTAACATGAGTGATTGTGGCACTCGTTAGCTGAATACTTATTAGGGAAAGTAGCTTGAGAAGTAGCTGAATACTTAGGGTGTAGCTAGCTTGAACGGTGAAATCGGCGAAGGATCGCCGCACTCCAAAGCCTTCGGCAGAGCTGCCTAGCTGGCGGCAAAAGCAGCGTAGCTAGCTGGAGCAATTCTCTGGGTTCTAGCTAGATGTGGGCGGATAGAAATAATGGGATGGTTAGGAGAAATCGGAGCGTTGCGGTAAAAGCGGCGAAGGATCGCCGCACTCCGAAAGCCTTCGGCAGAGCTGCCTAGCTGGCGGCAAAAGGATCGTAGCTGGCGGCAAAAGCAGCGTAGCTAGCTGGAGCAATTCTCTGGGTTCTAGCTAGATGTGGGCGGATAGAAATAATGGGATGGTTAGGAGAAATCGGAGCGTTGAGGCTAAAGCGGCGAAGGATCGCCGCGCTCCAAAGCCTTCGGCAGAGCTGCCTAGCTGGCGGCAAAAGGAGCGTAGCTGGCGGCAAAAGGAGCGTAGCTGGCTGGCTGCGTATTCAGCAAGTTGGAGGTATTCTCTGGGTTCTAGCTAGATGTGGGCGGCTAGAAATATTGGGATGGTTAGGAGAAATCGGAGCGTTGAGGCAAAAGCGGCGAAGGATCGCCGCACTCCAAAGCCTTCGGCTGAACTACCTAGCTGACAGCAAAAGCTGCGTAGCTGGCGGTAAAACGCGTAGCTAGCTAGACATGAAAAAGCCGCTCGGGGATTCCGAGCGGCTTTGATTTTAAAAACTAATTAGAATAAGTTAGCTAGGAGCAGATGATTACATCATGCCGCCCATGCCACCCATTCCGCCCATGCCGTGGTCGTGACCGTGGCCGCCGGCGTCTGATTCTGGCTCAGGGATGTCTGTGATGAGACACTCTGTAGTGAGAAGGAGACCGGAGATAGAGGCTGCGTGCTGGAGTGCGCTGCGAGTAACCTTAGTTGGGTCAACCACACCGTCTTGCACGAGGTCAGTGAATACGCCAGTAGCGATGTTGTAACCTTCAGTACCTGTACCGTTTTTCACTTGCTCAACGATGAGAGCACCTTCGAGGCCGGCGTTAGCAGCCAGCTGACGGAGTGGAGCTTCGATAGCAGCTGCTACGATGCCAGCACCAGTTGCTTCGTCACCTTCGAGTTCGATAGAACCGAGGTTAGCTTGAGCGCGGATGAGAGCAGCACCACCACCAGGAACGATGCCTTCTTCAACAGCAGCGCGAGTAGCATGAAGGGCGTCTTCAACACGTGCCTTCTTCTCTTTCATTTCAGTTTCAGTAGCTGCACCAACATTGATAACAGCAACACCACCTGCAAGCTTAGCAAGACGCTCTTGGAGCTTCTCACGGTCGTAGTCAGATGAAGTTTCTTCGATCTGGCGACGGATGAGGTTTACGCGGCCGCTGATGTCTTCGCTTGAGCCTTCACCTTCAACAATAACAGTTGCGTCCTTGCTGATAGAAATACGCTTAGCTGAGCCGAGTTGGTCAACTTCAACGCTCTCGAGTTTGATGCCGAGGTCTTCTGTGATGACTTGGCCACCTGTGAGAACGGCGATGTCTTCGAGCATGGCTTTGCGGCGATCACCGAAACCAGGAGCTTTAACAGCAGCTACGTTGAGTGTGCCGCGGAGTTTGTTCACTACGAGAGCAGCGAGTGCTTCGCCGTCTACGTCTTCAGCAATGATGGTGAGCGCTTTGCCAGTTTTGGCAACTTTCTCGAGAACTGGAAGCAGGTCCTTAAGGCTGCTGATCTTCTTCTCGTGAATGAGGATAAGTGAGCCGTCGAAGTTACACTCCATGCTCTCTGCGTCTGTGACGAAGTAAGGTGAGAGGTAACCTTTGTCGAACTGCATGCCTTCTACCACGTCGAGAGTGGTTTCGATGCCTTTAGCTTCTTCAACAGTGATGGTGCCGTCTTTGCCCACTTTGTCCATGGCTTCAGCGATGATGCCACCGATTTCTTTGTCCCAGTTAGCTGAAACTGTAGCTACCTGTGCGATTTCTGAAGTGTCAGATACTTCTTTAGAAATCTTCTTCAGCTCAGCTACCAATGCTTCAGAAGCTTTGAGGATACCGCGCTGCAGTGAGATTGGGTTTGCGCCAGCTGTTACGTTGCGCAGGCCTTCTTTGTAGATAGCTTCCGCGAGTACAGTCGCTGTTGTGGTGCCGTCACCGGCAACGTCAGATGTTTTGCTAGATACTTCACGAATCAGCTGAGCACCCATGTTTTCGTATGGATCTTCGAGCTCGATTTCTTTAGCAACAGAAACACCATCTTTAGTGATTGTTGGAGATCCAAACTTTTTGTCGAGGATCACGTTGCGGCCTGATGGCCCGAGAGTTGCTTTCACTGCTGCAGCTAGCTTCTCTACACCGCGGAGAAGTGACTGGCGTGCCTTTTCGTCAAATTGAAGTTGTTTAGCCATAATGATTGTTAGTAAATTTAGTTAGTGTCTTTTTAAAATTAGCCAACGATGCCGAGGATGTCGGACTCGTTAAGGAGGAGGTAATCTTCACCGTCGATTTTCACTTCAGTACCACCGTACTTAGAAATGAGAACCAGATCGTTCACGGCTACTGAAAATGCAAAGTCGTTGCCATTTTCATCTTTGCCGCCTGTGCCAAGTGCTACGACTTTGGCTTCCTGTGGTTTTTCCTGAGCTGTATCTGGAAGAACGATGCCGCCTGCGCTGATTGCTTCTGCTGCGATGCGCTGAACGAGAACGCGCTGTCCGAGTGGTTTGATATTAGCCATATTGTTATGTTCCTTGTATTTTACGTTTTGAATAAGCCCTCTACCAAATTCATGATAGAGGGCTTGAATAGATTTCTAATTACTTGTCGTCTTCTACGACCTCAGCGTCGACTACCTTGCCTTTAGCTGCACGTGGCTCGCTAGATTCTGGTGCTTCAGCTTCTGGTGCTGCGCCTGGAGCGGCTCCTGCACCAGCGGCTGCTTGTGCTTGCTGAGCTGCTTGAGCGAGCTCTTGCATGGAGTTTTGCAGTTCGTCAGAAGCGGCTTTGATCGCGTCGATGTCGTCGCCTTCGAGAGCAGTTTTCACAGCAGCTACTTTGGCTTCGATGCCAGATTTGATTTCAGCTGGCAGCTGGTCGCCAAGTTCTTCGAGTTGTTTTTCAACTTGGTTAGCTAGGTTCTCAGCACCGTTTTTAGTTTCCACGGCTTCAGCACGCTTCTTATCTTCCTCGGCGTGCTCTTCAGCGTCGCGCTTGGCTTTTTCGATCTCGTCGTCTGAGAGACCGCTAGACCCTTCGATAGAGATCTTCTGCTCTTTGCCAGAATTCTTGTCCTTAGCGGAAACGTGGAGAATACCGTTGGCGTCGATGTCGAATGTTACTTCGATCTGTGGCTCACCGCGGCGAGCTGGCTCGATGCCTGAGAGCTGGAAGTTACCAAGCAGTTTGTTATCACCAAACATCTTACGCTCACCCTGACAGATGCGGATGTCTACAGCAGGCTGGTTGTCAGCAGCTGTGGAGAATGTTTGAGACTTCTTCGCTGGGATGGTTGTATTACGCTCAATCATTGGAGTCGCAACGCTGCCCATAGTTTCGATAGAAAGTGTGAGAGGAGTCACGTCGAGCAGGAGCACGTCGTTAACATCACCCTGAAGAACACCACCTTGGATAGAAGCACCGATAGCTACTACTTCGTCTGGGTTCACACCTTTGTGCGGCTCTTGTCCAGCCAGCTCGTGAGCTGTTTCCTGAACTTTAGGCATACGAGTCATGCCACCAACAAGAACGAGCTCGTCGATTTCGCTAGCGCTAACACCAGCTTCTGAGAGACAGTCGAGAACTGGCTTCTTAGTACGGGCGAAGAGTGAATCAGTGATCTGCTCGAGCTTAGCACGAGAAATGCTCAGCTGGATGTGCTTAGGACCTGTAGCGTCTGCTGTGATGAACGGCAGGTTGAGGTCGTAGTTCTGTGAAGAACTCAGCGCGATCTTCGC
This sequence comes from Persicirhabdus sediminis, assembly GCF_016595495.1. GTDB lineage: Bacteria > Verrucomicrobiota > Verrucomicrobiia > Verrucomicrobiales > Akkermansiaceae > Persicirhabdus > Persicirhabdus sediminis. The sequence goes on from NZ_JAENIM010000046.1 coordinate 52,570, forward strand.
TTTCTCAGCTTCTTCTTTAATACGCTGCAGTGCGTCTGGCTGGCCGCTGAGGTCGATGCCTTCAGCTGACTTGAATTCCGCTACAACGTAGTTGATGAGCGCCTTGTCCCAGTCGTCACCACCCAGCTGGGTGTCACCGTCAGTAGCGAGTACTTCAAATACACCGTCACCGATTTCCAGAACGGAGATATCGAATGTACCACCACCAAGGTCATACACGGCGATTTTTTCGTCAGACTTCTTGTCGAGACCGTAAGCAAGCGCAGCTGCTGTTGGCTCGTTGATGATGCGGCGCACTTTAAGTCCAGCGATCTCACCAGCTGCCTTAGTAGCGTTACGCTGTGAATCGTTGAAGTAAGCTGGCACAGTGATCACGGCTTCAGTGATGGTGCTGCCGATCTTAGCTTCTGCATCAGACTTGAGCTTAGCCAGGATCATCGCTGAAATTTCCTGTGGTGAGTATGTTTTCTCTTCACCGCCAACTTCCACTTTGATGTGCGCGTCGCCGTTGTCAGCTTCTACCACTTCGTATGGCAGTTGCTTGTCGTCAGCTGAAAGCTCAGCAAACTTGCGGCCAATCAGGCGCTTCGCTGAGAAAATGGTGTTTTTTGGGTTGGTCACCGCTTGGCGCTTGGCTGCTTGGCCGACCAGACGCTCACCAGACTTGGTGAATGCTACTACTGATGGAGTAGTACGTGCGCCTTCTGAGTTCTCAAGCACGGTAGCTTCGCCACCTTCCATGACAGCCATGCATGAGTTTGTTGTTCCTAAATCAATTCCGAGGATCTTAGACATAATAATTTACCTTTCTTATTTTAGATTAATTGCATGCAAACCAACGTGGTCGCATTCATTCATGCCAATCCTTTATGCAGGTATCATGCCAAGAATACCCCAGTAGACCTCAACCCCTTTAAAACCAAGGAAAAAGAATAATCACCCGAACAAAACAACCATCATAAAGTGACAAAATGTCGCGATTCAAAGCTCACTCAAGGTGACAACATGTCCCACAGTGACACTTTGTCCACACCAACTGGCCAAGCTGGCCCAGCATGCCAGCACGGCCAAAATCATAGCTGGAAAAAAAATAGCCCCGGAGCGCTGAGCTCCGAGGCTATTGGAAAAATTGTGAATCAATTGATGATTACTTGCTAGGCTCCACGTAAGCAGGAGCAGGAACATCATTAAACTGAGAAAGCTTACGAAGTTTAGGTGGGCGTTCCTCACCAGTACAACATCCGCATGAGCTCAATACCATGCTACCGGCAACGGCAGCCATCAGAGATAGAATTTTAACTGTTTTCATCATCAATATTAATTTGAACGCACTGTTAATCGCTAAAATAACATCACCTGACAAGATAAAAAAAGCGAACCGATTACTCGGTTCGCTATTAAGCCTTAACTAAAAGGATAATATATAATCAGAGACTTACTTCTGAATGATTACGTCCGGCTGAGGAGCTGGCGCTGGATCTGGCTTAGAGCATGATGTGGCACTAAGTGCGATGCCTGCTGCTGCGGCCAAAATTGAAGCTACTTTTACAAATTTCATCAGATAAATTATATTGTTTAGATTATGCGTTTCACTAGAAAAATAATTTCTAGCAATCTGCGTTAGAAACAAAAAAAAGGCAGACTTACACCTTCTAACTATAACTAGCTAGAGTGATGTAAGCCTGCCCGATAATAATTACTTAGCAGGTGCTACGTAAGGAGCTGGTTCTGGAGCTGACTTGCTGCAGCAAGAAGCACTTACCATTACGCCGCAAGCTGCGGCTGCGAGAGCGATCATTTTAACGAGTTTCATATAATAATTGATATTGGAGTTCTAACTTCAGCAATAGGGATTACTGCTGGAGTTAAGGTTAATTCTAATTTGCCTTTTAATTAGTGCAAGCTGGAATATCTAAGAATTTAACATCTACGAACCATTAATTCCCCTAACTCTAGTCATTAGAAATTAACAATAAAACCCAAATCACTAATCTACAACAGATTAACAAAATCTATCTAGCTGAGAATTGGCGCATTATTAGCTACAAAGCCAGCAAGATTCTAGCTCAGGCTGGCTTCAAAAATGGCCTATCTACCAGCCAGCTTAGTGCTCCTCAGTAACACTTGAGCTACTAGGACGCTTTTCAATAGCCACTAGTGTGATGTCGTCTAGCTGCGGTTTATCACCAGCAAAACTTTCTACCTCGCGGCGGATAGTGCTAACAACTTCTTCAGCGCCTAGCGGTGCCGCACGCATAAATGCCTGCTTCATGCGCTCTTCACCAAATTGCTCACCATTTTCATCTTCTGCCTCACAAACACCATCGGTATATAATAACAGACAGTCGGCTGACTCTAGCTGAATCTCTAAATCCGAGGTGACGCGGTCAAATACATCTCCCTCGTCAATTCCTAACGCAAGACCCGGTGGCTTCACTTCTACCACCTCTTCTGTAAGAGCTTTATAATGCAGCGGCGCATCGTGGCCAGCTCGCGACAAACTAACGCGTCCTGAGTTAAATTCTAGCACAAGGTAGGCTAGACTAATGAACATGTCTTCCCTGATATCAGGAAACAACAGTCTGTTAGCAGCCGAGAGAACTTCAGTTGGGCTGTATCGCCCACCAGCCTTCGAGCGCAGAACAGAACGGCACATAGCCATCAACAATCCAGCTGGCACCCCTTTGCCTGTAACATCAGCAATCACCACTCCGTGGTAACCTGGCGCTACTGGAAAAAAATCAAAGTAATCACCACTAATCAGCTGAGCTGGTAGATTGATTCCAGAAATACGATAGCCGGGAACTTGTGGCTGGCTTTGTGGCAGCAGAACTCGCTGCACTTCCTGTGCCGTGCGTAGCTCAGCCTCGATTTTTCTCTTCTGTGAGGCTTCGGCATGCATCATCGCATTACCCATGGCAAATGATGATTGCTCAGTAACAAAACTGAAAACCATTCTATCATTATAAGTAAATGCCCCTTTTGAGTGTGGTTTTGCCACAGCTAACACACCAAGGTCACGGCCACTATGTTTCAGCGGCGCGAGCAATGCACTCACGTTCCCCTCGTATTTTACAAAGGCATCGCGAAACGACGGGTGGTTTTTAATATCTTCTACCAGAATGCATTCATCAGCAGCCAAGCAAGCGCCTAACACTCCGCCTGAACTACTCTGTTTCGCCAAGCGAACGTGACTAGCAATCACCCTATCATTTTTCTCCGCGCGTTTGAGGACTTCAACGGGCAAACCTACCAGCGGAGGACAATCCTTGCTGATATATTTAGGCACCAGCACATCTCTATCAATATCGAGTAGATACATCGCGCCGCCATCAGCTTCTAGCACTTCTGCTACGCCATCAACAATCTTGCGATACAGCTGGCCAGTGGTTTCGATTTCCTCAATCGCTACCCCTAGGTGGTGGAGAAAGTTAAGCATGCGCTTTTCCTCTCCCTCAATCTTGTCTCGCTCACTACGCGTGCGCTGCAGGTTGCGGCGCGTTTTCTCAAGGATGATTAAAGTAATCGCGAGCAAGCCAAATCCAGCTGCGAAAAATAAATATAGATGATTGCTCACGTAGATATTGATGACTTAACTTTTTAATAGAGATTCAAGCGAGTCACTCCATCAGGAAAAATGAATCTTAGCTGGGAAAGCATTAGAATCGATCTTGGGAAGAAGCCTCCCCTTCTAGCACGTCTAGTACGGTCTTAAACTTCACTGAATTCTCTTCGTTCAGATCACTAAGTCTGCGGTGAGCCTCCAACACATGAGATGGACGGTTAGCGTCTTGTCCACTTCCTGATTGATACTCACGCAAGCGCTCTCTTACCTCTGCAGTGCTACCACCCCAGAGACTCTCAGCGGGTTCGATGTCTATAATAACACCAAGCCCGAGATCTTCGAGTGACTTGCGGTTAGCCGTTCCAGGTTCTGCAATTTGCAGCACACCTTCCGGCAGTTTAGCTAGGCGCAATGCCAAGCCTGCTAAGGTTCCCATGAATGTGGAATCCATGCCTGTGCATGCCTGCAAATCCACGACTAGAGTTCTCACTCCAGCGTCTATGCGGCTAGCAGCTAGTTCCTTCAGAATTGGGCTATTCTGAAAAGAACACTTTCCCTCACAACGAATCCAATCGAATCCGTCTTCTTGGCTAGTTAAGATAGAGCTCATTATTTCACCGTCTGCGTACACTCACCACACCTGTGGCTAGTGATATGAAACTATGCCGAACTTTGCTTCTGGTCAATGCTACAGAAGTGTAAAATGAATATATTCACACATTCATGACAAATTTTCAGCTAGATCACTCGCTGGATCCCTTGCACCTAAGCAACTACTGCCACAAATACGAATGCTCCATCGACAATTTTTTCCCGCCTCGAAATAACTCAGCTTTCCACGCCAGTATCCGTCCGCCCTCGCGATGAGCCTCACCAATGATATCAAACTCGGCTTTGCCGCTAGTTGTGCTAGCAGGAAATGTCTCGCTCATAACATGTTGTTTGGAAGCCGTGGATGACTGCAAGTAGGTGAAGACAATTTTCACCTCGCCCATGGCAACCTGCTCATCTTCCCAGTTGACGGCAAAATACTCACCGAGCCGGTCGCGACGTTCCTCTTTAGTTACCGCACCGTACAATTTGCTATTCTGCTCACCGCGCAGCATCATTTGATCACGGCTAACTACATTAGTCGTTTTCAGGTGAAGATGCTTCACCACAATAGGATTTGCCTCACTCTTCTCATTTGTGCTACATGCCGATACAGCTAGGGAAATTACTAGCAACACCTTGGACGATACGTTCATGCACGCAGCATTTCATATCCTCAAGTTCTGCCAATGCTAAAAATACATTTTCAACCAGCTGGAGAAATCCGCCAATCGGCCAGCTGTCTATCAAATCAAGCGGCCGACTCATGCAAGTTGTGCTCAACAAATATTTAACATTGGATTTTCACCACAAGCTCACTAGCATCACCGTATATGGATAGCCGCATCGAAGAACGCCTTTCAGAATTTATCCGCAGCAAAGGTCTAAGAAATACACCTCAGCGCAATGCTGTCGTCGATGCCATCTTCAGTGAAGATGAACATTTCACCGCTGATGAGCTCTGGGAGCGCATTCGTAAAACATCTCTAAAAGCATCGCGGGCAACTGTCTATCGTACTATCAGCCTGCTGGTAGAAGCTGGCTTGCTGCACGAGATTGATCTCGGTGGGGATCAAAAAACATACGACCCTAACTTCCTCGATAGCCCTAGCCACAACCACCTTATCTGCATCGACTGCGGTGAAGTGGTTGAGTTTGAAGATAGCCACATCGAGCTCCTAACTGACTGCATCACCCGCCGCCTCGGCTACCGACCACAAAAACAATCACTGCGCATTGAAGCCTGCTGCGACAAACTCAGAAATAATGGCTCGTGCCCGAACCTGCTGAAAAAACGCCTCGCGGCAAAACGCATCCACTAGCCACAGCTAGCAATTTCCCCCCAGCATGCGAAAACACTTGTAACCCAGCCCACTCCACTCGACACTCGCGCGCATGTGGAAAGGACGTTTTCAAAAAGCAACCGCCGACCTCGTACAACAATTTGGGGAATCTATCTCCTACGACTGGCGTCTCTATAAACACGACATCGCGGGCTCCATCGCCCATGCTAGAGCTCAGCTCACCGCTGGGCTACTAACCCAACAAGAATTCGACGATATCGAAAAGGGCCTTCGTGAAATCGAAGCTGATATCGACGCAGGAAACTTCGAGTTCTCTATCGCCCTCGAAGATATCCACATGAATATCGAATCCGAGCTGACCAAACGCATTGGCGCAGCTGGAGGAAAACTGCATACTGCTAGATCTCGTAACGATCAGGTAGCTACCGATACTCGCCTCTACTGCCGCGAGCAAGTTGGCAATATCATCGAACTCATCACTCAGCTTCAGACTGTCTTATTAAATAAAGCTGAGCAGTACGCCGAAGCCGTCGTACCCGGATACACTCACCTACAGCGCGGCCAGCCAGTTACCATTGGTCACCATTTGTTAGCTTACGTGGAAATGTTCCAGCGCGACAAGTCACGCCTTCACGGATGTCGCAAGCGCCTCAACGTTTGCCCACTCGGCTCAGGTGCTCTAGCTGGCTCCACTATCAACTTGGACCGCCACGCCATCGCCGCTGAGTTAGAATTTTCAGATGTCACCCATAACAGCATGGATGCCATCTCTGATCGCGACTACATCGCCGAGATGTTATTTATCTTCTCACTCTGCGGTGCTCACCTTTCCCGCCTCAGTGAAGACCTCATCCTCTGGTGTTCTAGCGAGTTTGGTTTTGCCACTCTCAGCGACGCCCACACCACTGGCTCATCATTGATGCCGCAGAAGAAAAACCCAGACGTTTGTGAGATCACTCGCGGCAAAACTGGACGCCTCTACGGCAACCTCACAGCTATTCTCACAGCTATTAAAGGTCTACCTCTAACGTACAACCGCGACCTACAGGAAGATAAAGAGCCACTGTTTGATTCCATCGACACCATCGACCTCACCTTGCGTGTGAATACCGAGATGATTGCAGACATGGAAATCAACGTCGACACCTGCCTAGCAGCTGCCTCAGACCCACTTCTACTTGCTACTGACCTCGCCGATTACTTGGTGAAAAATGGCGTACCATTCCGCCAAGCTCACGAGCTGGTAGGTCTCGCCGTTGCAGAGTCAGCCAAGTCAGGCATTCCTCTCGACCAGCTAGATCTCAGTAAAGTTTCTAGCGAATACAAACCGGATGCCAAAGACGTTTTCAGTCTAGCAACAGCGCTGAAAGCACGTACTAACCCAGGCGCTCCATCGCCAGAAAACGTACGTAAGGAGATCCAACGTTTACGTGAGAAAATCTAATAGACGCCTGTAAAACCCCCAGCACAGCTCATTGAAAAACAGTCAGCTAGCAATTTGAATCATCCATAAATGCACCGTGCTCCCATTCTGTTGCAACTTTTAGATTGTAGTAACAGGGTGCATGGTCGTAGTGTATCTTATTAATACGCGTTGCGGTTTCATAATATGTCAGAATCATCTCAAACACCTATCTTTTCCACTCCAAACATTCTCACTGGAAAATTATACGAGACCCTTAAAAGGCACCCAAAGCGAATAGTATTTGCTGATGGTGAAGACGAACGAGTCATTCGTGTCGCCTCCCGTATGGTAGAGATGGAAATCGGTATTCCTATTTTGCTAGGCAACCGTGACCGCATTCGCCAAATGGCTGCCGATCTAGATGCTAGCCTGCTTTTTGTTAATGTGCTGCAGCCAGATCTATCTAGCGAGCTGCCATTGTTCATCAAGCGTCTGAAGAAATCTGAGCGCTACCGTGGCCGCAACATCCTCAATCCTGAAGACGTCGTTACCCGCCCGCACAACTTTGCCGCTTTGATGATTCAATACGGTCACGCCGATGCTATGGTGGCTGGTAATAACTCCATCCCAGCGTCCGTTTTCCGTGCTGCTTTCAGCATGATCAAACCTGACGCTAAGGTGGAAAAAGTCTTTGGTGCTAACATCCTCGTTGCCCAACACCTCACTAACTTCGGCCGCGACAACATTCTTTTCCTCGCCGACTGCGGTGTGATCCCTGAGCCTAACATCAAAGACCTAGCAACCATCGCTACCGTCACAGGTCAGTTTGCTCACCATTTCCTCGGCCGCATGCCTCGCGTCTCACTACTGAGCCACTCGACTAAAGGCATCTCACAAACACCATCAGCCAAGAAAGTAGCCGCCGCCACCGAGCTCGCTACCCAAATGGTCACAGATGCTAGACTCGATATCAAAATCCGTGGTGAAATCCAAGCTGACGTTGCTCTGGACCCAGCCGCTGCTGAGGTAAAACTCGAAGATAGCGACATCAACAACCCCTCAGACGTGCTCGTCTTCCCTAACTTAGACGCCGGCCACATGGCGCTCAAGCTACTGCAGCACGTTGCCGGAGCACAGAACTACGGCCAGTTTGTTCTCGGTCTAGAAAAACCTGTTGTGCAGGTTCCGCGTACCGCCACTGAAGAAACATTGCTAGGCTCAGCTGCCATTGCAGGTGTGCAGGCGATCCGCTTCAACGACATCTACATCGAAAGCCTGAAAGGTTAATTCATTTCCATAACAACAAAAATAACGAGTAAAGGTATCTGGCCTTTGCTCGTTTTTTTGTGCCTGGAAAATCAGCCCCACTGAACTAACAACTCACCAGCTGGCAATCTAGCTGGATCAACTAGCTGGATCAACTAGCTGGATCAACTAGCTGGATCAATAACAACTGGTAGCGTGCGGTCTAACCATTCATCCAGAGCGGCAAATACCAAATGCGACCGCTCGTCGGCAAATGGCTCGTGCAACAACCCATCCAGCTCAAAATACTCAGCGCGCTCAGAGTCTAGGCTTTTAATGAATGCTTGAGCTTTTTCAGCTGGGCAAACTTCGTCGGCACTTCCCTGTGTTAGCAAGATAGGCAGCGACTTGGGCACCTCTGCCACACAGGCTTGCACCTTAGCGGCAAACTCCACTAACAACACAGCCCAGCCGATAGAAATTCTCGAATGTCCCAGCTGGCTATGTTTTGCTCCAGATCGCTGATCCACCTCCTCGCGGCTGCGGTCAGCCTGTGAGGAAACCGGCACCACCATGCGGCACATTTCCTCTTCCACGTGGGTATCTATCGTCAGCTCAGGGACTAGGCTGGCTAACCACCGCACCCCTCTGACAAACCACTTTGGTCTATCTTGTATAGGATCTAGCAGCGGCGAGCTCAGCCACATCATCTGCGGCCGCCTCAGCTTGCCTGCTAGAGATTGCTCAAGATGCCTGAGCGCTAACAACCCGCCCATAGAATGACCCGCCACTACCAGCGGCAACTCTTCCAGGCCCTCCATGCAGCTGGCGATAATCCTATCTAGCAAATCTTCATCGCTAATGTGCCCACGTCTTCCTGGGCTCCAGCCGTGTCCCGGCAAATCCATCACCACACACATGCCACCACGCTCGGTGAATGGATGCAGCACTTCCTGATAGCGGTCCGCATGGTCGCCCTGACCGTGATAAAACATCACCGCAAAACGCACCTCACCCACTGGCATCAAAGTAAGCTGATGCAGCAAATGGCCTTCCACGGAGACGCGTTTTGAACTCGAAATCATACCGACAAACTAGGCGCGATCCAGCCATTAGGCAAAGCCTGAATCCCCACATAAGCATACATTTTTCTCAGTTCTCTAGCCAAACTCAGCCGAGACACATTCATCCAGCCAAGATCTCACCATTTCCCACAGAAATGCCTAGCTAGAAATAGCTAGCCAGTTCCCCAGCTGATCCAGCTCTGCAGCTTCATCCACCCAGATCCTCTCAGCTAGCATCAACCGATTTCAGCTACTCACCCTTCTCGCCCTTGGCATCACCAGCGTGCGCATCCTCGCCTACACCATCTAGGCTGCGGCGTAGCTCGCGGAACAATGCCGCATCTTCATCCAGATTTTTTGCCGCGTAACTATGCTCCAGCTCGTGCACCACACGCAGCAGAATTTCACCTAACGGACAGGCATGAGAAGCCGCATCTTTGGCATAAGGGGAAATCTCTGGGTGCTTGCGCAATAGCTCAGCCACCTCAAATTTCCGCCCACTATGAAAACAATCTACCAAGAACGCCTTGCCGTCCACATCCATGCGCGCCAGAAAGTGCCCTGGGTAGTTACACCCCTCCACATTCAGCTGGAAACGTCGCGCTAACAGCATGAACAAACACGCCAGACTCGTAGGATTTCCCTCGCCACTCTCTATCACGCCGCACAGATCGTAATGATGCACCGCATCCACCTGCTTAGCTGCCCCCTTATAGCGCTTTTTGGCAAATAACCACTTGCGCATTTCATCCGCCGTTGGGTTCGCATTCACCTCGCGCAGCTCGTCAGCTAGCAAATCAAGCTCGTCTGGCAGTGACGGGCGCAGATCCACACCATCGTGGAAAAAATCAGCCAGCACACCTAGCAAATCTTCAAATCGCTCCCAGTCGTCACACAGCTCACGGCCTCCACCAGTAGGCACCTGCCACTCGTCGCGCAAGCGGCGGCGGCGACCATGCACCAGCAGACCAGATAAATAATTCTTCACCTCATCAGACATCCTAATGCCCAGCGCCGCCACGTCATCGCTGATGTCACCATCATAATCTTTAAACGCAGACTCCACAGCTGGACGCACCTGTGGGTCGGCGTCATCCAGCAAATGCAGCAAATGCGGTAAATCCTTTATAGAGGTCATATCGTTATTCTAGAAGCCATCCGCCATTTGCCAAACTAGAATTCTGTCTTATACGAAATTTCATCCACTACTAACGCTCCAATTCCCTATCAATACAGCCATAAGAGACCAAACAGCAGTTCGATCATTTTTCCTTAGCGGCTTAGAGATCAGCAAAATGCAAAAGTTTACACCATCATCCACCCGCCAAGCTACACACAGCAATGGCAATCTCCACTCACCCAACACCGCAACACATTCGCTCACCCCATAGCAAAAACTGCTAGCCACCGCGCCAGCCAGCCAGCTGGAAAATATCCCATCACCCATTCACACCACATTTTCTGGCTAACTCATTCACACTTACTCAGAAAAACCACTCCCTCCACCACACCCACCAGCTAGCTAGAAATAAAAATCCCACTTCATACAAAAAAATACTTGCATCAAAGCGCCCATCCAGACTAGCTTTCGCCGCCCTCGCAAGAGGCCAACAGCAAATGAAAGCTCGGTTAGCTCAGCGGTAGAGCGCTACCTTGACATGGTAGATGTCACAAGTTCAAATCTTGTACCGAGCACCATTTGAAAATAAAGGACTTAGCAGCAAATGCTAAGTCCTTTTTTTGCGCCTTATTGAGAAGCTAGCAAAAGCACGGCCAGAGGCCTAAGGTGCGCAACGCTGCAAAAAATGCACAGAGAGTATAGTAAAAGCCCAGCAATCTAGCTAGCCGCGTCCTATCTCGCAGGCACTCACTCATCTCTCTTCTCCACTCACTATTCAATCCCGCAGGGATTGCAGGCATCTAGACTGCGTGCGCTTTAGCGCCGCTCTCAGCTTCCAGCCACACGATAAAGTATTTGTGGAGAAGCTAGCAAAAGCCCGGCCAGAGGCCTAAGGTGCGCAACGCTGCAAAAAATGCACAGAGAGTATAGTAAAAGCCCAGCAATCTAGCTAGCCCCGTCCTATCTCGCAGGCACTCACTCATCTCTCTTCTCCACTCTCTATTCAATCCCGCAGGGATTGCAGGCATCTAGACTGCGTGCGCTTTAGCGCCGCTCTCAGCTTCTAGCCACACGATAAGGTATTTGTTGAGAAGCTAGCAAAAGCCCGGCCAGAGGCCTAAGGTGCGCAACGCTGCAAAAATGCACAGAGAGTATAGTAAAAGCCCAGCAATCTAGCTAGCCCCGTCCTATCTCGCAGGCACTCACTCATCTCTCTTCTCCACTCACTATTCAATCCCGCAGGGATTGCAGGCATCTAGACTGCGTGCGCTTTAGCGCCGCTCTCAGCTTCCAGCCGAACGATAAGGTATTTGTTGAGAAGCTAGCAAAAGCACGGCCAGAGGCCTAAGGTGCGCAACGCTGCAAAAATGCACAGAGAGTATAGTAAAAGCCCAGCAATCTAGCTAGCCGCGTCCTATCTCGCAGGAACTCACTCATCTCTCTTCTCCACTCACTATTCAATCCCGCAGGGATTACAGGCATCTAGACTGCGTGCGCTTTAGCGCCGCTCTCAGCTTCTAGCCACACGATAAAGTATTTGTTGAGAAGCTAGCAAAAGCCCGGCCAGAGCCCTAAGGTGCGCAACGCTGCAAAAAATGCACAGAGAGTATAGTAAAAGCCCAGCAATCTAGCTAGCCGCGTCCTATCTCCCAGGCACTCACTCATCTCTCTTCTCCACTCTCTATTCAATCCCGCAGGGATTGCAGGCATCTAGACTGCGTGCGCTTTAGCGCCGCTCTCAGCTTCTAGCCACACGATAAGCTATTTGGCTAACTCCCCCGCGAGTAATTCCAGCTAGCTGGGTTTCATCATTCAGGAAATCATGCTACAAGTTCAGGAAATAATTACAAAAAAAGAGCTCAAGGCATGGTTTACCCCATTGGCTCATAGATGGCTGAAATTCAGCTTTGTCAATGCCATGAAAAATAGATCCACTCTATAGCCAAAGAATAGAATTCACTCTCCTCTCGTCAATCCCCCTAAGGACCCACAGGCTCCTGAAGGTTCTGCATTCAAGCGTATATAGTAACTGCTAAAACCTGCCTGCCTAGCCGCCATCTAGCTATTTCATTGACTCATTAGAGGTTTCTAGCAACATGAGATTAATTCACAAAAGCGACCTATCAGACCATATCCCGAAGGCTTCATTCACTGAGCACTGAAAACTTTCCACTGCTAACTAAGGGCGTAGCCCGCCATCCTTTCCGATCATGAAAATTATCAATCTAGCTAAACATCCCGCCCGCCAGCTCAACAAAATTAATGGTCGTAGCCTCGGCTAATCGGATTTCTAAAATGTTAAATTACTCAACCATTACTACGAACCAATACTGTTCTGCCAAGAAATCTTCGATGAGTGAGCTCACACCGTTTCTGCAAGAGGAGAAGCGCAAGTCGGAGGAAGACCTGCAGCGCCAGCGTGATCTATGCGCCGAGTTAGCGGAGCAACCCAAGCAGGTGATTAATGGCCTTGTGTCACCGAGCGGGGCGTGGTCATCCAACCCTCGCAGCCTCCTCGATCATTGGTCATTCCTCTTCTCTCTCGACGCGTGGACGGATGCTGAGGGAGCACTTCATACCGACAAAATGACCATTCGGAAGGTTGTCGATGGTGACGAGCTTCAAAGGTTGGAGGAATCGATCAACGCCGAATCTATTATTTCGATCGCGCTTCACATTGGGCAACTCGAGGGATTCGATTGCCGTCAGGGTGCTTTGGTCGAGATTGTCGAGTCTGGGGTGGACGACGAAGACCTTAAGCGATTTGCCGCAGATTTGGCGACTCCGGTAACCGTCGATTCTAGAGGTCTCGGGCGCTTCACACTGGATCGTCGAGTTGGTTGGTTTGAGGGTGAAGCGAGATGGGGGCTGCGTAAGATTCGCCTCAATCTTACTCCTACGGACGTCTCTGATCCCTCAGGCGTCATTGGTAGAGCTGAAGAGCTCTGGGGGCAGCGGAAGACTCTGACTCGGCAGGCGTGCGAGGTTGCGGCTAGCACATTGCTCGAAGTAAAGAACGCAAGCTGGCTCAACGAAGGCGAGCAGCCAATGTCCAAGGATAAATTCATGCGCAAGATGAAGCTGGAATCGATCACGGTTGAAGAGGATGGGAGTTTCGACTTCTGGTTTGAGGACGGAGACATTTTCTGGGGACACTCGATCGAAGTTCGCGGCGATCCAGAGCGAGGGTTCTTCGATGCGGGCTTCCACGGATAGGGCTGAACAAGCGGGTGCTACCAACAGGCTACTCGCCGGGAGTCGAAAGCGTCATGATAATCACAACCTCAACCTTGAAGTCGAAGGTGCGCTGCCTGTAGCCTGTGGCAGACTCTTGACGTTCACCCCATCACATACACCAGCTCCCGCAGCACCGAGCGCGTGATGCCTTTGTTACTGTTGCAGCAGCAGATGTGGTTCTGCATCGCTGCCGAGGCATGTTTGAAGCGAAAGCTGCAGTCTTGCAGAATCGCGTATCTCTCCACCTCGGGCCGCGCGCCTAACTTCCACTACTGCCAGATTGATCGACTGTAGGATGGTTGTAGAGAGTGTGTGTGATGCAACATAACTACCTATCAGCTAATTACGCATTGACTCATTAGATATTTCTAGCAACCTCTATTAGATTCACTGGAGACTAAAAACTTTCCGCTACTAACTATGGGCGCAGCCCGCCATCCTTTCCGATCATGAAAATTATCATTCTAGCTAAACATCCCGCCCGCCAGCATTACAAAATTAATGGTCGTAGCCTCGGCTAATCGGATTTCTAAAATGTTAAATCACTCAACCATTACTACGAACAAATACTGTTCGGCAAAAAATCCTTAGATGTCGCATACCGATGAAATAGCCCACCGATTGGCTGAAATCCTCTTGCTGGAGCTGCCGGAGTTTCGATACACGCGATCAAGGACTCAGCTACGGAAGAGAACCGCAGATTTTTCTGACAACCTAATTATTGATGTCACAACTAGGAATGGCACCGACTATTCACTCTCCTTTTATTTAGGTGTAGCTCATACTGAGACCGAAAAGCTGATTTCTGAAATCGAAGAGCGGAAGATCACTCCATACGACAGAACCGTGTTTCTTTATTCAGTTAACCAGCAGAACTTTGAGTTACTAGATTTCACAGGTGATACTTGCTGGTATGGTTTGAAACGAGACACAGACTTTTCAGAGGTGTCTAGTGGAATTCAACGATTCATTCGTGAGTGCGCTCAATCATATTTTCAGCATTTTCATGACCTCCTGACTATCAGGGCCTCCTTGGAGGCCAGAGATGGACTAGGCCAGAATCAAACACCTTTTAAGCAGGTGTTGGCGATTGATGCTCTCTTAGGGGACTCCGATCACATTAGGAGCTATCTTGTGCTTCTTCAGAGCGAATTGGACGGTGGATATCGCCATGATGTCCAGAGTTTCAATGAATTCTATCAAGCTATCTCAATTCGATTTCCCCATCTCTTTTCTTCGTTTGAGCTCAAATAGGTCAGAACGGGCGAACAATGCGCAGCACCACAAATCCGACCGCGCTGGCGACTTGGAGGATTGACGGGAGGAGGGAGCTTGATAGAAGTATTAAAAGCGCGCTGAGTCGGTCGGATTGGGTGTGCTAGACATACTAAAAAATGGAACGCCTTCACACATCATACAGTAATCTTGGATCTTGGCGTTTGTCGAAGTTAGCTGACTCCATCGCCATTAAGTACAATCCAGTTCCAGCAATTATCACTTGCTCTATTATTTGTATCCTTTGTGGACTCAGTGCCTACTGGCTATTTGGAGTTGTTACTGACACTAACCAATCCAAAATAAATTTGGCTATCGGCACACTAATTACAACTGCTGTTCTCTACCCCACTGCCACCTTACTATACATAGCCAGCCAATATAAGAAAGGTGACCTCATTCATTTTACCCCGTCGACGAACACACTCAATATTCCAAGAATAGGCCTATCCATTGATAACGCCATGAACCGAGTTTACTTTTCTCAAGAGCATTTTACTGATGGAAATAACCACTTCTTCGAATACAACATCGTCATTGATGGAGAGACACAAATTTCTAAGCTCTAGTGTTTCCAATGGTTTTAAGTCAGTTAGCTCCAAGCTAGATAAGTTGGGATTCCACACCCAAAACCACAAGATCCGCCTATAAATATACTCTGTATAACAAGGCGCTGCTCCCAAGCGCTTCCCCCCGAATTAATAAGCTTTATGATAATTGCAATCTTACCCCAAAAAGCTAGCACGCTGAGCGCTCAGCGCTTGGTGTGCTAGGCATCAGCTCAATGAGTTTTTTCACTGAACACCACTAAAGAGCAAGGCTGAAGCCAGGCTAACTGAATACTAGCTATTTCATTGACTTAATAGAGTTTTTCAGCAACACAAACTACAGCTTTAGCTAATAGCAATTTAGAAATTTTGGATTTACAAACAGCTAACACCAACAGAAAAAATAACTTGAATTGTTAGAATTCAGGTATGGTCTAGCTATAAACACCTACAAAGATGAAATACATTTCAAAACCAGTGAGAACTTTTAGTGCCTTCGCAGCCTCTATAGTATACCTCGCAGGATCAGCTAACGGAGCCCTTGTCCTTACCTTTACTGAAGACTTTGAGGGAGTAAATTTGGTTATCTCAGGAAGCGTTAATCTTGCAGCCACCTTGGGCTATGATGTTACGTCAGTTAACTCCAATGAGTTGATTGACCCAAGTGGAGGATTTATTTTGGGAGGGTCTTCTTCTCCCATTAACTCAGGCTCTCCATACAATAGCGACTCGTACTCGGTTAGTGACGCTTGGATGCCTTTCGGTACAGGTTCCCTCAGCTATGCTTCTTTAGGTAATGGAGATAGAGTAGCACTTTTTAGCAACGGCGCTATAGGTTTGCCCACCGGTTATGTTTCAGGCGAAAGCCTTTCCGCAACAAACTCATGGATAGGTAGCACGTTTGACAGCTTAGGTTTAACGCAAGGCTCCTACACCACGACGTTAACAAATGTATCCATAAGTGACACCGTGACAGTGAACGTAGGTGTGGTACCTGAACCCTCCACTGCCTTACTAATAGGTATAGGTATACTAGGTACTATTGTTCGTCGTCGGCCCAACTATAAGAAATAGCGCGTTGTATGTTTTCAGCTAAACCATCTGAATTCTGCTAACTGAACACTGATCACTACTTTTCGATCTCTTCGTAAAAGCCCAAATAAACCTGCTAGCTAAGCTCTGGTCCTCCTAGCTAGATTTCTCAGGCTATATAGGTTGACTCAAGTTAGAGTGCTAGGCTAGAAACATCTATTGCCCACCCAGGCACCTCTATGCCGCTAGCCTCTGTTATAGCCCTACTTGCAGCGCCAGTTTTATTGACGATTGCTGTCGGCTGCTTCCTGCTTCGGCGAGCATTTGCTCGTGACAAGCTGCTAGCTGAAGAGCTCGCTCTAGCGGGCGCGTATGTCTTTCTTGTTGGCAGCATGGTTTGGTTAGGCGTCTTTCTTAATGGCTCCACGCTGCTCGGTTTTGGCACGCCGTGGACGTGGATCACGGCGGCCCATTTTGCCTTTGCTGGCTTCGGCGCCCTAACGGTAACGGCCTTGAGCTGCCGAGTTGTTACTCATCCACGCTCTAAGAAACTATTGCGTATTCTTTTGGTCGTGCATCCCATAGCCTATCTGGTCACAGCGGCAGGCATTCTAGGCTACCGCTACTGCGACGAGCTGGCCTCGTCGGCCTATCTAATGATCTTTATCATCCAGCTGGCAGCGGTATTATTTGGCCAGCCGACACGGATGAACCGAGCGCCCTTGGCACTGCTAATCCTCGCGCTAACGATTCCTCTGTTCACCATGGTGCCAGCCTTAGCATGGGCCTGGGGCAAACCCATCTTCGGTATCCCCGATATGGTGCGCTACCATGGCATCATCAATGCGATCGGCCACGTTGGGCTCGGGCTGCTAGCCTTTGCCTGGGGGCGCCCCAAGTCGCATTCCAGCATGCGTAGAAACCCCTGATAGAAGCAAAAAAATCGACTCCTTAGCCTATGGCCATTTTTAGCTATCATCTGGTAGAAACAACATCCCTGACTACTGCTAGAGCTTTATGGAATCCTCCAACAAAGCATCAGGTGGCTGGATTGCATCATGCAGAGTGCACGGCAACGATGACTCTGGGCTCCCCTATCCTATCGCCAGCTAGATTTCATTTGAGACACCTTGCTGTATTTGCAGCGTGGGAAAATGAGCAGGCATTAGATGATTTCTTAACAAACTCACAGCTAGGAAATACTCTATCAGCTGGCTGGCATGTACGGCTCGAACTGATTCGCCGCTGGGGGCAATTTTCAGAATTTGATGATTTGCAGGTCAGCGACAACAAGGCGGAGAACGACCAGCCCGTTGTCGCAGTGACTCTGGCACGCTTGAAGCTGCCACAGCTGTTTCGTTTCATTCGCTGGGGCAGACCAGTGGAGAGACAAGTTAGAGATCACCCAGCCGCTAAGCTGGCGCTAGCCTCTATGCGCCCGCTGGGCACATTCAGCACCTTTAGCATTTGGCGCAGCCAGAGAGAGATGGCGGAGATGGTTCACGGCAAAGGTGCCAGCGCTGAAAATGACCAACATGCTAGAGCGATGACTGAGCGTGAGCGCAAAGATTTCCACTACCAGTTTACGACGCTGCGTTTCCGCGCGCTCGCCGAATACGGAGAATGGTTAGGACAAAGCTCTATCGTGCCGAATTTGGCTAAAAATCTAAACAGCTAAGTCTGATAGGTCCAATAGGAGCTAGATGCCGTTATTGCCATGTTTGGCTTGCTTCGCTATGATCGGTGGCATGGCAGATCTAGATCAGCAGCTGAATTTCCTCATTGAGATCGACCGGCTCAAGTCGGTGTATCGACAGAACTTGGTCAAATCTGACAATAACAGAAATGAAAATAGCGCCGAGCATAGCTGGCATATTTCCATGGTGGCTAACACGCTGCATCAATATGCCGCTGAGCCGGTGGACATTTCTCGCGTCATTCACATGCTATTGATCCACGACATTGTAGAGATTGATGCTGGAGATACATTTGCTTTTGCTG
Organism: Persicirhabdus sediminis; assembly: GCF_016595495.1. Taxonomy (GTDB): domain Bacteria; phylum Verrucomicrobiota; class Verrucomicrobiia; order Verrucomicrobiales; family Akkermansiaceae; genus Persicirhabdus; species Persicirhabdus sediminis. The sequence goes on from NZ_JAENIM010000046.1 coordinate 70,957, forward strand.
ATGCAGGCCAGCAGGAGGCTCAGGAAAATAAAGAAATCGCCGCAGCTACGCGGCTCTTTGGTTTGCTGCCCGATCAACAATTTCTGGCGACAAAAAACTTATGGTTAGAATTTGAAGCAGCAAAAACCGCCGATGCTAGATTTGCCAAGGCAATGGACCGGCTACTGCCGCTGCTGCAGAATATGGCAAATGATGGCGGCAGCTGGGTGCAACATGGCGTGAGCAAATCGCAGGTAATCAAACGCAACCAGTTCCTTGAAGGACTATCGCCAGAGCTGTGGGACTACGCGCTTGGGCAGATCCAGCTGGCGGTAGAAAATGGCTGGCTGACAGATTAATGCAGCCCGCCACCATCATGAGATCTATCAATCTGACTAAACATCCCGCCTGCCAGCTCAACTGACCGCATGTACGTGATCTCGGCTAATCGCCCCGAAATGTTAGACCGTTTAACCAGCACTACGAATCAACACTTTTAGACTTAAAAATCAGTGCCTCTTTTCCCATACACTTTAGAGATAAAAAAGAATGCTGAAGGCTCACTCTCTCTGTACAGAGCAGGCTCTGGACCTTCCTCCTTCCTGTGTTATTTGCGAGATTCCCCCAAATTATTGTCTGACATCAGCGCTTCTATCTCTTCAAGTGTAGAGAACACTCCTAGACTAACTAAAACTCCCCTGCTCACAGCAAGGCGACTTTTATGGAGATCATACAAAGATTCTAAAATCTTCTCACAGACGGATTCAGGATTCAGTAAAATAGAGTTCTGGCTTTGCAGTACAAAAAAAGGAGATTTATTTTTGTTTCTCGATTGTAAGAACAACTCCCCCTACAAAGAGGAGGCCTTAGGTATTGATATACAACGAACCCTTGACGCATTCAACAAATCCTAACAAGGAGATACAGCCAACTATATATTCGCCTCCGAGTTTAAAAACGCCCAGTAACTTTAAACCAAAATCAAGTTGGATGGCGTTTTCTCAACAACCTGAGCCGTTGGCAGATGCCAACGGCTTTTTTGGCTTTCCGTCGAGGACGGGGCGAGAGCCCGCTACTCGTTCGGATGAGCGGGGCGGATGCAGCGGAAGCCGACCTCCCCATACGGGTCCTCACCGTCCGGAAGATATGGGATGCGATACATGACCCGTGAGTCGGAGCTGTTGTGCCACCATGCGCCACCGCGGAGGATGCGCCGCGGATCTTCTGGGGCGGTTGCAGGCCCCTTCGGATCGAATTCTTCCAGAGCCGAATACGGGCTGTACCAATCCCAAGTCCATTCGTAGGCATTACCAGCCATGTCGTAGAGTCCATAACCGTTAGCCATGTCCGCGGCTGTGCCGGAAGCGATATCCTGGTTTCCGTTAAAGTAGCCTACTGGTCGGGTAACTGGGTAGGGATCATTCTGCTGACCGACCGACACGAGGTATTGCCACGTGTTAGCACGCCCCTCAGCGGCTTGATTGCCCCATGGGAAATCCATGCCTTCAAGCCCACCGCGCGCGGCGTACTCCCACTGCGCTTCGGTAGGCAAGCGATAGCCGTTGCCGCTCCAGTTCACGTTTTCCGCTGTGAGGTCGTAGTCGCCGCTGCGGTAGACCTGCATACCGTCGGTATCGATGTAGTAGGTAGGAACGAGTCCTTCCATCTCGCTGCGGGCGTTGCACCACTTGACGGCATCGTACCATTTAACTGGCACAACCGGGTGGTCATCGGGTGGTGTATGCTGCTGAAGACCGGCCTCGAGTTCTGTCGGCAGGTCATAGCCGTTGTCGTTGGCCCAGAGGACCACCTTGCGCCAGTCGCCGCGCGTTACCTCGAACCTGTCCATATGGAAGGCCTTCAGGTTGACCGTATGTAACGGCGAGGCAGATCCGGAAACGTTCTCACCCATCGTGAAGGAGCCGGCGGGAATGAGGACCATATCGCGTTCAAAGTTAAGTTGAACCGCACCCGGAGATTGCGCAATCTGGTGGCTGTCGTTGATGCCGGCAGGTGTGAGTTCTACGCTTACACGATAGAACTGGCGGCTGCCCGATTTAGGCGTTGTGAAGACGATATGGGTACCTTGGCCCGAGATCGTCTGACTAGAGGGCTGCATATCATTCGTCAGGTCATCGCCGCTAATCACGGTATAATCACGACCGATGTGTCCCAGCCAATCGAGAGAAAAAGTACCATCCGACACGGAGGGATCGAGCATGACCCTGGCTCCAGTTCTGATACCAAAGACGAATTCCTGGGCAACTGTGAGCCCATTGCCGTCCACATCCGAATTTTCTACTGCATCGTAATTGCCGTTGGTTGCGAGACCGAGCACATCGAACCACCAGTGCGGGGTGCCACCAGCCGCAAGATGTGGCTCAAAATCAACCGTCAGTGTGCGCGGCTGATCCATCACTACCGTAATGTTAGATACGCTACCGTCGTTACCGCTCGGTAGATCCCCAGCCCATTTAAGGAAGCTGAACCAATTTCCGGGCTGTGCAGCAAGATCCACGGAGGAACCGAGCGGATACCATTGCGAGGCATTGTACGGCCAGACGCTCCCTTCAGCGCCGGAATCGATATCCAGCAGAACCTGAGTTTCCCAGTTCCATGTCAGTGCGATATTACCGGTTACCGTAACGGTTCCGCTGTTTCCGGCACCGCTGCTGATCACAGCTCCGCTTGTATTCCAGCCGGTCGGGATGTAGCGGGTGCGGCCCGCAGACACTGGATCCACAGAGACGTCAACCACCGTTCCGTAAGCGACCGTAAGTGGCCCTGCGGGAACCGGAGTACCGAATGGGGAGTTGACGGTCAGCGTGTACTTGTCGGTCGTAAACTCTGCAACTGCCGTGCCGAACGGGGCATTCAGTGAGTCAATGAGCAGTTGATTGCCATCTTCTACCGCCCCAGTTGTGTCACCGCTCCAACCGGTGAAGCGGGCATGGGTATCGGCGACGGCTGTAATCGATAATGGAGTGCCGGCATCGTGCCAGACCTTGGAAAGATCGACGGAACCCGGTCCGGATGCCGAGACATTCACGGAGTGTTGCGTGGCCCACTGCCAGTCAAAGACGAGGTCATCCGTCAGCGTCAAAGAGATCGAATTACCGCTGCCGTTAACTGGGCTGCTGTCACCGAGTACATAGCTGTATCCGATCGGCACATAGCGGGTGCCGCCAGAGACATAGGTGGAGGCCGTGAAGGTGATCTCGGAGTTCGCATTGTAGCTATAGGAGCCAGTGGCTGGACTCACGGCATTCACCGGGGAATTGACAGCCACACTGTAGGTCGAAGAGGCACTGGAGAACTCGGCGGTCACAGGTCCGCGGGCCCGGTCCATAGTGAATGAGATGGATGAGCCGTTGACGGTTGCTCCGCTTAGATCGCCGCTCCAGCGGATAAATGTGGCTCCGGCATCCGGCTGGGCCGTGATTGAAACTTTAGCGTCGGCGTCCTGCCAGCTTGAAGGAGTGGAAACAATGCCATCGCCCACCGTCAGGGTAGTCAACTGATACTGTGTGTTGTAGTTCCATCTCAAGGTGGCGTTGCCATCCATCGTCAGTACCGCGACATTGCCCTCGCCGTTGGTATTGCCTTTTTCCCCGATCAAGGACCAGCCGGAGACATGCTCGCGTCTAGTTCCGCTGACGACGTCCTGTGCACTGATAACCACTGGGGTGCCGTCGGCAATCTTGTGTCCCCCAACTGACGGAGTGACAGCAGATTGCGGAGAGATAACCGTCAGGGTCTTATCGAAACGTCCATCGAAATCGACAAGCATATCGAAGAAGCCACCGTTATAGCGGTCGTGCAGATTCGCCATCCCCTGGGAATCAGCGCCGAGGCTGGAGCTCCAGTCGCGTCCAAGCCAAGGCGAGTATGTGCTGTGCACCACCTTGCCTTCGGAAGGGCGATATTCCATCTGGCGAAAGAAGCCATTGCCCCCATTGGGAAGCGTCTGGTAGTCGACAATCACCTCATGCACGACATTTCCAGCCGCGTTGGTTTCCTCAAGGTTATAAATAGCGAAGTTGTGTCCGCAAATGACCATATAGATCTGATTGTTGGGGTAGACGAGTTTTTCAAAGACCTCGTTCGGGTTGTTGCGGTCGGAGCCGGAAACCCACTGCACCGGAACGCGACCGCGCTCGCTGGTGCCCGAACCGGAGCTTCCGCTGCCCTTCGATTCTGCAAGATAGTTATGCGTGGTCAGAACGGCGAGCGCTTTTGGATGATCATCCAGTACGGCCTGCGCCCAAGCGATGTCCTGGTCGCGGGCGTCAATATCCATGTGCAAGAACATCCAGTCGCGGCCATTCACGGTGATCACCTGATAGTCGCTCCAGCCGGTTGGGGAGACGCCCCGGTACCAGTCATAGTACTGGCCATTGACCGGATTTTTCCAGCGTCCGGAGTTCTCACCGTAATACTGGCGATAATAATCGTTGATGTCGTGGTTGCCCGGACAGGTTCCGTAGGGAACTAGGGCCGCCTTCGTGTTGTCGCCGTTCTCATGCAGCAGATCCATCGCCGCATTGGCATTCTTCCACTGTCCGGCATTTCCCGCGGTATTAACGATGTCTCCGAGATGGGTGACAAACTTGATATTCTCCTTCCGAATATTATCTACAATCCATTGCGTCTGGGAGTTGTAGATATCGGGGTAGGACTGAGAGTAGTTCTGTGTATCCGGCAGGGCGATCACCGAGAACACCTCCTCCGCTTTAAATTGTGCCGTGATGGTTCCGCGTGCACGATTCATCGGCAGCACGAGCGTGTCACCGCCGATCAACGCACCTCCGGTATCGCCGGTCCAGCCGTTGAAATAGTAGCCTTGCGCTGGTGTAGCAGTGATCGTCAACGGAATCTCGTCGCTGTACCATCCGTCGGCCACATCCACGCTGCCTCCGGAGGTGGATTCGGTATCCACCCGGTATTCCGTCAGGAAATTCCAGGTCAGCACGGTGTCGCGGGTAATATCGAAGGTGACGGTCGATCCTGTGCCCGAGACCGGGGCACTGCCGACAGCAGTCCAGCCGGTGGGCGTGTGGCGGGTGTCAGCCGAACTTTCGCCCGCAATACGCACGGTAACTTCCGTTCCAGAGCGATAACTGATTGTCCCGGCAGCCGGAGTTGAGGTTCCGAACGGAGATACAATCGTAAGGACCGGATCGGCAGTCGGATCCACCACGCTCACGTCCACCGTAATCGAAGTGGATGCCTGGCCATTGCTGACCTCAACACCGAAACTGTCCAGTCCAGCGTAGCCGGCGTTCGGCGTATAGCTGATCGTTGCTTCCGTATTGTTTTCCGCATCAATGGTGGCCGTACCTTTGGCCGCAGGCGTGCTAATCGACCAGTCGAGGTCGTTTCCATTGGCATCCACGGCATGCAGCACCACGGTCTGAGCCCCACCGTCCTTTGTCGCGTTCATGGCGAATCTTTCGCCCTCAGTAATAACCGGCGGCGTATTTCCGGGATTGCCGCCGATAACAGCCTCGAGTCGGATAGAGGAAATTCCGGCTTTGTAGGAATTCATGCTGTCGGTGATTGTCAGTGTATCCGACGAGAAAGTATGCGTTGCACCATCGCCTGACCAGTAATCGCTGTTTGATACACTCTTCACGAGTGTGATCGTTTCCGCTTCTCCGCCAACCCGGATCTTGGAGGGAGTTCCGATAAAGGCACTCTGGCCGTTCGCCCCAGCGTAATGCAGGGTAACCTCATATGAGCTAGCTCCCTGCGTTGCAAGCCAGGCGCTAAGGCCGCTCAAGGTGACGGTGACGTTCTCCTCCAGCACGGCATAATAGGGGTGACCGAGGACAGCAAAACCGTCTTGCCAATAGTCCCCGTGAACCATCCTGTAGCCGACGCCGTTCAAGTTGCCCGACTGCGTGCCGGCATTGCCTGTAACGTTGACCAGCGCGTCCGCCCCCACACTGGAGGCGCTTGGAATGTTGTTGCCAGAGGTTTGACTGTAATTGAAAAGCAGCACCTCTCCTGCCGCCGCCCCCGACAAAATTAATCCGGCCGCAATCGCGCCTATTACCGCCTTAAATCTAATACTCATACTTTTATTTACCTTCGTATTTCCAGTGATACTAACTGATGTGACAAAATCCAATTAGGTTATACAGACCTCCCATTGTACAAACAAAAATTAAGCCCCAGTGAAACAAGTGTCACACGCCTAACAATCGCCTGTTGGGAAATTAGGTTATGAGGAGAAAGTCAAATCATCGCTCACAGAGAGATTCCTACGAGCTAATGCTGGCGGGATATATCGCGCGCCATGAAAAACGTTTTTTTAGTACACCTAACCTGTATCAAATGAGTTTTTTAACTGAGCACTGACTGCTAGATGAGGTGATTAACATGCTTGGCTAGCTTCGCTAGAATTGGCGGCATGGCAGATCTAAACCAGCAGCTGAATTTCCTCCTTGAGATCGACCAGCTCAAAATCGATTTATAGTCAAAACTCGGCCAAACCTAACAATAAAAAAGTACCGAGCACAGCTGGCATATTTCCATGCACGCCCACACGGTGCACCAATATGCCGCTGTGCCGGTGGACATTTTTCGCGTCATTCACATGCTCATGATCCACGATTTTGTGGAGATTGATGCTGGAGATACTTTTGCTTTTACTGATGCATGCTGCACACAAACCAGCTTAGATCTTATCGCATAGGATATGGCTGATCTCAGATTCAAGACATGCAATGCATTGTCACCCACCAGTGGATTGGTTATAAGCTAGCTGGTGATGATCACGATTTCCACTAACTGGTTATGATAGAAGTGTATTTATTAAAGCTTTCTGCAACTGAATGGCAGCTGACGGCGACTATTTTTCCCATGGGTGGTCATGGAGGATTGGCGCAGGAGGCGGCATTGGCTCAGCTGTGTGAGCCGACGTTTACAGCTGGTCTAGCAGCAATGAAAGATGATGGTCTGGCTGGATTTGGGCGTGACTCATTTATAGCTAACGATTCACGCTGGCCAGTGACCGAACCAAAATTTCAGATCGTCAATGATGGTAGCCACCCGGATCCAGCTGAGTTTGGCCACTACCGTGTGCAGCTGGCTAACAAAGAAATTCTCGGTCGGCTAGAAAATAGGAAGCGCAGCGATCTAGCTGGATTGATCATCGCGGCTACCGAGGTGTATTTGGCAAATCGGCCTGATTGATAAACAATAACTTAGCGGCTGAAATTTGATGATTGTGTGGACTTGCGCAGTCATTCGACGATTTTCTTTTGAATTTTTGCGCATTCTATGCCAATCAGGTGGCGTGCCGCTAAACGAGATCAGAAAAAAAATCGACGCCCTCGACAACAAGCTAATCGACTTGCTCGCTGAGCGCGCAGAGTTAGTTCACGAAGTGGGTGTGATCAAGAAGAAGGAAAACCTGCAGATTTATGCACCTGAGCGCGAAGCTTCGCTGCTACAACGGCTAACCGACATCAACGGTGGCCGCCTACCAGATAAGTCTGTGCACGCTATTTACCGCGAGATCATGTCTTGTGCGCTGGCGCTGGAAGATGACTTGAAGATTGCCTACCTAGCACCGGAAGGAACGTGGACTCATCAGGCTGCGATCAAGAAGTTTGGCCATTCTGTAGAGTACACCGCTGGTTCTAACTTCGCTGAAGTTTTTGACATGGTAGCGCGCCGCAAGTGCGACTACGGCGTGGTGCCGATAGAAAATTCTACCGAAGGCGCGGTGAGCCATACGCTAGATTTGTTTGTCGATTCCCCACTACACATCTGCGCACAGATTTTACTGCGCATCGACCACTGCCTGATGGCTGGCATCGAGCGCAAAGAAATCAAAACAATCTACTCGCACCCGCAGGCATTTGGGCAGAGCAAAAACTGGCTATTGCGCGAATTCCCAGAGGTTGACCTCGTGGAAGTTTCCTCCACAGCTAAGGCAGCTGAGCTGGCTAAAGAATTTGCCGCAGATGGCGCCGCGGCGATTGGCCCAGCGCTAGCCGCTGAGCTGAATGGCCTGAGTATTTTAGAAACGAGCATTCAGGATAGCGCCACCAATACCACGCGCTTCTTGGTGATTGGTGAGAAATTCTGCCCACAGACAGGCAAAGACCGCACGTCTATCTTGTTCAGCGTAAGGGACAGACCGGGATCACTAGTAAAAGCTCTTCAGTCGTTTGATCACCTCAATGTGAACATGTCGAAGATTGAAAGTCGCCCGTCAAAACAACGCGATTGGGAATACATTTTCTACGTCGATCTAGCTGGCCATTGTGAAGATGAGCTGGTCAGCCAAGCGCTGGAGGAGCTCGATACCCATTGCTCGATGGTAAAAATTCTCGGCAGCTATCCAGATATTTCTGAGAGCTAGGAATATCCAGCTGAAGTTCAACAAGTTCAATCTAAATCCGCTCAGCAACTGAGCGGATTTTTTGCGTTTGCATGCCTCGACGATTTTCCCTATTGAACACCAGTCAACATGGATAACTCTAGATTCACATCCCTTCTTTTAGTCATGCTCACGCTGGTACTGGGCGCGGTGCCTATTTCAGCACAGCAAGAAAATGATGTTGGAGACATCGATCCATCCCAAGTCTTCTACTATGCCTACCTCAACCGCAAAGAGGCTGAAACCCTAGCTGAAGGAGGCAAATTTCAAGACGCCATGACTAAGTATACTCAGGCTGAGAAATATTACATGAACCTGCTAGAAGCTTATCCTAACTGGAAAAATGCCACGGTTACCTTTGCACTAGACAAAACTCGCACCGCCAAACAAGCCATCGCAGGCAAGGCTCATCAAGAGCAAGAAAACCGCAAAAATAATGCCTTTGACTTAGTAGAAGGCGGCAAGGCTAGAGCCAATGATCCAGCGGCAAATCAAGCTGGTCAGGCGATTTTGCCCAATGCTCCGGCAGCTAATAATCCCACGGTCCAGCGACCGAGTGTGCAGCAGGCCAGACAGCAAGATCTAGCTGAAATCGCCCGCCTGAGAAACGAACTCAAACAAACTCAAGACGAGCTGGCAGCCAGCAGACGCGTGCGTGAAGATAGCACTAACAAGCAACTCGCTGCAGCCGAACAAGCAAGACTCAATCAACAAATCACTCAGCTCACTGCTAGAGTCAATCAACTCAATAGCCAGCTGATGACAGCGCGCGACTTGCTTACCCGTGCGCCCTTGCAATCTCAGCTCGACGAGCTGGAGCAACAAAATGCCATCAAAGAGCGCGAGATTCAGATGTTAGCACAAGAGACAAAACGCTCTCGAGAACAGATTGAAGCTGAAAAACGCAATACCCAAGCTTTCATTAGAGAGGCAGAAATCGCCCGAGCGGAGGTCTTAAAAGTGACCCAGCAGATGCAACAGCAACAAGACATCAATAACAAGCTGGTAGAGGCACTTCGCAACCAGCTGAAGACACTTTCAAGCACCCTTGAGGTAGTAGAAAAACAACTCGCTCAGTCAAATAATCGCATCACCCAGCTGCAGGAAAGTCTCAACGAGATGCACGACATCAACAACGAGCTGAAAGAAGAAAATAACATGCTGATGCGCGAACGTGACCTACTCAGGCAAACATTGGCGTCCAACAACGCCGAAAGCGTGCAAAAACTCATCGAAGAAAATATCCGCCTCGGCACCGAGCTGCGCGAAGCTGAAGGACGCGTGGAATTTCTCCTCCAAGATGGCAATGCCGCCAAAGACGAACTCATCCGCGCCAAGACTGACCTGTCTATCGCCAAAACCCGTATCCAAGACTATCAGGAAAAAACAGCTCAGCAGCGAGTCAATTTCCGTAGGCTAGAAAACGAGCTCGCACAAACACGCGCAGCGCTGGAGATCGCCCAAGAAAATAGCCCTGCTGGCCAAGACCCCGAGGCGGACGAAGAGGTCAAGATTCTCAAAGCCACCGTGTCGCGATTGATTGCAGCGCAAGAACGCCGTAAAGCCTCAGAAAAGATCCTCTGGGATGCCGCTCAAGCTGGCCAAATTAAGGGCGCTGGCAAAGAAGCAATCGCCGATCTAAGAAAAGCTCAGATCGCTCTATCAGAGGAAGAACGCCAGCTGCTAGATAGACGTCAGGCAGATCAAAATTTCCACGCCGTCGATCGCCCTAACGAATTTGTTCGCCAGCGCAAACTCAACCAGCTGGAGCGACGTGTAAGCTCGTACAATAACATGGTGCGCCGTGCCTTTGAAAACGAGCACTGGAATGCCGCCCGCGAGCTGCTCAAAGAAAGCATCGACATCTATCCTGGCCACTTCCCGTCGCTGTGCCACCTCGGCACTGTGGAGATGCGCACTAAAAACTATCAAGCCGCTAGAGAAGCTTTTGAGGAAGCGCTGATGCTGCGCGATGACAACTCCTACGCACACTTCATGTTAGCCACCTGCTTGTATCAGATGGAAGACATCGAGATTGCCCGCATGAGCTATGAAAAAGTGATCGACCTCGAGCCAGACCACGCTGTCGCCCACCTCTACCTCGGCAACATTGCCGCCCAAGGGGCGCGCTACAAACAAGCTGAAGCTCACTGGCGCAATGCGATCAAATACGATGTCACCTTAGCCGATCCGTATTTCAACCTAGCTAGACTGTGCAGCCAGCAGAACCGTAAAAATGAAGGTCTTGGCCTGTACATGAAGGCACTGGAAAATGGTGCCCTTCCCGACCCTGCGCTGCAGCGTTCGCTTGCTCAATAATCTCACCCCATGTCGACTCTATCAAAAGATGAGCTGGAACGTTACCAGCGACATTTCTCACTCAGCGAAGTGGGAATCCAAGGCCAAGAAAAACTCAAAGCGGCATCTGTGCTGTGCATTGGAACGGGCGGCCTAGGCTCACCCGTTGTGCTCTATCTAGCAGCGGCTGGAGTTGGCAAGTTAGGTATCATTGATGCCGACGTCGTCGACCGCAGCAACTTGCAGCGCCAGATCGTTCACGGCGAGAGTTGGGTCGGTCAGCCGAAGGTGGCTAGCGCCGCTGCTAGACTCAAAGAGATCAATCCACACATCGAGCTAGACCTCTATGAATGCCGCTTCACTGCGGCTAACGCCATGGAGATAGCCAAGCATTACGATCTCATCATCGACGGCACAGATAACTTTCCTACCCGCTACCTCAGCAATGATGTCGCTGTCATGTTAGGCAAAGCTAACATCTACGGATCTATCTTTAAATTTGAAGGGCAAATGAGTGTATTTGCCGCCCATCTAGGAGGCCCGTGCTACCGCTGCATGTTGCCAGAACCACCTGAGCCTGGCGCAGTTCCCAGCTGTGCAGAAGCGGGTGTCTTAGGCGTGCTGCCAGGCATCATTGGCAGCCTGCAAGCGATGGAGGCGATCAAGCTGATCGTCGGCGCTGGCACTCCTCCATTAGGCAAGCTACTGCATTACGACTCCCTAACAACTAGCTTCCGCGAATTTAACATTCGCAAAGACCCGCAATGCCCAATCTGCAGCGACCAGCCAAGCATCACTGAGCTGGTCGACTACGATGGATTTTGCGGTATCCCACAACCCACCCAAGACCCTATGACAACTAGCATGCAAGAAATTGACGTTCACCAGCTCAAAGCCAAACTCGACAATGGCTTCACCGGAACATTGATAGATGTTCGCGAAGAATGGGAGCACACTATCTGCAACATTCCCCAAGCGTGGCTGGTGCCACTAAATACATTTCCATCTATCATTCCCCAGCTGAAACCAGAAGATGAAATTATCATCCACTGCAAGGCTGGCATGCGCTCGGCGCAAGCTTGCGAATTCCTTATCAACGAAGGGTTCAGCAATGTCTCCAACGTAATTGGTGGGATGATGGCTTGGAATCAGGAAATCGGTAGTTAGTAAACCGTGTTAAACTCTAACTGGTAAAATCGATTGTTAAATAATAAAACTAACAATACGTTCATTTTGGTTGCTTAGCGACCAGCTACTCGCTATGGCGAGTAGCGTAATGAAAAGACTAATTGTTCCATTCGTCACTCTCATGTTGGTTCTGCTGGGCACACTGTCCATGCAGGCAGCCCAAGACAAACCAGCATACGACCACACCGACCCACGGTACAGCGAACTCGCTGATGACCAATTTGCCAAGTTCCCTACTCCCTTGGCGCTCTACGATGAGCCGGCAGACATGCCATTAGGCGAAATCCTCAAGTCACGCGCGCTAGCCAATGACGGCTTCAACCTCGTGTGTACCATCATTTTCTTGTGTGCGATTTTGCACACCTTCCTAGCTGGATATTTCACCAACATCGCGCACCGCGAGCAGCACGAGCACGAAGAGTTCATTGAGAAACATGGTCTCAAAGCGGAGGACAAAGCCTTTGAAGGCGCCCGCGACCACGTTTCATTTAAAGCGCACTTGTTCCATTTCCTCGGCGAAGTGGAGACTGTGTTTGGCATCTGGGTGATTGCCCTGGGCGCCACTATCATGTGGTACTTTGGATTTGCCCATGAAGGCATGGACGGCTTTGGCCAAGGTCTCAAACAGCTTGAGTACTACCTCGCCTATGACATCAACTTTACCGAGCCACTGTTTGTGGTGATCATCATGGCGATTGCGGCAACACGCCCTATCATCCGTCTATCAGAAAGAATCATTGGTAAAATCGCCGGTCTGTTTGGCGGTTCTCCAGCAGCTTGGTGGTTGAGCATTCTCACCATCGCCCCAGCGCTGGGTTCATTCATTACCGAGCCAGCTGCGATGACTATCGCGGCGATGCTGCTTGCAAAACGCTTTTTTGCCAAACAACCACCGGCATCATTTGCCTACGCCACTCTCGGCCTGTTATTTGTAAACATCTCAGTTGGCGGAACGCTCACTCACTTTGCCGCACCTCCAGTACTCATGGTTGCTGGTACTTGGCACTGGGGTACTGATTTCATGCTGATGAACTTCGGCTGGAAAGCGCTTATCGGCATCGTCCTATCTAACTTGCTCTACTTTGCCATTTACAAAAAACACTTCGCCAACCTCAAAGAAGTAACACGTGCGGAAAACGAGCGCATGCACTGGAACGAGCGTGAAGATCCAATTCCAAAAATCATCACCATCACCCATATTGTTTTCCTCGCTTTCACCGTACTGACTAACCACTACCCACCATTGTTCATCGGTGGATTCATGTTCTTCCTTGGTTTCACCCAAGCGACTGGACACCACCAGAACGACGTCAACATGAAGAGCCCGCTGTTGGTTGGTTTCTTCCTCGCTGCGCTGGTGATTCACGGTAAATGTCAGGGCTGGTGGATTGCTCCACTGATTACTTCTATCGACAGCGAACTCGTGCTGATGATTGGCTCCACCGTGCTCACCGCATTTAATGATAACGCGGCGATTACCTTCCTCGCCTCACAAGCTCCAGGGCTCAGTGCGGGGGCGAAATACGCCATCGTTGCCGGTGCGGTTACTGGCGGTGGTCTCACCGTTATTGCCAACGCACCTAACCCTGCTGGACAATCTATTTTGGGACACTACTTTAAAGGCGGCATCGCGCCAGTTGGACTGCTTAAGGCGGCTCTCCTGCCAACGCTCATCGTTGGCACCTGTTTCATGGTCTTACCATCTAAGGGCATGAAAGAAGATCCGCACCCAAGTAAGAAACCAGCAAGTACGCTGAGCTCACCGAAGAAGCCAGCGAAGCGTGGTGCAGCACCAACTCAGCAGCCAGCTGAAGTTGAGAACAACCACTAATTACACACTATATTAATCGCCATGTTCACAGGACTCGTAGAAGCTAAAGGAAATGTTATCTCACTCATTGAAAAAGGAGAATCAGCACGCCTGACGATTGCCATTCCCTTTGCCAACGAACTGGAACTTGGCGATTCAGTAGCCATCAATGGCTGCTGTCTTACCGCGACTCTCATCGAAAATGGCCATGTCAGCTTCGATGTTCTCAGCCAGACATTGCGTGTCACCTCACTCGGTGACCTGCAAGCTGGCTCAGTCGTCAACCTCGAGCGGGCGCTGCGCGTCGGCGACCGCCTTGGAGGCCACTTTGTACTCGGCCACGTCGATACCGTGGGCGAAATCATAAGCTTCACCGAGCACGGCCAAGACCACCGACTTGAAATTGCCGTTCCTCAAGACATTCAACGTCTGTGCATTGATAAAGGATCGCTCGCCATCGATGGCATTTCCCTCACCATCGCTGAGCTGCTTGATGATAGCGTGGTTTTCTGGATCATCCCTCACACCGCAGCTGAAACTAACTTGTGCCAAGCAGCTGCTGGCAAGCGCGTGAACCTCGAAGCTGACATGCTGGCCAAACACGCCGCACGACTTCTCGAGCACTAAAGCGTTTGGCTTCAAACATATCGCTAATTATTACGCATATTTTGCTCATGAGCAGTTGACTTGTGGGCGGAAGTTCCTATAGTTCCCGCACTTAATCCTCTTAAGTTAGAAACATGATAAAAACAGGCGATAAAGCACCCGATTTCACTCTCGTAACTCTCGGCTCAGAAGGCCCAGAACTTTTCACCCTATCAGAGCAGCTTGGTTCAGCCAACATCGTGCTTTTGTTTGTACCTATGGCGTTCACAAGCGTCTGTACAGATGAATTTTGCGACATTACCCAAGGCCTCTCAGCGTACGAAGATCTCGACGCTAAAGTCATTGGAGTTTCTGGTGACAGCCCGTTTGCTCAGCAAGCATGGGCGGAAAAAGAAGGCATCAAACTGCCACTGCTCAGTGACTACGAACACAAAGTAGCAGCTGATTACGGCATTGCTTACGAGCAATTTCTGCCTGAAGCCAACCTCATCATGGGTGGCGTGGCTAAGCGTTCCGCATTTGTCATCGATAAGGCAGGTGTCGTTCGTTACGCAGAGGTACAAGATCATCCAAAAGATCTGCCAAACTTTGACGCCATTAAAGAGACTCTCAAGTCACTCTAAGGCTCCTATACATTTATTTGCTCTTGAAAGGCCCGCAGCTCACCGTAGCTGTGGGTCTTTTTTTGCTCTTTCTAGCTGGCATCACAGCCAGCCAAAAAATGAAAAAGAAATCAATTTTTTGCACAACTCGTTCATCACCTTGGGGTTTCCACCAAATACAATGGCCATAAACCAGCCAAAAATCATTCATCCGGCACCTTTGTTCACATTTGCATTAGTTTGCAGAGTTTTACATAAATTTAAATAGTTGTTGCACAAAATGAAAACAAACCGTAATCTCACCGTGAACCCCCAATCCCCCCTTACCATGTTAAACTTGTTTACACCCATCTACTCGAAAGTCGAAGTTCTCAACCAAGTCTGCTATTTTGTTGATATCAATACTCAGACCGGCAGCAAAAAGGTCTGGTTTGTAAAAAACGACGGATCTCACTTCGAACCTTTCTTGATGTCTCAGTATGATAAAGAAAACTTAGGTCATGTAGCCAGCGCCATTAACGAGCATCGCAAGTACAACGATGATCTCAGCGAGGCACCCGTCTACATGTTAAAGAGCGCTTAGTTAGAAGCTATTACCCAACATAAGCACGAGAGTTAGCGTCCCCCATCGCTAACTCTCTCTTTTTTTAGTCGTCATAGAGAAATGATTTCCAGCTGGCGGCTGACTGATTTCACGGTTGCAAAAACCACACAGTTTAACAAAATGCAGCCATGAGGGACAACGTCGCTGTGATTGGCGCAGGTATCAGCGGATTATCTGCTGCGGTTAAGCTTTTCAGCAAAGGCCACGAAGTTGATGTATTTGAAGCCGGTGAGCGCATTGGTGGCGCCGTGCGTACCAGCCACTCGGAGGGATACATGGCCGAACACGGGCCAAACAGCCTGCTACTAAAAGACCAACGTGTCTCGCTCTTGCTCGAGCAAATTGGCCTCATGCGTCAGGAAGTGGTCGACGCCAACCCGCTAGCCAATAAACGCTACATTGTGCAAGATGGCCAAGCCATCGCCATGCCCTCGTCTCCTATGGGCATGCTCAAGAGCCCGCTATTTTCAGGCAAAGGCAAACTACGTTTTGCCCTCGAGCCATTCATTGGCAAATACAAAGGCGCTGAGCTGGAAACCTTTGCCGACTTTGTCACCCGCCGTCTCGGCCCCGATATGCTAGCTAGTGCGGCAGGTCCCTTTGTCAGTGGCATCTACGCTGGTGACCCCGATAGACTGGCGATCAAATATGCCTTCCCGCGTTTATGGAACCTGGAAGATAAATACGGCTCCTTCATCCGTGGCGCCATTGCCATGCAGCTCGGCGCTGGTGGCGACCCAAACAAGATCAAAAAATCGCGCATGATTTCATTTCGCCGCGGCATGCAGGCACTGCCTGAAGCCATGGCTGAGTTCCTCGCCGAGGATACCGTGATTACCAAAGCAAAAGTTTTGGGCATCAAAAAACAAGATGGCGGCTGGCAGCTGACCATCAGCCACGACGGTGGCGAGCCGATGAGCCACGTGTACAAACACATCGTCATCGCCGTGCCACATCACAAACTGGCTGAAGTGCCGATTGAAAATGTCGACGCTGCGGCGCTCCCGACCATCGTCAACATGGACACACCACCCGTCACCAGCCTGTTTCTCGGATTCAAAAAATCCCAGTGCAAACATGAGCTGGACGGCTTTGGCATGCTCGTCAAGCTAGCTGAAAAAAGCCCAATTTTAGGAGCTCTCTTCTCCTCCACCTTATTTGAAAAACGTGCGCCAAAAGATCACATCGCCATCACCACCATGATGGGCGGCATGCGCAACCCGCAATTTGCCCAGCTAGATGACGACGAGCTCTTAGAAACCGCACTCGCCGAGCTGCGTAAAATTCTCAAAATCGAAGGCAACCCGACATTCATGCGCATTCAGCGCTGGGACAAAGCGATTCCACAATACACCCGCAGCTACCCACAGGTGCTGCAGGCGATTGAAAAAATCGAAGCCAACGCGCCGGGCATTCACCTGCTGGGCAACTACCGCGGCGGCATCTCCGTGGGCGATTGCCTCGTCAATGGCATCCAGCTGGCGGAAAAAATCTCCAGCTAGCTGGAAAATGGATCCGCCGCCACCAGCGGCAATCCCCATCACTAGTGGATTCAGCTGGAAAATCTGCCTGTCGCGCGAAAAAAGTAGCTATTGTGGATTTCTGCGCTACGTTGCGCGGCCACAGCCCACTACGGGCACGGGGCAGATTTTTCATTATCAATCATCTAGCCTCCCAACTCCGGCATAATTTTGCCACCACAATAAAGCTACATGACTGAAAGCAAGCAATCCGCCGGCTCATTTGACGAGCTCGGCCTCCTCCCTTCCCTACTCACTACTGTAAAAAAACAAGGTTACACAACACCTTCCCCCATCCAGGCTCAGGCGATCCCGCCCGTGCTTGCCCGCAAAGACGTAATGGCTGCCGCGCAAACCGGCACAGGTAAAACTGCTGGTTTCGCCCTGCCAATTCTCGACATTCTCAGCCAAGGCCCTCCAGCCCGTGCAAGACAAGTTCGCGCATTGATCCTCACACCTACTCGTGAGCTCGCAGCTCAGGTAGCTGAAAGTGTGCGCACCTACGGTGAAAGCCTGCAGCTACGCAGCGCCGTGGTATTTGGTGGCGTCAGCATCAACCCACAAATCCGCAAACTCAAAGGCGGCGTGGACATCCTCGTGGCTACCCCTGGACGACTGCTCGACCTACAAAACCAACGCGCCGTGCAGCTCAACGAGCTGGAAATTTTTGTCCTCGATGAAGCCGACCGCATGCTCGACATGGGGTTCATTCACGACATCAGAAAGATCATCAAAATCCTGCCAAAGCGACGTCAAAACTTGTTCTTTTCCGCGACCTTTTCCGACGATATCCGCCGCCTAGCGCGCACCATCGTCAACGATCCGGTGGAAATTTCCGTCAGCCCAAAAAACCAAACCGCCAGAACCGTCACCCATAGTTTGTATGAAGTCGACAAAAACGACAAATCCAAGCTGCTCACTGAGCTAGTGCACGAAAACAACTGGAAGCAGGTTTTGGTATTTGTGCGCACCAAACATGGCGCCAACCGACTCAGCAAATACCTCGTTGGTAAAAAAATCAGCTCAGCGGCAATTCACGGCAACAAAAGCCAAGGAGCGAGAACTCGCGCGCTAGACGAGTTCAAGTCCGGCCACGTTCGTGTGCTAGTGGCCACGGATATCGCCGCGCGCGGTATCGACATCAGCCAGCTGCCTCACGTGATCAATTTCGACCTGCCAAATGTGCCGGAAGATTATGTCCACCGCATCGGCCGCACAGGCCGCGCAGGCACCAAAGGTGAAGCGATTTCATTGGTCTGTGCCGATGAATTTGAGCACCTCGTTAGCATCCAGAACCTCATCAAAGAAATCATCCCGCGTCACCAGCTGGATGGATTCTCACCTAGCCATAAAGTGCCTGAAGCCAAGATCGGCCAACGGGTACCAAAAGCGAAAAAGAAAGCCAAATCTGGCGGAGGCGGACAAAAACGCCGCATCAAACCAGAACACCGCGATGGTCAGAAATCCGGTGAAATGGCCAGAGGTAACAAACCGCGCGCCAGCAGCAAACGCCGCACCGGCGCCCGCAAAAACGCTAGCCGACGCCAGTCACGCGAGCATAGCTAAGATTTTCCAACCAGCTGGCAACACTCGCCAGCTGGTTTTTTATTCTCTAAACGCATCTAGAGTGCGCGTGCTTTAGCACCGCTCTTAGCTTTAACCAGCTCCCGCGTCCGCTAGAACCCAACACTTAACCTAAGTACAAGGGGCTAGCTGATTAAATAAAGCTAATCATCATCACAAACTAGATTGCATGCCCGTCATTTCTAGCCAGCTGGACATGAATTCCAGCTGGCCAATCCCCCATACACCTGCATCTAGAGTGCGCGTGCTTTAGCACCGCTCTTAGCTTTAACTAGCTCCCGCGTCTGCTAGAACCCAACACTTAACCTAAGCACAAGGGGCTAGCTGATTAGATAAAGCTAATCATCATCACAAGCTAGATTGCATGCCCGTCATTTCTAGCCAGCTGGACATGAATTCCCGCTGGCCAATCCCCCATACACCTGCATCTAGAGTGCGCGTGCTTTAGCACCGCTCTTAGCTTTAACTAGCTCCCGCGTCCGCTAGAACCCAACACTTAACCTAAGTACAAGGGGCTAGCTGATTAAATAAAGCTAATCATCACAAGCTAGATTGCATGCCCGTCATTTCTAGCCAGCTGGACATGAATTCCAGCTGGCCAATCCCCCCATACACCTGCATCTAGAGTGCGCGTGCTTTAGCACCGCTCTTAGCTTTAACTAGCTCCCGCGTCTGCTAGAACCCAACACTTAACCTAAGCACAAGGGGCTAGCTGATTAGATAAAACTAATCATCATCACAAGCTAGATTGCATGCCCGTCATTTCTAGCCAGCTGGACATGAATTCCAGCTGGCCAAGCCCCCATACACCGCATCTAGAGTGCGCGAGCTTTAGCACCGCTCTTAGCTTTACGCAGGTTTTGCATCAGCCAGAAACTAACACTTCACCAAATCACCTAACTATAGCCGCTAGTTGATTAGATCAAATGAATCACCACCAGGTAGATGACATTGGCTCAAGAGGAATGCATGACATCTCCTGACAAAAAGCTCCAATCTACCGAACACAGCGCCGCCCCCTGAAAGTGAGATAACACGTTGGAGGCTAATAGGGATCAATAACCCTTACCAGATCAGTATTAAAGTTAGAGACAAACTTATACTGGGCTCGCGTAGAATTTCGCATGAACCAAGCCATCGAGCACCAATCGTAGTCTTCAGATACGCGTACTAAGCCGTGCTTAACAGGGTTTTGGTTAATGTAGGCCAAACGAGCCAAATACGAGCTATGATGCGTTATTTCTGTATCCCAATAGTTATGCCAAACCTTGCGCCCAACAACATTATCTAGCTCATTAACATAGCGAGCGCTGCGTCCATGTAGGATTCTCATGAACTGCCCTAAGTGCTTATTTCCATCTTTAGGTGAGCTCGCTAGTATGTGATAATGGTTGGAGAAAACCGCCCACGCTTGAGGTCGCCAACCAAATTCTTCTGCCAATTCCAGAAGTTGGTTGCTCAGAAACTTTAGGCGCTTTCTTGAACCAAAATAATGAGCTTTAAGATATGTGCCGGCAGTAATCATATAGGCTCCTCTATCACCTTTGAGATGAGGTGGAGCATGAGGCCATTTAATGGTTGGGTTCTTCTCCATTTACTAATTTTACCATACAATAGCTAATCTGCTAGCGACAGGCTACTGACAAAGCCCACGCTACACTATTTTTAACATCGCGCTCATTTAGAGTTCGGATTTTGCAACACTTAACCTAGCAATACATATGCTATCCTTAAGATCATTTTCTATCGAATCGTTAGAATGGCGACCTGGATATTCATCTAGCCCAATGCGAGATCAGTCGTGACTTGTACTACTCGATAAACACTACCTTGCTGAAATAGTCTTGTTGTTTGCATAACATCAAAACTATGCCGCCTATTTGGCTAAGAGAATGACATTAGCTTTTGTAATGGGCACTAAAGTGCCTAACTAGCCGAAGCGGTATGAAGCTAGAACTAATGAAAGCGGTGCTAAAGCACGCGCACTCTAGAAAGAAGCACAGCTTGGTGAGTTAGTCATGTTGCTAGCTTAACATCAGACCTATTCCGACTAGTTGGCTAAGAGAATGACATTAGCTTTTGTAATGGGCACTAAAGTGCCTAGCTAGCCGAAGAAGCATTAAGCTAGAACTAATGAAAGCGGTGCTAAAGCACTCGCACTCTAGAAAGAAGCACAGCTTGGTGAGTTAGTCATGTTGCCAGCTTAACATCAGACCTATTCCGACTAGTTGGCTAAGAGAATGACATTAGCTTTTGTAATGGGCACTAAAGTGCCTAGCTAGCCGAAGAAGCAATAAGCTAGAACTAATGAAAGCGGTGCTAAAGCACGCGCACTCTAGAAAGAAGTACAGCTTGGTGAGTTAGTCATGTTGCTAGCTTAACATCAGACCTATTCCGACTAGTTGGCTAAGAGAATGACATTAGCTTTTGTAATGGGCACTAAAGTGCCTAGCTAGCCGAAGAAGCATTAAGCTAGAACTAATGAAAGCGGTGCTAAAGCACGCGCACTCTAGATCTCTTTAAACAAAAATGCCGAACCAGTGAACTGGTTCGGCATTTTTTATGATGATGATCTTGAGGCTAGCGGCGGCGCATATTGCGGTTCCACAATGACTCAGAATTCTTTTTCGCCTCCTGAGGTTCAGCTGGGTTGTAATTATCCAGCGCCTTAGCTGGCAACACACCAGCAGCTTCGTGGCTCTTAGCTTTATCGTCGATCACATAGCGTTGCGCAATGTCATCTTGCACGGCCTGTTCGTCAGATTTGTTAGCAACGATTTGCGGCTGAATAAAGATCAGCAGCTCACGGCGTTTGGTTTCAATTTTTGTGCTCTTAAACAGATTACCAATGCCTGGAATGTGGCTGATAATTGGAATGCCAGTCACATTGTCTTCGTGTGTTTCGGTGACCAAACCACCGAGTACCACGGTATCATTATTGCGAACTGTTACCGTCGTAGTGATTTCCTCAGTACCGATGATAGGCACTTCGTTAGTATCCACAGTTTGTGATCCAACAATTTGATCATTGAGCAAAGCAATTTCCATGGTCACCTCATTTTTGGAGTTGATCAATGGAACCACTTCCAGCTTGAGCACCACATCGCGGTACTCGATGTTAGTACTTTGCGTAGCATTAGATCCACCACCACTGGTGAAACTATTGGTAGGCACAGCGACTCGCTGACCGGATGAAATCACAGCCATGCGGTTGTTGGCGGTATAGACAGTTGGGCGTGAGATCACCTCAAAGTCGTTGTTACTTTCCATCGCCTTGATGTAAACATTGAGGTCGCCAGTCGTCCCGTAGAGGTTCAGGCCTGATGAGGTTGGGAAAGCACTTGCTGTCACTAGATCCTTAATATCAACACCCGAATTTGTCACGCCGTTGGTATTGCCACCAGCCCAGCCGTCGCCACCATTGCCACCGTAGGTTTGTAACCAATCAACACCGTATTGTAGATTATCAGTCAGGTTGAGCTGACCAAACACGGTGGAAATCATCACCTGCAGCGGCTGAGTATCCATTTCATCTAATAGACCTGAAATCACACGCAGACTTTCAGGCGGCCCTTGCACGATGATGCTATTTGTCAGGTTATCTGCTACTAACAATGTCTTACCAATCAACATGGACTCAGGGGCATCGCTAACCGTTGGGCTAGAAAGCGAATTGCCTCGCGAAGTGCCACTGCCTGAGCTGTTGTTATTTGAGGTATTGTTACGGGTATTATTGGTAGAGTTATTTGAGCGGTTATTATTTCCTCTCGAGCTACCACTGCTGTTAGCGTTTGTCCCTTGTAATGATTCCAATGCCGTTGCTGCCACATCCATGAAGTCAGCTGCACGCATGAAACGCAATTTACGTTTGAGGAAATTGCTGCGTTCTTGAGCTGAGTCAAACTCGTGAATCAGACGCTCAACAAACATAATGTCGATAGGACGACCCATCACCAGAATGCGGTTAGTACGCATATCTGGAATGATCTGCACAGGAATGTCTTCACCCGCTGAGCTACCGTCACCGCCAGCTGCTGCGCCACCAGATTGTACACCAGGAGGGCGCGCCGCATTGTTATTGCTGCTCACTTTTTTCACGCCAGCAGATGTCTTTGCTTGCTGCTGCGAGTTCATGATTTCGTTGAGTGTAGCTGCTAACTCCTCAGCATCTGCGTAGATGAGAGAAATAAATCGCTGTCCAACAGACTGCGATGGCACGTCGATGCTTTCGCGCACTTCTTCAAGAAAGCGAATCAGCGGAGTTTTCTCAGTGATGATCACCGCAGCGGCGTTAGGCACTGGCGTGATTTTCCCACCTTCACTGAAACTTCCCACCATCTGAGTGAAATTGCGCACCGCCTCTTCGGGTTTGATGTACTGCAAATTCATCTTGTAGGTGACAAAAACGTCGCCCTCTGGCAGGTCCTCGTAGTCAGTGATATAGAGTGTACCCTCTTGTGAGGCTGTTGTTGTTCCCGCTCCTTTTGGTACTAACTTTACTTCATTCTCACCACTTGGCACAAAAGCGTAGTTCTCCATATTCAGAAGCTTCTCTAGCAAAATTGCACCCTGTCGGTTAGTCAGCGGTCCACGTTGGTGGAAGCGAAACTCCATGCCCTGAGTAGACGAGCTCAGCAATACGCGTTTGCCAGTCAGCTGGTAATAAAGATCTGCCACCTCGATGTCATCCATGTTCATGCGCTCTTCCACTTTGCCTTTGGCAATGTAGATGCCGTTAGGATCAACGCTGTCATCTAGCTGGATGCCGCCATTCATGCGGTTAGCTCCAGGAAGTGGTGGCTGAGCTTGCTCGTTATTGACTTCTCTTGGTTCTGCTGGCCTTTCTACTGGCCTTTCTACTGGCTGAGCAGGTCTAACCACTGGGCGAGCTGGACGTATCACTGGACGCTTTGGCACTGCATGTTCCTGCTCGACTGGCTCAACGCCCGGCGGTGCTTCAGCGGGCTCGTTTTCCTGCGCTACCAGCAGTTGGCTGGCGCTCAGGGCTGATAAGAAAATCAGTAATGGTTTTTTCATACTATATGGGTGAGAAATTCGTGTTGTGTATCTTTTTTAAATTCTGCTATTTCTTAGGAGTCGGTCTAACGACACGTCTACGCACCTGCGTGGTTGGCTTTTTATCTGAGCTATTCTCGGCTCCTGGTGGTGTTGGCGGCCTAGCGACCACTGGTTTCTTTCCTTTTGCGGCACTACTTGGGGCCGAGCGCGGAGCCGCTCCAGCTGGCTGGATGAGCTTGTCATCATAGCCGAGCCACGCTTCTTGCCCTTGCAGGCTGACGCGTACTTTTGAGTTTTTATATGACTTCGGGTCTTGCTTAACATCTAGCAGCTTGAAGCCATCTGTATCGTAACCTTCAACAAAGCGAATGCGTTTTTTGCGGTCTTTTTTGTTAATCAATAAGACCTGATGACCTCCATCAGCTGCGGGTGAAATGCCGCCAAGCATCCATTCTTTATCGATGTTGTTAGCGGCCTGCACTGGCGCAGCAGCAGCCTGCTTGATGGTAAATGGTGAGTTATTTACCAAACTGGTAAACTGACCAATGGTAGGTTTACGAGGCGGTAGTGCCTGCGCCAAGGCCACAGACAAGCTGGTGACCAGAAGGCTGACTAACACGGGTGATTTGACTATAAGTCGCGACATAAAAAAATAGAAGCTAATCTTAGATTACGTAGATACAGGTTGAAGCATTACACATTTTATTCAATATCAAAGGATTCCGCACCAGCAGGTTTAAACCACTGTGTAATGACAGCGCGGCAATCCATTCTCGTATCATCACTTTTTGCTGGGGTGATAGTAATGCTAGAAACCGTGCGTGCTAGCGTTGGCTCATGCATTTCTAATAACCATCGATAGATTTCCATATCGCGTCCGTTGACGATTACCTCACAGCTGGCCGAGCGATAGTTGCCCACTTCATTTAGATTCTGTTGCAGTGGCTGCGGCTGTTTGGTCATTTGCACACCTTTAGCGGCCGCGCGTTTGATCACCTCTACCAGCTCACCACCAACTTTACCAAAAGTGCTCACCATTGGAGGATTGTTATTGAGCCACTCACGCTCAGACTCGGCTTCTACCATTCCCTGGATCATCGAATCAAAGGTGCTCACTTCCTCGAGCATCTGCTCGGTCTGCCTTTCCTTGGCCTCCATCTTCGCGTGTAACAATCTGAATCCAAAGAGGTTCAGCATTACAAAGGTGATCACCACCATCAGGCCCAACAATTTCTTTTCACGTTCACTCATGGCTGGCTTATAAAGGTTGTATTTTCTCCAGCTGAAGTAAATTTCCAGCGACCATTTTTATCGGCACTCGGCGTTGCCCCTACCCAATCGTAATCACGCAGGCTTCTTTTCAACTGGCTGCGGTATTGATCAACCTGCAGCGCTGACTCAGCTTCCCCTTGGATCGTAACGGTTCCACTATTTACATCAAACTTCGTAAAACGAACTTTGCCTGCTAGAGAGCCTTTTGGCGCCGCTTCCTTGAGCAAATTCATTGGCCATAAATCAGTGCGTACCACCAACGCGAGTTCGTCCCACTGCGCATTATGCTCCATCAAAGCGGTATGGATTGGCGCAATCTCCTCGTGCGCAATAGAAGCTTTTTCAAACTCCGTATTGATCTGCCAATAGTTAAATAACAGGTAGCCGATCGCCATCAAATAGACCAAGGCAAAGGCAGCAATGAAGATCTTGCGCTTCTTCGCTTCGGCCTGAGCCAATTGCTCAGCACGAGCATTCTCTGGTAGCAGCTCACTTAATACACGCGGCAATTGCGGGTCAGGTTTGCTATCTATCTGCAATGGCAGACGCAGCGCTGACTCCAGCGCATTGGCGACATCAACATCAATCTCACCATCTTGCTCAGATGCCCAAATAACTAATTGTTTGGCGTCTAGCTGGAGACCTTGAAGTTGCAACTGCATCACCGCCAGACTCACCTCACGTGAGGTATCTGGACCAAGATCTCGAAATGGTAAACTCTGGAAGTAGGCTAACTTATTACCTACAGAACAGGCAAAAACCCAACGGCCTAACTCACGCCATAAAACCACCGCATCATCGGGCAGCTGGAAAAATCTAGCGGATAGATCGTAGGCTTTGGCTGACTGTAATGGCATTTCATCATCTTCCGGTGGACTGAGAACCACTGGCAGCAATGCCGCGCTGTCGTCGTCTTTGCGCACCTCAAAAAGATCGCTCAGCTGGCCAGCTCCGTCAGCCACCCTAACACCAGCAGTTTCTAAATGCATACTAGCTAGATCGGCAAATAAATCAGAGTCGTTAGTCTGAGTGGTAAATGGCACCGCCAAAGCACTTTTCAGAGGGAATCCCATGACCATCTCCCCCTTGATAAACTCGTTAAATTCAGCGGCCTTGAGTGGCCCTTGCTCGACAGCCAAGGAATAACCGTCATCACGGTTTCCTTGCCATAATTGCCACCCTTCTGCCCCCGGCAGAAAGATTGTATTGTCCCCCTTCTTCTTACTCATGGAATAATTTCTTCTTTGCGCTCTAGAATAGCCGGCTTACCAGTACGGTTGCGCACAATGACAACTATTTTTCGTTTTACAACTCCTGTTCTGCCCACGCTTTCGATGCGAGTAGTCTCGTCTTGTACGGTTAGTCGTGGCTGAATTATCGGCCACAATGCCTCAGTAACACCTAACTGAGTCAGCACTTCCTCAACCGTCTGAAATTCGTAATCATCTTCTGTGTGACGTTCGCCGTCAGGCCCGAGAATCAAATCTACCAGATTCTGTGCGTCATCGATAGAAACCTCAGCGGCTTCGGCAATCAATTCTGGCTCGGCCTCATTCACATTGAGTTTGCCATTGCTCCACACGGTGAACCAATCACGCCACTGTGGGTTTAATTCGTCTAAGCGCCCCATGCCGCGGACCATCTCCATTTCGTCTAGGCTATAAAATGGTCTATTAAATGGCTGGTTCATTAATCCTAACGACTCGTAATATTCGTACTCAGCACCGTTCAGACTAACATTGTCGTCGCCGTCAACCCAATCACAAAGAGCGTCGACTAAGGCTTCAGCTTCATCTAACTCCATTTCCCAGCCAGTAAAAATGCTAACCAAAAGTGACTTATCTAGCCGCGCGAGAATCACATTGATATTAAAGCGAGCCGCCTCACTGCGCAGTTGCACATCATAACCAGTTTCATTCTCGGGATCGAAGAAATTCAAGATTGGATCGCCCTGTTCCACACTTGGGTTCGCGCCGATGGCAATGCCCTTTTCGGCCATCTGTCTTGCCTCAAACCCATTGATCTCAGAGGAAGCAACGTCAGAGGCAAGATAGACAACTTGGACGGTCGCAAAAATGGCCAAGCCCAAAACAGACATCAACCAAAACACAGCGATCAAGGCACTGCCTTGCGCTAGCTTTTGTTTCTGTCTGAGTCTGCTCATCATCATTATGAATTTCTAAAAATTATTGTACTACAGGAGGTCGATGCGACCCGTTGTCGTCGTCGCCGCCGCCACCAGTTCCGCCGCCAGTATTAGTATCCTGCGGGCCACCTGGGTTTTGTTGCTGCACACTTTTCATGAAAACCTCCGGGTTTTCTTTTGGCACAATCCAAAATGCTTGCTCCACCAGCGAGTCGTTAGGCTCGTAACGATAGAAAAACTTCACTTGTACTGGTAGGTTGCTGGTATCATCCCATTCACGTAAAGTTTCCATCGTTCTACCATCGATGACATCGACCTCAAACAGATAGAGACCATCGACAATGATAATCTCGGCGATCGGATCATCATTGTTGGAAACCGTATTATTCTCACCTGTGATCACCTTGTTTTCGTAGAGACGCAGCACAATATCTACCAAATTGTCCCGCCGCAGGACCGTCGCCAGCTCGATGGACTCAGCCGCCATTGAGCGCCCGCCCCAGTTGAAGGCCATCGGCACATTTTCAAATGTGAGTCTAGGTAGGTTGTGTGAACTGGTTTCTTCTGTTTCTAGCTGGAGAACTGCATTGCCTGGCAGTTTTTGGAAATGATCTTTCAGCAGTTCATTAAATGCCTGTCTTTCGCCATTGATGTTGGTATTTTCTATCACCGCAGTGGAGAGAGAGAGTGAGCCATCAGCTAGAGCAAAAACACCAGCTAGCACGAGCGCGGAAATGCCCAGCGCCATCACCATCTCCAACAGCAAATAGCCTTTGCGTATTTTACAGTTGATAGAGGCTCGCATAACGATAGGTTTCTGCACTTTGCTCATTCAGCTGGCCTTCATCGTACCAGTAAGCAATCACAGTGATTTTGTACATTTGTTGGAGAGCTTGACCATCCTCGTTCTCGAGCTCAAGCAGCTCGACGATGGTTTCGATTTCCATTTCATGTTCTTCGATGTCCCTAGTCGTGGTGCCTTCCTCTATGGTTGGCATAGAAAGCGCCTCGGTAAGCGCTGAGTCTAGGATGCGAACGATAGCAACTTCGCGCTGCATCATGTTAGCCAGCTTGCCCGTTTCGTTGAGCGCACTGATTAGAGAAACACCAACGATAGCAAAAACAGTCAACGCCATCAGCGCCTCCATCAGCATAAATCCGCTGTGGAGCTTTGGCTTCTTGCTTGGTTGTGTGATTTTCATCTTACTATCGAATTATTTCAGCTCGTATTCTTCATCGCGCACACCAGCTGTTAGCGGGTGGTACTCTTGGCTGATATAATTATCCTCAATGCTATAACGAACGGACACTGGTTCAACGATGCCCTTAGGTTCTAACTTCCAGACAAATTCGACGTCACGTTTGAGAGTGGTCCAATCGTTTTGCCCCCAGTATTTAAAGTCGAATTGCATCTCGCCAGGAAACTCGATGCGGCTGATTTCCTGATAACTCTGGCTGGGAACATAATCTTCATCCGAATCTAGCGGCCTCTGATAGCCGTACAGAACGGCGCTATTATCTGAGACTTTGATTTGATAAGGTTTATGCTCCTTATTGGCCATCATGCGGCCACGTTTTGCCATCGACTCAAATTCAATAGCGAACTTGCGCAATGAATCTGAATCTTGACTTCCAGCCATCGCGACGAGCCCTATGCCAGTCAAAATGGCAATCATGGAAATCACGATGACCACCTCCAGCAGCGTCATACCGCTGGAGCAAGTCCGCCTACTTCTTGTCCAGGCTGCTGATATCATCGCCTCCACCTTCTACGCCATCAGGTCCTTTTGAGATAATCTCATAGCTACGTGGATCTTTTGAACTTGGATATTTATAAACATAATCACCATCCCAAGGATCTTTAGGAATGCTAGTGAGCAGCTGCACCCAACGGCGCGGAACTGGGCTGCTTGATGGTTTGTTGACCAGCGCTTCGAGGCCCTGGGCTTGAGATGGATAGCTGCCTGCATTCATTTTGTAGGCTTCCAGCTTCGAGGTGAACTTCTGCATGTCAGCATCCACAGCTACATATTTAGCCGTATCTTGCATACCTGTCATCATGCCAATCGAGAGGCCCAAAATCACAGCGATAATACCAAGTACGATAACCATCTCGAGCAAGCTGAATCCCTTACTCGTCATGCGTCCCGACTCCTTCAATGACATTTTATGTGTTTTCATCATGTATGTTTCTCTACCTTGTGCATCTTATTAAACGTGGATTCTCAGATTAGTTGTTCAGAAAATAATGAACAAATGTAAGAAATGACATTTAATGGGTGATATCAACGATCAGCACGATAACTAATCACGCTAGAATCTCACGATTTAAATGCAAAAAAAAGCGACCTAATTTGGTCGCTTAACTGGCAATGAAGTCCAGCTGACAATTATTCAGCCAAAGTCACATTCTGCACCCCTGCTTCAGCCAGCGCATTGAGCACATCAATGTATTGCTGCTGAGGGACTTTATCTGAAACTTTCAAAGTCACCACCGCTGGGTCAGCTGGGGATAAAGCTGCGAAAATTTTCAAACGATCAACTAATTCAGGGATCTCACGACTCGTTGAATCTTTGGTGATCACCTCCGGTGCGCTCGCTGGGTTCAGAGTCAAAGTACCGGACTCATCCAGCTGGATAATCATCGCCTGTCGTGCCACTGGCGCGCCTTGCGCAACTGAGGGAATTGACATTTTAAGATCTTGCTCACGCGGCAAAATAGTCGCGGTGACTAGGAAGAAAATGAGCAAAAGAAAACTCACATCAACTAGTGATGAGATATCCATTTCACTTTTATCGCCCTGTTGGGCACTGCGTAGCTGAAACATCTGGTAGGTTCGTGTCATATATACCTAACCCATCCAGCCAGCATTTTATTAGTATCAAAACCAGAAACTTACTTAGGCTCAGCTTTATGCAATGATTTCCCCCGCTCTATCGTCTCGTCCAGCTGGGATTGCGCGCGTTTCACCGATGGACTCTGGCTGAATAGCTTAGACACATCGATGCCAAAGTACCCCAGACAAGCTAACAAGATTGCTGTCGCCATCGCTTCATCGAGATTTCCAAAGATGGGAATATTATCAGGAATCAGCTCCAATAGCCCAGCTGTAGGGTTGAGGATGTAAGTTGCGCTTATAATCGCCAGCAAGAGAACAGCAAAAGTTTTCATACATACTAACATACACAGGGCTGCTGACCGCGCAAGTGACGCCGAGGGTAAAAAAAAGCGGGAGCCAGCTGGCTCCCGCTTGAAATTGATTTTGATGAGATAGCAGAATTACTCTTCCTCGGCAGAGGTACGAGTTTTCTTGCGAGCTGCTTTTTTGGCAGCCTTCTTGGCGGCTTTTTTAGCAACCTTCATCGGCTCTTCTTCTGGCTCAGCAGCGCCAGAGAGGATGAACTGGAGATCTTCCACACCGAGGCTGCTAGCAAACCCTTCATCACCGAGGATGTTGGTAACCAGCGCAGTCTTCTGGTGCTGCAGAACGCGAATCTTCTCTTCCACAGTGTCACGGGTCAGCAAGCGATACGCGATCACCTTGTTTTTCTGACCAATACGGTGAGTTCGGTCAATCGCCTGGTTTTCTACCGCTGGGTTCCACCATGGATCGTAAAGGATCACGTAGGACGCAGAGGTCAGGTTCAGACCAGCACCACCCGCTTTGAGTGAGAGCATGAATACTGATGGATCTTTGGTTGTCTGGAAGCTTTCGATCACAGCCTTACGGTCTTTAGTCTGACCAGTGAGGTAGTGGAACGGACGGCTTTCAACTTCCAAGCGAGCCTTGATGATATCCAGCATGGAAACAAACTGTGAGAAGACGAGCACTTTGTGGCCCTCCTCACGCAGCTGGTCGAGAAGGTAGAACAGAGCGTTCATCTTCGCGCTTTCCTCTTTGAGGAATTTTGGATCAATCAGGCCTGGGTGACAGCAAATCTGACGCAGACGCATGAGGCCTTGCAAGATAGCGAAGCTGTTTTTCTTCACTGTCTCGTCGGAATCAAATCCGAGCAATGATTTCTGAATGCGCTTAAGTTCAGCCTTGTAGAGCTCTGACTGAGTTCCCTCCATCTGGGCAAATACTTCCTCCTCAGTACGAGGTGGTAGATCTTTAGCCACTTGCAGCTTAGTACGACGAAGCAAGAATGGACGCAGACGTGATGCGAGGCGGTTTTGCGCGCCAGGATCTTTGCGTTTATCAAAGCGTTTTTTGAAGTAACCACGGCTACCAAGTACACCCGGCATCGCAAAGGCCATCAGTGACCACATGTCCATCAAGCGGTTCTCAATAGGCGTACCTGTAAGAACGAGTCGGTTCATGGAGTTCAGCTCACGAGCTGACTTAGCTGCCTTAGAATCTGGGTTCTTAATCTGCTGACCCTCATCGAGAATCACAGTGAGCCACTTGATCTTAGCTAGCTCTTCGCCGCTGAGACGCAGCTGAGCGTAGTTGAGAACCAAGAGGTCAAATTCGACACCCAGCTTGGATGGGTCGAGGTCTTCCTTAGTACGCATGACTTGCACGCGAATCTCAGGAGCAAACTTGTTGGTTTCTGTTTCCCAAACATCAATAACTGATTTCGGACAAACCACCAGTGATGGCAGATTGGTCTTCGATGTCTTAAGGTGTTCTTCACGTAGCCACAGCAAGTAAGTAATACTCTGGATGGTTTTACCCAGACCCATGTCATCCGCAAGCAAGCCACCAAATCGGTTGGTCGCAAGGTATGCAAGGAATTGGAAACCTTCCACCTGGTATGGACGAAGTGTCGCATTGAGGCCTTTTGGTACGTCGGGAGCCACTTCCACCTGAATGTCGCGAGCGCGATCTTTGATGCGCTTCCACGCCTTCGGATCAAATACCTCAGCGGCTTTTGGATCAGCCAACTGGAGTGCGTGCATGCGGTGAGTTTCACCAGTAAGGTCAAATGGATCCAAGCCGAGGCGAGTAACCGCTTCACGCTGGTCAGCGTCGAGCTTGATTTCAAGACGCATCCAGCCACCGTCGTCCATGCGGACGTAACCACCACGGGCAGCTACCAGTGAGCGGATCTGAGCCTTGGTCAAAGTAACTCCTTCCACATCGATGACGATGCGGAGGTCGAACCAGTCGATCTCTTGGTTGACAACTTCGAAGCGGATAGCAGCCGTTACCGGGTCAGCCATCAGCGTATTGAGCTTGCCGTCCATCTGCACATCCATGCTCTCAGGCAGCTCTTTGGCCCACTCAGAGAATTTTTCAGGGAATAGCTTAGTAACGCGTGTCTTGAAGGCACCTAACTTATCGTCGTATGCGAGGCCCATCTCCGTGAGCAGCTCAGGCACACAGTAAAGTTCTTCGCGAGCGAAACGCAGCAGCTGCTGTCCTTTGACAGGTTTTTGCTCAACCAGCTCCCACACATCTTTGATGCGCTTTTCGGTGCGGCGGTCTTGCTTTTCCAATGCGTGAACTTCGATCACTAGGTGCTCGGTTTCAGCTGATGTGAGACCTTGCTCGATGCGCATCTTGAAGCGCGGATACAAGTCGAGGTCGACCACACGTTCCTTCAGAGAAGCTGGCAGGCTGGAGCCTACTTTGCGCAGGAACTCAACACCTTCCAAGCTGTCGATGACGTCTTTAGGAATGTGATAACGTGGCTGCACATCTGTCTCTTCCAGCCAGCGTGGTGGGCCAGGGAAAACAGTTTCGTCTGATTGATAGAGAACTTCGCGGCCAGGCAGCAAACGCACTGAGTGAGTCACGTTGTTGCCCTCTTGAGTCACCAACTGCAGCGCAAATGAGTCTGGCGCATATGGATCATCTTCACATTGCCAGCTGAGCGGGCGGTCCACCACCTTGAAGTATTTCTCATCAAGGTTAACGATGTACCCCTTCAGCGCTGGCTGACGGAATAAGCGGTTCATGAACGCGCAGGCATTCTCTTGATCCAAATCAAAAGAGGCATTGCCTTCAGAGGCGTAATAATTGTTGAATTGCTCCCAGATCACCTGACTTGGCGCATCCATGCGCAAGGCTGATTCGGTGAACCAGTTCTGCAAACGCTCGATGTCATTTTTCTCGCGAAGCGGGATCCATGCAGCATCTTCCACTTTAGAATCGCGGTATTCAACACGCGCTTCGTTGATGGTAGAAAGCAGACGGAATTCAACGTGAATTGGCTTGGTTACTGGTGGGCGCTCATTGATGCTTTCAATGCGGTCGTACCACTCAGCTACATCACGTTCACGTTCCCATTCGTGCATCTTCTTCTGCACGTTTTCCAGATTGGTGATGGCATTGAGGAAATCTGGGTAGGCGATACGCTTTTTGTAAAATGCGTAGGCGATGTAGTTCCAAAACTCAATAATATCACCAGGAGGCATTGGCCACAGTTCCAGTGGCTCGTAGCTGTTGATTTCCCACCTTGGGCTCAAACGCACCAAATCGTGATCGTGGATTTCACCTTCAATCACGTAACGACGGTAGCGTTTCTCAACTTTGCCAATAAAATCAGCTTCTTTATCGTCCAGCTCGCGATCGAGCTTTTCTTCGATCAAATCGATGATTGGCGTATCATCAAATTCATTTGGGCTTTCAGGCAGATCTTCGCCACGGTGCATGCGCTCCATCATGGTTGCGTACATGCAGGCTCCAGCGATATCTTGATCCTCTGCAGTACAGCTACCAAACCAGCGGTTACCTTGAAGGCGCAAACTGGTTCTAAAAGTGCCTGTTGGATCTTCTACCCGTCCTTGAATAAATAGGTGATTACCAAAAATCTGAGTCACTGCTCCATCTTGCTGGAGCGAGTCACCGCGACTTCTTGCTTTCTCGGGAAAGCTATTTAGGAAGTTTAATGTTGCTCTGTCGGGATTCATTTTGAAAATATGCGGGTCTATCTAATACCAAGCGGGTCTAGCTCAATATAAAGGAAATAGCCAAAAGGCAGCATCGTCATGTGACACACATGCTGCGGTTTGGCTACGAGAACCCTATGTTATACCCACAAACAAGAGATGCGCAACAAAAAGCTAGTCACCGTTCACAAAATAAAATGCGTTGTCGAACAAAAAGTTGTCACCTATCCGCAAACGCATTGAAATCACCAACTTACGGGCGCAGCTAACACACAATTTGTCAATACACCCGTTTACGAAAAAGCTCATCCATAGCAATTTTCACTTATTCACAATGATCCATTGCGGCCTAATGCACTCATCATTAGATCATACAATTAATACCAATCGCAGTCAGCTGGCGCAGTGATTTCACTAACAAAGTCACGACTAACCAATGATGACAATGCAGCTAACTCACCAGCGAGCACCTCATGGGCCACCTTGCCGCAATCATCTCGCCGCCCACAATGCGTGAAAGTGGCAAAGCCAGGGTATCCGGGCTGGGTTTGTGGATCCTTGTCGACCTGATGTAACTTTAGCGTCGCTCTAGCAGAGTCACGACCCGCTGGCAAAATCACTACAGGATGCAGCCAGCAAGTGATAGGTTTATACGACCACGGATGAATCCCCTCGTCATAAGCCAAACGCTGCAGGTAACAACGATTCTGCGGGTCTAGAAAAAGACATTTGGTATTGGGAAAATGAGCTGGGTAATCGTCAGCTAAGTCGTTGATCTCAGCTGCACGAGTGCGCGTTTTGCATTTCCCTCCAGACACATGCTCAATGATGCCGTTAGGTGGCAAATCGAAACCTAAGTTCGCTAGATCACCCTGCCTGTCAGTGACAAATTTCTCCAACACCTCGGCATCTTGAGAAGACAAAGTGACACCATCATGACAGCAGGTCGCCTTGCAAACACCTAACTGACAAGGCACCAAGGGCTGAAGAAAACTATCAGCATCGACAACACAATGGCGCAATTGCTCGGCTAGAGCATCTAGTGATTGATGAAAAATGGTATGCAAAACGGGCTCCATATTATAAGCCAGCTGATTTCCACTCTTCCCAACCATTAACGTAGACCGAGCACGGAACACCTGCAGCTGTCACCTCAGAAGCAAAACGATGCGCGTCTGGGCAATTTTCGTTTAGGCAATAAATTACAATCTGTTTGCCTTCCTTGTTAGCTTGGCTAATTTCAGCCATCCACGCATCACGGTGACGCTTCAAACTGCGCACTGAGCGGTTCACCGAACCGTTGATATGACCTAGCCGATAGACAAATGACGGTCGCGCATCGACCAGATAGACCGCATCACTCGCCAGCATCGCGTATAGTTGGTCAATCGTCACGGCGTGAACCTCGTGCTTCGGCTCAACTTTAGCAGTAGCAGCTTCAACTGGCTGATCTAACTCAGGTTTTTGTATTTTCTCAACTACCTGAGAACTCACCGCTAGCTCCTTGACCACAGGTTCGATTTCCTCATCCACTGGTGAGCAGGCGCTAGCTAACATAGCAACAGCGCCAGCCATAATTACCCCATATGCGTTAGCAAATTTCATGATTATACCATGCTAGCTAGACTGCCACTTGTAAAGTCTGTGAATTTTTATATCTTGTTGAGCATGCCAACGACACAATCAATGAAACTAACGATTACAGCTCTGCTCAGCTGCCTCATTCTCAGCTTCCAGCTGTGCGCCCAAGAAGAGGAAGAACACAACCACGACGACATGCCGAGCACCAAAGAAGCGCTTGGATTTATCGAGAAGAAATTCCCAGCCGCCTACAAAGAACTCAAGTCGATAGAAACATCTGACAAAGCGATGTACCAGCAAGCAGTCAACCGCTGCGTTACTAACTACGCCGACTATTTAGAAATGCTCAAAGCTGACCCAAAAGGCGCCGAAGCACTTCTAACCATGTATGTCACCGAGTACGAAGCCAGACAGCTCTTCAAGAAAAAAGCCGACAAAGAAGCTTACCGTGAATTAGCCAAACGTCACATCGAAGCCAGCTACGAATACGAAGCTGCTAACTTGCGAGTGATGCAAGCTGAGATCACCCAGGAACTAGAAACCATTAAGGCAAACAAAGAAAAGATGGATGATGAAGTCGACACCCTGCTAGATTCATTCCTCAACCAAAACTATAATCCCTACGACGCCGACAACGACCTCGGTGATACAGGAACCTATGTCGACTAAGGACAAACAGATTTGAAAAAATAACCCCCATCTAATCGCCTCCATCTATAAGATATGGCAATTGCTAAATTAACTACGACTGTGACCTTACCCAAACTATACATTCCAGGGCCGGTGAACATTTCACCACTCACCTATCAAGCGATGAACCAACCAATGATGGGGCATCGCGGCAAAGATTTTGCTGAGCTCTATGCGTCTATCCAGCCAGGGCTGAAACAAATCATCGGCACCACACGGCCAGTTTACCTCGCGCCATCATCAGCTTGGGGAGTCATGGAAGCAGCCATTCGCAATCTAACGCAGAAGAAGGTCCTTAACCTATGCTGTGGAGCCTTCTCGGATAAGTGGTACGACGTTGCGCTGCGATGTGGAATTCCAGCTGAAAAAATTCAAGAAGAATGGGGCAACTACATCAAACCTGATGAAGTCCGCAGCAAGCTAGCAGAGGGAGGATTTGACGTCGTCACATTAGTTCACAACGAAACCTCAACAGGGGTGATGAACGATGTTGCCGCCATCGCCAAGGTAGTCAAAGAATTCCCAGACGTTCTCTTGGTGGTTGATACTGTATCATCACTTTCAGCGGTACCTGTGAAAATGGATGAATGGGGAGTTGATGTCATCATCGCTGGGGTGCAAAAAGCATTCGCTCTGCCTCCTGGTCTCAATATTTTTGCCATCTCTGAAGCGGCGTTAGAACGCGCTAAGAGTACCCCTGATCGCGGGTATTATTTTGATTTTCTGGAATTTGAAAAACACGCTATCAACAATAATACGCCTACAACTCCAGCTATCTCTATCATCTATGGCCTGCAACATCAGGTGCGTGGTATGCTAGCTGAAGGATTAGAAAACCGCTACGAGCGCCACGCATTCCTCAATGCCATGGTACACAACTGGGTCGCGGCTAATGGATTCAAACATTTCGCTCCCTACGGCTACCAATCGAAATCACTAACTGCTATCAGTAACAACCGCGAAATCGATGTGCCAGCTTACATCGAGGCAATTCGCGCCAAACACAACATTCTAATCAATGGTGGCTACGGCAAAGCAAAAGGCATTACCTTCCGTGTTTCCAACATGGGTGACGAGACAGTAGAAACAATGAGCGAAGTGCTCGAAGCCATGAGCGATATTCTACCTGGCTTTATCTAATCTAGCTGACAAATCGTTTTACTTGCCACCTAACTCAGAAACTCTGAGTTGGGTGGTTTTTTTTGCTTCCCTACCAACAGCCCTGTCTGATTTAGTAAAAGGATAATAAAGAAAGAGATAATAACTATATTTAACACATCAATCTAAACCGACCCGCTGAAATTCAACCAACTGTATTATTCTTTATTTTGACAATCATCATCTAGCCTATCAAGTTGTCCCCGACCACGAGGTTCACTCGTCGTTTCTATCTAATTACAATGTCCCCAGATCTATCCCAGCAACTAGAGGAACTACAAAGCCAGCTACTTGGCTTTGTAATATCTAGTGGTGTCCCTAGATCTCTCGCTGGCGACGTTTTACAAGAGGCGAACCTGTATATTGTCAGGAATATAGCTGAGAAGTTTCAAGGAGGAAACTTTCGTGCATGGGTCTATCAGGTAGTGAAGTTTCGCATTATGAGCCACTACCGTGACCACAGCAGAAATAAAGAATTTCAGCTAGAAGAGGAAACTTTGGACAATTTATGTGTCGAATTTGAGAATCAAAGTTCATATACGAGCCAACAGACTGATGCTCTAAAACAATGCCTAGCTAAATTACCTGAAAAGTCCCGCTCGCTGTTCGAAAAATGTTATGCATTTGGTTATTCGCTGCAAGAAATTGCCGATAGCCAAGGCAAAAGCTACGCCGCATTGGCTAAGCAAATTTCGCGAATCCGTCAGAAAATCAAAACGTGCACAACTAGTTTGATAAATTAAGCAATTTTTTGTCAACTATGGCATCCTAAACGGAATACCATTTTAAGTAGTTAATTCATGAGCCCAGAGAATCCATCATCGCCCCAAGATGACCAACAGCCAGAAGTCTTTGAAAAAGACTTCGGTATGCTGCTGGAGCAAGCTCTGCTTGGGCCCTTGAATGACTCTGAGGAGAAATCTCTCAATTCTCATCTCAAAGACCCCGCCAAATTGACTGCCTATACGCAGGCATTTATCGACGAGGCCTTATTTACCGAATTTTTCAAAGCCAGCGATCTAGAAGTGCTGGCTGAGCCAGAAGAGAAGAAGAGCAACATCATAGCCTTCCGCGCCGCCTATGCCGCTGCGGCGATTCTCATCATCAGCCTGATCGCCTCACTCTTCTTCACAACAAGTGAAGATTCTGGCGACTACACGATTACCTCAAACTCTGGTGCTACTTGGTCTAGCGACAGTGATAAGCCAGAAGCTGAATCTAACTTCCTCGACACTGGCGTCAGATACAAACTTGAGTCAGGTCAACTTTCACTCACATCTACCAATGGCGCATCAATTAAGGTCACTGGACCGAGTGACTTCACCTTGCTAGATGACAAGATTGAGCTGCACACCGACTCAAAGA
Source organism: Persicirhabdus sediminis (assembly GCF_016595495.1). Lineage (GTDB taxonomy): Bacteria > Verrucomicrobiota > Verrucomicrobiia > Verrucomicrobiales > Akkermansiaceae > Persicirhabdus > Persicirhabdus sediminis. Next base: position 109,615 of record NZ_JAENIM010000046.1, read on the forward strand.
TCCTCATCGACACAGCAAGCGCACCATTCCACACCCTCACACCAACTCACTACATTCAAGACATCGGCACCAAATATGGCGTAAAAGTCACAGGTGGCGAAACTCGAGTCGACGTGTATGAAGGTCGAGTTCTCTGCCTGAAGCGTGATGAAGGAAGCAAAATCAGCGAGCTGGTGCCAGGACAAGCGGTCAAGCTTACCGAAGAATCTGAAAAACCAAATATCTTCAGCAGCGATGAAACCATCCACTATGAAGAAGAAGAACTTCCAGTTCGCCAAGGCATCAACTTCAGCTTTGACGCCTCACTCTACGGAGCTGAGGGGACTGGTTTCTTAGGAGCCAAGTGGATTGATGTAGTAAAACCAGCTGGCTCAATCACGCTACCTGGATCAGGTGTTCAATTCGACTGGGCAACCACCAAGATGAAACACCGCCACCACGCGTCGACGACCACGATTGGCAACATTTTCAATACCAGCGTCAGGTCTAATGATCTGCCGGTGAGAAACAGGGCTCCACGAACAAATCCAGCCGTTGAAAAAGACGGCCTGATTGAAGTTCGCCACGTCAAATTCTACGAAAAGGACATTCCAGCTGGCATGCTCCTGCCTGAAGACGGCATTGGTTCAACATTTAGGCTCAGCAACATGGAAGAAGCCATGAAGCGCTATGATGCCGTGGCATACAAAATTCACATTCTACGCAGCCCAGACACTGTAGCTAACGCAGAATATCACTTTGTACCAACCTACGCACGCGTCGGCGACTCCACTACATCACCAATCGTGGAAACGTTAGCCAAAGAAGACAGAGTCATTGTTGACGAGTTCTTCAACCCACAAGGCGTGCCGATGCACCTGCAACTGAGCTTCAAAACTGAATTCACAAGTGATGACCTCACCATCACTACGGATACCAAGTTTGATGGTTTCGACATGACGCGCGAGCAGAAGAGGAGCAAAATTCCAGCCAAGCGCAATAGCATCTCAGCCATTATTATCGACTTCATTCGATAAGTTGCGCGGCCCATGCTAGCTAGCCAGCTAGCAAAACGTGCGCAGCTAGATTTTACGCCACAGCCTAGATTGCACAAATCCATTCAACTGGCTGAACTCCCCTACCAGCTCTGCATTGAGCCCGTCCATACTGGCGATTCGCCCTTCCAGCTGACCCACTGGAATGCCAGCTGAATAGTGGAAAAACTGATACATTACCCGCAGCAAACAGGTCGCAAAAATTCCCCCATCTGGGTGGTTTTCAAAATCTGTCACCACCAAGTAGCCAGCTGACTGGACCAAGTGGTCGAGTATTTCTATCCATTGGTCGAACTCGCTGCCACGGTACAAATCGAGCACAAAATGGCAAAATACCAGCTGGTAATCGGACTCGCGCCAATCGCGAACATCCGCACAGTGAACACGGCAAAATGGATAACTGGCTAGACGATGGCGCAGCTCAGCACACATGCCTTGGCTGAGCTCAACCACATCCACACGGACAATTTCATCAATCCCCCGGCTGACAATTTCCTCAGCTAACTGAGCGGCAAATCGTCCATCACCATCGCCAATCACGAGGATTTTTGCAGATTCACCGCCAGCGAGAACAGCCAAACTGGCTGGTAAATGAGCACAGCGAGCCAGCTGTAATTTATGGCCAAAAACGACCCGCTCCATCAGCTGGTAAATCGGGGCAACAGCGTCGAAGTTCATGGCCAGCTAGAAGGAAAAATCTAGTTAGAAAACCAGAATATCGGCAAGGGCAAGAGCAAGGCCAAATCAGCCAGAACCCGCTGCGCATTCATGGTGAATAGAGCGCGGTAGTGGTTTACCAGCTGCAAGGCTGCAGCAGACACCATCACCGCGTAATAGAAGTTCTTTGATGACTCGTCGGCCATAAAAGCAGCCGCATACAAACTGCCGCCAACTAGCAAAATCAAACCAAGCGTGAGGCTGAGCTCGTGACCGTATTCGGTCTCCTCATCCTCGGCATATTCAGCCTGCTCCCACAGGTCAATGGCAGTGATATTCATCACACAGAGCAGCGCAAAAACCACAATGATCAACTCGCGCACAAAAACCACGTGCAAGGTGCGAATCACCATCAGTCCAGTATTCCACAGCGCGTCCCATACTCCCGCCATGGCAATGCGAATGGTCACGCCATTCACCTCTTCTTGCAGTGGCTGGAAATATTGCTGTAGCGGGTAAATCACGTCTTCCAGACCAACACGCGTCAAACTCCCTTCATACGCCAATACTGGAACCGCCACGCCAAAGGCAAAAACAAACCCAGCAACAAAATTTTTCACATAGGGCACTTCCTGTCCACGGAACTTCACGGTGACAAAATAGACCAAAACCATGATGCCGCCGACGATGCCGCCTGAAAAAATCGCTGACGGCAGGAAATACAGCGCGCGGTGGATGCAGATTCCAGAAATAATCGCCAACAATACCGTCAGCGGCAGACGCCAACGACGATGAAATTCGTGGCGCGGTTGGCGTGTCAGCCAGCGGCCGCCAGACTTAGAACTATCGTAAATTCTATCGGCAACGTAAACACACCACACCGCTGCAGCTAAAATATAATAGGCCAGCGGCGAGATATAACTCACATTCATTGCCTGGCTGAGCATCCACATCCAGGCCACGGCAACTACAGGCGCATCCAAACTCATTAAGTTGGGCCATAACCATAGGGGACGTACCTTGCCGTTATTCATGAATGCATCTGTCAGCTTTGCTGATTTGTTAATAGCATGTGAACGCGAGCATGCAATAAGATCAACCGCAAAGACGAAAAATGCGACAAGTTATCAAACGTCGCATTCTCCAGTCAGTATTAAAGAATGAATATATCGCCAGTTAATGAGCTGGCTGCTCGTGTTTCTCTTCTTTGTGAGCGTCGCCATGATCGCCCGCTGCTTCGTCGCCGTGACCTTCAGCATGTTCGCCGTGTTCGTCATCGTGAGTTTCGAAGAGCACCTTGGTTTCGCTCCACTCGTGTCTATCGCAAGAAACCATGCCCAACAATCCCACGATGGCTGCTACTGAGAATAGAAATTTTTTCATGTCAAGCGAGTGCTTAAACACCTAGCTGGCATTTGGCAAGTCACCAATTACACATAAATTGCGGAATAAATGATAAAATCATATTTCTAGCTGACCGCTAAATGCAAAAATTTAACCGCTTCTAGCTTGCGAATAGCGCATCTCTCGTTAGTTTGGGGTCAGTTTAAACATAACAACCTATGATCGCTCTTCCGTTAGCTTTTACCGTGACCACCATCCTCTCCATCGGTGCTCTTATCTTCGTCGGCATCTTTGGCCTCATTCTTATGAATTTCTTTGGTCTGTGGATTCAGGCCAAATCAGCCGGTGCACCAGTCAGCATCATCAACCTCGTCTTCATGCGCTTCAGAAAAGTGCCACCAGCGCTCATCGTTAACAGCCGTATTACGGCAATGAAGGCGAACCTCGCCTACTCTACTGATTCACTGGAAGCTCATTACCTCTCAGGTGGTGACGTCACCAATGTGGTGCTCGCACTGATCGCCGCTGACAAAGCTGGCATCCCGCTAACATTTGAGCGCGCCTGCGCCATCGACCTCGCCACTAAGGACACTGGCAAAACCGTTCTCGAAGCGGTACGTACTTCCATTAACCCAATGGTTATCGATTGCCCGAGCCCAAATGCCACCTCCAATAAAATCACCGCGGTGGCCAAAGATGGTATCGCCATGAACGTGCGTGCTCGTGTCACTGTGCGTACCAACCTCGACCGCTTTGTCGGTGGTGCTACAGAAGAAACCATCATCGCCCGTGTGGGTGAAGGTATCGTGACTTCCGTAGGTTCTGCGGAAAACTACAAGTTTGTCCTCGAGAACCCAGACAACATCTCCAAGCTCGTGCTCGGTAAAGGTGTCGACTCCGCCACCGCCTTCGAAATCCTCTCCATCGACGTTGCTGACGTCGACGTTGCCGACAACGTCGGTGCTCGCCTGCAAGCTGAACAAGCTGAAGCCGACAAACAAATTGCTCAAGCGAAAGCTGAGATGCGCCGCGCTGCTGCGGTGGCCGTTGAGCAGGAAATGTCTGCCCGTACTCAGGAAATGCGCGCTAAAGTGGTAGAAGCTGAGTCAGAAGTGCCACAAGCAATTGCAGAAGCCTTCCGCAATGGCAACCTCGGCATCATGGACTACGTTAAGTACCAAAATGTCAAAGCTGATACTGACATGCGTGATTCTATCGCTAAAACCGAAGATCACAGCTCAGATCAATAATTAACTCAACCCGCTACTCAGCGTGCTAGCCATCCAGCTGGCGCGCTGATTTAGCCACCTCAATCATTTATGATTCCATTAGTGTTGGCAGAATCCGGCGACTACGGCCAAATCATCTTCATTTTGATTGCCATGATCGTTGGTGCCTTCAACTGGCTCAAAGAACGTCGTGCCGCCCAGCGCCGCGAAGAGTTCGATGACGAGTATGACTACGATGATTCTCCCAACGAGATCGACGACGTCTACGAGCAGTACCGCGAAGAAATTCGCCAACGTCAGGCACAACAGCAAGCTCAGCAAGAGCCCGCAGTGCTTTCTCGCCAGCCAGCCGCTCAGCCACCTGCGCTGACCAGAAATAAACCAGTAAGCCAGCCACCTGGATTACCGGCAAAAGCCCAAAAGCCGCGCACACTCAGTGCCGCCGAGCGCCAAGCACTTGAACAAATCAAACAACGCCAGCAGCAACAGGCACGTAAGAAGCGCCCACAAGTCGCTGGCACCAGCGCTAGAGCGCAGCTGCGCTCACCGCAGAGCCTGAAGCAAGCCGTTATCTTACAAGAGATTCTCGGCAAACCAAAAGCCCTGCAGTAAGCGATCTCAAAACATCATTATTTTCCAGCCAGCTGGTCCATCCAGCTGGCTGATTGTTTGAAAATACATGATTTATTCACAAATCGACTTGACTCATCACACTTCCCCCCCTATCTCCTCCGCCCCACGAACTAATAAAATTTTCTCATGGCCACTACTGAAGTCATTCTACGCGAAAAAATCGAAAATCTCGGCGCTGAAGCCGATGTTGTAAAGGTTAAGGCTGGCTTTGCCCGCAATTTCCTCATCCCACAGGGCAAAGCTTTTGAGGCTACTCGTGGGAACCTACGCCACCTCGAAGCTCTCAAAGCTGCTCGTGCTGAGCGCGAAGCTGCTGAGCGTGCTGAAGCACAAGAAGTTGCTAACAAGCTCAACAAAACTAAGCTTAGCTTCACACTGGAAACAGGTCAGGGCGGCAAAGCATTCGGCTCTGTTACTAGCATCGATATCCACAAGAAGCTGGAAGAAAAAGGCATCGAAATCGACCGTCACGCTATCGTCCTTGATAAAGCTATCAAGAACACTGGTAAGTTTGACGTTGAAGTTAAGGTCTACACAGACCTCCTTGCTACTCTCAAAGTAACCGTTAAGGCTGCTGAAGAAGAGGTTGCTTAATTTCTAGCGAATACCAATTTCTCAAACAGGAGGCTTCCATTACGGAAGCCTCCTTTTTTTTTGCCCTCAGATCACCACTAGATGCGCTTCATGCTTGGAATTGACGGCAAACACCTCTACCAATAATGTAAGTAGATGGCAGCGCCAAACAAACAGCGCCACCCACTGGACCATCAGACTCTAGAAATTCACCCAAAACATGTTCGAGACCTGGCAGCAAAGCTTCATCGCTATCCTTACCCTATTTGTCTTCATTGCCTTCGTAAAAGAATGGCTTTCGGCTGAACTTGTCGCCATGGGCGCGCTCATTCTCTGCATGATTGCAGGCGTGCTTCCGCTGGATCCAGACAGCCCGTACAATGCGCTTAAGGTATTTTCTCATCCAGCGCCCATCACCGTGGCCTGCATGTTTATCATCAGCGCCGGGCTAGAGCGCACAGGCGTCATTGAAGCGCTAGGTAATCTATTTGAAAAACTAGCTGGCAATACCGCCAAGCAGATGCTCGTGGTGATGATGATCTTAGTCATTTTGCTATCTGGCTTTGTCAACAATACCCCAGTGGTGGTGGTTTTCATGCCCATCGTCATTTCTCTCTGCCGCAAACGCGAATACGCGGCCTCACGATTTCTCATCCCGCTTTCATACGCAGCCATTGTTGGTGGTACCATGACCATCATCGGCACCTCTACCAACCTCATCGCAGCTGGTATTTCCGCCGAGCAAGGCTACTATTTCTCCATGTTTGAAATCATGCCACTCGGCATTGTTTTCATCGTCATCACCGTACTCTACATGCTCACGCTCGGGCCAAAACTTCTGCCCGACCGCGTCACCCTAGCTACCTTGATTGATCCAGCTAGCCAGCGCGAATTCATCTCCCACGCATTTGTCAAAGCCGACAGCGCGCTAGATGGCACGCTCTTTACCGAAAGCCCGCTGGCAAATATGCGCAAAGCTCGTGTGATCGAAGTGCTGCGCGATGGCGTACGCCTCGCCACCCCGCTCAAGGAAATGACCTTCGAGGCTGGCGATGAAGTGGTCTTCAAAGGATCACTCGACGGCTTGCTTGGCATTTCCAAAACCAAAGGCATGGACATGCGTGGCCAGGAAGAACAACAAGCGAGCCTCGGACTGGAAAGCCTGCGCACAGAAAGCGCACTGCTCATGGAAGGTATCCTTGGCCGCAACTCATCCATGGTGGGCAAAAGCCTCAAGGAAATTGGTTTCCGCCAGAAATACGGCGTCATCATTCTCGCCATCCACCGCCGCGGTAAAAACCTCAAGGAGCGATTTGAAGATGAAAAACTCGCCTTTGGTGACACCTTGTTAGTGCAAGGTCCAGCTGAGCAAATGCGCCAGCTATTTGACGAGAAAGATTTCATCAACCTGAGTGAACCCAAACACACCGAGCTGCGTGTAAACAAAGCGCCAATCGCCATCGCAGCCTTAGTTCTCTTTGTTGTCGCCAGTGCCATTGGTGGAAAATTTGGCCTACCGCAAATTCCCGTAGTGGTGCTCGCCATGACCGGCGCGCTGATGGTTCTAGCTACCCGCTGTGTGGATACCCAAGAAGCCTATCAAGCGGTCAGCTGGAAAGTTATCTTCATGATCTTTGGCATGCTTGGCCTCGGTATGGCGATGGAAAAAACTGGCCTCGCCCAGCTGATTGCCGGCACAGTTGTTGAGACCGTCGGTCGCGATCACCCACACCTCGCACTCGCGGCCTTCTACCTGCTCGCCGCCGTGCTCACTGAAATTATCAGTAACAATGCAGTGGCCGCGCTGCTCACCCCAATGGCCATCATCGTCGGCCACCAAATGGGTGTCAGCCCAAGCCCATTTGTGGTTGCCGTCATGTTTGGCTCATCCGCCAGCTTCTCCACACCCATCGGCTACCAAACCAATACCTTTGTCTATGGTGCCGGTGGTTATAAATTTGGCGACTTCTTCCGTGTTGGCGCGCCGCTCGCCATCATCTTGTGGATCACCGCCAGCTTCTTGATTCCAAAAATCTGGCCATTCTAATCGCCCTGATAGACTTTGGGCATCTAATGACGCGCTCAGCTAGCTGAGCGCGTCATTTTGTTAGCTAGAAATCAAAACCCTGCCGCCTAGCTAGCTAGGTGAATGGTATCATTCCTCAACAGGAATGGCCTTGGGCCGCTCACGTAGATCGTCGCGTCTATCTGCGGCGGCTGGCTTTTTCGCACGCGACATCGGCGCTCTAACTTGTCCAAGCGCATTGCCTTGTGCATTGTTGCCAGAAAATGATCTAACCCGCACACCCGGCTGAAACCAAATACCTAACTCACCATTTTGATTCGCGCGGTTTTTGTCACACTTGATGCGCGTGGCTGCGCCAGCTACCACAATGCCAGTAAGGCCATTTTTGTTCACCGCATTAAGATCTAGCTGACAATCGACAACCGCGCTAACCATCACGCCAACGTCACCATTTTCAGCCACTGTATTGCGGTAAATTTTTGCCCTCGGAGCATCCATCGCCAGTACGCCAGCTAGACGATTTTCTTCGATGTAGCTCAGCTGAACTTCGCCAGCTCCACCATTCCAGATTTCCACTCCGTGGCGTTGATTCGATCTAACTTTGCAGCGGTCAACCACCAGCTGTGAGCCAGCATCTTCACAGCTCACCCCATTCCACAGGTTGTTTGTCATTTCACACTGCGACATGCGAACCTCGCCACCGCGACAAACCAGTACACCGTGGCCAGCACTATCAAATGCCTTCACTTTGCTAGCAGATAGACGACCACCGCCAACTACTAACACCGAGTATTGGTCTACCGTATCCGGCTCTCTATCATTGTGACGTAAAATCAGCCCCGTGAGCTGAACCTCTTGTTGGCTAGAAATCGTCATCACCGAGCCGTACAAACCTGAATACTCGATCACTGTTTTATCCATGCCGGCGCCCACTATCTTCACCCCATTTTTGACCCACAATGATTCCTTATAAATACCCTCCGCGAGGTGAATTTCATCACCATCCTTGGCCTGATCCAAAGCTAGCGTGATCGTTTTCACTTCAGCTGGTACACGAAAGATCTTTGGGTAATCACTGGCTTTTTTTAGCAACTCGACCGCCGCTAGATGTTTGGGGTCTTGCTCAACTGCCAGCTCAAGAAGCTCTAGCAACTTCTCAGAATAAATCCCCTCATCCATTGCCGTCGCTTTCTCATAGAGCTCGCGAGATTTCTCCCGCCGCTGCTCCACGATCTGCAGCTGGAACTGCCACAGCTGACGTTTCACAGCCACACCATCAACATCAGGAATCAACTCGTTAGCTTTATCCAATTCATCAATCGCAGATTCCAGCTGGCCAGATTCTGCATATCTATCAGCCCCAGCTAACAAATTATTAAAATTATATTCTAGCTGTGACTGTTCGATCATCGCAATCACCACGTCAAGCTCACCATCTTGAGCAAAATCACCGGCTTCGGCCACCAACTCACGAGCCTGATCAAACTTCCTTTTCTCTATAGCGAGCTCAGCCTGCTCCACCAATCCAGCCAACTGAGTTAGCCGGATTTCTTCTTTAAGCTGAGCCAATTGATTTTGCCAGTCGGCCAATTCGTCCTCGCTGACTAACATCATCGTGGAATCGGCTAGCTGGCTATCCACGGCCACGACATTTTTCGCTTCAAAATTCGCCTCTAGCTCACGTTTCCAAAGTCGCAGGTCAAAATCAACGTGCCTCTGCTGCACCAACTTCATTTTCTGTTTGTGCTCCTCGTCCAGATGGTAATAGACGCCAGCCGAACCGCCGCTCGCTAACAACGATACAGCCAAGATACGCCCCCACCTCAGCCTAGCTTTGGATTCGTCAGCTTGTTCATTCGTAGATTCTTTATCGTCCTTCATCGGTGCTCGGGGCTAGCTGAAAAAACGATGAGCCACAGGATCAGCCATCTCATTAGATCTTAGCTGGCTGGTAACCCGCAGAATTGGAGGCATCTGACTCCCCTTCCATTCATTCAGGTCAAGGCGACGTTTGATCCAACGCACCGCGTCTTCATGTCGCCCATCATGGCCGATGATCTCGTCAGATGAAAGAAGCTTTTCTCTATATAATGTGATAATTTCCTCTGCGACTAACTCACTACAAGGCAATCGCATGCTCACAGGCATTTCACATCTAGCAATTTCCACCCCCTGGCCTTGCAAATAATCAGCTAGTAATTGCAGCTGGCTAGGGAAACAATCCGCCAGCAAACTAAGGTGCCCCATCGATCTACCACCTAAAACATATTCACCTAGCTGATAATCTAATTTGTTCATGCTAGAGATCACTAAAGTCGCGGAGCTCTCAGCCTGCGACATCAACCACTGAGACTGCAGGCGCTCTAGCCAGCTAGCGCGGGCAAACTCGTCAACTTCCCCTATCAGACTTTCATCGATAGCTGGGTAGAGCCAAGTAGAATCACTCGTCTCGACACTAGAATCTACAGCTGGCTTGGCTAACAAAACACATTCATCTCCAAGAGCCAAGCGCGCAATGATCACTGCTAGCTGACTCGACAATGAGCCGTCAGCATGCAGAACCACGCTACTAACACCGCGACAATGGACAAAATCTCGCAGCCCAAGAACCAGCGCGCTCAATAAATGTTTTGCCTCCTTATAATCTAACTTCGCCACGCTAGCATCTGAATCCAACAAGTTAATGACTTGCAGGTCATCAGCCAATACTTGCAGCTGCGAACTCAGTGAGCCGTCTGAATTGACTGCAAATGAACCACCCGCCATCACCCTATCACCACGACCACCAACTTCATTGAGGTAAATCAAGGGCAGATTAAATTTTGCCGCCGTCTGAGCAAAACTCTCTCTATCAACAGGCGCATCGGCCCAGCTATAGGCATGTGAACACAAACATACCAAGGCCGCTGGCTGGGCCACTTCATTTGCCACAAGTAAAGATTCCAGCAGCTCACAGAGCTCGCCACCACCGCCGAGTATGGCTGACTCAACGGCAATGATGATAGATTTTCCAGCTACATCAACCACCCAGCACTGCGGCTGACCGTCTTGATTGAGCACACTGGCTTCAGCCGATCTAACTTTCCCGTCATGCAAGACATACAGCCGTGGCTGCAACCTACCATGTGCCTCATTATATTCTTCAGTATATAAAATCAGCGGCTCAGCTACAACACTCTCAGATAGAAAGTCCATCGCCTGCATCTCTTTTTCGCTGAAGTTAGACCGCTCTAGCAAACGACCAGGCCAGCCGCCTGACATCGCATAGGCTGGAACCAAAACCACATCAGCTGAACGATCTATCATCTCTCGATAGACCGACATCATCCGTTTCACATTCGCGGGAAAATCCCCCAAAACGAAGCTTACTTGTGCCAAGCCAACTTTCACCTTTGCAGAGAACGATTTAGCGATACCGAAACAAATCTAGACATATATTAGTAGTTTTTCCGTGTTTTAATTCACCATTGTGCTAGTTTCAGCAATTACATCCCCATAGTGGCCAGCCAGCAAACAAACTATATCTACCAATTCACACCGTGAAAGCACTACTTGAAAAAATTCCATACACCTCTGACCGTTGCTATAACCTTCTGGAATATAACGAGAAAAGTTTCCTCACACCATGGCACTATCACCCAGAAATTGAACTTATATTATTCCTAGAAGGGTCTGGTACAAAATATGTAGGAGATAACATCTCTACCCTACTAGCTGGCGACTTATTACTGCTTGGCCCCAATTTGCCACACTACTGGTCCAGCTCACATGAGAAATCTACCGATCAATCCATCGCCAAGTCATTAGTCATTCAATTCAAACCCGATTTCCTCGGTAAAGAAATCCTAACGAAACCTGAATTTCTCAATATCCAGGCACTCTTCGCTCAATCAGCTCGCGGTCTAGCCATTCACGGTAAAACCAAAGACCTGGTCATCGAGCTGATGCACTCGCTGCCAAAGTTAGCTCCATTCGAAGCTCTAACTACGCTGCTAAAAACTCTCAACTGCATGGCTAATGCTCCAGCTGAAGATCTATCTGCCATCGCCAGCGTCGCCTATCAAAATAAGCTGCCAGATCAATACGACGACCGCATGCGCAAAGTAATGAACCTAGTCTCTACTCAATACCATGACTCTGAGCTCAGCCTGGATCAAGCTGTCCAGCTAGCTGGCATGAGCAAGGCTGGCTTCTGCAGATATTTCAAAAATCTAACGCGTAAAACATTTTCTAACTACCTCACCGAAGTTCGCATTGGTAATGCCTGTGCCCGTCTCATTCATACCCAGAAGTCGATCTCAGAAATTGCCTTCGAATGTGGCTTTAATCATTTGTCCTACTTCAACCGCTGTTTCAAGAAAATCAAAGAATGTAGCCCCAAGGAATTTAGACAACATAACAACAAACATCTAGCTACTAGCTAGTGATAAAAAATAATCGTGACTGCTAAGTGCATGACAAAAATAAATCATATTAGCTAAAATCATGAATTAGTAATGTATTTAGGTTAACATAATGCATTAGTAGGCAAAATCAGTATGAGCTATTTTGCAAAAGTTCGCGTATCATTAAAATATATGATGGCTACTATCGATACAATTTCTAATCACCCACAACTCAGTGAACAGACGAAGTCTCTCATCTCAACAGCTCTGAATAGCTTTGAAGAGAATTTCTCCAAAGAGCCATGTGCCGTAGCCCTAGCTCCAGGACGAGTTAACCTGATTGGCGAACACATCGACTACTGTGATGGCTTTGTTCTACCAATGGCTATTGATAGATACATCGTATTTGTCACTGCACCTAACGACGACAATGTCATTCGCTGCATTGATGCCTCACTACTCGGTGAACCTGCAGTAGAAATTCCCATCGACTGTGATCTAGAAATCAGCACACCAAAATGGGCGAACTACCTCCGTGGTGTCGTTGATGGCTATTTCAAAAAGGGCATGGTGCCAAAATCTGGATTTGATGTATTCATTACCTCTAACGTACCTAAAGGTGGCGGACTCTCCAGCTCAGCGGCGTTAGAAATGGCCATGGCCTTCGCCCTCAAAGTCAATGGCGCTGAAGATAGCCAATCTGTCAGCACTGAACAACGCGCGCTGATCAGCCAACACGCCGAGCATACATTCGCAGGTGTGCCATGTGGCATCATGGACCAATTCGCCTCAGCCTTTGGCCAAAAAGATCAACTCACTCTGATCGATTGTCGCAGCCAGGATGTAGAACTCGTTCCATTCACTGACGAATCATTGAGCATTGTTATCGCCAATACTAATGTCTCACACGAGCTCAATGATGGTGAATACGCTAGCCGTCGCCAACAAACAGAAGATGGCTTACGCATTCTAGCAAAACCATCATGGCGCGATGTTAGCTTAGATGAAGTCGTCGCCAGCAAAGAGCAAATGGATGAACTCACCTACAAGCGCTCTGTCCATGTTGTTGGAGAAATTTCCCGTACCATCCAAGCTGCTGAAGCACTCAAAGCTAACAATAGCAAAAAATTTGGCGAGCTCATGAAATCCAGTCACAAATCTCTACGAGACGACTTTGAAGTTTCATGCCCTGAGCTCGATACCATGGTAGATATCGCCCTTGAACTTGCTGATAAATACGGCGTTCTCGGCAGCCGCATGACAGGCGGCGGCTTTGGTGGATCTACAGTTAGTCTGGTAGCTAGCCAAAATGTTGACTCATTTATTGATGAGCTCAGCTCACTCTATCAACAAGCCACAGGCATCACCCCAGAAATCTTTGCCAGCCGACCAGCGACTGGCGCACAAGCAATCGGCATGTAATCCACTAGTTTGCATTTACTAACTAATACTTGCTTCTCTATAGAAATCCTATTAACTGTATCATTATGAACACAATCGACCTCATAGTATTCTTCGTCTTTATTGCCTCGGTGATTGGACTAGGTTTATTCAAATCTAAAGGCGAAGGCAAAGACTCCGAGTCTTACTTCCTAGCTGGCCGCGGCCTCATGTGGTGGCTCATCGGCGTATCACTCATTGCAGCCAACATCTCATCCGAACAGCTCGTTGGCATGTCTGGCTCAGCAGCTGATTACCTTGGCCTAGCAATTTCCAGCTACGAGTGGATGGCAGCTATCACCCTAGTTGTTGTTGCTTTCTTCTTTATCCCTTACTTCCTCAAGACTGGCATTTTCACCATGCCTCAGTTCCTTGAAAAACGTTACGGTAACGGCGCCCGCGTCATCATGGCTTTTATTACCATGATCATGTTAGTGCTCGTTAACCTGACTGGTATTATTTACGCAGGCGGCCTAACGATCAGCCAACTTTTTGCTGATAGCGAGACACTTAACCTAGGCCTCACTGGCTGGTGTTGGGTAATCGGCATGATTGCCGCTGTCTACATCGCAGCTGGTGGTCTTAACGCCTCAGCTTGGGCCGACCTGATTCAAGGTATCGCTCTGGTTATTGGTGCCGCAATCATCACTTGGTTTGCACTTAACAAACTGGGCGCAACTCCAATCGCCGAGCTCACAGCTGGTAGTGTCAACCCACACGATGTGGCCGATGACGCCAGCGGTGTGGAAAAACTCATCGCGCTCAACCACGAGAAAATGCACATGGCGCTTCCTCGCTGGGACAAAAACATCCCCTGGACCGCGCTGATGATTGGTCTTTGGATTCCTAACTTCTACTACTGGGGTCTCAACCAATACATCACCCAACGTGTACTTGGTGCTCACTCACTCAAAGAAGGCCAAAAAGGCATCGTCTTTGCAGCGGGCATGAAGCTCATCGTTCCTTTTGTTGTCGTTATTCCAGGTATCATTTGTTTCAACCTGTTCAGCAAAGATCTAGCTGAGATTCACAATAACAGCGCCGCTGGTAAACAAGCTAACGCAAGCTACGAACAATACCTCGGCGATGCTGATAGTAAAACAGGCTTTGTCGCTAACATCCAGTGGGCTCGCCTACATGAAGAAGAGTCCAAAGCTATCGACGAGCACAACCTCGCCGTACTCGACGCCAATGGCGCTGACACCTCAGCTATCCGCAAGGACGGCATCTCTGAGGAAGAAAGATTTGCAACTATCCCAGCCATGCTCACAAGCAACAAGGCGATCTCTGTAGTTCCACTACAAGGTTACAAATACGACGCTTCACTCAACCTCATGATCAAGCGCCTGCTTCCTGAAAATTCAGGTCTGCAAGGATTTGTTCTCGCCGCTTTGTTTGGTGCGATTGTTAGCTCACTAGCAGCTGTTCTCAATGCCGCGTCTACCATTTTCACAATGGATTTCTATCAACGTTACATCAACAAGGAGTCTTCCCAGAAAGGGTTAGTATTTGCTGGTCGTATCGCCGTAGGTATCTTTGCTGTCACAGGTTGCTTGCTTGCGCCTAACCTCGACAAGTTTGGTTCTATCTTCAAATACATTCAGGAGTTCCAGGGTTATATTTCTCCAGGTATCCTCGCTGTGTTTGTATTCGGAATGATTAACCGCCGCGCTCCTCAGTTAGCTGGTGTTGTTGGTCTGTGTATCAACCCATTCCTCTACGGTGCGCTGGCCTATACTACAGACCTCGCCTTCCTCGATGCGATGGCTGTCTGCTTCTTCACCAACATGCTCATCATGTACGTCATCGGTATGCTTATGCCGCTTAAAGAGCCTGTTGAATTCCATAGCAATACCACTATGGACATGACTGGATCTCCAGGTGCCAAAACAGCAGGTATCGTTGTCTGTATTGCCACTGTAGCTCTGTACGTTATCTTCTGGTAACCGATCACTAGCTAGAAAATTTACCCATGCCCGAGGTCGCTGACCTCGGGCATTTTTTATGCCGCTCAGCATCCACTTCTTGCTTAGAAGATTAAACAAGCGTATTTTAGCGATTATGAAATGGAAAGGTCGTCGCAGAAGTAGCCATGTGGAAGATAGACGCGGTCAGCAAGTCACTGGCTCCAGTTCTTCTAGAGCGGGTGCAGGCCTCCTGCTAGGATTATTCATGCGTGCTGGCGGCAAAACCAAAATACTCATCGTCGTTGGCGCCTTAGTGGCCATTTTTGTTTTTAAAATCAACCCGCAGACGCTCCTTCAATTTGCCAGCAGTGGAGGATCAGCTCCACAAGTTAGCCAAGTCTCCGAGGCACCTAACGACGAGATGCGCGCCTATTTAGAAACGATCAAAGCCGATAACGAAGATGTCTGGGCTAAAATATTCCAGGCGGATGGCAAAGTGTACAAACCATCAAAGATGGTCATCTATCACGACAAAACACCCATCCCCGGCGGACTGGCTGACTCTCGTATGGGGCCATTTTATATGCCCGCTAACGAAACTATCTACATCGACCCGCACTTTTTCAACGAACTCTCTAGCAAATTTGGCGCGCAGGGTGATTTTGCCCAAGCCTATGTAGTCGCTCATGAAGTGGGTCACCATGTGCAAAACCTGCTAGGATATAGCGATTACGTTCACCAACAACGTGGCAAAGTCTCTGAGGTAGAATATAACAAACTATCGGTGAGACTAGAGCTGCAGGCAGATTTTCTAGCTGGCGTATTTGCCCATCATGCCGACCGCCAGTTTAAGGAATTTCTCGAACAAGGAGACATCTCAGAAGCCATGCAATGTGCGCACGCTATCGGTGACGATACGCTGCAGAAAAGCGCTGGTAATAAAGTGGTGCCAGATTCATTCACTCACGGAACTAGCGAACAACGCGCACGCTGGTTCGAGTTAGGTTATAAAACTGGTGACCTGGAGTACGGCGACACCTTCAGCATCGGCTACTCTCAGTTGTAAATAACCCCGCTTGACCACTCTAATCAGACTTAATCATCGCTTGAGCCAAGGGACAGGAAGCAGTATCGACTTCAGCCCCGCTGCGATACTTCTCCAAGATCGTGCGCGACCTTTGCGCTAACATGCGGCGCACTTCGCGCCGTTTCCCCTTCTCACGCGGAATATGCATGTGATCGTAGGCGGTCGTTTGATGACGCATCCAGGCAATAACCGCTGCTTCTGCACGCTTTTCAATAGGAATCATCTTGGTGCGCGCCACCGTGCCACTTCCAACAGGCGTTGCATGCTCCGTGATCAAGTCGGCCATTTTGCTAGCCAGACGCGCGTAGCTCGGCGCGAAGTTCAGAAAGATAAAAACTTCGCTGTTAAATTCATCGCGGTATTCTTGGTATTCTTGTTCGCGACGGCGACGCCCTGCATCTAATTTTTTCTGATAGGCTGGATCAGCTCGTTCAACTTCCAGCTGACGGCGGAAATACTCGATACGCTGCGCTGGAGCCCACAGCCCACGGGAAAACATCTTGCGTCCCTTTTTCTCTTTCATCACCCATGTTGGGCCGTCTTTTTTAATCCGACGAGTCAAGGCGGCATCCCCCGGAGGCAACAATGCCCAGCCAGCTGGCACAGGGATTTGACGTCCATCATGAATGACGTGACGATCCAGCGGTGAAGGTAAGACATCGAGTGATTCAGCTGACATGGCCATTATCAAAACCGCAAGCTGACCTATCGTGCAAGACCATTTCTACTCAAGCTACCGTCTAGCAAAATTATGCAGAAACGTTAGCATCACCACCATCTTCAGATTCATCACGGCGAAAACCGATAAGGAAATACACACCACAGGCGAGAACCATCACAGCTAAACCGCCCCAGAACCACAACCAATGATGGCTCAATCCCGCCACACTAGCAAAATACCAGCCGCAGACCAAACTGCCCATCACAGCGCCCACACCATTGGCGAGCACGGTGATCAATGCCTGCGCCTGAGTACGCAGCTCACCACTAACACGTCGATTGACAAACATCTGCCCAGTGATGAAGAAAAACGCAAAACATGGCCCGTGCATGGAGATGCCAATGTAAGCTGCAGCTAGACCACCATTAATTCCAGCGGCTACAAACAGGCTATACTGCACCACAGCCGCTCCCATTGCCACTAGGAATAGAAGACGAATTTTCCCCTTGCTGATCCAGCCAAGAGCTAACAAAGCGAAGATTTCAGAGCCCTGACCAATCGTCATGTTAGCCGACGGCGTTGCCGATCCGAGGTGGACTAAAAATGGCGCGGTGTACATGTAAAAGGCGCTCAACGGAATGGATAGCAAAACCGTGGTGATTAGGAAAACTCGTAGGTCTCGCTGCTTAAACATCACCACCGCCTTGAGGCCTAAATAATCACGCCAATCATTAGATTTTTTCCCCTCAGGGACGGTCACCGGCATCATCAAACAACTCAGTCCCATTAGAAATCGAAAGCCAGCTGCTAACATGCCGCTGTAGGCAGATTGATCTAGCATCAGCGCTGAAACGATCAGACCTCCAACAATCCAACCAACCGTGCCCCACGTGCGACACAGCGGAAATTGCCTGTCTGGGTTAGAAAAATTAGACATGGCAATAGAAGCAATCAATGCTCCCATGGGCGCAGAAATTAATGCTGTGAGCCCCTGCATGCTTAAGAAAAACCACGCACCACCCCAGCCGTATTGCAATGAGGCAAAAGACAGCGCCAAGGTGACACCACCAGCGGCCCCAAGTGCGCCCACTAACTTTTGCGCCTGAACTTTCTGGTCAGCTAGAGCACCAAAGATGAGTGGTGAAAAAATTGAGGCAAATGGGGCGACCGCAAATGCGTAAGGAATCACCCAAGCCATATCTCGCTGGCTCAATATATTAGACATCGCTGGGATCCACATCCCCTGCGCCGATAACCACAAAAAAAACACCACGCCTATCCATGATGTCCCCCCTTTTTTAAACTGTGTGATGAAGCTCGGCACAGCACTATAAAGCGTCAGCTAGACCTAACTAGCAAGCGCAATGATATCGGTCACTTTTTTGCATTGAGCTAGCTTGGGTTGCGGCTCGCCTTCCGTGTTTATTCGCTTTCTTTCACACCGACCACGCTGTCGTCACAGGCCAAATCACCCAGTGCGTATTGAATGCCATCAAGGTAAAATTGCAGCATTTTGGCTGACTCGTAGCTCTCCGGCTGGTGAGATGGAGAGACATAAAAAACTCTACCAGCACCAAAAGGTTTGATCCATGCCACATAACGTTTCATGCCCACTACCTTCTTATGCTCTTGGGTCTGTTCATCAAGGCTGCTGATGTCCATTTCTAGCAGCGGTCTGAAATTCATCTTCTGGTAGTCATTCTTGAAAATGTACGGTTCATCATTGTGGCTGAATGATTGGCCATCAAATGCGGCTAACAATGGATGCGCGGGCTCAACCGGAATCAATGTAAGATCTTGTCGTTTAGGATGCATGTCAAAGCTGCCTCCCATCATTCGGCTGAAATCATCTGAGTTATTCAGAATGTTGATCGCCCCGTGAATACCAACAATTCCCTTACCCGAGCGGACAAATGATAACAGATCTTTCTCCAAGCCGCTGGCAATGGCTTCACGCTTTTCATCTGACAACCTAGCAAATCGCTCTTCTGACCTCAGTACATCAAGAAACAAATTACGCTCAGGTCTAGCGGAGCATGTATTGTTAAGAATCACCGCATCGTAGTTAGCTAGAGAATCACTAGCAAAATCGGCAATGTCGCTAGATTCCACAATTTCAAATGCCTGAGTTTTCTCAGCCAGAACTTTGAGCACCTCTACCACATGCGGAATCACGTCGTGTTGGTAACCAGTCGCCTCCGAATATAACAAAACCTTGCGGGGCTTGGCTGGCTTCACGCTAGCTTCAGCTGGCGCCAATGATCTAATCTTATTCACCCAAGCATCGTTAGGTGGAACAATTTCATCCTGCGCTACGGGCACATCTTCAGCCGCAGAGCTAAACAGCAAACCAGCTGCACAAAAAAATAGACCCACAATCAATGACTTCATAAACAAGTGCTAGAGCAGCTAGAAAGCAAAACAAAGAGCCAAATGAAAAAATCGATAGCAGTAGATTCCCCCGCCTATTCGATAGAAAACAGATCAGCTCAAGCGTTTCATCATTCATTCTCAGCTAGCTGGCATTTGTGCATCGACACATCTACGACGATAAGCAAAATATGAGTTCCAAAATTATGTTTACTCGCCGCCTAGTCATCGCTCTATCCAGCAGTCTCATTCTAGCCAGCTGCACGTCTAGCTATTATTTAGCTCCTGACAGCAAGGCGCAAGCACCTGCAGAAAACCAGCACATCACCATGCGGGTGGGAGAAAAGAGGCTCTTGGTAGCCGATGGCGTCGAGCGTGCTCAGCCAGCGATTCCATCAAAAATTGATGTCTACGTAGAAGATGCTAACATCGCCACCATCACTAACCGTTCGTGGCGAACCTACGTGGTCGCCAAGCAAGCGGGAACCACCAAAGTCTACCTCAGTGGTGGGCTTACCCGCCACCAGCAAAACCGACCAGAGCCACCCTATGTCACGCTCACCGTGACACCTTAGCTCCAGCTAGCTGGAAAACAAAAAAGCCTCCGAGATCTCGGAGGCTTTTTGTTTACAAAATGATTTCCAACAAAGTTGATTAGAAATTGGTACGTCCGATGTCAGTACGCTTTTGCGCGCCATCGAAAGTGATTTTATTGAGCTGCTCGTAGGCGGCGTCAACGGCCTCAAGGCGCTCAGATCCACCGGCAACCACAGCTAGCACGCGGCCACCGTTAGTTTCCCACTGATCGTCTGCGTTCTTGCGAGTACCCGCATGATAGACACGAGCATTTTCCACATTTTCCAGCCCAGAGATCACATCACCACTGCGTGATGTAGCTGGGTAGCCAGCGCTGGCGAGGATGAGGCAAACACTCCAGCCGTCATCGAAGCTGAGGATGTTTTTGTCGAGATCACCTTTAGCTGCTTGGAAGCAGAACTGCGCGAGGTCACCTTGCACGAGAGGCATCACAGCCTGGCATTCTGGATCGCCAAAGCGGCAGTTGTACTCGATGATTTTTGGACCATCAGCAGTCATCATCAGACCGAAGTAGATGAATCCACGGTAGGGAAGATTGTCTTTGTTCAGGCCAGCTACAGTTGGCTTAACAATAGTTTCTTCAATGGTTGCTAGCTCTTCTTGTGAGATCAGCTGGAGGCTAGAAACTGCGCCCATGCCACCTGTGTTAGGACCTTCGTCATTTTCAAAAATGCGCTTGTAGTCACGAGCAGGCGTGAAGATCTGATAGCCGTCGTCACAAACAGCAGCGAAGATAGAAACTTCTGGGCCAACCAGACATTCTTCTACCAAGAGGCGGCCAGCACCAAACTTGCGCTCGACGAGCACTTCCTGAAGGAATTCTTCGGCTGAAGCTTCATCAGGACAAACAGCAACACCTTTACCAGCTGCGAGTCCATCAAACTTGAGAACTGTTGGGTAAACGCCATTGATCGCTGCACGAGCTTCCTCGATGTTAGCACAACCAGTAGCTCCACCTGTTGGGATGTTGTGGCGCTGCATGAATTCTTTAGCAAACTCCTTGCTCGCTTCCAGCTGAGCAGATTGTCTGTGCGGTCCCCAACATGGGATACCAGCTTCTTCACACAGGTTAGCCAGGCCTTCGTCTTTAACGAGGTAGCTTTCTTCACCGGCAACACAAAGGTCCACCGCATTATCTTTCATCCAGCTGATCAGGCTGTGTAGCCCGTCCACATCTACTGGCTTGGCCAGATCTGAAATGGCATCGCTTCCTGGGAAACAATACAGCTCAGTTTCTGTGGCTGACTCTGCCAGTGCTGTGATCAATGCGTGCTCACGACCTCCTTTTCCTACAACGAGAATCTTCATGCGCCGAGAGAAACCGAGCCAGCCACAATGAGCAAGTTTTTCTCGCAAGAAATGTGCATTCACTTGTGCTGAAAATCCACTCCAACGACGCGCCCAGCTGGCGAGCTGAATGCTAGAAATACCTACTAGCTAGGCGTGCGTACCTCTTGGCCAGCGCGATTTTTCCTACAGCGGCAAATCATTCGCGCATTGGTAGTTGTTGGACGTAGCCGTGGAAAATTCACCAAATACGCAAAAATCCATGCCGCTCGCTGGGCAGCCATGGACAAATCGACCTTGCGCACGAGCACATGATTCCGTGGTCAATTTTGCCAGCTAGAGCCAATGATATTTAATGATGGTGAGAGGATTTCACCATTTTGGCTATTTCTCCACGCCAAGTAGAAAAAAGATAGGCGGCAAATTTCATTTGCCGCCTACCCTGAATTTATTGCTATGAGACAATGGCTTACTCAAAGATGAGGTAGCCGACTTGCTCGGTAGTATGCTTGCGCTCGCTATCAGTCAGCTGATCTTCATCAACGATCAGATCAATGGAATCGTTAGACAGAGCATTCGCACCAAACAGAGCCGGCCATGAACCATCAGATCCATCCATGCCAGATTGGCTCAGCGCTACGGCAGCTACCGAATCGAATCCTCCAGCGCTGATGTCATAGCTGTAGCCATTGTTACTATTGTTAGTGAAATTTCTCACACTATCAGCTCCGAGAGCGGCATGGTAATTCACTCCTTCGATAGATCCACTACCCGCCTCAATGACGATATAACCAATCGTTTCGTTAGCGCGCGATGGGTCAGCATCAGCTCCCACATGCTTACCTAATGCGAGAGATGATCCATCAGCTGGACTGTTGCGTACGCTACCGTGACTCCAGAATACAGATGGCTTCACGTCATTAGATGACATCACTTGCCCCAATACCACTGGGCTGCTGTAGTCATTCAGATAGCTGCGAAACTCTGAGATCCAGTTCGTTTTGTCAGCTGTGATCGAGCTGTCAAATTTCACCGCCTCCATCGTCACCCCGTGATCATCGAGCGTATAAATGCCCTCTTCCACAACTACGATAGAAACTTCTAGCTGGATACTATCAGTAAGTCCGTCAAAACGGTCTAACTTCACTTCAAAGCCCGAGTCATTCACATTACGAATGCGCGTCACTACAGGCGGCGTATTGCTATCCACATAGATTGGCGTCGCTATCACCACAGGAGAAACGTAGCTAGCTGAACCAAAGTCAACCGTCGTCCAACCAGTGCTGCTGACATTATTCACGACGACACGGCCTAAGTTAGGTGGCTCAGGCACAGCATTCACAGTCACGCTTACCAGCCCCACGTTAGACTCAAACTCACCATCATTCGCGGTAAAGGTGAAACTATCATCCTCCTCAGAGTTAGGGTCTGGTTGATAGGTCGCTACATTTGCACTCAGGGAAACCGTGCCATTGGCTGGTTGTTGGCTGATTGTGTAACTGAGCACGTCACCATTTTCATCACTAGCTGATAGAATGATATCAACCGAGCTATCTTCATCGACGCTCACACTTTGGCTGCTAGCTACAGGAGCCACGTTCACTTCATTTACCGTGACCGTCACCGTAGCTAGGTTAGAATCTAGCAAGCCATCATTGGCTGAGAAGGTGAAGCTATCCTCACCTACAAAGCCAGCTGCTGGCGTATAAGTAGCCGTTCTACCATCAAGAGTCACCGCGCCGTTAGCTGGCTGGCTAACAATGCTATAACTCAGGCTAGCTCCTTCAGCGTCACTTGCTTGTAAGGTCACGTCCAACGAGCCGCCTTCATCAACACTACTCACCATATCGGCAGCCTCTGGAGCTGTGTTAGCTTCAGGAGCAGTCAGCAAATTGTAGTTGATCAAATTATCTACCTGCTCAGATGTGATTGCGGATTTTGTGATCCAGACTTCATCAACGAGGCCATTAAACTTAGCCAATGAGTTGATTATCATCGCGGTATCATCTCCGCTATGCCAGCCGCCATATTCCACACCATCTTCGTAGAATTTCAGCTCATTGCTAGAACCTTTGCAGCTGATGGCAACGTGATGCCAAACACCAGTGTCTAACTCAACTGGTGCTGTCGTAGACGTCCAAGTCTTATTATCACTAGAGTGCCCTGTACGTAGGTAATAATTGCGATCACCTCCTAGAGCTCCGTTATAGCTAAAGTTGTAATTCACCTTACTGGACTTGGATGCCAGGCGGAACGATTTGCTAGTATCACTCTCATTAGACTTAATCCACATCGCGATACTCCAGTCCTCGCCAGTAGTAAATGCTAGCTCGTCCAAGGAAATATGACCTAAGCCATCAGACTGGAAACTACCTTCACCAAATCGACCATCAGCGGACAAGCTAGCACTATCACCAACGATAGAGCCATCGTGATCATTACCTGATAGATCAGAGGTATCGACATCAAATGAATAGTGAACTACGACATCATCCTCGGCTGGCGTGATGACTAAGGTCGCACTTGCAGTATCGCTCAGCTTACCGTCAGAAACGGTATAAGTGATCGTATCTACGCCACTCTCTCCGTCGTTAGCAGTATAGCTAAGTACACCGCCATCCAGAGATAGTGTTCCTTTGGCTCCATCCACAAAGCTCACGACTTGCAGCGCGTCACCATTTGGATCGGTATCGTTAGCCACAACGCTCAATGGAGTCTCAACGCCCTCGACTACATACAGGCCATTATCATTCACCGCTGTTGGAGGCAAATTGCCATCCAGCAAAGTGATATCCACAGTCGCTAGGTTAGAGAAATAGGTTCCATCATCAACCCGGAAGGTGAATGAGTCAGATCCCACATAGCCCGGAACTGGTGTATAGCTAGCCACATTACCCGCGATAGAAACACTACCCACAGCTGGCTGATCAACGATGCTATAGATCAATGAATGTCCCATAGGACTACTCGCTTGCAGTGAAATACTAACTGGCCCTCCATTATCTAATGTCGATGAGCTGGTTGACTCTGCAACGGGCGCATCCGCCGCAGCTTCTATTTCCACAACAACCTGCGCTTCGGCAGTATTTCCTTGTGGGTCACTAATCACGTAGGTGAAAGCAATATTTCCCTGCTGTCTAGTCTCAGAAGTATAGATGATCTGCTGGTTCTCGCTATCAATCACCGCACTGCCACTGCTAACGGCTCCGACGGAAACGATGCTTAGTGAATCGCCATCATCATCTTCGTCATTGCTAAGAACCTCAATAGATACGGATTCACCTTGCACAACAGAGGCAATATCATCAACAGCCACAGGAGCATCTTCTACCGGTGTGATAGTAATGTTAACCGTAGCTGGTGGTGAATTTAGACGTAGATCTGAGCTTCGATATGTGAACGAATCAGGGCCGTTATACTGACTATCAGGCTGGTAAATAAAGGTACCATTAGAATTCATTGTCAGCTGGCCATGAACTGGCTGAGTCAGTACTTGCACCACTCTATAATCACCCTCGGCATCATAATCGTTAGCTAGTAAGCCGCTATAGGGATCTAGCACAGATAGCACTGTGTCTTCTGCTAGGCTATAACTGTCGTTAGTAGCCAACGGCTCGCTATTTTCGATAGGCACACCTAGGACTTTGATGTTATCTAGCTGGACTTTTGGTGGAGACTGACCGGATTTGACGTAGAACCTAAGCATCAAGTTAGCATTCTGCTCCGCCTCAGCAGGCAAGTCGAACTTCACTCTAGTCCACGCAATATTACCATCTTCATCATCAGGAGTTGGTGATTCATTGAGGTTGCCGCCAGCTGGAACGACTGCCCCCGATGATGGGGAAAATACGCTACCAACAATGGCGCTCACTGCATCAGGTCCACCGATGCCACTGTAGTCAATGCCTACACCATCAGCTGTAATGGCGTACAACTGATCGTCTGCTAGAGGTTCTCCAGCCGACAATGTCGTCACAGTCTCATTGACTTTTTCGAGTTCATTCCAAGAATTACCACCATCAGCGCTCCAGTAGCTTTTGAGATAATGGTCCTTGTTCTCGAATATATTAGCTAGGTAGCGTTCGTACTCGACACTGATTTCAGTGAAATTGCTAGCATCGACAGCGACACTGAGCGTTTCTCTTGATTCACCTTTATTGCCACGGACAATTTGTAATGCCTGATGGCTAAAATCAGCCTCCTGAGAAGCATTAGAATCAACAAAGGAATAACTAAATTCAGATCCGGAAACCCAGTTATTAGTATCTAGTGATGCCGAGCTCCAATCTTCAGTAAAGAATGGTCGCTGCGCCGAGAAGACCTTTTTCACATAGATGTGGGCGGTCGCAGATTGACTAGTCAATTGCCCATCGGTCACTGTATATGTAAATGAATCAGGCCCCGTATAGTCACCCTGCGGCGTATAAGTAAATGTACCGTCGCTAGAAACACTAACTGAACCACCTTGAGCACTGATTTGATCAAAGTCAGCCACTGCAATTGCGTTGCCGTCAGGATCGTAATCATTAATTAACAAGCCATCAGTCGGCTCATTGATAGACAGCTGCAATGTCTCAATTGCCTCATAATAGTATGGCTGGTCATCAACCGCAACAGGAGCATCATTCACCGTATCGTTTACCACAATACTGACTTTAACAATATTACTGATGCCCTGTTCACCTATCAGCTTATAGGTAAACCAATCACGGCCAGAATAAGCTGGATTTGGGATATAGCTGAATGATCCGTTAGCTGACAAGTTCAACTCGCCTGAGTTAGTGCTCTCTAGCAAGCTGACAGTAACCGCTGAGTTTTCAAACAATCTATCATTGGAAAGAACACCATTTCTAGCTGAACGGCTGAGTGAGCCATCCTGGTCGACAGAATAACTATCGGCTATCGCTTGAGGAGCAGCAGCAGCAAAACTAGCTGAACGAGTGACACGGAAAGCATCTGATACACTCGCCTTACGAGAATTACTGCTAGCAGTTACCTTGACGATGGCATCACCACTATCAGCACCATTGTATGTTAATGTTAGTGTTGAGTCAGAAAGTTCAGCTGAGACAAAACCAGTATCACCAGTGATGCTCACGGTATAAGTCATATCATCACTACGAGTTTCGCCTAGCGGATTGAAAAACACATTAGCTAGATCGATCACGGTCTGTGATTGGTCAGTAAAAATCAGCTGGTTAGCCACAGGCTCAACCACATAAACTCCGAGGCCATCGAAAGCACTAGGCAAGCTGTCTACTTGCTCGTGAATCCAGTTATCATAGCTGATAGATGGAATTTCAAATGCATCAGCAGGCACATATTCTAAAGCATAGTTATATGGCTCCAGCTCGGCGTTAGTTTTGCTCATTTCGCTCTCAGGCATAGGCATATTGCCGGTGCCGTTGATGAATGGCGTTGCTTGAGGCGTTTGTTCATAAGCGAGATAGCCTTTATAAAAGTTACCATTCTGCATGTAGAACATGTTATTCACTACCGCATCCATGTAGTCTCTACCAGCGTGGCCCATGGCTGCGATTCCTTTGAAGTCACTCTGCGTGCGGCCAGCTAGCGCACGAGGCGTTAGTGCTCTAGCAAAGGTGACATCTTTCACTAGCCTCTGATATGAGTTAGGGTGAAACTTGCGTGAATAAATGTTGTTCACATTATTCAAATAGCCACCGACTAAGGCATCAATATTGCCTCGTCCCGTATTACTCACACCACGTTCGAATCCCTCGAAGTGGCAATCAAAAAACTTCCAGCCAGATCCTTTATTATGGGTGCTGAAAGCATCGCCCATTGGCTCATCGATGTTGCCAATGAAAACAGAATTATAGATCACCATGTTATGGAAATACTTTTGCCGAACGCCCTTCTGCACACCAAAGACAACTAAATCTTCCATGTAGTTAGCTGGACCACCAGATTGCGAAAAGGTCGCAAAAACGCCCGTCCAACCACCATAGTAGCTGTTATTTTTCATCCGAGTACTGGCGTGATACAAGCCAGCTAACTCTTCTGTCTCAAGCTCAGGGTCTTGGGCAAACTGCGACGGCAAACTTTCCGAGCTGAAATCTACCAAGTCCTCATCGGTTTGCCAGTGCGCTAGTCCGTGGCCAGTAAATCCGCTAGCTACATTGCGCTCAAGGCGAACAAACTGAGAGTGAATCCAGTAGCCATCACCCGCGTTGCCAAAAATCTTAAACAGATCACCGCCGCCATTGTTATGCTGGCCCACGCCGTGGGTACGGATAGAAACGTTATCAATAAACTCACCGATCTCGTTACCAGCTTCAGAAACGAATGATGCGCCATCAATATCGTAAGACACATTGCTATTAATCTTGGCCGCACTTGAGTGGTTGACATAGGCCCAGCCAGGAGAGCCAACCACGGCACAGCCTTCTACCACAGCTAACTCTTCAGCTGTGCCAGCGCGGTGAAAATGCACTGGATAACGAGCAATAGGGTTGTAGGCAGTACTTAGCAACTGGCCAGACTCATCGTACTCAGCCATGAGAATTTCATCACGCCCAACTAACTTGTTAGTACGTCCCATTTCACGGAATAAAACATAACGAAGTTCAGCTTTATTACTATGCATCATCATCGTGTGACCACGGTTGATGTACTCGGCGCCGACTAACACATCTTCTTTTCCTGGCGCCGTTTCTACGATGATATTACGGGTGAGGTTAATGATATGCATGCGCAGCTCTAGGCCATCTCTGGTGTGGCGCGGCGTGATATGATCAACAGCCAGAGGGCTATCCAGCGTGATCACTGCATTTGCTCGATCTAACGAGCTGATAGTTCTCACTTCATCGCCCTCAGCGTCAGGCCTACAGTTAGCGATAACAATCTCATCGCCACTCTGCCAATTTTCCGGCAGACGGTCCAGCTTGATAGTCGTCTCCCCTTGAAGCGCTGAGCGGAATGTGGCACTTGGCTCACGCTCCATGCCATGAGCGATCCAAGTGCCGTGAGCGACTACCCCGAGGCCCAGTTTCTGCGGATCAAAATCTGGGCTAGAAGCATTGCTGATTTCAAAGTCATCAATGTTATCGATGACTAATCTAGCGGTAACAGAATCCTGCACGGGATCCTCTGCCGTGCCCATGATCAGCGCGCCTTCAGCGTGCACCACTAAAGTGTCTACATGCAGCTCGGTATCGGCGTCTGTGGCAAATTTCAATATGCCATCAACACGAATCGTCCGCAGCAATGTGGTATTGATAGAATCTACCGTCACCGTGATGCCGGCAGGAATAAGAACTCGTGCCTCTGAGTTAGGTAGGCTCCCGCCCCAGGTACTCGCATCAGACCAATCACCGTCTTGCACGGCTGTATGAGTGACGGCACTCTCTTTCACCAAATCAAACACAGCCATGTGCTCTCTCATTTGTGGTGAACCTTCCATATGCTGCCCCGAGGCAAAGCCATGCAGCCCTAATGATAGAGCTAGGCTTACGGCACAGGGAGCCGTAAATAATTTTATCTGCTTCATGTTGTTTTTTCGATGGAATAAACACTCCAAGCTATCGGTCAGAAACAAAGAGCGGGAGACTTCTGACTGAAATGGAGCTTGTTAACCACCAGCTATAGCTCACCTGAGTCATATCCGTGAATCAAAAAAGTATTTACATACGAAACCTAATGATCACTGAGGAAAAGTCACTTTTCAGCCAAAAATCACCTTCGCAGCAGGCTCAGCTGATGGGTAAAACGGTATAGACCGAGTCACAGAAAAAACCAATTTTTAACATAAGCGACTGGATTTAAGCAATCCAGCGCCGTTTTTCAAACTAATCGACCGCTACCTTTAAGCGCAAAAATCGCTTATCCACAGTGCCTAACGTTTCAGCTAACCTAACCTTTAGCAAGGTTTCGGAATCCTCAAGTCCTACGGTGTAGGCCTCACCGCTATTCCAATCTTCCAGGTTGTCAGAAACCTCCACCTGATAGCTAATGCCTGTGCGCAATGCTGCGCGACTGATAGATAATGTCAAATACTCGCTAGAATCTATCTCCTCCATAGCTAGGGAGAAATTTCCAGCTGGAAAATCTGAGCTAGCTAGAGGATCTGAGCCGAGGGCGAACTCCAGTAAATTACTCCAACCATCGCCATCGTAATCCGCCTCGTCAGCGGAATTTCCAGCTGGCTGGCTATCTCCAAAATTAACCAATCGCCAATAGTCGAGCTCCTTCATTGTGGTGGCATTGGCCTGTAAATCATCACTCGCCGCTCTGCCAATCACGCTCGCCAGCTTGTAATAATATGTGGTATCGGGAGACGCCGAGCTATCGATATAGCTGACGACATCAGCCGCCACGGTGGTGAGTTCGGTAAATCCGCTAGAGCTAGAGGTACTGCGCAAGATCCGATAACCAGTCTCGTTAGAAGAGACATCCATCCAGCTGAGTGAGATTTCACGATCGCTCAGCATTTCAGCTAGAAAATCACTTGGCGCCACTGGCTGTTCCTCGAAGGCGTATGCCAGCGCGTAGTCTTGGCTCACGCTTTCTCTATCATTGGCTAGCTTAGTGACCGTGAGCACGTAGTCGCCAGCTGGCAGGTCGCGCTGATAGATATGCTCTAGATTATCCACGCTGCTGGTGCTGCTAGCTACCACGTTTCCGCTAGATCTTTCATAGAGGTAGAAATCCAAGTTATTGATGCCTGTATCATTCGCTAGCCGATTCCAGCTGATAGATGAAGTTAGCTGATAGTTTGCAGACGCCACATCTGGCAGGGTGAAATAATAATGGTGCACGGAGTCCCCCCTGATGCCCAGTACTCTATCATTAGATAAAGTGGCATAATTCCAGCCAACGAGGCTAGCTACCCTCACCCCCACCTCAGGAGCTGGAACGGGCGCGCTTCCCGCAGTAATCAACTCGGCTACGCTGGCGGCTTGCTGGCCACCTTGGAGCTGCAGGTGTGAGCGATTGACGTCTAGCATGCCGGCGCCCCATTTTCTAGCTAGGCTCTCGCCAGCTAGACGACTCCAGCCATCGGGTTTAACCGCGCCATTCACTAACAATGTTTTCACCACTACGGTTTGTTGGGCGTCAGCGGATGTGCCTTCGCCACCGTGGTTAAGTTTCGCAGCCTGCATTAACAAAGCAGCTGAGCCAGAAGCATAAGGTGTGGCGTAGCTAGTTCTATCGCCCGGCGAGATGATCTCTGGCTTCAGCCGTCCATCCACCGTGAGCTGGTTCGAGCTGGTCGCGGTCAGCACACCCACATGCAGGCCATTATAACTTTCCGCTGAGGCCGGTGTGGCGGAGTTATTGTCCACCCCACTAACAAAGAGGATATCGTGATTTAGAGTATAATTATCGTAGACTGAGTTAATGGCATCGCTGGTCGTTTGCGGCAACTGCTCGCTGAGGGTGAAGATGAAACTCTGATTGACTACCGAGCTGTTGATTGCCGTACCATTGCCCACCACAGAATTAATAAATGAATTGGCTTCAAAAACCTCCACGCTAGCTGGATTTTTAACCACACCAGTAGAGGTATCGCAGTAGGCTTGCACAACCGCATTGGCGTGCCATGAGTATTTCGCCGAGTTGTAGCCATCATTCACCCCTGGGTAGGGATTGTCGTCATCGTAATATTTAAACAGTTCAGTGGTCAGGCCGGTTGATGCTGGATTTGGCTGATATGTTGGCGGATCTGTACTCAGCATGGCCTCCACCATCGCCACCGTTTCGCCGGAGCCATCCAGAGCTGGCTGGCGCGCCATCAGCTCGCTATATCCCATCTCATCGAGCTCACCAGCGCTGGTCCATTGGGGAAATAGAACCAGCATGAGACAGCTCAGCCAGAGCAACTGTTTTCCGAGTACACACATATATATAAGCTTATAAAGTGCAGCTTTGATCACAGAGTTGCAAAAAGAAACTGAAAACTAGATGGATTTGGCGAAATCATCTAGAAGTCTGTCATTATGCGTCTGAACCGTTGAATATTTCCCATTAATTCGTCAAGTTCATGCAATTCACGCTTGGCATTTGTCTAAAGAGGGTCTTTATTCCTCCGCTCTCTCTAGTGGGAATGCGCTCTCGGCGGTCCTTCTGAGCGACAAACAAGCAATTTCCATTATCTACTCAGATTAACTATGGCAACCTCACCTTACCATCACAGCACACCTGACTCGACCGGTTCTCTGCACAGCCTGTCTAATGAAAGAGACAACTGCGGCATGGGCGCAATTGTTAACATTCACGGCAAGCGGTCCTACAAAGTTCTGGACATGGCTATCGAGTCTGTCTGCAACATGACCCACCGTGGAGCCGTTGATGCGGACATGAAAACAGGTGACGGTTCAGGCATTCTCTCGCAGATCCCTTTCCCAATCTTCAACAAAGCAGCTGCTGAGCTCGGCCACACTTATAAGAGTGAGCAAGACATCGCGGTAGCCGTTTTCTTTTTCCCAGCTGATAATGCTGACAGCAAAGCTGAAATCAAAGCTCTCGCTGAAAAAGTAGTCGCTGAACGCGGCATCAAAGTAGTCGGCTGGCGTGTCGCTCCAGTAGCTCCAGAAGAGCTCGGTGACCTCGCCCAGAAGACTCAGCCAGACATCGAGCACCTCTTGCTCGAGCGCCCTGAGCAACTTGAAGGCGATGCCTTTGAGCGCGCCCTTTACCTGTGCCGCCGTTCTATCGAGCTACAGACTAAAGAAGTGCAAGGCTTCTACATGCCATCATTCTCTAGCCGCCTGATTTCCTACAAAGGACTGGCGACTCCAGCTGCGCTGCGTGCCTTCTACCTCGACCTGCAGGATCCAAACTTCGAGACTGCGATCGCACTTTACCACCAGCGTTTCTCCACCAATACATTCCCAGCTTGGCCACTTGGTCAGCCATTCCGCATGCTGGCTCACAACGGTGAAATCAACACCGTGCGTGGTAACCGCAACTGGATGGCCTCACGTGAGGAATTCTTCAAATCAGACATCTGGGGTGACGACGTTGAGCTGCTTAAAGATCTGCTCAGCGACAACGAATCTGACTCAGCATCACTCGACCACGCGCTCGAGCTGCTGGTACTTTCAGGCCGTTCACTCGAGCAAGCAATGTGCATGCTCGTTCCTCCAGCCTACCGCAACGACAACGACATCAGCGACAACGTTCGCGCGTTCTACCAGTACATCCGCTCATTCTCTGAGCCATGGGACGGCCCAGCTGGCCTCGTGTACACAGATGGTAAGAAGCTCGTTGCTTCTCTCGACCGTAACGGCCTACGTCCGTCACGTTACAGCCTTTCTAAAGATGGCATCCTCTACATCGGTTCTGAGACTGGTGCCGTAGTCATCGAAGATAAAGACGCCGTCGAGCGTGGCCGTCTTGGACCTGGCCAGATGCTCAGTGTTGACCTCGCTGAAGGTGTGCTTCACCACGACCGCGAAATCAAAGAAAAGCTCGCTAAGCAGAAGCCATACCGTCAGTGGATCGACGACAACCAGTGCCTGCTGTCTGACTACGTTTCACCTGAGCCACTCGCGCCAGCTGAAGATTTTGACAAAGTGACTCTCTCACGTGTACAAATCCGCCACGGATTCACCACTGAAGAGCTCGACATGGTATTCCCACCAATGATCAAGAACGCTCAGGAAGCGGTCTTCTCCATGGGTGACGATATCCCACTTGCCGTTCTTTCTACTTTCCCACGCCTGCTGTTCACCTACTTCAAGCAGCTCTTTGCTCAGGTGACGAACCCACCAATCGATCCGATTCGTGAGTGGGCAGTGATGACACTCTCAGCTGGCCTTGGCCCTGAGCGCAACCTCT
This sequence comes from Persicirhabdus sediminis, assembly GCF_016595495.1. Taxonomy (GTDB): domain Bacteria; phylum Verrucomicrobiota; class Verrucomicrobiia; order Verrucomicrobiales; family Akkermansiaceae; genus Persicirhabdus; species Persicirhabdus sediminis. The sequence continues at coordinate 142,647 of NZ_JAENIM010000046.1, forward strand.
TGGAAGAAACTCCAGAGCACGCACGTGTGATCGACCTCAACTCAGCCGTCCTTCTCGAGCATGAGCTGGAGAAAATCAAGGACATGAGCGAGCAAGGGTTCGACAGCGCAGTCATCGATACCACTTGGGACATCGCTGAAGGTGCTGCTGGCATGCAAGCCGCTATCGAGCGCGTTTGTGCAGAAGCTGAAGCTGCCGTTGATAAGGATGTCAGCATCCTCATCCTCAGCGACCGCGCTACAGACGCCAGCCGCGTTTCCATCCCATCACTCCTCGTTACTGGTGCTGTTCACCACCACCTCAACCGCGTACGTAAGCGTATGCGCGCATCCATCGTTGTGGATACAGGTGAAGTTCGCGACACCCACCAGCTGGCTTGTGTATTCGGCTTTGGTGCCACAGCAGTTTGCCCATACCTCGGCTACGCTACTGTTCGCGACCTCGTTGCCAACGACAAGAAGAAGCAGTTTGGCATGTCCGCTGAAAAAGCCATGGACAACTACCGCAAGGCTCTGGAAAAAGGCCTGCTGAAGATTATGTCTAAGATGGGTATCAGCGTGCTGAACTCATACCAAGGTGCGCAGATCTTTGAAGCCGTTGGCATCGGATCTGATGTGATCGACCAGTGCTTCACAGCCACTAAGTCACGACTCGGTGGTATCGGATTTGAAGAAATCGCTGACGAGTCCATCATCCGTCACCGCGCCGCCTACCGCGACGTTGAAGACGGTGCTGTACAAGACAAACCACTCGAGCTCGGTGACCCAGGTTACAACCGTTACCGTAAGTCAGGTGAGCGCCACGCGATCACTACTGATGTGGTGAAGAAATTCCACGTCTTTGTCGATTCCGGCAAACAAGAAGACTACGACGACTACGTCAAGCTGACTCAGGAAACTCACCCGATCACCATTAAAGATCTGTTCAACTTCGTGCCAAATGGCAACGGTCCAATCCCGATCGAAGAAGTTGAGCCAATCGAAAACATCCGCCGCCGTTTCACCACAGCGGCGATGTCCATGGGTGCACTTTCTCCAGAAGCTCACGAGACTCTCGCCATCGCCATGAACCGCATCGGCGGTAAGTCAGACTCCGGTGAAGGTGGCGAAGATACACGCCGCTTCAAGCCATATCCAAATGGTGACGTCGCTCGCTCACGCATCAAGCAGATCGCATCTGGTCGCTTCGGGGTATCCGCTCACTACTTGGTTAACGCCGACGAGCTGGAAATCAAGATGGCACAGGGCGCTAAGCCAGGTGAAGGTGGCCAGCTTCCTGGTCACAAGGTAAACGGCATCATTGCCCGTCTGAGAAATACTCAGCCAGGCGTGCAGCTGATTTCACCTCCACCACACCACGACATTTACTCCATTGAAGATCTAGCTCAGCTGATCCACGATCTCAAGGAAATCAACCCACGCGCTAAAGTCACCGTTAAGCTGGTAGCTGAAGCTGGTGTTGGTACCGTGGCTGCAGGTGTGGCAAAAGCCAGCGCAGACATCATCCTCATCTCAGGTCACGACGGTGGTACTGCAGCTTCTCCGCTGTCATCTACCAAGCACTGTGGTCTGCCATGGGAGCTCGGTGTCGCTGAAGCTCAGCAAACACTCCTTCTCAACAACCTGCGTAACCGCGTGACTCTCCGTACTGACGGTGGCATGCGCACAGGTCGCGACGTTCTCACCGCAGCCATCCTCGGCGCGGAAGAATACAACTTCGGCACCATGGCTATGGTCGCTGTAGGTTGTGTATACGTTCGCCGTTGTCACCTCAACAACTGCCCAGTGGGTGTAGCTACTACAGATCCACGCTGGCGTGCTAAGTTCAAAGGCACACCTGAGCAGCTAGTGAACTACTTCAATGGCGTAGCCGAAGAAATCCGCCAGCTGATGGCGCAACTCGGCGTGCGTAAGCTTGACGAAATCATCGGTCACACCGAATACCTCGAGCAACGCGACGTGAAAGATCATCCAAAAGCCAACAGCCTGGACCTCTCACCTATCCTCATGGATGTGGTGCCAGAAGTAGCCAAGTCATACGGCATTGCAGAAGATCAAGTCTCACGCATCTGCACTCAAGAGCGCAATGATGGCATCGAAAAGCCAGCTCTCGACCTCCAGATCATCGAAGCTGTAAAAGAGCAAATCAACAGCGAAGACCTCGCCGCCCTCATGGACAGCGCGCCAATCGCTCTCGATTACGACGTCGTCAATACCGACCGTAACATCGGTACACGCCTCGCAGGCCGTGTCGCTGAAATCTTCGGCAACAACGGACTCCCAGCTGATACCATTACACTCAACGTAAACGGTGCAGCCGGTCAGTCACTCGGAACATTCCTCGCAGGTGGTATCACCATCAAGCTGCGCGGTGAAGGTAACGATTACGTCGGCAAAGGCATGGCTGGTGGCCAGATCAACATCGCACCAACAGCAGCCGCTACATTCGACCCATCACAGAACTCACTCGCTGGTAATACCTGCCTATACGGTGCTACTGGTGGTGAACTCTTCATCAACGGTCGTGCCGGTGAACGCTTCGGTGTTCGTAACTCAGGTGCCACAGCCGTCGTCGAAGGCGCTGGTGACCACGCATGTGAATACATGACCAACGGTCGCATCGTCATCCTCGGAACAACTGGCCAGAACTTCGGTGCTGGTATGTCCGGTGGTGTCGCCTACATCTACAACGAAGACGGTCGCTTCCAAGCACGCATCAACCCTGAAATGGTAGCTCCACTGCCAATCAAGCGCGCTCAAGACATCGCTGAAGCCAAAGCACTCATCGAGAAACACCTCGAAGTCACTGGCAGCCCACGCGCTAAGCAGCTGCTCGAAAACTGGCCTGCTACCGTGAAGAAACTCGTTCGTGTCATTCCTAAAGAGCGCGCCGCTCTCGAAGAAGCCGAAGAGACTCACGAAAAAGCCACCATCGACAACCACGTCGCGGCTAAAAAGTAAGCTCCAGCTGAACTAAGCAATCAATCCAATGGCAGCACCGAATCACTCGGCGCTGCCATTTTTTGTGCCCGCATCCAACCACATTCCAGCCAGCCACACCTCCAGCCAGCCACACCTCCAGCCAGCCACACCTCCAGCCAGCTACATTCCAGCCAGCCACACCTCCATCCAGTCACCTCTATCTACACCCCAGCTACCTGCCCACACTCCGCGCTGAAAGCGCATCAGAACAAAGCCCATGGCTTCAGCCATGGGTCACGTCACAAAAACGACAAAGCACGCTGAAAGTGTGCAAGAAAACGCCGGCCACATTTCCAGCCAGCCACACCTCCAGCCAGCCACATCTTCAACCTGCCACACCTCCAGCCAGCCACATTCCAGCCAGCCACACATCCAGCCTGCCACACATCCAGCCTGCCAAATTGCAAACTAACACCCCAGCCAGCTATCTACACCTCAGCCATAAACCAGCCCAAACCCCGCGCTGAAAGCGCGTCAGAACAAAGCCCATGGCTTCAGCCATGGGTCACGCCACCAAAACCACACAGCACGCTGAAAGTGTGCAAGAAAACACCAAAGCTGACTCCCCCTCCAAGCCACCCTGAGCGTGACAGCGCCGAGAGGTTAGCCACGGGATCATTCAGCGCCTTGCCCAGCTGGATAGACGCGCTTTTCAGATCACCATCCAGGTGAGTGGCTAGATCGAGCGCCACTTGCTGCGTGCGCTTGAATTCATCGCCCGCAATGTTAGTGAATGTCTGCAGCTGCGCGGTAGAGTTCGCCAAGATGTCTTCGTCACCAAATAATGACTTACCCTGCAGGCGGCTCGCCTCAGTCTGGAACTCGGCAAAACTGATCTTGGCCGCATTGCCCGTCTAGCGGATCGCATTCTGCACCTTCGCTAGCGCCTTTTCCTGTACATCCTAGGCTTTCAATGATGAGCCAGCTAACAAAGTGGCTGGCAATGTCAGCGCCACGCTCATCGACTTGCCCACCGATTTCATTTTGTTACCAAATCGGCTCATCCTCTTATCGATGCGATTCAGCACCGCAGAGGTCTTATCAAATGCCGTTAAGGTAAACTTCACGTCCGTCTTGCTCATGCCCTCCTGACGCGGTCAGGGATGGTAAATGGATAGGAGAGAGAAGTGAAAGCAGTCAGACTAACATCTAGCTATTTCATTGACTGATTAGAGATTTCTAGCAACCTGCAGATAAGACAACAAATATTCTATGATGAAAACTCTCAATCTAGCTAAACATCCCGCCCTACTGCTAAGCCCAAGTCAAGATCGTAGCCTCGGCTAATCTCGCCGCAGAAATGTTAAATCACTCAACCATTACTACGAACCAATACTGTTCGCTCAACCAACTGCGTCATTCGCCACCATGAAGCCGGGACTCACAAACCTACAGCGCTCTCGAATAGTGAGAGATTACTTCGATCTGGTCAGCCAGACTGCAGAGTTCCGGTATCGCATTTGCTGGGAGGGAGCACGCAATCTCTTTACCGAGCGAGGCTTTCCACCATCGACTGTTATTCAGATTACCTGCGATCAGGGCGATGACGTAAACGGAATCTTTGCTGTTGGAGATGGAACGTTGCTCGATTGCGATCTCAGAGAGAATCCGCATACTCGGCAGTCGGTAGCCTTCACCAATTGGGAGGTAATCGAGGCCTCAGACACTGATGAGGATGATTATGGTCTAGCTCTCCAGATTCTTGCAGATAGCCGTTTGAAGCATGCTTTTGATATTGCCGTGCAGTCGTTCTACGAGTTCCATTGGCGAGAGTGTGATCGTCCGCTTCCCTAATCACATGACTACTGCACTGCTGACTAACGGCCAATCAAGGGCGAACAAGACGCGGCACCCAACCACTTCCCCGTCGAGTAACTGACCTTTATGACAATTTTAACATCAACCCAAATACGTAGCGCGCTGAGTGGTCAGCGGTTGGTG
>NZ_JAENIM010000047.1:0-17894 GCF_016595495.1 Persicirhabdus sediminis
AATTAAGACTTAAAACCATACTGCACATCTCGCAATGCACAGCGCACAATTCAATCTTTCCTACTCCACTTAGTTATTTCTTCGCTTCTGAACATACTAGTCAGAATCACAAATTACTTTGCTTCATCTGGCACGCTCCTTGCTTAGAACTAGGAACTAAGTTAAGTACACTCTGTAAAAGAACTAATACGAGGAGATAAAAAACCCGACTGGCTACTGGAGCTCGTCGGCGTTTGCTTCTCTCTCGTGCCCCCTTTCGGCTGGCGGGGCGCAACCTACTCAAAATTCGGATTTGCGCAAGATAAAACTACACCGAAAGTGACAAAAAATTCACCCACCACCCGCAAAGCCCACAAAATCAACCCTTAGCGATTTTTACAAAAATCCACCACCCCAGCAAACTACCCGCATCACAGCTGGCCAAAATACAATTTTGCCAAATCAACATCCACCACATCCCCAGCAAAATCGCCTAACCGCCAGCCAATTCAGCAAAAAATCCAACCAGAAACCCGCCACACCACAAGCATCCCGCCTCACTCGATGTGAATAAGTGGTGAATAACCCCAGCTGGCTGGTCATCAGCTGAAATCACCGCCAACAAACACGATTCTCTAGTAGGCTGACGATCTCGAAGATTTTGCATTTTCGTTTTGGCTGAAATTCACTATACAGACGACGTGCTTATTTTAGCTATTGAATCCAGTTGTGACGAAACCGCAGTTGCCATCATCCACCGCGATGAATCTGGCGAGCCCAAGATATTGGCGTCGGAGATTTCCTCTCAGATAGACATTCACCGCAAATGGGGCGGCGTTGTGCCAGAGCTCGCATCACGCAACCATTCACTAGCGCTGAGCCCATTGATTCAGCAGGCATTGGAAAATGCTGAAGTTGGCATTCAGGATATCGATGCCTTTGCTGCGACATCTGGCCCAGGCTTGGCGTCCTCTCTATTAGTAGGCAATACTGCCGCAAAAGCACTTTCTGTAGCTACAGGAAAACCATACATCGCAGTCAACCACATGGAGGGGCACTTGATCTCTCCTTTTTTACAAGATCAAGGCGAACTGCCAGCTAACATCGCATTGATTGTATCGGGTGGCCACACATTGCTCATCCACATGAAAAGCTTTGGTGACTACGAGCTACTCGGCACCACACTAGATGACGCAGCGGGTGAAGCTTTTGATAAGGTCGCAAAAATGATTGGCCTCCCTTATCCTGGCGGGCCTGAAATTGAAAAAGCCGCCAAGTCAGGTAATCCAGCTGCCTTTGCTCTGCCGCGCTCGATGATGAAAGAGCCTAACTTCAATTTCTCATTTTCTGGGCTCAAGACAGCTGTGCTCTATACCATTAGTGACCTCAACCCTGATGATGGAGCCGTAAAACCCGAGCAAGTTGCTGACCTATGCGCATCCTTCCAGGCTGCTGTTATTGAGGTCTTGGTGAAAAAGACAATCAAAGCAGCTAGAAAATCTGGCGTTAACAAAATCAGCCTATCAGGTGGTGTATCGTGCAACCGCACATTGCAGCAAGAGCTCCAAAAAGCCTGCGACAATGCAAGGATCGAGCTCCATCTCTGCCAGCCAGCTCTCTCTACCGACAATGCGGCAATGATCGCTTTTGTGGCGTTGCACAAATATCTAGCTGGAGAATTTAGTTCGCTAGACCAAGGGATTGATCCCAACCAGAAGCTGGTATAATCGCAACAAACAAACACTTAATAAATGCATGGTTGCGCAGTGAGCAAAAAAACGCTACCTGATCATTTATAACATCCTGCCCACCCTAACTTTTAGTTATTATGGAAAATTCATCCACCCAGTCCCCAAGAAATCAAAGCCTAATCACGGGTTTCCTCATCGTTGTTGTTATCTTGCTATTCGTCACGCTGCTCTTCTCTATGAAAGGCTCATTGGGATTGAATCAAGCTAACCAGGCTGATTACAACTCCGAAAAAAGCAAAAACCAAACACTGCGCGATGAATACAATGCGCTGCGTGCAGCTCGTGGCGAACCACCATTGTCAGATGACTCCGCTACAGCTATGGCGCTAGCCAACAGCCTCAGCTCCGACGCAGCTCAGCTGGCCTCGATTGCTAAACGCCAAGTTAAAGAACTAGAAAATAGCGCCAAGCTCCTTGTGGAAATCCAACAAGAAACAGCTGGTAAAGATGAGTTAGTGCAAAGCCTCATTGCGCAAAAATCCGAGCTGCAGACAAAACTCGATGCCACAGGCGACGCGCAAAACCAGATCATGATCCTCAATACACAAATTGCTGATCTCAATGACCGCATCCAGCGCGAACGTGCTAACACCGTAGCTCTGCAACAAACTATCGCCGAGCTGCAAGATAAACTCGCGAATTCATCTGACCGTACCGAGCTTCTGGTCGCTAGAGAAGAACTAGCCAAACTACGCGCCGAAACGAATCAGATGCGCTACGAACTACAGCGCTTTCAGGCTGAAGCTGAGCGCGAGAACCTCTACGTTGAATCAGCTGAGCAGTTAGCACCAAAAGCTAACCGCCTCTATCATGCACTGAAAGACATGGAAGGTGTCACCCCTGACGCGCTGCAAGAAGCATACACTAACATCCGCATTAACCACAACGCCTGGGTCATCCACCGTCAGGAGTTTGCCACTGGCGATGCCAGCCTCGGCGACGGCGATATGCAAGTGAGAGCAGACAAAGCCGAAATGATCAAAGCGGCTATGGAAAAAGCTCAACCAGGCGCCTACTTCTTGGTTGTTGGCTATGCATCAAAAACTGGCGACGCACAGGGAAACCGCAAACTATCAGCTGACCGCTCAACACTTGTAGCTACGATTGCTAATCTAGCTAAAGATGAAGATCAGAAAGTTCGCGCTGTTTACCTCGGCCAAACAGACCGTTTTTCAACTGACGTCTTTGAAGACAATCAAATCTGTGAGATCTGGGAGATCCATTAGTACTACTCACAGAAAAACATAAACAGATTTCAATAACTGCCAGCAAGTCACTTGCTGGCAGTTTTTTTTGCGCCCGCCTAGAAATTTACTAATTGATAGAACTCATCCATTAGACTAACGTGCTTAGGAAATTACAACGCTATGAAAAAATCATTTCTCTCACTTGGCCTACTAGCAAGCTGCACAGCCCCCCTACTAGCTGGCGACATCTCAGATTCTATCCAGCCAAGCTATACCAATCAAAGCGAATGGGCGTACTCTATCACCCCGTACATCTGGGCAGCGGGCCTGTCCGGTGATGTTGGAGTTAATGGCAACATTGCCGACGTCGACGCCTCATTTTCTGACATCCTGAGCAACCTTGAATTTGCTGGTTTCATTCACGCTGACGCGATGAAAAATGACAAGTGGGGGTTCTATGGCGACTTCCAGTATTTGAAGATCAATGCCAATGGCTCAGCGAGTCTACCAATCTCCAACAGTGTCGACCTCGACGTCACCCAAATCCGCTTCGAGCTCGGCATGAAATACCGCGCTTATAAAACCGACCGCACCACTATCGACCTGCTCGTAGGCGGACAGTACAACTATCTCAAAAATGGCCTCACTTTAACAGGCCCCAACAGAGTGGTATTCAAAGACTCTACATCTGAAGATTGGATAGACCCTGTCATTGGCGCAAAATGGAGTTACCGAATGAATGAGAAATGGACAGCGGGTTTGTTTGGTCAAGTCGGAGGTTTTGGCGTCGCGTCAGATTTTTCATGGCAAGCCATGGCGACACTCAGCTACGACATCAACGAATGTTGGTCTATTATTGCCGCCTACCGCAACCAGTACATCGACTACTCCAACGACGGATTTGTTTACAAAACTGATACTAGCGGCCCAGTTCTTGGGGCCTCGTACACCTTCTAATCAATCTCATCTAGCAGCTCTCTGATGCGCCGTTCAGCTTCCTCACCGTAGCTGAATTGCGCATCATTGCCGCTGGCCCCTTTTTCAGCGTAGGCGACTAGTTCAAAATGTTTGCCGGGATTCTCGAGGTGATAGATCATCATGTCATCTGCCGTCAGCGTTAAATGACCTCCGCGCTTGGTTAGTTTGAAATCAAGATCAGCCTTACCATCTAACGATCGGTAAATCACCTCAGTACAGACTTGCCGCGAAGCATCTGAGAAATCAAAAATGAAGTCGTAAGGGTAGCCGAGGTAGGAGAAGGTTTTCAGCAGAAATAGCTGGCGCTCGTAGTCCGTTAGCTTGGGACGTAATACACACAGACGGTTCACGTGGGTATCCAGAATGTGATCTAGGCTACTAAACTTCACGCCCTCAGCCACAGCCTCTATCACCGTAGCTGGCTCACCAGATAGCGTTTGAGGTTCGCGCAACCAACTATCTAGCTGGTTAGGCTTTTTCATCCACGCTGGATAAGTCACATCGTAAAGCCCTACCTTCTGCCTATCAGCTGGCTCACCAATATAGGTCATGCCATGTTTGAATACGCCGGGAATGAATACATTGCTCATATATCCAGCGGTATAAGTCATCACAATATCTCCTGGTTCAAGCACGCCGTGCAGATCACTTTTTTGCTGGTCGGAGAAGCTGATCAATTTCGCCCGCGGATCTTTCAAGCGGCTAACATCTTTAAAAACTCGCGATCTAGCTGAATATCGTGCGCCAGCTGAATCAGCTGCTAGCTTGCGGGAAAAACCAGCCACTTTGGTCTGTTCTACTTCTTCCACGATACCTGATAGAACCCCTTTGCCCTGTAGTTTAGAAAGCAAGCTCACCGCGTTTTCATATTGCCCAGGCAAACCGTCTAGCAACTTGCTGTACTCAGCACCGGTCTCGGCGTCATTCCTAATCTGCTGATAGAGCTCAGGGTTTTGCTTTTCATCTAGCTGGTGAAGCCGCCACGACTCATGCACGTGGCGCAGTCGCTTGGAATTCATCACCTCACGTTTCCAGCTATTGTACTGGCCAGCTGGAATGTCAGAACGCACGTAAGCACTATTCATAGCCGCTTTACCTAGCGCGTCGTTAGCAAAGGTATCTACAATTCTAGCACATCCGTAGACGAGTTCATATTGAGCAGCCATCACTAACAAGTGAGCGCGCAACTCAGCCAATTTCCACGCTGGCTCACCGACTACTTCACGACCTCCAACCGAGCGCGTAATTTCCGTCAAACCGTAATGGCATTTACTGAACTGAAATAACAAACTCTCGATTTCATCAAACTCACGCGCATTGATAAACCCACGCTGGTCCCACTTTTTCTGATAGCCAGCGTGCCGCTGATCCACATTGGATAGAATTTCATCTAGCTGGCTGAGCAAACTACTCAGGGTGACCTGGTTGGTCTGCACCGCTAAATCTAATGATTTCAAGTCTTTGTATTCATTGGGAGCCACTGTTTGAGACCAAATTCCACTACAGGATGGCAACAAAGTTAATGAAGCTGAAGACGCTAGGACTAAACCAATAAATACGAACTGACGCATAAGGCCTTCATCAAACGAAAGCATGTATAAATGTCGAGCGTATTTATATGGCCATGGGCATAGAAAAAATTAGAATTATCCTCGTCACCGATAGCAACTTTTCCTAATACTCGAAGTTATTATTATTCACCTCAACATTAATCACCTACCGTGCTAGAACTCAAAGACGTCTGCTTTACCATCAAGAAAGAGGGAGAGCCTCTAAACCTGCTCGATAAGATCTCCATCAAAGTGCCGGCTGGACACTTCATGGCTATCGTCGGGCCCTCTGGCTGCGGTAAAACCACCTTGCTCAAAACCATCGCAGGGCTGAACGAAGAATCCGAAGGTGACCTCTACTGGAACGGTAAACATCTCGTTCACGAGGCGGACTTCGAACCATCTGAGATTGGCTATGTGCCTCAGTTCTCCATCGCCTACGATCAACTTACCGTCGACGAATCCATTGAATCCGCCACCCAGCTGCGGGTAAAAACATCCAGCGCCGCTGAGCTCGATCACCGCATCGATAGTGTATTGCTAGAAACTGGCCTCGACCAACTGGCTGACCGCCAGGTGAAAGTTCTATCAGGTGGACAAAAACGTCGCTTAGGCTTAGCCATGGAACTGGTCTCTGGCCCGCGTATGTTGCTTTGTGATGAGGTTACTTCAGGTCTGGATCCACGATCCGAGCGCGACATCGTGCGTTTGCTGCACCAACTCTCACGCACAGACGGCCGCAGCGTGATTTCAGTAACGCACTCGTTAGCCCACCTCGAGCTCTACGACTCAATTTTAGTCCTTCACGAAGGCAAAGTGGCTTACCACGGTCCCCCGCAAGGTCTCAACCACTACTTCTCGGTTGATGACACTGAGGAAATCTATCCAAAGCTAGCCAAACAACCATCCGATAAATGGCAGAGTTCATGGCTTAAGCACAGACAGGCATTTTATCAAAAGCTAGAAACTCGCCGTGAAAAACTGATCGATGATGGCGTGCTCAAAGTGCCCGCTCATGCCGACGTCGGCAGCCTAACAAATGACACCATCACGTCCAAGCGCGACGAGACAAAAACAAAAAAACAAAAACCTGTGAGCCGGTCGATGGCTGAAACCGGTCCTCTCAGTGACCCTGACGAAGAGACCAGCACAGATACGGGTATCATCTCAGAAGCACCAGAAGCTGTCGAGACTCCTAGCATTTTCAAACAATTCTCCGTGCTACTCAACCGCCGCTGGAAAATTTTCTTCCGCGACCGTGGCCAAGTCATTCTGCAAGTAGCCATTTTGCTAGGTTTCCCCATTCTCGTTTCCTTATTCAACGAGCGCGGCAACGTCAACGTCGTTCACCTCTCCGACTCCTTCCAAGGAAGCATGGCAGACATTCAGGAGAAATCCCGTGTCTTCCTTAGTGACCTGAAAATTGGCTCGGCGATCTCCGGCATCATCATGTTCCAAGTGGTGCTGTTAGCGCTGATGGGATCCAACAACTCAGCTAGAGAAATTGCCGGCGAAAGGCTGATTTTTGAAAAAGAGAAATTTGGCGGCGTTAGACCACTCGCCTATCTAGCTAGCAAGATCACCTTCATTGGCACGCTGGTATTGATTCAGTCTATCTGGATGGCAGTATTTGTGCAGCAGTTTTGGCCATTCCCTGAGGGGCCACATGCAGGTTTCCTCGATCACATTCTTTTCCTCATCCTCATTAATGCGGCCATGAGTTCTATCTGTTTGGGCATTTCAGCGCTGATGAGAACATCCGAGCAATCGTCCTTGCTGTCTATCTATCTGGTAGGTTTCCAGCTGCCACTGTCAGGAGCGGTTTTGGCCTTGCCTGATAAACTGGCTGAAATCACCCGCCCGTTCATTGCCTCATACTGGTCATGGTCTGGCAGCATCGAGTCCCTCGGGCCGAGCCACAAAAATGCCGTCAAAGCAGTGATAGAAACTGACCTAAATCCAGTGCTCACCTGCCAATATGTTCTGGCCATTCACATAATCATTGGCATTGTAGCCGCATACATTGGCATCAAACGCCACAGCTGGGACTAACCCGTCTAGCAAGAATCCATACACATTCCTGAACTATAACTTATCATGGCTCGCAGATCTCGTTCTAAGAAAAAAAATTCCAACCAGGCGCCTATGTTGATCATTGGCATCGCGGTCGTCGTCGCTCTCGTGGCGGCTGGATTTTTCATGTCAAAAAGCAGCAGCAAAGAATTCTCTACACTACAAGAAATTCCCATTGTTGATTACCGCGACAACGCTAACAGCCTAAGCGGCAACCAATACCGCCTCGAAGGCAAAGTCATCAGCAAGCAGCGCTGGACGGCTGACCGCGGCCAAGTGGTTGCGGTTCAGGTTGATCAATCGAATGGTGACTCAGGAGCTCTCTCCGTTGTGATTCCTCCTGAGTTAGGAGAAATCAACATCGAGCGTGGATTGCAGTACTCCATGCACATTGAGATCGTCAGCACAGGCATCGCTCGCGCGGTAGCCGTCAAAGCCAAATAATTTCCAGCCAGAAACCTAACTTTTATTTCAAGATGAAATCAAGCGCTCTCATATTACTGGCTACCTGCCTTCCGCTAGCAGCTCAAGTATACAATCCAACTGGAGCAACGCCACAGCAGCAGCCAGCTAACAACTCCTCTAGTGGGGATACGACAATTGTTCGCCAGCCGAAAGAAAAGGCAGCTTCGCCGATTGGCAACGAGATCCCATTTCTCGATCCTAACCAAGAATCTATCACCTTTGGCGGCATGACCTTTCCGCTATTGGAAAGTCGTCTAGGCAGCCAGTACCAGTCGTACCTAGCAGCTGAGCCTAATTTATCCGACGAAGCCACCGGCTACCGTCAGGCGATCGAAGACATCTTAGCGGCAACTTCGCCGCAGAGATCCGCGCCAATGAGCCAAAAACTCAGAGAAGGATTTAGGCTCTTGCCTCTAGCGGCCTCCTACCCAGGCGACGCCAAAATTTGTGATTCATTAGGTAACGCAATTTATACCGCGATGCTGTCGAAGATGAACTCACGGCAGCTCAAGGATATGATGGAGGACATGGAGAAGGAGAAATCTCGCCTGATCCGCAATGCCGACATCACCGCTGAGGGCAACAAACTTCAGCAAGCGCAACCGACCAGCTCGAAAAAAGGAGGCAAACAAAACAACTCGAAAAGCGTGATCACCTCACGTGAACTGCGCAACTATGACAAGCGCATCCTCGAGCTGGAAGCCATGCAGAAAGCTAACCGCGTCAAAGGTGAAGCGGCTATCATTTCTGCCAAAGTGCAATATCAAGGTCTCCTCACCCAGCTATTTTTACAGCGCCGCTTCGAGCACGTTGTGATGGGCTGCCGATTTTACAACCTGATCTTTGGCGATGGCGACAACAAGCTACGCATCAAAAAAGGCTCTGACGTTGATAAATTCTTCTCCGAAGGCATGGGCACCGTGGCTACCGTTGCTGGTCTTGACTCTGCCGCTAACGAAGCGATTCGCAAATCTGATTCGCTGGTAGAGGCTTTCAATAACCACATCTCTCACAAAGAGCTGCACAACGGCTCACGCCGACTGATGGAGGCTTTTGCCATTGGTGAATTCATGGCATCCGTGCAGACGGTGCCAGCTGAGCAGCGCCGCATCATCCTCGAGTACGTGCAAGATTCTTTCTCATTGGTTAAAGCCATGGATGTGCACGACTACAGCCAGGCTCAAATCATTGTGCAGAGCTTGAAAGAGCAATCATCTGACTTTGATAGCACCGCTGTGGATGGCGCTATTGCCGCCTATACTCGCGTAGCTAACAGCCACGTTCGCGCCGCCAAGATGGCCTTACTCCAACAAGACATGGCGAAGTTTGAAACCGAGCTGAAAAATGCTACTGAAGTTTGGCCAACCAATCCAAAACTCAACGAGCTGGATGAACTTCTCGACCGCGGCGCCAGCCAGCTAGATACAGCAGGAACATTGGTCAATGACTTCGACCGCTTACTCGCTGATAAAAACTATCGTGAGATTTTCAACCGTCGCTACGAGTTTGTTCCAGCGGTGAAAGACGACATCCAGCGCCGCGATGCCATTGAGCAAATCATCACTAACATCATGGTGATCGAGCAAGGGCTCAAACGCGCTGAGTCGTATTCACAAAAAGGCCTCGACTACGAAGCATGGGAATCACTCAGACAGCTGCGCGATAAACCAGAATTTAGCAAAGACGCTGAGCTCGGCCGCGCCATCGAACAACTCGCATCAAACACAGCTGAGCTCGCCCGCGCACTCACCCGCGCACAAGAACTTGAAGAAGGCCGCTTTGGCAAACCACAAGTGGGTTCAGCCATGTCGTGGTACCTAGAAGCCCAGCGCATCTATCCAGGCAGCCAGTACGCAAAAGATGGAATTAACCGCCTGCTAGACATCATGCTGCCAGAGAGCAGCAAATAACTTAATTAGATCATAAAATTGGCCGATCCTTCACAGGGTCGGCCATTTTTTTTGATCTGCTTTCTAGCTGGAAATAATCAGCTAGATACGAGTGCACAATAATGGGCCAGCAGCAAAGCTACGGCCCATTGCTAGATTAGGCTTTATTTACTCTGACGACTTCCATTTCCTCAGAATAACCTACTGGGCGACCGAGCATCTGCTCGTAGCGCTGGATGTAGGCAGCGGCGGTTGTCTCGTGGTTGAAGCGCTCATCGGCTTCATTCATCACGCGGCTGAGAACCTTTTTCTTAAACTTGGAATCGTGACGATAGAACCCAATCGCCTCGTTGATAGCCCAGCGCAATCCTTCTGAGCTGTAGTGTTGGAAGCGGAACCCGTTGCCCTCAGATCCGTCAGCGAACATGTGCTCGACGGTATCGTGCAAGCCGCCAGTGTCGTGAACGATGGCGAGGTTGCCGTATTTCGGGCTAACCATCTGCGGCAGACCACATGGCTCAAAGCGCGATGGCATCATGGTAAAGTCTGATGAAGCATACCCCTGGCGAGACATGGCCTCACTGAATGGCACCACAGCAACTCGTCCATGCAAGCCGTGCATATTAACGATGTTTTCGAAATGAACTTGGAACGCGCCGTTAGCCACGATGGCTACTTGCAGGTTGATATCCGAATAGTCTGCAATCAGCTGGTAGAGAATGTCAGCTAGCAGCTGGCATCCTTTTTGTAGTGGATCGAGACGCGACGGCCAGAACAAGATTGGCGCATTAGGGTCAACATCTAGGCCAATGGCTTTTTGGAAAAACGCTTTGTTTTCGCGCTTTCCAGTCACCACATTTTTGGCGCTGTAGTTTTTGTGAATGTATTCGTCAGTGGATGGATCGTAGGAAACGTCTGGCGCATTAAGGATACCCGACGCACAACCAGCATACATCTTGTTAGCCAGTTCGCGCTGAATTGCCTCAGGCACAAATCCGTGACGGCCTTCAACCACTTCGTGTAAAAATGTTGGGCTCACCGAGTTAACGTGATCCGCGGCAAAAATACCACTGGCTAGCAAATCAACGCCATTGTGATCACGCGCTTCTTCGTAGGAATAAGGCGATTTTTCAAAATACAAGTGCTGCCAGAACTCGGCGGCATCAATGCCCCTGTCCTCAATCGCCGACATTGTCGTTTTCTCCGTATGGATATTGTGGATGGTGAACAGACAAGGAATGCCAAGTTTTTTAGCTACCGATGGAATGAGACCCGTCATCCAGTCGTTACAGTGGATTAGATCCGGCTGCACCAATGGAATGATGTGGTTGATGATCTCACGCTGGAAGGCCAGTGAAAGCAAATGGTTCTCGTGATCTGTATAGACCTGCTTTTTGTAATAAAAAATGCGATCTTCTGCTAGATGAATGCGCTTTTCAGGAAGCGCCTTGCTGATTTCTTCGTGAAAACCTCCAACTACTTTAACATCGCAACTATTAAACATAGAGCGATAATTTGGTAACCCAACATGAACTGCAGCTCCTTGCTTATAAAGCGAGCTAACAAGTGAAGCAGAAACGTCTGCTAGACCACCCGCTTTGGCACTCATTCTCTGCGCCATATTTCCCATACCCGCAGGCAGGTAAGTAATTTCTGGCGTTACAACTAATATCTTCGGGCGTTTATTTCTGGAGTTCACGTGCCTAGGGTTACTCATTACAGATGAATGTTATGCCTAAGCATTAGGGCTTGTCCAGCTAGAGTCTGGCTAATGTGTCATCTATCTAATAATTTACACTAACCTAACTATCACACAACTCGCAAAACGAGTTTAGTAAAGGCGTTAGAACAGGCATTCACAACGACTTAACAAAACAACCTAACACCAACAGGATCTAAACGGTATTTAAAAATTTCTTTAATCCAGCTCAATGGATTAAGCTGACGCTAGCAGAATTGTTAATCTTTGAGTCAGAATCGTAAAGTACTTGCCTAATGCCCCGACTAGGCGCTAGGGTTAAAGAAGCGAACTGATCATGAGCACAAGTAACTCACAATCACCCGATGAACTAAGAATTGAGCGACTGACACTGGCTCTAAAAGCTTCTAACGAAGGCATCTGGGATTGGCAAATTGCCTCAGACAGTCTGTATTATTCGGATAGGGTCTTGCACTTTCTAGGTTACCAGCAAGAGGACATGCCCCATCTCTTCAAAGAGCCCGTGAAGATGATCTACCGCGATGATCTCAACGATTTCCGCTCGGCGCTCACCATGGCGCTGACGCAAAATGGCAGTTTGTTATTTTCTCAAGATAGCCGCGTGAAGCACCACGACAGCGGTTGGCGCTGGCTGCGTATCCGCGGCATCATCCAGCGCGACGACGCCGGCAATGCGGTGCGCATGACCGGCTCCATCATCGATATCAACCGCCGCAAGACCACCGAGGAAAAGCTTCAGGATGAACGGCATCTATTCCGCCTACTCTCGGACAACTTGCCGATGAACATCTTCTTCAAGAACATGCTCAGCGAGTTTGTCGTGGTGAATAAATCACTCGCCACACGCTTTGGTTTTGAAAAAACAGACGATGCGCTGGGGCTCACCGATCAGGACATTTTTAAAGGATCGCACGCGGATGAGGCGCTGGCTGACGAGAAACGCATTCTAGAAACCGGCAAACCTATCCTCGACCAGCTAGAGCACGAAACTCATCACGACGACGGCGACAAATGGGTGATCACCTCAAAGATGCCGTGGATTGATAGAAAAGGAAAACTCAAGGGAACCTTTGGCATTTCCTCTGACGTCACCGAAATGGTGGAAACCCAAGCCAAGCTCATCAAAACCGCCGCCAAGCTGAAACGTCGCAACCAGGAGATGGAAGACGAAATCAAGCTGGCTAGAGAAATTCAAAGTGCCCTGCTGCCAACAAGTTTCCCAACAGCTCAGGCTAACGGAGTCAGCTTGCAATTCAGCCACCGCTTCCAGCCAAGTGGCGACATGGCGGGAGATTTTTACGAAGTCATCGACATCAAACCGGGCATTGTTGGCCTGCTGATCTGCGATGTGATGGGCCACGGTGTGCGCTCCGCGCTGGTGGTCTCTATGCTGCGCGGCATGATGGAAAAAGCGCGCCAGTATGCTAACCAGCCAGCTACCTTCCTTGGCCAGCTGAACGAAGGCCTCACCAATACGCTGCAGACCGCTGACATCACTTTGTTTGCCACTGCCGCCTACATGGTTGTCGATCTGCACAGCTCGACCACACGAACCGCGATTGCCGGTCACCCTTATCCATTAGTATTGGGCAGAAATGGCATCGTTCGTCCAGCTGAGTGCACCCAGCCAGGACCCGCGCTCGGTCTGCTACCTAACGTGACCTATACACAGTCCGAAGGTTACTACGACTACATCCAGAATATCCTGCTCTACACCGATGGTGTGATTGAGGTGGAGAATGAGGACGAACAACAATGGCAAGATAGCGGGCTAACGGAGTCATTAGAGCGCCACTCACATCTGGAGTTGAATAAAAGATTAGACGCCATCCTCGAAGATGCTCGCGCCTTTGGTGGCAAGCAGGGCTTCGCAGATGACGTCTGCATTCTGGGGGTCGAGTTCAACCGTTGATCCCGCCCCCAGCGATTTGATTTTTTGAATTACTCAGGCTTTTCAGCTGCAGTCTCATCAGCCGCTTTGGCCTCTTCTACTGGAGTTTCTTCAGCTTGCTTAGTTTCTTCTGCAGCAGGTGCTTCGTCAGCCTTCTTGGCTTCTTCAGCTGCTGGAGTTTCTACTTTTTCAGCGGTCTCGGCTTTTTTCTCAGCTGCTGGAGCGGCCTCTTTTTTATTGGCTTTGTCGCTCTTGTTAGCTGGCTTTTTACCTTTAGCATTTTTGCTTTTCGCCTTTTTTGCAGGCTGGCTGGTTTTGCCTTGCTCCTTGGCCACGTGGAGTGTGCCGTCTGAGAGCAGGAGGACAAATCCTTCGTTGATCAGCCAGTGCATGTCGTGGAACCAAAGGTGCTTCTCTTCTTCAGTAACTTCTTCTTTCCAAAGTTCTTTCCAGATGTGCTCCACATCACCACCTGGGTTTTTAGTCACCCAGTTGAAGATTGCTTGTGGGCGCTCAGCCATCACAAGATCGCTAGCTGGTGATTTTGGACGAGATGGGCCACAGTGAAGTTTTTTGCTCCACTTGAATACGGCGAGGTGACGGCCTGTAAGCTGGCGGCATAGGAATGATGCGAGGTTACCTGGGTAACGGCGCTCTTCGAATACTGCAGACTTAAGCAATGTCAGCAATCCTGGTGAAAGGTTCTTGGCGTTTACTGAACCAACAACGCTGGCACGCTTGTTGATGCGGTAGGCTTCGGAGAACTTCCACTTGAGGAAATCAGCTTCCATCACCTTGCGATCAACCAAAATATCTTCGCTACCATCAGCGACTACTTCTTCTTCAGCTGCGTCCTCAGTAGATTCAACGGCTTCGGCTGTTTCAGCTGGAGCTTCGGCGTCTTCCGCTGGTGCGGCAGCTTCTTCAGCTGGAGCTTCGGCTTTTTCTGCAGCTGGCGTTTCAGCCGCTTTTTCAGCTTCTTCAGCAGCCTTGAGCACAGCTTCATCAACGCGCTTGTATTGCGTGCGCTGAGTCATTTGCTTGAGCCATTCTTCGATAGCCTCTTCTGAGTGGTCCAGTCTGATCTTCGCTTTGTAGTCTTCGAAAGACATATTGCCAAAACGCTCCTGATGGAGGTGAATCAGTTCCTTCTGGTAAGCGTGGTAGTTCGGAGGTCCGAGAATCTCACCACTGATGCCACATCGAGCAACCGCCTGGAAATTTCCAGCTGGTTTCTCTACTTCCATCACCAGCTCTTCGTAGTACTTTTTGTACAGGCCAGATGTCCAGAAATGTTGCAGGGCTTCTGCTTCTGTGAGCCAGGTTGATTGGTCAGCTTGGCTCTGGTAAAGTGGATCTTTTTCAGACTGGAAGCAAACGCGGAAATGGTCACGAGATCCGAGGATCATCCATGCAATTTCAAACACAGAATGCGTTCTTGCAGTCTTGGTGATTTCAGCAGCGATGCCGTCAATGCCCTCTTCGAGTGCTTGGATCTGTGCGGTGAAACCTTCTGGTGCGGGAACTTCTACGCGCTTAGGACGGTTGTCCTGACGGTTGAAATCTCTACGGCCACCACCTTGGCGGTTGCCTTGGCCAGGGCGGCCACCTTGACGTCTGTCGTCGCGCTGTGGGCGTCTGCCACCACCTTCATATCCGCCTCCATCTCCGCGAGCTGGGCGCCCCTTACGAGGTCCACGATCACCATCGCGTTTTCCTTGACCCTCACGTCTTGGTTGCTTCTTGCCACCATTATCTTTGCGGTCGCGCGCCCAAGCTGGACCTAAGTTAAGCGCACTCAAGTCAAGTGCATCGTCTAGCTTGGCTGGTTCATTTTCGTTACTCATTGGAGATGTATCATTTACGGATTTACGGGGTCAGTCAAAGCGATGTTCTGCAATGCTTTCACTGATTTAATAGTGGCACCCTCATGAGAGTGCAAGACCTCATTGGCGGAGCTAAGATAAGGAATATAGCCCTCAGGTGAAGATAAAATTTCAGACAAACAGCTCTTAAGCTCATCAGCCGAGCTCAGACGCCGTAGCGCGCCGGTGTTTTCCAGCTCGCTGACGAGTGGCTCAAAGTTGCGCATGTGAGGTCCAGTCACCACGGGAACCCCCGCAGATATTGCCTCCACGGGGTTCTGGCCGCCGCGTCCTAAGAAACTTTTTCCCACCACCACCACATCGGCATGGGCATTCCAGTCCTTCAGCTCGCCAGTTGTATCAGCCAATAAATATTCACCTTTTTCTCCGCTGGCTACCTCGCCGCGGCTGCGCACGACCGCTTTCAGTCCAATCTCGGCTAATTGCTTGATGATTTCACCACGGCGCTCAGCGTGGCGCGGCACCACTACCAAAAGCGGATTTCCAGCCAGCTTGAGGAACTCGTTGGCGATCAATAACTCCTCGCCCGTATGCGTGCTCGCCACCAGTACAACTTGACGGCCTGCGCCAAAGCCATCCAGCGCTAGCTGGAACTCATCACGCCGCGCTGGCGGCACTGATCCCGTCGGGTCAAACTTGATACTACCGGAAACTTCAATGCGCTCAGGCGCAATTCCCAGCGATGCGAAGCGGCTGCGATCGGCATCATTTTGCACCAAAACCAAATCCATCATCGAGAAAATCGGCTTCGTCAGCGCGGCAAACTTCTTAAATCTAGCCTCAGATCGCTCGGACAAACGCGCATTTGCAAAGGCCGTTGGGATGCCATGTTTGCCAGCTCGATTCAGCAGGTTTGGCCACGCCTCCGCCTCAATCAGAACTAATAATCGAGGTTCAAACAAAGAAAAACAATGGTTTAATAAAAAAGGGAAATCCAGCGGGCTATAGATCACCTGCACGCCAGCTGGAGCTTTTTCCACCGCCACCGCGTGGCCAGTCGAGGTCGTCGGCACCAGCAAAAACTTCTCCTCAGGGTCAAGCTTCTGCCATTGCTCGATCAAGCGCAGAGCAATCAACACCTCGCCCACACTCACCGCGTGAATATAAATGCCACCGCGCACCTTGACCTCATCGTAGATAGCAAACCGCTGTCTCAGCCCGCTGCCAAAACCACCACGTCGCCACATCTTCACCAGCCAGCCAGGGAAGGCGATGACAAAGAAAATTGGCAACAAAAGGTTATAAATAAATAATACGCCAGCGCGGTTCATAGTAATTCAGACCCCTTCATCACTCAGCCAGCTCAGATTGCCAGCGGAAAAATAAAATCGTACACGCACCATACGACCGCTCATCCACCAATTCCCAGCCAGCTAGCGGCTCCAGCGGCGGCCTCTGCGTTGGCACCTCGAGGATAAAATACCCACCATCAGCCAGCAAAGGCGGCAGGTTTTCATCCGCCAATAGCTCATTGGCAAAATTCCGATCGCCAGATTTTTTATAATACGGTGGATCCGCAAAAATTAATTCGTATTCGCTGTGGCGAGCGGTTGATAAAAAACGAAAAACATCCGCCTGCACCACCTGCGCACCAGCCAGACCCGTCGATTTTATATTCTTCTTAATACACGCTGTCGCCTGACGATGCGCATCCACACAGGTAGCAGTCTTTGCACCGCGGCTCAGCGACTCCAGCGACAATGCGCCCGAGCCAGCAAACAAATCCAAGACCCGCGCATCAGCCAGCAATTGCTGCAAAATAGAAAACAATGCCTCGCGCAACCGGTCCGTAGACGGACGCGCTACCTCATCAGGAACCGATATCGATTTTCTCTTTGCTGTGCCAGAAATTACCCGCATGGCCAAACTAATCTCATGAACCCGCCACACACGCAAGCATAGGAAGAGAGAAGGGTGAAGAGAGAAGAGTGAATTCCAGCTAGATGGGTACCGGTCAGGACATCCTTTACACTTTGTGTTCAACACATGGTTTACACATTGGCTTTACGAGTTACTCCGAAACCTCGGGCCAATGCTCCTGCTCATAGCATGATAAAAGCTTCAGCATCATTTACACAATCGCTTCATAACAAGATTTCCACCTGCCACCTGCCACCTGCCACCCGCTAGCCCGGAGGGCTTATGGATTTTAGCCGCGGTTCAGCGAGCCCAGCGAGCGCAACCCGTGGATAGCCCGCAACAAATAAGATTCCCCGCAGGGGAAATGGATTCCCAGCTGGCTGAAAACACCCCAGAAAAACCCACTTTCCATTCACCCAAAATCCACGCAAACCCGCATAGCTACAATAAAGAGCCTAAACATCAGCCACAAAATGCCGTGCATTATTTGTAGGCCATGCCAGACGAATCATAGTCCGATATAAGTATCAGTATCATTTACACAATTGGTTCAGAACATGGTTTCCACCTGCTAGCCCGGAGGGCTTATGGATTTTAGCCGCGGTTCAGCGAGCCCAGCGAGCGCAACCCGTGGATAGCCCGCAACAAATAAGATTCCCCGCAGG
>NZ_JAENIM010000047.1:17944-185921 GCF_016595495.1 Persicirhabdus sediminis
CAAATAAGATTCCCCGCAGGGGAAATGGATTCCCAGCTGGCTGAAAACACCCCAGAAAAACCCACTTTCCATTCACCCAAAATCCACGCAAACCCTTATAGCTACAATAAAGAGCCTAAACATTAGCTACAAAATGCCGTGCATTATTTGCAGGCCAGCCAGACGAATCATAGTCCGATAAAAGTATCAGTATCATTTACACAATTGGTTCAGAACATGGTTTCCACCTGCTAGCCCGGAGGGCTTATGGATTTTAACCGCGGGTCAGCGAGCCCAGCGAGCGCAACCCGTGGATAGCCCGTAACAAATAAGATTCCCCGCAGGGGAAATGGATTCCCAGCTGGCTGAAAACGCCCCAGAAAAACCCACATTCAGTTCCCCCAAAATCCGCCCAAACCCTCATAGCTACAATAAAGAGCCTAAACATCAGCCACAAAATGCCGTGCATTATTTGTAGGCCATGAACCCCACACAGAAAATGCCGAAGGCATAAAACAGCCCAGCCTATGGTAAGGCAGCACCGAAGGTGCAACGCAACCATAGGTTTCATCCACACACATCCATCGCTCTGAAAGAGCGACACAGCCCGGCACGCTACAACTCAGTTAGAAAAATCCGCATGGCCAGCCTGAAAACTGAAAACTGAAAACTGAAAACTGAAAACTGAAAACTGAAAACTGAAAACTGAAAACTGAAAACTGAAAACTGAAAACTGAAAACTAACAACTTCTCACCTCCTCCCCCAAACCTTCAAAAACTCCAAGGGCTTCTTCAAATTCACATAATACCCCGCGGGGTCCCCCATCAGATAATAATCTCGATACCAAACATCTGGCGTATCTAGCGGCTCCCCCCAATGGTCCCCCTCAGCTAACCAATCCAACTGGCGTAGCTGACCACTCATCCACGACTCCGCCTCAGGCGAACAAACCACCCGCGTCACCGCCTGCACATGGCCCGCTACATCCGCCGTCAGCTGGCCAAATAATGTAAGCTCCTCACTCTGTAGCCTACACATGCTGGTTTTCACCACTCCAGCATTAGCTAACAAACTCGCCTGCAATCGATCAAACTGGTGCAGCGGCCGACCTGGCTGAGTGGCTAATTTCACCTTACCCGACTGAATCGCCGCGCGCGCGCGAAACGACCGCAACTGGCGCAAGTTGCCAGCTAACTGGAACCCGCCAGTCAATCCATCCACATCACACTGGAAAAAATCTCCCGCGCCACCACCGAGCTGGCTGGCAGCGCTAATAATTTCAGCCAATTCATTAGGAAAATCCCCATCAGTCACCCAGCTAACATCCTGCTGGGGAATCACCGCATTCACCACCACGACACCTCCAGCAAATGGACTCAAGCGAACATTCGCCTGCATCTTCAGCCAAGCGTCAGCGCCACTTTCATAGTCGATTTGTAAATGCCTACCTTTCCAGCTAGCTGGAATTTCTATGCTATCAGCACTCTCTAGCAGCTGAGCTCCGTGCACACTTATCTCTGAAAATTTCACCCGCACGTCCTGCTCACCAGCGCCAAGAACCACGCCTAACGACACACCATCAAGCGCCACTAACTCATCATCGCGCCAACTCAGCTTCCCGCCACCACCACGCACTTTGATCTCACACGGCCAAGACTTTTTCACATCAACCGCTGCTCTCTTTGGTTGCACACGAGCCGGCACCACCACCGCAGGGCCAGTCGTTGCGCCTGAGCTTGCTGCTCCCTGCGCCGTTTTTCCAGCTGGCTCCATCTGTTTTTCCAATCCAGCTACAGCCGTGTGATCTTGCCCAGTTCCCCCACCAGCTGAACCAGCTGGCGTAGCTTCCGCAGCCACGTCATCGCCCTCAGCCAGACTAACACCTCCAGCTAGATCTACCGCAGATGGCGCACTACCAGCAGCTACACTCGTATCTCCGTCACCCGCTGGCCTATCAGAATCAGCTACTTGCCCAGCAGCCAAAGGATCCTCATCTTGTCTTGCGGCTAGCTGGCCAGAAACTGTGGCCACCCGTCGATTTCGCTCCGCCATCTGCTTCACTAACTCTAGCAGCTTCTCAGCATCACCATTCACTTGCGGGTCATCCACCACCACTAACTTCAAGCGTTTCTTACCAGCTAACACCTCAGTCCAATACGGCACGGCCTGCACATTGGCCACCTGCAAATTATACGCGCCAGCCAGCTGCGAGTGCATGCTCAGCTCACTCACCCGCACACCTCGCCACGGATCAACCATCACAGAATCGTAATGCCACACACCACCTAACTTCGCCTGCAATTTCCCACCAACCCACGCTTTACCAGCAGGCACATTCAGCCAAATCAATCCAGCTAGATACACCAGTACCAAGCCAATCAATCCTCCCAGGATCAACCACTTCAGCCAGCGCAGCGCAATTTTCACCCGAGAAGACATCGCCAGCACACTAGCAAATCCACCAGCCACTGGCCAACATTTATGCGCAACAAATAGACCACAAAAAAACCGCGCTGGGAATCACCCCAGAGCGGTTTAGAAATATAGTATCGCCTAACTACTTAGTCAGCGGAAAACGAATCACAATGCTATCGTCGCCTAAAAACTCGCCACCAGAAACCGACTGCTGCAGTCGATAGATCAGGTAGCCATGTTTGCCGTCAGCCTTTTTACCGATGGCAAAGTTCTCCTTGCTCATGATGTAGCCGTCGTCGCCTTCGTACTTCCATTCCTGGCCAGCCCACGCGCCGAGAATGCTTTCTTTGTCAGCATCGATGTCTTTCAGACGAGTCAACACACCGTTAGGTGATTGCAGCTCGTTTTTCTTCGGGAAATAACGCAGCAGCGAAATTGGCATACCGGCACCACTAACACGCACCGCCCATTTGTCTTCACCTTTGTCCTGCACTTCAATGAATACCTTAGCCATCGCCTTGAATTGGCGCTCGCCCCACAGCTTAATATACTGTTCGTAGTCGTCTTTGCTCAGGCCTAACTTCTCATGATACGGAAGCGGGCGCCCCGGAGGGTTAGATGCCGCATACTCGCGGTGCCACTCAGGGTCTTTCACCGCAGCTTCCTGCACCTTAGACATGTATTTATTGATCTCGTTAGGTGGTACCACCACGCCGATGAATGCCTCAACCGACTCACCCACCTTGAAATAATCTAGCAAATAATTATGTCCGTCGTTAGCTGGCACTTCAGCTTTCGCTTCAGTCTTTTCACCTTCCTTAGCAGCTGCCTCTTTTGCTTCATCCTGAGCGCTAGCCACTACGGGAGCCATGCTTAATGCCCCCATCAGCCATAAATGTTTCATTTTCATCATGATCTTAGAAATCTGTTATCTAGCGCAGTCACCCGCGCCTTGCTTGCGCAAAGCTACCCAGCTAGCCGCTATTAGCAAGTCGTTTTCCGCCACATCCCGCTCTCAATATATTCACCAGCAAAGCTAGCCACCGTGTCCTCATCCATCACATAAACCCACGCCAGCTGGTAGCGGTCAGCCACCCGTACCGGCACCAATACCCGCCGGTATAAACAGGGGCCTCCTACCGAATACGCCTCTAAGTCATCCAGACCTGCTAGACTCTCCTGCACATTGGAGAAAGCCATCAACTCGCCGTACACTTCCCCCCAGCCACAATCAAAGGCTGCATTCCACATCCCACGGCTCTCACCTTGGCAAATGTCAGAGTCCAGCCAAGCCGCACTCGCTCGTTGTTGCAGTGCCACGTCAGCTAGCGCATCCGCTGTGCCCACCCCTCGCTCAAATCCTCCTGGGACTAACAAACCCGGATAACCAGCACTCAGCCCGTACAATTTCCCGATCACCGCCGCCTCACTAACACTCTGCAAATAACGACAATAAGGCAGGTGGTTCTCAAAACCACGCTTCAAACTACCATAAACAAAAACCATCAACATGTCCTCCACCATATCACCAAAATCCAGCAAACACCATGCCAGAGGAAATCCTACGCAAAAAATGCCCACCAAATGCAAATCCATCACCAGCCACTACCAGCCAGCTAATTCTCAATTTCATCCTTCCCCTATCAGCAGGCATTAGAAATACTGGACCCAATCCACTTCCAGCCAATGCCTACAGCTAACAAAACGTCAGAAAACGACTACCAGCCGAGCCTATTCGGCAACCATCTGACATCACCACTGCAATACTTCGAAGATCAATTTTACGATCTTCACACGGGCATCGTCGGCAACCACGAGCGCCCGCACAAACCCGTCATGCTGCTAGCTGTCATGGATCTCATCGAGCTGAAAGTCATCACTAACAACCTCATTCCTTTCTCCGACCAGCTGCGCCAGCGATTCACCCATTACTTCGACATCGTTAGAAAAAGCAACGATAGCAACACCCCCATCAATCCCTTTTTCTACATGAGAAAGGAAAATTTCTGGAACCACGTTGCAACGGCGGGAAATCAGGAAATTGTTAAGCTGCTGCCCAAGGCACCGGGCATAGCACAGACCCGCAAGCTCATTGCCGGCGCATCGCTCGACGAGAAGCTATGGCTCTGCCTGCAAGATAACACCAGCCGCGCAGCTCTCAGAGATGTTCTCATCTCACGCTATTTCCCTAGCAAAAGAAACCAGCTGATCAATAATATCTCAGCCCGCCTACCTAACGTCGTCAATGAAGATCCCGTCATCTACGACAGCAAGGGCCGATCCGCTGGTTTCAGAAAAGTCGTGGTGCAGGTATACGAGCATCAATGCGCAGCTTGCGGAGTTCGCATTCGTCTACCTAACGGACAAACTATTGTCGACGCCGCTCACATCATTCCTTTTGCCGAAACCAAAAACGACCATCCTTGTAATGGCATGGCTCTCTGCAAAAACCACCACTGGGCAATGGATCGCCAACTCATCGCCCCCACACCTGATCTCCGCTGGGTGGTCAATCAGGAGTTAGACGACCGCCAAGCTGGTGAAAAAGAGCTCATCGATCTAGCTGGAAAACGTGTCATCGTGCCCAAAGAAAAAGCCTATCACCCAAACGCCGACGCCCTAGCATGGCGACACGAACAACTGCTGCGTGCTTGATAATCATCTACCAAACAATGCTAATAGCCAACTGAGCTGAACTCGAAGCCGCCCCCGTCTAGAGTGCGCGTGCTTTAGCACCGCTTTTAGCCCAGCAACGGATCAATAATCAATCGGCGCCCTATTATTCAACACATCCAGCCAGCTAGAAATTTTGACTGGATAAATGTGCCAGCAAAACCTTCATCCTTTAAGATAGCTCAGCACCTAATCAACGGGCACCAAAGTGCCTAGATTCTCACAGGCTTGCCATTAGCTCATCTACCCAAAGCGGTGCTAAAGCACGCGCGCTCTAGATCCAGCCAGCAAAAAGCGCCACTTTCGAGTGAAAATGACGCTTTTTAAATTTGGTTACGGGAGTAGGATTTGAACCTACGACCTTCAGGTTATGAGCCTGACGAGCTACCTGGCTGCTCCATCCCGCGATTTAGAAATTTTCTTAACCTTTGTTGGAAAGCTTTGCTGCCTTTCGGCGGTGCGGGCGGAACCTAGGACAGAATTCGAAAAACTACAAGAAGTTTCTGCATTAATTTTTAAGTTTTTTATTTTGGCTCATTTCCACCCCAGAAAAACAACACAACTCATTGTAAAACATCACCTTACAAAAACCCACCCACATAATCAACATGGCCCATTTCTCACAAGTCGCTAAGATACTGCGAGCTATGCGGCAGCCAACTAGCCAGTTGGCTGGAAATTTTCACCCTATCTAGTCACCCGAGAGACGTGGCGATTTGCCCAGCCATCTCACCGCGCTGACTCCAGCTGGCTGGATCATGCTCCCTGAGCCATCGTCTGAGCTAGTGGAGAAATGAGAAATCGCGAGGGAAACTTACGCTGCTGGCTTGTCAGCCATGCACATAGCACTTATGGATATCATCGCGTCAGCGCGCACTCAGCTACCATGATCATCACAGGCCTGTACGATACCCCGCTAGAAATGATTCACTACTTTGTTAGTGGTGATTGGCAGCGCTTATTTGAGCCATCACGTCGGCAGCGCGGCCTACAGTATTTTAAGGCAGGTAATATAATCGACGAGCTAGACATTTCAGCCAGTGTTGAGTCGGATTATTGTTTCATCGATACCGTCGTGACAGGTAATAAAAAATACTCGGTATCAATCGAGCTCGAGCACGACCTCGACCCAGATTGTTATTGTGAATGCCCGGACAAAAAAAGCCACTTGTGCAAACATCTAGCCGCTGTGTTTTACAAAATGCAGAACCAATGCCAGCTGTTTCTTGAGCAAAAACGTGAGCTCACTGGCATCATCGACGAGGCACTGGAACCAACTAACCCCGGACCACATCCAGACCAATGGTTAGAGAAACTAGCCACTCTGCACAAAGATCCCAAGCACCACTGGCAGGACAAGCAGCTAGAGGAATTTGCACCACATAACAAACAACGATTGGCCTATGTCTTATGCGAGAACTACCTGGGCGTATTGACGCTGGAAACCCGCAAGGCTAGATTAGATAAAGACGGGCAATTTATCGTTGAGGCAAAATCTATCGAACCACAAATCTCACGCGGCAGACGAGCCAGCTACCTAGCCAAGGTCGACTTGCCTATTTTGCGCATGATAGACGCCTACCGCTCGCTATATGCATCCAGTCTATCAGTAGATGTTTCTGACCCCGTATTCCCGGAGCTCCTGAAAAAATGCATCGCTACTGGCCGCTGTGTGCTCGATGCCGAGAACTCATCATCGCCTCGCATCATCGCTCCCTTGAAATGGGCCGCTGATAGAAAACTCATTCTCAGCTGGAAATCAGACGATGAAGGCAGGGTGAAACCAGCTCTAGAGGTGGTGCCAGAGATTGACATCATGATCCCTAGCGAGCCAAAGCTATACTACGACCATCTAGAACTCGCTGTCGGCGGCATCAGCCAAGAATATAGCAACGAATTCCTCGATGAATGGTTAGAAGGCCCTGCACTAGCTCCGGAGCGAGCGGACAAGCTACGTGAGAAAATCAAAAAATCATCCATTCCAGATGTGGCAGCCATTCCAGCACCACCGCAGCAGGTGGTGATAGAAAATGTTCTCCCTACACCCATCCTGCGGGTGAGCAGGCATGATGCTAGCGCAGCTGGAAGTTTTTTCAAAGACCCCGGACTAACTGACATCCTCATGGCTACCGTAGCCTTTGATTACGCTGGTGTGCCCGTTGCCATGTATCCGCAAATGGATATTCAGGTAGGTGAACTAAACGGCAAAATCACAACGGTACACAGAAACCTCGAACTTGAGGATGCCGCCGCAATTCAGCTAGATGATGCCGGTCTAGCAGCTCTGAAATATTTATTCAGGCCCGAGCACCTATCAGCATCAATGCAGCGGGCCTTCGCCTTCCACTCAAATAATAACGAAAATACCAGCCGCTGGGTGCAGTTCATGGCAACCAGCGCCCGCCAGCTAGAAGCCAAAGGCTGGCTGATAGAAACCTACGGCGAGCTCGGCTACCAGCTGGTAGAAAATGAAGAATACTACGAAGAGCTCAACGAAAGCCAATCTGGCAACCAGTGGTTTGAGTTTGAGCTCGGCGTGGAATACCAAGGGCAGCGGATCAGCCTGATCCCCGCGCTCGCCCATGCGCTGAAGTCAGGCATGGATGAGAGCCTCGATGAAGAAAACCTAGGTGATAGCAAAATCCCCGTACAAGTAGACGAAAAAGGCACCTTCATTCTATTTCCAGCCAAGCGCTTCAAACTCATCCTCGATAAGCTGCGCGACCTTTTCAATCACGTCAATGACGACGATGTGATAGAGATGCCCAAGCTCAGAGCTGCCACACTAGCAGACGAGCTAGATTTAGCCAAAACCAACCAAACCCACCAGGCGCTAGCTGAGCTGGGCAGACAACTAACTAACATCAAAGAAATCCCCAAAGCAAAGGCACCAAAAAACCTTGTCGCCACGCTCAGAGATTACCAGCTGGAAGGGTTTCAGTGGTTGCAGTTTCTCGCCAAATACCAGCTCAATGGCATCCTAGCAGATGACATGGGCTTAGGAAAAACCATCCAAACGCTAGCGCATATCCTCGCGGAGAAAAATGGCCGCCGCAATAACCGACTGCCCAGCTTGATTGTCGCCCCTACGAGCGTGATTCCTAACTGGCAAGCTGAAGCTGCCAAATTTACCCCTAGTCTAAAGGTGCTCATGCTGCACGGCAGCGACCGCTCCGCTAGATTCAAAGACATCGCCAAACACGACATCGTCATCACCAGCTACGCATTGCTGCACCGCGACCAGCAAGTCCACCGCAGACAGCTCTATCATAATGCCGTGCTCGACGAATCGCAGTATATTAAAAACCACAAAACGCAAACCAGCCAGGCGGCCTATCAGATTAATGCCAATCACCGCATTTGTCTATCAGGCACGCCAATGGAAAACCACCTCGGCGAGCTGTGGAGCTGCATGCACTTCCTCATGCCCGGTCTGCTAGAATCAGCGCAACGGTTTCACTCCACCTTCAGAACTCCCATTGAACGCCACAACGACCACACCGCGCTACAAACACTGCACCGCAGAGTGGCACCGCTCATTCTCCGCCGCACCAAAGAAAAAGTCGCCCGTGAGCTGCCAGCCAAAACCATCATCCCGCACTACATCACGCTGAGTAAAACACAGGTGGACCTGTACGAAAGCGTGCGCGCCACCATGGACAAACGCGTGCGCAAGGCCATCAAGGAAAAAGGACTGTCTAAATCTCATATCATCGTGCTAGACGCGCTGCTCAAGCTGCGGCAAATCTGCTGTCACCCGCAGCTGCTGAAAACCACCGAAGCACAGAAGATAGAATCCTCAGCCAAGCTCGACTATCTAAGTCAGCTGTTAGCCACATTGATAGAGGAAGACCGCAGAATTCTCATCTTTTCGCAGTTCACCACCATGCTGGAGAAGATAGAAAACCACCTTGTTAGCGAGCGCATTCCATTTGTCAAAATCACCGGTAGCACACGCGACCGCAAGACACCCGTCGAGCTCTTCCAGTCTGGCCAAATCCCCGTCTTTCTCATTTCTCTCAAAGCTGGCGGCACCGGCCTCAACCTAACCGCCGCGGATACCGTCATCCACTACGACCCGTGGTGGAACCCTGCATCGGAAAATCAAGCCACTGACCGCGCCTACCGCATCGGCCAGACCAAACCCGTATTTGTCCACAAGCTCATCTGCCAAGGGACTATCGAACAACGCATCCAAGTGCTGCAGGAAAAGAAAGCCAAACTCGTCGAGTCATTGCTAGGCAATTCCACCGAAAAACTCCACATCGACCAAGCCGCCCTCAGCGGACTGCTCGCCCCGATAGATTAATTTCCTCAGCTAGAAAACTACACCTAACTCCCATTTAGAGTGCGCGTGCTTTAGCACCGCTTTTTGCTAGTTTCGGGCCGATCTCCCTTCGGCTCCCTCTTAAGCAACACATCCCGCCAGCTGGAATATTTCAGAAGAGCTTTTCACTAGCTGCAATATTTCTAGCTAGAAAATGACTCCGCAAAACCTGCATTCCGACATCTAGCTCGGCATCAATTCAACGGTCACTAAAGTGCCTAAATTCCCATTGGGCGGCAATAATTTCAGCTGACAAAAGCGGTGCTAAAGCACGCGCACTCTAAATCCAGCCAGCTGGCCCCCCTCATCCCAGATGGAAAATTTCACCAAATACCCAGCCAGCAAAAAGCGCCACTTCCGTGTGAAAGTGACGCTTTTTAAATTTGGTTACGGGAGTAGGATTTGATTCTACGATCCCGCGGCCGCGGGATTATGAGCCAGCTGGCCCCCCTCATCCCAGATGGAAAATTTCACCGAAATACCCAGTCAGCAAAAAGCGCCACTTCCGAGTGAAAGTGACGCTTTTAAAATTTGGTTACGGGAGTAGGATTTGAACCTACGACCTTCAGGTTATGAGCCTGACGAGCTACCTGACTGCTCCATCCCGCGATTTAGAAATACTTGAAATCTTTGCTGCCTTTCGGCGTTGCGGGCGGAACCTAGTCCAGTCACACCGTAACTACGAGAAGTTTCTGCATAAAAGGTGAAGTTTTTTATTTGCCCGCTAATATCACTTGATTTTATGCCAAATAGTGGCATCTTTCTGCAGCTTCACAGCAATGTGGGGGCGCCTTGGTTTCGACTGGATGGTAGAAACGATGGTTGCATGTAGAGGTTGATCGGTTGGCCTCTTAAAAAAGCCGTTCAAACAAATTAATTGCAGACTCTAACGAGCTCGCACTTGCTGCTTAATTGACAGCAACGACTCCTTCCCGGACGCCTATTAAGGGAACAGTCGACAACTAAAATAGGCTGGCTGTGTACCGGGTGTCCGGGCTACTCAGTGAGATTCAACAGGGCAATCGGAATAGCAACGCGGCTGGTGAGCTTAGCGATTCCTAAAACCAAAATCTCCAGCTAAACATGTAGACGCTATCATGGGCATCATTTAGGACAGGGGTTCAACTCCCCTCGCCTCCACCATATATCAGGTCCACCGGTTCACCCCGGTGGACCTGACTTATTTTAAGATTAAAGGGTGAAGAGAGAAGGGTGAATTCCCGCTAGCTGAGCTGCAAGTACAGCCTGCGGCCTAAGGTTCTCACGCAGTCGCGGGATGCAGGTCCACTTCGTTGCAGGTTCGGCCTGCGCCCTATGGGTCTCCCGCAGTCGCGGGATGCAGGTTGACTTTTCTAGCCAGTCATTGGGGTGAAAGCGCATCAGAACAAAGCTCGGGGTCGCAACTCCGAGGAGTTACCAACACCTATCGTGTCCTGAAGGGACACTTTTGACGCTGACGACAGAATGGTGAAACCAGCCAGACGAACCGCCAGCTATGTCATTGACCGATTAGAGATTTCTATCAAGCTTCGTTAGCTCACTCAACGAATTCTAAGAACCAATACTGTTATGCAGATAAGAATAAAACTGATAGCGACCCTCATACTATTGACTATGCTTTTGCCTAACTGCCGTGAGAAGGCTGATACCCCCAGTAAGCTAAAAAACCTCTCCCGTATTTTTCAAGTATTCCATCACATACAGCTAATCTCCTGAATTCTTGCAGCCAACAGCGGAAGCTGATTAATTGTTATGTGCACCTATGATCCGTGTAACGGTTCCGCCTACGCCTAAACATCATGCAACAATATCCAGAAGACAACTGTGCATACAAAGTTAGAAAACCACTTTTACCTTTCATCCCTGGACCAATATGCCTATGCATAGGCTTCTATTTCCTTTTTTGGCATTTTGCCGCCGAGACCTATCGCTATCTTAGCTACAGAAATGCAATTGAGATTCCTGTCGCTGAAGTGATTCAGGTAAAGTTAGATCGATCAAGCAGTTCAAAAGGAGGCGCAGCAAGTACCGTCATTGCCTCATTTGATTATGATTTTGAAGGTCACAGATACACAAGTCACACCCCGTCTATCTACCAAGGCGGCGACAACTTTGGATCATTCCAGAAAGACTTATTCACTAAGATCCAATCCTTTGCTAAACAGGGAGGAGAGTTATCATGTTTCGTTAGAACGAGCTCTCCTGATTCGGCTGTAATTAATAGAGATTTCAGACCTAGCAGATTCCTTATCTCACTCTTATTTTGCACTGCATTTCTCGGCCTTGGCGGAGTCCTAACATACAGCTCAGCAAAAGGCTAATTTCATAAGCCAGCCCCTTAGTTAGTAATTTCTTTTGCTATTGAGGCGCCTCATTTCAGAGAATTAACGGCTTCAATTTAAACTTGCCTCTTGAGCTAAGCTGCTTAGCTAGTTTACATTATTCTGACTTTACCGGCAGCTAAATCCGTTAGAAAACACAAGCATCAATTTAATCGATACTTGCAGAAAAATAATCAATTACCAATTTTTGAGTTCACCAGATATTTCGTTGAGGCATGACCTCACCGACTAAGTCCCTGAGCTATTTCAAGCGCAGTCCACTTTTCACCATCCCGCTGCTATCAACGAGCTATCCTGCTCTTCACCTAGTATTTCCAATACTCTGATGGGCTTTCAAGCAGATAAAGCAGGAACTATCGAATACCAAAATGGTGGCAGCACATGCTGATTGGATAGCCTTAAAAGGAACTATTACCTTCATTAGCGCTAGACCTAACTAACCAATCTAGGAAACGGCTAACTATTAGATCAATTCCCCCCTTAGGAAAAAAATCATGAAATATACACACATAGTAAACATCGCCATTTCTATGATACTTGTCGCCTGCAATGCAGGCTCTCTAGAAGTATCAGAATATGATCATGTCACAAAAACGACATCAAAAAAAAGATACTCAAAATACTATGATGACGGTGATTGGGCGCTTAGAAATAAGGTCGGGGTAAGTCTAGTAGTGGACCACAAAAAGAAAGTGATTCCGGGATGGCAAGGCGTGAAGCAATCAATGGGCGCGTTAGGGCCTGAGGATGCTTGGGCAGAGGGGAAGGTTACTTTATATATCTGGAATCGCACAGATACCCCCCAGAGCATTCGATTTGTGACCACTACGATAAAAGATCAAGAGCTAAAATCTAATGGCAATGTAATTACAGTTCCTCCAAATACTAGAATGGGTGGAGCAATTGGCTCAGTAAAAATATTTAACTCGGGCACCGAGTTGCCATCAGAAATCCAGTACATTCTTAATGGACAGACACGAGTATTAAAATTGAATCTAAAGCGCAGAACATACGAGGAGTTGAAACTATATTTCTCACCTAACGGCAAGCCCCCATATCCATGGATTGATTAGGAGAAACTCAACCAGTCGTTGCTAGCGAGCGCTAGCAGCAGCCAAGTCATCCTCTAAGGCACATAATCAGAATACATACATCAATCGTTATTCTGAGTTTTCATCACTATGGTGAACTCTAAGTAAAGGACTGCCCCATCAACACCACTAGCTCGTCAGTTATCTGGCAATGACGGAAATTTAATAGTCTAAATAGACAGACTAATAAATCACCATGATTCCTTCATTAAAGGATTCTATCACTCTTAGGTATATAAACACGACATTCTCTATAACCTTAAAATCCCCCTACTATCTAGGATCTCAGCTAGCCCATAGATATTACCATGAAAACTACCAGCCAAATCAAACTGCAACCTAGCAGAACCTATCAAGGTCATGATTTCAGCCACGGCTAAGCTACCTAAAAATAAGTTGAATCACACACCAGCACACCAAACCAATACTCTAGTTGAATCACACACCAGCACACCAAACCAATACTCTAGTTGAATCACACACCAGTACACCAAACCAATACTCTAGTTGAATCACACACCAGTACACCAAACCAATACTCTTCTACTAAAATGATAAGCATCATCAAACCTTCAGTTGTATCCGCCATTGCCCTTTTCTTAGCCTCTTGTGGCTATAATAGTTCACCTTCAATGAACAGTATTGCGCTGGCTGGATCGCTGTCCTCATATCACCTTCCAGACAAAAATGTTAGTCCCGCAAACAATTCTGATCCAATAGTTCTAAATTGTCTAGAGACAACACGAAGTCTAGCAGCCAAACATGGACTTGTATTTGACGGGAGTCGTGCAGAAAAAGGCATCGCCATTGTTGGAGACGATAACTCAGGGTCAAAACCCTTACTTATAGCTATTCATTTTTTCCAGCGTCAGGATGGGCTTTATGCTTTCGAGCACGTCACGACTTCTTCAGTCGCTGACATGGCTGCAATGAAGCGGCTAGAAAATACTTTTATTAGGGAACTAAAAAGCAAGCTAAGATAAGAGCTGAACCAAACTTGGCACCTATCGCATCCACCAGCTCGTGAAGCAGCGAGCTGCGCGACGCCTTTACTTCGGACTCACCAGCTGATGTAGTTTTACATCGCTGGTGTAGCTATTTGAAGAAGAAGCTACAGTATCGCTGAGCCTCATAATTTCCCACCTTGAGATGCTTGTCTAGTTAGCACTCCGGTCTAATTAGCCGCCAGCTATGTCATTGACTGGCTAGAAATTTCTATCACCCTGCAATGGATTCACTGAAAACTGTCCACTGCTCACTATGGACGCAGAACTAGATGACAATAGTGAATCCTAACAAATAACAGCTAGATGCAGAGCTAGTGAATATATAAAAAGCGTAGATATCGCTCTAAATGGCAACAAATCCGAAACACCTGCCCCCTGTAGAAAAAGCACCGAGCCAGCTGGCTCGGTGCTTTTTTATGTTCATGTAACCATCGGCTTCTATGCCTGAGAAGCGATAAAATTTCTCCAGCCAGCAAACTCTGTAATATCTTCAGCCCCCAGTGAAGCGCGCGCTTCTGCAATGAAACCACAAACACAGGAGCCATCTACCAGCTCGACTTTACCAATTCCTAATGGTTGAGGAATCTGACTAACAAAATCACCAAAGGCCTCAACAGAAAGGCGCCAAACTTCCACCTCTAATGCAGCGCCCCCATCCGCAACATGCACCATGGCTGGACGCTGAGGCAATCCACCACTAGCTGGGATCAGGTACATTTTATAGCTCGGCGCACTTTGCGTTTTCTTTATCAAACTGGCCCCTCTCTCCTCTAGCTGGTGATTAAGCGTCATGCCTGATAGATGGGCACCACATACAACTAACTCCACTTCATCCCAACCTATATCAGCGACAGGCTCATCACTATAGCCAGCTAACATTTCATAACGAGATCCAAGCTCTAGCAAGGCCCGATCGCAGCCAGCTGGCCCAAACATAGTAATCCCCCAAGGTAGCTTTTGCTTATACCTGCCAGCCGGTAGAGCCAGTGCAGCAAAATCCAACAGGTTCATAAAATTAGTATAGCTTCCGAGAATTGAATTCAGTTTCACTGGTTCAGCCTCAACTTCAGCCACGGTGAAATTCCTTGGTGTAGTGGGTAAAATCACCACCTGCACACTCTCAAAAACCTGATCAGCTAGACGCTTACACTCAGCCAAACGATACTGAGCCTTGAATGCATCAACTGCTAGAGGCGTTGAGCCACCCTCAATGATAGAACGTGTTACCGGCCAGATCTCATCTGGCTGATCTTTAAGAAAGTCTTCAATTGCAGCGTAGCGCTCGCTCACCCACGGTCCCTCATATAGCAGCTTAGCTGCAGCCATAAAGGGCTCCATATCGACTTCCTCACGAATACCTCCAAGGGCCTCTAGCCTCTGAGCAGCCTGCTCAAAAAGCACACTACATTCATCCCAACCATGGTAATTCAGCTGGCCTAACATAGGCACTGCAAATCGAAATCTCTCAGCAAACCTAGACCACTTCGGCGGCATAGAACGGCTCCATGCCTCCTCTCTATCAATGCCAGCTGTCAGCCGCAAAACCAAATCGGCGTCGGCACAATGGTGAGCAAAGACAGACACACAATCTAAGGATTTACAGGCATCGACCACGCCTCTAGTAGATAGGTAGCCACGTGTCGGCTTTAACCCCACCAGCTCGTTGAAAGCAGCTGGAACGCGACCAGAGCCCGCGGTGTCTGTACCTAGGGAAAAAGCCGCTAGATTTTTAGCGACTCCAACAGCCGACCCACAGCTCGACCCTCCTGGTAAATAATCCACATCAAAGGCATTCTTTGGCGTTGGGTAAGGCGTACGTACTCCAACTAATCCAGTGGCAAATTGATCAAGGTTAGTTTTACCCAAACAAATCGCGCCAGCCGCTCGCAAACGGGCGACAACAGTAGCATCAGCTATAGCTTCGTAGGCATAAGCTGGACATGCAGCTGTAGTTGGCATGCCAGCAACATCAATATTGTCCTTCACCAAGTAAGGAACTCCATAGAGCGGCTGATCATTTATATCAGTCAGGTTATTTATCTGAGATTGAATCTCATCCCAGCTAGCTTTGTGAATGAATACCCCTTCAACGTCTAGCTGCCAGCATTCATAGATCACTTCTTCGACTTGCGCCCCCTTACGATACCTATCCCTATAATCGCTTATTGTCTTCATGGCCTAAATTGTATCACATGTTCTAACCAACATCAGAGGATCACCAGCTTTGACGGAGGCCCCTGGCTTCACTAACAACCTTACTACTTCGCCACAGTACTCACTCTGCACACTCATCTCCATTTTCATAGCTTCCAAAATGATCACCGTCTGATCGACACTAACTTTGCTCTCTGGCGCGACCTCAATTTTCCAGACACTGCCAGCCATAGGCGCTTCTATCAAATCATGACCATCAGGCACATCAATATCGTCGGCGGCCACCTCTAACTCTTTTATGCTGACAATATCGAGTCCAGCATCATCCCACCGCTGGCGTTCGTCCGCAAATGCCTTGCGCTGGCTTAGCTGAAACTCTTCTATCGACTCAGCCTCGCGACTTAAGAAATCTAAGTATTCACCTAACTTCAATGTAGACTCTTCGATCTTAGGCTCAAATTGCCCCGTTAGCATGTCACGCCTCAGCTCATCAAGATCTTCGTGCGCAACCTCATACCATTTGATTCGGTCAAAAAATCTCAACAGCCACGGCTTATCTTCTTTGAAGACAGCCGTCTGATGATACTTGTTCCAGACGGGTACAGTACGTCCAACAAACTGATAGCCACCAGGTCCTTCCATGCCATAGATACACATGTAGGCGCCACCAATTCCCACAGCATTCTCAGGCGTCCACGTTCTTGCAGGGTTGTATTTTGTAGTTACCAATCGGTGTCTCGGATCTAAGGGTGTCGCTACTGGGGCACCCAAATAAACATCCCCCAAGCCCATCACCAAATACTCAGCATCATACACAATGCGCTTCACATCATCGATAGAATCCAAGCCATTGATACGGCGAATAAACTCAATATTGCTAGGGCACCATGGCGCGTCAGGGTTAACCATCTTGTACCTATCAATGGCTAACTGAGTGCTAGGGTCGTCCCAAGACAACGGTAAATGAACAGCTCGTGATCTAACCTCAGCGTGGCGAGGATCAGGCAATGACTGCATGCCAGCTAATAGGTGCTGCACGACGATTCCCTCGGTAACTTCAGCGGGTGCGTAGTGCACTTGCAATGAACGGATGCCCGGAGTCACATCCACTACTCCCTCTAATGGATTTTCCTCTAGCCACTCATATAGCAAATGCCCTAAGAAGCGCAACCTCAGGTCTAGCTCCATGTCGCCCAGTTCTAGCAAAACATTGCGGTCACCACTACGCCTAACTACAGCGCGTGTACCATCCACTAACTTGTCCGCTAAAATTGGGTTTTCTCTGAGCATTCCAGCTGGAGAAATCGGCTCAGCAGGATCATTCACCAGCCTCAAGCGCTCGGCCTCGGCAAGACTAACTGCAACAAACTGGATTTTATCACCTGGCCGCAGCTGGCCCATTTTCCATAGATCAGCTTGAATTATCGTCACCGGACAGACAAACCCGCCTAAGCTAGGACCATCAGGCCCCAAAATCACAGGCATATCACCCGTGAAGTCGATCGCCCCAATTCCATAGGCGTTATCGTGAATATTAGACGGGTGTAATCCCGCTTCTCCTCCATCTTTTCTCGCCCATGCAGGCTTAGGCCCTATCAATCTAACGCCAGTTCTCGCTGAATTGTGATGAACCTCCCATTTTGCGTCAAAAAATGTCTGCATATCCGCCTCAGTAAAAAACTCTGGCGCTCCATGAGGTCCGTACAATACTGCTATTTCCCACTCGTTCTGGTAGATGATTGGCTCTTCAGTCGCGACGATTTCTGTAACCGTAGCCTCTGCTATCTCCAGCACATCTCCACTAACTAATGCTCGGCCACCGTGGCCACCAAATTGTCCGAGGGTAAAAGTAGACTTACTGCCCAAATAATCAGGAACATCAATCCCTCCTGCAATAGCTAAGTATGCTCGGCAGCCAGTAGTAGCCGCCTTGCCAATCGCTAAAACCTGCCCCTTTCTAACCTCCATACGCTGCCAGCTAGCCACAGGTTCACCATCTATGGTTGCATCCATTTCAGCTCCAGTGATCGCGCAGACCGTATCGTAGCCAAATCTCAAACTCGGCCCAGCCATAGTCATTTCCAGCGCCGCATCGCCCTCTTGATTACCAACAAGTCGGTTGGCGCAACGAAACGCGCACTCGTCCATTGGACCTGATGGAGGCACACCAACATTCCAAAAACCTAACCTCGCAGGCAAATCCTGAACCGTTGTCATGGTGCCCCCCTTGAGCACTTCGATGATTCGGTCATCGTATTGCAAACTATCTAACCAATGTGTATGAACTCCTCCAGCTTGAAAGTCTTCGTCAGAAATGATTTGTTTGAGATAGGCTAGGTTCGTCCTGATTCCAGCAATTTTAGATTCTATCAGAGCATTCTCCATCTTATCCAATGCCTGATGACGATCTTCTCCGAAAGTCTGAATCTTAACTAACAATGGGTCATAAAACGAACTAACTTCAGAACCAGATTCAATCCATCCATCACAGCGAACATCTTCCGGCAAACTAACGTAAGTGATCAAACCCGCGCTAGGTAAAAAATCTTTCGCTGGATCTTCCGCGTAAACGCGTACCTCAATGGCCGCACCAGACGCTTCAACTTTATCAATATGTTCGATTGGGTTTCCACCTGTCCCTAGCAGAACCATCCACTCTACGATATCAACGCCGGTCACTAATTCTGTAACCCCATGCTCAACCTGTAGCCGCGTATTGACCTCGAGAAAATAAAACTCCTCGTTAGCCATATCATAGAGAAATTCTACAGTACCAGCGGAACGATAGCTCACGCTCTCCGCTAGGCAAACAGCACTATCTAATAGGGCCTGCCGTGTTTGCTCAGAGATTAGCGGAGCTGGTGTTTCCTCAACCACTTTTTGATGTCTCCTCTGCACCGAGCAATCACGCTCTCCTAGAGCAACAACCTTACCTTTGCCGTCACCAAAAACCTGCACTTCGATGTGGCGAGCTTTCTCAACATAACGCTCAAGAAACACTCCCGCGTCATTAAAGTTAGACTGAGCCAAGCGAATCACAGACTCAAAGCCTTCCTCTAACTCTGATAGGGAACGGCACAGCTGCATACCAATACCGCCGCCTCCTGCTGTGCTCTTTAACATCAGCGGAAAACCTATACGCAGGGCTTCTTCACGCGCATGCTGTAAGTCATTGATCAAATCAGTCCCTGGGCACAGAGGCACTCCAGCTGCTACAGCTAACTCTCTAGCCGTATGCTTAAGTCCAAACGATTTTAAAGTATCAACGGTGGGCCCTAACCACACGCAGCCGAGTTTGTTGCACAGCTCTACAAATCCCGCATTTTCGCTAAGTAAACCATAACCAGGATGAACCGCCTCGGCCTTACTCTCTGTGATCACCTTTTCTAACTGGACCAAATCAAGATAGGTATCCTTGACCCCTTCACCTTCGAGTAAATAGCTTTCATCGGCATCTAGCACGTATCTGGAATTTCTATCAGCAGATGAATAAACCACCACTACCTTGATGCCCATTGAGCGCAGCGTCAAACTAATCCGAGCTGCAATCTCACCGCGGTTAGCAATTAATACTTTAGCAAACATAAGTCACAAAATTAAGGTTACCAGATAGCCACCTCTACTGGTGTTGGATTCCAGCCATTACATGGGTTATTCAGCTGCGGACAGTTAGAAATAAGTACTTCAACATCCATCTTAGCGACTAACTCGACGTAACGACCCGGCGCAGAAATTCCATCATCAAAACGCAAGCCACCAGCTGGCGTCACGGGTACATTCATGAAAAAGTTAATGTTACAAGTGATGTCGCTCTTTCCTCTGCCCATTTCTTGCACGCCACGGATAAAGCTATCTCGGCACGCGTGCATCGGTTCTTTATTGAGAGCATAGCGCATCGTATTACTCTCGCGCGAACAAGCTC
Organism: Persicirhabdus sediminis; assembly: GCF_016595495.1. GTDB lineage: Bacteria > Verrucomicrobiota > Verrucomicrobiia > Verrucomicrobiales > Akkermansiaceae > Persicirhabdus > Persicirhabdus sediminis. The sequence goes on from NZ_JAENIM010000047.1 coordinate 37,856, forward strand.
CGCCAAGCGTATCGTGACGGCCACAAGTATCAGCCACGATTTCTAGCATCTCGTTTCCTCGCGTCGACATCAGCTTACTCCCTGTCGTTAGATAGACTTTCCCCTGCGCTTGTATCGTATCACTCGCGCTATATCTCTCGTCCTCATCATCAGCTACATAAAATAAAGTATCCGCTGCTTGGTTTCCCTCTAGGTCAACAATGCGGATCGTCTGACCAGCGGCCACCCGCTTCCACCAATAATCACCCGCTCCAATCACATGCCTGTATTGAGCGTCCTCCACCATCAAATCACTTTTTACCGTCTTCATGTCGTCTCCTATCTCTAACTATCTAAAATCTTAACAAATGATACTCCTCTGTATTTTCAAAGGCCCTAGCGTTCTCTGGGTGCGAGAGCCTGCAGTGATCATCACCTCCTGCGGCATCCGCCTCATACACCTCTAGCAGAACGGGCTTCTCCGTGTAATGCGGAGCTGAAGAAAGTGGATGCTGGCACAAATTGAGCACCACAAGACAATCCATTTCCATTCTCAGATCAATATAACTCCCCGCCTCGGAGTTCCCCTCCACGTAGGATAGCTCGCCATCTTCGCCGCTCACTACTTTACTGAATAAATTCAAGTTAGGTACTAGGTCTTTCTCGCCTAGTCCCCACTTCGCTAGCTCTATCATGAAGCAATCATGCCCATTTCTATGGAAATCATTTTTTGCATTTTGATAGCTGCACTCACCATACTTGTACTCTACCAGTTTAGCATTAGATGCGCCACAAACGGTGTCATGCCAGCCGCATGTGTCAGCAATCACTGAAGATAACAAGCGCCCCATATCTGAGTGCAAACAATTGCCCTTGCTTAGATAAAAAACCTGCTGCCCCTTCAGGGTGTCCGGCATGTTGTAGCGCTCGTGTCTCTCCAGGGCATTGTACAATAACATACCAACATTGGCGCCACCTTCTAGATCAGTTAAGCGCAGGACCTTTCCACGGCTGATGATTTTCGACCACATCCCCGCTCCTGTTAACTTCTTACTGTATATCATCTCTTGCTTCATCTTCTTAATTGTTAGTCTCTTTCGTTTGAGGATATTGAATGGGTGGCATAAGAGTTGATGAAAGAGTCATTGAGCCACTCATTACCCCTTTGGTAGTAATCAAATCATCTGCTATTTTTCTAAGTTTGTTAGCTCGGCCTTGCACCAATACAACCTCCATAGTTCGTTCATCCTCTAGGTGCACATGGAGTGAACTAATAACCTCTTCCAAGTAACCATATTGTATATCAGCCAGTCTTTTTTTGATGCCACGTTTAGAATGTGCATAAACTAAAGTGATGGCCCCGGTCATGATATTGGAACCTTCTTCACATGCGTAGCGGTCTAACTCACGCATCAGAAGTTCACTCACCCCTTGTGAACGACTTTCAAAGCCTCGCTGATCAATCAACGAGTCAAAGCGCCGAATCAAGCTGCGGGGAACTGACAGGCTAATTCGTTCCATCGGCTCACTTGCCGTGGTTGAAGCCGTCATCATAACAGGCTCGGAATAATACTTTTCCTTCATTTTGTAATAACTGGATGGCAAATAATTTTAATAAACATCATCACCTACCGCTGTCATACGCGGGATAACAACACGCTTCTGTTCACTAGCAGGTTTGTAGATGAGCTCTTCCAGGCGTTGCTTAACAGACAAGAATTCAGGAGAGATGAATTGTTCAGGTCCCCTTGGGTGCGGCACAGGTACTTCTATCACCTCTTGTACACAGCTAGGATTCGCTCCTAGAACCAGTACCCTATCAGATAAATAAATTGCCTCATCGAGGTCGTGAGTAATAAACAAAACTGTGACGTCAACATTCTTCCAGATTTCCAACAGGTAAGCCTGCATTTGAGCTCGCGTCTGGGCATCTAGGGCTCCAAATGGCTCATCCATCAGAAGGATTCTTGGCTGATTTGCTAGAGCGCGGGCAATAGCTACACGCTGTTTCATCCCTCCGGACAATTCATGAGGATAGGCATTAGCGAAGCGAGTGAGTCCAACAATATCCAGCCACTGCATAGCCTCGCTCTCGGCCGAAGTGCCTGATTCACCACGCATTTTCATGCCAAACATAACGTTCTTCTTCACCGTCAGCCAAGGGAACAAAGTATATCCTTGAAAGACCATACCGCGGTCGGGGCCTGGGCCATCAATTTGCTTACCATCCAACAAAACTTGCCCACTCGTGACCGATTCCAATCCAGCCAATATGCGGATCAATGTCGACTTACCACAACCCGACTGTCCAATTACGCTGATAAATTCGCGACGATGAACATTAAAGCTAATGTTATCGAGTGCGTGCACGTCACCTTTAGGCGTTGAGAAAACCCGGCTGGCCGATTTGACTTCTAGCACTTTTGGTCGCTGCTTGAGCTGATCAAAGCGGTTCTTCACCAGCTCGCTTTGCTCTGTGTAACTAGGAAGATGTATTCCTGAGGACGTATTCATAATTAGATAGCTTTGGTATTAATTTCAGGTTCAAGACGCCCCTCAGTCAGCCACGCTACAAACCTAGCAGGTAGCCGCACAATTTGTGCAATCGGGCCGGATTTTTCATCCACAATCCATGGGAAGAAAACCACCCTTACACCTGATAGGATTTGATCGACAAAGAAACCAGTCAGGCCAATAAGGAAAATAATTGGATAAACGTGGTCGAACTGGAAACGACGGCCCTGAGTATCAATAATTTCCGTGAGTCCACTTTTCATGCCGATAAGCTCCGCAATGACTAACCATGTCCACGCCCAGCCCAACAGAATCCGAAGATCGTTATACAAGCTTGGTAGAATAGCTGGAATCACGACATCCTTAATCACCTGAAGCCTGCTCGCTCCCAGAGTTTGGGCGGCGTCCAACAGCGAACGGTCTACTGTCCTAGTTGTGTTCGCCACCATGAGGATCAGATGCGGAAGTGTGCCTATAACAACCAAGGCAACCTTAGGCGCCTGCGCGAGACCAAACACTGCAATGAGCACGGTACTGAATGCCGGTGCGGGCATGTAGCGGAAGAAATCGACAAATGGTTCTATCAGCTTGGATAAAAAAGTGAATGTTCCAGCTAGCAAAGCGATAGGTACGCCAATGAGTGCCGCCAGTAGAAATCCTGAAAAGACCACCGAAATAGATGAACGATAACGGCTAGCAACTTGTAGATCCCCGAGTTCAGATTGGTTTGTAAAATCAGCCCATGCGCTGTTAAAAACCTCATCTGGAGCAGGGATGTAAACTGGTCTAGCAACTTTCAATCTACCCTGAGGAACCAGCTGAAACATGGGCTCAGATAGAAACTTGTTGGCGTCGTAGTTATCTGCCACTTGATTGAGTAGCTGATAGTTGGTTTTGATCAACTGGAGGTTTTCGTCACTGAGCGTCCCGTCAGCAACTTGCAACTCTCCGCTGTCCAGCTGCCCCCATAAGCGAAACATTGTCGCATACATTTCGCGGTAGTAATCTTTAGAGCTCAGCTGATCTTTAATGCGAACATTGAACCAGCCATTTTCTTCGGCAACAGGGACAAATGAGCGAAGAATCTTTTTGTTATAACTACGCGCACTGCGTTCACTCATGCCGAAGTCCTTAGCCGAACTTTCACGCATTTCCGCTAGAGCAGCGTTATCGTCTCTAATCGCTTGCTGATAATCGTGAAAATAATCATCAGAAACAACATCGCCAGCTAGATAAGTGGCCGGAAAGGCCTGCGTATCTGATGGTGCCGATACAATTGTTAGTCTATAATCACGCTCCCATAAAAACGGGGCATAAGAGACCACGCACCATAAGACGAGAGGAATCAAAAATGAACACATCACAAGGACGCGAGCACTCATATCGCCGAGCGGTGCAGCTACTTTAAACCAATTCCTCATCATCTTATGAGCTAATGTGACTATAATGACTGCCTACTTGGCTAACTCCGCAGTTAGGCTGGCGTCGAAATATTTACTGATATCTTGAGCTGACTCATAAACCTTATACTTCACGTTGAAGTCATCAGATATTTTGCTAGATCCGTAAACAGAAGATAGCCCTTCGCCAGGCTGATAGGCAGCTAGCGCCTGCTCGAGCGAGAGGATGAATGTACCATCGAGAAGCGGTTCATAAGCATCAGGTTTCATGCCGACACGCTGAGCTAAGATATCTAATGATTCTTCGTGGTTCTCTTCATCTTTAAGGTATTCGACGATCTGATACCAAACCTTGACGACTTTTAGCCACTCAGCTCTGTTCTTTTGCAAACTTTCAGGGCTGACAAACAGGCCATCATAAATGATGCCTGGTGCGTTGGCTGAGGAAAACAGCACTTTAGAACCAGCTACTTCCTTTAGCGCTGTTCCTGAGTTAGGCTGCCAAGCACAGATAGCAGCTACTTTTCCGCTCTTCAATACCTGAGGAGTTTCATCTGTTGGAGTATTAACAATCTCGATATCAGACTCGCTCATGCCATGCGCCTCGAGGGCCTTTAGGGTGAGCAGATGTGGGACAAAGCCCTCTTCAAGAGCAACTTTTTTCCCCTTCAAGTCCTTAACGTCTTTGATGTCTTTAGTTCCAACCAGAATATCGTTACCGTTAGAATAATCATTAAGAACAATAGCCACGGATGGTTTAGCGGTTGCTCCTGTCACTAGGGCGTCGCCGTTAGTCATGCACACCGCATCTAACTGCCCAGCACCATAAGCTTCCATTGAGGCGACGTAATCCATCCATACAAAATCCACCTCAACACCCGCTTCTTTGAACCAGCCTTTTTGAACACCAATTTCCCAAGCCACCCAGCCTGGCCAATCACTGTAGCCTACTTTGAGGGGTTCAGCGTGCAAAGTTGTCGTCATAGCCACTGCGGCTATGCCCATTACCATTGTCTTGATCTTTTTCATCTGCTCAGCATGTTAATTTTGATTAGGCGCGAGTAATACTTTTTGACAAAAAGCTCACACGCTAACCCATGCTGAGCAGGCGGCATGCCAGCGGGCCAAACCATGCATGACAGTCATTCATGCTGGAAATGCCTCAAATTCATCTTACAGATCTGGCTGGAAAATGGCGTTACAAATAGGTATCACTTAGCCATTCAAAACAGCTCGCTTGCAGCAGGTCTAACTAGCTAACTAATCCCTACCCACGCAGAGTAGTCAGCCAGAATACTAACTAGGCTAACGAAAAAGAGCTCGGAAGTTAGAAACGCAATGCTAAATCCCCCACTCGCGGCGGAAGTTGCCTAGTTGGCGGTCGATGTCTTCTAGCAATGATCTGGCGCTCATGCAGTGGCCACCGAAGGCAGCTACGGTATCGAGTTCCATTCTATCATTGCTGGCCACGGTGATGTCGAATTTGGCGGCTTTCTGAGCGACAATTCGCTCGATAACAGAATCAGCGGTTTGGCCATTTTTAGAATAGAGCACCAAGATCTCGCTATTGGTGCCGCCAGCTTGGCCACGTTTGGTTTGTTTACCATCGTAGACTAAGACGACGTTGGCACCGGTGATGTCTTGGTAATGATTGAGGTCGTCGATGAGCTGCTGGCGCGCAGCTGGTTGATCACGATCATGTAATGTACGCAGCTCATCTGACGCAAATATGACACTGTGCCCATCGACGATAATTACCCGCTGCATGCGGATAAGCTGGCGTAAAACCAGTCAGCTGGCAACCGTTGGCTAAGGATAATTTCCAACACCCAGCTGGAGCCTATACTCGTAAAATAAAAAGCCCCGCTCGAATGAACGAGCGGGGCTGGGTGATTTTTTACTAACTACCAGATTTATCTGAGCAGACTAGTCTTCCTTAGTTTCGGTAGATTTTTTAGCGGCTTTCTTGGCTACCTTTTTAGTCGCTTTCTTAGCGGCTTTTTTGGCTGTCTTTTTAGCGGCAGCTTTTTTAGCTGTTTTCTTGGCAGCCTTTTTAGCTGGCGCTTTTTTTGGTGGTTCAGCTTTGGCTGGAGCGTCCTCTTTCACAGGAGCATCAGCCTTAGATGTGGAGATCTTTTTCGCTCCGATCAGAGCGTTGGTTAGTTGCTTTTTCCGTTTGATGTATTGCTTACGACGACGACGCTTAGTGGCAGTTCTATGTGGTTTTCCCATATTATTTGAATTTAACTGCCTAAGGATGACAAACCAACACCCGTTCATGCAAGCGTAAAGTACACGCCGTCATACATTGCGTCCGGTGAGACGGTAAAATGTCTCATCACTGACGGCTCTAGCTGAACGGATAGACTCACCTTCTAGCTGGCTGAGCAAATGTTCACAACTCGCTCTGTCAGCATCACTAGCGAACTCCATGCCCACTAGAGCGCGACCAACGCGTTCACCTGAATAGGCGTAGTTGAAATAACACAAACTAGCCAGCTGGCTAACTTTGCTCATAAACTCAAGAAATGCGCCAGCGCGCTCGGGAAATTCGATATTCACAAATAAGACACGCTCAAACAATTCCGGGCTGTAGTTGATGATGCGGTATCCCACATCTTCAGCTAGCGAGACATCTTGTGAGGTAATGCCATTGGCTGATAGGTGCTGGTCTAGCTGATGATATTGATCTTCGCTACCTATCAGACCTAGAACTGGAAATTGCATATCACCTGCAACGCGACCGTATTGCACATCAACAATGCTGATACCCTCTGGTAAGCTAGCTAGGAAATTGACTAAAGTTCCGCGACCTTCAGGAATATGTACACGCATGAAGCGACGCTTGCGCGAACCAATGCCCGCCTTACGCGCGATCATGCTCAGCTGGGCAAAATCCATGTTAGCTCCACAGATGACGGTGAGCACACGCTCGCCGGCTTGAATGTGACCCGCCGCGCGATCTTGCAGGATACCTGCGAGTCCCATTGCCCCACTCGGCTCTGGGATGACTCTGAGATTTTCCCACATCATGCGGATGGCATGGCAGACTTCGTCGTTGGTTACGGTGACAATATCATCAAGCAGCTGAGAACACATTTGATGGGTATTGCTTCCCACCTTTCGCACCGCGGTGCCATCGCAGAAAACATCGACGTAATCTAAGGCAACTGGCTGGCCAGCGGCGATGGCGGATTTCATGGATGCTTGGTCAACACCTTCAACACCGATGACTTTCACCTGTGGCCAGAATTTTTTCAGCCAGCAAGCGACTGAGGATGCGAGCCCACCACCACCAACGGCTAGGTAAACTCTATCAAACGCGCCCTGGCCGCTCATGACAATCTCATCAGCTAGGGTGCCTTGGCCACCCATGGTAGCTGGATCATTATACGGGTGAATGTAGGTAGCTTGGTGCTCATCACAGTAAGCTAGCGCGGCGAGGCCAGCGTCGTCGTAGGTATCACCCACTAGCTGGATTTCTACCATCTCACCACCGTGACGCAGCACTTCACTTTGCTTCACCTCAGGCGTTGAGCGCGGCATGAATATCGTTGCCTTACAGCCGAGTGACTTAGCAGCTAGGGCGACTCCTTGTGCGTGGTTGCCAGCTGACGCGGCGACGATACCACTGGCGCGTTGCGCATCAGTAAGTGCCGCCATGGCATTGTAGGCACCACGCCATTTGTAGGCTTTGATTGGGCCAAGATCTTCGCGTTTCACCCAAATCTCAAAATCATCATTGAATGCGGGTAAGCGCTGCAGAGGCGTCGGTTGGCCAACGGCGTAAACACGCTCGCGCGCCATGAGTATTTCGCTGAAAAGTTGATCGAGTGTAACTGTCATGATGGATGAGTTGGTAGAATTTAACACGCTAGCAGCTGCTAGCTAGAAACAAAAAAAAGCCTCACACGATTGGATCGCGTGAGGCTAGAAATTGAGAAGCAATTTTCAATTAGTTAGCGAACCAAGATGCTGCACCGAGCACGAGGATAACTGCCATGAAAATAATGAGGTAGAGCGTCACATTGCTGCTCGCTGTAGCACCATTTTGCTGAAGTTTGTCGTAGCGACCTTTGAGCTTACCTTTTCTGAGGAAGCCGTCGTAGTTACGCTGCAAGAGGTGAGTTTCCACCTGACGCATCATGTCGAGCAATACACCCACAAGGATGAGCAGTGATGTACCACCGAAGAAACTGGTGACCATAAGGTCGAGTTTCTTGCTCATGAAGATCAATGGCATGAGAGAAACAAACCAAGGAAGGACAAAGATGATAGACAGGAAGATAGAACCCGCGAATGTGAGGCGAGTCATAGTGAAGTCGAGGAAGTCAGCAGTTGGCTTACCTGGACGCACACCTGGCACATAGCCACCGCTACGCTTGAGGTTTTCAGAAATCTCACTTGGCTGGAACATAGTGGCCACCCAGAAGTATGAGAAGAAGAAGATCATCACACCTGAGATAACGTAGAACCAAACGTTGTCCTGACGGAACAGCTCTTGTGATTTGATCAGCCAGTCCCAATCCTTGAACATTTCAAGGTTGTGCAGCTGAGAGAAAAGGAATGGTGGCAGTGAAAGAATCGCTGTGGCGAAGATGATTGGCATCACACCTGCGTAGTTCACTTTTAGCGGTAGGTACTGAACTTGGTCAGATCCGTACTGTTTGCGGCCAACAACACGCTTGGCGTATTTGATGGCGATGCGGCGCTGGGCCTGAGTGATGGCAATAACCGCGGCGATAACACCGATGAGGAAAGCTACCAAGAATACCAGGAAGGCTGCAGCTGGAGCACCAGCGTCACCCACTACGAGTGTCTGCCATGCGATACCAAGAGCACCAGGAAGAGCAGAGATGATGTTTACTGAGATGATGATGGAAATACCATTACCAAGTCCACGTTCAGTGATCTGGTCACCCAGCCACATTAGCAAGAGTGTACCTGTGACAATAGTCACCACTGTAGTGAAGATGAATACCCAGCCGTAGTTCGGCACAAGTTCGCCATGTGTAGCGGCTACTTGCTCGATGCCTTGAAGTCCCGGAATGTTACCTGGGTTGTTCAAGCTGATCGCCAGCAGGTAACCTTGTACCAAAGCGATGACGATTGTAGCAAAGCGAGTATATTGCGTGATTTTCTGACGTCCGCCGTCTTCACGTGATAGCTTGGCAAGTTTAGGGACAACAGCCGTCATCAGCTGCATCATAATCGATGCTGAGATGTATGGCATAATGCCCAGAGCGAAAACGCCCATCTGAGTGAGACCACCACCTGAAAAGATAGTGAGCATTGTACCGATGCTAGCGCTGCCGCTATCATCGCCACCCATAGCCTGCTTCTGCTTGAGGAATTCATCAATGACTGAAGAGTCAACACCCGGCAAGGTGACATGAACGCCAAGGCGAACAAGAACGATCATCGCCAGCGTGAAAAGAATACGCTCGCGCAGTTCAGGTACTTTCCAAGTACTCGCAAATGCGGAAATCATAGTGTGATTTTTGTTTGTAGTAGATTAATGGCCTACCAGAGGCCAAAAGAGAAAATTGCGGGGGTCTTTATACGCAACAAGAGGAAGCGATCAAGCGCTTCCTCTTTGTAATCGCAAATTTTTCAGCTAAGTCACTGAAAGAGATGATCTTTAACTTAATAAAAAGTAAAAAGTGAGAGCCGATTGCTCGGCTCTCACTAGTAAATTAGGCGATTGTGCCGCCAGCCTTTTCAATTTTCTCTTTAGCAGAAGCACTGAGTGCGTCTACTGAAACAGTGAGCTTTTTGCTGAGCTCGCCAGTTCCGAGAACCTTGATGGCATCGAAGCTACCTTTGATGAGGTTCGCTGCACGAAGTGTTTCTTCGTTGACGGTAGCACCGTCTTCAAAACGAGTCTCGAGGTCGCCTACGTTGACGATTACGATCGTATCCTGGAAACGTGTGTTGTTGAATCCGCGCTTAGGAAGACGACGATGCAGAGGCATCTGACCACCTTCGAAACCTGGACGAACACCACCACCAGAACGTGATTTCTGACCTTTATGACCACGGCCAGAAGTCTTACCAAGACCGGAGCTTTCACCGCGACCAAGGATCTTAATTCTGTGCTTAGCACCAGGACGTGGTTGAAGATTATGTAGATTCATAATAGTAATTTTTAGCTAGGTTATGAGTCCGATTAGATGGACTTCTCTTTCTTCTTCTTGCCACGACCACCAAGAACTTGGTCTGCAGTACGCAGAGAACCGAGTGCCTTGAGAGTAGCTTTCACTACGTTAGCGTGGTTGTTTGAGCCGAGGCTCTTACCCAGCACGTCAGTGATACCAACTGCTTCACAAACAGCACGCACACCACCACCAGCAATAATACCGGTACCTGGAGATGCAGGCTTGAGAAGAACTACACCACCACCGTACTCAGCCTGAACTTCGTGTGGGATAGTGCCGTTGACGATTTCAACACGCTGAAGCTGACGCTTCGCATCTTCACTTGACTTGCGGATACAGTCAGCAACTTCGTTTGCTTTACCAAATCCAACACCAACGCGGCCTTCTTTAGTACCAGAGACCATCAGTGCGGAGAAGCTGAAGCGACGTCCACCTTTTACGACTTTAGCACAGCGGTTAATGAAAACCACTTTTTCGGTAAGTTCCTTACCGTCTTCTGTCATTGGCTTTGGAGGCGCTTGACGAGGAGGACGAGGACCACGGCCACCGCGGCCTTGTGGACCACCACGGCCTGGGCCACCAGGGCCACCTGGACCGCCACGGCCTGGACCACCTGGGCCACCACGACCTGGGCCGTTACCTGGGCCACGGCGATCATTTGAGTCTTGAGGCTTAGCTGCGCCTGCAGGAGCTGTCTTATTTGTTTCGTTATCAGCCATGATATTAAGAATTAGAATTGAAGACCAGCTTCGCGTGCGGCATCAGCAAGTGCTTTGATTTTTCCGTGATAGAGGTGACCACCGCGGTCAAAAACTACCTGTTCGATATTCTTCTCTTTAGCGCGTTCAGCGATAAGAGAACCTACTTTTGCAGCTACTTCACAGTTTGAAGCGGCTTTCTCGATTGATTTGTCGAGGCTGTTGGCTGCTGCCAGAGTCACACCAGCTTCATCGTCGATGAGCTGAGTGTAAACGTGCTGGTTTGAGTAATTAACAGCAAGACGTGGACGCTCAGCAGTACCGGATAGCTTCTTACGAATGCGACGGTGAATTTTCTGACGAGCTGATTTACGGTTGAGAGTGCTCATAATTTTAAATATTTTATAATTTCAGTGATTACTTAACGCTCTTACCTGCCTTACGACGTACGTACTCACCAACGTAACGCACACCCTTACCTTTATATGGCTCAGGTGGGTAGTAACCACGGATTTCCGCGGCCATTTGGCCTACAAGCTGCTTGTCGATACCTTCAACTTTAACGTTGGTGTTCTTATCGACAGATACAGTGATACCCTCTGGAATTGGGTGAAGAATTGGGTGTGACTTACCAAGGCTGAGGTCAAGTGCTTTGCCTTTAACAGCAGCACGAAAACCAACACCGATGATTTCAAGCTCTTTAACAAAGCCTTTAGATACACCTTCAACCATGTTGCTTACAAGGCTACGGGCGGTGCCGTGAAGTGCCTTGTGTACGCGGTGGTCGCTAGGACGCTCGAGGATAACTTCGTTACCTTCAACCTTGAGTGAAATGCACTCAGGAAGTGTGTAAGAAAGCTTACCTTTAGGTCCGTCAACAGAAACGTTACCTGCGTCGTCTACCTTAACAGATACTTTCTCTGGAAGTGAGATGGATTTATTTCCAATACGTGACATTATATGTTCCTCCTATGAATTGATTACCAAACTTTAGCGATGATTTCACCACCAAGGTTTTGCTTCTTAGCCTGACCACCTGAAAGTACACCCTTAGATGTAGACAGGATGGTGATACCTAAGCCATTAAGGACACGCGGAATTTCACCCGCACCAACGTATTGACGAAGACCTGGCTTAGAAATGCGCTTAAGGTCTGTAAGAACTGGCTTACCTTCGTCTGAGTACTTAACTTTGCACTCGAGGACTTTGCTGACGCCTTCACCTTTAACTTCAAAGTTCCAGATGTAGCCTTCGTTTTTAAGGATTTCAGCGATGTGCTCTTTCACATTTGAGTGAGGAGCTGAGAATGACTCGTTACCGGCACGCGATGCGTTTTTGAAGCGGGTAAGGAAGTCTGAAATTGGGTCACTAAGAACTGCCATAATAATTGGTTTCTATAGATAGTGGTTAATATTAAACGGCAGCTTCTTCGCCGGCTTTCTTGATTTCACGGAATGGCATTCCCAGAGCTTTGAGAAGTGCACGACCTGCGTCATCGTTATTAGCTGATGTCACAAAAATCAGGTCGAATCCGAGCTGGCGCTTGATTTGGTCAAGCTCGATCTCAGGGAAGATTGATTGATCGTTGATACCAAGGGCATAGTTGCCACGGCCATCAAAGCTCTTTGGTGTAATACCGCGGAAATCGCGAATATTTGGAGCAGTGACGTTGATGAAACGATCGAGGAATTCCCACATGTGGTTGCCACGAAGAGTCACGCGTGCGCCAACGGCTTCACCTGCGCGAACTTTGAAGTTAGCAACACTCTTACGAGCGTAGGAGATACTTGGCTTCTGACCAGTGATCTTTGAGATCTCTGCGACAGCATCTTCGACAGCTTGCTTGCGGTCGTTGTGTTTGCCAATGTGAGTAGTTACAACAATCTTGTCGAGAGTTGGAACCTGATGCGGGTTGCTGCAACCTAGCTCTTCAGTGAGAGCAGGTACAACCTTATCCTTGTAGTAGGTTTGTAATGTAGGTGTCATATTGCGGGTCAGCTCGGATTTAGCGGCTTAAGCGCTTCGTTGAGATGCCAACGGGCCGGATGCACTAATGCACATCCGGCTTCTTGGCGAGACTTTTATTTAGGCTTTTTTCACGTTGGAGAGATGAACTGGTCCATCTACCTCAGCGATTCCGCCTTCTGGATTTTGCTCTGACTTCTTCAGAGTCTTCTTGATAACGCGGGCTCCAGCTACAACGCATGTACCTTTAACGGCATTGATGCTTGTCACCTGGCCTTTAGCGCCCTTGGCTCCACCAGCAATAACTTCTACTGTGTCACCAACGTTGACGTGTGTTTTAATACGGCTCATGTTGTTTGGCTCGGTTGTGAGTTTGTTATCTGAAATTAGATAACCTCTGGTGCGAGAGAAACGATCTTCATGAACTGCTTCTCGCGGAGTTCACGAGCAACTGGTCCGAAGATACGAGTGCCTTTTGGGTTACCGTCTTTATCGATGACAACAACAGCGTTGCTATCAAAGCGAAGCACGGAACCGTCTGGGCGACGGATAGGAGCTGCAGTGCGAACGACTACGCATTTCACAACAGTTCCCTTTTTAATGCTAGCAGTAGGAGTAGCTTCACGAACGTGAGCTGTGATGATGTCACCCACGTGAGCTTGCTTGGTACGCTTGCCGATCACACCAATCATCTTGGCTGAACGGGCACCTGTGTTGTCCGCAATCTGGACACTTGATTCCATTTGGAGCATAACGAGATAGTAGGTAAGATGTTAGTGTGAAAGTACTTCAGCAATCTTCCAGCGCTTAAGCTTGGAGATTGGACGAGTTTCAGTAATGCGAACTTTATCACCCACTGCAGCTTCACCAGCTTCGTCGTGAGCGTAGAATTTCTTAGAACGCTTAATGATCTTCTTGAAACGAGGGTGTGGCACGCGTGCTACGTACTCAACCACTGCGGTCTTGTCCATGGATGTGGAAACCACAACTCCAACACGGGACTTACGCAGACCGGCTTCTTCTTTGTTACTCATAGTAAATTTTATCTTGGTGTAACGTTAACGATTATCCGTTGCTCTTCTGGCTAATAGCAGTTTGCACACGGGCGATCTCGCGGCGCACTGAACGGCGACGAGCGGTATTTTCAAGCTGGCCAGTAGCCTGCTGCAAGCGCAGGTTGAGAGCTTCTTGTTTCAGATCGCGAAGGCGATTGTTGAGCTCCTTATCGGTGAGCTCAGCGATTTCTTTAAACTTAACTTGGGACATTGCTTTCTCCTGTAATTATATTGTTTAACTCTATGCTACTGGATTAAGCATGTGAGTTACGTACGATGAAGCGAGTGCGGATACCGAGCTTATTAGAAGCAAGGCGAAGCGCCTCACGGGCATCTGACTCAGGTACACCTGCGATTTCGAAAAGCATGGTACCAGGGCGAACCACAGCCACCCAAGCTTCAACAGCACCCTTACCTTTACCCATACGAGTTTCTGGTGGACGACCGGTGATTGACTTGTGTGGGAAAATGCGGATCCAAACTTTACCTTTACGCTTGAGGTAACGGTTAACTGAGATACGGCAAGCTTCAATTTGGCGGTTAGTGATCCATCCGCGGCCGAGGCTCTGCAGACCGAAATCACCGAAGCTAACCTCTGTTCCGCGCTGTGCATTACCTGCACGGCTACCGCGCTGGGTCTTGCGGAACTTAACTCTTTTTGGCATCAATGGCATAATATTATCCTCCTAGTAAATGATTGTTATTCCTGTGGGCTAATTAACCCTGACGACGATTGTTGTCACGACGCTGGCGGCGTGGACGGTCTCCACCGCGACCACCTTGTGGTCTTGGTGCTTCTTCCTTCTTATTGATCCAGCACTTAATACCGATGATTCCGTAAACAGTGTTGGCTTCAGCAAATCCATACTCGATTGGAGCACGAAGTGTCTGAAGAGGCACTTTACCGAGTGCATACCACTCAGCACGTGCGATGTCAGCACCACCGAGGCGGCCTGCACAGCGAAGACGGATGCCATCAGCACCGAAGTCCATTGCAGTCTGCATTGAACGCTTCATCGCGCGGCGGAAAGCAACACGACGCTCAAGTTGAATAGCCACCTGCTCAGCGACGAGCTGTGCATCAAGCTCAGGCTTGCGGATTTCAACGATGTCGATTTTGACTTGGCTCTCGCTGCAGAACTTAGCGATGTCAGCAGTCATTTTCTCGATTTCGGATCCTTTACGACCGATAACGAGGCCTGGACGAGAAGTGTGAAGAGTTACGCGAACGCTGTTCCATGCGCGCTCGATGACCACCTTAGAAACAGCAGCAGCTTGCATGCGTCCCTTGATGTACCCACGAATCTTAAGATCTTCGTGCAGCTTAGTAGTGTAATCCTTGCCAGTGGCGTACCACTTGGAGCGCCAGTTTTTATTAACGGCGAGGCGGAATGAGATCGGATTGACTTTACGGCCCATGATATCTGATTTTTAAATAATTTACTCGGCGCTAGCTGCTGCGTTGCGCTTCTTAGGTTTTGATGACTTCTTCTTTGGCTCTGCAATCTCAACTTCGTCGGTAAGGACGATGCGGATATGACAGCTACGCTTACGGATAGCGCCTGCGCTACCACGAGCACGTGGCTTGAAGCGCTTAAGAATTGGTCCGTCACCAATTACTGCTTCTTTAACAACGAGATCGTCAGCGAAGAGCTCGAAGTTGTTTTCTGCGTTTGCAACAGCGCTCTTGAGAGTTTTGTTGATTAGAATCGCTGCCTTACGAGGAGTATAAGTCAAAGTCTCGATTGCGGCAGAAACTGGCATTCCCTGAATAGCGCGTGCAACATCGCGGGCTTTGAGTGGCGAGATGCGAGCGTATTTATGTGTAGCATTTACTTCCATCGGAGTAGAATTGGATGTTGTTGATTTAGCGTTGGACGGTGATGACAGATGCATGGTCGCCCTGCCGGATCGTGTCTTGTGAGTTTTCGATATTTGTCGGTAATGCGCCACAAATGTCTCTTCTGACTTCTGTGACGATCGCCTCGCCTAGTTTTCGATTAGCCCGCCTGATTTCTACAAGCATGCCAATTCGAAATCCCCTTTCACTTCCGGCATTGAGAACCAACAAACCAGTTTCAGAGTCGATACTGATGACTGTTGATTGCTGCAAATTACCCGGTGCGAACTTGGGGCGCGGCTTTTGCCTTATTTCGAGCGCGGCGTCAAGCCCTCTGATTACAGATTCCAATCGAACTCTATCGTCGGGGTCTGCGGTGACGGCTTTTTTAGTGTATTGCAGTACTGCGGTGCGGAGCTCCTCAGCGGCTGCGGTGACCTCAGATAGCTGCTTTTGTAAGGCGTTTTGGTTCTTTACTGCATCGAGAAGGCGATCAGACCCTCCGTCTAAAGCATTGATCCCCAGCGCCTCAAGCATCAGCTTGATATCTGAGAGTTGTTTCTGAGATTCCTCACTTTCTTTATTAGCACTTGCTAATGATTCGGCGAGGAGGTGGTTTCGGCGCTCCAGCTGGGCAACTTGTTGTTGCAGCTTGAGCAATTCTTGATTTTTTTTCGAGTGAGCTGATGATTGCGCGATACACGGTGTGGAAATCATCACAACGAGTGTAATGATGACTGCCAAGATACCATGCATCGCGCAGTTCATAAAGTAGCTTACTCTTAGCTACGGCTTATCGTTTACCGATACCGCCGTGTGCCTTGAAGATGCGAGTCGGGGCAAATTCACCCAGTTTGTGACCCACCATGTTCTCGTTGACAAATACAGGAACAAATCCTTTGCCATTGTGAACGTCGAAGGTGTGACCAACGAAGTCTGGTGTGATCATGGACTTGCGGCTCCATGTTTTGATTGGCTTGCGGTTGCCGGCTGCTTCAGCTTTGTCAATTTTGATCAAAAGCTTTTGGTCGACGAATGCGCCTTTTTTCAGTGAGCGAGACATAATCTATATATTTCTAGTTTAGAGTTAGTGGACTACTTCTTGCGTCCCTGAACGATAACCTTGCTGCTGGCCTTGAACTTCTTACGAGTTTTCTGACCTTTAGTGTGTCCCCAAGGTGACTTAAGGTGCTGGCGACCACCACCTGACTTGGATTTACCTTCACCACCACCGTTCGGGTGATCGACTGGGTTCATACACATACCACGTACAGTTGGGCGGATGCCGAGCCAACGTGAACGACCTGCTTTAGCAGAAACGACGTTCATGTGATCGCGGTTACCAACCTGACCGATGGTGCAGTAGCAGTTTCCGTTGAACTTGCGAATTTCGCCAGAAGGCATCTTCACGAGTGCAGTACCGTCTTCTTCACGGTTGGAAAGGATCGCTTGCTGACCAGCTGAACGAGCCACTTTACCACCCATGCCTGGCACGAGTTCGATGTTGTGGATCGCTGTACCCAGAGGTACGTTCTTAAGCTGAGTTGCATTACCTGGCTTAGGCTCAACGCTCTCGCCAGACTTAACTGTAGCACCTACTACCAAGCCAACTGGGGCGAGGATGTAGCTCTTAACGCCGTCTGCGTACTCAATAAGGGCAATGCGACATGTACGGTTTGGATCGTACTCAATAGCAACGACTGTAGCTTCGATGTCGTGCTTACGACGTTTGAAGTCTACCAGACGGTACTTGCGCTTGTGACCACCACCTTTGTGGCGACAAGTGATGCGGCCTTGGTTGTTACGGCCACCTGATTTTTTAAGAGGAGCGGTGAGGCTCTTCTCTGGTGTTGATTTGGTGATCTCCTCAAATGTGTTCCAAACCTTGTAGCGGTTTGATGGAGTCACTGGCTTAAAATGTTTCAAAGGCATAGCTCGCTATTCTGTTCGAATTTATCGTTTTGCAGCGTGACCTTGCGGCCTTACTTGCGTAGATGAAATTGGGTTAAATTTGGGCTGGCGGACCAGCCCGGGTAATTAGATGAGGTCGATTGACTCGCCCTCCTTAAGGCGTACGATTGCTTTCTTCCAGTTGGCGGTACGACCAGCGTCAGCGCGACGATTGCGCTTCTTCTTACCTGCATAGTTGCAAGTGCGTACGCTTTCAACTTTCTTACCGAAGAGCTCTTCGATAGCGCGCTTGATTTCAAGCTTGTTGGCGTTGCAGTCTACTTGGAATACGTATTCATTGTTGAGCTCCTGAAGCAGGGTAGCCTTTTCAGTAATACGTACGGTGTCGATAACCTGATAAAGATCTTTCATGTTATTTCCTTTCTGTTCGCTTAGGCAGTACGCTTAGCAAGAGTTTCGAATGATGATTCAACGAGAATCACTGCATTTGCGTGCAGAAGTTGCTCGATGTTAACTTCAGCAGCTGTCATGAGCAGAACACTCTGAACGTTACGTCCAGCAAGGTATGTTTGCTCGTCGAAGCTCTCAGCAACTACGATCACCTTCTTGGCGTCTGTAAGTGCTTTGATTGCTGCTACGAATGATTTGGTTTTGCCGTCTGCTACTGAGAAATCTGCTACAGAAACTGCTTTGTCTGCACCGATGATTTCGCCGAGCACCTTACGGAGAGCCAGCTTGCGGATTTGCTTAGGCACGCGCTTAGCATAGCTGCGAGGCTTAGGGCCAAAGATAGTACCACCACCACGCCATACTGGGTTCTTCACAGAACCTGCACGTGCACGGCCAGTACCTTTCTGGCGCCAAAGTTTCTTGTTTGAGCCAGATACCTCACCACGTGTTTTGGTGTTTGCAGTACCGCTACGGCGGTTTGCGCGGTAGGCTACGATCAGGTCGTGTACCGCCTGATCGCCCTTGTGACCTTCGATCACTTGGATGTTTGCTGCCTTAGCAGCTTCGATTGAGAATGTATTAGCCATTTTCTTGGATAATTAATGGATTACTTAGCTGCTGGAGCAGCCTTCTTCACGGCTGGGCGAATGACAACGTATTGTCCCTTACGGCCTGGTACGGCACCAGATACGAGAACAACACCATCTTCAGGGCGAACCTGAACGATTTTGAGGTTCTGAACAGTGCGGCTGTACACACCGTGGCGACCTGGCATCTTCTTGTTTTTCCAGATACGACCTGGCCATGTACCAGCACCAACACCACCTGGGCGACGGTGCATCATGTGACCGTGTGAGTCAGGCTGACCGCTGAAGTTGTAACGCTTAACAACACCTTGGAAACCTTTACCCTTGGAGATGCCTGAGACATCAACATACTGGCCGTCTTGGAACAGCGCAGCACCTGGGTGTGCTTCTTCTGTGTTTGGCAGGTCTGCATCACTCTCGAAGCGGAATTCCTTCACGTGCTTCTTAGGTGCAACAGATGCTTTGGCGAAACGACCACGGTCAGGCAGGTTGAGGCGTTGCTCTTTCTGATCGTCGAAACCGACTTGAACAGCAGAGTACCCATCAGTCTCCTGGGTCTTAACTTGAAGAAACTCGTTACCTGCAACTTCAACAACAGTCACAGGAATACTCGAACCAGCTTCCTGGTCGAAAACGCGAGTCATACCGATTTTTTTTCCTAATAGTCCTAAAGACATGTGCGTAGATGGTTTAAAATTCAGATACGGATAGCGATGTCTACACCAGCTGGGAGATTGAGCTTCTTCAGCTCATCAACGGTGCGTGCGGTTGGGTCTACGATGTCGAGCATGCGCTTATGTGTGCGGATCTCAAACTGCTCAGCAGACTTTTTGTTTTGGTTTACGGAACGGTTCACGCTGAACTTCTCGATACGAGTAGGAAGCGGAATAGGACCGGCAACTTTGGCACCTGTACGCTTGGCAGTCTCAACGATCTCCTGAGCGGATTTGTCGATAGCGCGGTGGTCATAGGCGCGTAGGCGGATTCTGATTTTGGTCTTGGACATGGCAAAGATTAGTTTTTGTTTACCAGAAGTGGGTTAATAGTATTCTGAGATGATCTCATCGACGATGAGCTGTGGAACCTGCTCAAACTGGGATGGCTCCATGGAATAGGAGGCACGCCCACTGGACAGGGTGCGAACGGCTGTGGAATAGCCGAACATTTCTTTTAGCGGCACAAACGCACGGAGAACGGCGAACATTGCTTTGCTCTCGATTTCCTGAATCTGCCCGCGGCGGCGATTAAGATCACCCATAATGTCACCTTGGTACTCTTCTGGCGTGGTTACTTCCACTGCCATTACAGGTTCAAGGAGAATCGGGCCGGCTTTCTCGAAGCCGTCTCTCATCGCGAAAATTGCAGCCATTTTAAACGCATTCTCGTTGGAGTCGACTTCGTGGTAAGAACCATGGACGATCTCAACGTGAACATCGACGACTGGGTAGTTGGCAATCACCCCGTTTGTCATCGCTTCGTTGATACCTGAATACACCGGATTGATGTATTCTTTAGGGATGGCTCCGCCTACGATTTTATTCTCGATAGTCAGGCCTTTCCCTTTCTCATTAGGAGAAACTTTTACTTCTACGTGACCATATTGGCCACGGCCACCGCTCTGCTTTTTGAGCAACCCTTTGCCGTCAGCGGCTTGGGTGATAGTTTCGCGGTAGGCGATTTGTGGTTTACCCACGTTACACTCGACTTTGAACTCGCGCTTCATGCGGTCAACGATGATTTCGAGGTGCAACTCACCCATGCCGGAGATCAATGTCTGACCAGTGTCAGCATCTGTCTTCACAACGAAGGTTGGGTCTTCTTCAGAAAGTCTAGTGAGTGCCAGTGCCATCTTTTCCTGGTCAGCCTTAGTTCTAGGCTCCACTGCCAATGCGATCACTGGCTCTGGGAATGATGGTGGCTCGAGGAGAATGTCAAACTTCTCTTCACACAGGGTGTCACCAGTGGTGACGTTTTTCACACCGACAAAAGCTGCGATATCGCCGGAGTAAACAGTTTCCACGTCTTCGTGTTTATCAGCCTGCACCTGAATAATGCGGCCGATACGCTCGCGCTTGCGAGTACGTGGGTTAAATACGGTATCACCCTTGGAGATGCTACCTGAGTAAACGCGGAAGAATACCAACTTGCCGACGTATTTGTCAGCCCACAGTTTGAACGCCAGTGAGCAGAACTTGCTATTGTCGTCGGTTTTAGCAACTACAACGGCTTCTTCGTCGTCCGCTTCCTGTCCTTCAGCTGAAGGAACTTCCAGCGGGCTAGGAAGATAGTCGACTACGGCATCAACGAGGAACTGAATGCCTTTATTCTTAAAGGCTGATCCTCCTGCGATTGGTACTACCAAGTTATTGATAGTAGCGCGGCGAAGCGCCTGCTTGATGTCAGCTGAAGTAATTTCCTCTTCCATGAGGAATTTTTCAGCCAGCTCATCATCACAGTCACAGAGAGCAGTAACGATCTCTTCACGTGCTTCAGCTGCGATTAGTGCTTGCTCTTCATCGAGCTCGCGAACCTCAAATGTTGAACCCAATTGATCACTATCTGTGTAGATGACTGCCTTCTCGTTAACCACATCGATTTGACCGATGAGATCTTCTTCAGCTCCAATTGGGATCAAGATACGAACTGCACTGACGCCAAACTTCTCACGAACATCTTTCACAACGTTCTCGAAGTTCGCACCAGTGCGATCCATCTTATTGACAAAAACGATGCGCGGCACGTCATACTTGCTGGCCTGACGCCACACCGTTTCAGTTTGAGGTTGTACACCGGCCACCCCACAGAAGACTACGATTGCTCCGTCGAGCACACGCAGTGAGCGCTCAACTTCAGCTGTGAAGTCTACGTGTCCCGGTGTATCAATGATATTAATGCGCTCCTTCTGATTAGGAAAGAGCTTGCATACGCCATCTACTGGTTTCTGCACCCACTCACATGTTACAGCAGCTGAGGTGATAGTGATACCACGCTCACGCTCTTGCTCCATGTGGTCGGTAGTTGTTGCCCCGTCGTGCACTTCACCAATCCTGTGAATCATACCTGTGTAAAACAAGATACGCTCCGTAAGCGTGGTCTTACCGGCATCAATATGAGCCGCAATCCCGATATTACGGGTGCGCTCAAGCGGATAAGGACGCTTTGGATGATTTGGTGAAGTAGACATGAATTTACAGTTTGTAGATTCCCAACGAGGCGACAGCAGGATTACCAGCGGAAGTGAGCAAATGCACGGTTAGCCTGAGCCATCTTGTGCATATCGTCGCGCTTACGCACGGCGTTACCTTGGTTATTAGCAGCATCCTTGATCTCGTTTGCGAGAGCGAGGTGCATTGGAGTACCCTTCTTCTTACGAGCGAAGAGAACCAACCAGCGCATTGCCAGTGAAACAGAACGATCAGGGTCTACCTCGAGAGGCACCTGGTAAGTAGCACCACCAACGCGACGGCTTTTCACCTCAACGCGTGGCTTAGCATTCTCGATAGCACGAGTGATCACCTCAAGAGGGTCAATTGTATCTGTGCCTTCGTTTGCTTTATCGATAGCTGCATAAACGATGCGCTCTGAAAGAGAACGCTTACCGTCACGCATCACCTTAGAGATGAGTTTGCCTACGAGTTGTGAATCGTAGCGCGGATCACTCATGTCCGGCTTATTGTAGATTTTTTTGCGACGTGCCATGACTTTATATTATGGTCAAATAGTTAAAAATTGGGCGATTACTTAGCCTTCGGACGCTTCGCACCATACTTAGAGCGAGCTTGCTTACGACCATCGACACCGAGAGTATCGAGAGCACCACGTACAACGTGATAACGAACACCTGGCAAATCCTTCACACGACCACCACGTACCAATACGATACTGTGCTCCTGAAGATTGTGGCCTTCACCACCAATGTAGGCGATCACTTCCTGACCGTTAGTGAGACGTACCTTAGCTACCTTACGAAGCGCTGAGTTTGGCTTCTTAGGAGTACGAGTCATCACCTGAAGACATACACCGCGGCGCTGCGGGCAGTTTGAAAGAGCCGGTGACTTCGACTTTTGCACCGGAGTTTTGCGTCCTTTACGAACGAGCTGATTAATTGTCGGCATAAGATTCCTGCGTTTTTTGAAGTTTTTACAGGAGCGCACCGAAGATAAAGCGAGATTACTCGCATTTAGCCTCTTTTCCGGAGCTACTCCCGATAATTCTTATAGTTTAGCAGCCTATGACGCGGATTTTCCGCCTATCGCTGGCTGCGGGTGGGCGCGCAATATACAAATGAACCCCGCTCTGGCAAGACCTTTTTCACGTTTTTTTGCCATTTCTTTTAATTTTCTCATTTCCCACTGAGCAAATGGATTCTGCACACTAGAGTAATGGGCTGAATAATCTGGCTAAACTGTCCAAGGATCGGCGAAGTCCATGACGTTGTGTCCATTCTGCCAAATAGAGTTCACGCGCTTGGCCTAGATAAATGTTCTGCTGGGCAATGAGGCGGTCGACCTCATCACCTGCGTAAAAGATCACATTGATCTCAGAATTTATTTCGAATGACCTGATATCAAAGTTACTTGAACCAAAAAAGCCTAAGTAGCCATCCACACTCATGCTTTTAGTATGTAATAACTCGCGCACACCATCTTGCTCGCGCCCATGCAGGTGAATTTTCACGCCGCTTTCTAAGATTTCAGCATAATAACTGCGCGCAGCAGCTTGCGGCAAAATCTGATCCCCCTCTTCTGGCACGATCAACATCACCTCGACACCGCGCTGCACCGCCACGGACATGGCATCCAGCAGTGATTGATCCGGTATTAAATAGGGCGTCGTAATAACCACCCTTTTGCGTGCATGATACAGAGCGGTAATAATCAGCTGGTGGTAATTCTGGTTTGGATACAAAGCCGCACTTGGCATGATCTGTACCAAGCCATTTCCTGCGGGCACTGGATCTCGGAAATAACGCTCACCTTGCAGCAGCTCGCCAGTCTCTTCGTGCCAGTCGGTCACAAACACCGCCTGCAGCTCCAGCACCACAGGCCCCTGCATGCGCGACATCATATCTACCCACAACAAATCTGCCCTGCCATAGCTCGGCTCGGTGATATTCTGTGAACCAGTAAAGCCAACCTGTGAATCAATCACCACCACCTTGCGGTGGTTGCGCATATCTACGCGGCCAGAAAATCGATCGCGCAAACCCACTGGCATCGCCGCCACCACTTGCACGCCAGCGTCACGCAATCTGCCAGCTTCACGTTTGAGCATTTGCTTTGATCCAGCAGCATCCACAATCAGGCGACATTCCACCCCACGCTCAGCTGCCTTTATTAATGCCTCACTCACCCGCGTGCCCACCGCATCCACTGCATAGATATAGAATAGTAAGTGGACGTGGTCACGAGCTCGGTCAATTTCCTCAACCAAATGGTCAATGAAACCGTCCGAGCTATTATAGAAGTCTACTTTATTACCTGACAGCGCAGGCAGCTGACCCAGCCGCTGCACAAAGGCTGTCGCGTCAGCCAGTCGATCATCCTGCTCCGGCAAAACCACTTCATCCTGGCTAGCTAGCCAAGTTTCCATTTCTTTATAATACGGTAACATCCGCCGATGCCGCTCCATCCTCCACTGCCGTGGTTTTTTCGAGCCAATCATCAAAAACAGCAACAAGCCTAGCCATGGCACTAAATAGATCACCAGTAGCCAAGACATCGCCGCCTGCGGACTACGCCTGCGCGGCACCGTCAAGAGCATGACCACCCGGATCACCCACTCGCCAATCAGATACAATAGCTTCCAGTCAATCCAGTCAGTTAACTCTTTCACACAGCTGTTCTAAACCTTTCGCTGATAGACCTCAAGAGCAGTAAATAAAAAAACGGCAGCTCCTCTCAGCCCTAGCGTATCTATAATACTATAATAGTGATCCCCTGATCATCTCCGGCGGCGCAGCAGAAAGGCAAAACCCACCACTCCCAGCAAACTTAATGAGCCAGCTCAGGCACTACAGTAATACTAACTAGCGGCACGACCAACTGACTCCTCATGCAATTTCACAATCACCACAGCCTCCACAAACAAAAACATACATTTCCTCGTGGAAGATTTTCAGAAATGCTCTAGCGTAGGAACAATTAGGTACCAGCTAGATCTAGCAAACATGAATCCAATGAACACAACAACTGAGACACCCGACACGCTGAGTGATTCTTATTTGAATACAGAAATCATCCTCAATCCCGAAACACGTCAGTTTCCTCCATATTCTACCGAGCGCCTGCTTCGCCAGGTCTTTGATCCCACAGAAGGATGCCGTGTCTGCATCCTCACAGATTTTCAAGAGCCACAAAAATGGATCACTAACTTTGCCTTTCTAGAGTCAGAGGAATTCCCCGTCCAACACCGCGCTCACCAGCACTTCTATCAAGCATTCAAAGATGGCGTGATGGATCAGCTAGGCATGACTGGCGGCGAAATGTTCGCCTACAACTCAACCAATGGATCCAACCTCGACCTCAAAGATGAATGCTGGGATACACAAGGGAACCAACTCTCGCTAGATAGCGACATCTACCCTAACTACGACATCATCCTCTGCATCAGTGACTGGAGCGCCACCGCCCCACTCACTGCAAAATGCAAAGAATTTGGCTTCCGCGGCGCCACCATGCACGGCATGAACGACATTATCCTTAGCTCTGGGCTCGCGGTTGACTACGATAAAGTATCACGCGACGCCGAGCGCATCCGCAAAGTGATGACTAAGGCCGACCACATCGAAATCGACTTCACTCTCGAAGACGGCACCGTCCTAACTGCCGACCTCCAGCTAGAACAACAAGAAGCACAAAAATCCCACGGTCTCTGCCGCGGCAAAACTCCTGACGTGGCAAACCTACCAGCTGGCGAGGTCTACTTTGTACCCACTGATGCCAATGGCCAATTCCCGATGAAATACGCAGACGGCACACTCGGCATCCTCGATGTCAAAGACCGCAGCATTTACCAGTCCACTCTGATAGAGGGAAATCAAAGCACCATCGACGAACACAACGCCCGCCTCAAAGCCGACCCAATGACCGGCACCCTTGGCGAACTCGGCTTTGGTACCCAAGTGCTCCCCGTCTCCATGTCTGACATCCAAGATGAAAAAGTGCTCGGCACCTGCCACCTAGCAACTGGCCGCGACGACCATCTCGGTGGCGACATCGTGCCCGACATGTTTGTCACTCACGAAAATAGCACTCACGACGACATCCTCTTTGCGCCGCACAAGACGCCTAACTTCGACATCAGCCAAGTGCGCATGTTCCACGGCGAGAAAATGGAAATCCTAATCGAACACTTCCGCCCCTCAGCACTGCTCACCGCAGCCGTGCGCGGCGAACTCTAAAACATTCCCATCAACCCTCTCCCGCCCTAGCAGGAGAGGGTTTTTATTTTCTGCACAATGCCTAGCTGGAAAATCCTAACTGCCTCCCAGTTTCATCGTCAGCTACTAAAAACTCAAAACCAACCCACTGAAAACGATCCCTTCTCCCATGACCCCAGCTCTAACGTCCCCAGGCAGCCAGCTCTACGAAGAGCAAAAAATGCTCGCTGACTACCTCGCC
This sequence comes from Persicirhabdus sediminis, assembly GCF_016595495.1. Lineage (GTDB taxonomy): Bacteria > Verrucomicrobiota > Verrucomicrobiia > Verrucomicrobiales > Akkermansiaceae > Persicirhabdus > Persicirhabdus sediminis. Next base: position 64,035 of record NZ_JAENIM010000047.1, read on the forward strand.
TTTCACTACGCGCCAGCCAGCCGCTACATGCCGTGGTCTAGCCAGCTAGAACCATTTCTTAATTTCCCACATCGCACCGCTCAGCTCGCTGAACAATTCTGCCCGTCACCTGAGCGCACACTCGACCTAGGCTGCTCAGTAGGCCGCGCCACCTTCGAACTCTCCAACTTCAGCCAGCACGTCACCGGCATCGACTTCTCACACGCATTCATCCACGCCGCACAGCAGATCCAGCAGCTCGGCAAACTCAGCTACAACGAATCACTCAGCCCGCATTCCAGCTCAGAAGAAATCGCCCACATGCCAGCTGGCGCAAATCCAGAACGTATCACCTTCAGCCAAGGAGATGCGTTAGACCTGCCCACTAACATTGGCAAGTTCGACCTCATCCACGCCAGCAACCTACTCTGCCGACTACCTAAACCAGCTGAATTTCTCCAATCACTCAGCCAACTAACAAATACCAATGGCACCGTCCTGCTGGCCACACCATTCAGCTGGCTAGAAAACTATACCCCTAGAGAAAATTGGCCCAGCTACGACTCGTGGCAATGGCTGCAGGACCAGCTGAAACCTAACTTTCAACTCGTCCACCAAGCCGACGAACCATTCATGATCCGCCAGCACCAACGTAAATACCAATGGGTTGTGTCCAAAATCAGCATCTGGCAAAAACGCTAATACCCAGCCAACAAAAAAGGCAACCAAGTGAAACTTGATTGCCTAATTCTAACTGGGATATTTCATCTACGCAGTTTTACGGCGTCTGAAGATATAGGCCATGCCAAACAAGCCCACTAGGCTTATTGAGCTCGGCTCAGGAACCGCAACCACGGTAATTGTACCATCCACATCCAGCTTGTTATCCCAAGCCAAATCATCCGCTAGATCGGGCAAAATCACAGAATCAAAAGCTCCTGAGAAGGTGCCATTAAACAGATTAAAGCTATCATCTTCCTGTAATGCTTCTGACCCACCCAGTAGTGAAACCGTCAAGCTCCCTCCGAATTCAATATTTCCGAGAGTCAAATCTAGCATGTCTTGCGTAAGAACTCCACCTGCATCTCGGTGGATATCAAACATGTTATTTCCTTGTAAGAAGAACGTACCGGTCTTACCTCCATCTGTGGAAAGGTCACCAGTGAACGAGCCAATGCCGCTAGAACCGTCAGCACCGGGAGCGAAAGTCACCGCCATATAGGCAAACCTGTCATCATTAGCTGCCGTTGAAGAATCGCCAAAGGAACCGTTGCCACTAAATACGTTAGGTGCAGCAGTACTAAAATCCTTAGCTGTGTTAAATTCAAAAAGCTGGCCCCGCATGATATGTGTCCCACCCTCAAATTCATTTACATTAGTTGAGTTATTCAGCTTCATCGAGAGTAAGTTATTATAATCAATGGTCGTACCTGAGGTGAACCCTGCACTATGGTAGATAAGAGAACCTCCATTTGCATCAATAGTAATATTGCCAGACAAATTACCTGTATTTTCCAGCTGGATATTCGAGTCAGTCGTCAAATTTACTCCTGCTCCAGTCAGCGTAAGTGCAGATCTAATTTTAACTACCGCTGCTTGGTTAGACATAGTCAAAGAATTAGCTGAAGCCCCGCCTGTGTTTACGATCCTGCTAATCTTCTGGTCAATCACGGCATCACTACCATCAATCCATGCAGATGGGGCGGCTACTCCTGTAGCGTCGGCAGTCCATATGTCAGTGGCCCAATCGAGATCTGACGGAGCGGTTCCAAAACCTGGATCAGTGCCATTAAAGTCAGGAAAAAGGTCTACAGCGTGGCAAGCTGTAGTCGCTGCTAGTATAGTTGTTAGGATTATGGGTATTCGGTTTTTCATAGTGTGTTTAGAGGTAATAGTTTCAGATATTTTAGCGTATGACCCTGCGACAAAATCACAAAATAATTTCACTAATGAACCTTACTCTACCCACCCAAGCTATTGCCTAGCAAACAAAAACATCAATAAATTCGTCCTAAACTCCTAAACACCAATATAGACCAAGACAAATAGGTAGTTAGAAAATATATCTGACACCCAAATTTAGCAAGAGTACCCGTCAATTCTAACGAGCACTCAAACTATAATAGTTAGCCTAAACTAAGCCTTCACTGCCGCGATTACGGAAACCTCAACGAGCAGTTCAGGGCGAGCCATGCGAGCTTCTACACAGGCGCGAGCTGGCGCATGACCTTCGGGCACCCAAGCATCCCACACCTCATTCATTGCCGCGAAATCTTTCATATCGCGCACATAAACGGTAGCCGAGAGCATGTGCTCACGATCAGAACCCGCTCGCTCTAGCAACTCATCCACCTTATCTAGCATCGTCTGCGTTTGCTCCTCTATCCCCTTGCTAGCATCCTTGCAAACTTGGCCACACAAATAGACGGTCCCATTGTGAATCACCACTCGGCTCATGCGCTGCTTTACTTCTTGTCTAGTAATATCCATGGCCACGCCATAACAGGCCTGTCAGCGAACACAAGCAACAAGCTCTACCTCACCTTACAGCCATAGCTAGTTACTACCTGTTTTGGCGTGATGATATCCAAAACACCGTAACGACTGCTACAGCGCAACGAAAACCCAGAATAATGTAACGCAGCCACAACCAAGGTACTGCAGCTATACTCAGATTTCACATCAGAGGCGTTTTTCGGTCGCCTATTGCCGTTCCACAATCCCAAAGCGCCAGAATAGTCGTAGCTCTTAGATGGCGAACTGGCGGACAGACAAACCTGCTCAGTAAACTCGTCCAATCTAGCTAGATCAAGACTGCCTGAAGGAGCTCTAAAAACCATCCAGTTAGAGTCTCGCAATTTCGACAGATGGGTCGATGCTGTGACAGCCTGCTTCATAGCCACCTGTAATAATCGCAAATCTCCTGAGTGATGCTTTCCCCCCTTTGATGCACAAGTCACCAAAGCTAAATGGCCGTATTTGAACATGGCGTATGGCACCTTCTGCACACCGCCAGCTAATACGCTTCGCTGTGCCTCACTCGATTCCATGTAAAAAGCAATCACATCGCCCGGTTGAAGCAGCTCTACCAGCTCTGTGAAATAATCAGCGCTCAGGACCTTATCGTAGTGATAGACTGCCTGCAGACGCTGGTATTGAGCTCCATCAGCTAGCGGTGCACACGGCGCTCCCTCCATCAGGCTGAATGGAAAAAAACCAGCATGGGGCCCAGCACTAGCTGGCGTTGCTAATTCCTTCAACCCCACACCCACTAACAACAAACAGCAATACATTCTCAACTTTTCGCTCACCGAGCTTCGTTTCGTAGTCATCACCAACAAGCTAACTCGAATCTAATTCAGCCAAAATTGATAACCCTATGTCTATCATCAGCTAAATCAATGTTAAGCTGGCGCACTTGGTGAATACTACATAGAGCTCAATCAACTAAGCTCTGCTCGCCAATTTTCCAAAGCACGCGCATTGCCTAACGAGTCAGCTAGATCCATGCCCGGAGCGAGAAAACCTTCGCCTCGCACCAGCTGACCAAATGCCTCAATCTCATAACTCAGTAGTTGTCTATCATCAGGGCTTTTCCAGCTGGTTGACATTTCTGGCCGGTCGTAGATTTCCGTCACCACCTCGCCAGCGCAGTGCCACGGGTTAGAGACGCGAATGCGCCCCTTCGTACCAGTAATTAGCAATTCATTATCCGCTCGCATTCTCACCGCACAGGTGCATTTTGCCACGACTTGATTAGAAAATTTCAAACAAGCTGTGGTCCACATATCCGTGCCTAACCCAGGGTCAATAAATCCCACTGCCTTGAGCTCGATAGGATCGGCAAATGCCCGACCCATGCTCGCTCCAGCTAATAATCGAGCCATAGAAATCGGATAACCACCCACGTCCAAGATCCCGCCACCGCCAAGCTCTTTGGCTTGCAAGCGAGAGTTCGGCAGCACCCCAGAATCAAAACAAAAATTTCCCTCAATCATGCGCAGTTCGCCAACCACCCGGTCCTCGATCATTTTCACTAACTGAGCCGTCTGCGGGTGGTAGCGGTACATAAATGCCTCGCGCAATATGCAGCCGTGATCTTCAGCTAGCTGGATCGCCTCTTCGGTCTCAGCCACATTCATTGTTAGCGGCTTTTCACACAGCACATGCTTACCCCTAACGACAGCTTCACGGATCCACTGCAGGTGCAGCGGGTGAATGGTGGCTACATAAACAGCCTCGACAGCCGGATCATCTAGCAGCTGAATATAGTCGTCGTAAACGATACAGCTGCCAGCTGGAAAATACTCATCTGCAAATGACTGCGCCTTTGCCAAATCACGGCTAGCCACAGCCGCCACCTCAGCGCCGGGCGCATCCGCTACCGCCGCAGCAAACTCACGCGCAATCATGCCCGTCGCCAATATCCCCCACGCTAACTTTCCAACTGACCGATCTTCCATCCAACTAGCTAAGCAAATCTCCGCCATTTGCAAACCTCTAAAACTACCACAGCCAGACTAATAGCATTCCAACGCCTGTCAGCTCAGCAGCCTAATGAGCTACTAGCTAGAAATGCTATTTCCCCTCTCGGCTGCTGAACGAGAGGTCGACATCCGACGAGCGGATGTGCAGATCGCGCTGCGGGAATGGGATTTCAATTTCAGCGTCGCACAAGGCTTTGTTAATAGAAGTCGTTAGTTCATCCAACACAGCATTGCGCAGGATGATATTTTGGATAAATACACGTAGCTCGAAATCTAATGAACTATCACCATGGTTTCTAAACAATGCCTGTGGCCCTGGGTTCTCCAATACTTCGGGATGACTGTTTCCTATCTCCAACAATAGATTTTTAACCACCGCAGGATCGGTTCCATAAGCCACACCAATAGGGATAATGATGCGGGTATGGTGATCATTGAGCGACCAGTTAGTCACTTTCTGAGTAATCAGATCTTTGTTGGGAATGACATTTTCCAGCCGGTCCCAATCAGTAATGGTTGTGGCTCGGATGTTAATCTGCGAGACCGTACCGCTGGTATCACCGATGGTGATGATGTCCCCCACTCGCACTGGGCGCTCTACTAGCAGGATAATGCCAGCAACGAAGTTAGTGACAATTTCCTGTAAACCAAAGCCAAGGCCCACACCAAGCGCGGCAACCAGCCAGCCCACTTTACTCAAATCCACCTGCAGCAGCGACAGGATGTAAAAAATCAGTCCAGCTATCAGCAGGTAGCGAGTGATAGATACCACCGTATATCGCATGCCAGCGTCGAGGTTGAAGCGCGGAAATACAAAGAGCTCGAAGGCAGCCGGCAATGAACGCAGGACAGCAAAAGACATCACTAACAAGATCATCGAAACGAGCACATTTGCCACGGTCAAATTCTCAAATGACCCCAGATGAATCTGCCCGAGAGCATAATACAGCCGGCCGTCAGTATTCCACACCATCTCAGCTAACACCACGGCGACGATCAGGAAGATCGCATTGATCAATGTGCGTGTTCTTTGCACCGTATCCTTCAGATACTGCGGCTGATTTTCGATGTAAATATTCACCGCCGCATCATCATAGTTGAGCTCAGCAGTCTCACGGATAGATTCGTCCCACGCCACCGCATGTTTTGCAGCCAGCTTGTTAGCTGCTGATTGGATCGGCTTGTAGAGCGTATACATGATGAAGCCCAAAAAGACCGTTGTCACTATGGCGTGGAATAAGATGTCACCGGCAAATTGATAGCCTAGCAGGCCAACTACCAAGGTGACGATTAACAAAGAAACCGCTAGTCCAACAATGACACTCCAGTTTTTCCAAACAAAACTCTGCGCCCCTTGAGTCGATTTCACATACTGCGCCAGCTGGCGGTTCCTGCGGCAATAAATCAATAAGAGAACAACTAAGCTCAGACGATACGACGCATCCGCTAGAAATGGCACCGCCTTCCAGCTGGTAGGCGCTATGGCAAAGGTATTAGGCAATACCATTAGCAGCGCATAGAGCAGGCTGGCATCAAAAACCAAAGCTCTAAACCAGCCCGCGACTTCAGGATTCAAACCCAATACTTGGACAGCAAATCGCTGACGACCACAAATTGCACTAACAGGAAGAACTAAGAATAATAGCAATGCCAGCTGGTAAAAGAATAAGGACAGCTGCTCGCGCAGCTCTTCACTCAGGCTAGAATTGAGAACGAGAAAACATACCAAAATGAGGATGCAGCCAGGTAGAACGGCTCTAGTCAAATTGATCACCCCCACGCTAAGCCGATACTTTCTACCAGCGGCTTGATGTCTAATCAATGACCGCTTCAGTGTGCGACTAGCCCAGAATGCAAAACTAATGGCCAGCGCTACCAATACTAACATTACGCAGTTTTTCGCGGTAAAATAAACCCTAGCAGACTCCGCTATTTCACTGCCATTGCTACTGTAATACAACCTAGCAGAAGCCAGCTCATCAGCCGCTTCCCTGAGTGTTTGCAGCGAAAGCCCCTCTGAGCTGCGGAACCAAAAGATTCGCGGCAGAACAAATGCCTGCAGTTCAGCGTTAAGTGTAGAAATCTCGGAACCCAGTCTGAGAAGTTCCGACTCGCTCTCGATCACAAGCTCGGTTGATTGGCTCAGCGCGACGAGTGCATCCCTCTCTCTAGCTAAGGCATTACTTAAATCATAACGGTTGGCCACATCTAGCTGGACTAGCTTTTCGCTCTCGAGCTTATTTTCCAGCTGCCTATCTTTCAGCTCGAATGCCAAGGCTCGGTATGCTTGCACACTGGCTTGGATTCCAGCCACGGTAAATGGTCTATCGCCATCGTCTACCAGTTGTGTCTTGTGATAGACATCTTGCAGAAGTTCCCCCGCGCGCTCGGAAGAGTTGTGCTCGGTAGCAATTTTCCGCAATGATTGGTCAAAATTCTTCAACTCATCGCGCAGCGCTTCCGCTTGCCCATGCCAACTTTGCTGCTGTACCAGACTTCGTTTTTGCGCCTCTAGCTGACTCTCTAACTTCTTTGTCGACTGTGCGATTTTATGTAACTGGCGCTCGCCGCGATTTCCTTCAGCGTACAGATCCGCCGACATCATGAGAAAACAAATTATGCCCAACAGGCTTCTTATGGTGATCGCTAATAGCTTCATTACCTTGCGTTTGGTTTTATCTGAACATTGGCTAGCAGAAGCCCATCATGACAAACATGATGAACCATGGAGTGATAGCTAGCCAGCTAGAAATAAATTAGATCTGACATTAGCCCAGCTTGGGCGAGTAGAGAACCACCACTATCTGGCGGCTTTGAGCAGCATTGCCTTGAGCTGCTTCATCACTAACAAGCAATCGTGATAACGAGCTGGCTCGTGAGCACCCCAGCCATTTTCCACAAACACAGCATGGCTCAGGGTAACAACTGGCGCTTCCCCAGCCACGTCTGGACGCTGGCCATTGTTGATGAGGAAGTCCGCCCATTGTTGGTCACGTTCATTCGCTGAACTTGCTGACCACTTAGAAATATCTTCAGGCATTTGTGCCATGGTTGTCAGCTGGACAATGCCTATCAGCTTCTCGTCATTAGCGATGATGTCTTTTCTAACCCAATCAGCTAGCTGATCGTCTGCACAGGCGGCAAAACCAATACGTATGGTATGCTCAGGCATCTGCCCACTCAGCTGGCGAGCGAGCGCCACTAAGCTAGCGACTACGGATGAATCACCTAACTTACCATCACCCTGCAAGCTAGCAGCCACGACAACGACTTGCTTTTTATCCACGCGGCCTTCCACATTCACCCATGTGCCTTTCCAGATCAGGCCCCCTTGGGTAAAGCCATCGTCTTCGTGGATTACATAGCCCACATTGTTGGGGCCGAGTTCACCTTGCACCATAGCGCTGGCGGAACGCATGCCTTTCTGAGTTTGTTCGCCGGTGAGCTTGCGCTCGCCGACCATAGAGTGAAGTTTATTGACCCTATCAGCAAACGACTCTTGGGTCATTTCTACATTTTGATAGAGTTCTTGAGCTTCATCATCTTGGCGCTCCCAGTAGAAATAAAGGTACATGGCAACAACGATGCCAATGATGATTCCCAAGGGGAAAATCATCAACAGAGACTTCACCAATATTGGTTTCTTTTCCTGGCTACTCATAGGGCAAAAAGTGGGTTAGACCAATAGCTTGGCAATCTCAGATGCCGCGCGGTCATGAGCTCCATACTCGCCCAGCTTGCTAGCTGCCAGCAATAAATTTTCTTGCACCTCGTTGCGGTACTTCGGCTGAGCCATCATCAATCCAAGCTCGGTGGCCACATTACACGGGTCAGCTTCACATTGGATGAATTCTTTCACTACCGCTTTTCCAGCCAGAATATTAGCCAGTCCGATAAACTCTATCTTCACTAAGACCTTCGCCATCAGATAGGTTGGCCAAGCAATTTTATAAACCAAACAATAGGGCATCCCTAAAGCAGCTGCTTCCAGCGTGGCCGTTCCACTAGCAATCACACCACAGCTAGCGCGCTGCATCAACGAGTGGCTGCCGCCTAGTTTTAGCTCCACCTGCATTTCGTGAGGAAGTTTGGCCTCTTCTATCACCTGTTGCATTTTCACACGCAGTTTTTCAGACGCGGCTGCGGATTCGAATTTCAACCCAGGCTTCGCCGCATGCATGCGCCGTGCAGCTTCTACCATCAGCGGGAATAGTCTAGCAACTTCGCGTTCGCGGCTGCCTGGCAGCAAAGCTACTAGGTTGTCCGCACGCTGGCAGTCTTCACGTTTTTCTTCCAGCTCATCGACTAATGGGTGGCCGGTGAAAACCGTCTTCAGCCCAGCCTTTTCAAAAATCTCTTTTTCAAATGGGAAGATGCATAACATCAGGTCTAGCACCTCCGCCATTTTAGGAATGCGCTTTTTATTCCACGCCCAGACTTGCGGGCTGATGTAGTAGACAATCTTGATGCCCGGAACTTGCTCACGGACTTTGTTAGCCAGTCGCAGATTAAAACCTGGGTAATCGATCAAAACCAAAACATCCGGCTGCACGCGTTTGATCTCAGCGAGCATTTGGTAGAACTTGTCTTTGAAATACGAATAGTGCTTGAGAACCTCCCAGATCCCCATCACCGCGGCGTCTTCCACCCAGTCTTGAGTTTCAGAACATTCTAGCTGAGCCATCTGCGGGCCACCAGCGCCATAGAACTTTACTCTGTCGATTTGCGACTCGAGCGCACGCATCAACCAAGCTCCGTGGGTATCCCCACTCACCTCTCCTGCTACTATGTATACGCTGCTCATTTCCAAAAACGCTAGTCTCCTCTACGCCATCTAGCCACCATTATTTCCAAGATTTTTGACAATCGTTTTAGAAATCGCCTGATCCCCTTGATTTCTGGCCATATCTTGCTACAAGGTGGATAACAACTACTCGAACTATGAAAAAATCACTCCTTTCAATCGCCACTCTCACAGTAGCCCTATTTGCACCAGCTCATGCTGACGAAAAAGCTGACCTCATGGCCGCTGGTAAAGCAGCCTACGGGACCTGCCAAGCATGCCACGGCGCTGACGGCAAAGGCCTCAAGATTGGCGACAAGCTGATGGCACCTCCTATCGCCGGCTCACCATTTGTAAATGGCAAGCCAGACGTGCTCGCTCTCATCGTGCTCAAAGGTGTGAAAAAAGAAGATGCAGATTACCTGGGCATCATGGCTCCACTCGAAGCCGCTCTCGCTGATGACAAAAAATTAGCCGGTGTACTGACATATGTTCGCAACTCATTCGGCAACGAATCCGCCATCGTCACGGCAGAAGAAGCGGCAAAATATCGCGCTCAGTGGGCGGCTACTTCTTCCGCTCAATCACGCGCAAAGCTTGAAGAACTCAATAACGCTGAGTAACTCACAGCTGCTCAAAAGCACAAATTCTAATTACAAAGTCCACGGTGAAAATTCCCGTGGGCTTTTTTGTAATCCGTGCTACCTTGCCGCGGCCAGCCCCCCAGCTCGCATCTAACCTGCAAAACATCACATCTCACCGCGTACTACTGCACATGAGGCTCGCTCTCTATACAATTATCATCATCGGCACCATCCTTCTCAGTTTTGACCTTAAACAGGTTATGGATCTGTCCCACAAAGAAACTGAAGCCGCTCTGGAACGTGAACAAAAACGTGCCGAACAAGCTGCTGCAGCGCAAGCTGACGCTCATTCTGGTGGCATGCCAGATGACGCCAACCACGCTAATGTTTCTCCAGACACACCAGCACCGCAGGCATCCATGCAAGAGCGCATTCAAATGGCTCTAGACAATGCGGCTAAGGCGATCGCTGACAGCCCAGAAGATCCTGCTAACTACTCAGCGCGCGCCATGCTCTACATGACTATTGGCGATAACGAAAAAGCCCTAGGCGACCTAGATAAAGCACTCGAGTTAGACAGCCGCGACCTGCGTCTGCTCAACCAGCGCGCCTATCTGAAACGCAACTTGCAGCAGTTTGACTCCGCTATTGAAGACCTCAACAGCGCGCTCGAAGTCAAACCTGACGACATCGATACCAAGCTGCATCGCGGACTCGCCTACATGGATGCTAAAAAATTCGACCTCGCCATTGCCGACTTCACCGTCAGCTTAGAAGCCGACCCATCACTCAACCTAGCTCGCCGACCACTCGCTCAGGCACTCTACGAAAGTGGTAAAAAAGCCGAAGCGATCAGCCTGCTAGAAGCCTACCTTGAAGCACTCAAAGACGAACAACTCAGACCCGAAGCTGAAACCACTCTCGCCGAGTGGAAAGCTGCTGAGTAATAGATCTATCGCTCGTAATTTCTCCAGCTGGAAATGCTAGCGAACTACCCTAACTAACCTGATTAGAAATTTCCATGTACCGCACACTCGCACTGCTCACGACTTCACTGGCACTCGTTGCCTGTAAAAAGAAAGGCGAAATCGTAGAATATACGGTTCCCAAATCGCCAGCACCAGGTGAAATGCCTGCCATGCCTGCTGGAATGGCTCCAACTTCTGGTGGCTCAGGCCACGCTCACGGATCTGGATTCCACTGGGAACTGCCAGCTAACTGGTCAGAGAAAGCTGGCTCAGCCATGCGCCTAGCTACCATCGTTATCCCAACAGTTGGAGAAGACAGCGTAGAAGCGTCCATCAGCGTATTTGGTGGCAACCTCGCCGCTAACATCAACCGCTGGCGCCAACAAGCCGGACTCGAGCCACTCGAGGACCAAGCGCTCGCCGCTAGCATGCAGCCTGTAGAAACTCGCGTCGGACCAGGTTTCATCACTCCTATCTACAACGACCAAGCTCCCGCTAACGGCATTCTCGGAGCCATCATCCCGCTGCCAGACGAAAAAGCTATATTCATCAAAGCCACTGGTCCTAACGACCAGCTGAAATCAATCCAGTCAGACTTCATCCTCTTTACCGAATCTATCTGCAAATGAGCCAATCATCCGCATCTAAGTTTTCTATCAAGTCGCTGGCATCAGCGGGCATTTTCTATTACGCCACACTCTGGCTAATCGTGCTCGTCGTCATCGGCACCATCGCCCAGAAGTATTCAGGCCTGCAGTTCTGCCTAGATAAATACTTCTCTTCATGGTGGATCCAACCGTTGGACATGCCATTCGTCGTTGTGCCAGGTGGCCGCCTCACCATGGCCATCATCATGGTCAACCTAACTGCTAAACTCATCTTCTCCACCAAGTGGAAGTGGAAAATGATTGGCATCAACATCACCCACATCGGCGTGATGATCCTCATGATCGGTGGTGTAGTTACCGCCTATACCACCATCGAGGGCAACGTCGCCCTAAAAGAAGGTGAGCAAGCCAATCAATTCAGCGCCTTCCACGAGCTGGAAATCGCCGTCATTGATAGATCGTCTGCAGATGAAGACAAAGTCACCGCATTCTCCGATGGTTTCTTCCGAGTGAACGAGCCATTCTCAGCTGATAGCCTGCCGCTGAAATTCAACATCCTTGAATACTACCCTAACTGTGAGCCAACCGCTCGCAAGGAATCTGAAGTCAACGACAAGCTGATCAACCGCGCAGCTCAAAACTTCAAACTCAAAGCACTCACTCACGATGCTAAGGACCAAAACCTAGCTGGCATGATGGTAGACATTAGCGGCCTCAAAGAAGGCCAAAATGGCACCTACATGCTGCTCAACAGCCCTGGCCTGCCACGCATTTCCGTCACCGCTGAAGATGGCAAAGAATACGAAATCATCCTGCAGAGACGCGTTTACAAGCTACCATTCACCATCAAGTTAGACACCTTCACTCGCGAGCTGCACGCTGGCACCAGCATGGCTAGCGCTTACAGCTCCATGGTTGAGGTGATCGAAGGTGATACTCACGAAAACGTCAAAATCTACATGAACCACCCGCTGCGCCGTCACGGGTTCACGTTCTATCAGGCATCATTTACCCAAGGTGAACGCAATACCAGCATTCTCCAAGTGGTGTACAACGACGGTGAAAGCCTACCGTATTACGCCATCATCACCATCGCACTGGGGCTACTGCTCCACCTCGTCATCCAACTTCCACGTCTCATCGTAGCCGCCAAACAAAAAGCTTAATCATCTCATGACGCCATCATTTCCCATGAAATATCTAGCCATCCTACTGGCCGCTCTCAGCTGGCTGATTCCAGCTAGCAGCCACGCCTACGAAAAAGAAGCCGGCAAGCTAGCATCCGAGCGCATCACCGCTGATGCAGGTGAGTTACTCAGCCCGATCCCTGTGCTCCACGGTGGTCGCATCATGCCGCTAGATAGTTTTGCTAAAGTCCACCTGCTCTCCGCCTATCACAAATCTACGGTGAAGGGCGAAGACAAGGAAAAGCTTGGTTACAACCAATGGTTTGCCCAGCTGGTACTCGACCGCGACGCAGCCTATCAGATCAAGTTTTTCCGCCTGCGCAATCCAGACCTCATCGACCACCTCGGGTTAGAAGAACGTCTCGACGGACTCTTCAGCCTAGACGAACTGCGCGAGCCGATTGACTCTAAGTCTGACGAAATCCAAATCATCTACGAAAAAGATACTGACCTGCGCACCTTAGTAGAGAAGCAACTGCTCGACCTTAATAACGTCGTACGCACTATCTTTGCCGTCAGCCGCAGCCTCACAGCACTCACTCCTGAAGTCATGGTGATGGACGCCAAGCTCGCTGCCGACATGCACTTCCCAGCCGGCAAAGCGATCAGCTACTACCAGCTGTCCGAAGCCATGCCAAAGCTCGAGCCTATCCTCACAGGCATGCAAGGCAAGCCGTCTAACGAGCACACTGATTACGAGCGCGCCGCTTATGCCGTCGCCGAGCAGATGTTCCGCATGCAGCAGTACGAGTCATCATTCCAGAGCATCGCACTGATCCCGCCAGCTGAAGATCCAGACTCTAACCCGTGGTTATCTCCATGGGAAGCCATTGCTAGAGATGACCTAACGGAGACGCAATCCAGCCAGCTGGCTCAGCTCTCAGAAGTCATTCTCGCACTCTCTTTTAAAGAGGACGAAAAAGCCAAAGAGCTGATTCCTAGCTACATTGACAGCCTAGATATCACTCCAAACATCAGACTGGAAATCCCAGAAACCATCAATGCATGGAAAGTGCCAGGTTTCCTAGCAGGCATCGGTTTCACTCTGCCATTCAGCAAGAATGCCACCGAAATGCTCTACAACCATTTCGACTCATTTGAATACAGCTTAGCGTTCTACGTACTTGGTTTCATCTTCCTCGCTATCAGCTGGCTGCAAGCTAACGGCAAAAATCTTCGCTGGGTATCCTTCTCATGGGTCACCCTCGGATTCCTACTTCACACCTATGGCCTGCTGCTTCGCATGCTCATCCGTGGCCGCCCGCCAGTGACCACCATTTACGAGTCTATCATCTTTGTTGGATTCACCTGCGTTCTTGTTGGCCTCATCGTCGAGTGGAAACGCCGTGACGGACTCGGATTAATTGTCGCCATCGTGCCTGGTTCCATCCTTCACTTTGTCGGCTTCAAATACGCCATCGAGGGCGATACTCTTAAACCATTGGTTGCCGTGCTCGATTCTAACTTCTGGCTAGCCACTCACGTGGTGACCATCACCATCGGTTACGGCACCTCAGCGGTTGCAGGCCTCATCGCCACCGTCTATCTCTACGTTAGACTCTTCAACCAGAAGAACAAAGCACTGCTGCAGAGCATTGCCAAAAACTTCGTTGGCATCACGCTCGTCTCGTTGCTATTTGCCATCGTTGGTACCATCCTCGGAGGTATTTGGGGTGACCAGAGCTGGGGCCGCTTCTGGGGCTGGGATCCTAAGGAAAATGGCGCCCTACTCATCTGCCTATGGCTGTTGTTAATTGTCCACGGCAAATGGGGCAAGCAGCTCGACGAACTCGGCTACGCCACCATGCTCTCGCTGACATCAATCACCGTGTTAGTAGCTTGGTTTGGCGTTAACCTACTCAGCGTTGGCCTTCATAGCTACGGCTTTACCGATGGTGCACTATTCTGGCTAACACTCTCATGTGGAGCTATTGCCGTGATCACCTTCGTGCCAGCGATCCTCATCTATCTGCGCGACAGAGCCAATAGCACACCACCGCAAAATTAAGTCCCTTTCTTCATTCAAAAGCAGCCAGCTCCAGCTGGCTCGCTGCTGAAAACTGCACACTGAAAACAAACCTACTTCTTTCCTATCATGACCTCACGTCAACGATTCCTAGCAGCCGCCCACCGTCAAGAAACTGACCAAACTCCTGTGTGGGTGATGCGTCAAGCTGGCCGTTATTTGCCAGAGTATCGCGCGCTCAAAGAGAAATATAGCTTCACTGAAATGGTGCGCTCGCCAGAGCTCGCCACTGAAGTCACCCTGCAGCCACTGCGCCGCTACGCGCTGGATGCCGCTATCATTTTCTCAGACATCCTCATCATTCCTGAAGCGCTTGGCCAACCGTACCACTTCCGCGATGGCGGCGGTATCGGCATGGATTTCATCATCGATAGCCCAGAAAAAATCGCCGCTCTCGATCCTACTAACATCGAGGAAAAACTCGCCTACCTTCCAGCCGCACTCAAGCTAACTCGCAACGAGATTGGCGACGAAAAAGCACTGCTTGGATTTGCAGGATCACCATGGACGCTCGCAGCCTACATGACTGAAGGTGGCTCACTAAAAGACTGTCTTGCTCTGAAAACACTTTATTACAAAGAGCCTGCTCAGTTTGAAGCGCTGATGGAAAAACTCGTTGCCTCTATCACCGACCTGATCAAGATGAAAATCGCCGCCGGTGTGGATGCCATCCAGATCTTCGACAGCGCAGGTGCCTATTGCCCAGCTGGCCACTACGAAGACATGTCCATGAAGTGGATCCGCCGCATCATCGACGCTCTACCAGCTGATTTCCCAGTGATCCTATTTGCCAAAGGCATGGCTCACCAAAAAGACGCGCTCGTCGCCTCTGGCGCTAGCATCCTCAGCCTAGACTGGACTGTGGACCTGCCTAGCTACTACGACGACCTGCCAGCTAACATCGCGGTTCAGGGCAATCTCGACCCAATCATTCTCAGCGCCGACGCTGACATCGTTAGAGCGGAAGCTCGCCGCCTGCTCAGCTCTATGGAAGGCCGCCACGGTCATATTCTCAACCTTGGCCACGGCATCCTGCCATCTGCCAAGCCTGAGAACATGCAGGTACTGATGGAAACTATCGCCGAGTTCAAACGCTAAGCGCAAATCATTCTACCAGCTGGAAATTTCTAGCTGAAAAAATCATCAAAGCGACGCCACCTGATGGCTGTCGCTTTTTTTTTGCGCTAGTCAGACGAGCCAGCTAACAGACGATCATAGACAGCTTCAATCTGAGCAGGACTGAATTGCCTCCTAGCCAAACGTACCTTCCTACTCCCCATCAACTACCGTGTCGAAGTCAGGATAAGTAATCTCTGGGAGATTATTACCACCCGTATAGATTCCTGCATAACTTGAACTCGCACTACTGCTCGTTGGAAAATTTGAAGAAGAGTCTGGCTCAGGCTGAAATACAGGTATAGGAATAGGAGCTATCTCCGGCTCACTCCTAACGTAATCCGAAGACTGCTCCATCACGGCTTCATAATAAGCCAAATGCTCCCGCTCCATTTTCTCAAGCTCACTTAATTGATCATCTTCACCTAACGGTCTTTCTAGTTGGACTTGATTATCACGATCAGCTTGCATCTCCTTTTCTAAAAGCATAAGAGTCTCTTGAAGTAAGCGTTCTCGCTCAGCCCGAGCTTCTTCGGCTTCACGAGCCATCTCAGCTTGATGTGCTTGAATGGCTTCCATTCGCTCTTGGCGATCAGCTGCTAACTCATTGTTAAACCTAATAATCTGTGCGGTATTTTTCTTTTGAGCCTCGATGGTACGCGCCTGCACCATCTGCGCATGCTGGGTTTGCGACTCTCGCTCAGCATGCTTTTCTATCGCCAATGCCGCACTCACTTTAAGATAAACCTGATCAGCCAGCAGCGCAGCGTCAGCTAAAACTCCGGAATAGCCAAATTGAACTTTGTCTGATTCTGCCAAATCAGCCACGCTAACAAATGATGATCCTTCATCGTGGTCGGCCCAAAATCCGTCAGCTTGAAAGTCGCGAGATTTAACATTTTTTAAGCTACGTCCGTCAGCCAAGGTCAACTCGGGTAAACCTGACGGCACTCTAGCGGAACTGCTCACCCATTGAGTAGGTATGGATCTAGCTGGAGAGAAATCACAGGCAGCAACAAGCATGCGACCGCCGTCTAGCATCTGAGCAGCCTGACCAGCTAGCTTCGCTTCTTCAGCTTGGAGCAAACTATATCTATCTTTTAGCTGAAGGTGTTTCGCTTGCCAGTCATCACGCGAGGCTAGCAAATAATCGTTAGAGCTGGCTAGAATTGATTCGCATAATTCCTGCTGCTCTGCGAAGAGCGCGTTCACCTTCTCATCAAGCTGGCTGTGCTCGCCAGCCACTACAACACGCTGCTGCGTTTGCTCGCAATTTCCAGCTAGAAATGAACTGGCAAAAAATAGACTCGTTAGGATACTTGACTTCATCATCGTGGCATGACTTCAGCTTGCCTCACAAAAGAATTGTTCGGCAGTTACTGAAGACAAAACAACGACAATGAACGTTTAAGTCAAGACCTTAAACTTGCTGAGAGAAGGTCTAGATCCCCTTCCACTCGAAGCTGCTCATCATCTGCATGATTTCAGCTGGTGGGCGCTGGGCTTTGAGCAGTTGGGCCATAGTTTTCATGTAAGGCTCAGTGTGCTTGAAGAACGCGTAATAACCTTCGCAGAGGTAGGCGATTTTTTCACCTTCTTCGTTAGTGGTGATACGATGTTTTGGACACTCACCAAAACATGCTGGTAGATATTTACAGCGCAGGCACTGTTGTGGCAGCGTGGTGTATTTCTTCTCACCAAAGTTTTCCTGGAAAGTTGAGCAGGCCATCTCCTCGAGTGAGTTCTCTTTGATATTGCCAATCTTGAACTCAGGATAGACGTAGTGGTCACAGGCGAAGACGTCGCCATTGTGCTCCATCACTAGGCCTTGGCCGCAATGTTTACTATGCACACAGGTGCTCGGCATTTGCCCAGCAAAGGCCTCCAGCGCATTGTCGAATTGTTTGACGTATACACGACCAACATCACGCTGCACCCAGATATTGAAAATCTCTATCAAGAACTTACCCCATGCCTCAGGGCTCACACTTTCTTTGGTGACTTGGGCTTCACCTTCGTACTCGTTAGTAACTAACTTAAGCACGGCATTTTCATCCTGAGTGATGCGCTCTTGGATAGGAATGAACTGGATCCAGCCATCACCGATGCGGCGGAGAAACTCGTAAACTTTGCGTGGTTGCTGAGCATTCAGGCTATTAACCACCACCATGAGGTTGTAGCGAACGCCGTATTTTTTCAGTATCTTGATGCTCTTGGTCACCCTGTCCCAGGTGCCTTTGTTACCTTTAGTCACGCGGTTGGCGTCGTGGATTTCTTTTGGTCCATCAATGGAGATGCCGATGAGGAAATCGTGTTTGGCAAAGAACTTAGCCCATTTTTCGTCGATGCGAGTACCATTGGTCTGCAGCGCATTGGCGATGTTGCGACCGTTGGAAAACTCCTTTTGGTATTCAACGGCTTTTTCAAAAAACTCGAGGCCGAGCAGTGTGGGCTCGCCGCCCTGCCAGGTGAATTCGATGACAGGCAGTTTGCTCGGCTGCGAGAGAATGAAATTCTGCACATAAGCCTGCAGCACATCGTCATCCATGCGGAAATTCGCTGGCACGCCCTTCTTGTCTTGGTACAGATTGAGCTTTTCGAGGTAATAGCAGTACGAGCACTGCATGTTGCAGATCGGACCTATCGGTTTGGTCATCAAACTGAAGGCCTTTTGCCCGCTGGGCTGACGTCTCTTTTTATCAAACTGCTTCAACATAGATAATATAGAAACGACACGGGCCGTGCTTCTTGCTCACCAGCTGGTGCGATTTCTCACGCATATTTTGCGATCGAAAACGCATCAATTGCTAGCCAGCGAGTTAGAACCTGAAGATGCCACCGGCTTTTTTGCCAGCGAGCGTAAATGCCCCAATCAGCGCAACACCGAGGAAGACCATCGCCCATACACCCAGCGCGGCTGCCAGTTCGTGGCCGTTACCCAAAGTACTCAATAGCGCGTAAATAGCTTTGGTGATAGGATAGTGCTCGGCTTGCTGAGCAAGTATCAGACTGTCTGATACTTCCAGCATGGCAAAGGCAAATGCTAAGATAGCACCAGCTGCTAGATTGGCACCAATCAATGGTAAAGCAATACGGCGCACCGTACTTTGAGCGGTCGCGCCCATGGTTCTAGCCGCTTCTTCTAAGCTCACGTTGCTCTGCTGCAGGCCAGCTACAGCGGCGCGCACTACGTAAGGCAAACGCCTAACGGCATAGGCAATAATCAGCAACATCGCAGGGTTATTGCTAGCGCCAACAAGGAAGTCTAGCGGTTGACCCGGCTGCGAAAGCGCGAGATAACCAAAGGCCAAAACAAGACCGGGAACAGCTAGCGGCAACATCATTAAGGCATCTAGCAAATGACGACCGCGCATGGTACTGCGCACAATCACCCAAGCAATGGCAGTGCCCAAAATCAAATCTAAGGCAGTAGCGCCGAGCCCGTAAAACAAGCTATTTTGGATAGATGGCACCACTAGTGGATGGCTGAGCCCCTCACCATAGTGCGCCAATGTCATATCAGATGGCAGCATCGTGCCATACCAATCACCAGAAACAGAAAGCAAAATCACGCCGATATGAGGAATACAAGCGATAACAAAAATGCTCATGAATACCGCCGAGACGATCATGCCCTTAGCTGGCGACAAGATGCGCTCATTACTGGCGACACTAGGTTTTCCTTCCACCACCACCGCCTTATTGGCAAAGAGTGATTTAGAAACCAGATAGATAATGGTAGAAATCAAAACCATCACAAAGATCAACGCGTAAGGCATTGGGTTTTGGTTCAGGTCTTTGATGCCGTCGTATATTTGTACCGATGAAATCCGCGTATAATCAAAGACCAAAGGCACACCGAGTTCGGTGAACGACCAAATAAAGACCACGGCAGCGCCAGAGAAAATACCCGGCATACAGAGTGGCAGAGTAATGCGCTTGAAGCGCTCCCACGGTGGGCAGCCAAGGTTTTGCGCAGCTTGCTCCATCGCGGGATCTAGCTTTGACAGAGCTGCTAGAACGTTCATGTAGAGAATCGGATAGAGGTGCAGTGCGTTCATTAGAATCACACCAAAGAATCGTCCTTGGCCTAACCAATCACGCGGGTTGGTTGCATCCATCATGCCAAACTGAATGAGAATGGCATTAAAACTACCGTGAACGCCGAGAATTTCCTTCACGCCAACAGCGCCAACAAATGGCGGCAATACCAGCGGTGCGAGGATCAAAACTCCTAACCACTTCTTTCCTGGAAATACCCAACGATGCGAAGCTAGAGCGAGAGGGAAAGCGATCAATATGGCCAAAACCATAGAGCCGATGCCAACCCGCAGCGCATTCCACAGGCCTTCTAGGTAGATAGGATTACGGAAGACACCCAACAAATACTTGAAGGTGAAACCACCGCCGTCAGCTCGAAATGCTGCCTGCAGGGCGTACACCATGGGGAACAAAAAGAATACCGTGAAGAATGCGATTACGGCAGCGGTAATTAATATGGCTCTGTTATTCTTCATGCTATCTCCCTTTGTCAGCCATGTTTTTGACTTTGCTAAAATTCACTCTAAATACGGTGCCTTTACGGATACTTTGCTCAACGAGGTCAATTTTGCTACCACTCTCGATGGCGCGCTTAATTTCGTGTTGAGCCTTTTCATAAGACACCTCAGAGACATCGTTGAATATCGCCATCGCCCGCACTGGGAAATCTGCGTCTATCAGGCTTTTCCATGCGGACTTCAGCTCATCGTGAGAATCCATACACATCACGCGGATAATGAAGCGCAGCGAGCCAAAGACATTTTGTGTTAGCTCGGGGTCGTAGACAAAATCGCCACTATTCTCGAATGGCATCGCCTCGGGGTCGGTGAACTGGGCTAGGTTTTCTGGAATGTATAAATCTCTGCGTACTGGCAAACGACGCAGCGCTCGCTTGTTAGTACCAATACTAGATCCCGGCTGGCCATTCCAGAGTAGCTGGCCGCGCTCGCTCATCAGGAAGCTAACAAACTCTTGCGCCAACTCTGGCTCCGCAGCGCCACGAAGAACGGCTACAGGATCGACACTCAAAGAGGTGCCTCCAACAGGAGCAACCCAGCCCACACGTGAACTGCCGTCAGGCTGCATGAATCTCTGGTTGTAAGTACGTCCATAGAAGTCGATACAGATGCCAGCGACCGCATCACCTTGAGCTACATCATGCGGGATTTTAGTTGCACTATCAGTAAAGTAGCGGGCATTGGCGGCTATTTTTTGAATCAAGCGAATGCCGTCAGTCCAACCTTCACGTTTGGTTCTAGCAATGGCTTTGTCCATTGGCTCACCCGGTTGTTGTTGGATATTCTTCAGTCTATCGTGCATTTTCTGCTGCACTAACATCTCAAATGCTTTTGCCACCGATCCACTCTTGGTAGGATCAGCTAGAGCTAGTTTTCCAAAGTAAGCTGGGTCAGCTAAGTCGTCCCAAGTTTTTGGAGCCTCTACGCCAATGGCTCTGAGGCCATCTTCATTATAGACGATACCGAACTGCGACAGGCAGACACCCACCCATTGCTTTTCGTCATCGTAGAATGGCTCACCTGTGAATGACGCGGGGATGCTTGAGTTAGCAAACAAGTCGACCTGTTCTGCAAAGACATTCAATTCAACCAGTCTGCCTTTTTGTTGTTCTTGCTCAAAGAATAGCTGGCCGCCACCAAAAAGCACATCGACACCAATACCGCCATCACCATCACCGTCAGCTACGCGTTTATCAGCTGCCTGATAGAGACTATCTAGCACCATGCGGATTTCATTAGAGCCGCCTGGCACTCGCCAGTCGATGTACAAGCTCTCACCGGTTTTCTTTTCCCAATAATCAATAAATGCGGCGCCTAACTCACGCTGGATCGTCTCGTTATGAGGCGTCATCACGGTGAGTCTGCGGTCTGACGTCCACGACTTAATGGCGCCAGTGCGCTTGAGCATCACTGGAGCGAGGACGATGGCCAGCAAGGCCAAAAACGTCAGGTAACGTTTTCTCAAATACGGCCTGATAGAGTAGAACAAAATCTTCACAGCAAATGGATCAATGCTTAAGAACGACAACGTCTCGCGTACGAGCTAACACAGCGACGTGATCACCGGGCTGACGCATCCAATGCGGGTTGACTTCAGTCACACGCAAGCGCAACCCGTCATCACCGCGGAAATGGTATTGTACTGAGCGGCCCAGATAGGTGGACTCTTCAATCACGCCGTTGACGCGATTGAGCACATCTCGGCTATCGTCAATGTACATCGCCTCAGGGCGAATGGATACTAAGACTGGCGTACCTTCGCTCGGTCTCCAGTTTGCCTTAGTCACGCGGCCTTGGAAAAATCCAGCACTGGAGACAACTCGCACACTCATGTGGCGGTCGTCGCGCACGATGCTTTCCACTTCGCCTTCGATCAAGTTGGTCTCACCGATGAAGCTGGCGACGTGAGCGGTCAGCGGGTCGCGGTAAATTTGCTCAGGAGTACCTACTTGTAGAATTCGCCCTTGGTCCATGATGGCCATGCGGTCAGCCATAGACAGCGCTTCTTCTTGGTCATGGGTGACGTAAATGCCAGTCAGACCATTTTCTTTCACAATGCGGCGGATCTCGCTGCGCATTTCCATACGTAGTCGCGAGTCTAGGTTAGAGAGCGGTTCGTCGAGCAATAAGCATTTCGGTTTTACAACAAGAGCCCTAGCCAGCGCTACACGCTGCTGCTGACCACCTGAAAGCTGATCAATAGTACGCTCGCCGTAGCCAGCTAGCTGGACACGCTCAAGAGCATCATCCACGCGCTCGCGGATTTCTTTGCCCGGCACGCGTCGCTCTTCTAGCCCGAAGGCAATATTTTGCCCCACTGTCATGTGTGGCCAGAGCGCAAAACTCTGAAACACCATGGCGGCCTCACGCTTGTGCGTTGGCACCTTGTTCATCTCCCGATCGCCAAAAAAGATCTGTCCGTGATCGGGGGTTTCCAATCCAGCTATCGAGCGCAGCAAGGTCGTTTTGCCGCAGCCGCTGGAGCCCAGTAAAAAAAAGAGCTCACCTGCCTCCACATGCAGATTCACGTGATCCAGCGCGCGCTCTTCTCCAAATTCCTTAACCAATGATTCTATGCGAATATCGTCCATCCTGATGCGCTGAATCCTCAGCCTGTAAGCACCAATTAGCAAGCCAAATGACGTGCCGTAACCTACTCTTAGATAGTTTCTTTGGCCCGTTCGTTAACTAAACAGCAAAAAAAAGCAAAATACTAATTGCAATCGATTCTCAATTGCGCATATTGCTCTTGAAGTGATAGCCGACCTAGCCCAAGACCTGAAAGCCGATAGCGCGATGACCCTGAGTCAAGCGAGCGCTGGATGTCAGCTGCGTATTCGCCAGCTTGCTGGTCCAGAATGCAAGCGCCTGCGTGAAATGGGATTTTGTGAAGAAATGCAAATCTGCAAACTCTCCAATGGTCGCAACATGATCTGTTCAGCCTGTGGCACTCGCCTGGCTGTAAATCGCAAGCTTGGTGATCAAGTCCTTGTCGAAATGTGCTAAAGCACCCTAAGTAACCATTCAGCCGCCTTGGCTGATTTTTTTTGCCTATTGCACATAGCAATTTGCTCCCACCACATTCCTAGTCGCACACCACTATGTCATCGATGGATAAAGTCGCACTTGTCGGAAACCCAAATAGCGGGAAAACCACACTCTTTAATGCCCTCACCGGAGAAAACCAAAAGGTAGGCAACTACCCAGGTGTCACCGTTGAGCGGAAAACTGGCAATTTCCGCACTCCGCACGGTCATAAAGTAGAAATTACTGACCTTCCCGGCTGCTACTCGCTGAGTCCAAACTCTCCTGACGAAGAAGTCACCCGCGACGCGCTGCTTGGCGACATCCAAGGCGACGACCGCCCAGACATCATCATCTGTGTGGCTGACGCGTCCAACCTCGAGCGCCACCTCTACCTCACTCTGCAGTGCATCGACCTCGGCATCCCTACAGTGCTCGCACTCAATAAAATCGATCTCGCGGAAAATGCAGGCATTCGCCTCGACGTGACGCAGCTCGCTGAAGAGCTCGGCATTCCAGTGATCGCCTGCCACGCGTCGCGCGGCAAAGGCATCGTCGAAGTCAAACAAGCGCTGCGCCATCCATTCCCACCAGTAGCCAAGCGCAGCTGGTCGGTGAGTAAAGACATCGAAAAAGCCATCCACACGCTTTCCTCAGAGCTTTCAGAAAGCCACGACCACGGCGCCCACGCACTGCACCTGCTGGCTGACGCAGCCTACCTCAAAGCAACCAATTTAACCATCCCAGCAGAATGGCAGCACCTCGCTGAAAAACAAATCAGCCAGCTGGAAGCCAACCCAGAAGATGCCATTTCTAAAGCGCGCTTCACCCGCGTGAAAGAAATCTGCTCAGTCTCAGCTCGCCGCCAGCAGGCCATGGAGCTGACCGCTAGCGACAAGATTGACGAATACCTTCTGCACCCAGTGTTTGGCTGGATGATTTTCACCGCCATTATGTTTGGCATGTTCTGGACGATCTTCAGCTTCGCTGAAATCCCAATGGGCTGGATTGAAGAAGGCGTTGGCGCTTTCAAAGGCTGGGTCACCCCACTCATTCCCGAAGGTGACCTGCGCGACCTCGTCGGCGATGGCATCATCGAAGGTGTTGGCGGCGTGATCATCTTCCTGCCGCAGATTCTCCTGCTCTTCCTCTTCATTGGCCTGCTAGAAAGCACCGGCTACATGGCGCGCGCCGCCTTCATCATGGACCGCTTCATGAGCAAAGTAGGCCTCAGCGGTAAAGCCTTCATTCCCCTACTCAGCTCCTATGCCTGTGCCATCCCCGGCATCATGGCTACCCGCACCATGGAGAGCGCCAAGCAACGCCTGCTCACCATTCTCATCGCCCCGTGGATGAGCTGCACCGCTCGCTTGCCCGTCTATTTCCTCCTCGTTGGCATGCTGCTGGCAGATAAACCTAGCTGGACTCAAGCCGCCCTACTCGCTGGTATTTACCTCTTTGGTACCCTAAGTGCCTTCCTCGCCTCATGGCTTCTGGCCCCGCGCGTGAAGGGTGAAGAAGAGCCCGTGCACTTCCTCATGGAGCTGCCATCATACCAAAAACCAGATCTCAAATACATCGCCCAGCAAATGGGCTCACGCGGCTACGCCTTTGTTCGCAAAGCTGGTACCGTCATCCTCGGCCTGTCCATCCTCCTCTGGGCCATGCAAACTTACCCAAAACCTGCTGAAGACAGCCCAGCGGCTGACAATCCAGCGCTGGCTCTCGAGCAAAGCATCATGGGCAGCATTGGCAAAACAATCGAACCTGTCGTCGAGCCACTTGGCTACGACTGGCGCACTGGAACCGCACTCGTTGCCGCCTTCGCCGCGCGTGAAGTCTTTGTTTCTAACCTCGCCATCTCCTACTCAGTAGACGAGGAAGATGATGAGCTAGAATCTAGACTCAGTGATAGGCTCAACAATGCCACCTGGCCAGATGGACGCAAAGTCTACACGCCTCTCACCGTGCTCAGCCTGCTTGTCTTCTTTGTCTACGCATTGCAATGTCTACCAACTACCGTTGTCGTTAGACGTGAGACTGGTTCGTGGAAATGGGCACTCGCCCAGCTGGGAGGCATGACCGCCATCGCCTACATCGCCGCTCTACTCGTTTTCCAAATCGGCAGCTTGTTCGTCAGCTAGCTGGTGGTAATTTAGCTCATTATGGATCTGCAGGAATTTCTCGCCATCGCTGTGGTAATCATCACCATCAGCATCTTTGCCTACCGCATCTTGCGGCCGAAAAAGAAAAATAACTGCGGCCATGGATGTGGGTGCGATGCTCAAAAACTCGTGCCCAAACAGCCTCACCAAGACGCCATCAAGCAGCTCAAAGGGAAAAAATAACTTCCTCAAAATGCCCCGCAACAACTAGCCCCGTTAGGGCATTTTCTCAGCTAGATCGGCAAGCACATTCCATCATTGCTAGATTTCGATTTGATTTATCCACCAGCTCATGCCATTCTAAAGCATGATCGAAATTACAAATCTTGGGGCGACAACAATGAGAGAAAGAGAAGACCCCGGTGGCGAAAGGATTTATTCCGTTTCTATCAACAAGTACGGCACAGGTGATAGAGATGTCTTAGTCAAATTCACCAGTCGTCGCGATGCCGGCCTAGCAGAGTGTTTGAGACGTGCTGCGCAAGCGCTCGAGCTGGCGGAACACAGTCAGGCGACGCATAGCTAGCCGCTAAACTAAGACACAAAAAATGAGAGCACAGACAGATCAGCCACGCTCCCATTAGTATAAATTGAGATCTAATTATTTCACTGGCACGTAGAGCTCAGAGCCCTCAGCCAGCACCTGATTCTTTGACAGAGTCAGCTTATTCAGCGCATTCAGCTGGTCCGTGCTCACCCCATGCTTTCTAGCAAACTCCTCGAAAGTCATTGGCCTATCGATGTTGATTGGTCGCACTTTTGCCTGCTGGCTCACTTTAGCCACTTGGGCTTCTGGCTCGCTAGCTGGCGCGATACTGGTAGGCGCAGGGGCTTTACTTGTAGCTGGCTGGGAGCTGCTAGAACTACCAGCCGAGACCAACTTAAGTTTCTGACCCACTCGCATATTTGACGGCTTCACTGTTGGGTTAGCTGCCATCAATGCTTTTGTGCTCACGCCGTGAGCTTTGCCGATAGAGTAAAATGTATCACCCGGTTTGACCACGTAAGTTCCCGCAGTGTGCGCACTATCAGCTGACGGCTTGGGACTTGGTGATTTTCCTGGAGTTTTCAGCACTGGCACTGAGATCTGGCTGGTCGTCGGATCACTTTGCACACCTGATGCTGGTGGAATAGTGAGCTCTTGGCCAATGTCGAGTTTGGTAGATGACAGCTGGCTCGCTTCCATGATCGCCGCTACAGACACACCCTTGCTGTTGGCAATTTTATATAGCGAATCACCAGAAACCACCGTGTAAGTCTCACCTTTTGCTGGCGCAGCTTTTACCGCTGGAGCTGGCTTGGCGGCCTCAGGTTTAGCTTCCGTTGGCGCCTTCTTTTCCTGGCTAACCATCTGGCTGGCATTTGCCGGCACTGATTTAGCGGCTTGCTCACCAATTGGCTTCACTGCCGCCGATTTGTTCGCCTTAAGCTTAGCAACAAGATCATTGAGTGACTCGTTTTCTTTTTCCAAATGCTGGATTTGGCGTTCTTGCTCTGCACAAATCGCACGCAGATTTTCTAGCTCTGAGGCACCTAATGCAAATGGACTCAAACAGGCTAGGGTTATCGTGGTGAGGAGGGCGGTCGCTTTCATGAATTAATTTTAGAGGTAAAGGTGGCGCAAACAAGGAAAATTTAACATTTCAAAATTATCGATTTAACCGATTAAACGTCGCATATAATTGAGCTTCAATCCATCGAACTAACAATATCCATTTGGTAGACAAATGAGAGCGCGTAATTAAAGACGTCATTTAGACAAGCAAACTATCAGAAAACCGTCTGTTATATTTACGCTTGAGTTTCGTCTCCCCTTTCACCTTCATCTACAGAAAAAATCAACCCCGCGACGGTTTTAAACGATTGTCAAACTCTCGCTTTCCTTCAGCTGGATAAATTGCTAGCCTGCCTACCATGCCATTGACGATTGATGACTACGAAGGGCTCGGCAGCTTTTATTTAGGTCGCGAATATGATCCCGCTAGCAAAAAGCTAGCTGACGATCCGCTGCTTTATGACTCAAAAGACCTCGTCACTCATGGCGTAGTTCTCGGCATGACCGGCTCAGGGAAAACTGGCCTTTGCCTAAGCCTGCTAGAAGAAGCTGGCATGGATCACATTCCAGCCATCGTCATCGATCCAAAAGGCGATATCGCCAACCTCATGCTCACATTCCCGGAGCTGCAAGCTGACGACTTCACCCCGTGGATAGATCCTAACGAAGCCAGTAAAAAAGGCCTGCAACCAGCTGAAGCCGCGGAGAAAACTGCCCAGCTCTGGAAAAACGGGCTCGCTGACTGGGGGCAAAACGGCGAACGCATCCAGCAGTTCAAAAACAAGGTAGACGTCAATGTGTTCACGCCTGGCAGCAAAGCAGGCATTCCCGTTTCCATCCTCGGCTCATTGCAGGCACCTGCTGCGGAAATTCTCGACGACAGCGAGCTGCTTGGTGATTGTATCGAAAGCACCGTCGCCTCACTACTCACCCTGATAGGCCACAAAGGAGATTCCATCCAGAGCCCAGAAGCCATCTTGTTAGCCAACATCTTCCAGCACTGCTGGCTGAAACAGCAGGACCTAACACTAGAGACGCTCATCCAGCAAGTGATGCAGCCAAGTTTTCATAAAATAGGCGTCATCGACCTCGACAGCTTCATCAATCAAAAGGCTCGCAACGGCCTAGCGATGAAACTCAATGGACTTCTCGCTTCACCGAGTTTCAAAAACTGGCTCAGCGGACCAGCTCTGGACATCGACGAAATGCTCTATCACCGCGATGGGCGCGCCCGCATCTCTATCTTTTCCATCGCTCACCTCAGTGATACCGAGCGCATGTTTTTTGTCAGTTTGCTACTGAACCAAATGTTAGCGTGGATGCGCAGACAAGCTGGCACTGGCAGCCTGCGCGCGCTGCTCTACATGGATGAAATCTACGGATACCTCCCACCTACCGCCAACCCAGCCAGCAAAAAGCCGCTCATGACCATCCTCAAGCAAGGACGTGCATTTGGTTTGGGCGCATTGTTAGCTACCCAGAACCCAGTAGATCTCGACTACAAAGCGCTTTCTAACATCGGCACATGGTGGCTCGGCAGGCTGCAGACAGACCAAGACAAACAACGTGTCATTGACGGGCTGATGAGCGCCAGCCAAGAACAAGCCAATCCGCTTGATCGCAAACAAATAGAGGAAACACTCAGCGGGCTCAAAAGCCGCGTTTTCATGATGAACAACGTGCATGACGACGGCCCCGTTTACTTCCATGTCCGCTGGGTCATGAGCTACCTGCGCGGACCTCTAACTCGCACGCAGATCAAATCGCTGATGGATCCTAAACGCGATGAATTTACCCAGCTAGAACCTAGCCAGCCAGCTGTCATTAGCACCGGCATGAGCATGGCCGCCGCCAAAGCTGCCAGCGCAAATGAGAATACGCGCCCCACTCTAGCGAGTTCTATCAAAGAATTCTTTGTTCCCGCACAACTAGCTAACAGCCGGATAAGCTACTCACCAGCCCTCCTGCGCGAGGCCGAGTGCACATTCAGCTCAAAAAAATACCAGCTCGATAAGCTGGTAAAAATCCGCAAGGTCAATGAGATGTTGGCCACCGGCATCGACTGGGAAGATGAAATCAAGCTCAACATTCCCAGCCAGCAGCTAGAGGATTCCCCAGTTGCCGACGCCAGCTTTTCTCCACTACCAGCCTATGCCGTGCAGCCAGCTAACTACAAATCTAGCACGTCTGAATTTGCCGATTGGATCTACCAAAACGAGCGCGCAAAACTACTCACCTGCCCGAGCCTAGATGAACACAGCCAAATCGCGGAGAGCGAGGCCACCTTCCGCGCACGGCTGAAACAAGAAGCTCGAGAATCTCGCGACCTCGCCGTCGCCAAGGTCGAACTAGCTGTTAGTAAAAAAGTACACAGCAAAAAAAGCCAGCTGAAGACCGCTCAGCGCTACCTGAAAAAACAAGAATCAGAAGCCTCCAGCGCTAAGATTCAAGCTGGTGTTTCCATTTTAGGGAAAATTGTGGGTGCTCTATTTGGCAAAAGAAAGATAGGTTTGAGCACCGTTTCGAGTAGCACAAGCTCCGCAACTCGCGCATACAAACAACACAGCGACGTCAAACAAGCTGAAGAGAAAATCGAATCTATCGAAGACGACATCTTAGCCATCGAAGCTGAGCTCCAGCAGGAGATAGAAAAACTAGATCAGCAATTTGACCCGCAAACCATCGAGCTAACTGAAGTGGAAATCAAACCATACAAAAAGAACATCAAGATCAAGAATGTCGCCATCATTTGGCTGCCGCTAGACATGGATGGAAATCCAGCTTGGTAATCACCACTACAACCATGAACTGGAAACCAATTTCCCTAACTGAGGGACTACTCTACCGCGGGCTAGCCATTCTAATGATCGCAGCTCACAACTTCTGCCATCACGTTAAAGAACTCCCCGGCGAAAACGAATTTGGCTTTAAAGCATCACGCTTTCGCGACTTCATCCATCTGTGGATCAGCGACCCGCTAGACGGAATTCGCAATACCATGCACTTCATGGGGCACTACGGCGTGCAGGTATTTCTCTTCCTCAGCGCCTACGGGCTGAGCGTGAAATACGCCAAGACATCACCCGCTTGGTGGCCGTTTGTCAAAGTGCGCATTGGCAAACTCTACCCCACCTTTATCCTAGCGATTGCAGCATGGCTACTCTATCAAGGATGGTTTCTCAGCGGTCCAGAAGCCATGCTCAGCATGCTGCAAAAACACTGGGTTGGTCTCATCACCAAGCTAACATTCACATCCAGCTTCTTCCAACAATACGCGTTTTCACCAGTTGGACCGTGGTGGTTTCTTTCCCTAATTGCCCAGTTTTACGTCATCTATCCCTTCCTGCTCAGCTTTTATCAAAAGCGCGGCGATAAAGGATTGCTCAAACTAACACTGGTCGCCTACCTGATTACCTATTGCTGGCCACACCAATACTTCAACCTATTCTACACCGTCATTCCGCACATGCCTGAGTTCTGCCTAGGCGTCTATCTAGCTGGTAAGTCTGAGCTGAAAATCAAAGCCAGCTGGCTGTGGGCGTCCGCCGCTGTTTATCTAGCTGGCAATCTATTCATTTTCCTCTGGTACCCGAGCGTGCTCGCCTCGCTGATCCTCATGTTAGCGTTGTTCCAGTGGATCAGCGGCCAGCTGAAAAGCAGCTCGCCAATACGCAAAGTGTTAGCCTACATCGGCGCCATTTCCATGCCCTTATTTTTTGTTAATGGCTTCATGCGTTACCCTATCATCGGCTGGGCCAAGGAAGAGCAAATCTGGTGGTACACGCTCGCTACCTGCGGACTATTCCTCATTACCAGCATCATCATGGCCAGCTTGCTCTACTGGCTGGAAATGAGATTTTCAAAATGGCGCCAAGCTCGCAAGCAGGCGCGCCAACTAGAAAGTTAGGCTATGCCCAATCGGTCTTCACTTCTTGGATCTGACCTTGCTTGTCTTCATATTTGAGAAAACCGTGCTCCACACCGTATTCGTAAACGCACTTGGTCACCTTGACGTCAAAGGCACAGTACTCGGCAATTTTCATCACCCAGCTATGATCGCCAGTCTTTTTATACTGTTGCCACCAGCGCAGCGCATCCAGACCATCGGCTGATTTTCCTGAACCCAGAGACGCTGACGCCAGCGCATCTAACTTCAGCCGGTGACCTAATTCTTTTTCCACCTCCAATAGCATGTCGAGATTCACTGTCTGTTCAGCTAGATCGTAGATGGTATATCCCTGCAGAACTGGGTAATCAAAATAGATATGGTTGTAGCCAACAACAAGGTCAGCGCGAATCAGCTGGTTCACCAAAGCATCGGCATCGGCTTCCCCATAAATGCGGTATTCATCTAACTTCGTGCTGTAGGTCACGCCCACAGACATGCCCATTTTGTCTTTATTCGACGCCCCACCAACATCACTGAAGCTTCGCTGAGTCTCTAGATCGAAAAAAACAATATCGCGCATGAGGAATTTCTAAATAGCCAGCCAGCCAACGGCAAGCATCAACTCTAGCTTGCGCAATTCAAAGTCTCATCTATCATTATCTCACCATGAAAAAATTCATCCTTCCCACACTGCTGGCAGCTACAGCATTCACCCTAGCCCCTACTCCTTCAGCTGACGCTCATTGCCAAGTGCCATGTGGCATTTACGACGATGCTAACGTGCTCGCTGAAATGAAAACCGACATCGCTACCATCAAAAAAGCCATGGGCCAAATCACCGAGCTGGCTGGCGATAGCAAAAATGCCAACCAAGTCACCCGCTGGGTAAATAACAAAGAACAACACGCGCAGAACATCCAGGACACGGTGGCAAAATACTTCCTCGCTCAGCGCATCAAGCTGGATGAATCCAACAGCGAAGAATACATCAAGAAGCTCACCCTGCTCCACCAGATCACTGTTTACGCCATGAAGTGCAAACAGACCACTGATGTAGAAAATGTCACTAAGTTAGACGCCGCCTACCAGGCATTCGTCAAAGCCTATCACGCGCATTAATTTTAACCAAAAAAATGCCCAGCTGGACCTACCAGCTGGGCATTTTTTGTGAAAATTACTGAGCTGATTTCACTCTAGCTAGAATTGGCTCGAGCGACTTAGCGGTCTCTTCTGGCCAATACTCTACGGGCGTAAATAATGATCCATCAAGGGCTGAATGCTCTGGCCAGTTAGCTTCAGCTGGAATGGTCGCAATCACGCGCTGCAGCACGCGTTTAGCAGCTGAGGCGTTAGCATGAAGGTGATCCAGAACTGACTGCGCGCTAACATCTTCTTCCTCTTCGTGCCAGCAATCATAATCCGTCACCATCGACATCGTTGCTAGCGCAATCTCAGCTTCTCTAGCGAGTTTGGCCTCTGGCAAGTTAGTCATGCCAATCACATCAAAGCCAAGCTGGCGGTTAGCCAGGCTCTCCGCCTTAGTTGAAAATGCAGGTCCGTCCATATTCACATAAGTGCCACCATTGTGCACCATGCAGCCTTCTTCTGCGCAGGCTTGATGAAGCAGCTGGCGCAGCCCCTTACTAACTGGCTCACCAAAACTAATGTGAGCGACGATGCCTTTGCCAAAAAAAGTATGATGCTCACGGCGGCTCGTGCGGTCAAAAAACTGGTCAGGCAGCACAATGTGTCGAGGCGCGTATTCTTTTTTCAAGCTCCCCACGGCGGTGATGCAAATCAGCCATTTCACCCCAACACTCTTTAACGCCCAGATGTTAGCGCGGTGGTTGATCTCGTGCGGGAGAAATCTATGGCCCTTGCCGTGACGCGGTAAAAACCAAACTTGGCGACCGTGTAATTTACCGCCAACTAACACATCCGACGGCATGCCAAATGGGGTCTCAACGGTGCGTTCTTCCGTTTTTTCAAAACCCTCGATCTCGTAGAGTCCACTTCCTCCGATGATGCCAATTGCGTGATCCATAACTGCAAACTGCTCACCCAAGCGGGTCATGGCCAGCTAAAAAAGATCCGCAACGAAAGACTAATTATGAAACGCCTATTGCTCACCAGAGAAATCAAATTTGACACCACCACTCTTTTCTATTAATAACAAATGTATGAGGTCGCACATTCACATCTTCGCTAGCATCATCATGATGCTCGTTGGCGTGTCATTTGCTACCTGCATGGCAGAGCACTACGGCATCATTGATAACCCATGCTGCACTCACGAACACAAGCAGCCAGTTGAAATTATCGAATGCAGCAGCCAGCACTGTGATGATTCTCACACAGTTAGCGTCGATGAAACTGAGCACGAGCATTCTGAAACTCCAGCTCACCACCATCACCAACACAATACCCACCCCGATGCTTGCTCGCTTTGCCTAATTATCGACAAAGGCTACACTCGGCCAGACCATGATCTCGGGGTTTCTAGCGTCTTAAATCAACTTCTTTCTAATGACGCCCACCTTTGGCTCAGCCACCTCAGACCGTGGGATCATCTACCTAATCTCGAGGTTCCTCCGCGAGAACTCATCGATGCTAGTAGCTGGGAGAAATCCCCGCAATTCCTAACATCTTCCATTTTCTATATACCTGTGACCACTCCAGTGCGTGGTCCAAATTTGGGTTAATCGGAGCTCGTCATTACCGCCAAGCATTTTTGGCTGACGATTTTTGCTCCCCTTCATGACGACAAAGGCACCCGCTTTGTGCCCTTGTTTAGCCGGATGATCTCCATCCCCATGTAAGCAATTACCCAAATTTCATTTTGAAAAATACATATCTTAAAATCACATCTGTTAGCCTGATATTACTAGCTGGACTCATTCCAGCTGGCGCTCAGGAAAGCCTGCTTCTCACCCTGCGATCTATTCCTGACCGCGTGAAAAAGCAAAACCCAGACCTCGCGGCAGCTCGCCTACAAGTCAATGAAGCCATCGCGCGCAGCAAGGCAGCTGGCCGCCTCAGCAACCCAGAGTTAGAATTTGAATACGAAGGTACTAGAGGATCGAGTGAGGCATCTGGCTCCATTGGCATTGTGCAAAAATTCCCTATCACCAGCCGGCTCAAACTAGAAAAAGCCGTGAGCCTAGCGGAGATAGCAGAAGCAAAAATCGAGATCCAAGACTTCGAACGTCAGCTGATAGGCAATGCCCAACAACTACTCATTGAAATCCAATCGATTGATAAACAACGCAGCTTGCTCAACAAACAAATCGCCAATGCTAACGAACTGGCTGATTTCATCAAACAAGCCGCTGAAAAAGGCGAACGATCAATCCTCGATGCTGGCCAAGCCCGCCTTGAGGCTGCTCAGCTATCCAATGAAATTCGCCAACTCAAAGCAGAACAAGCCAAGCTCACCGGCGACATCAAGACCCTCCTTGGGCTTCCTGTCAGCGCTCGAGTAAAAGTGGCCGACAAGCTCCCAGCTATCGAAACTCCCCAGCTAGCAATCACACCGCAGAACCGCGCCGACTACCAGCTAGCCAAACAAAAAGAACTCACTAGCAGCCAGCTGATAGCGCTCGAACGAGCTAACAGATATGAAGATATCGAAGCTGGCATTCACGGTGGGTTAGAAAAATCACAAGACCATCCAGATCCCTACGAAACGGAGACTAAGATTGGCTTGAGCATCACCATTCCCCTGCCGCTGTGGAATAAAAATGAAGGCGCCATCGAAGAAGCCCAAGCACGCCAGATCCGAAGCCAGAAGGAAACTGTAGCGCTAGAAGCAAATATCAAACAAGAAGCGACCACCGCAAAAGAAGAAATGTTGGAATGGGCGAAGCTAGCTAGAGAAGTTCAAGCCGAGCTCCTTCCCCTAGCTGAGACACAAGTCGTGCAGCTCAATGAGGCCTACATCAATGGCCAAACTGACCTTCAGTCCGTGCTGAGATCGCGTGAGCAATTGCTCCATCTATCATCATCCTTGATCAACGCGACTAAGGAATTCCACCTCGCTCGTGTGCGTTTCCTCTGCGCACTTGGCAAAAACTAACTCACCCACTTTCTCTATCATGAAATTTTTCACCGCTATGGCAGCAGCCATACTCAGTAGCGCCATCATATCACCAGCCCAAGAGAAGGGCATGTCAGCTGAAGAAATTGCCAATACTATCATCCTCGATGACGCCAAAGTGCGCAACCTCGGCATCAAGGTGGTAGAAACTAACGAAGCTGATTTTGAAACTACGGTCTTCAGCATTGGCCGCATTGAAGAAATCCCACGCCAGCACTCAGTACTCAGTAGCCGCATTGCTGGCCGCGTCGTTGAAATTAACGCCGTCGAAGGAGATACAGTTAGTAAAGGTGACGTCCTCGTCAAAGTGGAAAGCCGCCAGCCAGGCAGCCCGCCACCAGTCATCGAGCTGACATCACCACAAGACGGTCTCGTTATGCTTAGCCATATTCGCATCGGCCAGCCAGTTGAGCCAGCTAACGAACTCATGGACATTTCCGACCTCTCCACAGTATGGGCCGTAGCTCAAGTCCCAGAAAAAATCGTTAGCCAACTAAAAACCGGCACCCAAGCCCATATCAGAATTCCCGCGCTTGGCGGCACAAATTTCGACGGTCAGTTGATTCGTTTTGACACTCAGGCGAGCCGCCAAGGAGGAACGATAGGCGCCATTTTTCAAATCCCTAACCCAGAGCTGAAACTTCGCCCAGGAATGCGCGCTGAGTTTTCTATCGTCACTAGCAAACGCCAGAACGTCATGTCAGTCCCGCGCAAAGCCATTCAAGGTGACGTCGCCAAACGAGAAGTTTTCATCAAACACTTCGAGCTGGAAAATACCTACGTGCGCACTCCAGTAGTCGTTGGCGAGATGAATGATCAATACGCGGAAATCATCAACGGGCTATTTCCCGGCGACCTCGTCGTTACTGATGGATCCTATTCATTAGGTTTTGTTGGCGCCGGTAGTGGCATGTCATTAAAAGAAGCGTTAGACGCAGCTCACGGCCACGAACACAACGAAGATGGCACCATTGTCACCGAAGAACAAAAAGCAGCGCGAGCTGGCTCCGACGGCCACGATCACGCTGAAGGTTCGGCTTCGTCCAGCCAACTGATCTTCATGCGCATCGCTGTTGGTATTTTGTTAGTTCTACTTGTCGCCAGCGGCATCAAGTCGTCCAAAGACGCCAAGACCATCGCTCAATTAAGCAAAACTAAAAACTAACATTGCCATGCTTAATTATCTCATTCGTTTTTCCCTACGCCAGCGGGCGCTGATCATGATGATCGCGCTCACCTTGCTAGCGCTGGGTATTAACAGCGCAATCAAGCTGCCAGTTGAGGTTC
The DNA here is from genome assembly GCF_016595495.1 of Persicirhabdus sediminis. Taxonomy (GTDB): domain Bacteria; phylum Verrucomicrobiota; class Verrucomicrobiia; order Verrucomicrobiales; family Akkermansiaceae; genus Persicirhabdus; species Persicirhabdus sediminis. The sequence goes on from NZ_JAENIM010000047.1 coordinate 100,348, forward strand.
TCCCCGATCTCACCAAACCCACAGTCATTCTGCTAACCGAGTCTCCCGGGCTGGCTCCTGAGGAAGTTGAAACGCTGGTGACTGTGCCACTAGAAAACGAGCTCATGGGCGTCACCGGAGTCGATCGCATCCGCAGTATCAATGACGTTGGTCTGTCGCTTATCTATGTGGAATTTGACTGGGGAACTGACATCTATCGTGCACGCCAATTTGTCCAAGAGCGGCTTGTTGGCATCACCGAAGATCTACCTAACGGCATCACACCTTACATGACTCCAGCAGCCTCGCTGATGGGGCAAATCATGCTAGTGAGTGTCACCGATCCCACAGGAAAAACAGAACCTCGCGAGCTGCGGTCTCTAGCTGACTGGACCATTAGCCGACGAATCCAAAGCTTATCAGGCATCGCCGAAGTCCTATCCATGGGCGGTGGAGTCAAACAAGTTCAAGTCCAGCCAGACCCAGAACGCATGTTGTCACATGACATCGACTTCGCCGAACTCAGAGAAGCCGCAGCCAACTCGGTTAGCAACACTACTGGTGGATTCTTGGATGAAGGCAGCCAAGAGATCATGGTGCGCAATCTAGCAATGACCAGCGATCTCGAGTCAATTAGCAATACCGTGGTCAAATACCTCAACGACAGGCCTATCCTGATCAAGGACGTCGCCGAGGTTGTATGGGGCGTACAGCCCATGCGCGGTGATGCCGGAGCTAACGGCCACCGCGGCGTCATCATCTCTATCACCAAGTCTCCAGGGTTTGATACCATCGAACTCACTGAGCGCTTAGACGACACTCTAGCTGAACTGCAAGCCAGCATGCCAGCAGGCGTAGAGGTCAAGGCCATCTACAAACAACGTGAGTTCATCGATCTCGCCATCGGCAATTTGCTAGAAGCGCTGCGCGATGGAGCCATCATGGTCAGCTTGATTCTCTTCCTCTTTTTGCTCAATTTCCGTATCACCCTGATCACGCTAACAGCTATCCCGCTCTCTCTGGGAATTGCCTTCTTTGTATTTGACCTATTCGACCTCAGCGTCAACTCAATGACCCTTGGAGGTCTGGCTGTAGCCATTGGCATGGTCGTTGATGATGCCATCGTTGATGTGGAAAATGTCTTCCGCCGATTGCGAGAAAATGCCAACTTACCCCTAGCTCAGCAAAAAGCTAAGTTAGACGTGATTGCTTCAGCTTCCGCTGAGGTAAGAAGCTCCATTCTGTACGCCACTATCCTGATTATTTTGGTATTCATTCCGCTGCTAGGCCTCAGCGGCGTGGAAGGAAAACTATTCTCCCCCATTGCCATTGCCACGATTGTTAGCATGTCAGCATCCTTTGTGGTCTCGCTAACGGTTATCCCTGTACTGTCATCATTCTTCCTCAATCCAAAGAAAAACAAAGTCCACCGCGACGGATTTTTGGTGCGTTTGTTAAAGTGGATATTGAAGAATACGTGGCTCAGGTTAGCGCTGGCTCAGCCATTCATGGTCATGGCAATTGCGGCCATGTTGCTGGTTGCAGCGGCTTTGCTCTACCCGCAGATGGGATCTAACTTCCTGCCAGCATTTCGCGAACCCTCAGCAATGATTGCCACCACCACAGCTCCGGGCACCTCGCTAAAACAAACCACACAAATAGCTGAAAAAGCCACCGAGTTACTGCAAGAGATCCCTGAGGTTCAATCAGTCGCCTACCGTGTTGGCCGCGCTGAAAATGGTGACCATGTGGTGCCAGTTTCCACCGTCGAGATCGATGTCGAATACAACTACGGCAATGATGCGCGCAGCCGCCAAGAGGTCCTAGACGACATGCGCGAAACGATGGCATCTATCCCCGGAACCTTCAGTGTCGTTAGTGGCCCACTAGCTGATAGAATAGGTCACATGCTCAGTGGCGTTCCAGCTAAGGTCGCGGTGAAGATCTACGGCCCCGACCTCGATCAACTGCGAAAAATTGGCACTGATATACAACGAATAGCCAAGTCCATTCCAGGGCTGGAACAAGCTCGCATCGAGCAACAAGCGTCCATCCCGCAGTTGCGCATCGAGGTGAACCGCGATCGAGCTCAAGCTTACGGCATCTCGCCAGGTGAAATTAATGGCCAGCTGGCTACTCTGCTAGGTGGTGAATATATTTCTGAAATCTACGACGGTGAGCGGATTTACGACATCGTGGTTCGCCTGCCGCTAGAATGGCGCGAATCACCAGACAAGCTCGCTAACATCTACCTAGATACTCAAAGCGGGCAACGAATTCCGCTAGAGTACGTCGCTGATATTAGACAAGCTACAGGCCCCAATAACATCATGCGGGAAAATACGCTGCGTCGCTTCATCGTTAGCATCAACCCAAGCAGCCAAAACCTAGTCGAGCTCGTTGATGAGCTACAAGAAAAAGTGAACAACGAACTCACACTACCACACGGTTACTCGGTGAGTTACGAGGGTGAATACGTCGCCCAACAAGAAGCAAAAAACCGCATTTTCATGATGTCAGCCATCGTGCTCTTTGTCGTCGCCTTCCTGTTATTCAGCTATTTCGGCTCCTCGGTATTCACCCTGCAGGTGCTCGCTGACATCCCAGTGGCGCTCATCGGCGGCGTTTTCCTCACCTATCTAACTTTGAACAATATCAGCATCGCTACTTTAGTTGGCTTCATCGCCATTACAGGGATTGCCGCGCGCAATAGCATCATGATGATTTCTCACTACCTACACCTGATGAGACACGAGGGTGAAGCCTTCACGAGAGAGATGATAGAACGCGGAACACTAGAGCGCTTAGTTCCTGTTTTGATGACGGCGATTTCAGCAGGAGTAGCCCTCATTCCGCTCGTTCTAGCAGCTGAAGACCCTGGCAAAGAAATCCTCAATCCTGTGGCCATCGTCATTGTTGGCGGACTGATCACCAGCACTGTTCTCGGGCTGGGACTCACTCCCGCTGTATTTTGGGCCTTTGGACGAAAGGCTGCTCACCGTGTGGTGAAACGTAAATCACCAGCAACTCAGTAATTAAAAACTTACACCTAACTAATACTAATCTATGACAAAAAAATATAACAAACTCGCTCTGCTCTGCAGTACCGCCTTTGCCCTTTCCGCTGGGATTCTCAGCGCAGAAGAACACAATCACCCAGGTGGCTGCGGCCATGATCACGGCACTGTGAAAAAAGAGGCTCACGCCCATGATCACGCCGAAGTCGCCGGTCCTAACCATGGCCGCATTCTGCATGATGTGAGCCCACACGCTGAACTATTTGTCACCGCTGATAGACTAGTCAAAATCACCTTCATTGACGATGAAGGCAAGGCGATCGCTCCAGCTGAACAATCAATCTCAGCGGTCTGCGGCAATCGCTCAGCGCCAACAAAACTCACCTTTGCAAAAACTGGTGATAGCTTCACTTCTGAGCAGCCACTACCAGCTGGAACCAATGTGGCCACAGTATTGCAGGTTAAAATGAGCCCCGATGCTCAGACTAAAAATATCCGCATCAACCTAAACCTAGCTGACTGCCCGACATGTGATTTCCAAGAATACGCATGCAACTGCGAACATTAAGCCGGCATCTTGAATTCACGTGCTCGATGTTTTTGTTGGAACGAATCATCAGACCACACCTAATCATGTGTTCATTAGAAATTGAATTCCACATATGAAACGATGCTAATAATGGCTCAGCTTTAATGGATTAAATTCACCCTGCCTCCCTGATATCCATTAGAGCTGAATCGCAGGCAGATTAGGCTACCTAGCGCCGAAGACATGTTAGCCTGCTCTGCTCCTTCTCAATGAGGCAAAATGTTGCTTGATGAGCTCTTGTCGCTCAAACATTTTATTCAAACAGTTATCCATCCCATATTCTTTGGACAACTCGTTATTAACCCAAAAATTGAGACAAGTGTACACACCTAACCAACAAAGCTTCTCACAAAAGCTAATCACAAGTGCTCTACTTGGAGTCAGCCTTACAGCGCTGACAGCTGAGACTATTGAGCTCCCCATCATTGCCTACTCCGCTAGCAACTACCAAGAAGGTAATCCACCAGCGAATGCCTTCGACAATCTATTAGATACTCGCTGGTCGAGTGACGAAACAGACGCCAGCCTCACGCTCACCCTTGAGCAAGAAGCGGTGCTAGAATCCATTTCCCTAGCGACCTTTGTGGGTGACACTAGAGTCACCTACTTTGACATTGAGTCATCACTAGATGGTGAAACGTGGACGGCGCTGGGAAGTTTTCAAACTTCAGCCACCACACTAGAACAAGAGTCCTATCCACTGCCACAAGTGACAGCCAAATTCGTCAAACTGATAGGCAAAGGCAATAGCAACAGCGCATGGAACAGCTACACCGAGATTGACTTGTTGGGCAGCATTCCCATCAATGAAGAGCAGCTAGAAATAGTTAGCGCGACAGCCACTCATGGCACCAAGCACCCTGCGGAGAACATGCTCGACGGCGATTTAACAAGCCGCTGGACAACTGGAACTAAGGGAGCTAGCGCTACGTTCACCTTAGCTGAAGTTTCACAAATTAACTATGCTAACATCGCCTTGTACAAAGGTGATATCAGATCTACCACATTTGATCTCGAAGCGTCGATTGACGGTGAAAATTGGACATTCTTGGGCAGCTACGTTTCCTCTGGCGACACTACTGAAAATGTCATTTATGAATTTGATGACACCTACGCATCACAGATCCGGCTAACAACATTCGGCAATAGTATTACAAAATGGAATACCTTCAGCGAATTCGCTGTGGTCGGCTCAGTCATTAACAATGACGCCCCAGTGATCACAGCGGGTGACAGTATCAGCCAGAACATCAATACCAACAATACGCCTAACGCCTTCTCCTTGATTCTCGATGCTGACGACGCTAACGGTGATGCCTTAACATGGGCAATAAGTTCCCTACCAGAAAATGGATCCGCTAGTGTTGCTGCCAATGGCGTTGTCGCCTACACGCCAGCTCAAGACTACGAGGGCAATGACAGCTTCACAGTTAGTGTCACCGACCCACTCGGCGCAAGTGACAGCATTGTGGTTAATGTGATCGTTGCAGCATACACTGGAGACCTTGAGCTCACAGTCGATACCACTGATTTTCTTGGTGCCCAGCCAGCATCAGGCCAGCTATCTAATCTCTACCTCGGCGGCGCGCCAGCTAGCGCAGATCAGGTTTCACTCAGCGGCCCTAACGCAGATCTATTCAAGGTCAGCAATGGCAGCATCATCGTAGATCCAGCTGCAGATTTGCCAACTGGGCAATATGACCTCACTCTCACTAACAACTCTAACCCAAGCAATACACTGGAGATCACCATTCAGCTAGTAGCTGAAACTCAGCTCTCAGCCTTATGGGGATTTGCTGGTGAGCTTTGGGATAGCAGCTCGCGTCTACCTTGGTTTGGTCACAGTGGCTACCAATTTGGCGGCGTTGCCATTCCGGTTGGTCAGCCAGCTACACATAACGTGCTCGACTTTGGAGCAATTGCTAACGACGGACTCGACGATAGTGACGCCTTTGAGCTTGCGCTTGAAGCGGCAGCTGGTGGTGTGCTTTACGTTCCAGCTGGCACCTACGAAATCACCAAACAGCTCTACATTACTAGCAGCAACAGCGTGCTACGAGGAGCCGGTCAAGGTGAGACTATCCTCAGCTTCCCGCTAAACCTAGAAGAAGCTACTGGCGAAGCTGCTGGTACCTTTACGTACCGTGGAGGTTTCATCACCGTGCTCGGCGAACATCTTCATTATGGAGATTACACTCTGCTCGGAGAGGCCGCTAGAGGAAGTTACTCCTTCGAGTTGAGTGATGTTAGTGAGCTAGCTGTGGGTGACTATTTACGCATTCGTCAGGCAGGAAGTGAAGCTCTCGCCCTACATCTCCACGGTGACAACCCTAGCATCAATCCTGAATCCGATAACGAAACTGTTGAAGTGCTCACTGACTTTATCGCCGAGATTGAATCTATCAATGGCACCACAGTGACGCTCGACCGCCCATCACGCACTGATATCAAACCTGAGTGGATTCACTCTATCAACAAATGGGAACCGACTGTGGAGCAAGTTGGCCTTGAGTCCATGACATTAAAAATGTCTGGGGAAGACCACGAAAGCCACAACTCGGAAACTGGCAACAACGCGATCGTGCTGCAATCTATCGCTCACTCATGGGTGTACGACCTCGAGATTCTCGACTCCGACAATGCACTGCAATATTATGATACACGATTCACCACAGCGATTGACTGTGAAATTGGTGTTGAGACCCGCGGTCTATCAGACGCTGGTCACCACGGTGTTTGGTTCATCTATTGGTCACAGGACAATCTGGTAGAAAACGTCAACATCTACGGCAAATGGGTGCACGCACTCAGCGTAGAATCATATTCTAATGGTAACGTCATGCACGATTGCTACTTTGACCGTCTCGAGCAAGACCACCACATGTGGGCGCCGTATGCTAACCTGTTCACCAATTTGCATACGCAAGATGCCAGCAGAATATGGCAGTGCGGTGGCGCCAGAAATAAACCACGCGGAACCAATGCCGCGGCGCGCCCGACCTCATGGAACATCAGTTACGATGGATCTAGCCTGATGAATCTGCCATCAGCCACTGAGTTTCCTATGCAAAATGTAGTGGGAATTCTCGGTTATACTGAAGCCATTTTGGATGCTACTGACACCTCAACCACGGAACGTTGGGTAGAATCGATGGAAAATGTGTACCCGCAAGACCTCTATCAAGCGCAGTTAGAAAAACGATTTAATAACAACTAATCAAGTCAGGTCTGACTCAATCCTTCACACCCTGATCTCATTTTTTTGAGGTCAGGGTTTTCTCTTTTCATGAGCTGTAGACTGTGGCAGAAGCTGTGCTTGTTGAGCGTGAAAAAAATTCACGAATAAAACATTTGCTTTAAAACACCCTACCTCATACAAATTGTCTAGCGGAAATTCTCTCAGATAAGGTTGTAACCGAGGTATTCAGATACTCATGAAAGGCATTTTATTAATACTGGCCAATATGCTCATACTCAGCACATTGAGCCACGGGCAAAGATTAACCCCCATTGACGAATTCAATTACCCTGCGGAAAAGGAACTTGGTAAACCATGGGTCCTGTTTGGCTCTGAGGATCGGCCAATCTGCAGGAAAGATCAACCTGGTAACAACGGCTATATCACGTGGGGACCAACAAATGACGCCGATGGAGAAAAAAAGGAGCACGCAGGAGCAAGCCTGCCTATCACCGTCATTCCAACAAAATCTATTTACACCTATTTTTTCAGAGTTAGAGCGGATACAGATTCACCTAACCACAGCTTTGGTTTGAGCTCAAAAAAGAAACCAATCAACTTCGACTCGCTAGAGACACAAATTCTGTTGCACACCTATGAGGGTTCACTGAGTCTTTTCACTCGCGATGGCGCCGACCTTAAAGTGGCGTTTAGCGATATTGAGCAAGGCAAATGGTACAACATCTGGATGGTGGTCAACATGCACAACAAATCATACGACGTCTACCTTACCAGTGATCACAAAGGTAAAGCGACGATGGATGACATGATTGCTAGAGATCAAAGATTTCGCAACGGCTATATGGACCTGCTGAGTTTCCAGATGATTGCCACTTCTTATGGCACCAATGAAGCCTATGGAGCCTCAATCGATGACCTCTATCATGTGCCAAAAAAGTTCTTAGCGAACCCGTCTAAGTAGGGTGCTACTTAGCTTGTTCGTCAAAATATTGAACGATTTTCTGCACATCCTGGAAGTTATTATTCCAGTGAGCATACTCGATGGCAAAGCGTCCAGTGAACTTAGTTTCACGTAATGTTTTCATCATGTCATCTAGCTGGCCAGCGCCAGATCCCGTAACACAATGAGGGCTTTTATTTGCGCCCAGTTCCTCGCAGTCATTAAAATGCAATGATACCAGACGGTTGCGAACTTCTGTTTTTTTCACCTCTTCAGCTGGATTTACTCCCATACGAATCCAGTGGCCAAGGTCTGGGTTGAGGCCGACCCACTCGGACAGCTCGCCTATGCGGCTGGTGGCCATCTCAGGCTTCCAGTATTTATTATTTAAGTTCGGGTGATTGTGAATCGCCACCTTGATTTTGTATTGCTGAGCTAGCTCGTCTACCATGGCAAGGTTCTCGTATTTTGGTTCTGCCACCAGCGTATCTACCCCCCACTGCTGAGCAAATTTCATAAAGGCTTCCCAATTTTCTCTAGTACCAGGAATATGCACGTAGAGTTGTTTGAAATTCAAATCGTGATCAGCTAACAATTTTTTCAAATAAGCAGCTTGCTTGTCGTCGAGCTGTAACAATGCCACCTGAGCTTCCTCTGGCTGGCTAAATTTCACCTTGGGTCCGAGCTCGATGAAGTCGAGGTCCAGCGCGCTGCACAGAGCTAGCTGGTCTTCCAATGAATAGGCGCCAAATGTCCACACCTGCACACCAATCTCCCAGCCTCTGGCTGCGGCGGCTGACTTATCGCGCTTGAGCGGATTTTCTTTAGCAAACTCCAGTTCACCAGCCATTGCTCCAGCTGACAAAGCCGCCATCGCGACCATCGACATTACCTTTTTCATGTGTGTTTTCATATTTGTAATCAGGACTTGTACTATACCTATACTATACACGCTGAAAACCAAGATCTCACAAAAGATCAGCCAGCTGGGAAATAAAAATGGCGTCGCAGGAAATCCCGCGACGCCATGTAAATTGATCAACTATAGCCGATTACTCAGCGTCTTGTTCGTAAATCTCGGTACTGCTGACGTCGCTATTAACGCACTCAGTGTAAGCGTTGATGAGGTGTTTGGTGATTTCACCAACATTGCCGTCACCAATCTCGCGATCGTCATATTTCACCACTGGGATCACCTCAGCGGCGGTACCTGTAAGGAAAACTTCATCCGCAGTGTACACATCGTAGCGGGTGAGCGTTTCTTCAAAGATGCCCACACCCAGCTCATCACAGAGTTCAAAGATCGTCTCGCGAGTGATGCCGTCGAGCGCACCATCGCTGATTTTAGGAGTCGCGATGACACCCTTCTTGATGATGAATAAGTTGTCGCCAGTACACTCAGCCACGGTACCATTTTCATTGAGCATGATGCCCTCCATCACGCCAGCCTTCACGCACTCGATCTTGGCCATGACGTTATTGAGATAGTTCAATGATTTCACCTGCGGGCTCAGCGTCGCGTGAGACGGACGGCGAGTGGAACAAGTAACGATTTCCAGCCCCTTGGTGTAATATTCCTCTGGGTACAGCTGGATAGATGCCGCAATGCAGAACATCGACGGCGTTTCGCACAGGTATGGGTTCATGCCCAGACCGCCAGCTCCGCGAGTCACTACCAGACGAACATAGCCGTCACGCAGCTCGTTAGCGCGAATGGTTTCACAGACGATGTCGCAGACCTCTTCAAGAGTCCACGGCATCTTCAGCATGATCGCCTTCGCTGAGTTGAACAGACGCTCAACGTGCTCAATCAACTTGAAGACACGTCCATTGTAAAAACGAATGCCTTCAAACACGCCGTCGCCATACAGCAAACCGTGATCGAATACGGAAATCTTTGCGTCAGCTTGGTTCACAAGCTCGCCATCTAGCCAAATTTTCTGTTCCTTGCTCATAGCTGGTGTTACGAAATGCGGAAAATAGCGAGCTATTAAAAAAATGCAACAGGGATATTTAGCTCTCTGTCACCAATTTCTCTACTAAAACGACCAGTCGTAGCCGTCCAGCTCACACAGGCAGGCGGTAAGCAAATCAATGCCAGCGGCAATGTCCGTCTTGCTAGCCATCTCTATCGACTGATGAATGTGGCGTGTAGGGATAGAAACGGCGCCGGCAATCGAGCCACCTGGCACCATGCGCTGCAGGCTAGCTGTATCCGTGCCGCCTGCTGCTAGAATCTCTGGCTGCCAGTCAATTTCATGTTTTCCAGCGACTTCCTTCATGTAGGCCACCATGCGGTAATCACAAATCGTCGAGCTATCCATGATCTTGATCGCCGCGCCTTTACCCATAGATGTGCAGCGCTCTTGCGGCTGAGATCCAGGCGTATCGTAGGCAATCGTCGTATCCAGACCAAATGAGAAATCTGGCTGGATCGCCAAAGCACTCACCTGAGCACCGCGCAATCCCACCTCCTCCTGCACCGTGAAGCTGGCATAAAAATCATATGCAGGCGTGAGCTTTTCCTCCTTCATCTTGCGCAGTACCTCTAGCAAAAGGAAAACCGACACGCGGTTATCTAATGACTTCACGTTCACACAATCGCCAATTTCTAGCAACTCACTGCGGCGCGTGATAGGATTTCCAACCTCAACAAACTCAGCCACCTGTTCTTTATCCATGCCGAGATCGATGAAATAATCTTTGAGCTTGAGATTCTTGCCGCGCTCTTCCGGCTCCATGATGTGAATCGGCTTGCAGCCCATCACGCCAATGAGATCTTTTTTGCCGTGCACAATCACTCGCTGCGCGGTTAGCGTTTTCGGATCAAAACCACCTAGCGGATTGAATCGTACAAAGCCATTATCATCAATGTGCGTGACGATGAATCCAATCTCATCCATGTGCGCAGCGGCCATGCTCACCATTTCCTCTGAGCGGCCTTTTTTCAGCGCTACCACATTGCCCATGTGGTCCACGCTAAACTCGTCACAAAGCCCATCCAGCTGGTCAATCACCAGCTCACGGATCGCTTTCTCAAAACCAGGTGCTCCAGGCACCTCACATACTTTTGCTAGAAATGGAACATCAATAGACATGACCCACCAGTAAAGCCTGTCCAGCTGGATTCAAGTTCTAACTTGTCCCAGCTGGATCAGCCAGCTAGCCGAGCCAGCTGGATTTTTGGCTTACGCGCCCAGCTCTAGCAGCTCGTTGTAACGTTTCACCGCAGTGGCTTTGCCAGTGTCTTCGTCGATGTCTACGATCAGCCCGCAAAGGCGCACTTGACCTTTAGCCACAGGAAAACGTGTCGGCATGCCGGATTTAAAGCGCCAAACAACAGACTCCACGCTGCGCCCTAACACCGAAACATCAGGTCCACACATGCCTGCGTCAGTTAGGTGAGCAGTGCCTTTTGGGAGAATTTTCTCATCAGCAGTTTGGCAATGCGTGTGAGTGCCAACCACAGCTGAAACGGTGCCGTCAAGATGCCAGCCCATAGCGATAGACTCGCTAGTAGTCTCCGCGTGGAAGTCGACAAAAATCACCTTCACGCCTTCCTCTTTGCGCAGTCGCTTCACTTCTTCCTCCATGGCGAGGAATGGATTTGCCAGCGGCGGGTTCATAAAAGTATTCCCCTGCACATTGATCACCGCCACCTTGCCTTTTTCCGTATCCACAATCACCGAGCCATTGCCCGGCGTGCCAGCTGGATAGTTCAGCGGGCGCAGCAGTAGCGGCTGCTTGGGAAAATATTCAACAATCTCGCGTTGATCCCAGACGTGATCACCAGTCGTCACCACCTGAGCGCCAGCTTTTAGCAGCTCACCACAGATTTTTGGTGTAATGCCTCGTCCGCCAGCGGAATTTTCTCCATTAACGATGATAAAATCGACATCTTCCTGCGTTTTAATATGATGCAAACGAGACCGCACTGCCTTGCGGCCAGGCTCTCCAACGATGTCCCCTAAAAATAAAATTCGAATCACAAAACGAATCAATCATAGACTACAGCATTCGCCAACCATAAGTAGCCATTTGACCTTTTCTAAATCTAGCCGAGACGTAGCTAGCATCCCAATCCACCACTATTGTGTCAGACCACACCAGCTCATCTTCCAGTCCAATTATCCTTGCCGTCATCGCTCTAGCAGCAGCTGGAGCCGGCGCCTATTTCTACCTCCAGCCAGCTGAGCAAGCTGCGCCGCAACCAGCGATCGTCGAGCCAGTAGTAGAACCAGAACCGGAGCCAATCGTTGAAGTCACCCCTGAGCCAGAACCAGTCGACCCAGATCTCATCGAGGAAAGCGGCGACAAGCCACTAGCCTACGACCCCTATCTAGCAGACCTCGGCACGCGCCCCGACTACAACCAGCTGGGAATCTATCAGGAAACCATCACAAGACCTGACTTCGAGCGCCTGCTCACCAAGGTCTACGTGGTTGGCGACAGCTGGAAAGAATGGATCAGCCTGTTTGATGATAGAGCGGAAATCCGCAGCAACCGCCACCAGCCAGATGAAATATTCACCCTGAGATTTGCGCCCGAGCAAGCGACTCAGATGGCCAAGCTTGCACCAAAATTCTGGCAAAAAGCCGCAGAACTTCCAGCCACCACGATTGACAAACCACTAGCGGATCTGGTGATCGCCATCGACCCTGGCCACATTGGCGGCGACTATGCTCAAATTGAAGAACGCTGGTACCAGATCGACGACCACTGCCCAGTGATGGAAGGTGAAATGGTTCTCGTCACTGCCGAAATCATCAAAAGCCAGCTAGAAAATCTCGGCGCTAAAGTCTATCTAGTGCGCGACGAAAACGCGCCAGTTAGTCAGTTGACGATAGATGATTACCAAGCCGCTGCCGCCGCAAAAGTTGAGCATTACGATATCACCACGCCCGACGCCACCCGCAAACTGCAAGAGCGCTACCTCTACCGTACTGGCGAAATCCGCGCCCGCGCCGAGCTCGTCAATACACAGATCACGCCAGATCTGGTGCTCTGCCTGCACTTCAATGCAGAGGCATGGGATGACCCTAGCAATCCAACATTAACTGACAAAAACCACAACCACACGCTGCTACACGGCGCCCTCACAAAAAGCGAAATTGCCCACGACGACGAGCGCTACGAAATGTTACTCAAGATTCTTCAGGGCGTTCACGACGAAGAAAAGGAAATTGGCAAAGCCGCGGTGACAGCCATGAGCAAACATACAGGTCTGCCTAACTACGAATACGAAAAGAACTCACGCCGCGCAATCTCAGTGGATAATTTCCCCGGGTTGTGGGCTAGAAACTTGCTCGCCAACAGACTCTATCAATGCCCAGTTATCTTCTACGAACCCTACGTGATGAATAACGAAGAAGTTCACGCTCGTGTGCAAGCTGGCGACTTCGAAGGTGAACAAGAGGTCTTTGGAAAAATGCGCCGTTCTATCTTCCGCGAATACGCCGACGCCGTCACCGAAGGTTTGGTGAAACACTATGCCGGCGAACGAAAAATCGACAAAGCCAGCCAGAATCTTAGCGAATAAGCCGCTGAGCTTTGTCCAGATAGAGCGACACCGCATCGTCGCGCATCTTTTCATCGCGCGCGACTTCTTCTAGCAGCTTGCTATAACTTTCGAAATCTCCTGAGACTTCCTCAGCGTTGGTGATTTGATACCAGTCAAGGTATTGAGTCACTCGCTGGGTGGCAGCTATCATCTGCATACGCAGCAGTTGTAATCTCTCTAACTCTGCCTCAATACCGGGATCTTTACCCGCTATGATTGCCTGCACCATCAGCTGGTAGTTAGCTACAATGTCGCGCCTGTAGAGGTCAAAACATCGGTAGCTGAGACGGTCCAAATCAGTAGCCACACCGTAACAGGCATAAGCTCTATCAATTGGATCCAGATCCAGTACCTCCTTGTAGTGAGACAAATCGGCTGTCACAACTTCCCCATCCTCGTTGCGGTAACGAAGCTTCAGGTAGGAGCTCAGTTTCTGCTCGGTTTCGTCGATCGACATCTGGTCAGTTAGACGGGCGTCACCCTCGCGCAACATTTGTTGTTCCCAGAATTTTTGGATCGATTCCTTGGATAGGTTCATGCCCTGGAAATGCTCGCGCATTAGGTTTTCCACTTCCCCTTTATAACCAGCGACGTCGTTGAGAAACTCAGTCATGCCCTCGCGGCCACCACTCTGGGTGATCATTGCCGAAACCAGAGCTCCAGCGCTCGCACGATAGGCAGCATAAGAAACCGCATTCAGCGAAGCAAATTCATCTTGTGTGAGCTGCATCACCTTGTCAGGAGGAAATAGCTCCATGTGCTCAGCCAGCGCCTGATAGACTCTTCTATCAGCTTCTGGCTCATTGAGCCGGATGGCCTCCATTAAGCCAACTGATAGCCAAGGCCAAACCAATAAGCGCTCGTTGAGGTCAACATTTTGCCCAGACTGCAGGTACCGCTGATAGATCAACATTTCCAACACAGCCTGCTGGAGTTTCTCGGTTTCTACACCGCGCGCTAGATGCAAATGCAAGAGCAGCTGGACGCTATCATCTAAGATGTTAATTTCCTTTGCCAAAGTTCGTTTCGGCGCAGGATCTCCAACTTTTCCGTGCAAACGAATATCGATAATATTTGCACTATCAATCTTCTGGTCTTGCTCACCGCCGACGGCCTTGCCTTGCTCGTCACGCTCACGCAAAAGCTGAATGAGCTTGCGGTGCACATCATCTGCGAGAGAAGAAATGGCGGTTCGGCTGGCAAAATCACCACCGTGCAGCAGGAAGCGCCTACTGGCACTCATGCTGGTATCCATGCGCCGTTGCGCATCATCGCCCATACCACCTTCCGCTGCCTCGGAGGCGGCTGATTTTTTAGCTTCTGCCTCAGCTGCCATCTTGCGACGCATTGCCTCAATCAAAGCAAACTCTTCAGCCTCGGCGTATACTTCTTTGATGGCCTCGCCATCCACCTGCGTAGGTGTCGGTCCACCGCCAGCTGGAATTTCTTCAGCTGGCAAACTGGTACAAGTCACCGCCATCATACTGGCTGCAGTCAGCCAGCATTTAGCTGACACTACAGGCTGAACTTGCACTGGCTGGCGGTTTCTCATCATCATCATCGACTATAATTACAGCGAATCAGGATCGGGAACTTTTGCATCAAAGGTAATCTTCCCGTCTTCGACAACGATGTTGTAAATATCACTCTGGTACATTTCAGCTTCCTCACTGAGGGCGGCGTAAAGTTGCTTGAAGCTAGACATCACTAACACCACGTAGCCACCTGGCGCGTAACATTGACCAAACTGGCCGCCGGGCCGCTCGATGATCAAGCTGCCTTTTTCTTCATCGCGGCTGATTTCAAAAATCATAGAAACAGTATGCGGGTAGAGTTTCTCCTGATAATCCGCTTCTCGCTCGATAATCACTTCCGCGCGACCATCGGAAAAGTCGACCCAAATGCCTTTGGCATCAATGAAAAGGCCAAATAACCCCTCTTGCTTCACTTCCAGCTTAGCATTGAGATAAATGTTAATTTCTTCCTCTGTGAAAGTCACCGATTGGTCTCTAGCAATCGCATTGCGCAGGCGCTGCGCCACCTTGCCTTTATCTTCAAAATCACCACTGAGCACTAACTCACGACCAGCAATTCCAGAGAGATCACGCGGTTGCCACGACAGCCAGATATTGTAGGAAACAAAACCTAACGCCGCAAATAAACCCAAGAAGAAAACCGTCTTAATCAACGATCCACTGCCACCCTTTTTCTTTTCTTCAGCCATAGAAATTTTTCAGTCATTGTCACTGAGGCCCAGATGCTCAGTGACGCGTGGGAAAGTAACAAACCACCCGCCTTCTGCATAGGGGATTTTTTCCAATATCAACGTAGTTTTTAGCGATCTGAGCTCATCGCGCGATTTCCACGATCAACCAGCGCACATTCACCAGCTCATCAATCACCGCCGCGCGGCTGCCATCGCGCAGGTGAGGGAAATGAAACTTCATCACCAAGGGCTCACCAAGTGGCCGGCCGCGCTTGCGGTTGATGAAAAATGCGCGCAGGTCATTAGCCACCGCTGAGCCACGTTTCACATAGGCAAATACTGGCTCATCCACCGCACTATACGAGAGTCGATAACACATCCACAACGACTTATCGCGAAACTCGTGAGTATAAAAATGGTCAGGCTCGATAAATACCCTCATCTCCACGGGCTCAAAAGGACGCTCATCGAGCAGCTGGTCCCACGCCATCGTGCCGTAGCGGACGTCAGTCTCCCAATCGACTAAAAATTTGCCCTTCACATTCTCCACCACCAGATCGCGCTTCTCGCCAGACTCTAGCAACACGGTGAGTTTGAGAAACCCACGCCCGCCAATTGCCACTGCTTCTTGTTGCAGAATTCTATCAAAATCAGCTGGCTGAAATGATTGCTCAGCGTAATAATCAGCAATCAGTGGTGATACTCGTTCGCTATGCCTAACCAGACCAATTAGATCCTCGACCGAATCCGCAGATAGATACGCAGCCACAGTTTCATCGAGGCTTGCAGCTAGCACAATTGGATCAACTCTAGCTGACATAGAATTTTCCTCTGCAGCTGGCTCTATCCGCCCCTGTGAGAAAATCCCCCAAGCTCCAGCTAGAAAAACTAACACCCCAATCAAAAACAACCAGCCAACTGGAGCCACACGTCGAGCACGCTCTTCACTCCAGCCGTCTTCCACCTGCTCTACCAATGGTTGTACGTCCAACAGCTCGACTACCTCAGGAGCCTGGCTAGCCTGCAACTTGGCAGACTCTCGCCCTAACGAAGCACTCTCAACACGACTCTCATCTACTGGTTTCAGCGGCGGTTTGCTGAGCTTAGGAATCAATCTATCTGGAGGGCTATCAGGCATAATCAAGTGAAGTTAAAAAATGCGTCCTTCAGTGAGATAATTAGCACCTCCCAGAAATAATCAAAGCATTGTATTGCAATGACGTACAAAAACACACTAACATGAACATTAACCTTTACAGATAATCGATTTACTAGCTAGTACTCAGTTTCGATTATATCCCCTATACCTCCAATGAATAAGCAACTCCCCTCATGTTTGCTCGCCCTTTTTTGTGCGAGTACTTCCCACGCCAGTATCATCAATATGTCTGGCATCACGGTTTACGATACAGCTAATAACAATGCTCAGCTAAACTCAGAATTTTTCTATGAAGCTGGCAACAATCCCAACCCCGACCTTTATCGCAATACCATTCAAAATGCTATCTTCACTACTAACGTAGATGACGGCTCATCTGGCTCTGGTACCTACCGAGATCTTTATCGTCTCTCTGATAGTGGAAACAATAATAACGGCGCTGTGGTTTCTGGTTATAACCGTGAAGATGGCGCCAATACTGTATTTGATACCCAATCACCTAACGGATTCTTTCCAGGTCTCACCATTGGTGAAATGCAGATGAAAGACATCAACGGCACATTCTATGTGGAGTTTGCCATTGACCTCAACGAACCGGGCAATGGTAGCGTAGAGTATATCTCACTAGACCGCTTTGGCATCTACCTTAGTAATTCAGCTGCTCCTGAGCTCACCGACAACTCACACAACTCACTAGCTGCGCTGGGCACCCTAGCATGGAATTTAGATGGACTGGCTGGCGATGACCCAGCCACCTCAGTACTACTGCCAGCCTCGGGCGGAAGCGGCACAGATGATCTGATTATCAGCATTCCCGCTATGGTTTTTTCTGGCTGGGACTCATCGACTCACGTTACCGTCTTTAGTGAATTTGGCGGCGTTGGTGAGCGTTTCAGCGAAAATAGCAATGGCAACCAGTTGCTCGACTTTGGCACTAACGGCGGCGGCAATGAAGACGTTGCCTTTGCCAAGGGTATCGACAATAACAACCTCTTACTAGACGGTTATAGGCCTCTCGAAGACATCGACGCGGTGCCAGAAGTTTCCAGCTCCTTGCTTAGTCTGCTCGGTTTGGGGTTATTGATGCGCAGACGCAGATAATCGCGAGCTTAGCGGAAGATTTCACCGCGCAACTATTTCTACCAGCCGGGCACATCAGCTCGGCTGGTAATTTTTTTTAACGTCGGCGGCGGCAGCCTAAAGCGGCTAGCGCGAGTGAAATGAGCGCGGTCTGGCTGGGCTCAGGGATTACAGGAAACCCATCTCGTGATCCGGTTGATGCGAGATCATAAAAATCACCATTGGCATCGCGCCACTTGCCTTTTCCATCCTCACGGTATTGCAGATTTTGCTGGGAAATGATTTCTCCAGTAGCTGGATCCAGCTGCACCATCACTCCGCCACTTTGCCAAGAATTTCCCCACAGCTGACCATTATCATCAAAAGCCAGCTGGTAAACGCTGCCGACGTTTGCATTCAAAATCGTCATTTCAAATTGTGGGTCGGTCAAATTAATGCGCCAGAATGTGGTCATCAACTCACTGCCTGAGCCCATAGATGACGAGCCGTACATGAACCCGCTAGTTGAATCGATGGCGATATCGCCAAAGTCACCAAGCCCAGCGCCGGCACTGCCGTCATCCAGCGGGTTGATTAAGCCTAGATTAAATGGGGTAATCGGGGTTTGCCTACTAATGCCTCTACCATCCTCGGTAAGACTGACCACGTAGATGGATGAGCTCCCGGTCTCAGGCGTATAGTAGTATCGGCCATTATAAAAATCACCGCCACCACTGCCCGTTTTTCCAGCTGGCATGCCATAGGCGGTCAAATCGCCCATCAGGTATTCTATGCCCTCATTGACATCGTAGCGGTAAAAATTCGATCCACCGTGGTCCATATAATAATAATTTCCATTAAGCGTATCGTAGGCTAGCTGGTTTGGCGCCACGCTAGCGGATCCAATGTAGCGAGCGCGTCCTTTTTTAGTTTCCACTTCGTAAAAGGAATTTTCGCGGAATTCACCATTTTCAGAGTTGCCAGTAACAGCAATAAATGAAGCTGCTTCGAGACAATTCCCACAGAGGAAAATGCTTACGGCACAAGTGATCTTCAGTATGTGTATGGGGATAGACATAACAAAATAGAGCAGCTCGATAGGTATTCGTTATCAACGAGCTACACACATATTAACGACCCAAACGACCACTTGTAACACAGCTTTGACCAACTAACTGAAAACGTGCGTTCAAGTTAAACCTTAAATTGCACGTCACTATGACCGCCGTTTTATACGTTCTTAGATTAAAGAAAGCATTGTCTGCAGCCCGCCCTTATGATTAATTGACGACTCGCATTATCGCATAATAAAGAGACAGTTGCCTCCTTATAGATTTGCTCCATTTTGTATGCATATTCTGGCAAAATGGAAGTTCTATGGCACAATCTTCGTTATGGGTTACGCTAATCCGATATCCATCGCGCCCAGACGGGCGACTAGATTTCTTCGCACCAAATCAACCATATAAATGAAGCCAATAATGAAACCAACTAAGTTGGGCCTCTACGGGCTAGCTGCTTTATGCGCTGGCGCTCCAATGATTGCATCTGTCCAAGCGGATGAACGCCCAAACATCTTGTTCATCTTCAGTGATGACCACGCGCTCAAAACCATCGGTGCCTACAACCCAGAGTTTACAGCTGACAACCCACTTAACGTCACACCAAACATCGACCGCATTGCTGAAGAAGGCGCTGTGTTTACCCGCAGCTTCTGCACCAACTCAATCTGTCAGCCAAGTCGCGCATCCATCCTCACCGGCAAGCACAGCCATAAAAATGGCGTGATCTCCAATGGCTCCAAGTGGGACCCATCACAATTGGTTTTCCCTAGATTACTTAGCGAAAATGGTTATCAAACAGCGATGATCGGCAAGTGGCACATGCACCCGACGCCATCTACTGAGTTTGACTACCACAAAACACTCACTGGTCACGGTGGCCAAGGGCGCTACTACCAGCCAAGCTTCATCAACTTTGACGGCGAGGAAGTCGTCGAGCAAGGGTTCTCAACTGACCTCATCACCGATTACTCTATCGAGTGGATGAAGAACCGCGACAAAACCAAACCATTCCTCATGATGTGCCAGTACAAGGCACCTCATACCAACGTGGTTCCAGCACTCCGCCACATGCGCGAGTTCAAAGAAGACATCCCTGTACCTGATAACTTCTTTGATACCTTCGACGGCCGCAGCGAGTACATGAAAAATACCTGGATGAGCATGCACGGCGTGAGCGCTCCAGAAGTTCTCAAAACCATCGGTAAAGAAGGCACCTACGATGCGGAAAACTACATGATTCCAAATCCTGATTTCAAACCAGGCCAAAAGGGACGCAATAACCGCCGCACCGTCAAAAACCCTGCATTGTTCATGGTGCCATTCACCGCTGAAGAACGCAAAGCATGGCACGCCCACTACGATCCAATCAACGAAGATTACTTCAAGCGCCGCGAGTCTGGCGAGCTAGCTGACGGCACCAAAGAGCTCTCACTCTACCGCTACCAGCGCTACATGAACGACTACCTCGGCTGTGTACAGGGCATCGATGAAAATGTTGGTCGCCTGCTTCAGTTCCTCGAAGACGAAGGCCTCGCTGACAATACCATCGTTGTCTACAGCTCAGACCAAGGCTTCCTGCTCGGTGAGCACGGTCTTACTGACAAGCGTACCGCTTACGAAGAATCTATGATGATGCCATTCGTTATCCGCTGGCCAGGACACATCACTCCGGGACAACGCAACGAGTCCATCATCCAGAACATCGACTACTCAGCTACTTTCCTCGACGCCGCTGGCATCGAAGTACCTGAAGAAATCCAAGGCCGCTCCATGCTGCCACTCTTCAAGGGAGAAACTCCAGCTGACTGGCGCAAGTCACTCTACTACCACTACTACCAGACTGGTGCCTACAACCTGCCTAAGATCGAGGCAGTACGTAGCGAGCGCTACAAGCTGATCCGTGGCTATGGTCATAAAAATGCTAAGCTGGCTGAAATCGGCGAGCAGTGGGAACTCTTCGACCTAGAAAAGGATCCTAATGAAATGACCAACCTCTACAACAACCCGGAGTACGCATCCGTACGCCAGCAGATGAAAGAGGAGCTCGACAACATGCGTGAAAAGTACGAAGTCGAAGCTGACTAATTATTTCCCCAAACGCTGCAAGCTTCACGGCCTGCAGCGTTTCTTCCTTATATCCACCAAGAATTTCTGGCAACACAGCCATTAGAGTATAAATTCTTAAGATATTCTAAATCTGTAATATACACGCCAACCAACCATTTTATGAAAACTAGCCGTTTACAAAAAACCAAGCAGCTAACCGTAGCTGGCATGGCAGCTCTGGCCGCTACCTCATCATTGGTAGCTGAAGACGCCAAGCCGGACCCACGTCCAAATATCCTCTTCATCTTCAGTGACGACCACGCGCTGAAGACCATCGGTGCCTACAACCCTGAGTACACCGCTGACAACCCGCTGAATGCGACTCCAAACATTGACCGCATCGCCGAAGAAGGCGCGGTATTTACCCGTAGCTTCTGCACCAACTCAATCTGCCAGCCAAGCCGCGCATCAGTACTGACTGGTAAGCACAGCCACAAAAATGGCGTTTGGGGCAATGGCGCACCATGGGATAACCAGCAATGGGTATTTACCCGTGAGCTCGCGAAAAATGGCTACCAGACAGCGATGATTGGTAAGTGGCACATGCACCCGTATCCGTCTACTGAGTTTGACTACCACAAAACACTCACTGGTTACGGCGGCCAAGGACGCTACTACCAGCCACTTTTCATTAACCACGACGGCCAGGAAGTTCAGGAAACGGGTTATTCTACCGATCTCATCACCGATTACTCTATCGAGTGGATGGAGAACCGTGATAAAACCAAACCATTCCTCATGATGTGCCAGTACAAGGCACCTCACACCAATGTGATGCCTGCGCTGCGCCACCTGCGTGAGTTCAAGGAAGACATTCCAGTGCCTGATACTTATTTCGATAACTTCGACGGCCGCAGCGAATACTTGAAACACACATGGATGAGCATGCATGGCCTGCAGGTGCCTGAAGTTCTCAAAATCTCACCAAAACTCGGCGAGTACGACCGCGAGAAACTTCACCACACCAACCCGTACCACTACATGGTACCGCTGACACTTGAAGAAGCTAAAGCGTGGCACAAACACTACGACCCAATGAACGACGACTACAACAAGCGTCGCGCAGAGGGCAAACTTCAAGACGGCAGCAAAGAGCTCTCCATTTACCGCTACCAGCGCTACATGAATGACTACATGGCTGTGATTGACGGCGTTGACGAAAACGTTGGCCGCCTGATGAAGTACCTCGATGACGAAGGCATTGCTGACAATACCATCATCATCTACTCATCAGACCAAGGCTTCCTGCTCGGCGAGCACGGCATCACCGACAAACGCGTCGCGCTTGAAGAATCCATGATGATGCCATTTATCATCCGCTGGCCAGGACACATCAAGCCAGGACAGCGCAATGACGCGATGATCCAAAACATCGACTACGCGCCAACATTCCTCGAAGCTGCTGGCATCGAGATCCCTGCTGACGTGCAAGGCCGTTCATTGCTACCTGTCTTCCAAGGTGAAACTCCTGATGACTGGAGAACATCCATCTACTACCACTACCACCAGACTGGTGAGTACAACCTGCCAAAAATCGAATCCGTAAGAAGCAAGCGCTACAAGCTCAACCGCTACTACGGACACCGCGACCCAGAGCTCGCAAAACTTGGCGAACAGTGGGAACTCTTCGATCTAGATAAAGACCCGCAAGAGCTCAACAACCTCTACAATAACCCTGAAATGGCTCCAGTCCGCCAGGAAATGAAAGAGGAGCTCGATAAACTTCGTGAGCAATACGAAGTCCAAGAGCAGGAGTAATTCCAGCCAATTTCCCCCATCTAAATCTTCTCAACGTCACTCTGACTGCACTCCAGAGTGACGTTTTTCTTTTAACTTTGTCCTAGTAACAGGTATTTATAACGTGTTCTATAACACTACCTCTCGAATTATTTCAAGAGGTGACACCTTTCCCAAAAAATGAAAATAAGCAAAATGAAACCAGCGATAATCAATCCGCTCGGAGCACTCGCTGCCCTAGCGCTTTCCGCCAGTGCGCTAGCTGAGCAAAAGATGAATGTCATCTTTGTAACCTATGATGACCTCAGCCGCAGCAGCCTTGGCGTTTATGGCTCAGAAGTCGAAGACATCACTCCAAACATGGATCGCATCGCCAACTCCGGCATGCGCTTTGACCTCGCCCACGTACAAGCCTCCAACTGCACACCTTCTCGCGCCTTCATGATGTCTGGTAAATACCAGCAGAACAGCCGCATTTTCTCATTAGGCAAAGCGGGAGCTGGCAATACAGTCAACCGCAATATCGTTTCCAACATCTTCCGTGACGCCGGCTACCACACCGGCATCATGGGAAAAAACCCGCACCACAACCCATTTGATCCCTACACTGGTGTCGACGTAGAATACGATGATTATGGCTCCACTCGTGACCCTCAGAACGTCTACGAAAAAACTAAGGCAGCCATTGCAGATGCCCAGAAACTCAATAAACCACTCTACTTCAACCTTAATATCTTTGATCCTCACACCGGCTGGTACGGATGGGATACCGGCTCAGGTCCAGTGGAAGAAAAATCCAACCACCCGAGCCGCATTTACGGGCCAGACGAAGTGCCCTACCCAGCGTGGTTCCCAACCATGAGCAAAGCAGCTCAAGTGGGCCTGCCAAAACCTAAAGCTCGCAGAGCAGCCAACAGAAAAGGCCGCAATAATGCCCCAGCTGAAGCGCCTAAGCTGCAAGAAGTCGACATGATGCTCGAAGTGGCTGCTTACTACAATACGGTAAAACGTGGTGATGACTCACTTGGCAAGATGCTGCAAGCACTCGAAGAAGCTGGCGAGATGGATAATACCATCATCCTGCTCTACTCAGACCACGGCGTGCAGCTAGCTGGCGGGAAAACTACACTCTACAACGAAGGTACTCTGTCGCCACTGCTCGTTTCCTGGCCAGGAGTAGTAGAGCCAAAGTCAGTGAACTCTGACCACTTCATCGGCGCCATCGATTTGCTGCCAACATTCTGCGAAATCGCAGGTCAGCCAATTCCACACGATGTAGATGGCCGATCATTTGTCCCTATGCTGAAAGGCGAAAAGCCAAATGTATGGCGCGACAAAGTGTACATGCAGCAGAGCGACCGCAACAAATCACGTGCGATCAAAAACCACGAATTCCTCTACATCATCAACCCATGGGCTGATGGCACACAGCGCTTTGGTAGTGTGACTACAGGCATGTTTACTTGGAAACTCTTCAAGGATGCACAGAAAAACCCGGAAACTCCAAAAGCTACACGCGACTGGATCGACCGCATCGAATTCCGCACACCTGTCGAGCTCTACGACATCGTCAACGACCCACATTGCATGGTCAACCTAGCTGACGATCCAAAATTTGCGGAACAAAAAGAGCAAATGAGACAGCTCATGGAAGCCGAGATCCTCGCCAGCAAAGATCACTTCTACTACGACCTGATCAAAGATCCTAGCAACCCAGAGTTGATGGCCAAAACCATCAAATACACCGACGATTACGTCGCCGTGCAGCGCACCAATCCTGACTACCTGCGCGCAGTCAACTTCGACCCATACGACGATTACTACATCATCGACCAAACGATCTTTGAGCCAGCTGGCGAATGGGGTATTTGGGCAGCCGACGGTAAAGGCGCTAGCCACAATGACAAAAAGGGTAACCGTGACTACGGCCTAGGGTGCATCGAACTCAGCGGTAGTGACTCAGCTCGCATGGTGACCTCTAGCAAGATCAGCGCTCAAAACTTCTCCCACCTCAAACTTGAGCTCAATGCCAACTCAGCGAAACTAGCTAGAGCAGCTAGCCTGAACTTCCAATACAACGACGGCAGCGGCTGGAAAACTGTGCAGAGCATCAAAGGCAACCAAATCAACGGTGACCACTCAGTCATCTTCTTTGAGAATGAAGAAATTCCAGCCTCAGTCACCATCGGTGTGCAGGCTGAATTTGCCGGCCAAGAAGGTGCTGTATACCTTGACTCCGTGCGCCTCACCGGCTGGCAGGATTGGAAAAATGAAGTCGATGTAGCTGCAGCTAATAAGCTCGCTGGCCAAGACGCCACGCAGGCAATTGGCGCAACTATCGATGCCAGCCAGCTAGGTATCATAGAAATCGACTACCTATTCAGCAGCCCGAACTTTGCCGCAGGTGACAAGCTCATCCTCGAGTACAATGACGGCTCAGCATGGCACGAGCTGCTAGCTCACGACTACAGCTATGTGCTTGTAGCTGGCCAGCAATACGCGGCTAATGCCAAGCTCAAAGCTGACGACGGCCCACTGCCTGCAAAACTTCAACTGCGCCTGCGCAATGCTACAAGTGGCGCAGACAAAGCGGTGGAAGTAAGCCAGCTGAAAGTGAAATCACGCATTGCGCCAAAGCTCAGCAAATAAGCTCAGCCGATACAGCTAGCTAATCATCCAGCTGGAGCAACCATTCATCACCACGCCACCTCGTTCATCGAGGTGGCGTTTTTTATGGCACGATACTAGCCCGCATAAAGCTAGCGCGGTGAACTCATCCACTATGGGCTCATCGCAAAGTCTGCGGCTCATCGCCAATTCATTCTTCAGCAATACAATCTCAAGCCAGCTACGGACAGAGCTCAACCCACCGCCGCTAATATTCCAGCTGGCTGGAAAACATCTCAGCCGGATGGCTCAGCGTCGGCACAAAAGAAAAGCTCAGCACCGTAAGGTACTGAGCTTTTTAAAAAAGTCTTCCGGTTGAAAAATTCAGCCGAATTAAAAGGGAATGTCGTCTCCGTCGTCGAATTGGTTATTGCTATACGAATCTGCTGGCGGAGCAGGCGATGCCCCACGAGGTGGTGCTGACTGCTGAGCAGGTGCAGATTGCGCTGGTTCCTGATAGGATTGGCGCTGACCACCGCCATCGCCGGATCCTCCAGCTTTGGGCAGAAACTGCATTTGCTCACCAACGACTTTCAGCTTACTACGCTTCTGGCCAGTGGTCTTGTCATCCCAGCTATCAAGCTGTAGACGACCTTCAATGTAGACGCCGTTACCTTTCTTGAGATACTGTCCAGCCAGTTCGGCTTGACGTCCCCATAAGGTAACATCGACAAAAGTAGTTTCATCAATGCGCTCACCACCTTCGCTCATACGGGTGCGATTCATCGCCATTCCCATATCAGTGACTGCGGTTCCTTTTGGAGTATAACGCACCTCTGGGTCCCTTGTGAGGTTCCCCATTAAGATTACTTTGTTTACACTAGCCATATTCGTAAGTCTATGAAGCTCGGGCTGCTAGGACAACCCGAAAAACAGATCAATTCCGATTCGGACTACCCTTGTGTGCGGTAGTGCTGAAGGAATACAAGATCGTTAAGCTTAAGCTTAGTTTGAATCTTGTCGATGCTAGCTGGCTCAGCGTCGAAGATATAGCTAACGTATTGGCCACCCTCAAGGTGACGAGCGTTGTAGGCAAACTTCTTGCGGCCAAGCTGTTGGATTTCTTCCATCTTAGCGCCTTCAGCTTCCATTTCTTTGGCTACGGCACTTACCAGATCATTAACACTATCTTCTACACCGTGTGTATTAAGAACAATCAAGCCTTCGTATTTTCTGCTCATCTTGGTTACTATTTATTTTCGTGAATTGTAGGAATTGGCGGCAGCGCCAAGCCCCTGAGAAAGTGCAAGCTGCACGGCATCGGCGCTAGATGCAAGTGTGTTTTGCACTTCATTGCGCTCATCGGGTGAAAATTTGCCTAAAACATGGCCAACAAGCGCTCCTTCGGGGCCACCTATGCCCATTTTTAGACGCGGGAATTCATTGGTCCCCAGGTGAGCAATCAATGATTTGATGCCATTATGCCCACCAGCTGAACCTTTCATGCGAAATCTCAGCGTGCCCAGCGGCAAGGAAATGTCATCAAACAATACTAATACCTGCTCAGGCTTCCATTTATAAAACTTCATCGCCGCAGCAACTGCCCGGCCACTTTCGTTCATGAATGTCTGCGGTTTCATTAACAAAGCTGAAATACCTGACATTTTTGCCACGTGGGCGCGCCACTTTAGGTGGTTGGCAAACTTGGCACCATCGCGGCGAACCATCTCGTCGAGCGCGAGGAAGCCGATATTGTGGCGAGTCCAATCGTATTTTTGGCCCGGGTTTCCTAGGCCAACAATGAGCTTAATCTCTGAGTCCATGAAGTGCTACGCTTGTGCCCAGCTAATCTGGCAAGCCACCAGCTGAGCGCGAGAAAAAAAACAGCCCGCAGAGCCTAGACTCTGCGAGCTGCGTAAAAAATCAATCAATGGATGATTATGCACCAGCTGACTTAGCAGCACGTGTCTTAGCAACCAATGCAACAACAACTTTGTCGTTGAGAACTGGTGTCACGCCTTTCGGGAAGTCGATGCTACCGATTGGGTATGACTCAGAAACGTCGAGGTCAGAAACGTCTGCCTGGATGACTGCTGTAAGGTCTTGTGGGAAGCACTTCACTTTGAGTGAGTGAACCATCTGCTCGAGCTGACCACCAAGCTTAACACCCTTAGGCTCGCCAACGAGAACGAGTGGAAGGTCAGCAGTGATGATTGTCTTGTCGTCAACAGCAAGGAAATCAGCGTGAACGATTTCACGTGAAAGTGCGTTGATCTGCATGTCTTGGATGAAAGCAAGTTGCTCTTTGCCTTCAACATCCAGAGTTACGAGAAGGCTTGTAGAAGCGCTCGCTTTGATAAGATCAGAGAATGCCTTCTTGTTGATCTTGATGTTCTGGTTTTCACCAGCTGTACCGTAAACTACGGATGGAATCCATCCCTCACGACGCATTTGCTTAAGTACGCCTGAACCAGTACGCTTACGTGTTTCTGCAGATAAAGTTGTGATATTAGACATAACTATAAAATTTTGAGTGGTTTTGCTTGAGCGGAGCAAAAATCCGCTATCTAGGCCGACGAGAGTAGTGTGAGTAACAGCCAGCCAAATAACGGGGCGCGGTGCATACCAATTTTCGTCACGCTAGACAAGCACAATCTCCTCGTGAAGATGAGATTTTGCCCGCTCTGAGCTTGGTGATGTTGTTTAAAGATTAGCTGCGAGAATCGATATCAAATAGCGAAGTCACAGATTCACCTTTGTGAATGCGCAAGATAGCATCACCCATCAATCCCGCAATCGATACTGTAGCTACCTTCTCACCGTGTGCCATTGGCACTGAGTCAGTAACAATCAATTCTTCGATCACAGAATCCTTCAGGCGCTGGCGAGCCATGTCGCCAAGAACACCGTGGGAAACACCTGCAAAGATGCGCTTGGCACCATTTTCTTTCAGAATCTCAGCCGCTGCACAAAGAGTACCCGCAGTCTCAGTCATGTCATCAACCAGCAGTACATCGCGGCCATTTACATCACCAATCAGGTTTGTTGCCTCTACTTTAGTGGCACTCACGCGGTGCTTGGCAACGATCGCCAACTCAGCACCAAGAGCATCTGAGTATGAACGCGCCATTTTCACGCCGCCAACATCTGGAGAAACGACAGTCAAATTAGACGCATCGTGACCACGTTGCTTCCATAGGTAGTTCACCAAAACTGGCTTAGCATAGAGATGATCTACTGGGATATCAAAGAAGCCCTGAATCTGCGCAGCGTGAAGGTCCATAGTGACCACGCGGTTTACACCAGCTGCAGAAATGAGGTTCGCTACCAGCTTCGCAGTAATTGGTACACGTGGCTGATCTTTACGATCCTGACGTGCATAACCAAAAAACGGCATGACTACGGTGATGCGTCCTGCACTTGCGCGCCGGGCTGCATCAACCATGATCAACAACTCCATCAAGTTATGGTTTGTTGGAGGAGACGTTGGCTGGATGATGAATACATCTTCACCTCGCACGTTCTCGTTGATTTTTACAAATGACTCACCATCCGGAAATACAGTCACTTCAACATCAGTGAGTTCTGTCTTCAAATGTTTGGCAATATTCTCGGCAAGAGCCCTGTGTGATGTTCCGCTGATTAGCTTCATAGTATCTGGATCGCTGCGCTCGACATTGTGTGCCAAATTATTAGCAACTTACAACGCCAAGTTTAAGAAAGTTTGTCTCTCGCCACTGGTCTATGCAAGATCTAAGCAAAATGCACGCTTTTGCTAAGAAAATATGATCGCAAATTCGCTCACATCTTTACAAATTCCAGCTAATAACAAAAGTAAACCGTAAAAGCCATACGCACTGCTTGCTAGTAGCTTGCCGATTCAATGACTCACGCTGGACTCGCCAGCTAGCTAGAAAACTCAGCGGCCAGCACGCACTAGCAAAATCACAAAAAATGGCCCACCTAACATTGCCGTCAATATTCCCACTGGCATTTCAGCTGGCGCAATTAGGCTGCGCGCGAGCACATCACAGGCAACCAGAAAGATGCCGCCAAACATCATGCTAGCTGGCAACAACCCTCGATGGTCGGCGCCTACCAAGTGACGGCAAATGTGTGGCACCATCATGCCAACAAATCCAACAGGACCACAAACCGAGACAATAGCGCCCACCAATAATGAAGTCGTGAAAAATAAAACTAACTTCACCTTCTTCACATCTACACCGCGAGCTACAGCCAGCTCTTCGCCGCTACACACCAAGTTTAGATCGTGGCTGAAATAGAACATGATCGCAGCGCCGCTCAGCACAAATGGCAGCAAACTAAGCACCGCGTCATAACCAGCCACATCCAGCCCGCCCATCAGCCAGCGCATGATGCGAACTGAATCCACCATGCTAGACATGTACTGGATAAATAAAATCACACTGGAAAAGAAAAAGCTAATCGCCACGCCAGCTAACAACATCGAGCTAGTGCGAAACCCGCGCTGCGTCTGGGTGAGCAAGTAAACTAAGGCAATGGCTAACAAAGCGCCTAACATCGCCGCGATACTCAAACCAGAAAAACCTAGCACCACAAGCGAAACACCGCTCCATACGTAAATGGCCACTCCTAAGGAAGCACCACTAGCGACCCCTAAAGTAAATGGAGTGGCTAGAGGATTGCGAAACATCGCCTGAAAAACCATGCCGCAGATCGCCAGCCCGCCACCACATAAATATGCCATCAGCACACGTGGTAGCCGTAGCTCTTTTAAAATGTATTGGTCGTCAGCTCGCCCAGTTTCATCAGCCAGCGCCGACCACGGTAAAAAATCAGCACCTAACATTGGCGCGATCAACAAACAAGCTAGCGACAAAACCAGCAAGCCCAGCTGCACCAGCATCAATCTATTTCTCACCACAACCGCCTCCTTCCATCACATTAGGCAACATCATGCGTCTGCCATTTTGCGGATGGTCGACAAATACAAATGACTTCCCGTAAACCGCCTGCAAAACCTCCGCCTGCATAAACCCAGCCACATCACCCTGATAGACTTCTCTGCCGTGATTCAATGCCAATATCTTATCGCTACCTAACACAGCCTCATTCAAATCATGCGTCACCGCAATCATGCTCGTGCCGCGTGCCTGCGCTGCCACCAATAACTCGCGCACTTCATCTTGGTGTTTGGGATCCAAAAATGTCGTTGGTTCATCCAACAATAACAAAGGAGCATCTTGAGCAAATGCCGCTGCTATAAAAACTTTCTGCCGTTCACCACCGCTCAATGAATCCAGCCGGCGAGCTGAAAATTCCTCAATCCCCGTCCAACTCATCGCTCTATCAACCGCCTCGCGATCTTCAGCTGACGGCGTGCTAAATGGGCTCAGATGCGGGTAGCGCCCCATCAACACAAATTGCGCCACCGTATAGGGAGGCACAAATCCATCTGCCTGTGGGATGTAGCTCATCAGCTTCGCCAGTTCACGCTGGCTCAGCGCCCGCTGCTTGCGACCATCAATCTCAATCTCGCCTTCCGCTGCTTGATAGATTCTAGCTAGACATTTTAGCAAAGTCGACTTGCCCGCGCCATTTGGCCCAACTACCGACATGCGCTCGCCACGCCCCAAAACTAAAGAAACCGATTCTAAAATCGGCTTCCCTTCAATTCGATAACTTAAGTTTTGGGCTTTGATCATCTCACAAATATCAGCAAACAAAATACCTCTAGCCGAGCGCTCGCTCATGTGCAAGCCCTTCGAGTTGGCTAAAAAGCAACCAGCTTACTTATCTCCGTAATGGCCTCTGGCTTGAGCAATAATCAGCACCTCACCCTCAACTTTGTAAATCAAGCGGTGCTCGCCATCAATACGCTTAGACCACCAGCCAGATAATTCGTTTTTCAGTGGCTCTGGCTTGCCAATGCCGCCGTATGGATTTTTCTGACTCTCTTCAATGAGCCGCATCAATTTCTTGGCAACTTTAGGCTGATGGGCCACCCAGTATTTAAGGTCCTCAAAAGCAGCTGGCTTAAACTCCAAGCGCATCTTTTAAATCATCTAGAGATTCAAAAACGACATGCTCATCAGGAGAAGCTGACACAGACTCCAGCAAACGCTGCTTATTTTCAGGGTGAGACAGCAATTCCTCAGTAGTATCCACACCAGAGCTAGGCGCTAGCGTCCGGCTGAGGATGAAATCTTTCATCGTCATGCCAGCGAAAGTCGCCAGTGTCTTGATCTGCCGATGTTGTTCAGCATCAATCTCTATACTCAAACGGCTCATAACTACAAATTGTCACAATTGTACATTTTGTCAATTTGAGAACCATAGCTGATACATCATTCCTTTGCGTTTTCCCCATCAAGAATGAGCCTGCGAGCCTAACTCGTGCTCATAGCTCCTCCCACACACATCCCCTTCAGCGCGAGGACTTCATTTTCTCAGCCATCAGCTCAAGAAGATCGACCACGCGCGGGCCTGGTTTCACTACATAATCACCAGCCAATACAAAGACATTGTCTAACTTTACAGCATCTAGCAATGCCTGCCGTTTCCACACTCGCTCCAGCTGGATACTATTTTCCAGCTCATCCTCCGGTGTCATTTCAAAAATCACCTCAGGATTCATGCGAATCAATCCTTCATGGCTAACAGCTGGATAAGCCACCTCACCGGCGTAGACATTTTCGCAGCCTAGCAGGGTGATCAGGTCATCGTAAAAATTGTTGCGGCCAGCGATAAACAAATTCTGCACCGCCGCCTCCCCGGTATTCTGACCAATACTAACCAAGATCTTGCGGCTCGGCTCGTCAACGCGCTGCGCTTTCACCTTAGCAATGCGCATTTCCATATCAGCTACCACCTTCTCGGCTTCAGCTAGGTTTCCCGTTTTTTCCCCCAGCTGGATCAGGCTTTGCATGATCCCACTCACTGAGCTGGATTCTACCGGCATGACCTCAATATCTAACGCACGCAGGCGTTGGTGAATCTCAGGGCTCGACGGCAGACAAACCACCAAATCTGGCTTTAACGAAATCAAAGTTTCGTAGTTCAAATCGTAATGGCCCCCCACCTTAGTTAGTGAATTTGCCTCTTCTGGATACTCACAATAGTTAGTCACACCAACCATCTGGTCACCCGCCCCAACAGCAAAAAGGCACTCAGTAATACTGGGTGCCAATGAAACAATTCGTTGGTAGCTAGGATGCGATTCCCCAGCTGGAGCCGGCTCAGAAACCAGCCAGCTGCGAGCAAAAAAACTCACCGCAAAAACCCCAACAATAAATGTGAGTAGGTAGAATGATTCTTTTTTCATCGCTCTATTTTCAGGGCGCAAAGTGACAGTTAATAAGCTAACTTACTTAGCTCCCTTGGAGAACAACACAGCTGGAATAGTCATCAGCAGCAACTTGATATCTAGGCCCAGCGACCAATTATCAATATATTCGAGGTCCATTTTCACCCAGTCTTCCCACTCGGTGATGGTATTGCGCCCACCAGCCTGCCAAGTGCAGGTTATACCAGGTTTCACACTCAATCGGCGCCTATGCTCAGATTTCTCAAACTCTTTGACCTCATAAACTGGCAATGGTCTTGGTCCCACTAGGCTCATGTCGCCTTTGAGCACGTTGATCAACTGCGGAAGTTCATCGATGCTGGTTTTGCGTAGAAACCTAGCAAATGGAAATACCCGAGGGTCATTTTCCAGCTTAAAAACTGGCCCGCTCATCTCATTCCCTTGATCTTTTTTGACATCAGCCAACAGCTCTTCCGCATTGGTCACCATGGTACGGAATTTCCACATTTTGAAGGTTTTCCCATAACGCCCAGCTCGGTCTTGTTTGAAAAATACTGGCCCAGGGCTTTGCTTTTTAATGCCAATGTAAGCAACTAACCACAGTGGTGAGGTAGCGGCGATCATGCAAAAAGCCCCCACTCTATCCATCACTTCTTTACACATCAATGCCCATGAAAGTTCAGGAGTAGAGCGCAGAACCAACATCGGCTTGCCCCCTAAGTTATCAAAAGTTGGCCTAGCCACCTGCGTGCGAATAAAACCAGCGGAAATCCACGCCTCAATACCCTGTGCCTCGCAGAGCTCAACTGCTCGCGAGATTTCCCTAAAGACCGCGTGTTTGGCTGCAATGATTACCCGCTCAATCGAATGCTCGATCAAGATGGCATCAAACTCCTCAGGAGTAACCTGGCTCAAATCTACCTCAGCCATCACCTGCCAGTAGCTCGTCACCTCAGGAGGCATCTCCTCCAAAATCTCTTTCACGTCTTTGGGACGGCCAGCCACCAAAATTCGCTCACGGTTTTCTGGTTTTCCAGCCCGTTCCTTCACTTTAAGACGTACAATTTCCTCTCGAATGAGCAAAAAGATAAAGGTGAAAATCATTGCCAAACCGAGTACAAACCGGCTCTGAACCGAGAGTTTAAAGAAAATCACCGAGACGGCGACAAGCAAGGCAATCACCATGACTCCGCGGAAGAGCTGCCACGCCGATTGACTCAGTTTTTTATGCAGCGGGCTACGGTAAAAACCAAACATCTCCAGTACTAGCGGAGTGAATGGAACCACTACCATGAGTAACCAAGTGATTTCGTAGAGGCTGATTTCCTCACGATATTCCCCCACCATATCCATCATCGGCACACGAAGTTTCGAGCTGATGAAGAATGCCAGCCAGACTAAAAATCCGTCTATTATTTGGAGGAACTGAATGGAGAATAACTCACGCTGTCGGGAGGCGAACATTAATTTTAGACTAAAGTGAAATGATTAAAGTGAAAGATAAAGTTGAGAGTGGTTAATGAGTTTCAGCTGTTTTGTCTAGCACCATCGGCATCAACTCTTTGATAAAATCCTGCAATAAGCGCTCCGTTTGCTCCACACTGAGCACACGACGACTACTTGGCCATACGCCTTGGTCAACAAATGTCTTGCTCACATTAGTGGCAAAAGTTGCATACGCCCAGCGCTGGTCATAGCCAGCGAGCAAGCGCGCACGAATGTCCTCAAATGTGCGCTCGTAATGGCCTGAGACAATTTTTTCATGCCCAAAGAAAGTATAATATTGCACTCGCTGCATATAGATCTGCTTGCCGTCAGGCCCGAGCATCGGCTGGTTCTCCTCGTCAAACAATAAGCGATGACAAAGGATTTTCTTCACCGGCAGATCGCCGCCATCAGGCAGAACACCTTTTAGCAAAAGGTATTTTTCTTCTTCAAAGGCCCAGCCTTGAGATACCAAACAACGCTCAGGCCGGTGGATAGAGTTATTCAAATCTTTACCTGAAAAAACCAAGGAAACCTCCAAAGGCATCAAACTCTGGTCGTAGTCGTGAACATAACTTCGACGTTCAAACTCAGTGTCTTTTGCAAGAAGATCCAGCTCTTTTTCGCCAGGCTGAACTTTCTCCCCCGTCCAATCAGTAACTCTCTCAGGCAAATATCGATGTAATCGTGATGACTTTAAACTCTCACCATCTGGCAATGCAAAAACCAAAGAGAATCCAGCTGCTAAAATCGCGCTTAGGATATAAATTCTTTTTACTACAGGATCCATGGCTATGAGAAATTACACCTTCCTAGTGCGTACAGTTTTGCGGTTAGCTTTGAAATTTATTAAATAATCAATGCCAAATAGCCCAGCTAGAGCAATCGGGAAGAAGAATAAAATGCCCGCCCAGTCGTGATAGACACCCGAGGCAAAATCTTGAAAGCCCATCTCAGCTAGGATGATAATGGTCATGATTCTCAAAAAATTTCCTAACATAGCCAATGGAATTGCACAGGCAAAGAGCAATGCTTTCTTCCACAGCTGCTTCTGAGTGAAATAAGCATAAATAGCCGCAATCATCACCAGTGCCATCAGAGAGCGAATGCCACTGCAGCCCTCTGCAATGTCGAAATTCCAGCTATTGGTAGCCGATCGAATATCATTACCTGAGTTGATGATATCCATGCCAAATAATAGGCCTACCTGATAACATGCTTGCGTCACCCAAACTTGTAAGAAGTTTGTCGCTTGGGATAAGCCGGGCACAGAAACCGCAAACCACCAAAAAAATGCGGGAAATAACATATAGCGAGCCACCTTCCAGCCAAACACAAACCAAACACCGCCCGAAATCAAGAAGGGCAAACCAACCAATGCTACGCGTGGCTGCATAGTGCGCACGGAGGCCACATAGAGAAAAATTCCAAAAATAACCCCTATGAGCCCCTCGATCGAGCCTTCACTGGGCTGCTTACACATTCGAGGCCAATCCTTTACCACAAAAACAAGAAATAGAACAGGCACGGCCCAACCGTGAACAAAGTCCCCCCCCCAAGCATCCACCATAAAGAAAATCAGACGCTCAGCAGATGTTGAGGTATTAGCATAAATCGGAACTATCCACAAAAAATATGTCACTACTAAAGATAATATAATGACTGGAAAAACGTAGATATTTTTTTTGGTGCTTTTCATAATTATATTCACTGAGCTATTTGGGTAAATTTTAATTTAACTATGCTGTTGTGAATTCCACCACTATAAATATGTTAGTCAATTTGTATAACGTCTCTTTTTCTACTAACTGAAGCTCTATCTCGATATATCCCATTCATCCATCTCTTTTTTCGACGATAGCATATAGACAACGGTGATCAATGCCACACCCAAACCGTAAAAAATGATAAACTCCCAAAACAAACTGACAGCCCAAGCTAGGGCCAGAGCCATTCGGTAAACAGGTTCGTCAATGTATAAACTGATTCCCTTTTTGATTCTCCACCAAAGATTCTTACTTCTTTCATCCTCACGCAGTCTATCAGTTTTATAGATCATAGACTCTTTTAGCCACATCAAGACACATAATGTAGCCCGTACCGTCAGGAATAAGGTGAGCAAGCCCAACCCCAAATTTAAAGATGTCTGCTCGACTGTAATCACATAGTCGGATGAAGCATATGCCAAAATACAAGGCAACACCATGCCTGAGCTCAAGTCTGCAATTTTATCACTTAATGCACCAAAGCTGCTGCCCTGACCTGTAGCCCTAGCCAAAGGACCATCTGCACAGTCAAAGGCGTAGCCTAGCTGTAGTCCCACCACTAATACAACGGCGGCCCAAACATTAGACTGTCCAAGATAAGCCGCTAACAAAGCTGAAAGTATAGTTACCCCCCCCGATATCACGGATATCATATTCGGAGTAATTCCAATTCTCGATGAAAGTAGAGCAAGTACAGCACCAAAGCGGTAACTGATATTTCTCGTTACCCAAATTGTCTGTTTGCCATGCATTTGCCAAAAATCATCATAGCTGTATTTTTTTTTCTCACTCATTTCTCTTGAAATTTCCGCTCACGCCAATTGACGCAAAAGTTTAAACTCCTTATTTCGCTAGATTAACTTCCCTAGTAAAGCCCTCAGGCCAGCTTCAGTTACTAGCCGTGGATTATTATTAACTCGCTGAGGATTGAAACCATTCTTAACTAATATATCTATATCAGCCTCAGTTTTGATCCCCAACTTTGTAAGATCAGTCTCTAAACCCAACTCTCTTAGTAAATCTCGAATAGCTTGTGACGCAGAAGATACATTCTCACAGCCTAGTAATTCGGAAATTACCAATAGCTGACTCTTCACCCATTCATGGCCTCTTTGGTCCAGACAGTCACCTTTCGAAACCTCATTGTTGTATTCTAAAAACTCGGGAACCAACAATCCTACTGCATGCCCATGCTGCACCCCATAGAATGAAGTCAGAGCATATGACACAGCATGAGGTGCCGTCGTTTTAGTCAAATTGATTGCTCTGCCAGCAGAATATGACGCTTGAGCTATGCCATGCAGGGACCTCTCATCCTTGTCGCAAACAGCTCGTTTAAGCGACTTCCAAGCCAATGATATAGCCTCTTTCGCCAACTCTTGAGACTCAGAGGTCGAATAAATTGACCAATAAGACTCAATCCCCTGGCATAACGCATCCATCCCACTAGCTGCCGCTACAGATTGGGGCAGGCTCGCTAGCAGTGACGGAATGATCACTGCTAAATTGGGTAGGATCGCTTCATGAGCTACAGAAAACTTTTCTTTTCCATGATAAACTACAGCAAAATGAGTCGCCTCACTGCCGGATCCCGCCGTTGAAGGAATAGCAATTAAAGGAATAGTATTAGGCTCTAGATCCTCATGTCCATCTAGATAACCCACAACTGGATGCGCACTTGACCAAAAAGCTTTTAGTAATTTAGCAACGTCAAGGACACTACCTCCACCGACAGCAATAATCGCATCATAGGCATCATCCTTGCCCACAGAGCTTAAAATGCGACAAACATCATCAGCCTTTGGATTAGTTTCAAAATCAGAAACACGTCTTACTCTTTTGCCCTTTAAAATCCCCGCCAGAGCAGCCTCTGCTCCCGATGAGCTAAAAGCTGACCGTCCGGTTACAAGTAGAACCGAACGGATCTTAGCATCCTCCAAGAACTCCCCAATGACAGACCAACCGTCATCTCCAATATAACTAATTTGATTCATTTGATTAGACTAGGTTTCTAGCTCAACGAGGAGGATGATCTGAAAGTCACCACAACCATCTGGTTAACTCATCACATGCTTCATGAAAGCCTCTTTATTCTCTATAGGCGTTGTGGTAGGGCGTCCTAGGTCAGGCCGGGATCCAGGTAAAACCTGAACTTCGATCAAAGATGGAACCCCCATATTTTTGATACGTTGGATTTCTTGGCGGATAGCCGCTTCTGTATCCACACGGCAGACTTCACGATAGCCACAAGCTTTGGCAATTTCTGGAATATCAATATCAAAGCCAATAGTAGGCTGGCCTCCAACTGAATCATGTTTGCCATTATTCACCACAATATGAATGAGGTTGCCCCCTTTATATTGTCCTGAGATTCCTAATGATCCCATATGCATAATCACCGCACCATCGCCATCAATACAAAATACCTTTTTATCCTTCTTCGATAGAGCTACGCCCATCGCAATTTGAGAGCAATGCCCCATACCTCCTACTGTGAGAAAATCTTGCGCATGTCCCTGTTTAGCCGTTTCTCTGTACTCGAAGATCTCTCGAGAAATCATTCCTGTGGTCGAAACTACAACATCCTCAGCTGCGATTTCCTCCAAAATAATCGATAGCGCTTCCTCTCGCCTCAAAGTCAAACTAGAACGAACTGAATCAGCTTGCTGCTTTTGATATTTATCAAAGGTATTTTTTCGAACCACTAAAGCGGTCGGTTGCTGTAGCTCATTAGCCATAGCAACCATCTTCTGCATCACTAGTTCAGCCTCCTCATCCTTATCAGGTAATATCTGATAGGGGATCCCCATAGCGTCGAGAAGATCAAGGGTCACTTCCCCTTGCTTCACATGTTGAGGTTCATCTTTTACTCCAGGCTCACCGCGCCAACCGACCATCAATAACATCGGCACAGAATAAACTTTGGCGTCAGCTAGGGACAACAGGGGGTTAACAATATTACCCAGTCCAGAGTTTTGCATATAGACCATTGCTAACTCCCCTGTGGCCAGATAACTCCCTATAGCTAACCCAACAGCTGCTCCTTCATTAGCTGCAATAATATGCTTATCTGCAGCTGATTTCTCAGTAATGCAGGCGCAGATTTCTTTGAGCAATGAGTCAGGAACGCCTGCATAGAACCCAACGCCGGCAGCCGATATGGCCTGATAAAAATTATTACAACTAATCATAAGGTTAAAGTGAATTGTATTTGAGTTATTACTATTAGCTAATGCCTTAGTCAGCGATCAACGTCAGAATTTCCTTCACCGACATACACTCCGAGTCAACCTCTTGGCTTCTCTTGTTACGTAAAATAGTTTCAGCTGTTTTTTTCATTGCTGGGTATGCACTACGCAAAAGGTGATTTGCATAGATGACTACACTAAAGCCAATTTCAGCTAACTCTTCCTCAAGTAGATGATTATAGCTAGTAGGCACACAAATCAGCGGCACCTTATTTTCAAATTTCTTATAGGCCTCACAAAACGCCTTAATTTCGGCACCATCTTTCTCACGGCTGTGGATCATAATACCATCTGAACCAGCTTCAATGTATGCCTGAGCACGATCCAATGCATCTTCAAGTCCCTGATTAGCAATTAGGCTTTCAATACGAGCAACAATCATGAATTCATCAGTCACTTGAGCTTGCTTGCCTGCATTGATTTTTTCACACATTGCCTCTTTTTCTAGCAATACCTGAGGACGCTCCGTGCCAAATAATGAGTTCTGCTTAAGGCCTTGCTTATCTTCAATAATAACCGCTGAGACCCCAAGACGCTCGAGAGACCTAACCATTTTCGTAAAGTGTTCAGTAATGCCTCCAGTATCACCATCATAGATAATTGGCTTAGTCGTTACATCTAAAATATCGTTGATAGTCTGCGCTCTTGAAGTGCGGTCCACAAATTCGATATCAGGCCGTCCTTTAGCTGTAGAATCAGTCAAACTACTCAGCCAGATTGCATCAAACTCTTCAACAGTACCATTTTCTTCCACTTGTGAATGTTCTACAATCAGCCCGGATAAGCCGTTATGAGCCTCCATAGCACGCACAATAGGTTTAGCTCCGATCAAACGGCGTAATTTACCTAGACGGACACCAGGAGTCGTTCCAATTTCCTTAACAGCTTTATTCAAAGCTGTGGAAGACAGCCCTTCGGTATATTTTGGTTCAATGAGCTCCCCACCCCATCCCTTAAGAGCTTCAATCACACGAGCGCGAGTTTCTTGCTGAGGGCCAGTTTTCCAATCATCACCGTGAACGACGTAATCGGGCTTAATCGCCTCAAGATTCGCAACATAATCTAGCGTATCTTGCGCTACAACTTTGCTAACACCCTTAACATTTTCTATAATCCTCTTTCTGTGCTCGAAAGGCAAACTAGGCAGTCGCTTATAGCTAGCGATTGCCTTATCGGTCAGAAGACCAACAACGACATCACCGTATTCTCTGCCAGTTTCAATGATATTTACGTGGCCTGGGTGGATGAGATCGGCACTCATGCCTATGTACACTGTTTTTTCGTTTTTATTCATTATGTTTTGGTTGTTACGCGATTATTAGCAAGGGCCTTTATCCAGATCTAAAAAAGATGTGACTTGTTCGTCTCGTGCCGTCTAATCTGGCCTCAAAGCCCTACAAATCAGACAGAAACGATTATTTGAAGACACAAAAAGGATGACTTAAAGTGTACCTAGACTTAGGACTCCTTAATCAGTCAAAAGCCCCGCCATTTCAAAGTATTTGAGAACTTCTATTGTGGACTCTTCTAACTTAACAGCATCAGATTCACTGCGTCCTGTCATCCTGTTATAATTAGCAATTTCCGATAACGCTAATGTATAGCAATGAACGGCTCTATCTATTTGCCTCCCCATCCATAGCTCTTCAGCCCGCTTATAGTAAAACTGACCAATCTTATAATGTAACCGTGTCTCCTTCAATATTCCCCAACCTTGAATTAAGGCTTTAGCCTGCTCAAAATAAAACTCGGCTTCATGCCATTCCTTAAGGCTATCATATGTAGCTCCAACAGAATATAAGTACTTGGCTTGCTGGATATACCAATCACGATATCTATTTGACGCAGATAACGATGCACTCTGGTCATTTAATTCCACAGCTCGAAGATAATAGACTCGAGCAGCCTCTCTGTTTTCCTGTTCAATGCTTCTTCCTTGACGATAGCAAAGTTCAGCCCATCTCTTGTAGAGTCCAGTATGAGACTCCCTATAGGCTCCGTACTTTTCTGCACGTATAAACGCCTTCTCAGCAGACTCATAGCTTTGAAGATCGATATTAATCAAAGCTTGATTAAGAGCACTCATGAAGAAATAAGGGTGCCGCTGTTCAGCCTTTGAATAGTAAATAAGTGCCTTCTCAAAGGCATTTTCTCTTTCGACTGGATCTACGATCCCCACGGCTTCCATATGATGGATCGTAGCTAACTTGTATGCATGCTCATAATTCGGAGACCTAGAATATGCATCCTCATAACTATCAGTTGCAAGCTGCGGATCAGAAACACTTGCAGCATCCCAACCGCTAATACTTGAAAACCCTTTACACTTCAATAAATAAGAAGCCACCCTTACCTCTGGTACAGCTATCCACAAAGAAAGGAGTCCCAACAAAATTAACATCGCTGAAAAAAATCCCCTCCCTATACTTTTAGGTACAGCAATACAACTAGCCCCCTTCTTAGTAATAGGTAGGCACCATACCAGACAACACACTAATAACACTAGGTTTGCTGCAGTATGAGTAGGGAAATCTAGCAATATATGAACAGCCATCACAGCAATTCCAGAACAGCCAGCTATTGCATATGCCATAGCATCACTCGATACGTGATTACCATCTCTAGCTATTTGATCTGATAGATTATAGACTCGCTTACAGCCCCAAAAAAAATGGCAGGCAACCACACCTACCACGAATAAGAAGCCAACAACTCCATAATCAGCTAATAACTGTAGATACTCATTATGCACAAATTCAGGCGTAGCAGCCCTGGTTTGCAACTCTTCACTCCACAACCGAAGAGATTCATATGAATAGCTTCTACTGCCAGCACCAAAAATCGGGCTCTGATAAGCTTGCTCTATTGCCATTTTCCAATATGACAATCGTACTTCTGAGTCAAATAAAGCTTGCGCAAAAGTACTATCAGTTGATCTCTGCCGAATTGTAAACAAGCCACCTACAATCACTGAAACAGCCCCCAACACGACCGGTACTAACGATATCCAGTGTATAGATTTCCGTTGATTACAAGTAAGACTGTGTGAAGACAAGAGTAACAAAAATAGAAAACAACAGCCTCCAGCAAGCAGTCCCAGAATCCCTGCTCGAGAGCATGAAAATACAACAGCCAAGACGGCTAGAACACCTATGGTAGCTAAACTTAATCTATAGTAACGCCCAAGTCTACTCCAGACAGATAAAGAGAGGCACAAGTAAGCCACTATCCCTGATAAATTTGCAAAAGTCCCATAATATCCAAACCACCCCGACACCCCATTCTCATTAAAACCCTCAACTAAATAATCGAGAATGTGCAACCTGGGTAAATCAAGCAATTGTGCATACGACGCAGCTAGATGTATTAAACTCGCTAAAATTACACATGTAACTACGAGCCTACGAAAATTTGCCTTTGCTCCTGCCGTTGTAGCAACAAAGTATAAACATCCAGATAATAGAATTAAAACCAAATCCCCACGCGCAAGGTCTAACACCGGCGATAGCAGCGCTCGACACAAAAAATAGGACAATGCGATTACAACCAAATATTGAAGCTTCGAACTCCCAATGTACCTCTTGGAAGTACCACAGTATAAGCCTGATAGTATAGCAGCTACCCCAATCAAACCGAGGCTTACAGAGCCTAAATGCAAACTCCGAGTAACTGCTAGTAAAATAGCGGTCAATATTGATAACGCTGATAAAATATAAATAATAATATTCATCTCTATGTACACGCCCCTATTTCATAAGATCATGAATAACTTTTTGCCAACTTTCCTTAAATGCATCTAGAGAAAAACATTCACTAAATTTCAGTCGATTTAAAGCCCCCATCGCAGCCCAATTATCTTGACTCTCTAGAGCTAGTTGTACTGTTCGTAATAAGGATTCTTCGTCTCTAGGCGAGCACAACCACCCCCCTTTACCATTTTCAACAGCATCAGAAACCGCTCCAACATCAGTAGCAACGATAGGTAGCGAGTGCATCATTGCCTCTAATATGCTCAAGGGAAACGCCTCCGTATGAGAAGGCATACAGAACAAATCCATAGATTTATAAGCCATGTTTTTATCCTCCTCGTACACGGCTCCTAACCATTTGATGCGATCACTAAATTGGCTTGCTTTAAATTTTTCTTCTATGATTTTTATGGGTGTAGATACACCTACTCCACCGTAGAAATAGAATTCTACATCTTCACTAGTTGAGCATATTTTCTCAGCGACAGAAAACATCTCTAACCAGCCTTTTTGTTCATCCATTGCAGAAAGGTAACCTACCCGCCTAATCGGGTTTTCAACCTTCACTCCACGGTGACTAGCTGTTGTGGCCTCATCTGCAACTCCATTGCACACGAAGGTACAAGACCTCTCTCTCAAGGCCGTCGGCCATGTCCCAATTAGCTTTGGGGCACATGCTACGAACAGATCAAATTTATTTATAATGCTTTGGTAGATAAATTTAAAGAAACAAGACTGAGACTCTAATTTTAATCGGCTAGGGTCCATGTGAACCCAAGCTACGACCCTCGCCTGGCAGAAATGCTTCGCGAGAACCACAAACAACGAATCTTTAAGGAATGGTATAGTATGAAAGGCTGGAGACATCACTATCACATCAAATTTATATCTATGATGTTGGTACAACAATTCAACAGCATAAGACAGCATCCTAAAGGTTTTAGCGAAAGTGAATTTCGACAACTGAGACCGGCTCATTGTATATACGGTATTAATCGAATACAACTCTATCTCTGCATCGTCACCTAACAAATGAATTAACTTCTGATACTGAATCGCTTGACCATGAATGGCTGGCGAATACTGACCTATCAATAATAGACGCTTAGCTCCACTACACATCGCCCCCTCCTATCAGATCATCCTTGTCCATAGACTGAATTACAGCACAAACAATCATCCATAAAAAAATATTCGCGGGGAACTGAAATATATAGGTTCCGGCCAAAATACTAACAAACAAAGAAAATACAGCACCTGTAAAAAACGTTGATATCTTTCGTCTACTCCAAGATTGATTGAGTAGTTTGGTATGAAAAGCAAACGCCGACACTAGCCCTATAATTAAGATTATTCCACTAGGGACATAACCGTATTTGAATAAAAATCGGGAAACCTGATCATGAGAGAACGTCGGGTCATCATAACGATACTCAGCACTTGTAATTAAACCAGTTTCAACGCCAAAAGGAGCCCAATTACTGGGGTTCTTCATATTACTAAAACCTAAAAACCGATCATAAAGCGTGGTTACCCGAAACGCTTGAGTCGATCGTCCATAATCTCCCTCACCACTGATATCCGCTTGCCATCCTTGAAGATTATTCAAAAACCAGTCAGCACTTAACACAACGCCGATAAAAACCCCAAAGGCTACAAGATATGCTAATATCGTTATGCCTTTATATCGTAAAGCGACGACCGCTATAGGAAATAGAGCAAGACAAACCCACCCCGTTCGGGTAAACGTCATGATACAGGCTGTCGTAAAAATTAGAAACAAGCCAATACCTTCTATAAGGTTCAACATCCGAAGTTTTCTTAAAGGAATAGTCAACATCGCACAGGCAGCCATTACAATTGTTAGGGAGCTGGCTGCATTCAAAGTAGAAAAAGGCCTCAGACCGATCTGCCCTAACTGCCTAGTCTCTCTAGACAAACCTGTCATCAAATAATCCATCTCAAAATCAGCCAAACCAAACAAGCGTTGCCAAATGCCGTATAGGGCCACAGGGATAAATATGTACAACGCTACCTTGATGTAGCCGAGCAGTAATTCCCTAGAAGGGAATACGATAGGTAATATAAAGACCAAAAAAGTAAATACCCCATAATCAGCTATGACACGCAGAGACCCCAAACCTCCTCCACTTAGTATAGCTGACACAGCAACACCTAATAATGAAATACTGGCAAAAC
Organism: Persicirhabdus sediminis; assembly: GCF_016595495.1. Classification (GTDB taxonomy): domain Bacteria; phylum Verrucomicrobiota; class Verrucomicrobiia; order Verrucomicrobiales; family Akkermansiaceae; genus Persicirhabdus; species Persicirhabdus sediminis. Next base: position 145,308 of record NZ_JAENIM010000047.1, read on the forward strand.
CGAAACGGATAAAGTCACCTTTAGTCATTTGCCTTTTACTAATTCGCTGAATCAGTACATGGCTCACTGCCCCCCCTAAAACACAAGGCGCCATAGCCAAAACATACATCACATCCAATTGTGAAACCGACGACCCAAGCACCATGAATCGTTTCACCATATCACTATACCCGGCAAGAAGTAAGAGGGCATAAAGACCTAACTTGGGTGACATACTGCCTATCAAGAATAGGATCAAACAAAAATAAATGGATAAACGTCCAATTTCATTACCTCCCCCACCAATAGATGAAACCATCACGTATAGCCCAAGAAATACGAGCAATACCATAAGAAGGAAATTAGCAATTTTATGATTCATTTTAAGATAATATTTTTACGTCTGAACTCAATAACTAGAGAAAGTCAAACTAACATCTCCTATTTATAGATGTCCAAGTCAAAATTTCTCGGGAAGGCATCTGTGTATGTAGTTTTAGCAATGTTCCAAATTTTAACTTCCCTTGGACATAGTTGAGCTATTTTTTCTAAATACATAAAGTGCCTGTATGTGTCGTAAAACATGTCGCAAGTCTTACCATACAGGTCGGTGGGCATCCACCTCCTCGAGAGCGACTCATCGTCATAGAAATGCTCATCCTGCAGATACTTTTCATTATTCATATCAACGCCAAAAGATTTAAAATAGGAATTATCATAACCACAAACGTAAATGTTTTGATACTTTAAGTGCATCGCCAAGGCCAATGCATAAAATGCAGTCAATCCGTAAAAACCTGTTGGTTTATGAATATTCGAAACATTCTGGCTGTAGACATCTCTGAAACCGCATATCGGCACTGTATTATTAAACTTGCTTTTACGTACATAACGATAAGGCACAATAGTTGGAATATTAAATTCATTCATAGTGTCTATATCCTCTTGAAACTGTGAAGCTAGAGGGTGATCAGGACAGCCCCCATAATGCGCTGGATCATTGAAGATGCCTGCAAAAGGTACTATCCCATATTGAGCTATAGCTTTTGAGGCGAATGAGTTGACAACAATTAAATCATACTCGCCAGAATCTGTTAATTCTTTTACTTTCGTAAAATCCAAATCCCTCAAAGAAGGGCCATTTGCAAAAACAATAACATCTTTCGCCTTTCTTGCAGTTAACTCCTTGAGCTTTGATTTTGATAATTGGCTCAGTCCTTTATGCTGAATCAAATGACAGAATCTTTGCACCAGAATAACCAACTTACATAGAAATAATCCGCATAGGCTAGTTTGTTCAGTCCTATTCAGAACCCTAAAATACCTTCTTATATCATCTTTAGTATACATGTAACTTTTCTGAATATCGACTTTTCGTTAGTTTAACAAACACTTGAGACTAAACATCTCTGCTCTAGGAGCTTTTTACCTGAGTACCATAGAGCTGCAAATACTAGGACTGCTATTACCGCTATACAGACGCGAGGAATCCAACCCCATGTGCTAGGAATTAACATGACTACGCAAACTCCTCCAGCAGCTAACGCGCACCCAAAAACAGGTAACACAACGCGCTCAAGAGCCCTTCGTTCAAGTTTAAAACTCAAACCTACTAAAACTAGATTCATTACCCCATAGCCTACTAAAATAGCCCATGCAGCCCCAGTCATACCATATATGGGCATCCACAACATCGCGCAGATTAAATTCACCAAAACGCCAACCCCCGCTATTATTGGTAATAATATAGTCTTCTTCAAATAGCTAATATAATTAGCCTGAGTCAAGAATAGCCCGTAACCATAAATCCCCATCGCTAATACAGGCATTACTGCGATCCCTCTCCAGTAAGGCTTGTCTACCATCAATGGATAAACCACAGGTATCAAAATACAAAAGCCCACTACAGTGAGACTAAGTAAGCACATTAGAGCCCACTGCCCATCTATAACACTTCTGTCATCATTGGCATTACGTAATTTGAAATATCGAGGGTACCAAGCTCGAGTAACGGCCACAAAAATAAAGGACATCCCCATAGCCACAGTTTTCGCAGCTGAATAAATTCCAACTTCCTCTAAGTCTGAATAATACTGTAATAATAACTTGTCAGCCGTTAACATCGCTGCCAGAGCAAATGAATAGGGCACATATGGAATCCCATAACCCAAACTCTTTTTAAGTTCGTTTAAATCAATTCTCATTCTGAAATTCTCTCTGAACTCAGATAACTTGATCAACATTATTGCTGCAACTACTGCTCCGCCTGCACGGCCATAAAGCCTACCTAAGGCCCCCATTTCCAGCGCGCCTATCAACCAAAGAGATAGACTCGTTGCTATAGCAAAAGCAACTAGTTGATTAATACTCGCCTTTCCGTGTTTCTCTTGGCTCGTTAATAGCTGATTACCAATATCTCGAGGTGGGTTTAATGCTACCAATACTAAAACTGGATATAAATGCTGCAAATCAACCCCGCTAATTGAGTCAATCATTCCTAACCAAAATGGAGTTAATATAGCAAGGCAGACAAACGCCACACTAACACACTGACACCAGAAAGAACTACTAAAAAACCTCGCAAACTGATCACTCCCCACATCATAGTCATGATAAAACCTAACTACAGAAGCACCTAAACCCAATGTCACGATTGGCATAATCAAAAGGGATAGAGACATTGCGGCATTGAGAATGCCAAACTCACTAGGAGTCATCCAACGAGTCATGACAGGAAGCAGAATCACACTCATGCCACTAGTTAACAAACCAGCTAGTGTATACCACATCGTACCTTGTACGACCTTATGCTTTAATATTGATAACATTCCTAATGCTCTTAAACTTGATAGCAGGTTCAACTAAGTATAACTATAATTTATCCCTACATTTGATATGTTAAAATATCACCCCCTGTCAGAAACCTAATCAATGAACTACTCTGTTTCAAAATAGTCGCCGCGTACCTGCGTGTGCTCTGATACTCCCCCGACCAGTCAGAAACATTAAACTAAATTTAGTTCCAGTTAGCCCCCTGAGCATCAAGGAGAATAGAGGCCTTTGACATTTTTTAGCCTATCTCACCACAACTGGATTAAGGTACAAAAAGTCCGTAAACGAGCCCGTAGTATGGACAAAAAATTCAGGTAAAACACGAGCTAGAGCACGCTAAATAAATACTCTGCCCTAGTCCAATCTTCTAGAGTATCTATATCACAGTACCGGTTGTCAGGAATCTCGACAATTACTGCATCATCACAGTATATCCTTTTTGCCGCTAGCCAGACAGATGCTTTTGCCATATAAAACATCGCAGCATCATGATACACAGAAGGTAAATCTTGGGACCTCGTCGAATAATGCTCTGGGTATAGCATTTTCAATTTATCATTTTCATCTAAATAATAGGCACGCTGGACAGGATAATTATATTTAGTAGAAGCTATAACAAAACTATTCGAGTCGTCATTCTTAAGCATCGTCATCCCTCGACATAGATCTTCAGGAATGAGTAGAGGCGCGGTCGCATAAATACATGTAAATACAGCATCCTCTATACCTAAACGAACTATACAATCTTGAATCACCTCAAGAACGCCAACATAGTCTCCTGATACACTGGATTCGCGCAGAAAGGGAACTTCAGCTCCTGCGGCTTCTGCCACCTTTGCTATTTCAGGATCGTCTGTTGTCACAACCACCCTATCAAATAACTTAGAGTTCAATGCCGATTTGATTGAATATTCAATAATTGGGCGTCCATGAAACTCTTTGATATTTTTATATGGAATTCTTTTGCTTCCTCCTCTAGCTGGTATAATCGCAATATTCATCTCTTTATTTGAAACTTTTCTTACTTAATTTGAGGTCATCACAAAATTGAACAAACTTGCGCATATTCTCACTCCAATCCGCATACTCAGACATCACTACTCTCCTATCATATCTATAACAGTCATTGCTCTCTGAGCATAACAATAGTTGTTCTGCTGCCCCATTCACGTCGCCACAATCAAATAAATAGCCACCAGTAATTCGATTCACCCACTCTACGTTGCCGCCCACCGCTGAAAGAATTACAGGTAAGCCCGCCTCCAACGCTTGAAGTAAAGAAATAGAAGTTCCATCTACTAACGAAGATGACATATACACATCACAGCATTCGAGTAAAGGCACAAGCAAAGGCTCTTCTATATTACCTATGAAAGATACCTTATGCATGATGTCAAACTCTTCAGCCAAGCTATACATCTGTTCAGACAACTCCCCGGCACCAGTCAAAACTAAATGCATCTTCGGGTTCTTAGCTAAAGCTAAATGAAATGCTCGCAATACAACTTCGCAACCATGTACAGCTGTGAAATTGCGTACACAAACAACTATCTTCGAGCCTCTCTCTTTTTCTTGTAATAGTAAACTCTTAAGCTCAGCTCTCAATTTATGATTACTGCTACATTTTTCTAAACCCCAGACCATTGAATGAACCTTGACCTGATCGCCAGCCATCTCCTTAATAGCTGTTTTTACAGCATCACAGTCAACCAATACACCATCAGCATTCTTTAACAATTTACGTATACCTCGCTGGACTTCGGCATTATCCTTGGCTGTATATAATACATCGTAGGCATATGAAATCGCAATAAATGGCACATCCTGCAGAGCCTTTGTTAATTGCTCATAGTGGGTCAATGGCCCTCCCATCAAAATATTGAATTTGCCTAGCTCATAATGATGCCTCAACAGATTAGGAGATTCCAACAATTCTGAAAAGCTATAGAATATGGCTGGGATCCCTAGGCTATCAAATCCTCTCAAAAAGCGTTTTTCGTGAACACCTAAACTGTGACCTATGAATCCTACCTTTAGCATAAATCAGTAACACTTAAGTGCTCACCTTTTTCTAGGCGACGGTTAGCAGTTTTTCCAATAACATCTTGTATTTTATATGGAGGAATAGAGCCTTTAGGAGCCGGCCTTAAAACCTTTAAATCTTGTTCAGTTAATATTTCACCTTCCTCAATATTTCTAGCCATACGTATACAACGGCGTTGGATAACTACTGTTTCACTCTCATTCTCTTCTACTTTTTTATTCCCTGTTCCCAAAGCGGCCTCCAACTCTCTAGATCGATCAACCATATCTCTCCACGCGGGGGCATCCATTGAAAATAAATGATCGGGACCAACTCTTGTTGTGTCATCTGTAAAGTGCTTTTCAACCATACATGCACCTAAGGCAATAGCCCCTAGAACAGATGCATGCCCGGGTGTATGATCACTTAAACCCAGTGGCACGGCTGGATACATACTTTTGAATGTCTCCAAAACTCTGAGGTTTATGTAATGCATATTTTCAATTGCGGCTGTATAATTAGTATTACACTGCATCAAACATATCCCCCCCACAGCCTTCTGCATCATAACATCCATGGCCCTCTGCACATCAGTCAAATTTGAAGCCCCTGCAGCCAAAATAACGGGCTTATTTTTACTGCAGACATGCTCAATCTGCTCGATCCACGTAATATCTCCAGAGCCTATTTTATAGGCGGGCACGTATGGGTCGACTTCATCAACAATTGCTTTTTCATAAGGAGAGGTAAAAAAGTCGATACCAGCTAACTGACAAGTCTCAGCTAACTCAGCAGTCCAAGATGCAGGAACTGTAGCATCTCTATATACCTCAGAAACTGATTTTTCCCATTTCGCTTGGTGAGAAACTTGAGTGCCTAGGTTAGCAAACCCTTTGTCGCTAACGATTGTCTCAGCTCGAAAATGTTGAAACTTAGCTGCGTCTGCACCCGCATCTTTAGCCAAGTATATGAGATCTTTCGCACGGCTCAAATCGCCATCATGATTTGCAGCTATATCAGCAATAAAATAGCACGGTCTATTTTGACTAATTTTCCTTCCATTTATATTTAGCTCTTTCATCTAATCGTAATTTTGCTTTGTCTCTTAACTAACTCAGATACCATCTTCTGGACACTCACCAATTCAAGGCCTGACACCTTGACTAACTTTTCAGAATTCAATGTACCATCTACTTCTAATGCGGTTTTAGAAGAGTATCCTTTGAGCACTCTCGAAATGGGCACTCCCAAGGAGGAACATACAAGACGAGCAAATTCGTACTTACTCAGGCTACATGAACTGCCTACATTTAAAATGCCTGAACGCTTCAAAATTTCCTCGTTTACTAATACTTGAGCTAAATCAAAACTAGAAACAGGACTAAATAAAACATCCGCATACCCAGTTATACAACTACCAGATATCAATTCAGAGCTAAGCCATTCAAACAAGGTCTTGCCTTCCCCGTCTGGGGAGAAGCCCACAGGAGTAGCCCTGATTAATAACGAGTCAGAGTTAACATCTTGAACTGCCTGTTCTCCTTCAAATTTCGTTTTAGCATAGACCCCTTTAGGGCCGCAGGTCTCATCTTCTCGGTGGCCACCATCAGATTGCCCGTAGCCATATACTGCCTCTGTTGACATATGCACAAACTTAACGCCTTTGTCCCCAGCCCACTTAGCTAGTTGCTTCGGTACCTCAACATGCAACCGTTGAGCTAAATCTGGACGACTTTCGCATTGCCCATGATTCGTAATTGCGGCCAGGTTGATACAAATATCAATTCCATGTAGCCCATTTAGGGCGTCAAAATTGATTGGTTCAATCAAGTCCATTCTGAGGAAATTTTTCTCTGATGAACGATTCACTCTGCCTACAACCCAAGGCTCAAAGCCTAAGGCTAAGGCTTCTTGACAAACAGCATAGCCAACCATACCACTGCCGCCTATTACTATGATTTTTTTCATGCTCAATCTCAGTAAGCTATAGGTGTGTAGCTATTAACTCTCGTAATTGCTCAACAGTCAGAAAATCTTCATTTTCTCCAGAGGTATAATTAAACCCTTGCTCCACTAACTGAGCATTAAAGTTCGAAATATATTCATCTAAATTCCAATTCGGAACTTGCGGGAGTATTACATAGTATTTACCTAAGTCGTAGGTCGTAAATGAATCCGAGCTAGTGATCATTTCTTCGTGAATCTTTTCTCCTGGACGAATTCCAATCACTGGGTGCTCACAGTCTGGTCCAATCGCTTGAGCGATATCAGTAATACGGTAGGATGGAATTTTAGGTACAAAAAGTTCGCCGCCCCAAGCATGCTCAAGAGCATGTAACACCATCTTAACACCATCAGCGAGTGAGATGTTGAATCTAGTCATCGCAGGGTCAGTTATCGGCAAGATTCCCGTTTCTTTCTTTTTCTGGAAAAATGGGATTACTGAGCCATTGGAGCCCATCACATTGCCATACCTCACCACTGAGAATTTAATATTCTGCTTTCCCTTTATATTATTTGCCGCGATGAACAATTTGTCCGAAGCTAGTTTTGTAGCACCATACAAATTAATAGGAGCACAAGCCTTATCGGTTGATAAGGCTACCACGTCTGTAACTCCACAACTCAATGCAGCCTTGATGACGTTTTCAGCTCCTCCGATGTTCGTTTTAACACATTCATCTGGGTTATACTCAGCAATATGAACGTGCTTCATTGCCGCCGCGTGAATAACACAATCTACATCATTAAAAGCGCGCTCCATGCGCTCCAAATCCCTAACATCTCCAATAAAAAAACGAATCATTGGATACTCAGACGCAGGGTATTCTTGCGCCATTTGAAACTGCTTTTGTTCGTCACGTGAATAAATAATTAATCGACGAACTTGCGGCCACTTTTCAAGAATCGTCTTTGTTAATTCTTTACCTAGAGAACCTGTCCCTCCTGTAATTAATATCGATTTTCCATTAAGCATAACTTCAATATATGTTTGTTTTAAAATTTCTAAGCTGACCAGATATTTCTCAGTCTATCATTTGGAATTGTATTCCTCGTATCTACAATCAACGAAGCCCAGTCGCAGAGATCGTTAAGTTGATAGGCTTTATGTTTGGTGACAATTACCACAACATCGTAACTGGAGATGTTTTCTTCACTCCATTCGATTGATTCTTTGCCTTGCCAGTTAGCGTGTTCACGCGTTGGTCCAATAATTGGAATGTGTGGGTCAAAATAGTCAACTTCCGCACCCATTTCTGTGAACTTATCCATCAACTCAAAAGTGGGAGATTCACGCATATCGTCGACATCTTCTTTGTAAGACAGCCCCATTAGCAAAACCCTGCTTCCGTTCACTGCTTTTTTCACACTATTGAGAGCTTCGGCAGTTTTGCTAACCACATACTGCGGCATGCTACGATTGATCTCACCTGCAAGTTCAATAAAACGGGTATGAACGCCATATTCACGCGCCTTCCACGTTAGATAGAATGGATCAATAGGAATGCAATGCCCACCAAGGCCAGGCCCTGGGTAAAATGCTTTGAAACCAAATGGTTTGGTTGCTGCAGCATTAATGACCTCCCAAATATCAATGCCCATTTTATCAGCGGCTATCTTCAGCTCATTGACCAAACCAATATTGACGGCTCGGTAGATGTTTTCCAACAGCTTGGTGAATTCAGCCACTTGAGTTGAAGAAACCGGTACCACCTCAGTCACAGCCGCTGAATACAGAGCAACCCCATGCTCGAGGCAGGCAGGAGTAGATCCACCAACTACTTTCGGAATATTCCTACTCGTGAAGCTGGCATTGCCAGGGTCTTCTCGCTCCGGTGAGTAGACAAGGTAAATGTCTTTACCTGCAACGAGTCCCTGAGCCTCGATACGGGGCTTTAACTCTTCTTCGGTAGTACCTGGGTAGGTGGTACTTTCTAAGGAAATAATCTGCCCAGCACATAAATAAGGAGATACCGAATCCATTGTGCCAATCACATAACTGAGGTCTGGCTCGTAGTGCTCATCAAGCGGTGTCGGCACACACATGATGATGGCATCTACTTCCACGATTCTAGCAAAATCAGCCGTTGCGTGAATCAACCTGTCACCAACAAACTTTGCAAGCTCGTCTGAGCCTATATGTTTGATATAACTTTCACCTTTTTCAATGCAATCGATCTTAGCCTGATCAACATCAAAACCCAAAACTTTATAGCCTTTAGCGGCGTAGGCGAGCATCAAAGGCAGCCCAACATAACCCAACCCAACGATGCCAATCACCGCTGATTTGTCTTGGATTTTATCAATGGTATTCATATTTCTAATTTTTAAATGCTTACAAAGCTAACTTGTTTTTAAAATAGGCGATCGTGAGATCGAGCCCGTCGTCGAGTTTGACTTGTGGTTCCCAGTCGAGTTCCTGTTTAGCGAGTGAGATATCAGGCTGGCGCTGTTTGGGATCGTCACTTGGCAGGTCTTGGAAGACCAGTTTGCTAGATCCTCCAATTTTCTGGATCACTTTTTCAGCCAGCTCAAGCATGGTGAACTCACCAGGGTTACCGATGTTGATAGGCCCGGTGATACCATCTTTATTCATAAGACGCACAAAACCTTCTAGCAAGTCATCCACGTAACAGAACGAACGCGTCTGCTGGCCATCACCGTAGATCGTGATGTCGTCACCGCGAAGTGCCTGAACGATGAAGTTAGAAACCACACGACCATCGTCAGGATTCATTCTTGGCCCGTAGGTATTGAAAATACGTACAATGCGAATATCCACACCATTCTGGCGGTGGTAGTCAAAGAACAAAGTCTCCGCAGCGCGTTTGCCTTCGTCGTAACAAGAGCGAATGCCAATAGGATTTACGTGTCCCCAATAGCCTTCTGGCTGTGGGTGCACGTTAGGGTCACCGTAGACTTCAGATGTTGATGCTTGGAAAATACGCGCCTTAGTGCGCTTGGCTAAACCAAGGCAATTGATCGCCCCCATCACGGAAGTTTTCATGGTCTTGATAGGGTTATATTGGTAATGCGGCGGGCTCGCCGGGCAAGCGAGGTTATAGATCTGGTCGACCTCTACTTTAAATGGATCGATCACATCATGGCGCATCAGCTCAAAATATTTATGGTCCATTAGATGTTCCACGTTAGATTTGAAGCCGGTGAAGTAGTTGTCCATGCAGATTACTTCGTTGCCATCATTGAGCAGTCGCTCACATAAGTTAGAGCCTAAAAAACCAGCTCCTCCAGTTACTAGAATTCGTTTCATAAAAGATAAGTGATCAGTGTGCTGTGGGGGACATTACTGAGCTATAGTTAAAGGCCCGCCTGAAGCGAGAATTACTTACAATAGGGTTCGATGCCACGCAGATCGCTGTGTATGCGCAGCGCTACATCACGAGTAACGAGATCAGGGAATAGATAGAGAGCGTATCCGCCCCACCCGCCGCCGCAGTATTTCTTCGCTAACGCACCTGAAATTTCAGGTAGCGCTTGCATACCTTCAGCCAGCTGAGTTTCGTGATAGAGGTTTACCCCTTCGGCTAGTTTGTTGAGATCTTCTTCAAGAATCCCCTCTCTGGCCACCATGCTAGACATCGCAATCTGCGCATAATTTCTATCATCATCGACGACGCCCGGCGTATCATGCTCGGCTCCCGTCCATAAGATTGCCATTTTACCGACGAGCATATCGCCATTTCGTTTGAAATCTAATCGTGGTCTCTCGCCACTGTGCCAAACACACAAACCGGTCTCATTAATCACCGCAGGGTCTTGCCAGCCGACTCCTAAATCCAGCTCTGCATCCACGCCGTCATGACCATTCAGTAATGCCCAAGCACCTGAGCCGCCTAGCCCAGCTTGTTTTTCATAGTGCCAGTCGCGCAGGCTAACTAGTGGTGAAATCGCACAGTTGCAGACGTAAGCGCCATCGATTGCGTAGCGAGGAACATCCAGCCAGCCACCGGCAAAATCCACTCGCAGAGGTGCTTCTGTTGGGGCCTTGACCCAGCGCACGATACCTGAGCTCGACACTGGCTCAAACTTCGGCGGTGTTTTATCTAAGACTAAATACTCAGCTCCCACTTGAGCACAAAGATCACGCTTCAGTTGACCGTATTGGTCATCTTCCGTCACCACTAACACATCAGGCTGGATGCGCAAAAAGTGATCTTTGAAATCGATGCCATGATCCATTCCTGTACCTATCACCACCTCATCAACCATCCTCAGCCCACGCAATAAGGCAGCCTTGTGGTCATCAGGTAACGAACTGCGTCGCTGTTTATGCGCCCACAAAACGTCCTCAGAGGCGAAACAAACCGTTAGATGATCTCCTAGCGCTCTGGCTTCCTCAAAAAACTGAAGATGCCCAGCGTGGATGATATCGTAACAGCCAGATACAAAGATAGATTTCATAGTGTTAGTTAGCTGCTCAAGCTATCGGCAGCATCCTCACTAAGGAGATCGTTAGCGGGCTAACTTCTCCTTAATTGAGTAGTAGACAAACAAACTGTTATAAGTGAAATAACGTTTCCACAGTCGGCGAGGTTCGGCGCACAGTCGGTAAAGCCATTCCATGCCGCATTTTTGAAAAATGGCAGGTGCTTGTTTCACCTCGCCAGCGTGAAAGGCAAAAGCTGCGCCAATGCCAAAATAAACGCCCGCCGGCAATTCATGTTTGTGTTTGGCTATCCATAGCTCCTGCTTCGGGCATCCCAAACCAACCCAAATCAGGTTCGCTCCAGACGCGATGATTTTCTCTTTCATGCGCTCAAATTCATCAGCTGGCCACTCGCCAAACGGTGGTGAATAAGAGCCGGCAATTTCTGCGCCTGGATTGTCTTTTTTAAACTTCGCCTCTAGCTTATCTAGCGTGGATTGCTGACCACCTAGCAGGAAATGCTTCAGCTCCGGCTGATCTTCGCTTGCCTTGATCGTTTCGAGCATCAGCGTTGGTCCATACACACGGTCAGTTAGTTTTTGCCCTTCATCTAGCTGACGGTTGACCGACCAAACCAGCGGCATGCCATCTGGGCAAATTAGATCAAACTTGGCCATCGCCGAACCAAACTCGACATTCGATCTAGCCAGAGCAGCCACATGTGTATTCGCCGCTTCCACTGCATAAGCGCGGTCGCCAGCTAGAGCCATTTTTTTGATTTCCTCAATCGCGCTAGCATAGCTAACACACGCAACGGGTAAATTAATTACAGGAATGATTTCCATGTGGATTTGATTTCTTCGGCAATTTTCTAGATCGCCTGAATAAGAGGCTCATAGAGCCTAGGGCAAAGAGGCTGCAGCTAGATGGTTCTGGAATAGGTATAGTACCAATACCTATTTGAGCCAAACTGAAGCCGTTTCCTGTTCCGGCAGAAATACCTAGCACATCACCCTCATTGAGTCGCAAATTTAATAAAAAGCTGTCTGGTGTATTTTCGCCAGTGAAGGTCGTTTCTAGCACATTATTGATATAAATCTCAGCACTATCCGAGTTTCCCATTTCCTCAAACAACAGTCGGCTGACCACCACTGTCGCATTGAAGCTGATATTCATTCTTTCCTTGCCCTCGACGTTATCGATCAGCGCCGAAGCATCGTTAGATCCTCCCGAATGGTTAATACCAAAATCACCCGTGGTTTGATTTAGTGAGCCCTCATTTGAACTCATGCTCATGGTTACGCCATCTAGCGTATACGAGCCCGCTTCTATTTCAGTGGTTTTAGATTGGTCGATTAGATTATAGCTTATCGTAGCAGCAGATGCGCTCGAGGTGATGATACAAAATAACGAGGGGACTAAACTTGTTTTAAAATAATGTTTCCGCATATTTCACGACTAGCATGCCGGCTAATTCGTGACAACTATTTTCCGCACCTGAAACCTAAACCAATCAGCTAACGCAGAAGAGCTTACATCATTTTCGATTTACTTCGCGCGCAGTTGCCCGCTGGTTTCTTCAGCTAGAAAACACTGATAGGCGCTGGCTAGTCCTTGCTCTAGGTCGACAGCTGGTTTCCAGCCGAGTCCTTGTAGAATGGCATTGTCCATCAGCTTGCGAGGTGTGCCATCTGGCTTGCTTGGATCGGTGAGGATTTCACCTGCAAAGCCAACCGTTTTGGCCACTGCTTGGGCCAGCTGCATGATGCTAACATCATCACCGTAACCCACGTTCACCCAGTGAGGTGGATTATCTAACTCCATGATATGGAAACATGCATCAGCTAGATCTTCTACGTAGAGAAACTCACGCTTCGGTGTCCCTGTCCCCCAGATCGTCACTGACTCAGCGCCAGCTGCTTTAGCTTCGTGGAAGCGGCGCAGCATCGCAGGAATGACATGTGAGTTTTCCGGATGATAGTTATCGCCTGGTCCATAAAGGTTGGTTGGCATGGCGGAATGAAACTTCACGCCAAATTGATCGCGGTAGTGTTGGCACAACTTCAGCCCAGCGATTTTTGCCACTGCGTAGGCCTCGTTAGTTGGCTCCAGCTCGCTGGTGAGCAGGCATGATTCCGGCATTGGTTGCGGTGCCAGCTTTGGATAAATGCATGAACTTCCGAGGAAAAGCAGTTGGTTCACTCCAGCCTGATAGGCGCCCTCGATTGAGTTTGCCGCAATCATTAGGTTCTTGTAGATAAAGTCAGCTGGGTACGTGCTGTTAGCGTGAATGCCGCCCACTTTTGCCGCCGCTACAATCACTGCGTCAGGCTTGTGTTTAGCAATATACTCGTGAGTCTGTGCTTGATTGCACAGGTCTAGATCTTTGCTAGATGGCGTGAGGATTTCACTAATACCACGTTTCTCTGCGGCTCTAACTAGGGCTGAGCCAACCATGCCGCCAGCACCTAGTACTAATAATTTTTTCATAAATTCAGATGAGTTGAAGCGAACTTTCAGCTAGGAAAACTTACTACTCTTTAGTTACGGAAACATCATAGCCGTGTGACTTCAGCAGCGCATGTTGGCGAGCGTGATTGATGTCGTTAGCTACCATTTCAGCGCACATTTCTTCCACGGTGATTTCTGGTGTCCAGCCGAGCTTTTCTTTGGCTTTTGTTGGGTCACCGAGCAAGGTTTCTACTTCAGCTGGGCGGAAGTAACGTGGGTCGACTTTAACCACCACGTCTCCAACATTTACGCCTGGAGCTTTTTCGCTATCAGCGGCGGTCACGGTAGCAATTTCGTCAATGCCTTCACCAGAGAATTCTAACTCAACACCAGCTTCAGCTGCTGACATGCGCACAAACTCACGCACTGAGATTTGTTTGCCTGTAGCGATAACAAAGTCTTCAGCTGACTCCTGTTGGAGCATCATCCACTGCATGCGCACGTAGTCTTTGGCGTGGCCCCAGTCGCGCAGCGCATCCATGTTGCCAAGGAAGAGGCATTTTTCTAATCCTTGAGAAATGTTAGCGATGGCACGGGTAATCTTACGGGTCACAAATGTCTCACCGCGGCGAGGTGATTCGTGGTTGAAGAGAATGCCGTTACAGGCGTACATGCCGTAGGATTCACGGTAGTTTACGGTGATCCAGTAGGCGTACATCTTGGCCACTGCGTATGGTGAGCGTGGGTAAAATGGTGTGGTCTCACGCTGTGGGATTTCTTGCACTTCACCAAACAGCTCAGATGTGGAAGCTTGATAGAAACGAGTTTTCTTTTCTAAGCCGAGGAAGCGAATGGCCTCCAACAGACGCAGTGTGCCCAGCGCATCGACATCCGCTGTGTATTCTGGAGATTCAAATGAAACCGCCACGTGTGACTGCGCTGCTAGGTTGTAGACTTCATCTGGCTGGATCTCGCTGATAATGCGAGTTAGGTTAGACGAATCAGAAAGATCACCGTAGTGCAGGTGGAAACGTGAATTTTCAACATGTGGATCTTGATAGATGTGATCAACACGTTCGGTATTAAATGATGAGGCGCGGCGTTTGATGCCGTGAACTTCGTATCCTTTTTCAAGCAAGAACTCTGCTAGATAGGATCCATCTTGACCAGTAATCCCGGTGATTAGTGCTTTTTTCATGACTGTTTGTATCGAGACCAGCGCTAACAGCCGCGCTAGTGATTAAGAATTTTGAATGGAGAATAGTGAGTAGAGAATGGCTGGCCCGCGGAGATTTCAGCTGGCTGAGCTGGGGGGGGCGCTACGTTTTCTGGCAGCCTTTCAGGCTGCACCTTTTCTATCATCTTTTCCTAGGGCTAAAGCCCTAGGCTTTGTTCTGCGTCGCTTTCAGCGCCAGATTCCAGCTAACTTCGTATTCCCAGCTAACTTCGTATTCCCAGCTAACTTCGTATCCCCAGCTAAGTTCGTATTTCTAGCTAGCTTGTGCTTACTAGCTCACTCATAATTTCCAGCTGGAGCATGTTTCCAGCTGGAATGAAGCTGAGCGGCTTAGGCTTGGGCGATGTAGTCAGTGACTGCGGCAACCACTTCATCGCGTTGCTCAGGTGTGAGCTCAGCGTAGATTGGCAGGCTGATTACTTCAGCTGATAGCATTTCTGTCACTGGCAGCGCGCCGAGTGAATGCTCGCTGAGTGATTCAAAACATTCCTGTTGGTGCATTGGCACTGGATAGTAGATCTCGCTGGCCACACCGCGATCCGCTAGGAATTGTTTGAAGTTGTCACGCTGGCCACTTTTCACACGCAGGGTGAATTGGTTCCAGATGTGCTCGTTGCCGTCACGAGTGACAGGCAATAAAATCTTGGCATCTTTGGCGGCGGCATCGTCTGAGAGAACCACACCATCCAAGGCTGAAAGTTTCTCTAGATAATAGGCTGCGTTTTCCTGACGACCGCGAGTGTAGTCGCCGTAATGAGTGAATTTCACGCGCAGCAGAGCCGCTTGCACGGCATCGAGGCGGAAGTTACCGCCAACCATTTGGTGGTAATAACGTGGCGCCATGCCGTGGTTGCGCATCTTGCGCGCCAGCTCAGCGAGCTCATCGTCGTTGGTGACAACCATGCCACCGTCGCCGAGACCGCCGAGGTTTTTAGATGGGAAAAAGCTATAAGTACCGTAATCGCCGATCGCGCCACACCCTTGTCCTTGGTAGCGAGCTCCAATGGCTTGGGCGGCGTCTTCGATTACAGCGAGGCCAAACTCGTTGGCAAAAGAAACGATCGCGTTCATGTCACATGACTGACCGAATAGGTGCACGGGCATGATCACCTTGGTGCGCGATGTCATCTTGCTTCTAGCTGAGTCTAGGCAGATGTTGAAGTCCACTGGATCACAGTCGACAAATACTGGCAGGGCGCCGGTGCGGAAAATGCTGCCGGCAGTAGCAAAGAAAGTAAAACTTGGGCACAGCACTTCATCGCCAGGGCCAATGCCGAGAGCCATGAGTGAGCAGACCAATGCGTCGGTACCAGATGAAACGCCGATGGCATGTTTGGCGCCGACAAATTCAGCGATTTCATTTTCCAAACTCTCGATTTCAGGGCCTCCGATAAAAAAGCCGGATTCAAGAACACGATCAAATGCAGAGCGGAGCTCATCCTTGAGCGCATGGTTTTGCGCGTTGACGTCAAGCAATGGTACGGACATGACAGAGAGATAGTCGCGAATTTAAAAATCTCCAAGCGAAACTCAGAGAATGATCATCCTTTGGGATGATATGAGCTGCTGGCGAAAAGCGAATGTTCGCCAGCAGCTAGGAGATTAGGAGCTAAAACTAATTAGACGATCATGCCAGCGGCAACGGTCTCATTAGTCTGAGGATCCACCAGAATGAATGATCCTGTTGAGCGGTTACGCTTGTAGCTATCGTGAATCAGCGGAGCTGAAGTACGTAGCGAAATGCGGCCGATGTCGTTAAGTTCAAATACTGGGTCACCTTCTACCTTGTGCAAGGTATTGATGTTCACCTTGTAGCGCAGGTCTTGCACCACTGCCTTCACCTCGTTGGTGGTATGGCGCAGGATGAACTTGCTACGAGCGCTGAGCTTCACGCGGTCTGAGAACCAGCAGATCATCGCTTCGATGTTCTGGTCAACAGTAGGCGGGTTGTTCGCCTTAGAGATGAGATTTCCGCGGGAAATATCAATCTCGTCTTCCAGTGTCATGGTGATGGATGTTGGGCTAAATGCCTCTTCCAGCTGCTGTTCACCATTGAGAATCTCTTTGATTTTTGTGGTGAATCCGGATGGATGCACAGTCACGTCGTCGCCAGGTTTGAATACACCACCAGCTACGCGGCCAGCATATCCACGGAAATCGTGCCACTTGTCAGACTGCGGGCGTACAACCCACTGCACTGGGAAGCGAGCTTCCACGTGGTTTTCTTGGTTACCCACGTAAACGGTCTCGAGGTGGAACAAGAGTGAACCGCCGTGATACCAAGGTGTCTTCTCTGATTTATCCACAACGTTATCACCTTCCAGTGCGCTGATTGGGATGAAAGTAATGTCCACCACGTTGTCTAGACGTGAGGCAAACTCTTTGTAGTCTTCGACGATCTTGTCGTAAACTTCCTCTGAGTAGTCTACCAGATCCATTTTGTTCACACATACCACCAGATGCTGAATGCGCAGCAAGCTAGCGATAAATGAATGGCGGCATGTCTGCTCGATCACTCCCTTACGCGCATCCACTAGGATGATCGCGAGGTTAGCAGTCGAGGCGCCAGTCACCATGTTGCGGGTATACTGGATGTGGCCCGGAGTATCGGCGATGATGAACTTACGCTTTGGCGTCGCAAAGTAGCGGTAAGCTACATCAATCGTGATGCCTTGCTCACGCTCAGCCTTGAGGCCGTCAGTCAGTAGTGCCAGGTTTACATTTTCGTCGCCACGCTGGTTGCTGGATTTCTCCACAGCTTCCATCTGGTCTTCAAATGTATTCTTTGAATCATAGAGCAAACGCCCAATCAAAGTTGATTTACCATCATCCACGCTACCAGCGGTAGTGAAGCGTAGCAAATCCATGTCGAGATATCCTCGTGTATCAGTACTCATTTCTGAAAAAATTTAAAAAGTTAAGTTAATTACGCAGCTGCTAATGGCCTAAAAGTAGCCTTCTTTTTTGCGGTCCTCCATCGCAGTCTCACTGCGCTTATCATCGGAACGAGTGCCACGCTCGGTCTGGCGAGCGGCAGCAACTTCTTCGATCACATCGTCAATAGTAGCGGCGGATGATTCCACAGCACCTGTACAAGTGGCATCACCAATCGTTCTGAAACGAACGAGACGGCTTTCTACGACTTCATCTGGCTGGATATTGACGTGCTCAGTAACTGCGAGCAGTGAACCATTGCGCTCAAACACATCGCGGTGGTGAGCAAAATAGATTGATGGCAGCTCAATTTTTTCTTTTTTGATGTACTGCCACACATCCATCTCCGTCCAGTTGGAGATTGGGAATACGCGGAAGTGTTCACCGTGTTGCTTGCGACCATTGAAGATGTTCCACAGCTCTGGGCGCTGGTTTTTTGGATCCCACTGACCGAAGTCATCGCGGTGTGAGAAGAAGCGCTCTTTAGCACGTGCTTTCTCTTCGTCACGGCGACCGCCACCAAGGCAGGCATCGTATTGGTTTTCTTCGATGGTATCGAGCAAAGTGACAGTCTGCAGCGCATTACGGCTAGCATAAGGTCCCTTTTCTTCCGCCACGCGGCCTTTATCGATAGACTCTTGCACGCTACCTACAACCAGGTTGGCGCGTACTTTTTCTACAAAACGATCACGGAAAGTAATGGTTTCGTCGAAGTTATGGCCAGTATCAACGTGAACCAATGGAAATGGCAGTTTCGCTGGGTAAAATGCTTTATAAGCAAGGTGCGCCATGATGATGGAATCTTTACCACCGGAAAATAACAGCGCTGGGTTTTCAAATTGAGCAGCAGTCTCACGCAGGACATAAATCGCCTCCGCTTCCAAGTGCTCTAAATGACTCAATGAGTAATTGGACATAGTGTGTGTTTGTTATAAATTAACTGTGTTTAATGCGTCCATTGACAGCCTCTAATAGGGTAATGGCACTTTCTTCGACTTCCTGATCTTCGGTATCAATCCGCAAATCTGGAGTTACAGGCTCTTCGAACCCGGAATCGCGTCCAGTGAAGTTTTCAATCTGACCTGCCGCAGCCTTGGCGTAAAGGCCTTTGACGTCGCGTTCTTCACATGCGTCGTAACTCGCTTTAACATGAACCTCAAAAAAATCGTCGCCAATCACATCGCGAGCCATATCTCGGAACTCACGGCGTGGTGTAATCACCGAAACGAAGGTTACAATGCCCTGCGCAGCCATGACTTTGGCAATGTGCGCAGTGCGACGAATATTTTCTCTGCGATCTGCATCACTAAAACCTAAGTCCTTGTTGATGCCGGTACGCAAATTGTCCCCATCGAGAATCGCTGTCATGCGTCCCTTGGCATGCAATACTCTCTCCGCTGCATTAGCGATGGTTGATTTGCCTGACCCCGACATGCCGCAGAGCCAAATCACCAAGCCTTTCTGACCAAGTAACTTTTCTTTAGCATCGCGTGGAAGTTGGCGCTCAAATTCTGGATGGATATTGTTCATGATATTGCTTTTCTCTTATTCTGAAATGATCCCACAGGAACAAGCAACCATGCCCGTTCGTGTACATAATAGATCGCAAATTTAAGGAAAAACTCGCAGAATGCAATCATTCCAGCTTTTGAGATTTGACCTGTCATCATGTATGCAATCGTCAAAGTACTTAAAGTTCCGATTAGGCGCCACGACAGCCCCTTCAATATACTTCTTGTTTTTGATTCTTGGTAATAACTCATCAGTTCTACTGGTCGGATTGTTTCCGCCGCAGAAATGCACTAAATGAATCATTATTACAATTACAAACTTACTAATGTTAAGAGCGCCGAATAACAAGTGTATCGCTAATGATTAACTAAACCCAATGGAACCAATACCATTTAACTCATTGATTTTAATAACGCTGCCGCCCTTGGTCAGTCATCTTCACCACGTGAAAACAAAACCTAATTACATTGCTCAAGTTTGTAAGGACAACACACATGCTCATTGCATATTGGGAGTCGGGAATTAAGACACCAGAAATAAGCACATTGTTCAATAAAAAATGAACTTTCATAAAACCGATCTAGTCAATGATCAGCCAATTGCTTCACTGCACCGAGTTCAAACAAGATTAGCGTCTTATCAAGCAGGCTTAAGCATCTCCCAGCCAGCTAGGCATGAGCGGATAATCGTGTATATTGTGTAACGATGGACCCCATAACTACAGACAGGAAAGTAAATACCGCGCTGCCACAAGCCGAAGATGAAACCCTCAACAGACTGAAAAAAATGCACCCAGAATGGGTAGCCGAAAATGGCGAATGCCCTGAGTGTGTCGTCCGCGAGCACGAGATGGCCGACCACAGCCAAGTCATCGCAGACGCCCACAAAGTCTCGGAATAATGCCCAGCTAGGCAATGCTGGCACATCTTCGAGCAAGCCAAGCGTAGCCAATTCACCACACTCCTCAATATATTGACTAATCCACTAAGCAAATGCTTAATGGTAATGGTGGCGATCAGCCACGCAACTCAGCCAGCACCATGGAAAACACGTTTACTCACGCCCTTCCCAACAAAAGTGGTTACTTCGGAGAATACGGAGGTAGCTACATCCCAGAACAGCTGCAAGCTATCATGCAGGAAATCACCGATGCTTATGACGAAGCCATCCTTGATTCTACCTACCTGTCAGAGCTCGCTGATCTCTACAGCGGATACGTTGGCCGCCCGAGCCCAATCTTCTACGCCAAACGCCTCTCGCAGAAATACGGTCGCGGCATTTACCTCAAACGTGAAGACCTCAACCACACTGGTGCGCACAAGATCAACCACTGCCTCGGCGAAGCACTGCTCGCTAAGCGCATGGGCAAAAAGAAAATCATCGCTGAAACTGGCGCTGGTCAGCACGGTGTAGCCCTCGCTACCGCCGCCGCACTTCTCGGTCTGGAATGTGACATCTACATGGGCGAAGTAGACATTGCCAAAGAATACCCAAATGTCATTCGCATGAAAATCCTCGGCGCGCGTGTCATTCCAGCCTCTCACGGACGCAAGACACTCAAAGAAGCCGTCGACGCCGCCTTTGAAGCTTACCTTAAAGATCCCGTTACCCAGCTTTACGCCATCGGATCCGTTGTTGGTCCTCACCCATTCCCTCGCATGGTGCGCGATTTCCAAACCGTCATCGGCAACGAAGCCCGCGAGCAAATGGCAGAACTCACCGGCCAACTCCCTGACCACATCGTTGCCTGCGTAGGTGGTGGATCCAATGCCATCGGCATCTTCTCCGCTTTCCTCAACGACATCAAAGTAGAACTCCACGGCGTTGAGCCAGCTGGACGTTCACTCACTGAGCCAGGCGAGCACGCCGCTACCATGGCCAAAGGCAAACCAGGTGTGATGCACGGATTCAAATCCTACATGCTGCAAACCGAAGACGGTGAACCACAAGACGTATACTCAGTGGCCAGCGGACTGGACTACCCATCAGTAGGCCCACAGCACAGCTACCTCAAAGACATCGAGCGCGTCAACTACGACACCATCAGCGACGAAGAAGCCATCGAAGCATTCTTTGAAATCTCACGTCTCGAAGGCATCATTCCAGCTATCGAATCAGCCCACGCCATCGCCTACGCACTGAAGAGCAAACGCCTGCGCGGCAACATCCTCATCAACCTCTCAGGCCGTGGTGACAAAGACATCGACTTCGTAGTAGAAAACTACGGCGAAAAATACGGCATCGAGTAAGGCTAGTAGCCAACCATACATTTCCCAACCAAAGAAACCGCGGCCTCTTGCTTCACAGCAAGGGGCCGCGCTGTTTGAAGAGAGAAGGGTGAAGAGAGAAGAGTGAATTCCAACCCGATGAAACCCAGCTAGCCAGCTAGAAAAACCAGCCCATCTCCGCAGTTCTGCTAGCTAGAAAAACCAGCCCAACTCCGCAGTTCAGCCGCAGGCTTTTGAGTGCGGAGATCCTTCTCCGCTTTGATCACCAGCTCCATAATCAATAAAAAATGCCGATCAGCCTTATGTGAAGAGAGAAGGGTGAAGAGAGAAGAGTGAATTCCTACCTGATGAAACCCAGCCAGCCAGCTAGAAAAACCAGCCCAACTCCGCAGTTCAGCCAGCTAGAAAAACCAACCCATCTCCGCAGTTCTGCCAGCTAGAAAAACTACCCAGCTCCACAGTTCGACCAGCTAGAAAAACCAACCCATCTCCGCAGTTCAGCCAGCAAGAAAAACCAACCCATCTCCGCAGTTCGACCAGCTAGAAATATCCAGCCAACTCCGCAGTTCAGCCGCAGGCTTTTGAGTGCGGAGATCCTTCTCCGCTTTGATCACCAGCTCCATAATCAATAAAAAATGCCGATCAGCCTTATGTGAAGAGAGAAGAGTGAAGAGAGTAAAGTGAATTCCTACCCGATGAAATCCAGCCAGCTAGAAAAACCAACCCATCTCCGCAGTTCAGCCGCAGGCTTTTGAGTGCGGAGATCCTTCTCCGCTTTGATCACCAGCTCCATGATCAAAAATAACGCCGCACACTTGTCTGCTACCAGCTTTTGCCCACAAAATTAGCTAGCAGGCCTATCTACACTGCACCAGCTGCATCGCTCTCTCAGAGCTCATATTTTCCCCGCTGAAACCTATGGTTGCGTTGCTCCTGCGGCGCGGCCTTACCATAGGCTAGGCTATTTCATGCCTGCGGCATTTTCAGGGCCTTACCATAGGCTTGGCTATTTCAGACCTCCGGCATTTTTAGACTTCGGTCAATTCCAGCCAGCTAAAACCTCAGCACACGCCTCCCCCTATCAGCTGACCAGACATAAAACTGAAAACTGAAAACTGAAAACTGAAAACTGAAAACTGAAAACTGAAAACTGAAAACTACCTCACTCCCACAACCGGAACCCACCGTCAAAAGCAGCGTGATTATTCACCCGCCGCGTATTCGCAGGCAATTCCTCAATCAGCTTAGCATTACCGCCACCGAGCACCACATCATCCACCACAAACCCATGGCGGAACAGTTCGATGATTTTTAAGACATGCTTCTGCCATTTTTCAAAACCGAGCCTCTCAAACCCCGCCTTGCCAGTGTATTCCTCGTAGCTTCTTCTCTTGCGATACGGCATGTGGCCAGCTTCCAGAGGCACAATCGTGCCATCCTTGATCAAAGTCACACCAAGCCCCGTGCCGAGGCCTAAAAATAACATGGTTCCGGAAATGTAGGACCCCAGCGCCTGCATCGCCGCGTCATTAATCACCAAACACGGCAGCCCAAAAGCTTTTTCAAAATCAAACCCAATCCAGCCGTCACCAAGGTTATGCGGGTCTCTCACAGGTTTATTGCCACTACATGCGCACGGGCAGCCCACAGAAACCACATCATACTGCCATTCGCGGGTAGCCTCCACCACTTGCTCCACCAGCTTCTGCGGTGTCAGGTCGCGCGCAGATGGAATCTTGATACGCTTGTCCTCACCAGTAGCGAGCAGCTTGATATTTGATCCTCCAATGTCGACGACCAGTATGCGTTTTGAATCAGGATGGGTTCCCATAATCGTAAGAGTAGTAAAATAATGAATGTCTGAATAGATCGATATTTAAGGTGCCCCATCAGCCTCTCATCAGTCAAACAAACAATTCTGGCTATACCGACTGCAAACAATACCAGCTAGCGGCAATCACCTCCATTCACCAACTGACTGGTAACAGCTGCCGAGACCGTGACCCCACCTAATCCATTCATTTCTAGCTAGAAAAAGATTCGATTCCCCCACTCTAGAAAAAACGCACAGCTGGCATTTTTTGAGAACTCTACCCGAGCTCCTCTCTGTCGCTCTTTCAGAGCTACTATTTTTCTGCCTGCATCCTATGGTTGCGTTGCACCTGCGGCGCCGCCTTACCATAGGCTAGGCTGTTTCATGCCTGCGGCATTTTCAGATTACAGAGCATCCCAGCCAGCTAATGAAGAGAGAATGGAGAGGAGAGAAGAGTGAATTCCAAGCCAATGAAACCCAGCCAGCTATAAATATCCACCCAGCTCCGCAGCTCAGCCGCAGGCTTTTGAGTGCGGAGATCCTTCTCCGCTTTGGTCACCAGCTCCAGAATCAATAAAAAATGCCGCACATCCCTATAGGAAGAGAGAATGGTGAGGAGAGAAGAGTGAATTCCAAGCCAATGAAACCCAGCCAGCTAGCTATAAATATCCACCCAGCTCCGCAGTTCGACCAGCTAGGAATATCCAACCAACTCCGCAGTTCAGCCGCAGGCTTTTGAGTGCGGAGATCCTTCTCCGCTTTGGTCACCAGCTCCATGATCAAAAATAATGCCGCACATCCCTATAGGAAGAGTGAATGGTGAGGAGAGAAGAGTGAATTCCAAGCCGGTGAAACCCAGCTAGCTAGCTATAAATATCCACCCAACTCCGCAGCTCAGCCAGCTAGAAAAACCACACCAACTCCGCAGTTCTACCAGCTAGAAATATCCAACCAGCTCCGCAGTTCAGCCAGCTAGGAATATCCAACCAACTCCGCAGTTCAGCCGCAGGCTTTTGAGTGCGGAGATCCTTCTCCGCTTTGGTCACCAGCTCCAAGACCAATAAAAAATGCCGCACATCCCTATAGGAAGAGAGAATGGTGAGGAGAGAAGAGTGAATTCCAAGCCAATGAAACCCAGCTAGCTAGCTATAAATATCCACCCAACTCCGCAGCTCAGCCAGCTAGAAAAACCAACCAGCTCCGCAGCTCAGCCAACTAGGAATATCCAACCAACTCCGCAGTTCAGCCGCAGGCTTTTGAGTGCGGAGATCCTTCTCCGCTTTGGTCACCAGCTCCAAGATCAATAAAAAATGCCGCACATCCCTATAGGAAGAGAGAATGGTGAGGAGAGAAGAGCAAACTCCAAGCCGGTGAAACCCAGCTAGCTATAAATATCCAACCAGCTCAGCAGACCGCCTCCAGCAGAAATTTCATCACCATCTCCAGCTAGCACCAAGCTTCAATGCAAAGGTCTGAAAACTGAAAACTTGAATCTGAAAACTACCTTCTCCCCCTCACCCTCTCGACAGCCCAGCTCGCGTGTTCGCTGATCAGCGGGTTCTCATCAGCGGCGGCAATTTCTAGCGCGGGCAAATCATCAGCAGTGCCCACATTTCCCAGCGCCACACAGACATTGCGCAGAAAGCTTGGTCGTTTGATGCGCCGAATCGCTGATTTGGCAAAAAGCGCATTAAAATCATCATGGCTCAGCTGGAGGAAATCGCGCAGCTGGAAACCATCCAGCACATGGCGGGCGTGGAATTTGGTCTCGCGGCTGAGTTTAGCAAAGCGATTCCACGGGC
Organism: Persicirhabdus sediminis; assembly: GCF_016595495.1. Classification (GTDB taxonomy): domain Bacteria; phylum Verrucomicrobiota; class Verrucomicrobiia; order Verrucomicrobiales; family Akkermansiaceae; genus Persicirhabdus; species Persicirhabdus sediminis. The sequence continues at coordinate 170,507 of NZ_JAENIM010000047.1, forward strand.
ACACATCTAGGCAGGTATCGCAGCCGTAGATGCGATCACCAATCAATGGCCTCAGCTCAACAGGAATGGCGCCTTTATTTTCGATCGTCAGATAAGAAATGCAGCGCGTAGCTTCGACGCGATGCGGCTCGGTGATTGCCTGAGTCGGGCAAGCAACCATGCAGCGATTACATTTTCCGCAATGATCACCAAATGGCTCATCTGGCGGCAAATCTATAGTCGTGATGATGTCAGCGAGGAAAAACCACGTGCCCATCTTCGGGTGAATTTGCATGCATGACTTACCATTCCAGCCAAGCCCAGATTCGTTGGCGAAATCGCGCTCGAGCACCGGCCCAGTATCCGTATACAGCCGTTGCTCGCCGCCCATATCCTCCATCGCCAGACGGATGTCCTTGAGCTTATCATCAATGATATCGTGGTAGTCGTCATTCCACGCATAGCGGGCAATGCGAAATCCATCAAAAACCTCGTCGCGGCCAGGGAAATAATTCATTGCCAAACTGACCACCGCCTTCGCTCCAGCCACCACTTCGCGCGGATCGCAGCGGCGTTCCACATTGCGCTCCAGCCACCCCATATCACCGGCGCAACCGTCAGCCAGCCACTTTTTGTAGGCATCAGCATGGCGAGCTGGCACGGCAGCAGACACACGGCAATCGTCAAATCCCAGCTGGCGGGCGATGAATTGCAGGTTCTTTTTAGCGATGTCTGGCGGCACTTGCACTGCGCCAAAACGTATACCAATCCAGATGGGAAAAAAGCCAAATGGTCTGAGATTTCTACGCGTTGTTTGATTCCAGCCAGTTCGCCGTGATACTTTCTGGCCAAACTAGCCAGCTAGATCGCTGGCTATCGATGACAGACTCAGCGGCAAAATTAACAAATGCTTTTATTATTGATTGAAATCCCCAAATCACGTCCTACCTTCGCGCCACGATGAACTGTCACGGCCCAAAAATGAACATGGATCCGTCGCTCCACAACGAGCGCAAACCAGAATGGATTAAAATTCGCCTGCCGAATAATCCACAATTTGGATCGACCAAAAACATGATCACCGACTTAAACCTCGTGACCGTGTGTGAAGAAGCTCAGTGCCCAAACCGCTGGGAGTGCTGGGGACAAGGTACCGCTACCTTCATGATTGCTGGGGAAAAATGCACCCGTGCATGTGGATTCTGCGCCGTGAAAACTGCTCGCCCTGACGCCCTAGAAGCTGATGAACCTGAGCGTGTTGCTGAAGCTACCAAACGTCTCGGCCTCAACCACGTCGTCATCACCGCTGTGGCTCGTGATGACCTGCGCGACGGCGGCGCTGACCATTTCCGCCAAACAGTCAACGCCATCCGTGAAGCCTGCCCGAGCATTATCATCGAAATCCTCGTGCCTGATTTCAACGACCGTGACGAAGCGCTCTCCGTCTGCATGGAAGGCAAACCGCACATTTTTAACCACAACCTTGAGACCGTAGAACGCCTCACTCCGCTAGTGCGCTCACGCGCCAAATACCAGCGCAGCCTCACTGTGCTTAAGAAAGCCAAAGCAATGGCTGGCGGCCAAGTCGTCACTAAAAGTGGCCTGATGCTCGGCCTCGGCGAGACCGAAGAAGAGCTATTCAAAGCCATGGACGACCTGCGCGCCCATGACGTCACCGTGCTCACACTCGGTCAGTACCTGCGCCCGACTCCACGCCACTTGCCAGTCGTCGAGTACATCCGCCCAGAGAAATTTGAAGAGTACAAAAAAGTTGCCCTCGAGAAAGGATTCCGCCACGTGGCATCCGGTCCTCTCGTGCGTAGCTCGTACCACGCTGCTGACTTCCGCCCTGAACTCGACCTCGTCGAGCGCATCAATGCGGAAGCTGAAGCTGCCATGCAGAAGTAAGACCTAACGGCATCTCCAATTCAAAAAAACGAGCTCTGGCCCAATCGTGGGTCAGAGCTTGTTTGCTTTAAAACCACCATCATGAGCAGCTCTAACTTAGGCTGATTTTCTCTATCTCACAGGCTTTCACTATTTTCCAAAAAGGTCCGAAGGACCGAGAAACTACAGCCCTGACCAAGGCAAGGCTGTAGGCCTAACGCAGGTCAGGGTGAGCGCGCCCAATCTACCTGAAGCCCCAAAGGGGCGAGAGAAAGCTAGGGAGTTAAAGCTCTCTAGCTGGCTAGAAATCCCAGCCAGCTAGATTGTTAGTTATTATTCAGCTAGCGGTACTTTGTTTTCAAAGTAATCCTGAGTGGCAGTGATCCACCAGAACTCATCGGTATTTGAGTCGCCACGGCCACGGGTAGAATTCCCCACACCATCACCAAACAGCATGATGTGAATGCCAGCAGCAGCAGCCTCTTCCATGTGGCTCCCCCAAGTGATCGTCTCGCCATCAGCAGCTAGGCTAACATCAGCGTAGCCACCGCTGTTAGCGCTAAACCAATCGTAACGTGCTCCAGCCCCTGGCTTGAAGGTATCACCATAGAAAAAGCTCGGTGAGCTGTCTTCCCAGTCGCGTGGTTGGTTCGGATGATCCGGGAATACACTATCCGTATATGGGCTCACTAACTGCGAACTGTTGATGTGGCCAACTGGCAGCTGCCATAACATCACCTGCTTCTCAGTGCGCTCGTGAAGTGCGGCACAATAATGCAGGTAGTTAGACCAATGCTCAGCATTCCAGAACCATGTCGACTCGCTAGGATTATCATTTTTCCCTTCCGCGCCACCGTCTAAGCCGTACTTGTCGATAGATACAAAATCAGCCCCGTGAGTGAGAATGCCACAGCTCATGTAATAATCAGCCACAGCTAGACCCTCATTATAGACGATCTCGCGGCCCTCAGTCATGCCTCTATCATCAGTCACTCGCATCAGCCCTTTGAGGCCTACTTTACTGTCGTCTAACCAGCCACCAGCTGGGAATGCCCACAGGTTAAACTGCCAGCCAATATACGCATTATTAGAATGCTTCTTCAGGCTGTAGTTGATCGCCTCAATCAGCCCGCGCAGAGTATCAGGAAATACTGGATCGCCAGCTGAGCTATCGAGCACACCCACATCGTAAGCCGCATTGGTCTGCGCCATCAAAGTAGCTGGATCTTCACCATTCTGCGCCATGTAGCCAATAAAGTCTGGCTCCAAGACCCACAACACCATCTCATCACCAGCTTCTTCGTTAGCAATGTCGATGGCAAATTTGAGATCTTCAAAGTACCCTTGCATGTAATCATTCTCCTGAATGTGCTCCATGTTCGTGGTATAAGATTCTCCGCCATCCGGGATGTTATACCAGACGATCACTGGCAACATACCACGCTTGATAGATTCGCGAACAAACTTGCGCATGCGGTCGCCGTCCACTGGATCAGTCCATGTTCTCCAGCCCACACCTTTGCGCTTCACCCCACCATTGATGTAGATGTAGCGATAGTCGACCCACTTGTTAGTACGCGATCCTGGCTGGAAATCAGCAAAGAAATCCAAGTCAGCCGTGGAGTCTTCAGATACTGAACCTACAGACAAGTAGTTAGGAAGCTGCGGCATGCTGCCATCAGCATTGGCCACACGAATACCTACCAGTCGTTCCTTACCGTCGGCATCTACAACCTTGAGGCCTGAGCGCATGCCAGCCGTGCCATTCAAGCTGATCTCGCGACCACTAACACTAGCTGAAACCGCATCAGTGTGATTGACCACTACTTCAAATGGTTCCGCGCCACCTTCAATTGTTAGCGCACTAGTTCCAGCTGGAATGGTCACCTGAGATACCTGTGATTCTTGTGGAAGATCAACACCAGCAAAAGTAATCCAGCTAGCGTCAGCAGGCAGGTAGTTCATGATATTAGAACGTGTGCTGCCAAATTCATTGATCAGCTCCACCTCATAGGAGAATAATGTTAGTGAGGCGTCATCAATGTAATAAGTCAGCTCTTGTGGTGGATCGCCAGTGACCTTGGCTGAATAAATCAACTCACCGTCACGATACAGATTCCACTCAGTCACTGGTGAGATGCTTTCGTTAGCTCGCCAAATGACCTTATGCCCCACACCCGTGGCATCATTTTTGTAAATAGACACCTGATCAAATCGTGGTGCTTCCTCAGAATATGGCTGGTCAATTTCCACCCCTGCAATGCGCGCGGCTAGACGAACAAATTGCTTTGTATCATCCACGCTAACTGGATCAACACTACGCCAAGTAGCGCGCTCCATGCCATTGCCTAGGTTTTGAATTTCATGAACAATCATGTAGTCTTCACCAGCATGCCAGCTGGCAAGATCGTTAGAAACTTCGATGCGATACTCCACACCAACAGCGTAGACATTGGCATCCACACTAACTGTAAGGTAGACATTACTCTGGCCATCAACACTGAGCTCGCTGAACTGAACGTCCAAATTGGCTCTATCACCTTCTTCAAGGCCCAGCAAAAAGTCTATCATATCGGCCAGCCCGTTGCCGTCAGCATCAGCAGCAACACCGTCGCCACCTCGACCAACAATCCAATCGTCGAGCAAGACGTTATCAGGATCGCCTTCACCTAAGGGCGCTCCATTGAACAAGACATTCTCAGGCATTGTCCATGTGCCATTGCCTTGGATGCCAAACTCTAAAGTACCACCAGCAGTGATCTCACCCCATGTGCTAGGTTTGCTAATCGTGTGCCTATCATTATCCGCAGAGAAGTCAAAACCACCAGCGCCGGTAATCTGCCAGGCGCCATCAAAGCTCAATACCCAGGTATTAATTTCAGCTCCTTTACTGGTGATGCTCACTTTGGCATCACTAAAGCTGCTATCCCATTGATCAGGAGCGGTGAATACAATATCAACATCACTGGCTGGAACATAGTGACGCTTCCAGCCACCTTTTTCAGGCGCTAGATCCACACCTGAATCGCCTGTATCACCATCATCCGGATCTGTCGGTTCTTCTGGGTCAGTTGGTTCATCTGGATCAACCGGCTCGTCTGGATCAACAAAACTAACGGACACTCCATATGTCTCTGCTGATATCAATGCGCCAGCTGGATTGCTCAAGACAAGCTCAAGCCATCCACCATCGTCGCTAAATTTACTTTTAGGAATCGTTAGCTGAAAACTCTCTAGCTGGTCACCAGCTGAAAACTTCACCGTGGCAGACGAATACACACTCCCGGAACTAGCTGAATCAGGCTTCACCCACAACGCGTAGTCAACGGTCACATCGTCATCTGATAGACGTGACATGGAAATATCAAACTCCACATCCACGTCTCCACTAGTATTTTCAACGGCCTCTAATCGTGAGGCACTCAAACCAGGCAATAAAACTCGCCCTTCATAACTAGCAATCCATTCTTCAAATGCCATGGATAGATCTGGATTTGTACGGTGCTCATGGCCAATTTCCCAAGTACCCACACCCCTAACGACAGCTGAATCAGCTAGCACTGAAGAAGATTCTAGCAGCAAAGCATCCATCTTCATTTTCATAGCCAGTGGGCTGGTAAACCATACATCATTGATCTTTACCTCCATCGCATTAACGTCAATCGCAGCGTCATAGGAAGCTTGCGCTGACGCCCATACATCACGCACAGCCGACCATGAAGTCAGCCCATCTGAACCGTAAAATGGCAGACCACAAATAATCTTGTTAGCTGGATAACCTTTATCCATGACATACTCCAATCCCCCCTTAACTGATGCTTCCGCAATGGTATCATTTGCCGAGGTCCACTGAACTGTATCAGGGTTGCGAATCGGTCCGTTAGCTGGATTTTTCCAGTCGTAACCAAAGTAAAAAAAGAAATCTGAATAGTCCGCTAGACTAGTAAAATCATAGCTGCCCATATACCATCCTGGGCCAGTACCAAACATCACAATGTACTCAGAACTCTCTGCCTTCACGGCCTGGTAGAGTTCTTTCATAAGCAAGGTCAATGCGGCTTTGCCTGCTCCTGAATCAGGAAACTCCCAGTCAATGTCGACACCGTCATAATTACGGTCAGCTAGATAGTTAACAATGTCAGCGATGAAGTTCGCGCGCTTAACATCATCACTTGCGATCGCCATAAATTGATCTGCTAGTCGCTGTGGATAGGCTCCACCAATCGACATAATCACCGCGATATCGCGCGCGTGTGCTTGCTCAATTAGATCCGACTGATAGGCTGTAAAGTTTCCTAAGTCTCCACCAACAGAACCATCTGCATCTAGCGGCTCAGCAAAGGCATGAACGATGGCATCATAGCCAGACCAATAGATATTTTGGATTTCGTACTTAATCTCCTCCTGCGATAATGTCTGCTCCCTGCCAGACTCAGAACGCAATGCATTGACATACCCCATCACAATCGGACGATCCTGGGGGAGATCACTTAGGCCGACTACTTGAGCATTCAAGTTAGAACGCAATGATAACTGAAGAAACAGAACACAAATTGTCAGCAAAAAGCTAACTCGTGTATTTGTTTTCATAACAGCCCATCTCTAATAAATCATTAGAAACCTGTCAATCAATGCAAAGACACCAGAAACCCTGAATGACAACATCAACCGATTAACTAAAAATCACCCAATTAAGTTAACTGTATCGTTTCAAATGACAAACATAACGACCTCGCACAAACTACTAACATTTCCGCATTTTACATACGTTTACCTCCACCGCTTAAAGGTCAAAAAGTCATTCAGTTAGCCTTTAAGGTAAAGCCGTACAAGCCAATCTGAATCAAATTACAACTCTAGTCTTGATGTAGCTCTTGATGTGACTTCATTCAGCCTTGCCTATCAAGCAGGTATGGATACCACTGAAGTTTCATCATTTTATGTCGGTTGCAGCGTGGGTGCAGCTCAAATGAATTACAGCGCATCAGCCTCTAGCTATGGCTACTATTTCAAAGGCGACGGTGAGTCTACAGCATTCTATTTTGATATCGTAGCTGGCATGGAACAAAGGTTCACCGAACATTGCAGCGGTAACTTTGGCCTACGCCTTATCCACTACGGCGATTTTGATGTCTTTGGTGAAACACTAAGCTCTAACTTCCTGCAAGCAGCGCTTGAGGTAGGAATCACTTTCCAGTTTTAAGAAGTCTTAATTCATCAGCTAGTTCATAGCAAATAAAACCGCCCTGTTGGATATTCCAACAGGGCGGATTTTATTTATAGATTTATGATTCTAACTCAGCGCAGGGGCTGCAATTAAATGCTCAGCTACTTACGCAGACTATGGGTTTTCTCACGCACAGTTTGGAACATCGCATACAGAGCTGGCACCATGATAATGCCAAGTATGGTAGCAGCTAACATGCCGAAAAATACCGTGGTACCAATCGCCTGACGACTAGCAGCACCAGCACCTGAAGCAAACACCATTGGCAAAACACCAAAGATGAAGGTGAAGGCTGTCATCAATACCGCGCGGAATCGCTGCCCTGCACCATCTGTAGCCGCTTCAATGATAGACATACCGCTTTCCCGCTGGCTCTTCGAAAACTCAACGATCAAAATGGCATTTTTACTAGCTAGACCAACTAACAATATGAGACCTAACTGAGCATAGATACTCAGTGGCATATCAATCACATACAGTCCTGCTAGTGCGCCGAGAATAGCTACCGAGATCGAGGTCATCACCGAAAGCGGCGCCGTCCAACTCTCAAACTGAGCGACGAGGAACAAGTAACCAAATACCAAAGCCATGAAAATCAGCACGCCAGACTTGCCTGAGCTGTTCTTTTCTTGATAGCTGAGACCAGACCAATCGAAGGAATACTCATTAGGTAAATGCTCGAGGGCAATTCTTTCAACCGCCGCCATCGCTTCACCTGAGCTGTATCCAGGAGCTGTGAACGCGGTGATCCCAGCTGATAGAAACTTGTTATAACGGTCAATCACCCGCGGCGCCAATACAGTATCTATCTTTATCAACGACTTCAGCGACACCTGCTTGCCGTCATCACTCTGCACAAAAATCGACTCAATATCACTTGGCGTCTTACGGTAAGCCCAGTCAGCCTGAACAATCACCTTATTTACCTGACCATTTAAGTTAATATCATTCACGTAATACGAGCCTAGATAATTCTGCAGGGTAGAGAAAACCCTCGATACAGGGACATTCAGCAGCTCCGCTTTTGTTCTATCTACATCAAGGAACAAATTTGGCGTTTGTGCTGTGAATGAACTGAAGGCGACTTGAATCTCAGGAGCTGAATTCAGGTGCATCAAGAACCCATTCATGGTCGACTCGAGCTTCTGCGGGTCAGCCTCTGAGACTGCTTGCAGCTGGATATTCATCCCGCCACTGCGGCCCAAACCGCGAATCGCTGGTGGTGTGAACAAATCAATTTTGGCTCCAGAAATACTCTCAAATGCCCCGCGCAACCTAGCTTGAATGGCTACCACATCTTGATCGTCACGTGTACGAACACTCCAATCCTTCAGTCTAATAATCAAAAAGGCAACATTTTCACCCCGCCCACCAAGTGGACTGAATCCTGTAATGGCTAGATTTTTCTCAACATCTGGCTCGTTTTGTAGAATATCGTTTACCCCAGCAACAACTTCATTAGTGCGCGAAATCGTTGCCCCCTCTGGTAATTGCACCGCTCCAAAAATCACCCCTTGATCTTCGTTAGGTAAAAATGAAGTCGCACTCTTTTTCACTACCAAGCTAGAACCAGCAAAAGCAGCTATCAGGAAAAAGAATGTTAGCAAACCACGGCGAGTCAGCCAGCCAGTGATGCCTACATATTTTTTACGGCTTGCACGCAGGCCAATGTTGAACCAATGCAGTGGTCCACGCTCTTTAGGTTTGGCCACATTGAGCATGATAGCACAGAGAGCTGGACTCAATGTTAGAGCGGTGAGTGATGAGAACATCACAGCAGCTGAAATAGTCACCGCAAACTGCTGATAGATCTTGCCTGTAATACCGCCCATAAAGCCGACCGGGACAAAAATTGATAACAGAACCAAAGTGGTGGCTACAATGGCCAATGAAATGTCCTGCATCGCACGCAAGGCTGCATCTCGGTGCCCTAGACCTTCGTGTTCCATCAAGTGAAGCACACGTTCAACGACCACAATCGCATCATCCACCACGATTCCAATAACAAGAATCAGCGCAAACAATGTTAGTGTGTTAATGCTGTAGCCAAGGGCCATCAGCAGGGCAAAGGTTCCAAGCAGTGAAACTGGAATCGTAATCGACGGAATTAAGGTAGCCCGCCAGTCCTGCAGGAATAGGTAACAAACGAATACGGTCAACACCATGGTGATGAACAAGGTCATCACGATTTCCTTAATCGACGTTCTTACAAACTGAGTAGCATCGTAGAAAAACTCCAACTCCATGCCTTCTGGCAAGCGTGGTCTTAGCTCATCTAGATAGGCATTAACTTGGTCTACCGTCTCGAGTGCGTTTGATCCTGTCTTTTGCGTTAGACGAATACCCACTGCGTTTTTACCATCTCGATAAGCCGCGGTGAGGTAACCATCTGCCCCCAGCTCAACTCTAGCGACATCTTTAAGACGAACTACAGCGCCATCTTCAGCTGTTTTCACTACAATATTTTCAAAGTCATGGACTTCATTCAGACGCCCCTGCGCCTGTAGTGTATACATCATTTGCGCAGAACCATCGTTAGGCACACCACCAACAGATCCTATCGAAGCTTGAATATTCTGCTGACGAATTGCTGCGACCACGTCGTCTACACTAAGCTTGTTAGCAGCGACACGATCTGGATCTAACCACACGCGCATACTATACTGAGCCGAGAATATGCTAGCCTCACTAAGTCCCCCCAATCGCTCCAAAGCTGGCTTGATGAGATTGTTAGCATACTCACTCATTTCCAACTCTTCACGAGATAGATCAGGAGACACCATCATCAAGAACCCCAAGATATCTGAAGATCTAGCATCCACATTGACACCGTTCTTCGTCACGTCAGCTGGTAGCTTAGGCATCGCCCGCTGCACACGGTTCTGCACCTTTACCTGCGCAATATCGGGATCTGTGCCTACGGCAAAAGTTACGGTAAGAGAATAGTTTCCGCTACTATCAGAGCTAGACTCCATATACAGCATGTCGTCCACACCATTAACGGCATCCTCGATGGGCGCGCCCACCGTATTGGACAATACCTCTGCGCTCGCCCCAGGATAGCTTGTACTAACACTAATCTGCGGAGGAGTTACCGGTGGGTACTGGGTCACCGGTAGCTGACCGATGGAAATCAGTCCAGCCAACGCTATCACTACAGCAATAACACCTGCTAGACGCGGTCTATCAATGAAGACCTTGGAAAAGTTAAACTTTTCTTTTTTTGATTTGTTCATTTTTTCAATGATTTAGTTTTGGCTAGCAGCCTCAGTAAACTCAGGTGCCACAGCGGCTCCTGGGCGTACTTTCTGTAGCCCACCTACGATCACCACATCACCTTCATCTAGGCCACTTTTCACGATACGACGAGTTTCTACCATGGCTCCTAGTTCAATGCGTTTTTGTTCGGCTATATTGCCTTCACCTAGCACCCAAACAAATGCGCCACGCACATCTATCATCACAGCTGACTGTGGTAGCATAATGCCTTTGGTATCAAGGTTCTTACGCACGAGAACTGAGACTAGTCCATTAGGGATCAATAGGCCCTTCTCATTGGCAAAACGTAAGTGCACGGCAATGCTACCTGTACCTTCAGCCATTTGGTTATCTTCAAAGTCACGTGCTCCAAGCTCAGCTAACAAACTCCCGTTAGGAAGTTTCACTTGAGCTGAATTGATTGCCTTTTTTGACTTACCCAGCACTTCCATCAAGCTCAGGTATTCGCTATCAGGCATAGAAAATACCACACGAATGGGATCTACCTGCACGATCTCAGCAAGCGCCTGGCCACCGCGAGCCACGTAGTTTCCTACCGTCGCAGCTGTTTTACCAATCTTACCTGTGATTGGTGATTTGATCTCAGTATATCCTAAATTGAGTTCGGCGAGTTGCAGATCAGCTTTTGCCTGTAGTACCCCAGCTTCCGCTTCAGCTACACTAGCCTCAGCAGCATCGAGATCGTACTGAGAAATGCTTCGCTTATCCACATTGGTGTACATGCTCAATGATTTTTGCATGCGAACCAAAGTCGCCTCAGCTCTAGCTACAGCCGCCTTACTTTGTGCTACTTGTGCTTCGTATTCAGCTGGCTGGATAGAAAATAACAACTCACCTTCTTCTACCAACTCACCCTCAGCAAAATGAACCGCAGAAATAATGCCGCTCACTTGAGGAATCAGCCTAACTGACTCCATCGGGTGAACTTGAGCAATGTATTCCTTCACTGGCGAGGTTAACACCTTCTCTACTTTTAGTACTTTGACTGAAGGCGCCGTTGGAGCGGCCTGACCTGCAGCCGCAGCTGGTGGGGCTGCTGGAGCGCTATCAGTAGTTAGAGTGCGAATCGCATAGCCGGCACCGCCGCCTATCAGAATCATCAGAATTAATGTTATACTTTTCATAAATCTACTTGGAAACTCCCATCATGTATTGATTAAAAAATCTATCCGCGTGCGACGAAACTTCGTCGACGCTCTGGTTGAAAACAAATGACATGCGCACTGCGCCCTGCCAGTACACAAACAAGCCGTAGGAAGTATGCTTCACATCCATCTCCTTGAGCTTCGGCTCTATGGATTTCAGACGCCCTAACGCAACTTCTATCAGACTGTATGCACCGCGCCCCAGCTGGGTGCGGTAATCGTGGAGCTGCTGCACCATTTCCTCAGACCACTCCATCTGGAAGCCGATGAAAACCTCAAACTTGCGCATTTCTTCGTCCTGCAGCACCACTATGAGCGAGTCGACATAAAGTTTCTGCAATTCATCAAGTGAGGCAACGGCTAGGTGAGCATCGCGCAGCATTGCGTGGCGGCGGTTGAGCCCGTAATCCATCACTGCAAAAAGCAAATCCTTCTTGGATGGAAAATGATTGTGCACCGCGCCCTTAGAAAGTCCCAGCTCGTTTGCAATGTTCACAAAGCTGGTAGCCGAATAGCCCTGCTGAGAATACAGGTCTAGCGCCACGTGAATAATCTTCTCACGTGTTGCCTCTGCTTGTTCTCTGCTATTACGTCCCATTTGTCACACCAGCTGCAGCTGGCGAGAGACATATAGATTCCAATAGGTATCTATTCAAGTGAACCGAGTCACTTTTCAAACATTGTTTACGAACGTGCGTTTACTGCTAAGCATTCACAGACAAGCAGTAACACAAAATAAAAAATCGGGCTGAGAATCATTCTCAGCCCGATTGATAATAAAAATCAGCTACGTCCTAGCAATTAAACTAGCTCTAAATCAACACGATCGGTGGCATTACAGTCGGCGCCAACGATGATGGAAAACTTCCCTTTCTCCGCTTCAAAGCGCTGCTTGGCTCCAAAAAATGCCAGCTCTTCTTCACCCACGGTGAAACTAACGACAATTGATTCACCCGCATCTAGCTCCAGCTTGTGGAAACCTTTCAGCTCGTGAGTTGGTCGCGTAGTGGAGGAAACGTGGTCGTGCACGTACATTTGCACAATCTCCTTGGCCTTCACCGCACCTTTGTTAGTCACCTTCACAGAAACTACAGCTTGCTCGCCAGCTGAGATTTCAGCCTTATCGATTGCCAACTCACTGTACTCAAACTCCGCATAGCTGAGACCAAATCCAAATGGATAGAGAGGAGTCGCTTCGATGTCTTTGTACGGTTTGTAGTCGAGGAAATCTCTCATTTTACCCAGCTTCTTCTGGCTGTAGTAAATAGGAATCTGGCCAGTATTGCGCGGCACAGAAATTGGCAACTTGCCTGATGGAGATTCGTCGCCAAACAGCACCTTGGCCACCGCATGTCCCACCTCAGTGCCACCTTGCCACGCGTATAATAAAGCATCAGCATAGAGTTCCACAGCTGGAGACGGCACAGGACGTCCAGTACACTGCACCACAATCAATGGCTTGCCTGATTTTGCTAGAGACTCAACTAACTCCTCCTGTCCAGCTGGCAGCTGGAGGTCAGAAATGTTACGCGCTTCACCAGTGCGGCGATGGCTTTCACCAATGCAGAGCACCACGATATCGGCCCATCTAGCAGCCTCCATCATCTCATCGGCAAAGGCTGCATCTTCAGTGATGATGTTAGCTTCAGGAGCTGCCGCGCGAATGCCTTCGTAGATGGATGTAACATCTTCAAGTTTGCCATCCAGACACCATGACCCAAGGTGCTGGCGCTTGGAATGCGCGTGAGGACCAACCACGGCAATCGTCTTGCCACCCTTAGCTGGTTTTTCTAATGGCAGCACACCATCATTATTTTTCAGCAGAACTAAGGATTCAACCGCTAGCTGCAGCGCTTTCTCAACGTGATCATCACGGCGCAGCACTTGTGTTTTCAGTCCGTTATCCACGTATGGATTATCAAACAAACCACAGCGGAACTTGGTACGCAGGATTCTAGCAACTGCCTCATCCAGCACATCCATAGATACTTTGCCGGACTCTACCAGCTCCTGCATGTGATCCTGATAGTGCTCGTTAGTCATCGCCAGATCCACCCCTGCCTCAATCGCCATACGAGCGGAATCCGCACCATCTTCAGCTACACCAAAGTAAGCCAAATCGGCAATAGAACCCCAGTCGCTAACAACAGTGCCTGCAAATCCATTTTCCTCTTTCAGCCAGCCGCGAATCAATCGCTTGCTGCCAGAAACTGGCTCGCCACCAAGATCATTGAAGCCGCTCATTAGAGTTTCTACACCCTCGTCTACCGCCGCTTTGAACGGTGGCAAAATCGTATTCTGCAGTGTATTTTCGCTGAACTCAGTAGTATCGTAATCACGTCCACCCTGCGAGCCACCGTAGGCACAGAAATGTTTGGCACAAGCAACCAGACGCTCAGAGTCAGCCACATCACCACCCTGGAAACCGCGAATCGCCGCCTTAGCAAACTCAGCCGTTAGGTGTGGATCTTCACCGTTAGTTTCAATCACTCGGCCCCAGCGCGGATCGCGCGCCACATCCATCATTGGCGCAAATGTCCAGTCGATGCCCATCGCCGCAGCCTCACGCGCTACACAAGTATAAGACTCTTCTACCAGCTGCGGATTCCAGCTAGATGCCTGCGCCAGCGGGATTGGTAACACCGTTTCCTGACCGTAAATCACATCGCGGGCAAAAATCAACGGAATGCCCAAACGGCTCTCTTCCAGCGCAGTTTTATGGATTTCATTGATCTCCTCAGTATTCACCGGCTTCTCCATGCAGTTACCCGCCCACGCCGTATTCGCTAGAATGCGTGATCCATAGCGGCCCTCGCGCACCCCTTGCAGATATTCCTCGCGGTTCTCTTCATACTCTAGCATTGGCGTCTGCCCTACCTGGCCAATTTTCTCCTCCAGTGTCATCAACGAGAGCAGATTCGCCACGCGATCGTCCACACTTGCATTTGGGTCTTTGTAAATCTCCATAATTTAGTGGCCACATCTTTAACTCGATTGCCCAGCGGGTCAACCACTAGTCAAGCCGATGTGAGACACCTCCAGCCAGCTAGCGCTTGTAGGGTTTGAAAAATGTCCCCTTGCGAAATGTCGGCAAGCCACTACTAGGCATCATGCGCCCATGCTTTGCCGATGAATGAGTCTCACGCGTCATCTTCACCCATGCCAGCCACATCAATAAAACAAGCACATGAGCAAGCAGACAGCAAATCACCATCAGCCAACTCTCCCACTGAAAAAAATCAATAATCACCTGACACAACCCCAGAAAAAAGGAACCCACTAACGTGCCCATAAAACCCATCAAAGGAATAGCCACTGCGCCCGTTACCAAGCCATAGAAAAAATGCCGGCGTGCATAAATCCCACCAACAAACAAAACCACCACCCAGAGCCACAAAAACACCTTAGGGTCACCAATTGGCTGTAGCAGACTAAACATAAATACACACTAGCTCACCAGCCAGACCGCGACCATTACAAGACAGCTAATATTTTCCACTAGCTGTTTCATCCCCTAACTTCACAGAAGAAAAACACAAGTCTCCTAGCTAGTCATGCCCTTCAGCCCCAGCTATTCTGGGCTAGACGCTACATCTAATAACATGCGCATTCGCCCCGCCAGTTCTATGTGCAAACCTGACGCCAACGTCACGCACTTCCGACCCGACAGTTCTATGCGCAAAGATGACTCTAACCCCATGCACTTTCGCCCCGCCAGTTCTATGTGCAAATCTGGCTCTAACGTCATGGGCTGAAAGCCCTCAAGAACAAAGCCTAGGGCTTCAGCCCTAGGTCAATGCACACGAAGAATACGCGCCCTGAAAGGGCGCCAGAGCCTCATTAATTCAAACTAGTCATCATCGATACAACTCAACATTTACACAGCTAAAACCATGGG
>NZ_JAENIM010000047.1:185971-269519 GCF_016595495.1 Persicirhabdus sediminis
AAACTAGTCATCATCGATACAACTCAACATTTACACAGCTAAAACCATGGGCTGAAAGCCCCTAAGAACAAAGCCTAGGGCTTCAGCCCTAGGTCAATGCACACGAAGAGTACGCGCCCTGAAAGGGCGCCAGAAAATCTAGCCAAGAGTAGAAATCAAAGCCATCCGAGTTCTTCTGAGCGTTCACGATAGATCACCCCTAGCAGGCGAGCACTGGTCATCAAGGCATACATCGCAACAAATGAGGAAATCACACTGCCCAATATGAAGATACCATCTAATACAGCAGACAACTGGATTTCTATCAACTTGAGCCCAACTAACATCCCTACACAACACAGGTAGACTTTACCACCTCGCCACAATGAAGGCAGAACGATATGCGGACTGGCTGCGCTCAACTGGCCAAGGATAACCACAGCCAACATAGCCATGGGAAAATAAAATGCGCCAACGACATACAGCGCGTAGACGCCAATGCTAGGTAGACTCTCAGTGTATAGCGCCCAAAAGTAGGCGCCAAACGCTAGCAAATAAACCAAGGCTAACTGGAATGCTGGAGAAATCACATCAGCCATCAAGTTAGATATATCAGCGAAGGCTGGAGCATCCAGATCCCTAGTAGCCGAGCGCTGAATGAGCTCCACGTAAGTAGCCGCTAGATAACAGGCCAACAAGAAAATGGCGATGGCTCCAAATAAGGGAGCTAATACAGCCAAATCCATCATCAGAAAAAGCCCCGCGCCGATGACAAATAAGTAACGGCCCGACGGCCTCAAAGCATAACCAAATACATCCTTAACAATCTCTATCACACCAACACAGATATGCTAACAAAGCAGCTAGAGCCATTACAAAAACATCGCAATTTCACACAACAAGTAAACCAATATGGCCACCAGATTCATCTCTCTAGGCAGTTAAGGGCTACAGCCATCAAGCCCAGTAATTAACCAAGCGCTTGCACCTCGACAGTTCTACGCTCAGAGCTGACACTGTAAAGTCATGAGCTTGCCCCCAACAACTCTGAGCTCAAAGATCGCACTAAAGTAATGGGCTGAAAGCCCCTAAGAACAAAGCCTAGGGCTTCAGCCCTAGGTCAATGTATTCGAAGAATACGTGCCCTGAAAGGGCGCCAGAACACGCAGATCTACCTTGCAGCACTCACCTTCATCTGATAGATTATACATTCTATGCCTCAGTCACTCCATCAGGCCTATGCGCACATTATCTTTTCTACTAAAGAAAGGAGACCGTGGATTCAGCCTGAGTTAGAAACTAGACTCTACGAATACCTCGGCGGAATCTGCAATCACCTCGGCGCCAGCCCAATTCAAATCAACGGCATGCCCGATCACGTCCACCTGTTGATTAGAACTTCCAAAAGCATTGCCGACACCGACTTCATGCAGCATCTAAAAGGCGATTCATCTCATTGGCTTCACCAACAGGGACAACAAATCTTCGCTTGGCAATCTGGCTATGCATGGTTCAGCGTTGCCGCCAAAGACCTAGCAATAGCCAAAGAATACATCATCAAACAAAAATCTCACCATCAGACGATCACTTTCAAAGATGAACTGAGACGATTTCTCGAACAATATAACGTCCATCATGATGAGCGCTACCTGTGGGGATAAGCTATCCTTTCTAGCTCCCTTTCAGGGCGCGGGCTCTTTCCTAACCACCACCTAGGGCTGAAGCCCTAGGCTTGGTTCTTATCGGCTTTCAGCCGGCTGGACAACTAGCCAAATCACAATCCCTAAAGTTGATTACTTGCTGTGGGGGCAATCAACTTTTCTAGCTCCCTTTCAGGGCGCGGGCTCTTTACTAACTACACCTAGGGCTGAAGCCCTAGGCTTGGTTCTTATCGGCTTTCAGCCGGATGGACAACTAGCTGAATCATAATGCCTAAAATTGAGGGCTTGCAGAAGGGGCATCAACTTTTCCAGCTCCCTTTCAGGGCGCGGGCTCTTTTCCTAACTACACCTAGGGCTGAAGCCCTAGGCTTTGTTCTTATCGGCTTTCAGCCGGATGGACAACTAGCCGAATCATAATCCCTATAATTGATTGATTGCAGTGGGGGCATCAACTTTTCTAGCTCCCTTTCAGGGCGCGGGCTCTTTCCTAACCACCACCTAGGGCTGAAGCCCTAGGCTTGGTTCTTATCGGCTTTCAGCCCGTTAAATCTCTAGCTGATGAGCTTTAACAAAAAAATCCAGCTACCTTGCGGCAGCTGGATTTTTAAATTGATAATCAGCCAGTCTGATTAGACGTATGGCAGAGCTTCAGCAACAACGTCGATCTTGGCGTCGTTTTCGAGCAGTTCAGCGATAGAATCCCAGCGGCCAGCGAGCAGCGCTTCGCGAGCTGACTCAGGCATGCTGATGTCGTAGCTAGTGTCGCCACATGTAGCCTTGAGGTTCTCTAGGTCGATGTCGATCTGCACGCTAGGGTCAGCTTCAACAGCTGCGCCCATAGCTTCGATGTCAGCGCGGCTAGCACAAACACATGGCATGCCGAGGCCGGTTGAGTTACCGAAGAAGATCTCAGCAAAGCTTTCTGCGATGATGCCTTTGAAGCCGAAGCGCAGGATGGACTGAGGTGCGTGCTCACGGGATGAGCCACAGCCGAAGTTGATACCACTGAGCAGCACGGATGCGCCCTTGAATCGCTCGTCGTCAAGCGGGTGGTTAGTTGGCTCGCCAGTTTCTGGGTCGAAGCGAACGTCGTAGAACAGACCTTCTGCGAGATCGTCGAATGTCACGCATTTGAGGTAACGAGCTGGAATGATACGGTCAGTATCGATGTCGGCTCCAGGAACGTATACGCCAGTTCCCTTTACTGCTTTGATAGGTTCAATAGCCATAATAATTGGATGTCTTATTTAGATTGTTAATGAGTGATGCGAGTCACCGTGTAACCGGCCTCGATCAGGAATTTTTGGATTTTTTGATCACCGAGGAAATGTAATGTTCCAGCGGCAATGAAGTGACTCTTGGATGGATTTTTCTCTAGCTTGTTGATAATGCTCTGCGCCATTTGCTCATTGCGTTTATCTATCATTAGCTTGAGAAATTTCTCCTCTAGCGCGCGTTCTTGCGGGCTTAGCTTTTGCTCTGACCTCTGGGTATCAATGATAGCTAACAAACCTTCTGCCGATCCAACAAGATAGGCATCTCGCAGCTCACCTAGCACTTCCACTCCTTCTTCTCTAGCTTCTTTGAGCTGAGCCACGGTAATGGACAGCCACATTTGTTGTTCAGCTAGATTGAGGCTTTTGATACCACCCAGTTGTTGCTCGATGGTTTCTAATGCCCAGAGCTCTTTACCTGAGCGTCCGGCGTGTTCCCACAGTCGTGGGTCTAGGGCAGGTTTGCCTTTGAGTTGTTCCTCGAGCATGGGCAAGGTAATGGCCAATGCCCAAACTTGGAAGGTATCAAATGGCTTGAGGTCTAGCCCAGGGTTGATCGCCTTGAGCTCCACATTGACCGCGTCATAGAGGTCTTCGCCGATGAGCGACTTGAGTGGTTTTTTATCCTGACGGACAAAAACCTGCGACATCTTCAGCTGGTTTGCTAGACTGAGGTCAATTTCTGCAGCGAAGGTGTCGGCATCATCATAGGCAGTTTTGGCTGCTGGATGAAGTTTCACCACGCGCTCGTCAGACATGTGGATGGTGCCAAATAGATAGCTGGCTTTTTCTAACTCACCACCTGTGATTTCCCACAAGAATGGCTGAACTGGATGAGCTAACTGATCTAGATCTACCGCCTCAGGCTGGCCAATGGGCGCAGATTCCTCAGCCCATAGACCAAGCCATGGGAGCAGAAATGCTATGAGGAACCAGCGCATCATTTTAGAGTCAATTGATTCAGCTAGAAATTAAGCTGAGAGAACTTCGCGAGCATCAGCGATAGTGCCTGTCACTGCAGCTGCTACCACCATCACTGGTGACATGAGTACAGTACGGCCAGTAGCTGAGCCCTGACGTCCTTTGAAGTTACGGTTAGAAGATGATGCACAGAGCTGGTCACCTACTAACTTATCTGGGTTCATAGCCAGACACATGGAGCAGCCAGCGGCGCGCCATTCGAAACCAGCTTCGGTGAACACCTTGTCGAGACCTTCTTTTTCACACATGATCGCAGTGATCTGTGAGCCAGGTACAGCGATGGCTTTCACACCTTCAGCTACCTTTTTACCTTTGAGGTATTTGGCGGCTTCGCGGAAGTCAGAGATACGACCGTTAGTACATGAGCCGATGAAGGCTACGTCGATTGGAGTACCTGCGATTGGCTGACCTTCTGGCAGCTTCATGTACTCGAGAGCTTCTTTGATAGATGCTTGCTCACCAGAATCAGCGCCGTCAGCAATGCTAGGAATGCTTTCAGAGATCGCGATGCCTTGGTCTGGAGAAATACCCCAGGTTACGGTTGGCTCGATGTCAGCTGCGTTGATGTTTACCACGTCGTCGTACTCAGCATCTTCGTCAGATGCGTAGCCGAGCCAGCGCTCAACAGCAGTGTCCCACTCAGCGTCAGCTGGTGCGTATGGACGTCCCTTAAGGAACTCAAATGTAGTTTCGTCTGGGTTTACATAACCACAGCGAGCACCACCTTCGATAGACATGTTACAAACAGTCATGCGCTCTTCCATAGTAGAGTTCTTGAACCAGCTACCATTGTATTCGTATGCATAACCGATGCCACCTTTAGCACCGAGCAGACGGATGATGTGCAGCGCTACGTCCTTGGCATAGACACCAGGGCGAAGCTCGCCGTCCACGTTGATGCGGCGCACTTTCAGTGATTCGATCGCCATGGTCTGTGTGGCCAAAACGTCGCGTACCTGTGTGGTGCCGATGCCGAAAGCAATCGCACCAAAAGCACCGTGTGTCGCTGTGTGTGAATCACCACATACAATCGTTGTGCCTGGCTGAGTGATGCCCTGCTCTGGTCCTACCACGTGAACGATGCCCTGCTTACCAGAGCTGATATCGAAGTAAGTTACTCCGAACTCATCCGCATTTTTGCGGATCTCGCGCAACATCGCGTCAGCCAGTGAATCCTTCAATGGCAGTGACTGGTCATCTGTTGGCACGATGTGATCAACCGTGGCAAAAGTACGATGTGGAAACTTCACGGTCAGATCTAGATCGCGCAGCATTCCAAATGCCTGCGGGCTAGTTACTTCGTGAATCATGTGTGTCCCAATAAACAACTGGGTGCGTCCATCAGCTAACGTGCTCACGCGGTGAGCATCCCAAACTTTTTGATAAAGATTTTTCCCCATAATTTTTCGCCTTGAAATTTTTGCGGACAGCGCTTTTAGCGCAATTTTGCGCAATGTAAACCCTATTGCAGGGCTCTTTGGCCGTACCACAGCGCTATTTGCAATGAATCGTCCACAAGGTCAAATGCTTATTATCTCCAGCAATTCAATATCAATCAGATATCAGCTATCTTTATAATCAGTACTCGTTAAGCGTCTGCCGTCCAACCACCGTTTTATCTACCGTGATCTGAATCATTTCCCACCAGCCACATCCACCCAGCCAGCTGGAAAAAAATCACCACTCATGAACCCATTTGCTACCGCCACAGCCGCTCGATGCCATAGCCGTCCAGCTTGCTATCGGCAGAAATAATGGGCAACTGGCGCAGCTGACACTCAGCTACCAGCAACCTGTCAAATGGATCTCCATGCAACCGCGGCAACGACGAAGCCCTGCGCATTGCTGGCCAGCTGATAGGTAAAATCTCAAACCCCAGCGAACTCAATAATCCCGGCAAATCCGGGTGGTCGCCGTAATCAACCTGCAATTTCCCCAAACTGAATTTTAGCGAAATCTCCCACAAGCTAGCCAGCGAGACATAATTCACAGCCTCGTCCCGCTCTATCATTTCAGCCAGCTCATTATGCAGCCGCGGCGAGTCCTGCAAAAAGAAAACCAGCGCGTTGGTATCTAGTAAATAGTCCATCTCCTCAGCTAGTCATAACGAGCCGGTCCCTCAGCCACCATGCCCACCGGCAAATCATCCGCGAGTTGCGAATAATCCGCAAAACCAACGTCGATATCATCAAAATCCTCAGCCATCGCAAATGCGCTAGATTTCAGCGCGCCACGCGTTGGTTTCACCTGAACTTTAGGCAGCGAAAGCTGCGCCACCGCCTTGCCATGCCGTGTCAGCAAAATATCACCTCCTCCTGCCTCCAGCTCTGCCACCAGCGCCGAAAGATTGGTCTTGGCTTCATATAATCCCACCTTTTTCATAGTCAGACTAGTCTAGTCCAATTTTACCATTCGTCAAGCAAACCCAAAACCCCAAACCCTTAACCATAAGGCACATAGGCGAGCCCCATCAGCAAATCTATAGCCTCAAAGGGGAAAAACAGCCCCCAACATCCCAGCTCCGAAGGAGCGAAACAGCCTAGCCTAGGGCGCAGCCCTAGGAATCAAACCACCACCAACCCAAAGCCCTGAAAGGGCGAAACAGCACCCGACATCCCAGCTCCAAAGGAGCAAAATAGCCTAGCCTAGGGCGCAGCCCTAGGAATCAAACCACCACCAACCCAAAGCCCTGAAAGGGCGAAACAGCACCATACATTCCAGCTCCGAAGGAGCAAAACAGCCTAGCCTAGGGCGCAGCCCTAGGAATCAAACCACCACCAATCCAAAGCCCTGAAAGGGCGAAACAGCCCCATACATCCCAGCTCCAAAGGAGCGAAACAGCCTAGCCTAGGGCGCAGCCCTAGGAATCAAACCACCACCAACCCAAAGCCCTGAAAGGGCGAAACAGCCCCCGACATCCCAGCTCCGAAGGAGCGAAACAGCCTAGCCTAGGGCGCAGCCCTAGGAATCAAACCACCACCAANCCAAAGCCCTGAAAGGGCGAAACAGCACCCGACATCCCAGCTCCAAAGGAGCAAAATAGCCTAGCCTAGGGCGCAGCCCTAGGAATCAAACCACCACCAATCCAAAGCCCTGAAAGGGCGAAACAGCACCCGACATCCCAGCTCCAAAGGAGCAAAACAGCCTAGCCTAGGGCGCAGCCCTAGGAACCAAACCACCACCAATCCAAAGCCCTGAAAGGGCAAAACAGCACCCGACATCCCAGCTCCAAAGGAGCAAAACAGCCTAGCCTAGGGCGCAGCCCTAGGAATCAAACCACCACCAACCCAAAGCCCTGAAAGGGCGAAACAGCACCAGACATCCCAGCTCCAAAGGAGCGAAACAGCCTAGCCTAGGGCGCAGCCCTAGGAATCAAACCACCACCAAACCAAAGCCCTGAAAGGGCAAAACAGCACCCCACAATCCAGCAAACCTATCAAGCCAACTCCAACAATCAGGCTCGAAAACTGAAAACTGAAAACTGAAAACTGAAAACTGAAAACAAAAAACAAGGGAGAAAACCATCGGCCCTCCCCCTCGCTCAATGAATGAAAAAACTCACTCTTCTCTAATCTCCATTCACTCTTCAAAGCGCCTGCGTCACGCCGCCCATGATGCTGGCGGCATCAAATCCATTCTGGCTGAGCACACGCGCCGCCATGTAGCTGGTTTTGCCAATCACACAAATCGTCGCCACCGGACGGTTGACATCTAACTCACCAAGCCGGCTTCTCAGCTCAACCATAGGGATGTTAATCGCATTCGCCACCGGTCTAGCAGCAGCCATCGCAGCCGGCCTCACGTCTACAATCTGCACACTCTCATCAGTAGGGATGCTAGCGAGAGTTTTCACATGCCCAGCCATCACATTACCTGCGGCAAATCCTGCAATGTTCACTGGATCTTTAGCACTGCCAAATGGCGGTGCGTAGGCCAGCTCCAGATGAGTGAGATCGTCAATCGTTAGCTTCCCGCGCAGCGCAGTAGCTAGCACATCCAGCCGCTTATCCACACCTTCTTTACCATACGCTTCACCACCTAGCAGACGGCCAGATTCTGGATCCCACATGATTTTCACCGTCAAGCGCTCTGCTCCTGGATAATAGCCAGCGTGATGGTCCGCGTGCACCAGCACAGATTTGAAATCCACACCCAGCTGGCTGAGACGTTTTTCAGACAGTCCTGTAATGCCAGCTGCCTGATCAAACACTCTAACGATAGCGGTGCCGATAGTTCCTGGATAAGCCTGTGCTTTTTCCCCCAGCACAATGTGATCTGCAGCTGTGCGACCTTGTCGGTTAGCTGGTCCACCAAGCGGCACCGCATTGTACGCATCAGAGCCTGCGGCATCAGCTGATAGAGGATTGGCTGACTCAATCACATCACCAACCGCGTAGATATTCGCATCGCTCGTCTGCATGTAGTCATTCACCCGGATATGTCCGCGTGGGCCTAACTCTAGCCCTGCATTTGCAGCCAGCTCACTCTCCGGACGCACACCGATAGATAGCAAAGCCAGCTCCGTGCGCACTTCTTTTCCTGAGTTCAGTTTCACAACCAACTCATTAGCTTGCGGGTCAAAGGAGGCAATCCCATCACCTAGGATCAACTCCACGCCATTCGCTAACATCGTCTCTTCAATGCCCTTGGTCATCTCACCATCCAGCAGTGGTAAGACTTGCTCCTGCAGCTCCACCACCGTCACTTTTTTACCAATGTGCACCAACTGCTCGGCCACCTCTAAGCCAATAAATCCAGCACCAATGATCGTCACGTGATCCAGCTGCGCTACATGATCAATCAGCCTGTCCATATCTTGCAGGTTGCGCAATGTTAGGACGCGAGCGTCATCTATGCCAGCTAGCGGCGGACGCAGCGGTGATGCACCCGGCGCCAGAACTAACTTATCATAGCTGAGCTCATACTCGCCTTCTAGCGTTCTCACGGTCACTGATTTTTCAGCTGGCTGCACATTCACCACCTCGCTGCCCGTGCGCACATCCAGATTCAACAGCGCTTTGAGTTTTGCTGGCGTTTGCACCGCCAGCGCATCTCTATCTTCAATCTCACCTCCCACGTGATAGGGCAATCCACAGTTTGCAAAGGACACATCTGGCCCGCGCTCAAGCATGATGATCTCTGCATCTTCCGCTAACCTGCGTGCGCGCGCTGCTACTGAAGCTCCTCCGGCGACGCCGCCAACAATCACAATTTTCTGCTTTTCTTGATTCATAATCGTTTCGTTGATGGAATGTATATATAATCAATTGCGAATACATGCAAATAAAAAAAATCCCCACCCTCGCTCAGAGAGATGAAAATCACCATTCCCTCCAAGCTGGCTGGGGCTCAAAAACAAGAACCAGAGCGCAAACTTACGCCCTAAAAACCTAGACCTTATTCTTTTTCGGCTTTGGACTTCTTACTTTTTTTGGCTTTTTTCACCGGTATGTTTTCTGCGCGCTCTTTGTAGATCACCACCTCGATATCATTAGTCAATGGCTCACCCGCCGTACTGCGGCCCGATGTGATTTGCTTCTCTATCAAATCTACCAGCTGCTTCACCACTTCTGGATTCTGGCTAACTACATTATTTTCCTCTTTGAAATCAGCCTCCATATCGTAGAGCTGAAACTCTGGCGCCCCAGCATCTGGATGCGCTGATTTTCCGTCATAAGCACACAGCGCGAGCTTCCATTTCCCTTTGCGAATCGCAAATCGCCCACTAGATGAATGGTGAATCAAATCCTGCCTGCTAGAATGACCGCCAGTTAGCGACGGCAACATGCTGATAGAATCAGGACCTGCGCCAGCTGGCATTGCCACTCCAGTGATCTCAGCGCAAGTCGCCATCAGATCGTTTAAGCCTATCAGGTCGCTAGAAGTACTTCCAGCTGCCACCTTGGCTGGCCAGCGCACGATGAACGGTACGCGGTGGCCCCCCTCCCAGATATGCCTTTTATAGCCACGGAATGGGCCGCTAGAATAATGACCAAACTCTGATTCTAACTTCGACGAGTTAGCTGGCGCAGCCGAGCAGCCATTGTCAGCAGTGAATACAACGATGGTATTTTCGCGCAGGCCATTATCGTCCACAGCCTGGATGATTCTGCCAGCCACCGCATCAGTATGCATGACAAAATCCGCATACGGAGAAATCCCTTTTTCCTGCCACACATCTGAAGGCACAATAGGCGAATGCGGCGCGCCTAAAGCCACATATAAGAAAAATGGTGTCTCTTTATCACTCCCCCTATCAGCTAAGTAACTCACCGCTTTATCAGCACAAAGATCGAGCACCTTTGCATGTGATGTTTCTTCTACCACTTTGTTATTTTCTATCAGAGTGTCCATGCTCTTGGCATGGTGGAAGCCATAAAAATAATCGAACCCACGGCTCGTCGGCCCATTAGGGATAATCGTGCCCACTGGCACGCCAAGAGAAAAAGTCGTTCTATCATCTGCGGTCCTTACAGCATTGCCTTCAGCGTCTTCATATCTAATGCCTAGGTGCCACTTACCTACCGCAGCTGTGGTATAGCCAGCTTGTTTCAACAGCTGGGGAACGGTCAGAATATCCTCTTTAATTAGGCTATCATGGCCACCTTTGTTTGAGCTAAAGACCCCAGCTTGCAGTTTTGTGCGCCAAGAATATCGCCCCGTTAGTAAGGCGTAACGTGACGGCGTGCAAACCGCAGAGGCGGAGTGAGCATCGGTAAAGGTCATGCCATTCTTAGCCAGCGCATCTACCTGCGGCGTGGCGATTTTCCCCCGCTCTGGGTTCAGGCACTGGATGTCGCCGTAGCCAAGGTCATCACACATGATGTACACAAAGTTTGGTTTATCAGCCGCCTGCGCTGCCATCGTTGCTACTGCCGCAACCATCCCGAGTGAAGATTTGAAGCGGCTCAGAGCGAAGGTCTCAACAGCTTTTTTTATTCTCATTTTCATACTGGAGTAAAACTTTTACACGATCAGTTTAATATGCAATGAATTTGCGAGCCTAGTTATACAAATTTTGGCATTACCCAAGCAAGCCGAGCAAATACATCCCCCTCAATAAATCGTTGAGAAGCTATCAATCCGTGCCATCTTCAGCCCATGCAGACATTTCTAACGAGCTATCCGCTCATCCTTGGCGAAGCCGCCATTGCCGAACGACTGCGGCGTCTTGATGGCATCCAGCTAGATCCCATGGTCTTTAATACCCCATTCATCTACGACGACAATCTCGCCGAGCTCATGGCAGACATCCATCGCCAATACTACCAGGTCGCTAGAGATTTCCTGCTGCCTATCATGAGCACCGCTCCCACCTGGCGCATCGATGCCCAGCGCATCCAGCTGGCTGGTCTGCCAGAATCCGTCAACCGCGATGCGGTTGACTTCCTCATCCAGCTGCGTGAACGCACGCGTACCGAGTTCCCTGCTCAGCCAGAAATTAAAATCGGCGCGCTGATAGGTCCGCAGAATGATTGTTATCAACCGCAAGATGCTCCCGCCGCCGCAGATGCGGAAAAATTCCACCGCTGGCAGGTTGAGCAGCTCGCCACCACTCAGGCGGACTACCTCATGGCTCAAACATTGCCCGCAGTGAGCGAGGCTCTTGGCCTTGCCCACGCCATCAGCCAGACAGACAAACCCTACATCCTCAGCTTCTGCATCGGCCCCAATGGACGCATCCTCGATGGCCATTCTTTAGCTGACGCCATCGATCAAATCGACAACTCTGTTAGCCGACCACCGCTAGCGTATTTTGTCAATTGCGCCTACCCTAGCTTTCTCCAGCAAGCCCTAGCAGACCACCAAACTGAAAACCCAAGCTCCCCGCTTTCCCACCGCCTGATAGGCATGCAGGCCAATTCATCCTCGCTAGACCAAAGCCAGCTAGATGGCGCCAAACAAACCCAACAAGACAGCCTATCAGACTGGGGTGAGCAAATGCTCGACCTCCACCGTGCTGGCCTGCGCGTCCTCGGTGGATGCTGCGGCACCACTGACGCCCACCTCAACTACATTGCCCGTCATGCAAAAAATCACTCGTAAACTCACCCTATTGTTAGCCTCAGCTATCAGCCTGACTGCCCTTAGCCAGTGCACCACCAAATCCCCAGCGGACATCCAGCCAGTCAGCCAGTTCCAGCTCGACCGCTACCTTGGCACTTGGTACGAAATCGCCCGCCTCGACCATTCATTCGAGCGTGGTTTAGAAAACATCAGCGCCAACTATAGCCAAAACCCTGACGGCACTGTCAAAGTCATCAACCGAGGGTTCAAAACCGCAACCCAACAATGGCAAGAAGCTGAAGGCAAAGCCAAGTTTGTCGCCGACCCCACCACCGGTCACCTCAAAGTTTCTTTCTTTGGCCCTTTCTACGGTTCATACATCATCTTCGAGTTAGATCACAAAGGCTACCAATACGCATTGATCAGCGGCCCCAACAAAAACTACTTCTGGCTGCTAGCTCGCACACCCGAACTCGACGCCAAGCTGCAAAGCGAACTCATCAACCTAGCCAAAGCCAAAGGGTTTGCCACCGACCAACTCATCTTCCCCTAACAAGACCAAGCAAAAGCTGACAACTAAAAACACCTAACCTCCCCCGCGCACCATCGTAATTTGAAATAAAAAAGCCCCACTCCATCCATGATGAAGTGAGGCTTGTCAGATGAACTGTGGTTTATTGACCTGAGTTAGCTAGCTCTGATCAGATCCTAACTCGTCGACATTGCTCTCCTAACTTCCGCAGGGAAAAGTCCCACTCCTCATAAGAGAAGTGGAACGGAGTCAAATGCAATGCCAAACCGCCGAGCGATGTTTTCGATATGGTGAGAGATATCTAGCTGTAGCCATAACCCCTACAGATAACTCAGGTTGAGCTATTTGCAAAAATTACTCACCACAGTTTGTATGTCTAATGATATATATCTAGTGATATAGGTGATTTACTTTATTCTTTTTGACCGTCAGCTTTAAAAATAACCGTACTCACTTTCAACTCTTGCCAATGTTCTGTTTTATCACTCGAAATCATCCACTTAATGGTTACATGGCAGAAATCTACATCATCAACTAGGTCCTTATGATCATTTTCAAACGGAACAAAATCTATTCTATAAACCAATTCTTGACCTGAACGAAGCTGTCTGTATTTCTGTGCTGAAGCAAGATTGACATCTTTCAAACTCCACCATCTATTCTGCCTGAGTTCGTAGACTCCATCTGATCCACTATACAAAGTTTTTCTAATACTGTATGTATATGGATTATGGATTACTGGACTGATCCTACCTAGTGCGTCAAATCGAAATTCACCTTTAGGGAGACGCCCTATCACATCATCACCTTCATTTTTTATTTTTATGTACAGAGCGACACTTTCCCCTATTAGGACAGGCTTTTTAGGAGGAATAGCTACAATATCAATTGAGTCCGTTATTTTCCTCTCAGCCAAAACTGAAGAGCTGTTGACAAATAAGATTAGCCCACATCCGCAAATAGGTATCAACTTCATTTTTTATAATGTTCCTGTAGTTAAAAACTAACATATCACAAGACAGATTTATCAATAGACTAGCGGCTCATGCAAGATTTAATCGCATCTATTTGTTAGCCAAAATTACTGAATTTAGATAGCAATTCAAAATTTAACATTCCAGCTGGCTGGATTACTGGCCAACTGGGCTTCAAGACGTTACTAAATTTTATAACTGGGATCATTGAACGTCATTTCAGTCAGTTTCAAGCTGACTTTGCTGCCAACAAAAACACAGTTCTCCAGCGACAGGCGGATAGAACTGCTTTTCTTAATGTCGATTTGTTGGGCCAGTCGGATTTATCAAATGAGGCTGAGAAATCCAGCTAGCTGGCTCACTCCAGTTCGTTTGGCAGTGGCGGTTCCTGCTGGAGATCGCGCATGGCGCAGACCTCTTTGGGTGATTGGCTCCAGTGCTTTGACTTCATCTTACGAGCGCCAGATTTACGTTTTTCACCGAACCATTCCTTCGTCTGTTGGAACACCTCATTGAGAAATGATTGACTCCCTATCGCCATGCCATCGCTGAAGTGGCGGACTTTGTGCCGCAGCAGATAGGCCATGTTCACCTGGCCGTTAGCTTCAGCCACTTTCTCGATTTCGTCTTTCCTGATTCCCTTTCTAACTTGAGATTTCACCCACTGGCCATCGCGGGTCATGATGTCTTTGAATGTCTGCTCAGCATCGGTATATAACAGCACGCGGTAACGTTCAGCGCAGCCATCCGTCCAGTAATGCCGGGCATTTTCTTCATCCCACGGCTGGTTTTCTGCCGCTGAGTTAGGCATTTCATCTTTCAGCCAGAGCACACGACATAACCCACGGCGCGCGCGTTTATCTCCAGCTAGAGCGGCGCCATAACTACACCATCGATAGTCCTCTGGTTTCTCTACCATGCCCGCTCTAACGGGATTAAGATCAATGTAGGTCGACATGATTCTAGCTACATAACCGGCTTGCACGAGCACGCTGGTATATCGACCGCTCCACAGGTAGCCGTCTCGGTTGTTATGCCTATTGTACCAGCGACTGAACCGCTGCTTTAGGCTCTTCATGAAGTTGCCCAAATCGTGCATCCGGTTGGTATATTGGCGCTTGAAGTTATCCGCCGCAACCCGACTAGTGTTCCCTTCAGCATCTTGGCTAGCAGTCTCTAGCAAGTTATAAAATATCTGCTTCACCTCGGCGTAGTAGCTGGGTGAATACAGCGCCTTCACGCGTCGTAAAAACTCATCATCGCTAATTTCCACCTCACCTTCCTTGGGCACTTCGACCAGCAGATGAAAATGGTTCGACATCACACAATAGCTGAGGATTTTGACGCCATAGAAGGCCTCACAATTACGCATGAGTCCAACAAATAGCTCACGCTCAGTATCACCCAAAATAAATCGCCGATCCACCACACGCGAAATGCAATGGTAAACCGCCGAGCGGTGTTTTCGATATGGAGAGAGATATCTAGCTGTAGCCATAATCCCTACAGATAACTCAAATTGAGCTATTTGCAAAAATTATTGGCCACAGTTTGTATGTCTAGTGATATGCAATAGCTGAGAATTTTGACGCCATAGAAGGTCTCACAATTACGCATGAGTCCAACAAATAGCTCACGCTCAGTATCACCTAAAATAAATCGCCGATCCACCACACGCGAAATGCAATGGTACACCGCCGATCGGTGTTTTCGATATGGAGAGAGATATCTAGCTGTAGCCATAATCCCTACAGATAACTCAAATTGAGCTATTTGCAAAAATTATCCACCACAGTTTGTATGTCTAGTGATATGCGAGTAAGCAAGCTAGATGCCTAGAATTCATAACTCCATACTCCAACTCCTTTGACCCTATCGTTATCTATTGTTACAAAAACACCTTCAAAAAGGTATAGCGGAGTACCAACATACAACTCTCCCTCAGAATCAAATCTACCTTTGCCAAATCTTTCTTTAACACTCTTAAAAGAATGGCCTATAGGGGTATAGTCGTCACTAAAATGAAACGCTTCGTTTTCCGTGTATAATGCTCTAATCATATCACGGCGGCCCACGTCTATACGGACAGACTCTTCTGTATAAAAGAAAAACTCCGTCTGGCCGGATACTTTATCCCCTAAGCAATAAGGGCCTATAGAAGTACCGGAGATTATAAGCATATCTTTATCAAGATCCTCAATAGGATTGTTCTCACACCCCTGAACAGCGATCAGGAAAATGACAAATAACACCTGTAATCCAAATTTCAACATCACCTTTATTAGATTGTCTGTCTTTATATCCACTCCTAACGATAATTCGAATTCAGATAATTGAAGGCCTTCTTAAGCGCTTTAGAACTAAGTTGATTTCCGAATTCTAGCTTTTTATCTCCTTCTTGAACATCTAGAAAACGATTACTTCTATACCCAGGACTGCAAGTAGTAACGAGCTCCACCACAGCTTGAGAAGTAAAGTTGTACTCTTTTGATATTATGAACTTCTTCTTAAGGAGAAATCCATTATCGATTTTTGTAATTTCCATCTTAAGGAAAAAAAGATAACAAGATACAGAGAGCGTCCATATCGCAACTGGCAGCATAAACATATACGGTATGATGCTTTGAGCTCGTGCCGTACCTGTATGTGTTACCTGATAAGACAGGTAGGCTATAAAAACAGACACTATAAGTACGTTTGACCAATCCATGTCAAATCGATTAAATTTCATAATATCTCTATATTCATTTATTAAAGGGTGAAGTTGAACAGCTCAGGTCCTCCCTATTGTGCCCCACTTAGTCCACCGAGTTTTCTGCAGCATATTACAAGACAGTGTTTAGCATCGGCCTAGCAGGATGGACAACATCAAATCGCATCATATTGTTAGCTTAAATAACTGAATTTTGATAGCAAATCAGGATTCAAGCTTCCGGTTCGTTTGGCGCCAGAGCTTCAGCTTTATCATGCGTCTAGCTAGATTAGACGCAGTGGTCTGAGGGAGATGGTTTTGGCTGAAATATCATCCTTGGCATTTAAAACGGTGGAACTATGCTTTGGGCATGGATCTATTTTTACAAATCATGTCTCAGCCATTTGTCTGGGGCCTATTGGTTGGCCTTGGGCTGGTGGTGATGGTTTGGCGCTTGCAGCGCAAAGACGTCAAGATGCTGAAATCTGAGCTGAAGCGTGTGGAAACCGACAATAAAGAGCTGCAGACACATCTCAATACGCAGCTGAAAATCAATGCTAAAGGCAACGAACAGCTGCAGAGCCAGCTCGACGAGATGCGCGAGCAGAATGAAACCCTAAAGTCTAACTTGAACGTCGCACAGCAGAAACCAGGCCGCGCCGAAATGCGCCAGCTGCAGCTGATAGAATCAGCACTGCGCGCGATGCGTGAAGATGCGCCGGGATTTGCTCCCGCATGGGAAAAGGCAATGCGTGAGGCTGAAAGCGAGCAAGAAGCCGCTGAAGGCGGGCTAAAAAAACTAATGCGCCGTGTGATGCCAGCAACTAGCGCGCCGAAGCTAACGGACAGTAGCGAAAGTTAATGGCTAATGCTTAATACCAGCGCGGGTGTCAGCTAGGCAATCAAACAATGCCTTGCTAGGAAGTTGACAAAATTGACACCTAACGACAGCTCACATACCAGCTGGCTAGCCAATATACTCCCACTGTAATTATGGCACCACTCACCTATCTCACGCTCATTTTGGGCATTGGCATCCTCGCTCAATGGCTAGCCTGGCGGTTTCGATTTCCGTCTATCTTGCTATTGCTCATCTCTGGCTTCGCGCTGGAGTTTTTCTCAGGGGTATCTATCGATGCCTACCTGCGCGAAGACGTGCTGCTCGCTGGCATCGGCTTGTGTGTCTCGTTGATTTTGTTTGAAGGCGGACTAACGCTGAAATTTGCCGACCTAAGGGAAAGCGGCACACCGGTACTGCGGTTGTGCACCATTGCCGTCGTCGTTAGCTTCATTCTAACGGGAGCTGTTACTCATTACATTCTCGGCTACGACTGGCGAGTTGCCGGCTTGCTAGGGGCGATCTTAGTGGTCACTGGCCCGACGGTGATAGCGCCCTTGCTGCGCCACATCAAACCCTCACGTAAGGTGGGTAACATCGTCAAATGGGAAGGCATCGTGGTGGATCCTATTGGCGCGATTCTTGCGGTTTTGATCTTCCAAGCGGCGATCGCTGGCGATGCGGACCAAGCGCAAAAAGTCATCCTCATCTCGCTAGGAAAAACCATTCTGGTAGGCGGTGTGATGGCTGTCATTTTGGCCAAACTTATCGAGCAGATGCTCAAGCGTCACTTGATCCCAGACTTCCTCCACTCGGTAGTTCTACTGGCTATAAATGCGGTGGCCTTCTCTGCATCTAATGAAATCCAGCCAGAATCTGGCCTGCTCACCAGCACCGTGTTAGGCATTGCTTTGGCCAACCAAAAATCGGTCTCGGTAAAACACATTCTCGAGTTCAAAGAGAACCTGCGTGTGCTGATTATTTCCCTGCTCTTTGTAGTTCTATCAGGGCGCATTGCTCCAGCTAGTATCTATGCCGTACTTGTCCCGGGTTTGATCCTGCTATTTTTCCTCATCGTTATCATTCGTCCAGCTTCGGTCTTTATCGCCAACATCTTTTCTAAAAAGGTCAGCTTGCCAGAAAAGGCATTTCTAGCGGCGCTGGCGCCACGCGGCATCGTCGCCGCAGCGGTGACCTCCGTATTTGCCCTCGAGATGGAGCACGCGGCTAAGGCTGGCCATCTATCACCTCACATCGCTGAGCAGGCTAACCACATGGTAGCGCTGATCTTCATCGTCATCATCGGCACCGTGACCTTCTACGGGCTACTAGCTGCGCCCATTGCTAGACGGCTTGGTTTGGCGGCGAAAAATCCACGTGGTGTTTTGTTTGCCGGCGCTGCTCACTGGACACGTTTGATAGCCAAAGCACTGCAAGACGACGGCCATTCAGTCCTCCTGCTAGATACCAACTACGATCGTGTTGCCCGTGCTCGCGTCCATGGCCTGAATGCCAAACGCGCTAACATCCTCTCCGAATACGTCGAAGAAGAACTCGACCTCACTGGCCTCGGGCAGTTGATAGCCTGTACACCTAACGACGAGGTAAACTCGCTAGCTAGCCAGGAATTTATACACATCTTTGGCAGCGAAAACATCTGGCAAGTAGCGCCACGCGATGACAACCGCAGCACCGCCACCGCTGTGGCCTCACGTATGCGCAGCCGGATTTCATTTCCTGGTAGACCCCAGCACTTGCAGCTAGAATCTCTAGCAAAAAATGGCGCAACGATTGAGAAATCGATCTTAAACGAGGCTCTGAACTACGCCAGCTATGTTGAGCAAAACCCCGAGCACATCGTTTTGTTTGTCGACAACCCCGAGAAGGGTGGGCTCAAGGCGGCGTCTGAAGATACCAAAGCTCCAGGTGCCGGCACGATAATTTACTCGCTCGTGCCCGCCACCTCAGCCTAAACTGCGGCCATGTACGCCTCACTCGAAGCCACCTTGCACGACGCCTTCTGGGCAGCCGAAGATGAAAACTCAGAGCTCGCGCTGATCGAGCAATTTCTAGCTAGCCGCCCGGGCTCGACGCTCGAGCTTGGCTGCGGGTCTGGTCGTCTGCTGCTGCCATTGATAGAGTCGGGCATCGACATCGAAGGGCTAGACTCGTCAGCTGATATGCTCAGACTGTGCAAAGCGGCGGCAAAAAAACAAAAACTCACACCAAAGCTACACCGCGGAAAAATTGAAACGTTAGATCTGAAGAAAAAGTATACTAACGTCTTGATTCCAGCGTTCACCTTGCAGCTGGTAGATTTGCCATCCATCCCTAGCGCCTTGGAAACTATCCGCGAGCACATGGAAGAAGGCGGCGGCCTCTACCTAACCACATTCATCCCTTGGGCTGAGCTCACCGATGACGTGGAAGAGGGAAAATGGTTCACCGACAAAGAAATCAACTTTGACGAAAAGCACAAAGCGACATGTCAGACGCGCCATTTCATCCAGCGCATTCCACAGATTCTCGAGCGCGAGCACCGCTACGAAATCAAAAATGACAAAGGCAAAGTGATCGAATCTCACGACAGCCTGCAAACACTAACATGGTTCTGGCAACGTGAGCTGCACCTGCTGCTAGCTAGCGCAGGATTCCGTGTTGAGGAAACCATTGGCGACTTCCAGCCAAATACGCCGCTAGACAATGACGCGTCTATCCTGACCACCATTGCCTACGCCGTGTAATACCAGACCGTTCTATCAGCTAGGATTTTGCAGCTCGTTCACGCGCCCATTTGGCGATGCGCTTGGCTAGCTGCTTTTCGTAGCTGGCATCGCGCTCGCGGCCAGCGTAATTCGTCTCATAGTGGTAGGCTAACAAATCACTGGCAAATTCAATTTTAATCCCCGCGCGTTCTATCAGCTCGAGCTGGCGGCGCAATGTGCGCCCCCGATCCATCGGCATACCGAGCTTAGCACACTCGGCGGCAAAGCGGTGAAGGTAGCTACGTTCAGCTGGTCGGCCCGAGATAAATGCTGGCATCACGGCGATTCTAATATCCTTGCGCCGGTGGATCACAATCACTAATGCCAATAGCAAAACCACCCCAGCTAACACTAGCACCAGGTCCACTGTGGGTTCGCTAGGTAGATAGTCGTCGTCAGCTGGCTCCGCATCTTCATCCGCTTCGTTATAGTCAAATTCCTCTGGTTCCGGTGCCTGCTCACCCTCTGGGGCCACCGACGGAGTGGGCACGTTTTCACTACTAACTGGCGTGGTATCAAAGCTCACCCAGCCGTATCCCTCAAACCATAACTCAGTCCACGCATGGGCATCGCGTGCGCGGAATAACCACAAATCTTGCTCTGGGTAA
Organism: Persicirhabdus sediminis; assembly: GCF_016595495.1. Taxonomy (GTDB): domain Bacteria; phylum Verrucomicrobiota; class Verrucomicrobiia; order Verrucomicrobiales; family Akkermansiaceae; genus Persicirhabdus; species Persicirhabdus sediminis. The sequence continues at coordinate 206,283 of NZ_JAENIM010000047.1, forward strand.
TAAGTGCCACCAGACCAGCCGTAAGCCACTCTGCTAGGGATACCTAGACGACGGCAAATCAATGCTGTGGCTGAAGCAAAATGCTCGCAGTAACCAGATTTTTCGTAAAACAGGAAATTCTCTATCGGCTCTCTATCATCGACATTTTCGGTCCGCAGTGAGTATTGGTAATCGCGCTGCAACATCTCCTTGAGATTCATCAATGCCTCACCCAATGGCAAATGTCGCCACTGCGCGACTAGGTAGTCGATATCTTCATGAAACACTGCCGGCACCTCAGTGATCCATGGTTCAGCTGCGGCTGGCACCTTCATTTCTAGCTGAGCTTCGAGCAAATCGTCGACATCTAGCGGCTTGGCACTTTGTCTATAAGAGTAGCGGTTTTCCGTGATTGTCGGCAGCTGATAGACATCATTTGCCAGCTGGGTCAAACTAGGCAACCAGACACGTGTTAGCCCGTTCATGCTGATCATCGCATTGCGGCCCGTGTCATTCACTGAGTGGTAAATGCGGTAGTCCAGCGCGGCAAACTGGGCCCTATTTGCAGGCGTTTTATTGAGGGTAATCGACTCCCGTCCGGCCTCTGGCTGGAACTGTTTGTGATTGGCTAACGGGATCATGCTCCAGCGCCCTTCACGGTATTGTTCTAACGCGTAGCTGCGCAGGTAGATGCGTTTATCATCTGGCCACTCGGCGCCATTTTTGAAACGCAAAAATACTTCTGGGTGCCCCTTTGGGTTGATGTTGCTGCGTTTCGGAAGTTCGCGCGACACATCATCGGTTAGCAAATTAGAGCCGCCCGACTCCATCAATTCATTACTCTTTTCACCGTCCTCATTGCCCTGCAGCTGCGGCAGCATATCGCCAGCTCTGGCGTACACGACCTTGTGCATACGCATGGCAATAAACTGGCTAGGTTTTTGAAATAACAGCAGAGCCGACGCTAACAAAACACCGCCAACTAAGATGCCGTAATAACATGATGATTTAGAAATATGCCCATGGGTACGCAACTTCGACCAGACAAAGAGGCCAAATACCATGACCCAGCTGGCGACAATCACCCAGAGGCTTGACGACAAGTTGCCCGCTGATGATTTCAGGCACCAATAGCCGACCAGCAGGCTCAGGATAAAGACCATCAGGCGCATTTAGGCTGCCCCCTTTCCTGTTGATAGAAAGGCCACTTCTGGCAAATTGAATTGGCGAATATCAATAGCTAACACGTTAGACTTTTTGTCACAGACATGCTGCCAGCTAGGCAATGGCACATCTGAGATGACCACTGCTGCTGCGGCGGGTGGCAGCGCACTCAATGCCTGCTCTAGCTCGTGAAGCTCGGTGCCTTGCGGCCGCTTGGCCATGGCTAGGCGATCGAGAAAGCTAAGCAATTCGCTAGGCGACGAGCAGCTAGACACTCTCCAGCCAAACAAATCGGCACACATCTCGACCTTTACTCCGCTAGAGACTAGATGTTTCACCGCGCCGGCAAAAAGAGAGATGGCGAGTTCAAAGCGGTCGCCGCGCAATAGCTCACCGCCCACAGCGTAGCTATGGAAAATCACACGACACTTGCTAGGGTGAAATCCTGGCGGGTCGCTTTCGCGAACTCTAAGTTCACGGCCACGGGCAAGCGCACGCACACTGCTAGGCCAATGAACATCTCTAGCAAAATCACCATTTTGCCATGGACGCAGACCTCTCGGCTCGCCGGATTCGTGACCTAAACGCACGCCGATCTCAGCATAGTCACCTTGATTGTTTCCTTGGCCGAACATCTCGACAGGCACGATGAGCCGCGGGTGAACGAGGAGTCGATGGGTGACTTTCACCTGCTGGCAGCGGTCAAACAGAGCAAAAGGAAACGAGCTCTGCTGATAGAACTGAAACTCTTCTACCACCATGCGCCGCTGGATATGCATGGCTACCAATTGGCTGAATGTTGAGCTCGATGCCACCTTGATAGGATCCAGCTTGAGATGCAGCTCGAAGCTCATGGGGATGTGGCAATTGATTCCCCAGCTAGGCAGCCATTTTTTCTCATTTTGCAGGGAAATACGCAGGTCGAATGGTTTGCCCACTTCAACGCGCATGGGCACTAACATCTCCACATGAAGCCCAGCTAGATTGATGCGATTCCACAGATAGGCAAGGGCTACTAGCATCAAACCGCAGCCAGCTAAAAGGATAAACGCGCCGTCAGCTAGAAGGATACCAACCATTAACAAGGCCACCGAGCCACCTGCGACGGCAGCTCCTTTGCTTTGGATGGTTGTTTTTGCTCGGTTCACATTTATCTAACTACATGTATATTATGGTACCGGAGTTTGCTCGAGGGCTGCTTGCAGAACGGTTTCGGGCGAACTTTGCGAGTCTGTGATCAGCCGGTGGCTGAGCACGTGTGGGTAAACTAACTGGATGTGGTCTGGATGCAGCTCAGAATGGCCAGAAAACTTGGCATAAGCTTGAGCGGCGCGCATGATTGCTAGAGAGGCGCGCACTGAGACCGACTCACGCGAGCCGAGCACCACCCTAACTGACTCACACAGATCCACAATGTACTGGCTGAGTTTTCCGGCAACTGGCAGTTGCATGGTTTCAGCTTGCAGCTGGCGCCAGTCGGCTAGGCTGAGATCACTGTCGTGTAGGCTCTCGCGCGTGCTATTCGTTAGGTGTGAGCGCAAAATATTCACCTGCACTTGGGCATCTGGCAGGTGCATGGGGATGGAGAGAAGGAAGCGGTCTAGCTGGGCTTCAGGCAATGGGAAAGTTCCGGTGGACGAGCTTACGTTCTGGGTGGCCACAACCATGAATGGTGCCTCCAGCTGGCGAGTGACGCCGTCGATACTAACTTGTCCTTCATTCATCGCCTCTAGCAGAGCTGACTGAACCCGCGGTGATGTGCGGTTAATTTCATCTGCTAGAAGGAGGTTGGTAAAGATTGGTCCGGGGATGAATTCAAACTCATCTCTCTGCTGGCGGTACATTTGGTAGCCGAGAATATCTGATGGCAGCAGGTCAGGAGTGAACTGGATGCGCTTAAACACACCGCTCATGCCCGAGGCTAGCGATTGGGCTAAAGATGTTTTGCCCACACCGGGAGCGCCTTCAATCAACGCGTGACCTTTGGCCAACAGAGCTGTGATCAGCAAGGTAGCTGGCAGCTCAGATCCTAACACCACTGAGTTGAGCTCCGAGTGCAGAGATTTGAGTTTCTCTATCATCTTAGCGGAGTTGCTCGGAAATATGATTGATGGCAGCTGGATAGAGGCGGTGCTCTTCCACCTGAATGCGCTGGTGCAGTGAGCTAGCGGTGTCATCACCCATCACTGGCACCATGGCCTGCATGATGATAGGGCCAGTATCCATACCGGCATCTACGTAGTGAACGGTGCAGCCAGACTCACGCGCACCGGCTTCTACTGCCTGCACCCACGCTTCTAGTCCGGGGAAGTTAGGCAGCAATGATGGATGGATGTTGATGATGCGATTTGGAAATGCTTCTAGCAATGGCGCTTTGACTAAGCGCATGAACCCAGCGAGACAGACGAGCTCGACGCCAGCGTCTTTGAGCTGCTGGCCAATGGCTGCCTGCGCGGCATCTGGGAATTTGGTTTTAAACCCGTGGCAATCGATCACAGCGTTAGGAATGCCTGCTTTTTGGGCACGCTCGAGGATGAACCCGTCTGGATTATCCGAGAGCACGAGGGCGATTTCAGCATTCAACTCTCCACTGTCGATGGCATCGACGATGGCCTGCATGTTGGATCCTGATCCAGACCCTAAAATTCCTAGACGAATTGGTTTCGACATGCCAACAAGCTAAGCAGGATAATCTCGTGGCGCAAGCTATCATCGGGTCTGGCTAGCAGATCATTCACCGCGAACATGTTTCAACTCAGCGAGAACCTCTGATCGCCAAGCGACAAGGCCTTTTTTCATCTGAGTGGTCACTTCTGGCAAATCGTCAGCTAGGTTATTTTTTTCAGCTGGATCCGCAGGGATGTCGTAGAGGAAGAACTCACCTTGACGGTCAATGAGTTTGTATTGGTCGTCCATCCACACGGTCTCTTTGCCATCGCGGTTGAGGAAACCGATTGGCTTTGAGCGAGCTTGGGATTTCCCCTGTAGTAATGGCAGCAGGCTGATGCCGTCGTAGGTGCGGTCAGCTGGCAGATCCACGCCGATGGCATCTAGGATGGTGGGAAAATAATCTGAGGTGACACAAGGGACGTCGATGACTTGTCCGCCCTTCACGCCAGCTGGCCAGACCATCAGCCCTGGCACGCGGATACCACCCTCGTTGATAGATAATTTCACCCCTGAGAGACCTGCGGTGCGGCCTAGTTCACGCGGTGACCCTTGGCGAGCTGGGCCATTATCACTGCAGAACCACAGCATGGTATTGTCCTCCACGCCGAGGGATTTGAGCTCGGCTCTGAGGCGACCTACTTGCTCGTCCATGGCGGTGATCGATGCGTAATAATGTTGTTCATCTTCGCTGAGCTCTGGGTACATTTTGCGGTATTCAGGCCCGCCAACGATGGGCGAGTGAGGCGCGTGGAACCAAACGACAGCAAGGAATGGCTGCTCTTTAGCCACGGCGTCCTGGATGAATGGCACGGCTCGATCCATCACCACACGGGAGGCACAGCCGCTGAGGTTTTCCGTTTCTATCTGCCCGGGCCCGGTGAAAAAATCATTACCGTAAGGCTTGCCCTTCATATTGCTCGCCGCTTTGGCTTTTTTGTTTTTCCTGATCGGCCCAGGGTGCAAAGTTGGATCCCATGTCGGCACTTTCGACTCAGTGACAAAACTCACATCAACATCGCGCTCCCACGGCGGGCAGAAATACTTAGCTGGGTTCCTAGCGTATTGCCCCCAGCGGCTTTGATCACCTTTGTTTTTGGTCAATGTGCCCATGTGCCATTTGCCAAAGTGGCCGGTGGTGTAGCCATTTTCTTTGAGCACGGTGGTGATGGGAATTTCTGAATCTTCAAGCATGCCCTGCATGGCAAAGGTGATGCCAAAGCGATATGGATTGCGGCCAGTGTAACAACTCCCGCGAGTTGGCGAGCACATGGCAGCGGCTGAGTAGAAACGATTGAATGTCACGCCCTGCTGGCTAAGTGCATCGAGATGGGGAGTTTTCAGGTCTGGGTGGCCATTGTAGCCAGAGTCACCCCAGCCTTGGTCATCGGTCATCACCAGCACGATGTTGGGTTTCGCATCAGCGGCGGCAGATGGCAAAATAGCGGCTCCAGCCAGCGTGGCTGATACTGCCAACATCGGGCATAATTTAAAATTCATGACCGCAATTTATACTAAATGACCCATCCAGCAAAACCCATTTAGCTAACTGACATTCATTTACTCTATCAGCCTGCGCAGTTCCTCTAGCCTGAATGATTTCCAGCTGGCTGAAATTTCCGCCATGACGGCTGAGTAGAATTCTCGGGAATAAATAGAGCGCCCAATCAATCGTATGATAAAGTAAACCCAATGATACTACGCTATGAAACTCACCCGCATTATACCTATTTCCCTAAGCCTACTGGCTCTAACGGCCACATTAATCCACCTCACTACCTCTAACGCCATGTCTGAAGAACAAATGAAACCAGCAGCGATGCCAGAAGTTCCAGCTGGCCATGAAGTCGCCATCTTTGGCGCTGGCTGCTTCTGGTGTGTTGAGCCCGTTTTTGAACAACAAGCTGGCGTGAAATCCGTAGTTTCTGGCTACACCGGCGGGCATACTAAAAACCCAAGCTATGCAGAAATTTGCAGCAAAACCACCGGCCACGCAGAAGTGGTGCATGTGGTCTTTGATCCCAAAGTGATCAGCTACGCCAAGCTTGTCGATTGGTTCTGGAAATTGCACGATCCCACCCAAGTCAACCGCCAAGGCAATGACATTGGCCCACAATACCGCAGCTGCATCTTCTATACTAACGAAGCTCAGAAAAAAACCGCCAGCGCATCAAAAGCCAAAGCTCAGGAGAAATTCAACCGTCCTATTGCCACCGAGATCACCGCAGCTAGCACATTCTATCCAGCTGAAATTGGCCACCAAGATTATTACAAGCTGAACAAAAACCGCAATCCATACTGCCGCGCCATCATCACTCCTAAGCTGAAAAAACTCGAGCTCGACCACTAGCCGACCCCTTGGGAAGTGGTTTCGCCATGATGCCCTCAGCTCCTGCTTTTGCTAACAAGTAAGCCAGCAGGCTTGCTGAGCGCATGAATTTGCAATTATTTTTCGCTAACGAACACAGCGAAACTATAGCCTATAGAACGCTTGAATCAATATAGTTACACGATTAAACGGCCATTTATGCATATTTGAACACGTATTATTTCCTGTAAAAACCACCCAGAAAACCTATCATACGATTCATCTGGTCATGGTAAAACTACATTATCTCTTAATCGTATTATTGGCCCCCTCACTCGTCGTTATGTTCTGGGCAGCTCAATCGGGCGCGCTGGAAGATGCGGGCATGACGCACGCTTACAACAACTACCGCAAAGAAACTGCTAGACTCGTTGAAGAAAACCGTCACGACGAACTCGCTTACGCCTATCAGAAGTGGTTGAGCAAGTTTGAACAACTCATGGCGGAATCTGATCCAGACTCAGAAAAAAGGCTGCAGATCATGAGTGAAATGACGGCCCTCTATTCTGCGCTGGGCCAAGATGAACGCTCAGCCGACCTATCCATTACCGTTAGAGATGAGGCAAAAAAACGTGGTTATAGCCACTTGGCCGATGTGCATACGGTTTCCGCTGTTGGAAATATCTATTACGCCAAAGGCCGCGGCAATGCCCAAGATTTGCTAGAGCTAATTGAAAAGATCAACATAAGCATGCCCGCAGCTGAAAGGTTAGGCCCGCTAGATCACCTATGCCTGCTGCAGAACAAAATAGAAATTCAAACCAGGTCTGCTGACTACCGTGGAGCGTTAGACTCATTGGATGAATTCATTGCTCACCTCCAAAGCTATACAGAGGCAGGTTTCTCTCCTTCCATGTCGATGAGCAGCTTATGTCTAACGTGGGCGACGCAGAAACAAGCTGAACTGCAAATCGTCGCCGCAGCCAAAGACGCCTATCTGGCCACAGGCCACGGCAGCAAAGAGCAGCTCGTAGAACTGCTAGGCCAGCTAGATGCAAGCATGCAAGCGGCCCAGTGCCTAGACGCCACGGTGCCTCTCTACCTCCTGCAGGCGAAAATGGAAATCCAGATTAGAAACGGCACCTATCAGGACGCGTTAGAAACTTGTCACGAGTTGAAGAGCCGCCACCAACTTTATAATAGCCTAGTCTATTCGGAGGAAAAATGCCGCGCGCTCTTCAGCTACCAATTGGAGCCATCATGGTGGTGGCGGCAGATGCAAATTTTCCAGCCAGCTGGAGTGCTCAGTGATGCAGGAAATTCCAGCTGGCACGCGCGTCTATCCAACTAACTGCAGAGGCTCTAGAGCAAGCTGCTGACACACATAATTTCATCTTAACGAGCTGTGAGTTGACAAGCACGTGGTCTCTGCGACATGTCTGGCAAAACATGACTCACATGGAAACTATCAGCTGGAAAGATAAGCTTACTAACTGGATCAAATCTGACCGCACCGAGCGCTTTGTCATGGTGGCCATTGTCATCAATGCCGCGGTGTTAGGTCTGCAAACCTACCCTGCTATCACCGCTCGTGCTGGCGGCCTCTTGCATGCCATCGACCTCGCCTGCCTGGCGGTCTTCATCGTCGAGCTGCTAGCCAAGATGATCGTCTACGGTCGCCAGTTCTGGAAAACTGGCTGGAATTGGTTCGACTTCATCGTCGTGATGATTGCCATCGTCCCCGCAAGCGGACCATTTTCCGTCCTCCGCGCCCTGCGAGTTTTGCGTGTGCTGCGGCTGGTCTCCTCCGCACCTAGCTTGCGCCGAGTGATCGAGGCATTTTTACACGCCATCCCAGGCCTCAGCGGAGTACTCGTTATCATGACTGTCTTTTTCTACGTCATGGCCGTACTCGCCACTAACCTATTTAGCGCCACCCACCCGCAGTGGTTTGGTTCCATTGGCGACAGCCTGTATTCACTGTTCCAGATCATGACGCTGGAGAGCTGGTCGATGGGCATCGTTAGGCCGGTGATGGAAGTTCACCCGTGGGCGTGGATCTTTTTCATCAGCTTCATCGTCATCGCCACCTTCACCATTCTCAACCTGTTTATCGGCATCATCGTCTCCACCATGCAGGAGCTTGCCATGGTGCCAGATACTCACGAGCAACATTTAGAATCGCTAGAGGTGCTCGAGCGCATTGAAAATGATCTTGTCACCCTGCGACAACAGCTGGCTAACAAATCCAAAGCTGGCAAAAAATCCTAGCTAGAAGTGGGCGACCAGCTGGCGTGATTCTCCAGCTGCTAGCCCGCTATTTTTCAGTCATCAAATGTCCAGCGGTCGCGCCAGTCCGCTGGCAATCGCTGAATTTTAGCGCCAGGCATTTCCACCAGCGCTAGCGTATGCTGGCTGGTGATGAGCAAGTCGTTATTGCTCTGACGGCGCATTTCAAAATCAAAATAAAACCTCACGCGGTCCAGCTTGCTGAGCCGGCCAGTGGTGACGATAGTATCACCATACAGCGCAGACATCTTGTAGTTGACGTTAATATTGACCACCACAGGAAACAAACTCTGCTCCGCCATCGCCGCCAAATCCATGCCCATTTTCTCCGCCGCCAGCTTGGTACGGCAGCGCTCCAACATCCTCAAGTAGGCAAGGTTGTGCACGACCTGTCCGCAGTCGGTATCGTAGAACATCACTTCATCCTCGGTAATCAATGTAGGCGCTGGCTCAGACATGCACGCAGGCTAGCTAGCTAGCCGCAGAATGAAAAGAGCGAAGTCAGCGCGAGCCATGGTGGCTAGAAATTCTAGCCGTTTTTGCCCTGAAAGATGTCAGGCATTTTTCCCATCAGATGGCTAGAAATTCTAGCCGTTTTTGCCCTGAAAGATGTCAGGCATTTTTCCCATCAAATCAGCCATAACCCTTATAGTTGCGTTAACAACTAGCTATTGCCGCAGAATTTGGGGGTGCAATACGCCGAAGGCGTGCAACAGCCTAGCCTATGGTAAGGCAACCCCAAAGGGGTAACGCAACCATAGGTCAGCTCAGCCGTGAAATAGGAGCTCTGTAAGAGCGAGACAGCCGAGTGATGATGTGTTAGTATTAAGGCTATGTCTCAGTCTTTATCGCAGATATACCTGCATATTATTTTCAGCACCAAAGATAGAATGCCTCATATCAACGAGGAGACAAAAGCGCACCTCTGGGCGTATTTGGCGAAGGTTGCCAATGAACTCGATCATGACGCCGTCGAGGTTGGCGGTGTGGCTGATCATGTCCACCTTCTCTGTCATGGCTCGCGCACGATGACAGTGAGCGATTTTTTAAAGGATTTAAAAATATCTTCCAGCAAGTGGATGAAGGGCCAAGGCGGCGTGAGTCAGTTTGCGTGGCAGAGAGGCTACGGAGCATTTTCTGTCAGCGCATCCAATGCAGCAGCCGTACGCGAGTATATTTTAGGCCAAGAAAAACATCACCAGCAGCAAAGTTTCAAAGATGAATATCGTGAGTTTTTGCGCAAACATGGGGTCGGCTGGGATGAGAAGTATGTTTGGGGGTAAGCGACGCATCAGGAGCTGTATCGCTCTTTCAGAGCTAGCTGTTTGGTGGCGCCGGCACCTAGGGGTGCGTTGTGCCTTCGGCACGGCCTTCCCCTAGGCTAGGCTGTTAAACGCCTTTGGCGTAAGATCATTCGGCTGACTCACTTGGCTAAGCACATTCCAGCCACCACATTCCAGCCACCACATTCCAGCCACCACATTCCAGCCACCACATTCCAGCCACCACATTCCAGCCACCACATTCCAGCCACCACATTCCAGCCACCACATTCCAGCTACCACATTCCAGCCACCACATTCCAACCACCACATTCCAGCCACCACATTCCAGCTAAGCACATTTTGGCCACCTTCTAGCTGGGCATTTTTCTGATTCTGCGACTTCGGCTGGTGGGTGGGCTGTCTGCGTGTCGGCCTTGGCGCTAGGTGGGTATTTTTGTTCTTCTAAGTGCTTGAGCGTCGGTTGATTGATTCTAGCTGGCGGAAATGGCTGGGCTGGGTGTCGGTTACTGTTGGCAAGATTTTACAATCTGGGCTTGGGTAATTGAAAGTTCAGCGCTAGGCTGGCTGGCAATGATCGAATTGCTTCAACAAGGTGGCCCCTTTGTGATGGTCTTAGCAGCGCTGGCGTTTGTCGCGGTGTTTTTGATCTTCGAGCGAATTTTCTTTTTCCAACGCGTACGCATCAACGTTGGCGACCTGTTATTAGGTCTGGCCAATCACGTTCGCAACAAGGCCTATGCTGAGGCTCTGCACGAGGCATCTCGCGCACCTGGGCCAGTGGCTCGTGTCTGCCATGCGGTCTTGATGCGTCGTCAGGTTCCGCGCAGCGACTTACGCGACATCGCCCAAGAAGCTGGCCAGATGGAAGTACCTATCCTCGAGCGCAACTTGCGCCCGCTGTATTCGATTGCCATGGTGGCGCCACTGATTGGTATGCTGGGCACGATTAGCGGGCTGACGGAAACATTTATGCTACAGAGCATGGATGATGGATTTGCCTCTAGCTCGGAGATGAATATGGGCATTTATAAAAGCCTGATCACTTCAGCGATTGGCCTGACCATTGCGGTGCCAGCGTACCTGTTTTACATCTATTTTTATAGTAAAGTGAAGCGCATGGCTCACAGCATCGAGCGCGGAGGCATTGAAATGATCAACATCATTTGCGACGCCCGCGATCAAACTGAGATTGTATCCTTCCGCGAGGAAGCCGACGAGCTCGGCAAGAAGCAAGGTTCATGAAGCTGCAAATTACATTGCCGTCCAAACCTGGCTTGCTGCACTTCATCCCTGGGCTGGATCTGCTAGCGCTGATTTTGGTGATTCCTCTGATGGGGGCTAGCTTCAGCCAGCAGAGTGGCGTGGCGGTGAATTTGCCCGAGTCGTCATTTCGCCTGCAGCGAATCGATAACCCAGTGCTCATCACCGTGAGCGGCGGCAATCCACCGCGCATCTGGGTGAATAAAAAAAGCGTGCCTATGCACCTGCTGGAGCGTGAGCTGGAAGAAATGCGCAACAATACCCAGCAAGAACTCATCACCACAGCTCTGATTCAGGCCGACGGCGAGGTGCCGCACCGCGTCATCATGCAGCTGGAAGATCGCATCCTGCGCATAGGGCTCAACTGCGCTCGCATCGGCAGAATTTCTGGCCAATAAGCCAACTCACACCACGCATGGGTTATTTCCGTAAAAAGAAAGCAAAGCGCGACTGCTCAGCCGGTCTGGTCTTTCCGTGGCGCCGTGTACCGGGCAACAAACTTGGAGTGATTGGTGCCTTTTCCATCACCACCTTCCTCTTTGTTTTTCTCGCCACCGCGGTGAAAATTGACATCCGTCAGCCATTCAGCGTGCCCAATCGCAGCGGCGAAATCCTCATCTTGGGTGAGCGAGATCCCATCGCCGCCACCCTGCTGCAGCGCGCAGAAAACCTCTCGCCATTTCCCATCCGCTGGGATCCAGCTAGCGATCCAGATACCTGGGAGCGCATCCGCAGCCAGCAGGCACTGGCCACCACCCAGAGCGATCTGATTTACCATGGAAACCTGCAACCGCTGCCAGATTTCCGCCTCAAGCCCACCCTGTCCAACGTCTACCGCAAAGGCCAACGACCGATGCCCGAGCTCGACGCCAGCTGGAAAAATTCACCTCCAGCTAGCGCAAACGAGCCGCTGCAGATTGCCGCCAAACTGAGCGTTTCTAAAGAACTCACCGCACGCCTGCAAGACTCCACCATCCAGCTCTCTGGCGCCATCCCGCGCGAGTGGTACGGGCTGAGCTTCAACTACCTGATCAGCATCAACGCCAACGGAGACGTGGTCAATTTCCTGCCCATCGACAGCTCCATCCCAGACGCCACAGATAAAAATGCCAGCCGCGCACAAAGCGCTCTCAACCTGTGGATCCAGGCACTCAAATTCACCAGCCAGCCAGCTGAAAAATCCACCAGCCAGCCGACATTTGGCACCCTCAACGTCGAGCTCGTCGCCAGCCAGCCATGATCAACCTCACGCTAGAACAATTCTCGCTTTACGCCGTGATTCTCTCCTGCGCGGTGATTTTTCTGGGCGGCACAATCAGACGTCTGCGCCACCGCCAACTGCGTAGATCTAGGCGCAGAAAGTTCATCCGCTGCCGGATTTGTGGCCTCGCCTACACTGACTATTCAGCCGCTCGCGACCCCGAGTGCCCACACTGCGGTCGCCTCAATGACAGAGGGCGTACGCGCAGGCTGGGATAATGAACGCAGGAACAAGCTTGCACTCTAGTAATTTAGCACGATAATGCCGCGCGAAAAGTAATCCGCTTTCGCACAAGAATCAGTAACCATCATGAACGACCGCAGAGTAGTAATCACCGGAATCGGTACCGTCAGCCCGCTTGGTAATGACCTTGCCACCACTTGGGAAAACCTAAAAGCAGGCAAGAGCGGCATCGGCCGTATCACCCAGATGGACACTTCTGACTACACCGTGCACATCGCCGGTGAAGTGAAAGATTTCGACCCGAAACCATATTTCAAGAACCCTAAAGACGCGCGTCGTGCAGACCGCTACGCCCAGCTCGGGGTAGCCGCATCCGCCATGGCTATTGCAGATGCAGGCCTTGACGATGAAGGCATCGACAAAGACCGCGTAGGCGTCATGGTTGGCTCCGGCATCGGTGGCCTCGGTACCCTTGAAAAAGAACACCGCAACCTGATGCAAAAATCACCAGGTCGTGTATCACCTTTCGTCATCCCAATGATGATCGCCAACATCGCTAGTGGCATGGTCTCCATGGACTACGGATTTGGTGGACCAAACATGTCCATCGTTACCGCATGTGCCACATCCAACCACAACATCGGTGAAGCATGGCGCATGATCAAATTTGGCGATGCAGACGCATTTGTAGCTGGCGGCGCTGAAGCCACCATCCTGCCAATGGGCCTCGCTGGATTCAGCAACATGAAAGCTCTCAGCACCCGCAACGACGACCCAGAAGCTGCCTCACGTCCATTCGACACTGGCCGCGACGGATTTGTCATGGGTGAAGGCGCTGGCGTACTCGTCATCGAAGAATACGAACACGCCAAAAAGCGTGGTGCCAAAATCTACGCAGAACTCGTAGGTTACGGTGTATCAGGCGACGCCTACCACATCACCTCACCACATCCAGAAGGTGTCGGCGCTAGCCGCTGTATGGACATGGCGCTCAAGCACGCCAAGATGAACCCAGAAGACGTCGACTACGTCAACGCTCACGGTACATCCACACCACTCGGTGATATTTGTGAAACCAAAGCGATCAAGCGCAGCTTCGGCGACCACGCCAAAGACAAACTTCTCGTCAGCTCAACTAAGTCCATGACTGGTCACCTTCTCGGTGCCGCTGGTGGTATCGAAATCGCCGCCTGTATCATGTCTCTTCAGGAAGGTGTCATCGCACCAACCATCAACATCGAAGACCAAGACCCTGAGTGTGACCTCGACTACTGCGCAAACGTAGCTCGCGAAGCCAAAGTGAAATCTGCCCTCAGCAACTCATTTGGTTTTGGTGGCCACAACTCCAGCTTGCTCATCAAGACACTGGACTAAGCTTCAGTCACTTCTGTGATAGCTAGCTGAAACCATCAGCTAGCTGGCACACCATTCTCTATCTTGGCGACCGTGTTAGCACGGTCGCCTTTTTTTATTTCGTGGCTGACAAATCAAAATCTAGCTGGCCTAATCATGAATATGAAAAAGGCCATCGTCGCAATTTCCCTAGCTCTAACGTCACTATGCCTCAACGCCCAAGCCCAGCCAGCCAGCTCATTCAAGCCCGGAGAAATCTGGCCAGATAACAATGGCGTTCACATCAACGCCCACGGCGGCGGACTGCTCTATCATGACGGCAGCTACTACTGGTACGGCGAACACAAAATCGCCGGCGTCGCAGGCAACAAAGCCGAAGTAGGCGTGCACGTCTATTCGTCTAACGACCTGTACAACTGGACCGACCGCGGCATCGCCCTCAAAGTAGAAGGCGACGACAGCGACATCGCCAAAGGATGTATCCTCGAGCGGCCAAAAGTCATCTACAACCCAAAGACAAAAAAGTTTGTCATGTGGTTCCACCTCGAACTCAAAGGCAAAAAATACGACAGCGCTAGATCTGGTGTCGCCACCGCAGACACACCAGAAGGGCCATTCACCTTCATCCGCAGCCAGCGCCATAACGCCGGACATTGGCCACAAAACGTCCAGCCAGAACAAAAAGACCCAGAGTCTATCAAACTCACCCTAGCAGAGAATAACAAGTTCGGTGGCGGCCCGTCAAAAAAACACGCCAAGTTCAACATCCTCGGCTCACACTTCGAAGGTGGCCAAATGGCGCGCGACATGAACCTCTTTGTCGACGACGACGGCACCGCCTATCACATCTATTCATCTGAGCATAACAGCACACTACACATCTCCCAGCTCAGCGAGGATTTCCTCAGCCACACCGGCCACTACACACGCAACTTCCCATTCCGCTGGATGGAAGCACCAGCCGTATTCAAGCACGACGGCAAATACTACCTCATCGCCTCCGGCTGTACTGGCTGGAAACCTAACGCCGCTAGATCAGCCGTCGCCGATAACATCCTCGGACCGTGGACAGAACTCAAAAACCCATGCACCGGCACCAACCCTAGCAACAAGCTCGGAGCCGCCAAAACCTTCGGCGGACAAAGCACCTACGTGCTGCCCGTTCACGGCAAAAAAGACGCCTACATCGCCATGTTTGACCAATGGAATCCCAAAGACGCCATCGACGGTCGCTACCTCTGGCTACCTATCAACTTCACCGCCGATGGCTTCGAAATCCCATGGATAAGCGAATGGGACCTCAGCCATTTCGATAAATAATCCACCATCCTAGCAGCCAGCATCCTAGCGGGTCGGGCTCTCCCCCTAACGCTAGGATATTAAACTTTCAGCGCTCACCTCTACCTTCCAACACCTTTTTTCCTTCAATCCTCCATCGTGCCGGTCTGAAAACTGAAAACTGAAAACTTCCAACTTCTTTCCTTCTCCCCTCCATCGTGCAGGTCTGAAAACTGAAAACTTTCAACTTCTTTCCTTCTCCCCTCCATCGTGCTGGTCTGAAAACTGAACACTGAAAACTTCCCACTTCTTTCCTTCCATGCCCTCTCTAACAGTCACCCGCAAAGTCGCCTTCTCAGATACCGATGCCGCCGGCGTCGTCCACTTTAGCAAAATCCTCTGCTACGCCGAAGACGCCGAGCACGAACTGCTAGAATCACTCGGTCTCGCCGTATTCCAGAACTGCGGCTGGCCACGTGTGCATATCGACTGCGACTACCGCGCCCCGCTCGTCTTTGGCGACATCGCCAGCATCGACATCGAGCTGGCTGAAACTGGCAGAACCTCCGTCAGCTGGAAATTTTCTATCAAAAAGGGCGGCCAACTCATCGCCACCGGTACCAGCAAAAACGTCTACCTCGACGCCAAAGGCATCCCCCAGCCCATCCCCGCCGCGCTACTTAGTTAGCTAGAATAACAGATTCTTTCAGTACCCATGCGTACCTTAGTCATTGGCGACATTCATGGTTGTCTAGCAGCTCTCAAAACTCTGTGGAGGCAAGTCGACCCTCAGCTGGACGATCGCCTTATTTTCCTCGGTGACTACATCGACCGCGGCCCCGACTCCAAGGGCGTTATCGACTTCCTCATCGAAGTCAAAAAGACCTATGCAAAAGCCATCTTCCTCATGGGCAACCATGAAGAAAAACTATGCCTAGCAACTCACGGCGGCTCCGAGCTCGCCATCTGGCTGAGCAACTGGGGAGGCCAAGCCACGCTACAATCCTACACGACTGACAACCCTAACGACATCCCTGCAGCTCACTGGGAATTTCTGCGAGCCACCCGCCCGTACTACGAAACCTCCAGCCACATCTTTGTGCACGCAAATCTCTCGGCTAACATCCCTCTATCACTCCAGCTACCGTACACCCTGCTGCACAAAAAATTCGGTCAGCCCAAACCGCACATCTCTGGCAAAACCATGATCTGCGGCCACACCGCCATTGCCGATCACAAACCTATCAACCTCGGCCACGCCATCTGCATCGATACCGACCCTGGCCGCGGCGGTTGGCTCACCTGCCTACACGTCGAAACCGGCCAATACTATCAGGCTAACATGAACGGCGAATCTCGCGCTAGCCAGCTGGCACGACCTAGCTAGAACAACTGTTATTTAATCTAATTATCATTGAACTCGTCTGCGCTACTCTGAGTTGCTAGCTTTGCATTTCCTTATGGCTATCAAGATACGTCGCCCAGCACTGCAGTCATCTCCAGCTTTTTTATTTGGTTTGGCGCTGTTTGTCGGCGGCTCGGCATTGATCAGCTGGAAAATGTCGCCACCTGATAGAAGTAGTAAAAGGAATTCCAGCCAGCTAGAAAATTCTAGCAACAATGCGCGGGCGAGCAAAAGAGACCTCAGCGATCGTCTTGAGCCAGCTATGATAGATGTCGATGCCCGCTTGCTGTCTCTTTACCAAAGATACCCTAACCTACGGCCGTCACTCATCGAGGGACACCATCAATCTCTAGCAACCTACATGGAACTGATCACTCCAGCGGAAGCCGAGCGCATCAATGCTGCAGCCAAACCGATCAGAGAGATGATAGAAAACAAAGCCGATTGGGATCCCGAGCTAGCTTGGCAGTTTTTAATCAACGAACATGACTTGATAGCGAAGCTCATCCACCTAGGCACCATCCCTGATACCGATTACGAAAAATTTACTAACAAGCAAGCGATGACTGTTAACGAGTTGCTTTGTGTAGGCTTTGCCTGCCAGCTGAAATTAGGCCGACAAGAAGCAGCTGCTGTCATCCATCGCGCACTGAGAGCTAACAACCAGCACTTGGCCAATGGCAGCTTTTTCGCCCAACCCGTAGCGATTTTATCCAATCTATCACTCACAGCAACCAGCCAGCATTTAATAGCTGACAAGCCCGAGCTAATTGAACAACTCACGATAGAATCACAACTGCAGCCAAAGCTCGTCACACAAATGGTCAACGAAACATCCGCTGGCCTAACCATGTCCTACAGCATGATGAAAAAATCCGCTGATGGCACAGTTGGCCACTTCTACCCAGATGGGATAATGACCATTGACGAAACCGAAAAGTATTTCGCTGGCGTTAGGAGTGAGATCATCGATGGGCTCGAAAAACTCGAATCTACTCAAGATGACATGATTCACCCTGATCAGCTCGCCGAGATCACCAAACAAGTCGTTAATCGCTATCCAGATGACGAGCGCACGCAGGCACTTATTTCTCACGCCACGAATTCGTTAGACATTTATACTCATTATTGGCAGGCCATTGAGGAGCAGAAGTATCAACTCACAGCAATGCAAATAGCCATCGCCACAGCTCGTGGAGAAAACTTCACTGGAGAACTGCCAGTGAACACCATAACCGGTGAAGTTGCTATTTGGGATAAAGAAAATAACCAGCTCATCTATCACAATGGTGAAACCAAGCGGACAATAAAAATCCCCACGCCATAGCTGAGAGCCAGAGATAGCTGGCTCAAACTAGCAGATCGACCTCATTAAATAATAGCCACTCTCAAGTATCTGTATTATACAGATACTTTTTAAACCATCTAACTAAGCATCTGCTCTATGCACTATGCTGGCATTCTCTGGATTCCAAAACTAGCCACGCTTAGGTACCTGTATTGCACAGATACTTACCAAACCATCTAACTAAGTATAAGCATCTTCACTATGCAGACATTCTCTGGCTTTCAACACTAGTCGACCCAAGTACCTGTATTCCACAGCTACTTTTCAAACCTCCTGAGCGACCAAGCCTAAGAACCTGGATTGCACAGGTTCTCTCCAATTTCCAAAACTAACCACGACTAGATACCTGTATTGTACAGCTACTCACCAAACCATCTAACTAAGCATAAGTAGCTGCACTATGCTGGCATTCTCTGGCTTCCAAAACTAGTCGACCCAAGTACCTGTACTATACAGCTAATTTTTAGACCTCCTGAGCGGCCCAGCCCAAGAATCTGTATTGCACAGGTTCTCTCCAATTCCCAAAACTAGCCACGCCTATGTACCTGTATTATACAGATACTTACCAAGCTATCTAACTAAGGTGTAAGTATCAGTCTTGCTCTGACATTCTCAAATTTCCGCCACTGGCTGGAGATTTCCGATACGCGCACACCTAACAAAACAAAAAAATGATTAGCAGCGGCAAGGTCTTACAGGACGAGGTTATGGATGATTAACTTGCTCAGATTTCTTTACCGTCGATGTCTGTGATTTCCAGCTGCGGCTGGGTGGCTTGCAGTTTCTCGGCGATGGCGGGAAATTCTTTGGCGGGTACTTCGAAATAGATTTCATCGTCAGCCACAGTGGCGCAAAGCATGAGCGCGTCACCATTTTGACCAAATACGCTGACCGATTTCAGCTGGCTGATAGGTACTTTTTTTAGCTGGTCAGATTTGACTAACATCAAATTTCTAGTGATCAGATTGTCATCATCTAGCTGGACCTCGCTGAGATAGTTTTGAGATCTATCAGTGAGGCCGCGATAGGCGTAGGTAAATAACCAGCCGCACCAGATTAACATGATTGGATGAGCTAGAGAAATTGGCCACAGCGGCACGCTGAGTACGGCCCACAAGCCAGCCATGCCCATGAGTGAACAGATCACTGGCATGATGGCCGATTTTTCCTGCTTTTGTGAACTTCGATAGATCATTAGAAAATAATCTCGCAGGTGGATTGGATAGATGGAAGAGAAAACCGTTGGATGGTGGATAGATAGGGGCTAATTCCGTAGATAGGGGGAATTCCGGCTCTTCTATATCCACACGCATTCAGGGGCTAGTGGCTTGCGACGGTTTATAGCACACTTTCAGCGTGCGCCATTCTGGCTGACTCTCTCCCCATGGCTGAAGCCATGGGCTTTGTTCTGACGCGCTTTCAGCGCAGTTCAAATAGATCCACGTTCATGTGGAGTCTATCAACTGTGACGGTTTCTAGCACACTTTCAGCGTGCGATATTCTGGCTGACTCTCTCCCCATGGCTGAAGCCATGGGCTTTGTTCTGGTGCGCTTTCAGCGCAGTGTGGATAGATCCACGTTCATGCGAAGTCTAGCAACGGCGACGGTTTCTAGCACACTTTCAGCGTGCGATATTCTGGCTGACTCTCTCCCCATGGCTGAAGCCATGGGCTTTGTTCTGGTGCGCTTTCAGCGCAGTTCAGATAGATCCACGTTCATGCGGAGTCTAGCAACGGCGACGATTTCTAGCACACTTTCAGCGTGCGCCATTCTGGCTGACTCTCTCCCCATGGCTGAAGCTATGGGCTTCGTTCTGACGCGCTTTAAGCGCAGTGTGAATAGATCCACGTTCATGCGGAGTCTAGCAACTGTGACGGTTTCTAGCACACTTTCAGCGTGCGCCATTCTGGCTGACTCTCTCCCTATGGCTGAAGTTCTGACGCGCTTTCAGCGCAGTGTGAATGAATCCGCACGGGTAGACATGTAAATGGCTGGTTCAGCTTCGACGGCCGATAGCTCAGAGCGGTGCTAAAGCACCAGCAGTCTAGAAGTCACAGCTGAAACCTCGTCTGATAGAATTTATCTACCTTCAGGACGCAGTCCGAACCTTAGGGCGAAGCCCAACCTTAGGGCCCAGCCCGTCCCCCAGACCGGAGGCTGAACCTACAGAGCGGTGCTGAAGCACCGGCAGTCTAGAAGTCACAGCTGAAACCTCGTCTGATAGAATTTTTCTACCTTCAGGACGCAGTCCGAACCTTAGGGCGAAGTCCGAACCTTAGGGCGCAGCCCGTCCCCCAGACCGGAGGCTGAACCTACAGAGCGGTGCTGAAGCACCAGCAGTCTAGAAGTCACAGCTGAAACCTCGTCTGATAGAATTTTTCTACCCTCAGGACGAAGTCCGAACCTTAGCGCGAAGTCCGAACCTTAGCGCGAAGTCCGAACCTTAGCGCGAAGCCCGAACCTTAGGACGAAGTCCGTACCTTAGCGCGAAGTCCGTACCTTAGCGCGAAGTCCGTACCTTAGGAGGAAGCCCGAACCTTAGCGCGAAGCCCGTACCTTAGGACGAAGCCCGCACCTTAGGGCGCAGCCCGCACCTTAGCCCGCAGGGCGTACTTGCAGGGCGCAGCCCGCACCTTTTTACAGCTTAGAGGAAATCACATCGATAGGCATTCATGATGTGGCGAATGTCGTTGATGCAGGCGACGCGGCCGACATTGAGCTGTTTGGCGATGCCGTAGTATTCTAGGCAGGTGCCGCAGAAATACAGCTGGGCGCCGGCGGCTTCTAGCTGGACGAGCAGCGGCTGAATTCTGTCGTCGGTGAGCACTTGCACGCCGCGATTATAGAATGCGTAGACGATTTTGACGTCGTCATTTTCCAGTGAACTTTTCAGATATTTTTCCAGCAAGATGAGTGACAGCTCGGGCACGCCATCCCCCATTCCTAAACGCGATACAACAACAGCTCTTTCCATTGCGGTAAAATAGATTGGCGATGGCTGAGATCAACCACAGAGAAAGATCTTCTCACACTAACATGTAAACCTTTGTTCCAATTATTCTCTCAAGGCGGGTCCCGTTCTAACGATCCAAACCAGCTATGGTAGAGAATTTTTACTTTTTAGCTGCGAAATCTGAGTTCTCTGCTTTGATATTTGTATGGTTCGCTTCAGCTAGCTGGGCGGGTCTAATTAATTAACTTCATCAACTGGCGGCTAAGCGCTAAACGATCATGAGAAATCTCAAAGATGGAATTCGTTCACTGGTTCGCATTGACTACTATGGTCACGTGCACAAATACTTTCGCGGCACGGATGCTGAGGCTCGCTTCGCTAACGAAGTGAAGATTCTAAAATTGCTAGAAGAGCGCGGCTGTGACTACGTGCCAAAGATGCTAGAAGCCCATGCTGATGAGCTGCATCTGGTAACGACTAACTGCGGCAGCCCAGCGCCAAAGATTTCTAAGAAGAAGAGCGACGGCATGTTTCAGGAGCTGGAGGACGTCTATGGTGTGCGCCACGATGATCCATTCGCGCGCAATATCACCTACTCAGAGCAGCTAGGCAGGTTTTGCATTATCGACTTTGAGCTGGCTACTGAGCTACCGATGCCTGAGCACCGAGCGACGCCAGAAGGCTAACGAATGATTTCATCACCCATGTCTAATCCTTTTCTACCAGGAGCCCCGAAGGAATTTGATATGCTGCCCAAGCATACCTTTGAGTGGTCAGCCCGCTCCGTTTCCGGCAGCCGCAAAGAGATCAATGATGATTCGTGGATTGCCTTTGCCACTGGCGGCCAGCACGGCACAGTGATGCTGGCTACTGACGACGAGCGTACGATGGTCACGAGTGACCTGATCTACGCGGTGTCTGATGGTATGGGCGGCGGCAATGCTGGCAATGTGGCCTCGGCGCTGATTCTGGAATACCTCAGCGAGCACATCCCGGAGACGTTTCGAGCGGCGGCAGCTGGATTTTATCCAGACTATCTAGCGCGGCTGGAAGATATCATTACCAAGATCCACCACGCCATTAACGAAAAGGGCGAGGCTGACGAAAACCGCAAAGGCATGGCTGCCACGCTGACGCTGGCGTGGTTCACGCCGGATAACATGTATTTTGCCCACGTGGGAGACAGCCGACTGTATCGCTACCGTGACGGTGAGCTCCAGCAGCTCAGCCAGGACCATACCTTTGTGTGGAAACAATTCCAGCGCGGCGAGATCAGCGAGCTGCAGTTCCGCAACCATCCACGGCGCTCAGCGCTGTATAATGTGATGGGCGGTGGCCATTTTTCCACCACCCCGCAGGTGGATGTGGTGGACTACAAACCTGGCGATAGATTCATGCTCTGCAGCGATGGTATCGTCGACGGATTGGGACAAAAAAGCATCGCTGGGGAATTTTCAGAAAACCTAGACTCGACAAGCTCACTGGCAGACGCTTGCATCTCACGTGCTATTGAGAATGATGGCACGGACGATACGACATTGATAACAATCTGCGTAAAATAAATTGTCACACTAAGACAAAAGTTGGCACGCTAATTGCTGGATTTCGCATCATCTAAAGCTACCGATGTAGCTTGCATCAATGGCCCTACCAGCCATCACAACACTATTATCAACAAATAAGAGACCATGGCAAAATATAGACTCGATTACCTCTGGTTAGACGGTTACACACCAACTCAGAACATCCGCACAAAATGCATGCTCAAGGAGTTTGACGAATTTCCAACTCTCGAAGACCTCCCAGAATGGGGCTTTGACGGTTCATCCACTCAGCAAGCTGACGGCGGCGACTCTGACTGCGTACTTAAGCCAGTAGCTCTCT
The DNA here is from genome assembly GCF_016595495.1 of Persicirhabdus sediminis. Lineage (GTDB taxonomy): Bacteria > Verrucomicrobiota > Verrucomicrobiia > Verrucomicrobiales > Akkermansiaceae > Persicirhabdus > Persicirhabdus sediminis. The sequence continues at coordinate 228,901 of NZ_JAENIM010000047.1, forward strand.
ATCCTGACGGCACACGCCACAACGGCATCATCGTTATGTGTGAAGTAATGCTTCCAGACGGCACTGCACACCCAACTAACGCACGTGCCTCAATCATCGACGATCCAGACACATGGTTCGGCTTTGAGCAGGAGTACTTCCTCTACGAAGACGGTGCACCACTCGGTTTCCCGAAAGACGGATACCCAGCACCACAAGGCCCTTACTACTGTGGCGTAGGCTACAAAAACGTAGGCAGCATCGCTCGCCAGATCGTTGACGAGCACCTTGAGCTTTGCCTTGAGGCAGGCATCAACCACGAAGGCATCAACGCCGAGGTTGCTAAAGGTCAGTGGGAATTCCAAGTATTCGCCAAAGGCTCCAAGAAAGCTGCTGACGATATCTGGGTAGCTCGCTTCCTCCTTCTCCGTCTCTGCGAACAGTTCGCACTCGACGTTGAGTGGCACTGTAAGCCAGTTAAAGGTGACTGGAACGGCTCAGGCATGCACTGTAACTTCTCTACTAAGCACCTCCGTGAAGTTGGTGGTAAAGAGTACTTCGAGAAGCTCATGGCAGCATTCGAGAAATACACAGAAGAGCACATCGCTGTTTACGGTCCTTACAACGACCAGCGTCTCACAGGTCTTCACGAAACTCAGTCAATCGACATGTTCTCATGGGGCATCGCTGACCGTGGCGCATCTATCCGCGTACCACACAGCTTTCCTAAGAACGACTGGAAGGGTTACCTCGAAGATCGTCGTCCTAACTCAGAAGGCGACCCATACAAGATCGCTTCACGCGTTCTCCAGACTATCGCCACTGTGCCAGTCTAATTTCCCACTCGCTGCCTAGCGCAGCGAATGTAGATTTAGCCAGCCGCCCGCAGCTCCAGCTGCGGGCGGCTTTTGTTTGTGGGTCAGCTAGAAATATTTCACCACCCCGCTGGCACATCTCAGTGATGCGGCTATAGTGATAGATCGTCGGCTAAAAATATTCGTTAGCCACTGAGACCAAAACCAACCATCTAGCTAGAAAACCATCATGTCCAAGTTAACCATCGTGGCCAACATCCACGCCAAAGCTGATAAAATCGACTTCGTCGAAGCCGAGCTGCTCAAGCTCATCGACATCACCCGTGCCGAAAAAGGCTGCATCAACTACGACCTTCATCAAGACAATGAAAACCCAGCTCATTTCATGTTTTACGAAAACTGGAAGTCGCGCGAGCTGTGGCAAACACACATGCAAAACCAACATCTAGCAGACTACCTAGCCAATACCGAAGGCTGCGTTGATGAATTTATCCTCAACGAAATGAGCCACATCGCCTGAGTTAGCTGAAACGCTTACCAGCCTAACATCACGCTCTGTCACAACTCCGTGACACCGCCCACCTTGCGCCTACAGCCATGGCCAGCCAGCTTCTACGGCTACAACCATGAAGCTGTTTCTCATCGATGCCCTCGGCCCATTCTGTGGCCAACTTCCGCGCGGTCGCCAGAACTGGTCGAAGATTCCATTCAGCCAGCTGGCGGGCCCAGCTGACGCCCACTGCGATTCCAGCTGGCAGGCGATCACCGCGGACATGCACACCTTTGTCCAGCGCGTGCGCAGCGCTGGCTACAATGCCATCACCCTCGATGACCTCGCCCACCTAACGAATCATCCACTGCACGATGCCACCACTAACCAGCTGATAGACTTCTATCGTGAGAAATTCCGCCCACTCATCCAGCTAGCCATTGACGCTGGGCTGAAAGTTTTCCTCACCTCAGACATCATCACCTTGAGTGAATCTGCTAGGATCCAGCTAGAAAACCAGCCAGCTAGGATTGAGGAATTTTACATCGACCAGCTAGAAAGCTGCCTAGCAGATTTCCCCGAGCTCAGCGGCATCATCTTGCGCATTGGCGAGAGCGACGGGCTCGACGTCAAAGACCCGCTGAAAAGCCAGCTACATCTAAAATCCGCCAAACAGACAAACCGTTTTCTCAAAGCCATTTTGCCCAGCTTTGAAAAACATAACAAACAACTCATCCTGCGCACATGGACCGTAGGCGCCCATCGCATTGGCGACCTCATCTGGCACCGCGGCACACTCAACAAAGCGCTGCTAGGCATCAGCTCACCGCAATTCATTCTATCGATGAAATACGCTGAGAGCGACTTCTTCCGCTACCTCTCTATCAACCAAGCATTTACTCAATCACCACTAGCCAAGATCGTGGAATTTCAAGCGCGCCGCGAGTACGAAGGCGCCGGAGAATTCCCCTCATTCATCGGCTGGGACTGTCAGCGCTACCGCGAACAACTCGCCCACGTAGAAAACCTCATCGGCCTATCCGTCTGGTGCCAGACTGGTGGCTGGCACGCATTTCGCCGCCGCGCATTCCTCGAGCCAGCTGGTATTTGGACGGAAATTAACGCCAAAACCATCATCGATATCTTCCGTCATGAAAGCAGCGCAGAGGAGTCGTTAGAGCGGCAGTTTGGTCAGGAAAAATCAGCCAGCGTCATTGAGCTCATGCGGCTAACAAACCAGCTCATCCTCAAGCTCTATTACATTGAACCCTTTGCCCGCCAGCCCCTATATTTCCGTCGCGTGCGCATTCCGCCACTGCTGCACATCTACTGGGACAGCCTGCTCATCACCGTGCCCGTGCGCAAGCTCATGCGCCATTTTGTTAGCAACCACAGCGAGACACTGCGTGATGGTCAGCTAGCGTTAGAGCTGGCGGAAGAAACTCCCACCCTAGCTAACGACGCTGGCCTCCCAGCTGAAGACATCGAGTTTATGCTAGATACCTGTCGGCTCATCCAGCTAGCTAGGCAGTTCTATTTCAGTGAACTTAATGATGGCTTAAACCAACAAATCCAGCTGGCAAAAAAAGCCTACAAGAAAAAATACCCGCGCAAGCAGCGTCAGCGATTTCGCATCAATACCGACTTCTCTCCCAGCCAGCTGAAATCGCGCCACCTCGCCATGGCCTCGCGCTACCTGCTGCGTTCACAGCGCAAATACCGCTGGCTCGACCACCTGTTCACACTTCACCTGCTCTCTATCGGCTACCAATTACTCAAGCCTAGCAGTCAAGAAAAGCTACCCAAAGCACTGCGCGACTCCGCCATGGGAGTGGATAGTCTTTTCAAATAAAATAGCCCAACCAGCTATAGATAAGCAGGCAAATTGCCCCCCCACTGAAAAGTTAATCTGGGAATACGCACATCTGGCCACGCCAAAAAATAATCAAGCGTGAAACTTTTTTTTATTGATGACCCGTAAGATCTATCTTCATTATGACCCTCGTTAGGGAGCTTCCTCCTATGCTCTGCATAAAAACGTGAAGCGCCCACTAGCAAATACTACAGTAATGAAAATAAAACTCTTAACAACACTATTGACGGCAGCGGCAATGAGCGCATCTCAGGCAGCAGTCACATTTGTATCGGTCGCCGATGACCTTAGTAATGTCAGCACAACTAGCAATATTACGACCGATCGAAAAAATAACGATAATTTGTGGGCTCAACGTGATGGCTATGGCGAAGGATCTGTCACCATTTTAGAAGGCTGGGATGTTAATGAAAATGTTCCCGTGCTCACCTTAACACTCTCAGACCTAACTGTTGGTCAAACTTATGACGTCTACGTGAACTATATTCGTTTCACAAGTAATAATAATCCTCGAGGCGGTATCCGAGGATCCTTAGACGGCACAAGCTTCTCAACCTTCAATGGTGCCGGAGGAACAGAAGGGACTGTAGGCTTTGCCGAGGAAACTGGACATACAGCTAATGGTGATCAAGTAGGCCTACGAGGTTACTTGGGCACAGCTATAGCCGATGGCTCTGGCCAAATTCAAATCTTCGTTGATGATGACGGACTTGACGGCGGCATTGAGGAGCGCGTTTGGTTTGATGGAGCTTCTTATGAAGCTTCTTATGAAGCCATTCCTGAGCCTTCTGCTGTAGCCTTACTGGCTCTCGGTGGAGTTGCCCTAACTCTTCGCCGTCGTAAATAACATTCCACGATAGTTTACAGAGGGTATCGGCGATCTAGCAGGTACCCTCTTCACGCTTTATCGGCCACGCTGGGTTTCCGCTAGAACTCTAAAAGACAGCTACTGCCGTTAAATACAAATTCCCTCTACGAGATTTGCTAAGGCGTCATTACTTCTAGCAACCCGGATGTGATGATAACGGAAACCTTACTGCAAATATTATCCAGCTGGTCCACACCTTGATGATCTAGCTAGACGACAGCGGGCAGGCACTATTCCGCTGAGCGGATCACACCCAGTCAGGCACCACCATGTCGAACTTAGGAATATCGACACGAATATTGCGACCATCTTCGGTCACCCCAAAGAAGCTGCCGCTGGCTTCGCCGTCGCCAGAGAGCACATGATAGCTGTTATAGGCAAATGGCTGAGTTTTGCTAACGATGGGGGTTTGCCCCACCACACCATCGCCTTCGACGACAACTAATTCGCCTTTTTCGCGAACTACCCATTTGCGCGCGAGGATTTTCACCGGCACCTCAGATTCATTGTGAATAGTTAAGAAATAGATAAATGGGTGAGGTTTGTGGTCAGGCGCATCCAATGTGGGCATATAAACCACATCGTCTACCTCGACCCACAGGCCGCCTATCTCTTCAAAATGTTCTGACACTCGGCGAAGTTGTACATAGATGGTGCAACTGGCAAGTCGTGAGCAAAATCCAGTTACTTAATCGACTAAAAATACCAGTCTTTCGGCGGCACACAACTCAGATCATAACAAATAGCAAGCGTCGCTAGTCGGCTGAATATCAGCTATTAAAAGAAATTGTCGCAAACTATAATTTGCACCATCAACCATTACATTTTCCGCCTTTTAGCCGACTACCGAAACATTGGCTCGATCATTAGACTATTTATAGTATCAATTATTTTCATCTAAAATGAATCTCATTTCGAAATTACTACACACCACAGCCATTGGCCTGGGCCTCGTGGCAGCTGCGACCGCTGATACTCAGAAACCTAACGTTGTGCTGATTTTCACCGACGACTTGGGCTATGCGCAACTCAGCATCACTGGCAACGAAGACTACCAGACGCCGCACATTGATAGCATTGCACAGCAAGGCATGATGTTTAACAACGGCTACGTCACCGCTGCCATCTGTGGGCCCAGCCGCACCGGCATGCTCACTGGGCGATATCAGCAAAAACTCGGCCGCGAAGGTAATGGCAAGGGCACTCAGCTCGGGGTGAAAACCATTGCCAACTACCTTGGCGAGCTCGGCTACAAAAGCACTGCCATCGGCAAGTGGCACGATACTAAAGAAGACGCCTACATGCCCACTAACCGTGGCTTTGACGAGTTCTATGGATTCAATAATGGCGCGTCAAAATTCATTGGCCTCACCTCACTCACACGCGGCTTAGAAAAAGAAGAAGTTGACCCCGAGGCCTACGCCACGGAGCTATTTGGCGACGAAGCGCTGAAGTTTATCGATCGCAACCACAAGGAGCCATTTTTCCTCTACCTCGCCTTCAATGCGCCCCACGGGCCATTTCAAGCACCGCAAAAAGACCTCGATCGCGTCGCCCATCTAGACAAGGGAATCGACGGCGACATCCGCCAGGCAGTAGCAGCGATGGTGGTGAATATGGACGACCAAGTAGGCCGCGTGCTCGCCAAACTCAAAGAATACGACATCGATGACAATACGATCATTTTCTTCCTCAGCGACAATGGCGGCGTGTACGTGGATAACGATTGTGTGCCTAATGCTGAGCACAAGCGCATGAATAATGGCAAATTCAGAATGGGCAAAAGCACCCTGTATGAAGGCGGTGTGCACGTACCCTTTTTCATCCGCTGGCCAGCCAAGATCCAACCCGCCACCACTGATGTGCCCGTGATTTCGCTCGATATCATCCCCACCGTTATCGCAGCTGCAGGTGGAGAAATTCCAGCTGAAGCGCAACTCGATGGCGTCGATCTGAACACCCTCCTGAATGGCAGCGCAAGCGACCTCGCGCCGCGCTCACTATTCTGGAAAATGGACAAATACCGCTACGCCATCCGCACTCATGACGGCTGGAAACTCGGCCAAATGCCCTTCAAAAAGATTCCTCGAAACCAGCTCAATGACATCAAAGATATGCCGGCTGAACTCTACAACCTCAACGAGGACATTGGCGAAATGAACAACCTCATCGACCAACAACCAGAGCGCGCTCAGGCAATGTGGAAAGAGCTCAAAGCCTGGCTGGATACCACCGACCCGCAGCTCAGCCCAGTAATCCCAGACAGCCGCTTTAAATAAGTTAGCTAGATTTTTACCCCGTACATTTCTTCACCATGGTCGCCCAGCACAGTTCGGCGGCCATGTCATATTTGAGCATCTATCCAAGAGCACTCTTGACCTGCCTAGCCTGCTCATTTACACCCCTGTTGACAATGAAGCTAGATCTCGTTGAGCCATTGCCTGAGATCAAATTTCAACCGCGCCCAACCACCCTTGCACCATCGGCAATGGCAGGGCACCACTCTCACCTACTAGCTTTAAATTAATTATGAGTAAGGATACACCAAAAATCATCTACACCTACACAGATGAAGCACCGGCTCTCGCCACCCATTCATTTCTCCCTATCATCGAGGCATTTTCCAAGCCAGCTGAGGTAGAGATTGAAACTCGCGACATCTCACTTTCCGGCCGCCTCATTGCCAATTTCCCAGAATTTCTCAGCGAAGACCAGCGCATTGGTGACGCACTCACCGAGCTCGGTGAACTAGCCAAAACACCAGAGGCTAACATCATCAAACTGCCAAACATCTCCGCATCTATTCCTCAGCTGATCGCCGCTATCAAAGAGCTGCAATCTCAAGGGTACGCGCTGCCAGATTATCCTGAAGAGCCAGCTAACGAGCAGGAAAAAGAAATCCAAAGCCGCTACGACAAGATCAAAGGATCTGCTGTGAACCCAGTGCTGCGCGAAGGTAACTCAGATCGCCGTGCTCCTAACGCCGTTAAAGCCTACGCCAAAAATAACCCACACTCAATGGGTGCGTGGTCAGCTGACTCCAAGTCTACCGTGGCGCACATGCCAGCTGGTGATTTCTTCTCTAACGAGCAGTCAGTAACTATCGAGGAAGCCACTACATTCACCATCGAACACGAAGCGGCTGACGGCACCAAGACTGAACTCAAAGGCGCTGCACCACTGCTAGCTGGCGAGATCATCGATGCCACCGTGATGAGCAAAAATGCACTGGTTGCCTTCCTCGAAGAGCAAGTAGCTGCGGCCAAAGAACAAGACGTACTTTTCTCACTGCACATGAAAGCCACCATGATGAAGGTCTCAGACCCAATCATCTTCGGCCACGCGGTGAAGGTATTTTTCAAAGACCTCTTCAACAAATACGCCGAGCTGTTTGACTCACTCGGTGTGGATGTGAAAAATGGTTTTGGTGACGTTGTTAGCAAAATCCAATCACTGCCAGCTGAGCAGCGCGCTGAGATCGAAGCTGACATCCAAGCATGCATCGCTAACGGCCCAGCACTCGCTATGGTCGACTCCGATAAAGGCATCACCAACCTGCACGTGCCTAGTGACATCATCATCGATGCCTCCATGCCAGCCATGATCCGCAACTCTGGTAAAATGTGGAATAACGACGGCAAAACTCAGGACACCCTAGCCGTCATCCCTGACAACAGCTACGCTGGCGTCTACCAAGCCACTATCGATTTCTGTAAAGCTAATGGCGCATTCGACCCAACAACGATGGGCACCGTGCCTAACGTTGGCCTCATGGCGCAGAAAGCCGAAGAGTACGGCTCGCACGATAAGACATTCGAAGTCCCAGCTAACGGCACCGTTCGCATCGTCGACGCCGCTGGCAATGTGCTCACCGAGCACGCTGTGGAAGAAGGCGACATCTGGCGTGCCTGTCAGGTCAAAGACGCTCCAATCCGCGACTGGGTGAAACTTGCCGTTAACCGCGCTCGCGCCACTGGATCACCAGCCGTATTCTGGTTAGACGAAGACCGCGCTCACGACGCTCAGCTCATCGCTAAAGTTGGCGAATACCTCGGCGAACACGATACCGACGGCCTCGAGCTGCACATCATGTCACCAGTAGAAGCCACTCTATTCTCCATGGAGCGCATCAAGCGTGGTGAAGATACTATCTCCGTAACTGGCAACGTGCTGCGTGATTACCTCACCGATCTGTTCCCAATCCTCGAGCTTGGCACCAGCGCCAAAATGCTCTCTATCGTTCCTCTAATGAACGGTGGCGGTCTGTTCGAAACTGGTGCTGGCGGATCAGCTCCTAAGCACGTCCAACAGTTCACTAAAGAAAACCACCTGCGCTGGGATTCACTCGGTGAGTTCCTCGCCCTCGCGGTTTCCTACGAGCACCTCGCAGAAAACTTTGCTAACCCAAAAGCCAAAGTTCTCTCAGAAACACTCGACGCCGCTACTGGCCAGTTCCTGCTCAACGATAAGTCACCATCACGCAAAGTCGGCGAACTCGACAACCGCGGCAGCCACTTCTACCTGTGCCTGTACTGGGCTCAAGCGCTCGCCGCTCAAGATGCCGATGCTGACCTGAAAGCTACATTTGGCCCTATCGCTGAGAAATTGGCCGCCAACGAAGAAACTATCATCAAACAACTCAACGACGTGCAAGGCGTCGCAGTCGAGCTCAATGGCTACTACAAGCCTGACTGCTCAATCACCGACAAAGCAATGCGCCCTAGCAGCACATTAAACGATATTCTAGCAGAGCTTAGCTAGATTATAAATATCAACCAAGCCCCAAACTAAAACGATCCCGAGCTGACGCCAGCTCGGGATTTTTATTTCACCGCGAGATTTGATAGAAATATCGGTCGCCGCACACCATTGAGTTTCAGCACCTCCAAACAAAGTCTGAACATTCATTAGATTGAGAATTGCCATCGCAGAACGGCTGCCCTAGCTTATATCACAGACTCAATCTCCTATGTTCGAAACGGAAGACATTCACTTCACCCCACCAAGTCCTGAAGAACTAAACCAACACTTTCCTGGCCATGAAATCATTAGGTTCATCGCCAAAGGAGGCATGGGTGCTGTTTATCTAGCAAAGCAAACTTCATTAGACCGCAAAGTTTGCATCAAAATCCTGCCTAAGGAATTTGCTCAGGATAAAAATTACCTCGCTTCATTTGAAACCGAAGCCAAATCACTAGCTCGGCTCAACCACGGCAACCTCGTTGGCATCTACGACTTCGGTCGCATCGACGACATGCTCTTCATCATCATGGAGTATGTGCCCGGCAAAAACCTCTACGAGCTAGCCAGCGGAAAGGCCGTCGACCAACTCCAAGCTGCTAAGATCATTGCGGAAATTTGCCACGGCCTAGCACACGCCCACGAAGTAGGCACACTACACCGTGACATCAAACCAGCTAACATCCTCATCGATAGTGAGGCGCAACCCAAGGTCGTTGACTTTGGTCTAGCCAAACCCTTAGGAGAAAAGCAAACCTCCGGCGTGATCTTTGGTACCGAGCATTACACCGCGCCAGAAGTCGTCAATCACCCAGACAAAGTCGACCAACGTTCAGACATCTACTCAGTTGGCGTCATGCTCTACGAGCTCCTAACTGGCCATGTCCCAGAAGAGCCATTCATCGCCGCCTCTGAAGATAACGATACGGATAGGCGCTTTGATTCCATCATCTACAAATCAGCCCACCCAGACCCTAGCAAGCGCTACAAGAGCGCTAAAAAGATGGCTGAAGACTTGGAGGACATCCTTGTTAACTGGGACGACAAACCTACTGACAACCCGCTGGCACGGTTCAATGCGCCTATCACGCCAACAACCACCATCACCCCGCCAGCGCAGTCAGCTCAAATCACCACGCCACTAGCAGGCGCCTATCCTACATACCGACAGGCCAAACCTAGCAATGCTGGCAACATCGTCATGTGGGGCATCATGGCTGCAGGTCTAGCCATCGCTGGCTACTTCTTCATGCAAAGCCTCAACGCCCCTGACGAACATGCTCAGCGCATGAAAGACATTGCTAACGAAGATCCCATGATCTTTGCCGCACCTTCAGACGCTCCAACAGCCACCACCCCTGAAGGCTACGACAGTATGAGCAAACTCGACGCCGCGGGCCGTCCATCTAGCAAAAATCAAGAGCGCAAAGAGCGCGCTAACGAAGAAATTCGCAACTTCATGGATGCTAACGGTGGCTCCAGCTCACCCAAATAATACCATTTTACCATCGCAATAAAACTCAGCTAGCCCACTAGGCTAACAGCAAACCCTATCAATCAGCTGCGCCAGCGCTTCAGCCAGGACTTCAGCAATGAAGAATGCGTCTCGCGCAGCTCACCTAACTTGTGTGGAATTTCCGCGCCACCTCGTAGATCAAACAACTTGGGCACCGCCACCCGCTGCGAGCTGTAAATGCCCGTGTGACCGCTGAAATAATAGGCAACAAAACAAGCGACCGCAAAGTACAGCATGTGCTCGGCACCAAACAACTCCACCCCCATAATCGTACAAGCCAGCGGCGTATTGGTTGCCGCCGCAAATACCGCTAGAAAACCAATCGCCGCAAATAAATCTACCGGCGCGCCAAATACCCAAGCCAGCGTATTGCCTAAAGTCGCCCCAACAAAAAACAAGGGCGTCACCTCTCCTCCCTTGAAGCCAGCTGCTAGCGTGATCGCCGTGAGCAGCAATTTCAAAAACCAGCTATACCACTCAGCACCACCCGGCTGAAAGGCACTTAAAATACTAACACCACCATCGCGCGTGGCATACACTCCCAGGCCAATGTAGTCGCGGTTGCCTATCAGCTGGACCAATAAAATCACCAATATCCCACCTACAACCACCGTCACGTATGGGTTCTTTGTAGTTACCTTGAAGAGGTCTTTCAGCGAGTGTGTTAGCTCGCCAAATAAATATCCAGCCAGACCAAATAAAATCCCCGCCCCAGCCACCTTGCCCAGCAATAGCAAATCCACTTTCACCTCGTGGCTAAATAAAACCGCAGATTCGAGAAAATCTATCCGGTAATGGGTATGATGCGCGCCCCAAGCCGAACATACCACGTCAGCTAGAATCGCCGCTAACAGCGCTGGAATGATCGCGTTGTATTTAATCCGACCAATCGCCAAAACCTCCAGCGCAAATATCGCCCCCGTCAGAGGCGTGCCAAAAACCGCACCGAAGCCAGCCGCCACCCCAGCTGTTAGCATCAACTTCCTATCTTCGTCATGCAGCTTAAACCACCGCGCCATCGTGTCCGTCGCCGCACCACCAATCTGCACAGCCGTGCCTTCGCGACCAGCTGAACCACCAAATAAATGCGTGATCACCGTAGTTAGCAAAACTAACGGACCCATCCTAGCTGGCACTCCCGCCCCCGGCTCATGGATCTCGTCCATGATCAAATTATTGCCAGCCTCTGAGTTTTTTCCCAGCTGACGGTAAAGATAAACAATCACCAATCCCGCCACCGGCAACAAATACAATAACCATGGATGCGCCACGCGGCTCGCTGTCGCCTCAGCTAACACCCATAAAAAAAAGGCATTCAAACTACCCACAACCACCGCCACAGGCACAATCATCAAACACCAGCGAAGGATCTGGTAGAACAACTTGTGATTAGACTGAAGTGGGTGAGCCATAATAAAAAATCGCCCCGCCAGCTTACACAGCTCCCCCCAATCAACAAGCCTTGCCTCCAGCCAGCTGGATTCCACACATCTCCCTCTCGACTAGGGTTTATCTAGCACCAGCTGATATTCGACAACCGCACCAGCAGTATCCTCCACCTTCACCGTCTGCAGCACATCACCTAACTCATACGGCGAACCTTCCTTAAGAGGCCCGCTATGAGCTCGCCCCACGATCTTAAATTGGCTGGCAGACCCAGCTAGCTTTGCGCTACCAGAGCTAATCACATAGCGCTGCTGCTCGTCGGCTTGCGGAAACGAGTAAACCGCAACCTCACTCAGCGGCTCTACCATTTTTAAACAACCCACAACCAGATGGCGATCGCTACCTTTGATCAAATATAGCGCCAGACCATCGCTATGCTCTGGATCATTTTCGTCATAACGAAAATTGCCAGGAATGCTAATACGAAAATAACTTCCCCCCATCGCAGTTAGCAATTCCTCCGCGCTCAGCTCACCACCACCGTCGCTCGACTTCGCCTCATGTCGTTCACACGAAACCATCACCACACTAGCTAACAAACACACTAAAACTCTCATCCCCAACAAATAACAAAACATCAACTAGTCCACAACACCTATCAACAAAAACATCTCATCAGTAAAATTCACCTCCCATGCCGGAGGCATGAACAGAAAGTTCATGCTAGCTCCTCCCTACCATCCCATGCCGGAGGCATGAAAAGACTTTAGCCACGGGTAAGCGAGCCCAGCGAGCGCAACCCGTGGTTAGCCAGCCAGTGATAGGTCTGCCGGAGGCAGAATGGAACCATGCCGCTAATAGGATGACGCTCCCACGTAAACCCTCACCTCTCATGCCTGAGACATGAAAAGAAAGTCCATGCTAGCCCCCACGCTCCCCCTCCATGCCGGAGGCATGAAAAGACTTTAGCCGCGGGTAAGCGAGTCCAGCGAGCGCAACTCGTGGTTAGCCAGCCAGTGATAGGTCTGCCGAAGGCAGAATGGAAATTTGATAGGTGTCGAAAATGAGATAATTTAGATCTATGTCTAGCTACACAGATTTGCACTACCACCTAGTCTTCGGTACAAAAAACCGCACGCCGTGGATAGAAATTGAATGGCGAGACCGATTTCATCAATACCTAGGCGGTATGGTTCGCCAGTTGGACGGAGTAGCCGAATCGGTTGGCGGCGTAAAAGATCATGTTCATTTGTTAGTCCATCTCAAACAAAGCCACCGCATACAAGATTTTATGAGAGAGCTCAAACGTGGATCCTCGGTCTGGGTACATCAAACCATTAAGATCAGTGAATTTGAGTGGCAACAAGGATACGGAGCCTTTTCGGTTAGCTCCAGCCAGCGACCAACCATTAGCCGCTACATCCAAAACCAAGAAGATCATCATACAAAAATCAGTTTCAAAGAAGAGCTAGAACAACTGCTGAAGAAAATGGGCATCACCTACAAACCAAAATACCTTCCTTGATCCCTCAGCCATCTCACTCATCCATTCTGCCTTCGGCAGACCAAGGCGGGGCCAACCTAACCACGGGTTGCACTCGCTGAGCTCGTTGACCCGCGGCTACAATCTTTAATGCCTCCGGCATTGCCAGCCTGTTACAAGCTCGCTGCCAGATAAAAACTCATCCACTCCAGCTTCACCAATACTTAAACCCCACGCGGAATCACAAGCCTAAGCACCTCACAACACCTATCAACAAAAACCATTGCAGTCTAATGGTGAGGGAGATAATAATCTCTATCATGTCCGCAGAAAAACATTATTGGTTCAAACGCAAAACCTATGGATGGGGGTGGACTCCAGCTAACTGGCAAGGGTGGGTCAGCACCCTAACATTCATTTTTGCTATCATCGGCTACCGCCAAGTTTTCAACTTCACCGGCATTGCGCTCAGCCAAACTAACTTCCTCTGCTACGTCGCCGGCTGGACTATTGCCCTCATCGCGCTTTGTTTCCTCAAAGGTGAAAAACCAAAATGGCAATGGGGCAAAGATAAAGACAATTAGAATAGCTTTAATCCAGCTGAGGCATAACGAGAAAAGGAACGGTCTCTCGACATGAGAACAAAGTCATTCTGAATAGCTTGCCAGATTAACAACCTGTCAAAAGGATCCTTATGTTCACCACGCTCCAACTGATAGAAACTAGCGTAAATATCAGCATCCGATTCTTGAATCAGAAAACCCGCTGATTTCATCAAACCAGGTAACTGATCTGGCTGCACGCCTTGTAGCCTAAGTTTGCCCAATGAAAATTTCAGACTGATTTCAAAGAAGGAAATCGAGCTACAATACACGTTATTATCTCTATCAAGCAACGCAGCTCGCTCAGCTGAATTCAGCCTTTGACTGTCGGCCAAGACCCACAAAATAAAATGAGTATCTAGAAGAATATTCATAAGCCTAGCAGCTCATCGTCAGTCATCTTAAAATCATCATTAATTTCGACACTAGCGACCTTGTCTAGCACCCCTAGCTGGCGCTCAGCTTGGTAGTACTTGTCATAGGGGACAATCACGCCCACCTTCTCGTGCATTTTACCAAACTCAATAACAACCTCCTCACCAAGGCGCACGGCATCTAGCACTTCAGAAAACTGTGCCTTCAAATTCGCTACCGTCATCGTCTTCATAATCATAGTCATACGCCAAACATGACAACTTGTCAACTTGCCATCCAGCATACGCCCATGGCTGACTTTTAACCATAGCTAGACTTAAAGGCTAAATAGCTGATCTCCATCCACCCGCTCTATCCTATTTCTCCTAAAAATGCCGTGCTAAGGTCTTGTTTTCTGGCGATTTGAGGTTATGAAGACGCTACAGGCATCAGCCAATGTTGTCTGCTCAGCGGAGCTACCGAGCTCCGAGAATTTACTAACAACCATTTCACCATGAAAGCTTATACCAAAATCGCCGCAGTCCTTCTGCTTGTAGCCATTGCGCTTCTGTTTGTTCCAGCCCTCAGCGACCAATCCGTCGCCATTGCAGGCATCGCACTTGCGCTCGCGCTGATCACCACCGCAGGCATCTTCACTGCCAAACCAGCCGCTGCTCCAGCTGAGATCAAACCAGCTGAAGTCGAAGCCGTAAAACCTGCTGCTCCAAAAGCAGCGCCAGCTAAAGCCGACGACCACAGCGAAGTCATCACTCTGCTAGGCATCATGCAGGAAAAAGGTCGCCTGATTGATTTCCTCATGGACGACATCACCGCCTATCAGGACGGTCAAGTCGGCGCCGCCGCTCGTATCGTTCATCAGGGGTGCAAAGCCGCCCTGCACGAGCATTTTGAAATCGTACCCGTTAGCGAAACCGTCGAAGGTCAGGCGATCACGGTGCCAGCTGGCTATGCGGCCGATGAATTCCGCCTCGTTGGCAAACTCAGCGGCGAAGCACCATTCAATGGCAAGCTCGTGCACAAAGGGTGGAAGACTAACAAAGTCAAACTCCCACGCGCCCTCAATGCTGATAGCGACAAACTAGCAGCGATCACTCCAGCTGAAGTGGAAATCAACTAACACCCCATACATCCAGCACCATGGACACCAAGTTTACCCTAGGTATCGACCTCGGTACCAGCAACAGCGCCGCCGCGCTCACAGACCTCAGCAACGACCAATGCCACATTGTCGAGCTCAGCCAGATTGTTGCTCCTAACCAGATCAGCGAAAAGCTCGGTCTACCATCCGCGCTCTATATCCCCAACGCGTCTGAATTTCCAGCGGAAGCTATCCAGCTCCCGTGGCAGCAGCAAAATGCCAGCCATATTATTGGTGAGTTCGCCCACAACCACGGCGCGCTCATTCCTGATAGGCTGATCACCTCTGCAAAATCGTGGCTATCTAACGACCACATCGACGCCCGCCAGCCAGTACTGCCGTGGAACTCAGAAATCGATGAGCCTAAGCTTTCAGCCTACGACTGCACCGCGGCCTACCTCCAGCACATCAAGGAATCATTCCTGCACAGCGAAGCCTGCCTTGACCGCCACTGGAATCTAGCTGACGGCCAGGTAGTACTCACCGTGCCAGCCTCCTTTGATGAAGTAGCGCGCAACCTAACGGCCGAAGCAGCTGAGGCAGCTGGCCTGCACAACGTCACCCTGCTAGAAGAGCCGCAAGCAGCCTTCTACGCGTGGACAGCTCAATCAGGCAACGACTGGCGCAAGCAAGTTTCCGCTGGCGACATCATCCTCGTCTGCGACATCGGCGGTGGTACTGCTGACTTTTCACTCATTGCTGTTAGCGAGCACGAGGGCAACTTAGCTGTCGAACGCATCAGTGTGGGCGAGCACTTGCTGCTCGGCGGTGACAACATGGACCTCGCGCTGGCTTACACCATGCGCGCCCAGCTGGATGCCGAAGGGACTGATCTAGACGACTGGCAGTTCCTCTCGCTCATTCACGCCGCCCGTCAGGCTAAAGTTAGACTGTTTGCAGATAGCTCAGTAGACGAAGTTCCTATCAGCATTCCTTCACGTGGCTCCAGCTTGTTTGCCGGCACTATCTCCACCAGCCTCAACCGCGCTACGCTAGAGGCCGTTGTGGTCGAAGGATTCTTCCCTATCACCTCAGCTGACGATCTTCCAGCTGAAGGCAATGCCGCCGCGCTGCAAGAATTTGGTCTGCCATACGCCAGCGATCCAGTGATCAGCAAGCATATTGCTAGATTCCTAACTCGTAGCTTGCAAAACGTGCTCGCCAGCGAAGATCTGCGCCAGCTAGTTGGCTCAGACGATGCGCTAGCGGGATCATTCCTCAAGCCTAACGCCATCCTCTTTAATGGTGGTGTATTCAAAGCTGAACCCGTGCGCCGCCGCGTGCTAGAGCTACTCAGCTCATGGTCTGGTGGCAGCGAAGTTAGAGAGCTGCAAGGATACGAACCAGATCTCGCTGTGGCTCGCGGAGCCTCATACTACGGTCGCAACCGCACCACTGGCGAAGGACTGCGCATCAAATCAGGCACTGCTCGTTCCTACTACATCGGCCTCGAATCATCCATGCCAGCTGTGCCTGGATTCAAGCCGCCAGTCAAAGCACTCTGCGTCGTGCCACAAGGCATGGAAGAAGGCACCGAGGTGCTTATCGATCAAAAAGAATTTGGCCTGCTTACCGGTAAACCATCCCACTTCCGCTTCTTCTCATCGGAGATCCGCAGTGGCGACCAAGCGGGTGAGATTCTACCTAACGCCGAGCGAGAACTCGACGAAACCAGCCGCCTAGAAGCCACCCTAACGGCAGCTGAAGGGTTCCCAGAAGGTCAGCCAATTCCTGTGGTCATCAATGCCGTGGTCACCGAGCTTGGCCAGCTAGAGCTGTGGCTCAAGCATAGCAAGAGCGATCAGCGTTGGAAAGTTGAGCTGCAAGTTAGAATGGACTAAGTCAGCCACTTAAAACTCCTCCTTTTAAGCTAGGCTCACGACGGTGGGCCTAGTTTGCTCTATTAATATGAGCGGCAATAAGTATAGACTGTAGGATAAACCTTTCTGAAGGATCCTATGTATTCGCTCACGCCTTCATATGGGTCAGCTTTTGGGGCTTTATAAATCCTCACCCCATGATGCCCTACCAAACCATTCCCACGGAATATATTTAAAGCATCGTCCTCTATTTTGTATCGAACATCTTCTTGTTCGAAAGAATAGTGATCAGGAAATAGCTCACCTAGCCGTGGATATTTTTCATAAATTTCAGCTGGCATTGTTATCTCGTCATGCCTGCTTGAAGACTTATCAACAGTCTGGTCAGCTAAAAGAACTTCCTCTCTTAAGGCCTGATAAAAAGCTTGGTCATTTTCAGCGACCGCCTGCTCGATGCCATCAAAATATGTCGGCACAGGTATGTATTTCATCCCAAGAGAGATCGCTAACATCACAGTACAAATCACAGCTGGCTGGTATTTCTTTTGAGTAAAAACACGAAACAAGCCAACAAACCAGCATACTAACATAACTATAAAAAAACAGAATTTAAGTAGGTCCCCATAAATGGCATTTCCAGCAATCAAACTCTTAATTTGTAAACCTGCCTGATAATATTGATCCGCAGTATAAAAATGAAGCACTGCATATCCTATGGTAGCCAATAAGCTAACCCACACTACTTTGGGAAAGTTCATACATCAGTTTTGATGCAAGCATTTGCTAATTAACAGATTTTTCTATCCCCATTATTCATTATATTTTCGCGCCTTCTTCGGCCAATGGACCTAGATTACCAAGTCGCTATTTTCCCCATTTGACATTGCGGGCATACGGCTAGAGAATCTGGCGAATTTACTTCCTCTGACATGGCAAAATTTTCTATCGGCATCGACCTCGGCACCAGCAACTGCGCACTTTCATTTGTTCGCCTCGACGACCCCGGTGCGATCACCGAGGTCTTTGAAATTCCCCAGTGGGACAGCCTCAACGGGCTGGCATCGCTGACCACCCTGCCGTCGTTTCTCTATCTACCCACAGCAGCCGAAGCCAGCCAGCTAGGAGGAGCTGATACTAATGGTTCCGCTGATTGGATTTCAGGATTGTTAGCTCGCAAGCGCTCCGGTGAAACACCGGGTCGCGTCGCCCTATCTGCTAAGTCGTGGTTATGTCACCACAGTGTGGACCGCAATGCTGAGTTCCTCCCTTGGGGCAGTGACGAGATTGATCACGAGGAAAAAATCTCACCTATCAAAGCGTCTGCGCTGTTGCTCAACTACCTGCGCGGCGCGTGGAATAACCACTTTGCTGCCATGGGGGCAGGGTTCAGTTTTGACGAGCAGGAGATCACGGTGACCGTGCCAGCTAGCTTTGATGCCGTCGCTCAAGGGCTAACGATAGAAGCTGCTAAGCTGGCTGGATTTCCTGAATCTATGCGCCTGCTAGAAGAGCCACAAGCAGCCTTTTACCGCTGGCTGGAAAAGTACAGCCAAGATCCAAAACACCTCTGGGAGCAGCTGCCCGAGCAGCCAAAAGCGGGAGAAAACCATCACGTCTTAGTCGTCGACATCGGCGGCGGCACCTCAGATTTCAGCTTATTTGAAATCAACCGTCAGTCTGGTGCGGCACTGCCAGTGATCAAACGCCTCGCGGTGAGCGACCACATTCTGCTAGGTGGTGATAACATCGACTTAGCCATTGCTCACCTCGCTGAACCAAAGCTAGCAGGAGAAGGCCAACAGCTTTCTGGCAGTCAGTGGTCATTCCTAACATCACGCTGTCGTGAGCTGAAGGAACACGTGCTCGGCCAAGACGGCGGTGGCGAAGAAGCATTCACCGTTTCGCTGCCGGGACGAGGCTCCAGCTTGCTGGCGTCGACCATCAGCACGGAGATCTCACGCACCGAGTTAGAGACTTTGCTGCTCGACGGATTTTTCCCTGACTGTCCAGCTGACGCCAAAGTTCAACAAGCCGACGCAGGTTTAAAAGAATGGGGGCTGCCATACGCGGCTGACAGCGCCATCACCCGCCATCTAGCTGAGTTCCTAGCTGGCCGCCCCGCCATCGACGCGGTATTATTTAATGGTGGCTCGCTGTATCCAGAAAAACTACGTCTGCGCCTGCAGGGGCAAATTGCTAGCTGGCAGAATGGCTATCAGCCGACCATGCTATCTAACCCAGAGCCAGATCTAGCCGTTGCTCGCGGTGCGGCGCGCTACGGGTCTGTGCTCAACAAGCGTAGCCAGCGCATTGAAGCGGGGGCCGCGCGCTCGGTCTACCTCGAGGTGCTGAACAAAGAAAAAGACAGCACACCTCAGCTGGTTTGTATTTTACCGCGTGGCGCAGAGCCTGAGCAGGCCTACGACATTGAAAGTCTCAAGCTCGAGCTGCGCATCAACCGACCAATTGAATTTCGCAGTTACTACTCTACTCGCCACAGCAAACATACAGCTGGCGAGATGTTAGCGCTAAAGGGCAAAGATTACCACAAGCTGCCGCCACTACAGACTATTGCTAGACTGAGCAACAAACCTGAAGAGTTAGAAGGTAATAGCATTCCGGTGAAACTGCGAGCCAAGCTCAACGAGCTGGGACTGCTACAGATCGAGTGCATTTCCACCGTCGAAGAAGTGGAGCAAACGTGGCCGCTAGAATTTAACCTACGCGTTGGTGAGCTGGAAGCGGAGACTGACCATACGCCTATCGACGTCGACCCTGGGGTTGAGCAATCAGCCATCGATGAAGCCGCTAGCTACCTAGAAAGTGCGCTGCAAAAACCAGCTGGCAAAGGACGCAAAGACAAACTCACTGCGCAACGATTGCTCAAAGAGTTAGAGCAGATTTTTGGTCTAGCGAAAGCTGACTGGAACTGGGTATTGATTCGCTCACTATGGCCAAGCATGGTGAAGACGATGGACTGCCGCAGTCTATCACCTGACCACGAAGAAGCGTGGTTGATTCTAGCTGGATTTTTCTTACGTCCGGGATACGGCACCGACCTCGACCCACACCGCATCGATGAACTTTGGCCGCTATTTGACGCTGGTCTAGCTAACAAAGGTAAAGGGATCAAACTGCAGGAATACATTCTCTGGCGTCGCATTGCCGGTGGACTGAGCGCCGAGCGCCAGACCGCCATCATCGGTCGCGAGATAGAAAAACTTCGCCTGCAGAAAAACCCACCAGCTGAGCTCGTTAGGTTAGCTGGATCATTTGAGCGCATCAGCCCGAGCATCAAATCTGAGCTGGTAGAGAATTTCCTCGGCAAGGCTGAGACCTTTGCTAGAGATGGCAAATACTGCGCGCCGTATTTGGTTTCGCTCAGCTTGCTACTCAACCGTACGCCAATGTATGCTGGCCAAGAAACCGTGGTTAGCCCGGAATTTGTCGACAAAGCGTACGATGCCTTCTGCGATCTCGACTGGACAAAAACCGAGCTGATAGAATTGCAAAACCTGTTCCTCAGAGCAGCCCGTGTGGTGGACAACCGCAGCCTCGATGTGGATGAAAAAATCCGCCTGAAGATTGCTAAGCAGCTGGATAAGGCAAAAGCGACGCCGCTGAAAGTCCAACGCGTTAGAGAGTTCATCCCAATGGAGCAGGCAGACAAAGCCAGCCTGTACGGCGAATCACTGCCTCCTGGCTTGGTGCTGAAATAATCTAGGCCAGAGCGCAGGCCAAACCACTGGCTGATTCTGCGCCTTTGACAGAGTCGGCCAGCCAAGGCATGGTATCCGCATGAGAGGAAAAATCATTCTAGTCATCAGCGTCATTTCACTGCTAGCCGCTGGCTATTTCTGGTGGTTTAATCCAGCAAAGGTGCTGGAGCGCCAAACTAACAAACTCGTAAACTCGCTCAACATTGCCGCTGACGACGGCCAAGTGGTGCGCGGCTATCAGAGCCAGAAATTCTCCTCTCTGCTCGACGATAACATTCTCATCCTGATTCCTTATTACGAGGCGAACAACGATTACGATAGAGATAAGTTAGTCACCAGCCAGCAAGCATTTTCCTATGGAGTGAAATCGTGCCAGCTGGAATACCAAATCCTCAGCGTCGAATTTCACAACGAAGAAGAAGCCAGCGTGAATGCCGAGTTCTCCGCTGAGGTCGTTAGAAAAAATGGCAAATCGCAGACCGAAGCATTTGCCGCTGAGCTGAAGTGGACTAAACGTGGATCCAGCTGGAAGCTCAGCTCCGTCAGATGGGAAAGATAGGAAGAGTGAATGGTGAAGAGAGAAGAGAGAATTGCTGGCTGATGGGTACGGGTCAGGACATCCTTTACACTTTGCTATTGCTCGCTATAATTTCCAACCATGAGCTCGGTTAGGGAACTTCCACTTATTGTGCCAAATAGGCACTTTAAGAAGATTCGGCGCAACATGCGCATCACGGCAGTGGTTAGTCCAATTCTCGAGGCGCTGGCTGGCATCACCTTTCTAGCTGGCTACGACATTTTCATTCCGCTGGTCTTATTTTGCATTTCCCAGCTGCTCAACAAGGCCTTTTTGCTAGACATCGATTCAGTGGAAAACAAAACAGAGCTAGCTGGCAAATTTGCTAAATTCCAACAGCTCTGCATCATGTTGCCGGTTTTCTTGATAATCATCTGGCTGTATATAGAGACAAAAGCACTCGCAGTTATTGATTACCTAGCAGAGCTACGTACGGACGGGCAATTTTTCCACTGGATGCCAATTTTAGCGGTCATCATTTACTTTATTGGTGAGTCGCTAACGCAGCTTAAATCTGAGTCTCAGCTGGACGATATGTATTTGTATCAAAGCCTCGCAGAGTGATTGGCTAGGCTGTGCATGGCGTTAAGCTATTCTCGATGCTAACTAGCGCTCAAGCGCAATCGTTAGGTAGTGGTGCTTCCAGCTACTTCCCAGCTACATGAGGCGGTGAAAGTCTGGCTAATTTTTTTGCTTAGCGCGGTGCTGGCTGGCAAAAATGCCTGATTTTAGCGATTGAGCTTTATCGATTTAAGCTGGTGCGCATACGTTTCGGAGTTCACCGCAGCTTGAGATCTGAGGAATTTGGTGTCAATGTACCCTTTAAGACACAAATCACTCATGCTGAAACGCTCTGATGATAAATACCGTGCTGGCGAGACAATCCAGCCAGCCCCAAACGAAACGATGGAATCACCTGACCAACCAACTCGCAAGTTCACCCGCCGCCACCTACTTACCTTTCTGATTCCGTCTCTGATTGGTATTTTTCTTTTTATGGCGCCAGTGCCGTATACCGATGGCGATAATGAAGGGCTATCGATTCCTATTGCCGTTTTGGCCAAAACAATGCTCGCTCTGCTGGGTGATCACGCGGTGACGCTGGCTGTATTGATGGTTTCTATCAGCGCCATTTTCTCCTCTATCTATATCTTTTGCAAACCGAGCTGGCTGGTGAATAATCGCTTTCTGGCTAGCTTGTTTCGCGTCACTGTCGGCTGGTACGCCACGCGCATGCTCGGCTTTGTCTTCATCTTGCTAGCCTACTTTGAAGTCGGCCCGGCGGCGATTTACCACGAGGATACTGGCGGATTGATTTTGCACGACCTGCTGCCGACGCTGCTGTGTGTGTTTACTTTTGCGGGCATGTTGCTGCCGCTGTTATTAAATTACGGATTGCTGGAATTCATCGGCACCATGCTGACGAAGATCATGCGTCCGGTTTTCCGTTTACCTGGCCGCTGTACGGTGGATAGTTTGGCATCATGGCTAGGTGACGGCAGCGTAGGTGTGCTGCTTACTAGCAAACAATACGAAGAGAAATTTTACACCAAACGTGAGGCGGCAGTGATAGCGACGAGCTTCTCTGCGGTTTCTATTACCTTTGCGCTGGTGGTGCTGGCTGAGGTGAGGCTCGAGCACATGTTTGTGCCCTTCTACCTGACCGTGTGTGTGGCTGGCTTTGTAGCCGCTATCATTACACCACGTATTCCACCGCTTTCTTTGATTAAAAATGAATTCATCGACGGCTCTACTGAAGCCGCTGATCGCGAGAAAATTCCAGCTGGCCACAGCCTGTTCAGCTGGAGCAAGCATCTCGCGCTGACTCGCGCAAGCAAGGCTAACTCCGTACGCACGCAGTTGAAAGAAGGTCTGCAAAACGTCTGCGACATGATTCTGGGTGTGCTGCCTGTGATCATGGCGGTGGGCACTGTGGCGCTGGTGATCAGCGAGAATACGCCAATCTTTGATTATTTGGGCAAGCCATTCATCCCGCTGCTCGAGCTGATGCGTCTGCCAGAAGCTGAGGCGGCCTCACGCACCTTGGTGGTTGGATTTGCCGACATGTTTGTGCCAGCTATCATTGCCGGCGGATCTATTGAAAGCGATATGACTCGTTTTGTCATCGCCGCGCTCTCCGTGACCCAGCTGATCTACTTGTCAGAAGTGGGTGCGCTGATCCTGGGCAGCAAGATTCCACTCAAGCTGTGGCAGCTGTTCATCATCTTCATCACCCGCACGCTGATTACCTTGCCGGTGATTATTCTCATGGCTCATCTGATTTTCAGAAATTAGCCACGCGCTGGCTGATCGTGCCAGCTGATGACCATATCCATTTTTACCACTCAGCCGTATTCGCTAGAATACGGCTGTTTTTCTTATAAAAAATTTGTTATCCAGACGAATAACCACAGCGGCGTGCGTATCTATGGGCACAACCACTGTCTCAGTCCATCAAACTAGCTCATCCTAAATATGCTTAAAAAACTACTCACTAGTATTTTTCTGACGATTTCCCTGCCAGCTCTGGCAGAAAAACCGCCAAACATCATCATCATCCTAGCTGACGATATGGCCTATGGCGCTCTCAGCTATACAGGCAACAAAGAGGTCACCACACCCAATATCGACATGCTCTGTGAGCAAGGCTTATTCTGCCCAGATGGCTACGCTACTCACGGTGTTTGTGCTCCATCTCGCGCTGGCCTGATGACTGGCCGCTACCAAGCTCGATTTGGCTACGAAACTCTCAGTGGACCTACTGAGCATGCCAAGGCGGTAAAGCACGGCGTGGATACCAATGAGCTATTCATTTCTGAGCTACTGCAGAAAAATGGTTACGCTACGGCTACCTACGGCAAGTGGCACCTCGGCGTGAATGAAGAATTTCAGCCGCTGCAACGTGGCTTTGACCACCAGTACGGATTTGCTGGCGGCGGTGGTCCATACTGGAACCGCGCAAACCACGGTCTCCTGTTCGACGGCAAACCAGTCGATTGGCCAGAAGGTGAAACGGAAAAAGGTGCCTACCAGCCAGATTTCCTCACCGATGATGCCATCAGCTGGATGAAGGAAGTTTCTCCAGCCAAGCCATTTTTCATCTACTTCGCGCCATACTCTGTACACGGTCCATTCCACGCGCCAGAGGAGCTGATCCCAGAGGGCAAACACCCAATGGTGGGCATGATGAAGGCCTTTGACAACAACATCGGCCGCATAGTGCAGGCAGTGAAAGATATGGGTGAATATGAAAATACTATCTTCATTTTCCTCAGCGATAATGGTGGCATTCCTAAGCTCTTTGAACATGGATTCACCAACGAGCCATACAGCGGTGGTAAAGCAGCTGTGGTAGAAGGTGGCATCCGCGTGCCATTCACATGGCTGTGGCCAGGAAAAATCGAAGGTGACCAATTTCCAGGTATCGTTTCCAGCCTAGACATTATGCCTACTCTAGCTGCGGTAGCTGGCGCTGATCTACCTACTGACCGCGAATACGACGGCATCAACCTGCTGCCAGCTCTCACCGGCAAATCTGAGCCAATAAGCGAGCGCACACTCTGCTGGCGCTGGCGCAATGGCCACGCCGTGCGTCAAGGAAAGTGGAAGCTGACATGGGAGCTCGATTGGGGGGAATTCCACAGACTCCGCAGAGAACAAGGGCTGGATGAGCCATCACCAACAGCACGCCCGAACCCAAATGATCGCTTCTCCTCACTGTATACCAAACCACGTCTTTACGACCTCAGCAAAGACCCAGGTGAAACCACAGATCTCTCCGCTCAGTTCCCTGAGATCGCCGAGCAGCTGAAAAAAGAGCTCGTCAAATTCGACAACCTCGCCAAACCAATCAGCCAAGAAGACATCGACGCGTGGCCAAAGCCATAAGCCTTACTATTAAGAATCAAAAAAAGGTGCACCCAGATTTTCTGAGTGCACCTTTTTTATTCTCCATCGAATACTTAGAATTGGCAAACCATCACAAGAAAGGCGGTTTGCAGCCGCGTATTGCTACGACTTATGATTTGGAGCGTCGGCGGCGGCAGACAAATACGCCGATAGTTAAAGCGAACATGCTTATCGAAGATGGCTCAGGAATCACAACTAAGCCCAGCTGTTCAAGTGCATTAGTCAACACCAACTCACCATCAGAAGTGAGGCTATCGACCCCAGCGCCCATGCCAAAATAAATACGATCACCGCCAAAACTCTCATCAGTTCTAGCTGGCACGGCATCCCCTGAACTCCAGCTGGTTAGCATAGCGAAGCCATTAGCGTCTTCGTGATTCAGTACCATATCTCCAGCTCCAACGTCGCTATTTGCAATCTGCCCAGTAGCAACCCCGTCGTTGAACAAATTAGCCATACCATTGGTCACTGTAACCCCAGCGAGAAGTGGGCTTGAGCTATTTTTCACGAATGTTTCAGCTCCGGCAGCTAACTCATCTGTCGACATCACTTCTGTATTCATCCAATCCCAGCGCGTATTTCGAACCAGGTAGGCAGATGTATTCAATAAACCAGCTGCCAAATTATTCCAATCGTCAGTCTCTGTCCCATCATCGTATTTACCACTGTTTACAGAGCCCATCATGATCACGACATCGCCCGCACCTGCAGTTGGAGGCCCCCCAAGATAGGTACCATAAACGATCTCCCCCAGAGATTCTGCTGTGAAAGTTGCCTCCAAATAGCTTTCCCATCTTGATTCAGGACCCGAGGCTCCAACAAGGTAGGTGGCTGCATGAGCTGAACAATTTACGATTAGCGATATCGCTAATGTTGCGGTGATCTTCTTAATTTTCATATTATAGAGTTGATTTACTATTAAAATAATAGACCGATCGGCTGCAAATCTTACAACCGGAATAAGTTACATTTTTCACGCTGAGCAAATTAACTCCAGCCGTCAATTAATTTTTAGAAAATAATATTTACCCGCAAAAATAATCACGCCAATCCATATACCGTAAAGCTCTTCCAGAGCAGCTGAAAAAAGAGCTCGCCAAATTCGACAAGCTCGCCAAACCAATCAGCCAAGAAGACCTCCACGCGTGGCCAAAACCATAGCCGATTGCTCTAATCTCAGATGAGCATCAGAAGAAGAAATCAGCGGGCTGAACCAGTCTTCTACTTAGCTTAAAATCAAAACCATTCCGGCTCGTTAGCGGGCTGAATGGGCTTAATTATCATCTAAATTTAATATTGTATGAGGCCGTCGACATCGACAGCTCCATATTTTTGCTTATACACGCGTTTACCTTACCGCCATTGACAGACGGCAGCTGTTATCTCCTGCAGCTAGCCGCATTTAGCTCTACCGAAGTCCAAAATCCTCTCAGCTGCATTCAGTTACAGATATTCATACGCTTATATAATTCATTGCCTTAGCTCGTCATACACGTCATATTGTCGTCCACCTAATTTCTATAGGTGGACACCAACCAATAAAAAAATTCACACACATGAGCAAATTGACGCGTCTTTCTAGCTGGTCGCACAGCCAGCTGATTCGGGGCGGAACACTAGCCGTGGCTTTGGCCATGACCGCTGGCGTTCATGCCGACACACCCATGAATGTTCTCTTCATCACCATTGATGATTTGAGCCGCGAAAGCATGGGAATTCACGGCAACCCCATTCCTAATATCACGCCTAATATGGACCGTATTGGTCACTCTGGACTGCGTTTCGAACACGCTCACGTTCAGACCGCCAACTGCACGCCATCGCGTAATATCATGCAGTCCGGCCAGTATGCTCATAAAAATGGCATCTACACGGTTTCCAATGTTGGCTCCGGCAACCAAGAGATCAAAAATACCATCGCGCACACATTCCAGCTGGCTGGCTACCACACCGGCATCATGGGCAAAAACAGCCACATGTCGCCATTCGATCCGTACACTGGATTTGATGTGGAATACGGTGGCTACGGCAGCACCAAAAGCCCGTCACTCATTTACCCCGCGCTAGATCTAGCATTTACTGATGCGGAAAATGCCGGCAAACCGCTGTATTTTAACCTCAACATCTTCGATCCACACGTCTCGTGGTTTGGCTGGCAAGACAACGCTCCAGACGGCACCGACAACGAAGAAGCGCCAAGCTTTATTTACACCCCAACCGGCAATGAATACGACGCCGGTGATGGCCAGGGGCCGCAAACATTTGATATCCCCTACCCAAGCTGGTTCCCAACGCTGACCACCGCTGAGCAAACTGCTCCAGGGGAAACTTATGGCATCATCGATGAGGTGACCGCCTACTACAATACCGTCAAACGCGCCGATGATTCCATTGGCGAAGTGCTGCGCGTACTCGACGATCGCCAAGCGTGGGACAATACCATCATTGTCTTTTACTCCGACCACGGCACCGAGCTGCCCGGCGCTAAAACCCAGCTGTACCAGCACTCTACCGTCTCGCCATGTTTTGTTTACTGGCCAGGTGTGACCGCCGCTGATTCGGAAAATACCAGCCACGTCATCGCCTCAATGGACCTCTACCCATCGCTCTGCGACATGGCAGGGATCCCTATTCCAGCTGGCCTCGACGGTCGCTCATTCGCCCCCATTGTCAAAGGCGAAACCGTGAGCAACTGGCCAGATCACGTTTACAAACAATCGCTGTCAAACTCACGCATGCGCGCCGTGCAGACCACCCAATTCCTGTACATTTTCAACCCGTGGTCCAATGGCACAAGCTCCGTCTCAACCGTCAGCACCGGCACACTTTCCTGGGAGCTCATCGAAGCGGCCTCCTCACAAGAAGCGCAAGACTGGGCGCAAAAATTCAAGCACCGTGTAGTAGAAGAACTCTACGACATCTCCACGGATCCAGATTGTAAAATCAACCTCATCGACGATGCCAACCACTCCGCCACGCTCGACCAACTGCGAGCAGCTATGGAGCAGTCCATGATCGATACCGACGACGAGCTCATCCTCCAGTATTATCAGACACGTGATGATGATTTTAACTTCACCCTAGACACACTCAACGCGTACATTTCGGCGCAGCAAGCAGTCACCAAAGCCAACAAAAACATCCCAGAAAAGGCACGTCATATCAACCACGACCCCTACGACGACTGGGTGGTTTTTGACTACACCATCCTAGAGCCAGCTGGCGAATGGGGCATCTGGGGCAGCTCTGATGGAAACTACACCATCGATGAAGACCTCGGCGAAAGCCAATCTGGCAAGTCCGCTATCAAGGTGACTGGCGATGTGGATGTTTCCCAGCTGGAAACTAACGATTTCCTCAATACCAGCAATCTCAGCTTGCTCAAGCTGGACGTCATGATTGCCGCTAACAACGTCAAAGCCAACGACGCTGACTTTGCCATTACCTTCCTCTACAATGACGGAACTAACGGGTGGTTAGAACTCACCGGCATCGACCAATCGTCCCTCGATAAAAATGATCTGCGCGATTTTAACAACAACGGAAAAACCGTCTACAGCTACTTCAACCTCGAATTCGAAACTCCTGATGGCGGGCTACCAGAAGAGTGTAAATTTGCCATCAAAGTCGACTTCGGCGGCAATACCTCAGGAGAAATTTACCTCGACTCGCTGCGCCTAACTGGCTGGGCGGATTGGACATCTGTGGCCAACGACGACTTCGAATCCGATACCGGCAGCTGGACTGGCGGCAACCTCGACAGCTCCAGCCAGATCAATGGAACTGGCAGTCTAAAAATCACCGGCGGCAACTCCGCTCAGCTGACCCCATCCATCGACGCCAGCGAGCTAGGATTCATCCGCTACGAAGGCCTATTCAGAACCACTAATTTTACTACCAGCTCAGCGGTCATCGTCGAATATTATACCGGAACCAGCTGGGACGTCGTCGAATCTATCGACTACGTGCTCGTCCAGCAAAATGGCTTCAACTACAGCTTCTGCGTCGACCTCAATAACATCGATCATATCTTCACGGATCAATTCCAGCTCAGGCTGCGCAGTGATGCAAGCAGCTCAGAAATCCTCTACCTAGACGAGTTAGCTGTCACGAGCAGACCAGTTGTCTTCATCCCAGAAGCAACCGCCCCAGACGGCCAAAACCTAGACTACAATACCGATATAAATGTGCCGCTCAACGTCACCGCCCCGGGCCTACTCAGCGGCCTCAGCGCAGACGAGCAAAGCACCTACTATCCGCAAATCATCACCGACCCAAGCTCAGGCGCGGTGTCTAACTTGCAGGCAGATGGATCATTCACCTTCACACCTGATAGCAACTTCATCGGCACGGATAGTTTCACATTCAACTTCACCGACGGCGAACTAACTGGTGACACCTACACAGCCACCATCGTCGTCTCAAACACTCTATCACCAGACCTGCAGATGGAGACTGGCGTCGTCCAGCTAGGAACCAGCTGGAGCACCATTAACCTAACCAATACCTACAGCTCGCCAATCATTGTCTGCACACCTACCCTGCCAGGTACCGATGAGCTGGCTAGAATCGTGCGCGTACGCAATACCTCAGCCAGCAGCTTCCAAGCCAAACTCCAACAACCAGACGGCGGCACCATCAGCACCAACAGCCCAGTCCACTACATCGTCGTCGAGGAAGGGCAATGGACACTAGCAGATGGCTCCAAGCTAGAAGCCCAACTTCTCACATCTAGCCAAACTGCTGGTAAAGGAAACTGGGATAATGTGGATGACTACAGCTACCAGCACAGCTTCACCAGCCCAGTAGTACTCGGCCAAGTCATGACAACAAATGGCGATGCATGGAGCACCTTCATCGCCAGAGCCAGCACTAACCGCGCTGATAATCCAACATTCGAAGACTGCCAGGTAGGCAAACATAACGGCAAACAATCAGGGGCTGCACGCGCCGATGAATTACTCGGTGTCATCGTTTTCGAAGCAGGCAGTGGAGCCGTTGGCGACGCCAACTTTGAAGCCAAAATCGGCGATAAAACCATCAAAGGCATAGAAAATGCATCTCCTCCATTTATCTATGATCTAGACGATGACCTACTAACACCCGCAGTGGCTATCTTATCCCAGTCAGCGATTCAGGTAAATGAAGGTTGCTGGCCAGCTCTCTTTGGCGCATCACCATTAGGCGCAAATTCTATCGACTTAATCGTTGATGAAGACTCACAATCTGGCACCGATGACGAACGCGTGCACAATGTTGAGCACGTTGCCTATCTCGTATTTGATAGCTCATTCAGCTACTCAGAACTAGAAGCTGATAGCAACAACGACGGCGTGCCAGACAGTTGGTACCAAGAGCACAACATTGATCCTAATACACCGGATCAAGCGGATACTGTCGGCGCTAACGGCCACACCTACGGTGACTCATACATTGCCGGCTTAGCCCCTAACGATCCTAGCTCACGTTTCATCATCAGTGATACCCAGCTGGAAAACAATGGCAGCGAGCACCAGCTGAAATGGCCAAGCGTAGACGGTCGTGTCTACTCGCTCTACAGCTCTACTGACTTGGTGGACTGGCAATTAAAACAAAGCAACATAGAAGCCACCGCGCCGGAGAACTCCACCACCGTAGCGGTTCCCGAGGGCGAAGATAAGGTTTTCTACAAACTCGAAGTCCAGATCGCTGGTTCAACAGCCGGTCCATAACCATTCATCAAACTATTTCATCGCGCGCGGCCCATGCCTCGCGCGATTTTTTTGCCCTCTACCAGCTAGAGATCTGCAGAAAATTCAGGCTGTCATTTCCAGCTGGACTTGGGCAAAATCCGCCACGTGAGCGCCGATCCAAATACCATCACCGTAACCCGCCTTGTACGCCGCATGCGCAACCTGCTCGAAATCGAGCTAGGCGAGCTCTGGGTGGAAGGTGAAATCAGCAACCTGCGCCGCCAAGCTAGCGGTCATTGTTATTTCACCCTCAAGGACGACGGTGCTCAGGTCTCCTGCGTGCTCTTTCGCGGCAATGCTCGCTATGCCAAAGTCCAGCCAGACAATGGCCTCAAGGTGAAAGTTTTTGGCGAGGTTTCTGTTTACGAGGCGCGTGGCCAGCTGCAGATGATCATCAAAAAAGTCGAGCCGTTAGGCGCTGGTGATCTGCAAGCACGCTTTGAAGCGCTCAAACAAAAGCTCAATGCCGAAGGGTTATTTGATGCCAGCCACAAAAAACCGCTGCCCAAATTTGCGCAAAAAATCGGCCTCATCACCTCACCTAGCGGAGCCGCGCTGCAAGACATGCTCAACGTACTCAGCCGCCGCGCCCCATGGGTGCAGCCCATTCTCTACCCAGTGCAAGTGCAAGGAGCTGGCGCAGAGCGTGGCATCGCCCGCGCCATCCACCAATGGTCTAACCCAGAAAAATTTAACCTGCCAGAAGTTGACCTCATCATCGTCGGTCGTGGAGGCGGATCGTTAGAAGACCTGTGGAACTTCAACGAGGAAATTGTCGCCCGCTGCATGCACGCGTGCCCCACCCCTATCATCTCAGCTGTTGGTCACGAGATTGATTTTACCATTGCGGATTTTGTAGCTGACCACAGAGCGCCCACTCCATCAGCCGCAGCAGAAATTGCCGTACCTAATGGTGCCGACCTCAGACATAAAGTAGAAGTACTACGCCAAGCCATGCGCCGCAGTGTGGCTAACAAGCTACGCCACCACGACACTCAGCTGGCATCCATACGCCGCACAGCCATCCCTAAAAACCCTGAAAGGCTACTCTCTCAGGCGATTCAAAAAGTCGACAACTCACGCGACCAGCTAGAATCCGCCGCTCACAAACATCTCGATCATCTCACTGCTAGATTAGAAAAAATCCAGCTGCGACACGAACATGTCCACCCAGAGAAAGTCATGCTGCGCCGTGCCGAAAAACTCGACCAGCTAGACAGATCGCTGAAAAACGCGCT
Source organism: Persicirhabdus sediminis (assembly GCF_016595495.1). Lineage (GTDB taxonomy): Bacteria > Verrucomicrobiota > Verrucomicrobiia > Verrucomicrobiales > Akkermansiaceae > Persicirhabdus > Persicirhabdus sediminis. The sequence goes on from NZ_JAENIM010000047.1 coordinate 261,161, forward strand.
CGACCACCAGCTGGACAACAAAGCCAAAAAGCTTAACCAGCTAGCCGGCATGCTGCGCACCCTTGGCCCAGAGTCAGTTCTATCAAGAGGTTACTCTATCACCCTCGATGCAGCTGGCAAAGTAGTCACCAAAGAAAGCGATGTTAGTTCGGGCGACATCCTCACCACCAAACTTCATCAAGGTGAGCTGAGCTCAACTGTTAATGACAAATAATCCTGCCCTCTAGCTACTTTTAAAGTTGAAGATTTCGGCTGAGCTGTCAGAAAATGATAGTGTTATGTCAGATCTGTCCAGACTTCGCCGCGCGGGCGTGCTCATCCCTGTATTCTCTCTTCGCAGAAGTGATTCCTCCCCACTCGCCCAGCTAGGAATTGGCGATACCGCAGCCCTGCGTGAAGCCATCGATTGGGCAGCCGAACACAAAGTTGGCTTCCTCCAGCTACTGCCTATCAACGAAACCGGCGCTGATAGTAGCCCGTACAATGCTATCAGCTCGTGCGCGCTCGATCCCGTCTTGCTAGATCTAGCCGCTATTCCGGAAATCACGGAACAAGATGCCGCTGACCTCCTAGCAGGTGAAAGCTACGCGCCTTCGGAAACCAAACTGGTAGACTACTCACGTGTCGGCGATCTCAAATGGGCACTGCTCCGTCAGGGTTTTGAGAGATTTTGGAAAGCTGATGCTAACAACCAAGAGCTAGCTAAATTCCGCCAACAAGAAGGTGTCTGGCTGAAAGAATATTGCGACTTCCGCTGGCTCATGTACCTCAGCGAAAACAACGAGCGCTGGGACGAATGGCCTGAAGAATACAATACCGCTACCAAAGCGAGAATTTACCTCAAAAAACGCCACGACAGCGAGCCTGAAGTCGTCGACAAAGCGCTCGCTTTCTACGCCTGGATCCAGTGGCACGCCTACACACAATGGCGAGACCTACACAATTACGGATCAAAGTTAGACGTCAAACTTATGGGCGACGTCCCTATCGGCATCTCCTACTACAGCTCTGATGTTTTCTTCGAGCCACAATGGTTCGAGCCCGAGTGGTTTGGCGGCGCCCCACCAGAAACAGTCTTCAAAGACGATCCGTTTGCCTGCAAATGGGGACAGAACTGGGGCATCCCCGCTTACCGATGGAATCACATGGCGGAAGATAATTTCAGCTGGTGGCGTAGACGCATCGAGAAACTAACGGATGTGTTCCACATCTTCCGCATCGACCACATCCTCGGGTTCTATCGCATCTTTTCATTCCCGTGGCATCCATCTAGAAATGATGAATTTCTGCCGCTAGACCATAAGGAGGCCGAAGAACTAACGGGTGGGTATTTGCCAAAATTCCTCCCCCACGACGACGACACAGAATATCACAGATCTATCAACCTGAAGGCTGGTGACCGCTATCTCAAAATGGTGTTAGAAGCAGCTGGTGGCAGCGAAGTCGTCGGCGAAGATCTCGGCATGGTGCCAGACTACGTGCGTCCACACCTCGCTAAGTTAGGCATTGCTGGGTTCAAGATTTGCCATTGGGAAATGAACTGGCACGGCCACTGCCTCAGCGGCAAACATTACCCAGAGTGCTCATTTGCCACCTTTGCTACTCATGATCATCCATCCATTCCCGCCATGTGGCGCGACTGGGTAGACATGGCTCACAGCCCCGACGGCAACGTGCGCCTCGGCGGAATCGCGGGGCTCCGTCTCGTCTGTGAATTCGCAGGCATGCCCACTGGAGAAAACTATCACGCCTACGGCAAGTACAACCAGCTGGTCAAATGGGCGATGCTGCGCGCGCTTTTCAAATCCAAAGCAAACTACGCAGCCATCATGATCACCGACCTGCTAGACAGCACTGAGCGCATCAATATCCCAGGTACTGTGGGCGGAGCTAACTGGCGCTACCGAATGCCTTGGCCAATCCAACAAATGCCAAAAGAATTCCGCGAAGAATCACGCACACTCAGCCGCACGATAGCCAAATGCAAGCGCTCAGCCGCCAAACCAAAACGCTATCAAGCATCAAAATTCGCCAAGTTTGAGGAAGATGAATAGTCACTAACAAGCTACTTCATCGACTCATCATTCAGCGAATACTAACAACTCTACATATGCTTAATCAAAAGCTAATTGCAATTGCCCTCCTCTTTCTCTTGTCCCATTTTTCTACTGCTGACGAGTATAGAACTTGGACATCGAAAGATGGTAGCAAGTCCATAGAAGCGAAGATGCTAGATCGCAAGCCCGACAGTTCTGAGATCAAAATTCAGTATAAAAACCATGATTGTGTCTGGGTAAAGGCCGACTTTTTCTCAACAGCAGACCAATCCTATATTTCTGAATGGACGAGCTATGATGTCAAACTATACGCACGGACAATAGCCATGGGCTCACAAAGGTTCCGCTGGTCACACACTTGGGGAAAATTCAATACAGATGGTTCAGCTACAATTATAAATTGGAACGGAAAGAGCAAAGACCAGTACAGAGTCATTGGCGTAGACATAGAAAACAGAGGCCACGCTTCCAGGCACTTAGTTGAGGTCTTTTGGTTTGGATTCCCTTTGGGTAACAAAGCAAAACGTTTTGTAACCAGCTACTCAGCTAATATGGTCGATATTTCTCCTAGAGAGAAAATAGCTCTCGGGATCGACTCGTCATACAATGTCACCGAATCGCATCTCACAGTTCTAACTAGAGAGTCTGCTTACGATAATTGGAAGGGTTTCCGAGAGTCTACATGGACAGGCCACAGCTATGCAGGTTGGGCTGTTCGCGTCAGTGACGGCTACGGCAACCTTCTTGAAGAGGTGGCAGCTCAGCCAGCATTCTTGTCCCACCTTGAAAGCTACCCTATTCCAGCTGATAAAAAACTGGTTCAGCAGAAGAAACTCGTCAGTACGAAAAAAGAAAATCCCTCAAGTCCAACAGTTGTCAAAAAAGCGAGTTCCACGAACTCAGCCGAACAAGAATATGAGTTAGCTAACTTCAAATGGGTAACTAGTGATGCTGAATTAGAAAAGAAAATCAGTGTAGCTGACTTCTACCCCATTCACGACAAAGTCAAAATTGAACTAGACTTCAAGGCCCCTTCAACTGAGTCAATTGATAGCAAATCTGATATTGAATTCAGCTTTAAAGTTGGCTCAAACAAGTACAGTCCAACGACATCAATCATCCGACTAAAACAAGGAGACAAGGTGATAGCCCAACGTAAAGGAGCCAAAAAATCGCAATGGGTAAATTTCAAAATCAACAAAGATCTAATCTCCAACAAAGAGCGGCTGAAATTTTCTATCGAATGCCGAGGCAACGCCGTACACATTCAAAAAAGTGGTAATGACCCTCTAGTAAAACTTGTAGCGAAGTAAATTTGTAAGCCACCCAGCCCACCCTAGCGGTGGTGCGTCATCGCTAGGTGCTCGATGCCGGCGTCGATGAAGGTTTCACCGTGGGCGACGAAGCCTAACTTCTCATAGAATTCCAGTGCCGACAGCTGGGCATTGAGATGGATCTCTGCCATTCCCAGCTGGCTGGCGCGCTCTATCAACGCGAGCATGATGGCTTGGCCGACACCTTGTCCACGAGCAGACTTGACCACGGCAACGCGGCCAATATGACCGTCTGGCAAGAGCCGGCCCGTGCCAATGGCTGAGTGGCCACTATAAGCTAATACATGATGGCAGCAGGCGTCGCGACCATCTACCTCCAGCTCGACGGGCACGTTTTGTTCATCGACAAATACCTCGTAGCGGATCGCTAGGATCTGCTCATGGTCCGCTAACCAGCTAGCTGGCTGAATCTTCCATTGTGGGCTAGCTTGATTTGAATCTATCATTCTTTGTTAGCCGCGCGGCTGAGCACTTCGTTGGCGTATTTTTGCACGCTGGCCTCGGTAGAGTTTTCACTGAGGTAGTTTAGCCACTCGCTGATAGCTGGATCAGGCAGCATCGGCTCCAGCGTGGATAGAACTTGGCTGGTCATCTTTGGCCCAGGCTCGTTGTCGAGAACCTCTAGCAGGTTGTTACGTAATCTTTCATCATTCACCCCGCGGAGATTTTCCATCAACATCCAGCGGTCGAACATGGTGCTTTTATCATCAGCTAGACCGTCCCAGAGGTCCATCATGGAGCTCACTACGGCTTCATCAATGCGCCCTTCTTCTTTCAGCAAAGCAAGTGCTTCGAGCCTATCTTTTTTGCTCATCTCTTCGTCTAGCGCTTTCTGATAGGCTTCGTCGACTTTGGCATTCATCGCTTCAAAATGCGCCAGCACGCCAAGGCTCTCTAGCCTCTGCTCTAGCTCGTTCTGGCGTACTGCTAGATCGGCCACTGAGCCACCAGCAGAATTGTCATTGATTGACTGTGAGCTCTGGCTGTTATCGGCTGTGGCTGCAGAACTGGCATATGATGTTTGCCCCATGCGGGCTTCCAGCCGGTTGATGTTGCGTTCCAGTTTATCTACCTGCTGCTGGATGCGCTGGAGTGTCTGTTGCTCACCAGCTGGCTCATCCTTTGGCCAAACGGCCACTACTACTGCTAGGCCAGCCAGCACAGCTGCTCCTGCGGAGAAAATTTCAGTGCGATTCATGTTTCCACTCTGCCTCAGATTCACGGTTCTGCAAGGATTCTCAGCTGGCTTTCTATGGAAACAAAAAAGCCCCTGTTTTGGTGAATCCAAAACAGGGGCTCGGCGGTTAAATTGTCTTTGGCTTAGCCGAACAGACAGCAGCATGAGCTGCTAATAGTTACGATCAGTGCGAGGATAGTTAGTTTGATTGCTGTTTTCATTAGGTTGTAATTAGAATTCACCACCCACTAAACAAATATTTGATTAGCTGGCAATACATGACATCAAAACCTACTAACAACTTCACCCACTAGCTAGCTAGATTAGTCGGCATTAGCAGCGAGTTTGTGATTGAGAGCGATCGAGCTACGCAGGCTCTGCATCTGCACAATCAATGCTTCATGCTCTTTGGCTATTTTAGCAATTTCCGCATCCGAGTAGAAATTTTGCCCAACGTAGTTGCCCACGCCGATGTAGTCATTGACCATATCATTTTCCAACAGCTGGATATCATTGGCAATTCTAGCCATGTCTTGGTTGGCTTTGCCGATGCTCTGATAGGCTGACGATGCCTGAGCTCTGAGTCGCTTGCGCTCTTCGGTGATGCGTTCTTCCAGCAAGGTAATCTCGGCATCTACATCGCCGATTTTACTGCCGTAGGATTCGCGCTCCTCTTTGAATTTGCTGAACTCAACTTTCAGCGACTTCATTTTTTCTAAATCTTCTGAGATATCAACGCTGTCGCCTTGCTCTTCTCTAAGCACGCGGATTTTCATCTGAATGCCCTCGTAGCTGCGCTTCACTTTCTGTGCATCTACGTAGATAGCTTCGCGCTTGCGCACCAGTTCTTCGGCCTTTTGGATCAAGTGATCACGCTGGCGCACAAGGTCGTGGCAGGCTTCATTAACTTGATGCACAATCGAGTTCCTATCATCGTGTGATGAATTTAGGTATTCCTCAGCGTCTTGCAGTTGTGTCTGCAGTTTTTTCTGATCGGCATGCATTTTACGCAGCCGCCAGTATTCAACGTGCAGTGGCTCAATATGTTCGACGTCCTGCCAAATATGCGCACCAAGGAACTCTTCAGCCTGCCTAAGCAGGTGAATCTCTTCACCTGCATCAGTCAACCTCTTGGTTTTGCGGTAAATGCCAAAGGACTGAAGAATCCTCGCGATGATATACTTGGTTGCGTTCATTTTGCTAATGCAGCCTGAAACTGTAGCGTCCTACAGGGGGCTGACGCAACCAGTCTTATGATTTTATTTTTTTCTGCAAGTCTTCAATTACAGTGAAATCTTCCAAGGTGGTTACATTGCCGGTAACTTCCCCTGTTGCAACGAGTTCTTTTAACAAACGTCGCATAATTTTACCCGAACGAGTTTTTGGTAATACAGGCGTGCAGTACACTTCATCGGGCTTAGCAATGGCTCCAATAACCTGGCCAACGTGATTTCTGAGCTCTTTTTCCAGCTCAGCTGTGGCCTCAATACCTTGCTTTAGAGTGACAAATGCCACCACGGCTTGACCTTTGATCTCGTGCGGACGACCAACTACGGCAGCTTCAGCTACAGTTGGGTGAGCGACAAGCGCACTTTCCACCTCAGCAGTGCCGAGTCGGTGACCAGAAACATTGAGCACATCATCGAGGCGCCCAACGATCCAGAAGTTGCCTTTTTCATCACGGCGAGCACCATCTCCCACGGTGTAAATTCCCTCAAAATCATTCCAGTAAGTTTCTTGGAAACGTTGCGGGTCACCGTAAATACCTCTCAGCATTGACGGCCACGGCTTGCGAATCATCAAGCGGCCACCTTCATTGGCGCCTACTTCCTCACCTTCTTCATCCAGAATAACGGCTTCTACACCAAAAAACGGCTGGGTACAGGTTCCCGGTTTGATCGGTGTACAGCCAGGCAGCGGCGCAATCATGATCGCGCCAGTTTCAGTCTGCCACCAAGTATCGACGATAGGACAGCGTCCGCCGCCGATTTTATTGTAATACCACATCCACGCCTCTGGGTTGATTGGCTCACCCACGGTGCCCAGCAGGCGCAGGGAGGATAAATCATTAGCTTCAGGGAAAGCGTCTCCAGCTTTGATGAAGGCACGGATGGCTGTTGGTGCCGTGTAGAAAATGCTCACTTTATACGCCTCAATCATTTGCCAGAAACGACCAAAGTCAGGGAAATTAGGCGCGCCTTCATACATCAGCTGGGTCGCTCCCATCGCTAATGGTCCGTAGGTGATGTAGGAGTGCCCAGTGATCCAGCCCACATCAGCGGTGCACCAATAAACATCCTCTTCACGCATATCAAAGATGTACTTACAAGTAGTATAAGCACCCGTGAGGTAACCGCCAGAGCTGTGTAAAATCCCCTTTGGTTTTCCTGTGGAGCCCGAAGTATAAAGGATAAACAGCGGAGTCTCGCTATCAAAAGATTTAGCTTCGTGTTCGTTAGATGCGACTGCTGCCATTTCGTGCCACCAGACATCGCGGCCAGCCACCATATCAATCTCATTTTCCGTGCGCTTGACTACCACGCAAGTTTTCACGCCTGCATATTTTTCCAATGCCGCATCGACACTAGCCTTCAAGGGGACGATAGATCCACGGCGCCAACCACCATCAGCAGTGATCACAGCTTCCGCTTTGCAGTCCTCTAGACGGTCGAGAATAGACTCTGCGGAAAACCCACCAAAAACCACTGAGTGGATGGCTCCAATACGCGCGCAGGCCAGCATCGCAATACTCGCTTCAGGAATCATCGGCATGTAAATCAATACCCGCTGGCCTTTTTCCACACCACGAGACTCCAGCACATTAGCCATTTTACAGACCTCGTCCTGCAGTTGTTTATAAGATAATGTCAGCTTATCGCCTGGTTCACCTTCCCAAATAATCGCAGCCTTATCGCCACGACCAGCTGCTACATGCCTATCTACGCAGTTTTCAGCCACGTTCAGCTCACCACCTACAAACCACTTGGCATTGGGCGGCTGCCAATCAAGCACCTCATCCCACGGCTTACTCCACTGCAACTCATTAGCCTCACGAGCCCAAAACACATCTGGCTGCTCAATAGACTCTTTGTACATCTCATTATATTGCTCCATGCTCGAGATGCGTGCCTTGCTGCGAAATTCTTCAGACGGCAAAAATTCTCTATCCTCAATCAAATGATTTTCAATATTCTGGCTCATAGGGTGAAACACTGGTTCGTATAATATGCGAAGATTATCAGCCAATATGCAGATGACAATTTTGTTTTCCCCGCAATTTTTAGTGATATTTGGCAATCATCAATGATTTTAAACATGAGCACACAACTTAACTCACTTATTTTAAGTCCAGCTAGCTAGATTTTCCAGATTAACTGGCTTATCTCAGGCTAGCCTAGACTCGCACCCTCGATGCCAAACATGAAACTAAGAGCGGTGCTAAAGCACACGCACTCAAAACGCCATTCGCCCAGCTATAAACCTCGGCGTACTCGCACCTGTAGCGAGCCTGCGAGCGCACGTTCTACCTGCAGCGCAGCGAACTTTAGGGCGCAGCCCGTTCTTTCAGGCAGCAAGCCGTACCTGCAGCGAGCTTGCGAGCGCACCTTAGGCCGAAGCCCGTACTTTCAGGCCGCAGGCCGTACTTGCACTGCTCACTGATCACTTATTCCCACTGATCACTCCCGCGCAGCGGGTCACAAAAAAGCCCTTACTAAGCTTTCACTTAGTAAGGGCATATAAACCTGGCAACGACCTACTCTCACATGGCCTATCGCCACACTACCATCGGC